>NZ_WTYM01000046.1 GCF_009827435.1 Croceibacterium salegens | reverse complement strand
CATCGTCAGATATAATCGAATTGTTGGAAACATAGGAAACGACGATATCTGTCGTGTGAGTGATCAGGATGCTGAAATCATTCGCGTCTTCTGAGCCAATCTGCGTGGCCATTGCGTAACCTTCATTCTATTGTTTTGGAGCGACCCTGGGCTGATCTAGTAAAAGAAATAGCGCATCGCAAGCACTCGGCGCACTATTCAGAGCTTGTAGCCTTATTGACCATCAGGGTCGTTCGCTGAACTTGCAGCATTTTGTTGTAAGTGGAACTGCAGCCGCTAGAAGCCCATCATCAAACTTTGATGTTTGACATTGAGGCAGGCCAGGCAGGGTCAAGTTGGCGCGATCAATTTCACTTCCGTGCCGAGCTGGGTTTGCTACATTTTGCTACACAACAGCGCTACACGTAGGTCTCAGAAAGTGCGGAAATCCGCCATTTTTCAACGCCCGTCGTGGACTGGAACTTCTCCACCCCTGTCCACCAGCCGGTTATGGCTTTGTTTCTACAGCAGAAATATCGATAACCTACGCTCGCCCCTTGGGCGCTGGAATATCGGGCGTGTGTAATCTGTGTGTAACTGAGTTCAAGAAATCCGTGTCGATAGCGGCAATCGCATCGTCAATCTGATTGTCCTCCAGGTGGACGTAGCGCATGACCATTGCGAGGGTCTTGTGCCCGCTGATTCGTTGGATCGTTGGTAGATGGACCCTCGCCTTCACCAGTCGAGTTATTCCGGTGTGCCGCATAACGTGAGGCGTCACTTTCTCGGGGTCTAGACCGGCGCGAACAACGGACGCTGGAACTGGCGCTGAAAATCGCAGCGGTGTTCTGTCTTGCTCGTCCGCGTAGTGGCCGGGAAATGTCACTTGTCGTCTTTCCGCCGTTTCCGCTCCTCCGCCAGGATATTGGCTAAGCTGGCGGTGATGGGCTGTTCGCGCTGGCCCGCCTTGGCCTTGGGAACGTGAATGCGGCGGCGGTCGGTGACTATGCCTTGCCAGAGAATGCGGGCTATCTCGCTGTGGCGCATCGCCGTGTTGAGGCCGATAGCAACGAAAAGCCAAAGGTCCGCATCTTGGTCGGCAACTGCCCCTCGATAAAGCGCTTCGGCGTGTTCGGAGCGAAGTATGACGATTCGCTTGCGGAGTTCTTCATCCTTCACGACGTTGGGGCGCTCACTGTCCTTTATCCACTTCCATTCCACTGCCCAGCTCATCAGGTGAGAGAGGGTGGACAGCTCGCGGTTGACGCTGGCCTGCTTCGCCCCTTCGTCCAGCCGTTGCCGGGTGTAGTGCTGCACGAGGAAGCCGCTGATCTTGTCGAGGCGGTGCGGTCCGAAATGGGGTAATAGCTGGCGGTCGATGTGCCGGCGCTTGTTCGGCAGGTCGGCAAATCCTCGCTGGCCTTCGCCTATCGTTTCCTCAAGTCGGGTGAGGGCATTGTCTGAGCATTTGCACCTTAACCTAATGGCCGTAGCTCAGAGCTGCTGTCAGTCTAGCTCTTGCCGCCGGCTAAGTTCCAGGATCGGCGGCGATTGACCAAAATTCATCAAGGGAGGAGCGACCAGCTCGGGGGAAACTCTACCTCAGACCGGCCGGTGCATTTGCTCTGACAATACCGCAGCAAGAACTGGCGGTAACCCATGCCCCAGAACTCGAAGGTCGGATAGCTCCGCACAGAGAGAACCGCCACCACGCAGCCGCTCGAGCAGGCGGTGAAGGCCACCGCCAGCGAGCACGAACCGAGCAGTTTTTGCCAGTTGCGCCGGTTCGCTGCGACCAGCGACACCTGGATGAAGAACAGCCCGATTCATGCGGTCACCGCCGATCAGTGGATTGCATCCAGCCGCACCATTTCGGACAGCAAGGGCGTGTCGCCCGCCCCCATTCCGTGCAGATAGTAAGAGCGAAAACCCCACAGCGTCATCAGCAGAATGACGCCGCCGGTAATGACGTAGAGGAACTTGCGCCCCGTCGCTCTGAGCGAGGGCCGATGCGGAGCTTGAATCGTTGCAGTTGTCATGAAGATTCACCCACGAGAGTTCGAAAGCTTCTCACGATGTAGACAGAAGTCGAACGATGAAATGTTAGGTGTCAATATGAGAGCGTAATTCCTTTCCTTAATGCACCAATTGCGCGTCTGAAATTGGTATTTCGACTACTGGTTCGCAATGCAGAAGTAGGTCACCGAAAGCGGATTATCCGCATTCGACCCAATTTTGGTCGTACCGTTTTCTTGCCCCGAGAAGGATTGTTCAGAAACAGGTCGATCTTCATGTGCAATCTCAATTCTGTAACGGACCTGTAACCTGGCCATTACGGTAATTTACTGCCGCAACGCACCGGCCTTGCCTAGGCCCCCAAAACTGCAAGCGTCCGTCTGCCGATAAAGGGGGTCAAATGAAGTTTCGTACGACACTGTTTGCCGGGGCGGCAGCCTCGGCGCTCTTCTTTGGGCACGCGTCCGCGCAGGCTGCGGCGGTAGCAGGGGCTGACGAATCGGACCGGCAAAGTATCGTCGTGCTAGGCCAGAAGCTTGAAGAGACGACCCCCGAGGAACTGGAGCAATACGGCTCGCGGCTCGAAATCGTTGAAGGCAAGGCAATCGACCAGGCGGGCTTCGACGACACCGGGCAGGCGCTGCAGATGCTCGTCCCCGGGCTCTATGTCTCGCCCAAGAACGGCGCGTTCGATTACGTCAACGTCTCGCTGCTCGGATCGCGGACGAGCGAAGTGCTGTTCACCGTCGACGGCGTGCGCATGGGCAACCGGCTCTACACCGGGACCACGCCGCTCGACACGCTGCCGTCGAGCATGATCGAGCGGATCGAGGTGCTCAAGGGCGGGCAGGGCCTCTACTACGGAACTCAGGCGGTCGGCGGTATCGTCAACGTCATCACCAAGGGTTTCACCCGCGATTTCGACGGCTCGGTCGAGGCCGGATACGACACCAACGACGGCTATCACGCCAACGGCTACCTGCGCGGTGGAGGCGGCGACCACTACTTCGTCGCCTTCGCTTCATACGACGAGGCGGAAGGCTTCCAGCCGTTCCACACCTCCGACTACCAGCCGAGCGCGACCGACCGCAAACGCGGATACCGGGTGGCGACGGGCGGCCTGAAGTACGCCTACGAACCCGCCGACGCCTTCCGCCTCAGCGCATCGTACCAGCATACCGATGCCAAGGTGGAGTTCGCCAAGGCGGAGGACGTCGCCGCGGCCTTCAACACGCGCAACGAGGAAGTCGCATCGCTCAAGATCGACTGGACGCCGAGCGACCGGTTCGGCTTCTACGTCAAGGCCTACTGGCACGACTGGGATTCGACCTACAGCGAGTTCGAGAACGTGCTTGGTGCCGACGGCCTGCCGACAGGATCGCTGATCACTATCGACGACCACGACCCCTGGGTGTTCGAGGATCGCGGCATCAACCTGCTCGGCGAATACAAGCTGGCCGACGGCGTCACGGTGATCGGCGGCTACGATTACCAGAAGTACGACGGCATGGACGCGGTCTTCCTGATCGGATCGCAGAGCGAGGAAGTCCACGCCCCGTTCGCGCAAGTGAAACTGGACCTCGGCGGCCTCAAGCTGGCGGCCGGCGTGCGCCACAACATGCCGTCCGACGGCCAGTCCAAGACCGTGTGGAACGTCTCCGGACGCTACGCCATGGACGGCGGCGTCTACTTGCGGGGAATGGTCGGCACCTCGTTCCGCCTGCCCGACGCCTATGAGCTCTACGTCATCGACCCCTGCTGCGAGCAGGGCAATCCGAACCTGGTGGCGGAAGAAAGCTTCAACACCGAGTTCGGCGTGGGCCTCGAACGCGGCATGTTCTCGGGCGAAGTGCTCGGCTTCTACCGCAAGACCGACAACCTGATCGACATCGACTATTCGCTGCCGGCCTATCCCGACGGTTTCATCGTCAACACGCAGGACAGCGTCACGGCATGGGGCGGTGAGGCCATCATAAACGCAAGGCTCGACGACTGGTTCGGATTGACCTTCGACTACACCCACACCGAGGTCGAGGCTTCGGGCACCAACGAGCAGATCCAGGACATCCCGCGCGATCTCGCCAAGCTGATCCTGACGGCAGAGGAGCCGGGCGGACGGTTCGGTGGCACGGTGTCGATGAACTGGGTCGGCAAGATCTACGATTCGGTCGGCGGCGGCATCGGCCGCGTCCAGCACGGTGACTATGCGGTGGTCGACCTTGCCGGCTGGTTCTTTGTCGACTCCGCGCACAATCACCGCCTTGGCGTGCGTTTGGAGAACCTGTTCGACACCGATTACGCCACGCGGATAACTCGCGTGCGGCGCGATGCCGACGGCTCTTCCTATCCGGCCGACAATCGTGGAACTCCGTTCACCGTCCATGTCACCTATCGCCTCGCCATCTGACACCGATGCCCTGCCTGTGCCGAAGCGCCGCACCCCGCGGCGCTTCACGCAGGTGCAAAGGTTAGGGGGCTGGCTGCGGCGGATGGCGTTCCTCGTGCACCGCTGGCTCGGCATCGCGCTGGCGTTGCTGATGGCGGTCTGGACGCTGAGCGGAATCGTCATGATGTACGTCTCGTACCCGGAGACGACAGCGGCTGAGCGGGCCGCTGGGCTCGATGCGCTGGACCTTTCGCAGTGCTGCGCCGCTGCCGGCCTGCCGGAGGGTCCGCTCGAGCGCGTTTCGGTCGAGATGCTGCTCGGCCAGCCCGTATTGCGGGTCATGACCGAGGCCGGCCCGGTCACGCTGGGTCTGCGCGATGGCGCTCCGCTTGCAGTGGGCGAAAACGAGGCGCGGCAGGTTGCTGCCACGCACTACCGCAACACCACCGGGCACGACGCGGCGGTCGCGATCGAACCGGTCGATGTCGACCAGTGGACCTTGCAATTGCGCCGCTATGCCCCGCTCTACAAGGCCAGCATGGGCGATGCGGCGGGCAGCGAACTCTACGTCTCGGGGCTGACCGGCGAGATCGTGCAGGACACCACGCGCCGGGAAAGGTTCTGGAACTGGCTCGGCGCGGTGCCGCACTGGCTCTACTTCACCGCGCTTCGCAAGGACGGGGCGCTGTGGAGCGAGGTGGTGATCTATGCCTCGCAGCTCGGTACCTGCCTGACGCTGACGGGAATCTACATCGGCTTGCGCATGTTTCGCCGGGGGCCGCGCTGGACGCCGCTGCGCGGCATCGCGATGTGGCATCACTGGACCGGGCTCGTGTTCGGCCTCGTCACGCTGACATGGGTGTTCAGCGGCTTCGCTTCGATGCAGCCGTGGGGCTGGCTCGAAGGCGAGGGGGCGGGACAGGAAATCGAGGCAATGGCCGGCCGCGCGATCGAACCGCGCGACGTGGTGGATTTTGCTGCCGCGCTGGCTGCACACCCGCAGTCGGGTGTGGTTTCAGCCGAACTGGCGATGCAGCAGGGGCGGCCATGGGCGATCGTCGCCGGACGCGATGGCGCGCGCATTCGGGCCAGCCTGCCGAACCTCGCCGATGCCGCACCGGACGATGCCGGACTTGCGGCGCTTTCTCGCGCTGCCCGGCCGGGTGCCGAGCCCGTCTCACAGGGCCTGATCACCGAGGGCGACGCTTACCACTACAGCCACCACAGCACGCCGGCGGTGCTACCGGCGTGGCGCGCGATCTGGGCGGATGCGGGAGCCCCGCGTCTTTATCTCGATCCACGGACCGGGGAACCTGTCGGCTTCGTCGATGCCGGGAGCCGCGGCTTCCGCTGGTGGCATTCCGCGCTCCACCGGCTCGACTTCGCGCCGCTCCGCGACCGGCCTTTGTGGGATGCCGTTATGCTGGCGCTCCTCGCGGGCGTCGCGGTCCTGTCCCTGCTGGGCGTGTGGATGGGCATTCGCAGGTTGCGCAGGAACGAGCGCGTCTAGAACATTCCCCCCGTCAGCGCATCGAGCGCGGCTTGCAGGATCACCGCGGCGGCGGCGCTGTCGATGCGTTCGGCGCGTTTGGCGCGGCTGAAGTCCTGGGCGATCAGGTCGCGTTCGGCGCTCGTGGTGGACCAACGCTCGTCCCACAGCAGGACCGGCAGGCCGAGCGGAGCAAGGTTGCGGGCGTAGGCGCGGGCGGCCTGAGCGCGCGGGCCTTCGCTGCCGTCCATGTTGAGCGGCAGGCCGAGGACAATTCCGGCCACACGGCGTTCGGCGACCAGCGCGTTCAGCGCCTCGAAGTCGCGGGTGAACTTTCCGCGCGGCAGGGTCTTTCCGGCGGTGGCGAAGCGCCAGCCGGCGTCGGCCAGCGCGGTGCCGATGGTCTTGGTGCCGAGGTCGAGACCGAGCAGGGCGCCGCCGTCGGGCAGCGCGCCGCGCAGCTCCGCCGCGGTGGTGCAGATCAGGGGTGCTGCGCCGCCCATGCGCGCATCCGGCGGTCGACGTCTGCCTGCAGGTTCCGCCAGAACAGCGGGATGTCATAGACGTGGAAGTTGTTGCCCGGCAGCACTCCGGGGCCCATCTGCGGCGGGTCGCCGATCAGCAGCAGGCCGCGCGGGCTGCACCGCGCCGGGACCGCGCCGGGAACCAGTTCGCCCGAGCTGAGATCGTCGTTGGGCCTGAGCGTGCCGAGGTTGGCGCTGGCGTCGGCCTCCCCGCCGATCGTCCCGGTCAGCGGGTTGACGCAGAGCAGCCCGCCCTCGCCGCGCGCCAGTCCGTCGTACCCGGCCGAGGTGCGATAGCGTTCGAGCAGCAGGCCCGGCTCGGCCGGCTCGGCGAAGCTCGAATAGTCCATGATGCAGCCCGCTTGCGCCGCTGTGGCGCAGGCCGGCAGGCCGAGCACCGGCAGGTCGTGCTCCACCGAAATAGGCCAGCCGATCAGGTAGGCCATGGCCACGCGGTCCTGCAGCGGGGTGCCGGCAATGCGTTCCTTGAGCAGCCGGGTCAGGTGCGCCGCGCCCTGGCTGTGACCGGCGAGCACGATCGGCATGTCCGGGCGGATGCTGGCCAGGAAATAGTCGAACGCCTGGCTGACGTCGCGGTAGGCGGCGTCGATCGCCTGGTCGGCAGCCGGGTCGTCGGTCAGGAAGGCGCCGAAGGTCGCCTGGCGGTACTTGGGCGCCCAGATCTCGGCCGCCTGGTTGAACGGGCTGGCCATGCCCTTGATGAACAGCTTCGCGCGGGTGTCGGCCTCGGGATCGTCGAGCGGGGCGTTCCAGGCGTTGCGGTTGATGTAGCTCGTCGGGTGGACGAAGAAGACCGCGAATTGCGGGGTTGCGGCGCCGTCGGGTGCAACGGGCGCGGGAGCGGCTTCGGCGGCGCGCGCGGCGGCGCCCGCCACCGGTGCGGCGGCTTCGGGGGGCTGCCACAGCGCCGGATCGTTCGGCGCGCCGAACCCGGGCCGCGAATACCACATCGCCGGATCCTGGTAGGCGTTCACCTCGAACGGCTGCTGGTCGACGAACTCGGCGGTCGGGACGAAGGCGATCTGGGTCGCCTTGTCGGACCACATCGCCAGCGCAATCGCACCGACGATGACCAGCACGACGCAAATCGCGACCAGGTTGAGGAACTTGCGAACCATTAATTGGCGGACGCTTTACGGGCCTTGTTGTTCCTGTCGAACCGTTCCGAGCGTTGTTCGAGCGCGACCTTGATCATTGCCAGCATCGGGTCGGCCAGCGCCAGCCCGAGGATGCCGAACAGCACGCCGAAGATGAGCTGGCTCATCAGCACCAGCGCCGGGGCGAGGTCGACCGTCTTCTTGGCGATCATCGGAACGAGGATGTAGCCGTCGAAATTCTGCACCAGGAAGTAGATGCCGATGGTCGACAGCCCCATCTCGGTGCCGCCGGAAAAGCCGACCAGCGTCATAAGGACGCCCGAAATGATCGCCCCGATGTTGGGGATGAAGGCGAGGATGCCGGTTATCAGGCCGAGCAGTGCCGCCATCGGCACGCCGATGAACGAGAGCAGCGCCCAGGTGAAGATCCCTTCCGCAAACATGCCGAGCAGGCGCCCGGCGAGCAGGCGGCGCAAGGTGAAGGCCATGCGGTCGAGCGTCGCGGCGACTTCCTTGCGGTTCCCCTCGGGCACCATCCATTCGAGCCCGCGCTCGTAGGGCCGCGGGTCGATCGCGAGGTAGATGCCGATGATCATGATCAGGAAGCCGGTGGTGACACCGCCGAGAAAGCCTCCGATCGCCTTGGTTACCGTGCCGACGCCGCTGTAGAGGCTGCTGACCACGCTCTGCAGGTCGCTGTGGCCGATGTCGATACCGTGCGACCGCAACCAGGCGAAGAAGCGGGAGAGCTGCTCGCTCACCAGCGCCGGGAACTCGGCCGCCTGCTCGGAGATCTGCGAACCGGCGAAGTAGACCAGCCAGGCGACGAAGGCGACCATCGCCAGCAGCACCAGGGCGATGCGCCAGCCGCGGCCGATCTTGAGGGCGCGGCCGAGCAGGCGTGCGCCGCCGTCGAGCATGGCGGCAAAGACCATGGCTCCGAAAATGACCAGCAGCGACTGCGACAGGAATACCGCGAGCACGAAGAGGCCAACGACGACCGACCACGCAAAGGCCTTCTCGACCTCGTAGCGCAGCTTGGGATTGGAAATGTGAGTCGGGCTCGATCCGACCGGTTCTTCGGCCAGGACTTCGGTGATGTCCGGATCCTCTTCGCCCTCACTCATCGCTGGCCGGTCTCTCCCTCAAAGCGGGCCTCAGGGTGGTCCAGGCGCGGTCGGGACGCAAGCTATTCCACCAGGTCAGCGGATTGAGCGTGGTGCTGCCGTCGAGCGAGAAGGTGATGAATTCGGCGCGCCCGCCGACGTTTTCCAGCGGGACGGGGCCGTCCAGGCCTTCGAACGCTCCCGCCTCGAACCGGCTGTCGGCGGAATGATCGCGGTTGTCGCCCATCAGGAAGACATGGCCGTCGGGCACTTCGACCGGGCCGAAGTTGTCCATGCCGAAATTGTCCTCGTCGATGACGAGGTAGCTGGCGCCGTTGGGCAGCGTTTCGCGGTAGGTCGGCGGCTCGTAGAAAACCTTCCCGCTGGGCAGGCGGTGACGGTAACGCGAAAAGTCCGCAAGGCACGGATCGCCGTTGCAGACCTGCGCGTCGGCGGCGAGCTGTACCGGCGGCTCCTGCTCGCGCGGCACGGGCGTGCCGTTGAGGATGACCTGGCCGTTGACCAGCGCGATGGTGTCGCCGGGCAGGCCGATAACCCTCTTGATGTAATCCTCGTTCTTGTCCGGCGGGACGACGATGACGATGTCGCCGTATTGCGGGGTGTGCGGATTGATCCGCCAGTCGCTGCGTTCGAGGATGTGGAAGCTGACCGAGACCCACGACCAGCCGTAGGGATACTTGCTGACCACCAGCCGGTCGCCGACCAGCAGGTTAGGCATCATCGATCCCGAAGGGATGTAGAACGGCTTGGCGACGAAGGTGTGGAATCCCAGCACCGCGAGCAGCATCAGCGCGAGGCCGCGCAGTTCGTGCAGCCAGTTGACCTTTTCCTTCGGCTTCTTGGCCTCGGTTTCGTCGCTCGTGTTTTCGCTATCGGTCATCGCGGGATCGGCTGGGACAGAACTCATAGGGGGCGGGCCTCGATAATAACGTAGGCCTGCGCCCATGGGTGGTCGTCGGTGAGGGTGAGGTGAATGAGCGCCTCATGGCCGGGCGGCGTCAATTCTGCAAGCCGCGCGGCAGCGCCGTTGGCCAGCGCCAGGGTCGGCGCGCCGCTCGGCATGTTCACGACGCCGATGTCCTTCATATAGACGCCGCGATAGAAGCCGGTGCCGACGGCCTTCGAGAAAGCCTCCTTGGCGGCGAAGCGCTTGGCGTATGTTCCGGCGCGGGTGAAGGGTCGCTTGCCGGCCTTGGCGCGCTCGATCTCGGTGAAGCAGCGCAGCTCGAAGCGGTTGCCGTGGCGGGCGAGCGCCGCCTCGATGCGCTCAATGTTACACAAGTCGGAGCCTAGGCCGATGATCACCGTGCCAGGTCCATCAGTTCGCGCATCCGCACCACTGCATCTTCCAGCCCGACGAAGATCGCCTCGCCTACGAGGTAGTGGCCGATGTTGAGCTCGCGCAGTTGCGGAATCGCCGCGATCGGCTGGACGTTTTCGTAGGTCAGGCCGTGGCCGGCGTGCGGCTCGATGCCGTTCTTGGCGGCGAGGGCGGCCATGTCGGCGATTTTCTTCAACTGCACCGCGACCTCCTCGCCTTCGGCGTGGGCGTAGTCCCCGGTGTGGAACTCGACCACCGGAGCGCCGAGACGCAAGGCGGCTTCGACCTGCCGCTCATCGGGACCGATGAACAGGCTTACGCGGATGCCGGCGTCGGTCAGGCGGCTGACGATCGGCTGGAGACGGTTGTGGAGCCCGGCAGCATCGAGGCCGCCTTCTGTCGTCACTTCCTCGCGCTTCTCCGGCACGATGCAGGCGGCGTGCGGTTTGTGGGCGAGGGCGATCTCGAGCATCTCGTCGGTCGCCGCCATCTCGAGATTGAGCGGCAGTCCCGTCGCTTCCTGGATGCGCCTCAGGTCGCCGTCGCGGATGTGCCGCCGGTCCTCGCGCAGGTGGGCGGTGATGCCGTCACCGCCACAGGCCGCGACGATTTCCGCAGCACGGACAGGGTCGGGGTGGTCGCCGCCGCGCGCGTTCCTGATCGTGGCGACGTGATCGATGTTTACGCCAAGGCGGAGCCTGTCATTCAAGCCTTGCGGCTCCCGGGCTTCTCGACGGGAAGCGCCGCCAGTTCCTCGGGCATCTCGCCCGGCGCGTAAGTCGGGAAGTTGATCTCGACCAGCGGGAAGAACGGCACGCCCATGTCGACCTCGCCGGCCGAACGGTCGACCAGCGCGCAGGCGGCGATGACTTCACCGCCGGCCGCGTTGATCGCCTCGATCGCCTCGCGGCCGGAGAGGCCGGTGGTGACGACGTCCTCGCACATCAGCACCTTCTCGCCTTCCTTGAGGGCGAAGCCGCGGCGGAATTCGAAGGTACCGCTCGGGCGTTCGACGAACATGGCGTCGACTTCGAGCGTGCGGCCCATCTCGTGGCCGATGATCAGTCCGCCCATCGCCGGGCTGACGACCTTGTCGATCTGCGTGCGCAGCTCGCGCGGGATCTTTTGCACCAGAGCGCGGGCCAGCCGACCGGCCCGCTCGGCATTCATCAGCACGCGGGCGCATTGCAGGTAGTGAGCGCTATGGCGGCCCGAGGAGAGCTTGAAATGGCCTTCCAGCAAGGCGTGGCAGGCACGGAACTCGGCGAGGACCTCTTCTTCGGTCATGGTGTCTTCGGTGTTTCCCTGGCAGGCATGGGGCCCCTCCACGCGCCATGAGGGCGCGGCCGGAGCCTGTCGAAAAATCTCCCTAGAAGCGCTTGAGGCGTGGGGCAAGCGCGCGTATAGGCCCCGCGAAACCAGCCCCTTGAGGGGCGATCGCGCCAACGCGCGCAACGTTACTGGACGGAAAGCGGCAAACAGATGATTCTCGGCGATATTGCCCGCAAGCGACTGAGTTTCCTTGCAATTCTTATCGGGGCAATGTCCCTCTCCACTGTTTCCCAAGGCGCCCTGGCCGCCACGGCCGAAGCCACCCCGGCGGCCACTACGGTTGCCGCCGCACCGGCTGCCGCCGATTCCACGGCCGTCGCCCCGGCAGAAGCTCCGGCCGCCGACAGCGGTTACACGCCTCTCGGCCCGGACATGATCAAGGGCCAGCCGCATGACGGCGGGTGGGACGTCCAGAAGCAGTATTCGATCATCGGCGACACCGCCGAGCCGCTGCACGTCGGCCTGATCTGGGTCATGGCGGTGATCAGCGTGTTCGTGCTGGGCCTGCTTCTCTACGTGATGGTCCGCTTCCGCAAATCGGCCAACCCAGTGCCGTCGAAGACCTCGCACAACACCCTGATCGAGATCATCTGGACCATCGTTCCGGTGCTCATCCTGGTGGTCATCGCGGTCCCGTCAATCATCCTGCTGCGCGACCAGTACCAGGCTCCGCCGAAAGACGCGCTGACGGTCAAGGTCACCGGCTACCAGTGGTACTGGGGCTATACCTATCCCGACAATGGCGACTTCGAGGTCATCTCCAACATGATGCCGGAAGAGGAAGCCAAGGCGAAGGGCTTCCCGGGTCACCTCGAGGTCGATCACCGCATGGTCGTCCCGGCCGGCGAATGGATCCGCATCCAGACCACCGGAGCCGATGTGATCCACTCGTTCGCGGTGCCGAGCCTGTGGTTCAAGCTCGACAGCGTCCCCGGGCGGCTGAACGAGAAGAAGGTGTTCATCAAGGAGCCGGGCATTTATTACGGCCAGTGCTCCGAGCTTTGCGGCGCGCGCCACGGCTACATGCCGATCGCCGTCGAGGCTCTGCCCCGGCCGCAGTTCGAAGCCTGGGTCCGCTCGCAGGGCGGCACCGTGAAGGGTGATGCTGCGGCGGCTCCGGCTCCGGCCGAAGCGGCACCCGCCGAAGCTGCGCCTGCCGAGGGCGACTCTGCCCCCGGCGAAGCGGCTCCGACCGCCTGAACCGACCAGAACGCGACAGAATAGATCTAAGGTAAGCTAAGATGGCCACCACCGCCGATACCTTCCAGGCCCACCACGATGATCACGCGCATCATGATGCCGATCACAAGCCGGGCTTCTTCGCCCGCTGGTTCATGTCCACCAACCACAAGGACATCGGTACGCTGTACCTGATCTTCGCGATCTGCGCGGGCATCATCGGCGGCGCCATTTCCGGCATCATGCGGATGGAACTGGCCGAGCCAGGCATCCAGTACCTGCAGTACTGGGTCGAGCTGTTCGGCGGCGAAGCCACGATGGACACGATGGGCCATCAGTGGAACGTGTTCATCTCCGCCCACGGCCTGATCATGGTGTTCTTCATGGTCATGCCGGCGATGATCGGCGGGTTCGGCAACTGGTTCGTGCCGCTGATGATCGGGGCGCCGGACATGGCCTTCCCGCGCATGAACAACATCTCGTTCTGGCTGACCGTGGCGGGCTTCTGCAGCCTGTTGATTTCGAACTTCATGCCCGGCGGCACCGGTAACGGCGCTGGCACCGGATGGACGGTCTATGCCCCGCTGGCGACCAGCGGTTCGGTCGGCCCGGCGGTGGACTTCGCGATCTTCTCGCTACACCTTGCCGGTGCGGCCTCGATCATGGGCGCGATCAACTTCATCACCACGATCTTCAACATGCGCGCGCCGGGCATGACCCTGCACAAGATGCCGCTGTTCGTGTGGTCGATCCTGGTCACTGCCTTCCTGCTGCTGCTGGCGCTGCCGGTGCTGGCCGCGGCGATCACCATGCTGATCACCGACCGTAACTTCGGCACGACCTTCTTCGACGCTTCGGGCGGCGGCGACCCGGTGCTGTATCAGCACCTGTTCTGGTTCTTCGGCCATCCGGAAGTGTACATCATGATCCTGCCGGGCTTCGGCATGATCAGCCAGATCGTCGCGACCTTCAGCCGCAAGCCGGTGTTCGGATACCTCGGCATGGCCTACGCGATGGTTGCCATCGGCGTGGTCGGGTTCATCGTCTGGGCCCACCACATGTACACCACCGGCCTCGACGTAAACACGAAGATGTACTTCACCGCCGCGACCATGGTGATCGCGGTGCCGACCGGCATCAAGATCTTCAGCTGGATCGCGACGATGTGGGGCGGCTCGATCGAGTTCAAGAGCCCGATGGTCTGGGCGATCGGCATGATCTTCCTGTTCACCGTCGGCGGCGTGACCGGCGTCTATCTCGCCAACGGCGGCATCGACGACGTGGTTCACGATACCTACTTCGTCGTCGCGCACTTCCACTACGTGCTGTCGATGGGTGCGGTGTTCTCGCTGTTCGCTGGCTTCTACTACTGGTTCCCGAAGATGAGCGGCAAGATGCACTCCGAGCTGCTCGCGCACCTGCACTTCTGGGGCTTCTTCATCGGCGTGAACGTGATCTTCTTCCCGCAGCACTTCCTCGGCTGGCAGGGCATGCCGCGGCGCTATCCCGACTACGCCGAGGCCTATGAATACTGGAACGGCATCAGCTCGTTCGGTTACGAGATCATGGCCGGTTCGATGCTGTTCTTCTTCGCCAACCTGATCTACGCCTTCATCGCGGGCAAGAAGGCCCCCGACAACTACTGGGGCGAGGGTGCGACGACGCTCGAATGGAGCCTGTCGAGCCCACCGCCGTTCCACCAGTTCGAAACGCTGCCGGTGATCGAGGATCATCACAACTACCACGATCACATCGGCGACAAGGGATCGGCGTCAGCCCACTAAGGCCGTCGCCCCGACAACACACAGCAGGGGCGCGCCGGCAACGGTCGCGCCCCTTCGCTTTACCGCCGCAACGGGTTCCAGCCATGACAGTGACGACGTATAACGAGCCCGCGATGACTGCCGCTCCCGCCACCCCCACACCGCTCGAATGGCGCGATTTCTACGCGCTGACCAAACCGCGGGTGATGAGCCTGGTCGTGTTCACCGGGCTGTGCGGCCTGCTCGCGGCGCCCGGAACGATCCATCCGGTCATCGGCTTCACCGCGGTGCTGTGCATCGCGCTCGGCGCTGGCGGCTCGGGGGCGCTCAACCAGTGGTGGGAAGCCGATCTCGACGCCGGGATGAAGCGCACCGCCAAGCGGCCGCTGCCCTCGGGCAAGATGGACCGCTCCAACGCCCGCGATTTCGGTATCGCCCTTTCGGTCTTCTCGGTTCTGCTGATGGGGCTGGCGGTGAACTGGCTGGCGGGCGCGGTGCTGGCGCTGTCGATCCTCTATTATGCCGTGGTCTATACCATCTGGCTCAAGCCGCGCACGCCGCAGAACATCGTCATCGGCGGAGCCGCCGGGGCCTTCCCGCCGCTGATCGGGTGGATCGCCGTGACGAACCAGATCACCCTCATGCCGATCCTGCTGTTCACGATCATCTTCGTGTGGACCCCGCCGCACTTCTGGGCGCTCGCGCTGTTCGTGAAGACCGATTACGCCAAGGTCGGCATCCCGATGATGCCGGTGGTCAAGGGCGAGGCCGAGACGCGCCGGCAGATACTGATCTACAGCGTGGTGCTGTTGGCCGTCAGCGTGGTGCCGTGGGCGATCGGCGGAACGAGCTGGGTCTACGGGCTGGCCGCGCTGGCGCTGTCGGTGGCGTTCCTCCTCATCGCGCTGCCGGTCGGCCTGCGCCAGTCGGTGGAAGGCGACAAGATGAAGCCGGAAAAGCGCCTGTTCGGATACTCGGTGCTCTACCTTTTCGCCCTGTTCGCGGCGCTGGTGGTCGACGCCGTATTGCGCAACCTCGGAGCAATCGGGTGACCCCCGAAGAGGAAGAAGCTTTCAAGCGCGCCCGCAAGGGCCGTAACGTCGCACTGGCGCTGGTCCTGGTGGCCTTCGTGGTGCTGTTCTACGTCATCACCTTCGTAAAGATGGGCTGAGACATGGCGAGCCAGGCAATCGAGTACCGCAACCGCCGCACCGCCGCGATCATGGCGCTGGTCGCCGCCGGGATGCTCGCGCTCGGCTTCGCGGCAGTGCCGCTGTACCGCATCTTTTGCCAGGTGACCGGCTTCGCGGGCACGACCCAGCGCGCTACCGCCGCGCAAGCGGCAACTGCCGCCGAGATGGCCCGCAGCGCCGGCGGTCGCGAGATCTCTATCCGTTTCGACGCCAACACCGCGCCCGACCTGGCGTGGAAGTTCAAGCCGCTGCAGGTCACCGACACGGTCACCATCGGCCAGCGCGACATTGCCATCTTCACCGCCAGGAACCTCTCCGACAAGCCGCTGACCGGCAACGCCAGCTTCAACGTCGAGCCTGAGCAGGCGGGACGCTATTTCAACAAGATCCAGTGCTTCTGCTTCACTGAGCAGACTCTCCGTCCGGGGCAGGAAGTGCGCATGCCTGTGATCTATTACATCGATCCCGCGGCGTTGAACGATCCCAACATGGACGGGGTCGAACAAATCACTCTCAGCTACACATTCCACAAGGCGGTCGATCAGCCGTCTTAAGCACTTGAGCCAACCGACCGGGGCCATTAAGGGCTCGGCAAACATCCATCAGGAAGCGATCATCATGGCCGGCGCCAAGAACCACGACTATCATATCCTGCCACCCGACATCTGGCCGCTGATCGGCTCGATTTCGGCGCTGACCTTCACCAGCGGCATGGTGCTGTACATGCACGACATGCCGAACCACTGGCTGGTCCTGGGCCTCGGCGTCGCCGGCCTGATCGCCACCTTCTTCAGCTGGTTCTCCAACATCGTGAAGGAAGCGCAGGCGGGCGATCACACGCCGGTTGTGCAGCTGCACCTGCGCTACGGCATGATCCTGTTCATCGCTTCGGAAGTGATGTTCTTCGTCGGCTGGTTCTGGAGCTGGTTCGACTTCGCGCTGTTCCCCTCGGAGCTTTCCGAGGTGGTCGGCGGGCAGTTCCCGCCCAAGGCGATCGAGGCGGTGATGAACCCCTTCGACCTGCCGCTGCTCAACACGCTGATCCTGCTGTGCTCGGGCACCACCGTGACCTGGGCGCACCACTGCCTGATCCACGGCGACCGCGACGGGCTGAAGAAGGGCCTGTGGCTGACGATCGCGCTCGGCGTGCTGTTCACCAGCATCCAGGCCTACGAATACGCCAACGCCCCGTTCGGCTTCGGCGGCAACACCTACGGTTCGGCATTCTACATGGCGACCGGGTTCCACGGCTTCCACGTGCTGGTCGGCACGATCTTCCTGATTGTCTGCCTGGTGCGCACCTACAAGGGCCACTTCACGCCCGAGCAGCACTTCGGCTTCGAAGCGGCGGCCTGGTACTGGCACTTCGTCGACGTCGTGTGGCTGTTCCTGTTCGTGGTGGTCTACGTCTGGGGCGGTTGGGGCGCGCCGATTCACGGCTGATCCATGGCGGATACGCCTGAAGCAACGAAGGGGCAGCAGGGCATCGGCCATGCTGCCCTTTTCGGTTTGTGCCCGAAGTGCGGCGCGAAGACGCTGTTCGGCAGGCTGACCGCCTTCGCCCCGACCTGCCGCGCCTGTGGGCTCGACTTCCAGAAGTTCAATGTTGGTGACGGGCCGGCGGCTTTCCTCATCCTGATCATCGGCGCGCTGGTCACCGGCCTCGCAATCTGGTTGGAACTGTCGTTCGACCCGCCATGGTGGCTGCACGTCATGCTTTGGGCACCGCTGACAGTGGCGGGCACGATCTGGGGCCTGCGCGTGGCCAAGGCGGCGCTGCTCTACTCCGAATACCATCGCGGCGGGGAGCAGCGCTGATGGAGCGCAAGGTGCCGGTCGTCGCCACCGTGGTCGTGCTGCTCGCCGTCGCGACGATGGTCGCGCTCGGGGTGTGGCAGTTGCAGCGTCTGCACTGGAAGGAGACACTGCTGGCGCACTATTCTGCTGCGAGCGCCGATCCGGCGCCGGTGGAATATCCCGTCGCCAGCCAGGCCGCCGCCGATGCTGCCCTCTATCGTCGCAGCACCATCGAATGCGCCTTCACCGGGAGTGACTGGCGCTCGATCGCGGGGCGCAGCAGCGAGGGCCGGTCCGGCTACGTCCATATTATCCTGTGCGGGATTGACCGCGGCTCGCCGGGGGAGGATCGCACCGCTTACGTGCAGGCTGGCTGGTCGCCAGGACCGACGCCGCCCGACTGGACCGGCGGACCCGTCAGCGGGCGGATCGCGCCCTATTCGGAAGGTTTCATGCGGCTAGTCGCCGATCCGCCTTTGGGTGGACTCGCTGCCAGTGCCGAACCTGACCCCAACGACATTTCCAACAACCACCTCGCCTATGCCGTGCAGTGGTTCCTGTTCGCGTTGACCGCGCTCGTCATCTACGCGCTGGCGCTGCGCAGGAAGTGGCGCGGCGGCTAGGCGAGGACACCCTTGCGTTCGAGCGATCGAGCGTGGAGCCAGTTGAATATCGCGATCACCTCGATGACGATCGTCGCGATCATCGCTCCCTGATTCGCCAGTGCGCGCGATGTGCCATTTCCGATTTCGATCCCGTTTGCGGCGAGAGTAACGACCACCAGCATCATGAACAGCGGGCGGGCGGCCTTGCGCCGCTGCAGCAACGAGACCGAACCGGCGATGCCCATCAGCAGCGAAATGTTTGACAGCCATTCGAGGAACACCGGCTTGGCGGCGTAATAGGCGATCTCGTCCGCATCCAAGCCCGGCAGCGTACCGTATTGCGCCTGGAAGATGGTGTAGGCGCCAGCGAGGTACCAAAGCAGCGAAAGTATTCCGACGGCCCAGAGATGCCAGGGCGCCTTGGGCTTGGTCGAACCGATTGCGTCTGCTGAATCCACAGCAAGTCTCCTCCTGACAGTGACTTCCTCGTTTCGACCTATTTATACATCTTTTCCCGCAAAATGATGCCGTGTTCGAGCCAGACCTTGAGCGCCGAGACCATCTGGCTCCAGCCCATGCAGTTGCCGTAGCTCGCGTTGAGGGCACCCTGGGTTTCCCGCCAGCCTTCCTCGAAGATTTCGACCAGCGTTCGCTCCGAATCGTTTTCGACCGGCCTGAAGGCCATGGTCACGGTGGTGTTGTAGTCAACGTCTTCCATGCCGCCACCCTCGAGGTCGGTCGGTTCGCCTTTGTGGGCCTGCCACTGGAGGACGATCCTCTCGCCGGGGACCACCTCGATCACGTGGACCGGGAAGGCGCCGGGAAAGTCGTGGAAGTCCCAGGTGACCGTTGCGCCTTCTTCCAGGCGGCCTTGCGCCCCGCCGGTAGTGAAATAGCAGGACAGTTTGGTCGGGTCGGCGACCGCCTCGAACACTTCGTGCACTGGCTTCGAGATGTTGGCGAACACGCGAAACTTGAGGTCCATCACGCTACTCCTTCAGGAAATGTCGAATAAGATCGCAACCAGGCCACTACAAGGTTGGAACCAACGGAGGTTTGGGCTCCCCAAGCCGCCTTTGCTTGCCCGCCGCACCCTGCGCCGCTAACCGCCATTGCGATGCAATATGTCTCGACCCGCGGAAGCGCTCCGGCGCTCGATTTCGAAGGTGCGACGCTGGCCGGGCTGGCGAGCGACGGCGGCCTCTACGTCCCCGCCGAGTGGCCGACCTTCACCCCTGAAGAGATTGCCGCGATGCGCGGGTTGCCCTATGCGGAACTCGCGGCGACGGTGATGCAGCCTTTCGTCGGCCATGCGCTTACGCCTGAGCGCCTGCTTGAGCTGTGCCAGCAGGCCTATGGCCGCTTCGCCCACGCCGCCGTTACCCCGCTGGTCCAGCTCGACGAGCGGAACTGGCTGCTCGAACTCTTCCACGGCCCGACGCTGGCGTTCAAGGACGTGGCGCTGCAGCTGCTCGGCCTGCTGTTCGAGGAATTCCTGTCCCGCCGCGACGAGCGCCTGACCATCGTCGGCGCGACCAGCGGCGATACCGGCAGCGCGGCGATCAACGCCGTTGCCGGGCGCGAGCGGATCGACATCTTCATGCTCCACCCCAAGGGACGAGTGAGCGACGTGCAGCGCCGGCAGATGACCACGGTCAAGGCGCCCAATGTCTACAACATCGCCATCGATGGCAGCTTCGACGACGCCCAGGCAATGGTGAAGCGGATGTTTGGCGATACCGCGATGACCGGGCGATTCCGCATCAGCGCGGTCAACTCGATCAACTGGGCCCGACTGATGGCGCAGGTGGTCTACTATTTCGGTGCCGCCCTCCAGCTCGGCGCTCCGGAGCGCAAGGTCGCATTCAGCGTGCCAACCGGTAATTTCGGTGACGTCTTTGCGGGCCATGTGGCAGCGCGAATGGGACTGCCGATCGAGCGGCTGATCGTCGCCACCAACGTCAACGACATCCTCCATCGCGCGCTGGCGCACGGCGACTATTCGGCCGGAATCGTGACCCCCACTGCCGCGCCGAGCATGGACATCCAGGTCTCGTCCAACTTCGAGCGCCTGCTGTTCGACGTCGGCGGCCGCGACGGCGCTGCGCTGGCGGAGCAAATGCGCGGTTTCGAGGCCGAGAAGGCGATGCGCCTGACCAACGCCCAGCGCGAAGGCGCCGCGGCGCTGTTCACCAGCGCTCGTGCCGACGCCGACGAGATGGCGCGGGCGATGCGCTGGGCCTGGGAAAGCTGCGACGGCGAGGTGATCGACCCGCACACCGCGATCGGCCTCCACGCCGCGCGCGAGGCGGACCTGCCCGCCGGCGTTCCCGTCGTCACGCTCGCCACCGCGCACCCGGCCAAGTTCCGCGACGCGGTTGAACGCGCGACCGGCAAGCGGCCCACGCTGCCGACCCGCGTCGGCGATCTGTTCGAACGCGACGAGGCCTATGTCGAACTGCCTGGCGACTACGACGCGATCGCCGCTTACGTCGCGGAGCACGCGGCGCCCAGCCGCTGATGGCCGGGCTGGTCGAACAGTCCCTGATCATGGCCGGAGAGGGCTGGGCCGACTACGGCCTTGTCGACTCCGGCAGCGGCCGCAAGCTCGAACGCTTCGGCCCCTATCGCTTCATCCGTCCCGAACCGCAGGCGATGTGGACTCCGTTGTTGGCCGAGTGGCAGGCCGACGGCGAATTCATCCCCGGCAGCGACGAGGACGGCGGCGGGCGCTGGCAGTTCGAGAATGCGGTGCCCGATGGCTGGCCGCTGGCTTGGCCAAAGGAAGGGGGACCGGTCCGCTTCACCGCGCAGAACACGCCATTCCGCCACCTCGGCTTCTTTCCGGATATGGCGCCGGTGTGGGACTGGATGCGCGGGAAGCTTGCGGGAACGTCCGACGCGCAGACGCTCAACCTGTTCGGCTACACCGGTGTCGGCACGCTGGCGCTGAGCGAGTGCGGGCCGGTCACCCACGTCGACGCCTCTAAGAAGTCGGTCGCGCAGGCGCGCGAGAACGCGGCGCTTTCGGGCATGGAGGACCGCCCGGTGCGCTGGCTGGTCGACGATGCCGCCAAGTTCACCGCGCGCGAAGTGCGGCGCGGAAAGCGCTACGACGGCATCATCCTCGACCCGCCGAAGTTCGGCCGCGGCCCCAACAACGAGACGTGGCGGCTGGAGGAAGGCCTTCCGGGCCTTATCGCCGACTGCCGCCAGTTGCTCGATGCTGACAGCCGCTTTATGTTCCTCACCGTCTATGCCGTGCGGATGAGCAGCCTTGCGCTCGGCGGCCTTCTGGCCGAACACTTCGCCGGACTGCCGGGCATGATCGAGCACGGCGACCTTGCGGTGCGCGAAGAGGGGCAGGGCGGACGTCTCCTCCCGACAGCCATATTCGCCCGCTGGAGCGCCTGATGGCCGAAAGCTCGATGACCACCGCCCGGCTCGAAGCATTCAGCGACGGGGTGCTGGCGATCATCATCACCATCATGGTGCTCGAACTGAAAGTCCCCCACGAAGCGACTCCGGCGGCGCTCGCTGCGCTGTGGCCGCAGTTCGTCAGCTACGTCCTCAGCTTTCTCTACATCGGCATCTACTGGAACAACCACCACCACATGCTGCACGTGACGAAGACCGTCAGCGGCAGCATCCTGTGGGCCAACCTGCACCTGCTGTTCTGGCTGTCTCTGCTGCCCTTTTCCACCGGGTGGATGGGCGAAAACCACTTCGATACCTGGCCCACCGTGGTCTACGGCATCGACTTGCTGATGTGCGGGATCGCCTATTACATCCTCGAACGCCGAATCATCGCCAGGCAAGGGGCGGACGGCGTGCTCGCGCAGGCGGTCGGGCGCGATCTCAAGGGCAAGCTCTCGCCGCCGGCCTACCTGCTCGGCATTGCCGCGGCATGGCTGGTCAACCCGTGGCTCGGCTTCGTGCTCTACGCGCTGGTCGCCGCCGTCTGGGTCGTGCCGGATCGTCGGATCGAGCGACTGGCCAGCCACAAGGCCTGACCGGCACGCCCGGTCCGGGTCAAGAAATCGTGCAGATCCCGTTTGCGGTGCCCTTGCCGTAGCTCATGCTCGGCGAGCCGTCGGGGTTGATGGTCAGCGATATCGTCACGCCGCTCTTTTTCGCCTCGAAGAAGGAGTCGCTGTACTTCTTGAGTGAGGCCTCCTCGCCGTTGATGTAGATCGGGCCGCCCTCGTCGGCGTGGACCTCGATGCCGAGCGGACAGGTGGCGTTGAGCGTCGGGATGAGCGCCTTCGAAGGCGCGGCGGCGGCGGCGGGCGGGGCTTCGGAAGCTTCCCCGATTGCGACAGTCGCCGGGGTTTCCGGGGTTGCGTCGCCGACCGGCACTGTCGCTGTATCGACGGGCGTAGCTTCCGCCATGGGCTCGGCGGGCGCGGTCTCGTCGGAATTCCCCGAACCGCAGGCGGCGAGCGAAAACGCCAGCGCTGCGGTGGCGGTCAGAAACAGTGGGGTACGTGCCGGCATGCCGAAACTCCCAATCCAGACGGAAGCTGTGATAATGCTAAGGCGCAAACGTGGGGATGCCTAGGGTGAAAGACCCGGACGGCGATACTTTCGCTTCGCGCCTCGCCAGAGCCGCCTGCTAACTGCCGGACCGGATCTCGACCGCCGGGCTGTCCAGCGCGTCGGGGACGAGAAACCAGCCCGAACCTAGCAGCGAGTCGAAATTGTACGCGGCGTTCGGATCGCGCAGGTAACCGAACAGTTCGTCGAAATCCTGCCGCTGGTCTCCGGCAATGGCGAGGACGCAGGCGCTCGCCGCGGCCTGCGCGCGCAGCGTCTGCTTGCGGTCGGCGTCACCCAGTTCGAGCAGGATCGGGTCCCTTCCGGAGCGGTCGAGGCCCGAGGCGATCAGGGCTGCTGCAACATCGTCCACCCGGTTGGCATCGAGCCGCGAGATCCACATCACCACGACGCCGGCCTGGCGAAGTTGCGCGAGCCCGTCGGCGAGGCCGGGGGCGGGCCGGAGTTCTGTCTCGGGCACAAACGCGTCCGCGCCGTGATCGAGGTCGATGATGACCGCGCTGTCGCCGCCGTTGCATGGCTGGCGATCGGGCTGCAGGAGCTCGGCGGCCCCCTGGGCGAGGATCGCCGAAGCCGTTTCGTTGCCGATGCCGCTGGCGCGGTCGAGCGTGTAGCCGACGAAGTCGTGCCAGGGCCCGGCGGGCATCGGAGCAACCTGGAGGTTGGCGCTCGGCACCCCCGGCGTGAGCTGAGCGCTCGCCGGTTTGGGGGCCGCCACCGGCTCGGCAACCGCAACCGGCTCGGCCTTGTCGCGCTTGCCCTTCTGGATCGCGCCAATCGCTGTCATCGAAGGCACAGCCAGCGCTGCCGCCGCCACGCAGCCGCCGAGCGAGGGCAGGAGCATGAGCGCGATCAGCGCACGCGCCCTGTGAAGCGTCGATCGGGGTGCTGCTCCCGCCATCGGCCGGACGATAGCCGCAAGAACTCGCGGCGCCCAGTGCCATGGCGCGGGTGGTGGACAAGCGCCGCACCGCCTGCCATCCGCGCGGCTTGTTTGTGGGAGACTACGGTGGCCGACAGCCTCTACCTCGAGATCGCCGACTTCGAGCACATGGTGCATACCGGCATCTACTCGGAGGAGACCGGGCGCCCGCAACCGCTGCGCTTCACCGTGCGGGTCAAGCTCAAGGCGCAGGACCGCTACGAGCCCGAGACCCACCTCGACGCCAGCAAGAATTACATGGACCTCAAGTTCGCCGCCTCCGAGGCGCTTGGCGAAGTCCATTTCAAGTTGATCGAAGCGGTCGCCGAGCATGTCTGCGACACGCTGTTCGTGCAGGACGCGCGGGTCGAGGAAGTCAGCGTAAAGATCGTCAAGCTGGCGTTGAGCGAGGCCGACGAGAAGATCGGCATCACCCTGACGCGCGAGCGGCGGTGATGACAATCCTGCGGGTCGAGGGCTTGCCCGAAGGCGCGCTCGACGCGGCAGCTGCGTTCCATACGATATGGCTGCCCAGGGCGCTGGCGCAACTTCCTCCCCGAAGCGGGGAGGGGGACCATGCGCAGCATGGTGGAGGGGAGTCGCCAAGCCGTGAGTCCCCTCCGCCAGCGGCTGCGCCGCCGCCACCTCCCCGCGCCGGGGAGGATCTTGTCATCGTCTTCCCGCCGGCGACCCACGAACATCGCGGCTGGCGGCTGGCGGCTGTACAGAACCTTGCTCGCGTTGCCGCACCGTTGCGGGTGAATGGCATTGCGGCAAACGACGAGACTGCCATCGCCCGCACGCTCGCCTTCCTACAGGACGCCCCCGGCGTGACCGGCCAGGTCCTCGAAGTGGGACCGCGCTGACGATTTCGCTGTCCTACATCGCCGTAACCTGCTTGCTGCGGGACCATGATTCAGCCCAGCTTCCCTTTCCCAAACTCCGCGCGCGCCCGGCGCACGGGCGAAGCGGGAGGCCGGAGTTTTGCCCCAGGACACTGTCAACATTGTCAACCCGGTGTAAACTTCGCCGCTCGAAGAGGCCGGAAAGCCGGGCGAATCACCGGTAAAGTTCAAATGGGTTTGAACTTTACCGCCGCCGCCGCCACAATGGCGCCATGAGTTGCAGCAAGCCTCTCGTCGACGCCTTCAACCGGCGGATCAGCTATCTCCGCCTGTCGGTGACGGATCGCTGCGACCTGCGCTGCACCTATTGCATGCCCGAGGCGATGACCTTCCTGCCGCGCAAGGACGTGCTGAGCCTCGAGGAACTGCACAAGCTGGCGCTGGCTTTCATCGACCGGGGCATCGGCAAGATCCGGCTGACCGGCGGCGAACCGCTGGTGCGGCGCGACATGATCGAACTGGTCCATGCCATCGGACGCAAGCTTGGTGACGGGCTCGACGAACTGACGCTGACCACCAACGGCACCCAGCTCGAGAAATTCGCCGAGGACCTGTTCGCAGCCGGGGTGCGGCGCCTCAACGTCTCGCTCGATACGATGGACGCCGACCTGTTCGAACAGCTCAGCCGCCGCGACCGGCTGGTGCAGGTCCTGCGCGGCATCGCCGCGGCGAAGGAGGCGGGTCTCAAGGTCAAGCTCAACACCGTCGCGCTCAAGGGGCTCAACGAGGATGAGATTCCCTTCCTCGTCGAATGGGCCCACGCCAACGGCCACGAGATCACCCTGATCGAGGTCATGCCGCTCGGCGAGATCGAGGGCGAGCGGGTCGATCACTACCTGCCGCTGACCGCGGTGCAGGACGTGCTGGCGGCGCGCTGGACGCTGACGCCCTCGGGCCACACCAGCGGCGGCCCGGCGCGCTACTGGGACGTAGCCGAGACAGGCGGCCGGCTCGGCCTGATCACTCCGCTGACCAACAACTTCTGCGCCGGCTGCAACCGCATTCGCGTGACCGCGACGGGCGAGCTCTACGCCTGCCTCGGCGGGGCCGAGAAGGTCGACTTGCGTGCAGCCTTGCGTTCGGATGCGCCCGACGAGAACCTCGCCGCCGCGCTCGACGAGGCGATGCGCATCAAGCCCGAACGGCACCACTTCCGCATCGAGGAAGGCGCCGCCCCGGCCCAGCCGCGGCACATGTCGCTGACGGGGGGATGAGTGTGATCGGTGCCCCCAGCTTTCGTCATTGCGAGCGTAGCGAAGCAATCCAGGGTGGTGCGCGCCGCCCTGGATTGCTTCGTCGGCTTCGCCTCCTCGCAATGGCGAAGAGGTAACCATGAGCGTGAAGCTGGTCTTCCTCGGCAAGCTGGCCGACCTCGCGGGTTTGCCCGAGATGACGGTCGAGGCCCCGCTCGACTGGGTTTCGCTGGTCGAAGGGCTCGAAGCCGGGCTGGCCGAGGCGATCGAAGGCGACAAGGTGCGTCTCGCGCTCAACGGCACGGTGCTCGCCGACAAGCGGACGCTTGATGCCGGCGAGGGCGACGAGGTTGCGCTGCTGCCACCCGTCTCGGGAGGCTGACATGGCCCGGCAGGTCGAACTGCTCGATGCGCCGTTCAATCCCGGCAGCTACGTCGGACCCTTCACCAACGCCCATCCGGGGCTGGGCGGGGTCTGCACGTTCGTCGGCGAGGTCCGCTCGGACGACGACGTCGAGGCGCTCGAACTCTCGCACTACGCCCCGCTGACGCTGGCGGGGATGGAGGCGTTGGCCGACGAGGCGCTGGGCCGGTTCGACTTGATGGGCATCCTGATCGTCCACCGCGTCGGCGAGATGCAGCCGGGCGAACCGATCGTGCTCGTCTCGGCCTGCGCCCGCCACCGCCGCGCGGCGATCCAGGCGGTCGACTTCGCGATGGATCACCTCAAGTCCGACGCCTGGTTCTGGAAGCGCGAGAGGCGCGGCGGCGTGTGGACCTGGATCGAACCGCGCGAGGAGGATCATGCCGACCTTGCGCGGTGGAGGGAAACGCCGGAGAAAGTTTGATTCCGGTCAAGGCGGACCGCTGCGGCCGCTGCCATCAGCCTCGGAAACAACCCGAGGAGAAAATCGATGGCCGAACGCGTTACCCGCCAGCTCGTTGCCGAGAAGGCGACCGTCTACACCGAACTTCCGGTCCATGCGCCGACCATCGTCGACCGCACCTTCGAACTGCCCAAGTCACTCTATGCCATCACGGTGGCGATGTACCTCGGCTTCCTCGCCGTCATGGCAATCGGTTTCCGCACCCCGGAAATGATCCTGCCGATGGCCGCCTTCGTGGTCTCGATCGTCGCCGGTTTCGGCATCCCTACGATCTGGTCCCGGCTCAACCCGCCGACCGAATCGAAGCCCAAGAGCTGGGCGCGATTTGCCATCGACGGAATCCAGACCGCCTACGGCAAGACCGCGGCACGCGACGCGGCGGTGCAGGTCCTGATCCTGCCGGTGCTGATCTTCGCGTGGGGCGTTGCGGTCGTCACCATCGCCGCGGTCGTCCGCTAGGCCACGAACTCCTCCCCTGGCGCGGGTCCTTGGGGCCCGCGCTTCTTTTCGTCAGCGCAGGGCGTTCCAGATTTCGTCGAGCTTGGCGGTCTCGAAGTCGACCATCTCGCCGACCAGGCCCTGCGCCGCCTCGTAATCCTCAAGCGTACCACCCTCAATCGCGGCTGCGACGGTGAGACGGTCGATCTCGGCCAGCGGCAGCATGGTGCGGCTGCGCTCGGTCTCGAGGTCGGCGATGGCGACGTTGGCCCGTGCCCAGGCGTCCGTCCCGGGCTCCGCGCCTCGCGCCGCAAGCACAGCCGCGCGCACACCGTCGAGCTTGCCGCGATACGATTCGTACGCGCTGTTCGCCTGTTCCACGAGGCTTTCGATGTTCGCTATCGACTCGGCGCTCGGCGTCGGCGCGACGAAAGGCTCGGTCGCGGGTTGGGCGGGCTCCATCGTCCCGGTTACTCGCTCGGCATCGCGAATTGCGAGGCTGGGATAGTCGCCTTGCGGGCTGGCGCAGGCGGCCAGCATGGCTGTAAGGAGGGCGGGAAGGGCGCGATTGGGCATCGACAGCGGACCTAGCGACACACCGCCGGTCTTTCCAGCACGATCGGGCGAAATTACCGCCTTGGGGGCGTTGACAGCGCGGGGCTCTTCCCCTAACGGCTGCGCTCTTTCCGGCACCCCGGTGGGTGCCCTTTTTGTCGTTTGTGCCGCGCGTTTCCATATGTGCGGTGTGAGGGACAGTCGATACGAACGGATTAGGTGAACCATGTTCGCAGTAGTGCGCACGGGCGGTAAGCAATATCGCGTTTCCGCCGGAGACAAGATCGCGGTCGAGAAGCTGGCTGGTGAAGCCGGTGACACGGTCGAGCTGGGCGACGTCCTGCTCGCCGGCGACGGTGGCGAAATCAAGGATGCCGCCAAGGTCAAGGTCGCGG
The DNA here is from genome assembly GCF_009827435.1 of Croceibacterium salegens. Classification (GTDB taxonomy): domain Bacteria; phylum Pseudomonadota; class Alphaproteobacteria; order Sphingomonadales; family Sphingomonadaceae; genus Croceibacterium_B; species Croceibacterium_B salegens. Next base: position 74,624 of record NZ_WTYM01000046.1, on the reverse strand, counting down.
CCGAAATCATCGCCCAGGCGAAGAGCGAGAAGGTCACGGTCTTCAAGAAGCGCCGCCGCCACAACTATCGCCGCAAGGCCGGGCACCGCCAGCAGATGACCCTGCTGCGCATCGTCCAGGTCGGCGATTCGAAGGTCGAGAAGAAGGCTGCTCCGAAGAAGGAAGCCGCTCCCAAGGACGAGGCTCCGGCCAAGGTCGCCAAGACCACTGCCGTGAAGGACGAGCCGGCCAAGGGCGTCGACACGAAGAAGGAAACCAAGGCCGTGAAGGCGGAGCCGGTCAAGAAGGCCGCCACCGCCGCCAAGGCCGACGAGAAGCCCGCCGCCGCCAAGAAGGCTCCGGCGAAGAAGGCCCCGGCGAAGAAGCCGGCGGCCGAGAAGTAATCAAGCCGAGTACGGAGTAAGACGAGATGGCACATAAGAAAGCAGGCGGTTCGTCGCGTAACGGTCGCGATTCGGCCGGCCGTCGCCTCGGCGTGAAGAAGTTCGGCAGCCAGGAAGTCATTCCGGGCAACATTATCGTGCGCCAGCGCGGGACCAAGTTCTACCCGGGTGCCAATGTCGGCATGGGCAAGGACCACACCCTGTTTGCGCTGGAAGCCGGCCGCGTGCGTTTCCACGACGGCAAACTCGGCCGCAAGTACGTATCGGTCGACATGATGGCAGCCGCCGCCGAATAACCGGATGATCCGATAAAGGGGTCATCCAACGGGATGGCCCCGCCGGAGGCGCAAGCTCCGGCCAGTCGAGGGAGATGGGGCCAGACCCGTCTCCCTTTTTTAGTCTCCTTCGCAACAAGACCGTCACGTCCGTGAGGTAGCGGCGCGGCGGCCCGAGGGAGTAAATGCGATGTTCTACCGGAGTGAGAGGCTGTTCCTGCGGCCCGCCTTCCCGGAAGATTGCCGGGCGGTTTACAACGGGATCTGCGATGCCGGCATCGTGTCGATGCTCTCGCGCGCGCCGTGGCCCTATCGCATGGCCGACGCGGAGCAGTTCTGCGTCCGCGAAGTGCAGGCCAGTCAGCCGCGCTTCCTTATTACGCTTCCCGACACTCCCGGCGCTCCGATCGTCGGTTGCATCGGCCTGCACAAGGAGGTCGAGGGCTTCGAGATGGGCTACTGGATCGCCCGCGACCACTGGGGCCACGGCTATGCCAGCGAGGCCGGCCGGGCGGTGACCGAGATCGCGCACGCCTTGGGCTATCGCAAGCTCGTCGCCGGGCACTTCATCGACAACCCGGCGTCGGGCCGGGTGCTGCGCAAGATCGGCTTCCGCGAGACGGGCGAAGTCCGCCCGACAGAGTGTCGGGCGCGCGGCGGGGACCTGCTCCTCGCCCGGCGTTATACGCTCGACCTCGAGACGACCGGCAGCGAAGTAGGCGACGACAATGCCATGAAGGCGGCGTGAGCAGCCACTCCTGACAAGCGATCGGCGGCCGGACGCTGTGCCGGGCCGCCGCTCAAGCTATTGAAAAGGTGGTGCCCAGGGGCGGAGTGGACATTCTGTTGAAAATCAACGCCCGCACTGTTTCCAACCAAGGCTCTTGACCAACGGAAGCCCGCTGAGTCCCGCGGGTGATGTTTCCAACCTTTTCGGCAGAGCGAATCGCCATTTTGTGAAAGTACGTTGAGAACTTGCCAAGGCATTAGCGAAATGACCGCCATAGGCGTTGGCTTCAAGCTCAATGGTTGTCTCCGGGCGGGGCCCAAAATTCGGCCGATAACACCCTGACGCCTAGACAGCGGATCAGAAGTTTGAGCCCTACCGTGCCGTCTCTTCAAGTGGTTAGAAAATTGCCTTCGCACGAAGGTCAAGTCTTCAAACTCTTTGTCTGAATAAGTTGATCTAGCTAGCGCCAGCTAGAGCTGCCCCTTTGCCACTATCATAGCATCTTCGTTGGGGGTCTAGGTTTTGAATAGTCCCGCCTCTTGGCTGCTAGGCTGTAGGCTAAGAAGGTGCTCCATGAATCCAGGAGGTACTATTCGATCAAAACCTTGACGGTTTACTTGAAAAATCATGCCATCAGAAGTTGGATCAGTATCTATGTAAGTAATCCACCTATCTACATCACTGTCGTAAATCAAATGACCAACAAAATACGGTAAAACTGATCCAGAAGGAGGGGAAATTATTCCATCTCTTCGAAGTAAATCTGGAATAATGGACTGTTTCAAATTAAGTTTTCTTTGCCCCTCAATTTCTTCTGTGATTTGAAATCTGGTGATTATTAGATTGTTGTTACTATACCATCCAAAGTATCCTGGACCTCCAGTGCTCACAATCCCCTTGCCCCTTGCCCAAAGCTGGACGCCGTATGGGACTTTGGCAAAAGTGTCGAAATCGGCATAGGCGAGTTCGAACCAGCCTCCGTAAGAGTGCCGGCTTATGCTCTCCGGTTGGTAGCGCTCGAGAAGCGTGTGCATGAGAACCTTGGAAATTAGCTCGTGACGGATGTTAATGTGGCTCTCGTGAGTTCCGTCCGGTTTGAAGCGAATGTCGCGAGCAAAATGCCTTAAGCCACTACCGTTCCCAATTAGGTCCTCCTCTGATGACGATGGCGCGCGCAGACATCCGATTTCCTCACGCGTGATTTCCGCATCTGAGTCTTTGAAATGATAAATGAGTGACAGACCACTTAGTTCAGTTTCGTAGAGGTCCATCTCATCAACTAACTTGTTGATGTTTACTTTTTGGCGGCCCTCGTCAGAAGTCTCTCGCAGCCTAGCTATGATCCTTGTTGCTACGATTTCCATGCCGGCGAGCAAGATCAACGTACGGCCGAAGATTGCCGACTTCTGCGAAAAACCGGATAGGTACCGCTGGTTCCCTTCCATACTCAGAGGTACGTCGCGAAAAGGCAAGTCGGCTGAAATCGAACCATTCGCTACTGGCCGCGAAACGGCGATGTCCGATACAGTCAATAGCCCCGTTACCGGACTACAGTGGGAGAGGATGAGCGTCAGAAATTGACTCCTTTGTTGCGCGCAATCACCATCCACATTCTAGGACTACCAAGCAGGCATTTTGTGACCGAAATCGCCTTGTCTACGATAGAGCGGTTGGCAGAATATTGGCATTAAAGCCAATCAACAACAGAACGGCGCAATACGTTGACCCTCCGCTGGAAGATCTGAGGAGATATTTTCTCGTTGAAGAGGGCGAGGGGCAAACCTCCGTGCTGGCTCGCGTAGACAGCGAGGACGCGGCCCTGCGGTTGGGAAGGCTACTCGGCCTCGCTTGAGGGTTTCGGCTTCAGCAACTTCCCAAGCCGTTCCTCAAAGCGCCGTTCGTCGTCGTCGCACTCAAGCTCGCGCGCGGCATCCTTGAACTTGTCGATTTGCTTCTACATTAGACTGCCATTTCCAACTGCGCAGTCCGTTGGGCGACGAGCTCATATGGATCACCTGCGCGCCGTTCTTCGCGGGTTCTCTCGGTAATTTCGAGCAGCAACTTGCTGGCCACGTAGTATCGGCCTCTCTTTTCGCCAACTGGTATCAGCCAATCAAGTTCACAAAGCCGCCTTAGGTCTCGGCCGGCCACCGCATCTGAGATGTCGCTCTCTTCACGATAGCGATGATTGCGCACCTTGTATCCGAATGCCGCTTCTAAGAGCGGCCCCTCCATCCGATCGTGCAGATCGTGTTGGCGGCAGATCTGCGCAATCTCGCCCCACACCCGGCCGATATGGGTATTTCGCTTCATTAGGGTGGCGGCTTGTTGATAGTGCGCCTTGAGGCAAAATCGCACCCACGGGAGCGCTGAGTTTTTGGGGTGCCAGCTACCTTGACCCACCTCCTTTAGAATATCGTAATATGCGAGCGTGTTGCGTCCGAGCCATTCTTCGATGCTGCAAAAGGTAGGTGAGCTAATCCCATTTTGCGAAATAACCAGCGTCTGCAACGCACGCGCCATCCTGCCATTCCCATCCTTGAACGGGTGGATCATCGCCAGATTGAGGTGGGCCATAGCGCCCAACACCGTTGAGGATTCGACGTTGTCAGAAGAATTTAGTTGCTCAGCGTACTCGTCCATTAGGCAGGGCACTTCCTCGGCTGGGGGCCCCTCGTAGGCCACCTCTTTGGTCCCCTCGTGAACGACGTACACCGGGCCAGGGCGCCATTGGCCCGGCATTTTCGACATGTCGTAGTTCAACATCATGTAGTGCAAAGTACGGATAAATTGCGTCCCTACTTTCGTGTGAGGGTCGTCGTGGATGCGGATGATGTATGTAACCGCTTGGCGGTAACCTTCTAACGCTCTCGCCGTCTCCTCTTCCAACGTTTCAGGGCGTTCGTCATCGATGATCGCCATCGCTTCATCGAGGTTCGCGTTGATGCCTTCGATACTGTTGGATCCCTGCAGAGCGCGGGCAAAGGTGTTCTTCCGAAGAAAGCCGTTCCAGCGTAGCGGGTTCTGTCCGACTTGATGGCGCAACAACCGACGCTGCTCTCGGATTAATCCAAGTACATCGTGATCGATCTGCTCAAGTATTGGGTAGGCGTGTATCATGTCGGTTATTCCGATACGTTCCGTCGTTGTGATGATATATAACCGACATTGCGACGGATTCAAACCGATTAACCGACTCTATCCCCGACATGCCCGATGGCGCTGAGTGCGCCACCGGCGATTGCGTTGATAACGCTGTCACAATGAGGGGGGCTTTTCGGCCCCGGTCAATCAAGCGTATGGCGTTCACGGGGCTCAAGTAGTCCGCGACCTTCGCCAAGTACCGCGGAGGCGCCAATCGAACGCTCCTCGCGGACCGCGCTGTTTCCAACCTTGGACCCTTGGCGTGTTTCCGACCCGAAGAAAAGGACGATGTTTCAGATGCTTGATGGTAATGATGGTGCCCAGGGGCGGGATCGAACCACCGACACTGCGATTTTCAGTCGCATGCTCTACCAACTGAGCTACCTGGGCATTCGCTTCAGCAAGGGCCGGAAACCGGCCCGCGAGCGGTTGGAAGCGCGCCTATGGCGGGCCGTGGCGCGCTTTGCAAGGGGGTAATCACCTCCATCCGACGACAGGAGGATGAGGGCCGTTCAGTCCTCGTCCCTGACCGCGTCTTCCGGGTTCGCGGGGGGGCCGGGAATCGCATATCCCTCGTTGAACCAGCTTGCGAGGTCGCGGTCGCGGCAGCGGGCCGAGCAGAACGGGGCGAACTCTTCGCTGCGCGGCTTCCTGCAGATCGGGCAGGTTTTCGATTTGGTCATGATGCGACCGCCTGCGCGAAGCCGCCATCGAGTGCAAGGGCGGGGTCGGGTGCTGTCCGCACCTGTCGTCCAGTCCGTCGAGCCAGTTCCTCCAGCCACGGCTCCCCGACCTGCGCCAGCACGGCGGGGTGCGCGGTGAGCAGCAACTGTCCCGGTTCGGCGACCTGCTCGGCGCGGCGCAGCAGGAGTCTCGCCCCCGCCCCGGCGCGGTTCAGTGCGAGGCGATGGAGCAAAGACGGGCGCTCGAGCCGAGCGACAATATGCAGCAGGCCGAAGCCGTTCATTGCCGTGCGCTCGTGCGGCCAGCCATCCAGCGCGGCGGCAACGAGTTCGTCAACGACCCGGCGGTCGGCCTTGTCGGCCAGTGCCGGGAAATCTATGGCGATCGACCCGCCGAGGTCCATCCGGCGCAGGGTCGCGGCAATCGCCGGAACGGCCTCGTGGGCCAGTTGTGCCGCCGGGGCAGCGCCGTCGATGTCGATGGCCGTCAGCGCGGGCGTGGGCGACACGACAAGGCTTCCGCCGGGGAAGGCGACCTCACCCGACCAGGCCTCGCTCCAGACCTCTTCCCACAAGCCCGCGGGCAGGGCCCGCACCGCCTTCGCCCCGAGCGCCTCGGCCAGCGATGGTGCAGGGCGGGGGTCCGACGTGCTCGGCCGCGCCTGCGCGCGCTTGTTGCGGCCACGCTCCGCCAGTGCCGGACGGGTCACTTCGAGCCGCATGACGGTGCCTTCGCGGGTATCGGCCGGGAGGCGCGCAACCAGCGCTTCTTCGCCGCCGGAAAACTGCGCCGTGCCGCGTCGCCGGGCCGGGACGTAGTGGGTCAGCTTCGCATCGGCGACGAGGCCGGCAGCAAGTCCGCCGGGCCAGTCGAGCTTTGCCGCCACTGCTTCACCACCGTCGACGAGCAACGCGCGGTGTTCGCCGATGCCCTCCTCGACGAGCCAATCAGCCAAGGCTGAAGCCCGCCGCTTTCAGCAGTGCCCGCGTTTCGAACAACGGCAGGCCGACCACGCCAGAATGGCTGCCGGAGATCCACGCGATCAGGCCCTCCGCGCTGCCCTGGATGGCGTAGCCACCGGCCTTGCCGTGCCACTCGCCCCCGGCGAGATAGGAGGCTATTTCCTCGGCGGAGAGGCGCTTGAAGCGCACCTGCGTCTCGCTCAGCTTCTCGCGCAGGCTCCCGTCTGGTCCGCGCAGGGCGATGGCGGAAAGCACGCGGTGACGCCGTCCGGAGAGTAGTTCAAGGCACTGTCGAGCTGTCGCCTCGTCCTCTGCTTTGGGCAGGATCCGCCGACCGACTGCGACGACGGTGTCGCCTGCGAGCACGAACGCGTTGCCCTCTTCGGCGGCTACCGCCTTCTCGCGCGCCATGCGCACGGCGTAGTCGCGCGGCAGTTCACCCTTTAGCGGGGTCTCGTCGATATGTGCGCCACCCATGCGCGCCGGTTCGACGCCGAGCCGGGCGAGCAGTTCGCGCCGTCTCGGGCTGGCGGATGCGAGGATCAGTGAGGGGGCGTCCAAGCGCCGCCCGCCGCTTATTGCGGGCCCGGGCCGCCCCGGCCGGGCATGAAGCGGTAGGTGATGCGGCCCTTGGTCAGGTCGTAGGGCGTAAGCTCGACGAGAACCTCGTCGGCGACGAGCACGCGGATGCGGTTTTTGCGCATCTTGCCGGCGGTGTGACCGATGATCTGATGGCCGTTTTCGAGCTCTACCCGGAACATCGCGTTAGGCAGCAGCTCCACCACCTTCCCGCGCATTTCGAGGAGTTCTTCTTTCGCCATAAAGTTCGTAATTCCGTTGCCTTGTCTCAGTCGTGGCCGCGCCCATACCCGTGCCGGCGCGAAAAGGAAAGCCTCGCCTCAGGGCGGCGTTAGGCTCCGATACACTTGCGACACTTTATTACCCGAACGCAGCTTGTGGGATTTGGGAGTTTCTCCAAATAGCGCGGCAGGGGTGTGTACAGTTGTATTCGAAGGATATCTGCGCTTGCGATTGCATCCCGCCACGAGTCTTGCTGCCCTTGCCGTTGCCCTGAGCACGCCCGCGTTCGCGCAGAGTTCAACGCCGGTTCCGGATGCGGATTCGACCGTCGGCAAGGCGCAGGACGGACTCGAGCAGATGACGCCGGAGCAGCGCCAGGACCTGTCCGACAATGAGATCCTTGTCATCGCCGGGTCGCTGCGCGGTGCGGTAGAGGCCCCGCAGCCGGCTGTCGTCGAGCTCAACGAGGAGGATATCGCCTCCTATGGTGCCGGCTCGCTGGCCGAACTGGTCGCCGCGCTTTCCGCGGAAACAGGTAGTGGGCGTGGGCGCGGTGGCGGTCAGCCTGTGTTCCTGCTTAATGGGCTGCGCGTGTCATCTTTCCGCGAGATGCGCTCGTTTCCGCCCGAAGCGATCCGCAAGGTCGAGATCCTGCCGGAGGAAGTGGCGCAGCGTTACGGCTATCCGCCCAACCAGCGCGTCATCAACTTCATCCTCAAGGACAATTTTTCGAGCAAGGAAGTCGAGCTGGAATACGAGCAGCCCGACCGCGGCGGGACCTCGACCAAGTCTGCCGACGGTACGCTGCTCACGATCAACGGCGCGAGCCGCCTCAACATCGACCTAAACGTTTCGGACACCAGCAAGCTGACCGAGGCCGAGCGCGGCATCGCTCAGACCGTCGCTCCGGTCGTTACCGGTGATCCCGACCAGGCCCCGTACCGCACGCTCGTCGCGGATTCCGAGAACTACCAGCTCACCGCCAACTGGACGAAAGGTCTGGGCGATGCCGGGGCCTCCCTCAGCCTCAACGGCACGCTCAGCCGCAACGACAGCACGTCGCTGTCGGGCCTCAATACCGTGTTGCTGACCGGCCCGACACCCCCGGGCGACTCCGAGTTGCGCATCTTCGGCGCAGACGATCCGCTGGCTCGCCGCTCGCGGACCGACAACGCCGCCATGGGCGCGACGCTCAACGCCAACGCCGGCGACTGGCAACTGACGGGCACGCTGGACGCCAGCCGCAACGACTCGACCACGAAGATCGACCGGCGCGCCGATGTCGCCGGGCTGCAGACCGCAGCGCTGACCGGAGCATTCGGTCTCGACGACCCGATCACGATCCCGACCGCGGCCGGGTTCGATACCGCCAACAGCATGTCCGACAGCGCCAGTGCCAAGTTCACGGCCATCGGCAGCCCGATCATGCTGCCTGCGGGCGACGTTTCGGTCACTCTGGATGCCGGATTCGACTGGGACCGGATCAAGAGCGACGACACCCGCACCGCGTTGCCGCAGACCAAGCTGACGCGCGGCGATTTCAACGGCGGCATCAACGTCTCGGTCCCGATCGCCAGCCGCGACATGGACGTGCTGGCGTTCCTCGGTAACCTTACCGCGACGTTCAGCGCCGGCGCCGATCACTTGTCGGACTTCGGCACCCTGACCGACTGGACTGCGGGCGTGACGTGGAGTCCGTTCGACAAGTTGACCTTGCAGGCGACCCGCATCGTTCGCGACGCCGCGCCGGGGCTGAGCCAGCTCGGTGCGCCGACGATCACGAACTACAACGTGCCGGTCTACGACTTCAACACCGGCCAGACGGTCCTGGCGCAGGTCACCAGCGGCGGCAACCCGAACCTGAAACGCGAAACGCAGCGTGATATCCGGCTCGGCGCATTCTACGAGCTGCCGCTGTTCGACCGCACGGCCGTCTCGGTCGAGTACTTCCGCAACAAGTCGAACGACGTGACGGCCTCGTTTCCGGTGTTGACTCCGGCGATCGAGGCGGCGTTCCCCGGGCGCGTGACGCGTGACGGAGCGGGCAATCTCATCGCGCTCGACCAGCGTCCGGTGACCTTCACCGAACAGCGCTCCTCGCGCGTTCGCGTCGGCCTCAACTTCTCCGGCCAGCTCGGCGAGCGGCCGGAAGGCAGCCAGCGCGGCGGCGGTGGTGGCGGCGGGTTTGCAGTCGGTTTTGGCGGCCCCGGCGGACCGGGTGGCCCCGGCGGCGGCGCACTAGGCGGCGGTGCTCCCGGCGGCGGTGGTGGACCTCCGCCCTTCATCTTCTTTGGTGGCGCTCCCGGTGGCGGCCAGCAGGGTGGCGGGGGAGGCAACTTCAACCCGCAGGCGTTCCAGAAATTCCGCGAGCAGCTCTGCGCCGACGGCGGCGAGACCCCCGACATCTCGGGACTGCCTGAACAGATGCAGGAACGGATCAAGGGTCCTGACGGCAAGCCCGATCCCGAGCGGCTGGCCGAGATGCGCCAGCGCATGTGCGGCGCCAACGGGCAGGGCGGACCGGGTGCCGTTTTCAATCCCGAGGGCTTCCAGCGCCTGCAGGCGGCGTTCTGCGAAAACGGGAAGCCGAAGGAGGCACCCGAACTTTCGGTCCTTCCCGAAGAGTTTCGACGACGGTTCATGGGACCGGATGGCGTGACGCCCGACATGGAACGCGTCGGCCAGCTGCAGCAGCGTCTCTGCGCCGCCAATCCGGCACAGTTCGGCGGCGGCGCCCCGTCGCAGGGCAGCCAGCCGGGGCAGGGTGGTGGCCAGGGCGCTCCGGGTAGCCAGCCAGGCCAGGGCAACGGCGGCGGCCAGCCACAACAGGGCGCGGCAGCCTCTGGAGGCTTCCCGTTCAATCGTAATCGCGGTGGCAACTTCGGCCGCTGGAACCTCTCGGTGAATTACACCCGTGAGCTTGAGAACGAGGTGCTGGTCGCCTCCGGTGGTCCGCTGCTCGACCTGCTTGACGGCGACGCACTTTCGGGCGGCGGCGTTTCGAAGAACACCTTCGAGATCAACGGCGGCGTCTTCTACAACGGCATGGGCGTGCGCCTGCGCGGAAATTACAGCAGCAAGACGCGGGTCGACGGTAGCGGATTGCCAGGCAGCACCGACCTCTACTTCGACGACCTGTTCACTCTCAACCTGAGGGTCTTCGCGGATCTCGGACGAAGAGAGAAGCTGGTCGAGCAGGTGCCGTTCCTGGAAGGCACGCGGGTGTCTTTCAGCATCGACAACCTTACGGATGCGCACCAGCGCGTGACTGACAGTAGCGGCGATACGCCGCTGCGGTATCAACCGCTGCTGATCGATCCGCTCGGGCGGACGCTCTCGCTCGAGTTCCGCAAACTCTTCTGACGACCGAACTCGCAGGCCACCTCTATGCGGCTGCCTCGGGGGCGGCCGTCCGACCTCGCCGGGCAAGGACGTAGAGCGCGGTCCCCACGGCAATCAGCACGCCGAACATGGTCCAGGCTTCGGCGTCGGCATGGCTCGCAATCCATGCCGAAGCCGCGAGGGCGAGGACTGACACCAGCAGGTGCAGTGGATTGAACGCCCCCTCGCGCCGTTCGATCACCGGCAGGGCTGCAGCGGAGATTGCATAGGCCAGCATCCGCGTCAGCGTGCTGGCGGCGGCGAGCACGGCAAAGCCGCCCCAGATTGCAAACAGCGCTGCGATAATTCCGTAGCAAAGGATCGAGTTGGCCGGCGTCAGGTAGCGAGGGCTGATGCGTTCGAACCAGCGCGGGAGCATGCCCTGCTGCGCCATTCCGTAGGCCATGCGTGGGACGACCACGAGGCTGGAAAAATTGTTGGCTGCGATGGAAAACCCAGCACCGAGGACGACCAGCAGCGCTCCCCATCGGCCGAGCGCGGTGTCCGCCGCGCTGGCGAGTGCGTTGTCGCTCGCGCTCTCCGCGGGGGCGATCGTGAGGTAGGCCCAGATGACCAGCGCGTATATCACGGTCACCCCTGCGAGCATGGTAACCAGCACCCTCGGGATGTCGCGCTTCGGGTCGCGCACTTCGCCGGCCGGCACGGTCACACCTTCGAATCCGATAAAGGCATAGAACAACAGGAGGACGACCGATTCCACCTTTCCGAACTGAGGCAGCAGGACAGGTTGCTGAGAGAATCCGCCGAACAACGCCGCCAGCGCGACAATGGCAAGTGGGATCAGCTTGAGCAACGTCAACACGCCGAGCGTGCCGATCGAATTGCGCATCCCGAGGAGATTTATGAACGTCAGGGCAAGGAGCACGGCAACCACTGCGGCGGTCGCGATGGACGGCACTTGGAGTGCGGGGAAGATCACCGCGAAGTAGGCGATCATGACGTGGGTGTTGGCAGCAAGCGCGATGTTGCCCGAGGCATAGCGTCCCCACCCGGCCTGGAAGCCGACGAAACTACCGAAGGCGGCCTTGCCGTAGAGGACCGGCCCTCCGGTTTCGTCGAACCGCGACGAGAGCCAGGCGAAGACCAGCGTCAGCGGGAGGAACACGATCCCGCCCAGGACCATCAGCCACGGCGCAAAGCTGCCGACGGCGGCAACGAGCAGCGCCGGCAGGGCGAATATGCCCGACCCGATCATCCCGTTGATCTGCAATAACGAGCTTCCCCAGAAGCCGACCGTGCGCGGCGGTGCCGCCTTTTCCCCCTGCATGAGCCGAAGTTGCCCCGCTCCGCCGGACTTGGCAAGCGATTGAGAAATGGCGAGGTCCGGCCTATCTGCTGCTCATGTCCCGCACTCCGGCAGGCACTCCCCACGATCCGCGCGGCGCCGAACGCTTCAACGAGGAGCGCGCGACCTACGTCGTGCAGGGTTCGAGCAAGCCCGACATCGAGGCCGGGACGAAGGCGATCCGCGAGACGGTCAAGACGCTCAAGCCGATGCCGGGCGTCTACCGCATGCTCGATGCCCGCGGCGACGTGCTCTACGTCGGCAAGGCGCGGGCGCTGAAGAACCGGGTGGCGAACTACACCCAGGTGGCGAACCTTTCGGGACGGTTGCAACGCATGGTCGCACAGACCCGGTCGATGGAAATCGTCACGACCAATTCCGAGGCCGAGGCGCTGCTGCTCGAAGCGCAGCTGATAAAACGATTTCGTCCCCCTTACAACGTGTTATTGCGCGATGATAAGAGTTTCCCTTTCATCCTGCTGCGCGCCGAGCACGATTTCCCGCGGATCATGAAGCACCGCGGTGCGCGCAAGGCCAAGGGCGACTACTATGGCCCCTTCGCAAGCGCCGGCTCGGTCAACACGACAATTAACGCACTGCAGAAGCTGTTCCTCCTAAGATCCTGTACCGACAGTTTTTTCAGCCGGCGCGACCGACCCTGCCTACTCTACGAGATCAAGCGCTGCTCGGCGCCCTGCGTCGGACGGATCGACAAGGAAGGCTACGCCGAACTGGTCGAGGAAACGCGCGATTTCCTGACCGGGAAGTCGGGCGCGGTTCAGGCCAAGATCGAGGCACAAATGGCTGAAGCGGCCGAGACGCTCGACTTCGAGCGCGCGGCAATGCTGCGCGACCGTCTGCGCGCGGCGACCTTCATCCAGGGCAGCCAGGCGATCAATGCCAGCAGCGTCGGCGATGCCGACGTCTTCGCGCTCGCGGCCAAGGGCGGGCACATCGGCATCCAGGCCTTCTTCATCCGTGGCGGACAGAACTGGGGCCACCGCGCCTTCTTCCCGAGCCACATCCAGGACGTGAGCGAGGACGAGGTGCTCGCCCGAGTGCTTGCCCAGTTCTACGAGGAAGTGCCGCCGCCGCGCACGATCCTGGTCGACCGCGAACTGCCGGATCGCGCCCTGCTCGAAGAGGCGTTCGGGGCCATCGCCGGGCGCAAGGTCGAGATCAGCGTCCCCCAGCGCGGCGAGCGCCGGAAGCTGATGGAGCAGGCCGCGCGCAATGCGAATGAAGCGCTTGATCGGCGCCTTGCAGAGTCCGGAACGCAGGCGAAAGTCATGCGCGAGATGTCCGAATTCCTCGAACTGCCCGATGTGCCCGCGCGGATCGAGATTTACGACAACAGCCACATCCAGGGCACCAAGGCTTTGGGCGCGATGGTCGTTGCCGGACCCGAGGGTTTCCAGAAGGGCCAGTACCGCAAGTTCAACATCAAGAGCGCCCAGACCGACGACGACTTCGCGATGATGCGCGAGGTCATGCACCGCCGCTTCAGCCGCGCGCTCGAGGAGGACCCCGAGCGCGACGGCGGGCTATGGCCGGACCTGGTGCTGATCGACGGCGGCAAGGGCCAGATGTCGAGCGTGCGCGACAAGCTGGAGGAACTCGGCATCGAGGACGTGCCGCTGATCGCCATCGCCAAAGGCCCGCACCACGGCCGCGAGGGGCGCGAGGTGTTCCACTTCCCCGATGGCCGCGAGAAGATGCTGCCGACGAATTCGCCGGTGCTGTTCTACCTCCAGCGCCTGCGCGACGAGGTCCACCGCTTCGCCATCGGCGCGCACCGCGCCAAGCGCAGCCGGGCGATCACCGCCAGCCCGCTCGACGAAATCCCCGGCATCGGCCCGGCCCGCAAGCGCGCGCTGCTGCTGCACTTCGGCACCGCGGGCAAGGTCCGCGCCGCCTCGCTCGAAGACCTCCAGCGCGCGCCCGGCGTCAGCCAGGGCGTGGCGCAGGCGATATACGACTTCTACCATCCGGGCGGGTGACTCCGCCCGTTTGACCGCCATCAATGCATTCTGCCTCACTAGGGCGGATAGCCTTCCAGCTATCTTGGGAGGCGCATATGCGTTCGATCCTTCTCCACGCTCACGACGATCAGGCTTTCGAAGCCCGGCTGCAGGTCGCGCTTGACCTCGCGCGGGCATTCGACGGCCATGTCACCTGCATTCAGGCCGTCTCGCTCGATTTCGCGATGCCCGGAGACTTCGAGGGCATGCTCTCGACCGAGATGGCGCACGTGATGCGCGAAAGGGCCGAGGCCTTTCGCGCCAGGACCGAAGTCAGGCTCGAATTGGAAGACGTTCGCTGGGAATGGGACGATCGGATCGGGCTAGGCGATAGTGTCCTGCAGGAATACGCCGCGCTCAGCGATGTCGCGGTCGTCGGCTCCGGCAATCCCGAAAACGAGGCTGCCCCGTCATGGCTTGCCGGCGGCCTGGCCATCCACGCCCGGGTGCCGGTCCTTGCCGTTCCGCAGGGTTGCCCCGGGCTGCAATGTGGCGCGCCTGCGCTTGTCTGCTGGAACGGCACCGTCGAATCCTCGCGCGCACTGCGCGCCGCGGTCCCGCTGCTGGTGAAGTCCGAGCGCGTGACGCTTGCCACCGTGGGAGACGGCGAAACCGACGGGGAAACCGTCGACCTCCCGCCAGTACAGGGAGCCGAATACCTGGCGCGACATGGCATCGATTGCGAGATCGTCCGCTTTCCATGGACGTCACGCAAGGAAGTGGCCGGACAGTTGCGCGAGGCGGCACGGGCACGCAATGCCGGGCTGGTGGTCATGGGCGCCTATGGCCACGCCCGGATGCTCGAAACCCTCCTCGGCGGGGTGACGCGCGACATGCTCACCTAGCCGCCGACTCCGCTGTTCATGGCCAACTGATCCCCGCACGCAAGAAGGCGCCCGGCAGGGGAGGAATCTCCTGCCGGGCGCCCCGAAACGGGCTTGCGGTTGTTTGGGGTTAGCCGCCGTTTTCGCCCGTTCCTTCCTGTTGGCCGGCGAGGCTCTTTATCGAGCCTTCGCCCATCGCCGAGATCACGGCGTTGCCGCTTCCGGTGAAGTTGGTCGCCGGGATCATGGCCCGTTCTCCGTCGACCTTGACCAGCAGTTCCTGCACGCGGCCACGCGAATCCGCGATCACCTGCTCGTCCTTGCCGATCTTGTCGCCGTCGGGCGAAAGGACGGACATGCCCTTGTCGACCGCGAAGGCGCCCGAGCCGTTGGCGGCGGCGCTGCCGGCGACGGCGAGCGAGTTGTAGGCGGCCGAAGCGGCGCCGCTCGCCGCACCCTGGGCACTGCCCGAGGCGGAACCGGCGAGGCCTGCGGCGCTAGCGGCAGCCGAACGGGCGGTACCGACCGCGCCACCGGCAGTGCCGCGCGCCTGCTGGACGGTCCCACCGGCCGTTGAGCGGGCCGAATCGACCGTCGAGCGCACCGCATCGGTGCCGACCAGCTGGGCCGAAGCCGAGCCGTTGCCCGAGGCCGAGCCGTTGCCCGAGCCATCGAGGAGCGGGTCGGTCAGCGTGCCGCCACCGTTCGCGCCGCCGCCACCGTTGGCATCGACCTTGCCGCTCTTGCGGTCGGCCTTGGCCGAACCGTGACCGTGGGCGGAGCCGTCGACCGTGCCGCGAGTAGAAGGCAGGTCGGCGGTGGGGTTGGGAAGGTCGGGGACACTCGGCAACGAGGGCAGGCCGACCTGGCCCGCGCCCGACCCGCCGAGGATACCTCCGGCACTGCCACCCAGCAACTGGGCCTGCGCCGGGATCGAGATCAGCGCCATGGCGGCGCCGGCAATCAGAAGGGACTTCATGGCTTGTTCTCCTTGTCTTTTCGCCGGGGCTTTCGCGCCGGCTCACAAGGAAAACGGATGCCGTTCGCCGTTTAATTCACGTTGCGCGAAATTTTTCGCATCACCGGCCGCAGCCGCGGCACAGCAGGCCGCGACCGAACTGCTTGTCCGCCCCGCGCGGGCCGAGGTCTTCGGCCTCGCGGTCGAGCGTCGTGCGCCAGCTGCCGCCCGCGTCGAGCGCCGCCGCCAGCCGTGCAGCGACCAGCGGCGTGGCGAAGGAGGTCCCGCGCACGGACTTCGCCTTGCCGTTGCGGTTGGCGGCGCGGATGTCGGCCCCGGGAGCGGCATAGTCGAGATGCAGGGCATTGCCGGCCTCGATCAGGGGGCGGCCATGGCCATCGACTGCGGTGACCGCGACGACGCCGGGATAGGAGGCCGGGTAGGACGGCGGTGCGGCGGGCCCGTCGTTGCCGACGGCGGCGACCACCACCATGCCCGAACGGCTCGCCCCGGCAATTGCCTTGGCGAGGACCGCGTTGTTTGGCCCGACGAGGCTGATCGTCGCCACCTTAGCGCCGCTGCCCGCGAGCCAGTCGAGCGCGCGGGCGATGGCCAGCGCGTTGCCGCCGGCCGGATCCTTGCCATAGACGTCCGCCGCCAGCACGCGGCGCACACCGGCCCCGCCGAGCAGCGAGGCGACGGCGCTGCCGTGGTCGCTGGCATAGGGCGCGCCCTTGGCGAACCCGCGCTGTGCGGCGACCGCAACGCCCTTGCCCGGCGCACCGTCGATCATGCCGACGGTGGTGGCGATCGTAGCGATGCGCGTGCTGGCGCCGGCCGAGGCGGCGAGCGCAGCGCCGGATTCGAAATAGATATTGTCGGGTGCGATCTGGGCGCCCGGTGCGGCCTTGGCCAGAAGCTCCTGGGCGGCAGCCAGTTTCACACCCTTTGGCAGCTGCACCCTGGCCACTTCGAGCCCAAGCGAGCCGAGCCGTTCGTGGCCGACGACGCCGAACCCGGCATTCGCCACTGCGTCGAGCGTCGCCTTGACGGGATCGAGCAGCAGCAGTTCGCCGCGCCGCGCCGGTGCGCCGCTCGCATCGGCCTCGACCGTCTCGCGCTCGCGCTGCAGCAGGCGGTCGATGCGTGCCTGCCGCAGGTCGAGCAAACGCTCGGCGGTCTCGCGGACCGTCTCGGTCGTGTTCTCCAGCGTGCGCCCGACCACCTCGCCGGGCAGCGACACCTGCGGCAGCGACACGCCGGGCACCGCAAGCTGGGCCGCCGCGGGGATTACCGGCAGCAGTACCGCGAGGGCGATCAGGGCTGGGCGAAACAGGCGCAACGGTTCTTCTCTTGTGATTTTTCCTTAAGCGTGGATGAAACGCGCGAACTCAGCCGTTTAATCCATGCAACGAACGAGGCGACAATAGCTGACGACGGATTCGAGCAGGGTGTCATGGCGTTGCTGCCGCGCTTGCGGCGCTTCGCGATGAGCCTTGCGCGCCATCCGGCGGACGGTGACGACCTGTGCCAGGCCACCATCGAGCGCGCCCTGACGAAGCGCCACCAGTGGCAGCCGGGCACCCGCCTCGATAGCTGGATGATGAAGATGATGCGAAATATCTGGATCGACGAGACTCGCGCCTGCAGCCGCCGCGGCGAGACTTTCGTGGCTGAGGAAGCCGGCATGTCGGTCGGCGGCGACGGAGCGCAGGAAGCCGCCGTCGCGCTGAGCGATATCGACCGCGCATTGCGCACCCTGCCCGACGAACAGCGCGAGGCGGTGCTGCTGGTGATGGTCGAAGGCTACGCCTACAAGGAGGCCGCCGAGATCGTCGATTGCCCGGTCGGGACCCTCAATTCGCGGCTGGTGCGCGGGCGCGACGCCCTGCTCGCCAGGCTTGGAGAGACGCCATGAGCGTGAGCCCCGAAGAACTGGCCGCCTTCGCCGACGGCGAACTGGCCGAGCCGCGCCGCTCGCAGGTCGCCGCCGAAGTGGCGCAGGACGAGGCGCTGGCGGAAGAGGTGCGGCGTCACACCGAACTCAAGGCCATGCTCGGCGCGCATTTTGCCCCGGTCCTCGACCAGGCCGTTCCCGACCACCTCGTGCAGACGCTCGGCGGCGGTGAGGCGAAGGTGGCCGACCTCGCGACCGCGCGGCAGGGCCGCGAGGCAAAGCGGGGCATTCCGCGCTGGGGCTGGATCGCCGGCCCGGCGCTGGCCGCATCACTGGCCTTGGCGGTGTTCCTGCCCCGCGGCGGGTCCGGGCACTATGCCGGAGATGAGGTCGCCGCGGCGCTCGACGGGCAGCTGGTGGCGACGCAAGGAGTCGTGGAGCCGGTGAAAGTGTTGGTCAGCTTCCGCGACAGGGACGGTGATTATTGCCGCGCCTTCAGCGGCGTGGCGCAAAGCGGCATCGCCTGCCGCGACGAGACCGGCTGGAAGCTGGAATACGAAGGCGAGGGCCATTCATGGAACGGCACCGAGTACCAGATGGCCGGGTCCGGGAACGCCGACCTGCTGGCCAAGGCGCAGGAAATGGCCGCCGGCCCGGCGCTCGACGCGGCGGGTGAGGAGGAGGCTAAGGCGAAGGGCTGGCGCTAGGCCGGTCCTAACCCGCCGGACGCTTTCCCCGAGGCCGGCGGCAGGGTCACAAGGTTCTCACCTGTGACCCTGTGCCGGAATCCAACATTACCTTGTTTTCAGTACGTTACAGGAGAAATGGCTGCAATTCGCTGGGTCACACCCACGGCGTTTCGAAAAAAATCGTGTGGCCTTCACCCGCTCGAGCGACTTTGCGCGAGGCGGACAAAAGGGGGCAGGCACGAAACGGCATCGCCGCGAGCATGCAGCGAACGAAGGGCTGTAGGAAAGTTCTTTTTTCGGCCCGGGCCGAGGCGGCTCAGGCCGCCTTGCGGATCTTTTCGAGCTTCTTGAGCGCCATCTGCCGCTTGAGGCGGCTGAGGTGGTCGATGAACAGGATACCTTCAAGGTGGTCCATCTCGTGCTGGATGCAGACCGCCATCATTCCTTCCATGTCCTCCTCGTGGGTCTTCCCGTCGAGGTCCTGCCAGCGCACCCGGCAGCGCGCCGGGCGGTCGACGTCGGCGTAGATCTCGGGGACCGAGAGGCAGCCTTCCTGGTAGGTCTTGAGGTCGTCGGACGGATCGAGGATCTCCGGGTTCACGAAGACCCGCGGGTCGTTCTTGACCGGGCGGTGGAAGTGCTTCTCGCCGCCGTGGTCGTGGCATTCCTCGGGTTCGGCATCCATGTCCTCTTCCTGCAGGTCGATAACCAGCAGGCGGATCGGTTCGCCGACCTGGATCGCGGCAAGGCCGATGCCATGCGCGGCGTACATCGTTTCGAACATGTCGGAGACGAGCGTCTTGAGCCCCTCGTCGAACCTGGTGACGGGGGTCGATACGGTCTTGAGCCGGGGATCCGGCACTTCGAGGATTTCAAGGATGGCCATGGCGGGAAGATAGTTCCGACCGACGAATGATTCAATCCGTGGCGGGCCCACCCCGAACCCCTCCCGCTTGCGGGAGGGGGAGCGAGACTTGCCCGAGCTCCGGACTTGTTCCGTGGCGAGGCTAGTCGCTGCGGGGTGGGCTTAGCCCACCGGCCGCCGCGCCCGCAGCGCTTGCGCCAGCGTGCCTTCGTCGAGGTAGTCGAGCTCGCCGCCGACGGGCAGGCCGTGGGCGAGCTGGGTGATGCGCACCGGGTAATCGCCGAGCCGCTCGGCGATGTAGTGCGCGGTGGTCTGGCCTTCGAGCGTGGCGTTCATGGCGAGCACGACCTCGTCGATCCCGCCCGCCGCGACGCGTTCGATCAGCGCGCCGATGCTCAGGTCCTCGGGCCGTACGCCTTCGAGCGCCGAAAGACGCCCGCCGAGCACGTGGTAAAGGCCGGTGAACAGCTTGGCGCGGTCGAGCGCCCAGAGATCGGCGACGTCCTCGACCACGCAGAGCTGGCGCTGGTCGCGGCGGTGGTCGGCGCAGATGCCGCAGGGGTTGCGGGTGTCGACGTTGCCGCAGGTCTCGCACTCGACCAGCGTGTCCTGCACCGCGGCGAGCGCCTCGACCAGCTGCACCAGCGAGGTCTCGCGGCGCTTGACCAGCCACAGCACCGCCCGCCGCGCGCTGCGCGGACCGAGGCCGGGCAGGCGGGCGAGAGCTGCGCTAAGTGTCTCGATCTCTTGCGATGCCATGACCAGCCCCCTATCCGCTCGGGCTGAGCTTGTCGAAGCCCGTTTGCGCCCTTCCGGCGTCCTTCGACAAGCTCAGGACGAGCGGGTGTGGTTTCGATGCGCATAGTCTTCATGGGAACGCCGGACTTCTCCGTGCCGACGCTGCGTGCGCTGCACGAGGCGGGGCACGAGATTGTCGCCGCCTATACCCAGCCGCCGCGCCCGGCGGGGCGGGGCAAGCAGGAGCGCAAGTCGCCGGTCCACCTCGCAGCCGAAGCGATGGGCATTCCGGTGCGGCCTCCGGTCACCCTGCGCGACCTCGAGGCCGAGGCGGATTTCCTCGCGCTCGAGGCGGAACTGGGCGTGGTCGTGGCCTATGGTCTGATCCTGCCCAAGCCGATCCTCGAAGGGCCGGTGCACGGCTGCCTCAACGCCCATGCCAGCCTGCTGCCGCGCTGGCGCGGGGCGGCGCCGATCCAGCGTGCCATCCTCGCCGGGGACCACGTCACCGGGATAACCATCATGCAGATGGAGCAGGGGCTCGATACCGGCCCGATGCTGGCGACGGCGCGGGTGCCGATCGAGGACAAGACCGCGGGCGAACTGCACGACGAACTTTCCGAAATCGGCGCGAACCTGCTGGTCGAGACCGTCGGGCACCTCGGCGAACTCAAGGCCGAACCGCAGCCCGCCGGGGCGACCTACGCTGCGAAGATCGACAAGGTCGAAGCCCGCATCGACTGGCGCAAGCCGGCCGAGCTGCTCGAACGCGAAGTGCGCGCCTTTGCGCCCTTTCCCGGCTCGTGGTTCGAGCTTGACCCCGGATCGGGGGCCGGGGCAGGCGGCGAGCGCGTAAAGGTCCTGCGCGCCCACGTCATCGGCGCCAACGGCGCGACCGGAACCGTGCTCGACGAGCAACTTACGGTGGCCTGCGGCAACGCCGCCTTGCGCCCGCAAGTGGTTCAACCCGCCGGCAAGCCGCCGATGGACGCCGCCGCCTTCCTGCGCGGGCGCAGCGTGCCGATGGGGACGGTTCTCAAATGAAGACCAAGACCTCGTCATTGCTAGGAGCCCCGGGCTTGTTCCGGGGCGACGCGGCAATCCAGAGCGGCGCGCGCATCCGCCCTGGATTGCGTCGCTACGCTCGCAATGACGAAGGCTTGCGGCCATGACCCGCTTCGCGCTGACTCTCGAATTCGACGGCGGACCGTTCATGGGCCTGCAGCGCCAGGACCACGGGCCGAGCGTGCAGCAGGCGGTCGAGGCGGCGGCGAAGGCCGTCACCGGCGAGACGGTGACGCTGCACAGCGCCGGGCGGACCGACAGCGGGGTCCATGCGCTGGCGATGCGTTGCCATCTCGACATCGCCAAGGTCATCGAGCCGTTTCGGCTGATGGAGGCGCTCAACGCGCTGTTGCGGCCCGACCCGATCGCGGTGCTCGCCTGCAAGGTCGTGCCCGACGACTGGCACGCGCGGTTTTCCTGCATCGGCCGGGCCTACGAATACCGCATCGCCAACCGCCGCGCGCCGCTGACGCTCGAGCGTGGGCACGCCTGGCACATCGCCCGCGAGCTCGATGCCGAGGCGATGCACCGCGCGGCGCAGGCGCTGGTCGGGCGGCACGATTTCACCACCTTCCGCTCGGCGCATTGCCAGGCAAAGGATCCGGTCAAGACGCTCGACCGGCTCGACGTGCGGCGCGTCGCCGATCATGTCGTGATCGAGGCCGAGGCGCGCAGCTTCCTGCACCGCCAGGTCCGCTCGATGGTCGGCACGCTGGCGCTCGTCGGGCAGGGGCAGTGGACCGAAGCGCAGGTAGCCGACGCGCTGGCGGCGAAGGACCGCACCGCGCTTGGGCTGAACGCGCCGCCGGAAGGCCTCTACTTCGTTCGCGCAGTCTATCCGGAGGATTAAGGCGGCGCGGCCTGCGGCGTGGCCGATGGCGCCGGCTGGATCTGCACGCCGTTGCCGTCGATCCTTATCCCGACCGGCTCGCCGTCGATCTGGCCGTTGATGGTTGCTCCTTCGCCGTCGATGTTGAGCGTCGCGCCGCTGTCGCCGAGCGGAATGTCGCCGACGTCGGCAACGTCGAGCGGCTTGACCGGGCCCTGCGGGTTGGGCCGCGAAGTGGGCCTCGGCGCGACCTTCTTGCCAATCGCCTGGGTCATGAAATCGCGCCAGATCCGCGCTGGCGTCGTGCCGCCGTAAACACCGGGCATTGCCGTGTCGTCGTCGTTGCCGACCCACACGCCGACCACCAGGTCCCCGGCATAGCCGACGAACAACGCGTCGCGGTGGTCCTGCGTGGTCCCGGTCTTGCCGTAGTTCGGGATCGACAATTTCGCCGCGCGCCCGGTGCCTTCGTTGACCGCCTTGCGCAGCAAGTCGTTCATGTCGGACTCCGTCCTGGACGAGAAGCTGTCCTTGCCGTCGAATAGTCTGCCGAAGAATCCCGGGTCCTTGACCGGGAAGGCTGTCGGCTTCACCGGGAAGGAATTGCCCGCCACCCCGGCGTAGGCCGCGGTCAGCTCTAGCAGGTTCATCGTCGAGGTGCCGAGCGCGAGGCTCGGGTCGCCGTCGGCGAGGTCCGAGGTGACGCCGAGCTGGCGGGCCATGGCGATCACCGCCTTGCTGCCGATCTGCTGCTGCAGCCGCACCGCTGCGACGTTGCTCGAATGGGCGAAGGCGTCGGCCAGCGTTATCGTCGGCTGGTACTTCCCTTCGGCATTCTTCGGGCGATAGGCCCCCTCGGTAATTTCCGAACCGTCGATGGTGTCGTCGGGATGCATCCCGGCGTCGAGCGCGGCGAGATAGACGAACAGCTTGAAGGTCGAACCCGGCTGACGCTGCGCCTGGGTGGCGCGGTTGAAGGCGGACTGGGCGTAATCCTTGCCGCCGATCATCGCCACGACCTCGCCGTTCGGATGCATGGCGACGAGCGCGACCTGCGCGTTGCCGAGCCGGGCGCGACTTATGGCTTGGCGCGCCGCTTCCTGCAGGCGGGAATCGAGCGTCGTGGTCAGCGTCTGGCGGGAATAGCCAACGTCGCTCAGCGTGCGTGCCTCGGGCAGGGCCCAGTCGGCGAAATAGGTGCCCGTGGGCAGGTCGCCGTCGAGGTTGCGCACGTCGAGCCGCGGCGGCTTCATCGCCTTCGCCTCGGCTTCGGTGATGTAGCCGGCGGCGACCATCGACTTGACCACGAGCTGCATGCGCCGCTCGGCACGGTCGTAGTGTTCGGTCGGGGCATAGGCGGAAGGGGCCTGCAGCAACCCGGCCAGCATCGCGGCCTGGTTCGGCTTCAGGTTCTCCGGCTGGCGGTAGAAGTAGTGCAGGCTGGCCGCGCGCAGCCCGTACATGTTGTCGCCGAAATAGGCGTTCGAGAGATAGCGCTCGAGGATTTCGTCCTTGGTCAGCCAGGCTTCGAGCCAGAAGGCGATCAGCGCCTCGCGCGCCTTGCGGGTCAGGCTGCGCTCGGGCGTGAGGAAGGTGAACTTCGCGAGCTGCTGGGTGATCGTGCTGCCGCCGCCGGTGCCGGTGAAGGCAGCGCGGGCGATGCCGCGCGGATCGACACCCCAGTGGCTGTAGAACCGCCGGTCCTCGGTGGCGAGGAAGGCCTCGACCACGTGCGGCGGCAGCTTCGAGACGTCTACCGGCGCCTCCACCACCGCGCCGTTGCGAGCGATCGGGGTGCCATCGCTGGCCAGCAACGTGACCTGCGGCGGGGCGATCGGCTGCAGCGACTTGGACAAGGGTGCGGTGATCGCCAGCCAGGCGACGAGCACGATGAACAGCGCGATGATCGCGGCGACGATGCGCGCCGCCCACCAGCGCTTGCGCCGGCCTTGCCAGTATTCGCGGGTCCACCACGGCTGCCGTTTGCGTTCCTCGACCGCGACCGAACGGTCGAGCTGGGCGAGGCGGCTATCCCAGTCGGCCCACGCCGGGGTGGCGCTGCGCGGCTTGCCCGAGCGGTAGAGCAGGTCGCCATCGTCATCGTCGTCGTCCCACGCGCGGCCGGGCGCGTCCTGCAACGGGAAATACCCGCCGTGGCCGTTCGCCGGCTGATGTTCGGGGGAATCCTTGCGCCTGAAGATGCGGAACATGCCCATCGCGCGCTGTGTTAAACGAACAACACAGCCTTTGCGAGAGGGCGATGAATCGAAACATTGAACCGCCGGTGCCGCCGCCAGTTTGACCTTGTGCGCCGGCAGTCTGGCCGTTAGGCAAAAATCGCTATACTTAGCATTCTAATTAAGCCAGCCATGGGATCAGGCTCCATGAATCCCCAAGTCGAATTGCTCGAACCGTGCGGCGCTATGCTGACCGATGTCGATTGTGCCCAGCTCGACACCGCGCTGGTGACGCTGATCGAGGACCTGATGCGCGAGCATGCCGTGCTGGTGATCCGCGGGAAGGGCCATCTCGACGACGAGCAGCACCTTGCCTTTTCGCGCGCTTTCGGTCCGCTCGAGCTGCCCAGCGCGAGGCCCAATGCGCACATGGCCCGGGTCGCCTTCGGGCTCTACGACGTCTCCAACCTCGGCCCCGACGGCGAGATCGCCGATCCCGACGGACCGCGGGCGAAGATCGCCAAGGGCAACGAGCTGTTTCATGCCGACTCCAGCTTCAATGACTTGCCGAGCAAATGGTCGATCCTGCGCGGGGTGATCGTCACGCCCGAAGGCGGCGCGACCGAACTGATCGATGGGCGCAAGGTCTACGACGCGCTGTCCGACGCTTCGAAGGCGCGCATCGCCGGGCTCGAGGTCGAGCACGACTACTTCCATTCGCGCCGCAAGGCCGGGGCCACGGTGCCGAGCGACAGCCCGCTCGCGCCTTACATGCGCGCCGTGCATCCGCTGGTGCGGACAAGCGCCTCGGGCCGCCCGACGCTGTTCGTCGGTGCCCACGCCGCGCGCATCCTCGGCATGGACGAGGCGGAGAGCACGGCACTGATCGAGGAACTTCTCGCCTTCGCCACCCAGCGCAAGTTCGTCTACGCGCACAAGTGGCAGGCTGGCGATATAGTCATCTGGGACAACCGCTGCACGCTCCACCGCGGCACCGAATACGACTACCGCCGCTACAAGCGCGACATGCGCCGCTCGACGGTCAACGAGGGTGGCGAGGAACGCAGCGCGATCCCGGCGCACCTGAGCCTCCAGATGCTGAGCCAGCCGCAGGCGGAGGCGCGCTAGCCGGACGCGCTTCCAAACCGAGCTCCCGCCGCCAACTTTGGTCGCCCGAATGCATTCCGCGTCGTCACACGTGCTATGGAGTATCCCTGAGAGGAGCCCCGGCATGACAACGACAGGCAAGCAGATCTTCACGACTCTCGCTTCCGACGGCACGCTGACCGTCGAAGTGGGAGAGGTCGAATTCTCCGATCCGGTCGGCAGCCAGGTGCTGGTAAGAATGGAAGCGGCGCCGATCAATCCGTCGGATCTCGCCTTGCTGTTTGGGCCGGCTGACCTGGCCACCGCCAGCTATACGCCGGGCATAGTCGTGGCGAAGATGCCCGAGCCGTTCGCGAAGGCCGCCGTGGGCCGCCACGGCCAGCGCTTGCCGGTGGGCAACGAAGGCGCGGGAACGGTGATTGCGGCCGGTGAAGCGCCGGCAGCACAGGCGCTGGTAGGCCAGCGCGTCTCCTGTGTGCCGGGCAATGCCTTCTCGCAATACGCCATTGCCGACGCGATGATGTGCCTGCCGCTCGGCGATATCTCTGCGCGCGACGGGGCTTCGGCGTTCGTCAATCCGATGACCTCGCTGGGCTTCGTCGAAAACGCGAAGATGGAAGGGCAGAAGGCGATCGTCCATTCGGCGGCCGCGTCCAACCTCGGCCAGATGCTGCTGCGCATCTGCGAGGAGGACGGGATCGCGCTGGTCAACATCGTCCGCAAGGCGGAACAGGCGGACCTGCTGCGCGACCTTGGTGCGAAGCACGTCGTCAATTCCTCGGACCCCGACTTCATGGCGCAGCTGCGCGCGGCGATTGCGGAGACTGACGCCTTCTTTGGCTTCGATCCGATCGGCGGCGGACGAATGGTCGATTCGATCTTCACGGCGATGGAGCAGGTCGCCGGCTCGCGGATGACCGATTACAGCCGCTATGGCTCGAACCAGCCCAAGAAGATGTACATCTACGGCCGCCTCGACCGCGGCGAGACGATCCTCTCACCCGCCTATGGCTTCGGCTGGACGCTATCGGGCTGGCTGCTGACCTCGTTCCTGCAGCAGGCGGGCATGGAGACCATGGTGCGCATGCGCCAGCGCGTTCTCGACGGCCTGACGACCACGTTCGCCAGCCACTACAAGCGCGAGGTCAATTTCGAGCAGATGCTCGAAAAGGATGCGGTCCTGGACTACGCGGCGATGAAGACCGGCGAAAAGTACCTGGTGACGCCTTGGGCTTGAGCCCGGCGATGGCTCAAGCTTTCGCGACGACGCTTTCGGGCAGTTCCACACCGAACACGCGCTGGTAGTACTCGGCGACCAGCATCCGCTCCGCCTCGTCGCACTTGTTGAGGAAGGTGAGGCGGAAGGCGAAGCCCGGGTCCTTGAAGATCTCGGTGTTCTGCGCCCAGGTGATGACCGTGCGCGGGCTCATCACGGTGGAGATGTCGCCGCCGATGAAGCCCTGCCGCGACAGGTCCGCGACGCGGATCATGTCGGCGAGCAGCTTGGGGTCGAGGGCCGACTTGGCCTTGACGATTTCCAGCTCGACCGGGGCGGGCAGGTAATTGAGCGCGGTGACGATGGACCAGCGGTCCATCTGCCCCTGGTTGATCGCCTGCGTGCCATGATAGAGCCCGCTGGTGTCGCCGAGACCGACCGTGTTCGAGGTCGCGAAGAGGCGGAACCACGGGTTCGGGCGGATGACGCGGTTCTGGTCGAGCAGGGTCAGCTTGCCCGCCTGTTCGAGCACGCGCTGGATGACGAACATCACGTCCGGGCGGCCGGCGTCGTATTCGTCGAACACCAGCGCCACCGGGTGCTGCAGCGCCCAGGGCAGCAGGCCTTCGCGGAATTCGGTCACCTGCAGGCCGTCGCGCAGCACGATGGCGTCGCGCCCGATCAGGTCGATGCGGCTAATGTGCGCGTCGAGGTTGATGCGGATGCACGGCCAGTTGAGGCGGGCGGCGACCTGTTCGATGTGGGTCGACTTGCCGGTGCCGTGATAGCCCTGGATCATCACGCGGCGGTTGTGCGCAAAGCCGGCGAGGATGGCGAGGGTGGTGTCCGGATCGAACACGTAGCTCTCGTCGAGGTCGGGCACGCGCTCGTCGGCCTTGGAGAAGGCCGGGACGGTCCAGTCGATATCGATGCCGAAAGTCTTGCGGACATCGACTTCGGTGTCGGGAGCGGCCATCAGCGTTCCGCCTTCGCCTGTGGTGCTGGTCATCTCGTTCATCGCGCTGGAACGCCTAGACGGGCGCGGCGGGGGCTGCAACAAGCAACTCGGCCCATTCGAGAGGAAAGAGGACCCCCATGAAGCTCTATGGATTTCCGCTGTCGCCGTTCGTCCGCAAGGTTGCGGTCGCGCTCGCCGAAAAGGGTCTCGAATTCGAGTGGGAGCCGAGTAATCCGGGTGCCCCGACCGAAGAATTCCTCAAGGTCAGTCCGTTCAGCAAGATACCCGGCTTCGCCGACGGCGACTACGCGCTGGCGGATTCGACCGCCATCGCGGTCTATCTCGACGCGAAGTATCCCGACGTCCCCCTCATCCCTGCAGCGCCCGAGGCGCGGGGCCGGGCGGTGTGGTTCGACGAGGTGGTCGACACCGTGCTGATCCCGGCGGCGGCGCCGATCGTCGTGCATCGCTTCCTGCGCCCGAAGATATTCGGCCAGCCGGGAGACGAGGAAGCGGCCAAGGCGGGCGAGGAAGCCGCGCTCAAGTCGCTCAATTACCTCGAAGGCCAGCTCGGCAACGATGGCTGGCTCGACGGCGAGTTCTCGCTCGGCGACATTGCGCTTGCCAGCTCGATCAAGACGCTGACCTATGCCGGCTGGTCGATCGATCGCGCGGCGCACGGCAAGCTCTGCGCGTGGTACGACCGGGTCAGCGCCCGCGCCGCGTGGCAGGCGATTGCGGAAAAGGAAGCGGCGATGTTTGCCGCAATGAACGGCTAGGCGATCTTTTTGGACCAGGCGAAGGCGGTAACGAAGGCGCGGGCAAGCGCGGCTTCGCCCTCGATCGCCCGCGCCGGGTTGTCTGCTAGCCAGTCGGTAAACGGCATCCGGCCGTAGAACAGCGCGAGAAAGGCATTGGCCCCTTCCGCGCTGAGGTGGAGGTCGGCCGACGGCTTTTCCCTGCGCTCGACCAGCAGCTCGCCCCCTTCGATGCGGGCGAGAAAGCTGTGCGCTCCGATGTCGAGCGAGACAGTCCGGCCTTCGAGTGCCTTGGCCGCCTCCGGCAGCAGGGAAAACTGCAGGCTCTGAACGAAGGACGTTGCCGTCATGGGCAGTGAAGGGTCGTGCAGTTTCGACCGCATGGCCCACTGGACCAGCGTGCGCAGCACCGGCGCGGCCTCCAGACCCCACTGGGTCAGTTCGTAAACCTGCACGCTGGCGGGCGGGGGAAGGGTGGTCCGGCGCAGGACCCCGGCGGCTTCCAGCCCCGCGAGGCGCTCGGTCAGGATCTTTGCGCTCAGGCCGGGCAGTTCGGCACGAATGGCCGAGAAACGCATTGGACCAAGCATCAGTTCGCGAACGATCAGCAGCGACCAGCGTTCACCGAGTACCTCCAGCGCCAGCGAGGCGCCACAGGCGTCACGATACCACTTTCCGTGAATGCTGGTTTCCTGTGGTAATTCCATAGTTGCATTAAGTAACTAAGAGGTTCACCAATAGCAAGTGCCGAGTCGCACGGCGGCTCGCGAAATCGGGGAGAAATCCGATGTCCAAGATGATCTTCGTCAACCTGCCCGTCGCCGACCTGGCGAAGTCGATGGCGTTCTACGAGGCGCTCGGCTTCGTGAACGAACCTCGCTTTACCGACGAGACGGCGGCGGCGATGCAGTGGTCCGACACCATCGTCGTCATGCTGCTGACGCATCCGAAGTGGAAGAGCTTCACCAGCAAGGCGATCGTCGACGCCAAGGCCAGCGCGCAGGTCATGCTGTGCATCGGCATCGACAGCCGCGCGGCGGTCGACGCGATTACCGAGGCGGCGGCCGGGGCCGGCGGCCTTGCCGACCCGAATCCGCCGCAGGACTATGGTTTCATGTACGGGCGCAGTTTCGAGGATCCCGACGGTCATATCTGGGAGCCGATGTGGATGGACCCGAAGATGGCCTCAGGCGAGATGGCTCCGCCGGAACACCAGCCGGCCTGATCGGGCCACGAGACGAAGGGGAGAGCGTCATGGCAAGCACCGCCTCAAGCCCGCCGAACTGGTGGCCGATTTCCGGCCGGGTGCTGTCCGGTCTCGTCATCGCTTTCCTGTTGATGGACGCCACCATGAAGATCGCCGCGCTGCCCGCGGTCGCGGAAACCTCCGCCCAGCTCGGCTGGACCACCGATGCCGGGTTCTGGCGGGGCATGGGCGTGCTGCTGCTGGCGCTGACCGCGCTTTACGCCTGGCCGCGCACCGCGATGCTCGGCGCGGTCCTGCTGACCGGTTACCTCGGCGGCGCGATCGCCACGCATGTCCGCGTCGGCAGCCCGATGTTCAGCCACATACTGTTCGGACTCTATCTCGGCGTGATGCTGTGGGGCGGCCTCTGGTTCCGCTCTCCCGCGCTGCGCCACCTGTTCCCCCTCGTGAAGGAGTAACCCGATGTCCACCCAACCCGCTCCCGTCGTCACTGCCTTCGACTGGGTGCCCGACTTCGCCAAGGGTCTGGTGCGCGACCTGCGCGTGCGCTGGGCGTTCGAGGAAATCGGCGCGCCCTATGCGATCGAGAAGTTCGGCGCCGGACAGCCGCGGCCCGAGGGCTACGTCGACTGGCAGCCGTTCGAACAGGTCCCGGCACTCCGCGACGGCGAGCTCGAGCTGTTCGAGACGGGGGCCATCCTGCTCTACCTCGCCGAAAAGCACGGCGCGTTGTTGCCGAAAGACGAGCAGGCGCGCTGGCAGGCGATCGCCTGGGTCTTCGCCGGGCTCAACAGCGTCGAACCCTCGTTCCAGCGCTACTTCGCCTATCATGTCTTCAACGCCGGCAAGGACTGGACCGAAGGCGCCAAGGAAGCCGTCGTCCCTCTGGTCCGCCAGAAACTGAAGCGGGTCTCCGACGCGCTCGGTAACAAGGACTGGCTGGCGGGCGAATTCTCGATCGCGGACATCATGATGGTGACCGTGCTCAACGGTCTGCGCGACACCGATTTCCTCGGCGAATTTCCGTCGCTCAAGGCGTATCATGCACGCGGCACCGCGCGCCCGGCCTACCAGCGGGCACTCAAGGCCCAACTCGACGATTTCACCGGAGCGCCGCCGGCCGCTGCGGCCTGACGAGGAGAAGCCCGATGTACATCAATGGATTTGTCGTTCCCGTGCCCGCTGACAAGCAGGACGAATACAGCGACGTTGCCGGCAAATTCTGGGAAATCGCCAAGGACTACGGCGCGATCGAGCACGTCGAGGCTTGGGAAGACGACGTCAAGGACGGCAAGCAGACCGACTTTCGCCGCGCGGTCGACCTCAAGGACGGCGAAAAGGTTGTCTTCTCGTGGGTCATCTGGCGCGACAAGGCCGCCGCCGATGCGAGCCACGAAAAGATGATGGCTGACGAGCGCATGAAACAGTTCAGCGGCGAAATGCCGTTCGACGGCAAGCGCATGATCGTCGGCGGGTTCGAACCGCTTGTGGTCCGCAAGGCCGACTGAGCCGCGGTCAGGCGCCGAAGGAGAGAGACCATGCAGATTGACGGTTACGTGATCCCCGTCCCCGAAGGGAAGAAGCAGGAGTACCTCGAACTCGCGCAGTGGTACGACCAGCTGATGATCGAACACGGCGCGATCGAGGTGTTCGAAGGCTGGGAACTGGACGTGCCCGACGGCACCCTGACCGACTTCCGCAGAGCGGTCGCCGCCGAGGAAGGCGAGAAGATCGTCTTCAGCTGGATCCTGTGGCCCGACAAGGCGACCGCCGATGCGGCGCACGAGGCGGTCCACGAGGATGAGCGGTTCAAGTCGATGACCAGCTTCCCGTTCGACGGCAAACGAATGATCGTCGGGACCTTTGAACCCATCGTCGCCTTGCGAAAGGACTGAACCATGACCGGCATGCCCATCTGGTACGAACTCATGACTCCCGACCCGGCCGCGGTGGCGAGTTTCTACAAGGCCGTCGGCGGCTGGACGATTCCGGATGGCGGAGGCCGCTCGGCGAACGGGTCCGAATACCGCATGATGATCCGCCCGGACGGCGGCGCGCTAGGCGGCGTACTGACGTTGAGCGAAGAGATGGCCGCGCACGGCACGAAGCCCGCCTGGGTTCCCTATTTCCACGTTGCCGACGTCGATGCCTCGATCGAGGCGCTGAAGGCGGCGGGCGGGGCGATGCACATGCCGGCAACCGACCTGCCGGTGGGGCGCATGGCCATGGTCTCCGACCCGCAGGGCGCGCCGTTCTACATGATGCTTCCGATTCCGCCCGAGGGCGATCCGGATGCGAAGAGCGATGTGTTCGACCAGATGCGCGTCGGCCACGTCGCTTGGAACGAGCTCAATACCGACGATGCGCCGGGGCAGGAGGCGTTCTACACCGGCCTGCTCGGTTGGACGATCAGCGGCGAGATGCCGATGCCGGGCGATAACACCTACCACTTCCTCGAATGCGAAGGCACCGGGATCGGCGCGATCGGTTCGATGAAGCCGGAAGGCGCGCCCACGATGTGGCAGTTCTACCTGCGAGTGCTGGACATCGGCGCGGCACAAGCCGCGGTCGAGGCCACGGGCGGCAAGGTGCTGAACGGACTCCACGAAGTGCCCGGCGACGACGTGATCATCATTGCCACCGATCCCGCCGGCGCGCGGGTGGGATTCGTCGGCAAGAAAGGGGAGTGACGATGGCCCACAAGGCAACCAACTGCATCTGGTACCAGAGCGGCGCGGAAGATGCGGCGAAGTTCTATGCCGAAACCTTTCCCGACAGCGCGGTGCATGCGGTCCATCGAGCTCCTGGCGATTTTCCCTCGGGCAAGGAAGGCGACGCGTTGACAGTGGAGTTCACCGTTTGCGGACTGCCCTGCGTGGGCCTCAACGGTGGCGAACACTTCAAGCCCGACGAGGCATTCTCGATTATGATCCACACCGAGGATCAGGAGGAAACCGACCGTTACTGGAATGCGATTGTCGGCAATGGCGGGCAGGAATCCGCGTGCGGGTGGTGCAAGGACAGGTGGGGCATTTCCTGGCAGATAACCCCACGCGTGCTCACCGAAGCAGTCGCCAGCTCCGACAAAGCCGCCGCCAAGCGAGCTTTCGAGGCCATGATGACCATGCGCAAGATCGACGTTGCCAAAATCGAAGCAGCGCTGGCAGGCTGAGCGCGGCGTGGAACTCTACGGGCACCTGTTCTCGTCCTACACCTGGAAGGCGCTGATCCCGCTTTACGCCAACGGGACCGAGTTCGAGTTTCGCGAGATCGGACCCGCGGGCAGCGACGAGGTCAATGCCTTCGTTCATGCCGAGCACCCGGCAGGCAAGTTTCCGATCCTGGCCGACGGCGACACGGTGGTCATCGAGGCGACGGCGATCATAGAATATCTCGCCGTCCATCATCCCGGCCCGGCGCCGCTGATCCCGGCCGATCCGGCAATTGCCGCCGAGGCGCGGATGATCGACCGGGTGTTCGACAACTATTTCCAGTCGAACTTCCAGCGCATTGTCGGAGCCTACCTTTCGAACACCGAGGTCGGTAACACGCCGGTGGTCGGCGAGCCCGACATGGCCGAGGTTCACGCGGGCAAGGCGGGGTTGCGCCGGGCCTATGCCTGGCTCGAAGGCTGGCTGGGCAACCACACCCTGCCGCCCCACGTGTCGCTGGTCACCTGCTCTGCCGCGCCGGCGTTGTTCTACGCCGACTGGTGCGAGCGGATACCCGAGGACTGCCCCCGCATCACGGCACTGCGCGCCGAGCTGCTCGCCCTGCCGCCGGTCGTCCGCTGCGTCGAAGATGCCCGGCCCTACCGGCCCTATTTCCCGCCCGGCATGCCGGTCCGCGACTGACGGGGCAGCCGTTCCGGGTCAGACTGCGCTCCGTTCTCGACGTGGGATAATCGGGCGCGCGCCCTTGTCGCTAATCTTACATAAATGCACTTTGGCTTACTCAACTTAGCGGAGACCCGGGTGAACCCGGGCCAAGCGAAGGGTTGCATATGTTCATAGACACATCCGTTCCGGGTGCACCGGGCGGCGAGCCGAACTGGCCATTCTGCCGTAGCTGCAAGCAGGAAATCCTGGTCGGGCAGCGCTCGCGGACGATCGATTTCTCCTCTCCAAATCCGGCACTGAAGAAGCTGGGCGGGACCTATCACGAGACCTGCGCCGAACCGGTGATGCGGGTGAAGCGATCGTACGAGATGCTGCGCATGCGCCGACCGGGAGCATAGAATAACGAAATGGACCTTAGGGGGGTCGCCAAATGTTTATAGATATCAAGTCGAACGATGGGGGACGCGGAGAGCCGTATTCCGACGTCTGCGTGAGCTGCCAACGACTGATCGAGCCGCATCATTCGACCGAGCACATCGATTTCCAGACCGGTGACGAGAAGCTCACGAAGCTCAACGGCATCTATCACGCCAAGTGCGCGGTGCCCTATCTGAGCATCAAGCGCGCACTCGACATGATGAACCGGATGATCGGCTGATCCACGTCCCTCGGGGCACAAGCGTGCCCTTCCGCGATTGACCCGGCTGGAACGTTCCCGTAATGTTCCAGCCCTGAGTCGCGGGAGAATCACCGATGGCCGCCTTCACGTTCTTCTATAATCCGATGAGCCGGGCGCAGATCGCGCGCTGGGCGCTGCATGAGGTTGGGGCTGATTACGAGCCCGTACTGGTCGAATGGGGCAATAAGCCGCAGGCCCTGCTCGACGCCAACCCGATGGGCAAGCTGCCCACGATCATCCATCACCACGGCAGCCACGATCACGTCGTGAGCGAGTCGGCGGCGGTGTGCCACTACCTCGCGCTGACCCACCCGCGGGCAGAGCTCACTCCCAGCGAGCACGAGGCGGCCGACTATTTCCGCTGGTTCTTCTTTGCCGCCGGTCCGCTCGAACAGGCGGCGACGTCGAAGATGTTCGGGTGGGAGATGACGCCCGAGCGGGAAATGTCCGCCGGCTTCGGCAACTACGAACGGACGATGGACGCGCTCGACGGCTGGCTCTCGACCCACGACTACGTCTGCGGCGACCGGTTCACGATGGCCGACGTCTATGTCGGCAGCCATGTCGACTGGGGGTTGCAGTTCAAGTCCTTCCCGGAGCGCGACAGCTTCCTTGCCTACGCCGGTCGGGTCCAACAGCGTCCGGCCTACAAGGAAGCCAAGGCGATCGACATGGGCGAGATCGCGAGGATGCAGGGCAATGGCTGAGCTCGCGGGCCAGTGTGCCTGCGGCAGTGTCCGTTACATCCTGGGCAGCGTCCCTTCGCCGTGCACTGCTGCCATTGCCGCGATTGCCAGCGCGAGACAGGCAGCGCCTTCGTGCTCAACGGGCTCGTCGAAACCTCTCACGTCGGGGTAACGGCGGGCGCGCCGGAAACGATCGATACGCCTTCGAACAGCGGCAAAGGGCAGAAGATTGTCCGCTGCCTGGCCTGCAAGGTCGCACTGTGGAGCCATTACGGCGGGATGGGCGAGAAGGCGGCGTTCGTCCGCGTCGGCACGCTCGAAGACCCCGACGCCTGTCCGCCGCGGGTCCACATCTTCACGCGCAGCAAGCAGCCGTGGTTCGACCTGCCCAAGCACGCCGCCGCCTACGAGATATTCTACAGCCGCGACGATCTCGATGACTTGTTCGGAGCGGAGGGCGCTGCCCGTTGGCGCGCGCTGCGCGGCTAGGCGAACGCCGCCGACCGGCGTAGCAACTGGTAGGCCTCGACAACACGTTGCAACCGCCCCTCGTGGGTCCGGTCGCCGCCATTGCGGTCGGGATGGTATTGCCGCACCAGGTCGGAGTACCGGCGGCGCAGCTTGGTGCGGTCCGCTTGCGGGTCGAGGCCCATCACCCCCAGCGCCTCGCGTTCCTGCGGCGTAAAGCGGGAGAACTCGGCGCGGCCCCTGGCCCGCTCCCGTGCTCGCGCCTTGATGTCGCCGGCCCGGGCGCCGATCGCGTCGAGCGGGTCGTCGAAGTCGGCCCAGCGCGGCACGCCGTCGACGCCGGCATCGGCTCGGAACGCCTTTGTCTCGGTGCGCCATCCGGCGGCAGGAGATTGCGCGGCGTAGATCTCGTCGGCGCTCATGCCTTCGAACCAGTCGTACCCGGCGTTGAACTCGCGCACGTGGTCGAGGCAGAACCAGCGCCAGTCGCCCGGTCCGTCGAAGCTCGCGCCGCGCGAGCCCGGTGCACGGAACTCTCCTGGTTCGCCGCAACCCGGTGCCTCGCACCCCTGGCCACTTTCCTCGAACCGCCCGTGGAACCTTTGGTTGCGCATCCGCTATAGGATGGGGAGACTCGCCCCAGAAAGGAACCCCCGTTGGCCGGACCGCTCGCACAAGAAATCGAAAATCGGCTGCGCGAGGCCTTCGCGCCGAGCGACTTGGCGGTGATCAACGACAGCGCCAGGCACCATGGCCACGCCGGAGACGACGGCAGCGGCGAATCGCACTTCACCGTGGTGATCGAGAGCGCAGCCTTTGCCGGCAAGACGCGGCTCGACCGCCAGCGCATGGTCAATGAAGCGCTTGGCGACATACCGGGACAGCGTGTTCACGCGCTCGCCATCCGCGCAATTGCGCCCGGGGACGCCTCGTGAGCATCGAACTCTGGTACTGGCCCGACATCCCCGGCCGCGGCGAGTTCGTCCGCCTGTTCATGGAAGGCGCCGAGATCGAGTATGAGGACATGGCGCGCGAGCAGGATGCCGACGCGCTGGTCGAGCACATGCACGCGCTTGACGGCATCCGCCCGTTCGCGCCGCCGTACATCGTCGACGGTGATCTTTGCATCGGCCAAACTGCGCACATCCTCGCCTATCTCAGCGACAAGTACGGGCTCGGCTCGGGCGAACTCGAGACCGACCTGCAGCTGATCCAGCTCCAGCTCGACATCAGCGATTTAATTTCGGAGGTGCACTCGGTCCACCACCCGATCGCCAGCAGCCTCTACTACGCCGACCAGATGGACGCCGCCTTCGAGCGTGCGCAGGAATTCCGCGCCAATCGCATTCCCAAGTTCCTGATTCATTTCGATAATGCC
Organism: Croceibacterium salegens; assembly: GCF_009827435.1. Taxonomy (GTDB): domain Bacteria; phylum Pseudomonadota; class Alphaproteobacteria; order Sphingomonadales; family Sphingomonadaceae; genus Croceibacterium_B; species Croceibacterium_B salegens. Next base: position 38,599 of record NZ_WTYM01000046.1, on the reverse strand, counting down.
ATGGCGGTTCACGGCGGACCGTACTCGCTCGGCCAGCAGTGGACCCACGTCGACACCAGCCTGTTCCAGGTCATGGAGGGGCTCGACTACATGTTCCCCAACTACATGAAGAAGATGCAGGGCACCTGGGCCAACCTCGAGGGCCTGCAAGCCGCCTTGCCCGAGATCGACGGCGTGGCGGACTACCTTGCCAGCGAGCGGCGGATGGAATTCAACGAGGACGGCATCTTCAGGCACTACGAGGAGCTCGACGAGCAATGATTGTGCTCCGCGGCCTTGCTGCTTTCCTGTTCGCGCTGATTGCCGGATTGTTCCTTTTGATTGGGTTTCTACCGACCGACACCGAGAACGTGCGTCAAAGTTTGGCCGATCAGAAGGCCATGCATGCAGACATGATCAAGATGGGCGATTTCACAGAGCGTTACCGGAAAGAGTTTGGGCGACTGGCGAGCGCTGCTGAACTGCAGGACTGGGGGGCAAAGCAGGATTTCCAATATGTCGGCTTTCAGCGGTTGGCTAAGGATGGCGGGACTGATCACATCGCTCTTTCAATCGTGCCGACTGGTGAAGAATTCATCGTGGGTGATGACAGCGCCCTGCCGAATGATGGCCACTCCTACCGCATTGCCTATTGGAATAACTGGACCGAGGAGTACGCACCCGAGACAGGTGCAAACACGTTCGCCACATCAATTGCCGACTACGCTCCACCGCTTTGGGAAAGGGCGCTGGCAATCGCCATGGCACTGGCTTTCTCCGCGCTGACAGTTTGGATTCTGCGGGGCAAGCAATCGCGCAGGGAAGTCGTTGCATGAGCATCATCAAGTCGGTCACCCCCGTCAGCCACGATCTCGGCAGCTTCACCGTGCGCCGCGCCGTGCCGAGCATCGAGGCGCGGATGGTCGGGCCGTTCGTGTTCGTCGACCAGTTCGGCCCGGCGCAGCTGGCGCTCGGCGAGGGGATGGACGTGCGGCCGCACCCGCACATCTGCCTCGCCACGGTGACCTGGCTGTTTGAGGGCGCGATCGATCACCGCGACAGCCTCGGCACCTATTCGACAATCCACCCGGGCACGGTGAACCTAATGACCGCGGGCAAGGGCATCGTCCATTCCGAGCGCAGCCCGGCGAGCGAGCGTGCGGCCGGACCGAAGCTCTACGGCATGCAGACCTGGCTCGCGCTGCCCGACGGCAAGGAGGAGATCGATCCGGCGTTCGAAGCGGTCAGCAACCTGCCGTTGGTGTCCGACGGCGGGGCCGAGGCGCGGGTGATCATGGGCAGCCTGTGGGGCGAAGCCGCGCAGACAACTACTTACGCTGAGACGATCTACGCCGAGATCGTGCTTGCGCCGGGTGGAGCGATCCCGATCGACGCCGAGGCGGACGAGCGCGCGGTCATGCTGGTCGGCGGCGAGGGCAGCCTCGATGGCATGCCGCTGGAGCTTTACACGCTCTATGTGCTCAAGCCGGGCGACTCGATGACGCTGCGCTCCGCTTCGGGCGGTCGCGCCATGCTGCTCGGCGGCGAGGCCTTTCCCGAGCGGCGCCACGTGTGGTGGAACTTCGTCGCCTCCAGCCGCGAGCGGATCGAGCAGGCAAAGGCCGACTGGAAGGAGGGCCGCTTCGGCAAGGTGCCGGGTGACGAGGTCGAATTCATCCCGCTTCCGGAAAAGCCGCTGACGATCAGCAACCCGTGATGGAACGCGTCGAACTCGCTTCGGGTATCGCGCTCGCGGTCGAGGATACCGGACCGCGCGATGCGCCGGCGCTGGTCTTCCTGCATGGCTTTCCCGAGAACCACCGCACCTGGCGCCACCAGGTCGCGCATTTCTCCGACCGTTTCCGCTGCATCGCGCCCGACCAGCGCGGCTTCGGCGCTTCGGACCTGCCGCAGGATGTGAGCGATTACACGACCGAAAAGCTGGTCGGCGACGTCTTCCAGCTCGCCGATGCGCTGGACATCGGCAAGTTCACGATCGTCGGTCACGACTGGGGCGGGGCGATTGCGTGGCTGATCGCGGCGATGGGGCAGGGCACCCGAGTCGAGCGCGCGGTGATCGCCAATGCGCCGCACGCGGCGGTTTTCCAGAAGCTGCTCTGGCTCGATCCGGTGCAGCGCAAGGCGAGCCAGTACATGCGCGTGTTTCGCGATCCCGGGAACGACGATCTGGTGCGGCAATACGGCCTTGCCCCGGTGCTGCTGAAGGCGCTCGACTGGGAACGGCCTTCGCCGATGCCCGACGATGAGCGCGCCGCGCTGATGGCCGAATGGGCCGATCCAGCACGCGCCTTCGCCATGCTCAACTGGTACCGCGCGAGCCAGGTCGTGGTGCCGCCGCTCGACGCGACATACGAACTGTCTGCCGATTTCCGGACCTTGCCGTTGCCGAAAATCGCCATTCCGACGTTGGTCGTATGGGCCATGGAAGACGAGGCCCTGCCGACCTGCAATATCGCCGGATTGGGTGAATGGGCCTCGGATTTGACGGTGATCGAGGTTGCGCAATCCGGCCATTTCGTGCCGTGGGAAGCGCCTGAAGCCGTCAATTCCGCGATGGAGGACTTTCTCCAACGATGCTAGGCTTATCCGAAATTCACTTATTGCAGCGCAGCAAATCGTGGTAATCGACCGGGTAACGATTGAAATCGAAACTCGAGAGCAGGCCCACGATGCGATATGAAATTGCTTCCGTGCTCACCGCGATCCTGATCTTCGCGGTGATCGGCGTGTCCATCCTGACGATCCGCTATCACCGTTACGAACGCCGGCTTGCGCGCGGCTCGCGCAACAGCAAGCGTCCCTGGAAGCCTTTCTGGATGAACTAGTTCGGCTTAGCCGCCAAGCCATTCGACCCATGCGCCGTGCGGATGGGCCGTGGTCAGCTGCACCGCCTGCTCTCCACCCGGCCAGTACCGGACGTGCAGTTCGTGGGCGAAGGTCGCGCGGTTTGTTTCGAGCGATATCCACGCCAGCGGCCGGGTCGGCTCGCCTGCCGTGCCTGCGGCCTCCATCATCTCGCTGATCGCCTCCTTCGAGGCATCGGGCAGGTATTGCCACATCACCGTGTGGAACAGCACGCGGGTGACGCCCTCTTCCTGCGGGCGTGCGAGCATCTCGCGCACGAACTCGACCGCGTCCTGTTTCACAAGGTCCGGCGCGGCCTGCCGGGCCATGGCGATGGCGGTATCGAGCCGTGCCATGCGCTCGGTCGCATCGGCCCAGACGTAGGCCTTGAGCCGCAGCGCCCGGTCGGGATCGGTCAGGTCGATCGGAGTCAGGTCGCAACCTCGCACGGCGGTTATCTCGACCGGGTTCTGCGGCGGCGGCGCGCCGCGCCATTCCGGGGCAATCTTCATCCGTGACAGGCTCGGCCCCGCCGTGGTCCCGCCGAGGTCGTAACGATAGCGCCCCATCATCGTGTTGACGCCCGCACTGGCGCCGATCTCGTTGAGCTCGAACTTGGGCCCGAGCTCTCCCGACAGCCACAGCAAACCTGCCATTACGCTGGCGGACCGGCCGGCCTCGTTGGTCTGTGGCGGGCCGTCGAGCCACGGCATCAGCCGGGCGTCGTACTTCACCGCCATGTCCGCGACGATGGCGTCGATTGTCCCCTGGTCGGTCAGCAGCCCGGCGTAAACGGGCTCGAGCCGCCGGTCCTCGCCGGTGAGGAAAAGCCAGTGCAGGCCGCCGGCAATGCGCAGCGGCATGGCGTCGGCCACGGACAGGCCGTGCCAGTTGGCCATGCGTCGCCCGGTAGCGGTATCGGTGTCGAGGATCGCCAGTTCGGCGCGGATAACCCGGCCGGTGCATGGCGCGCCGGCCTTTTCGCTGTGGGTCGCCTGCCAGTCGATTGCCTCGCGTACGTCGGCAATTTCCATAACCGGCTTGTCAGCCATTGGCGTTGCCCTTTCCTGTGCTGCTCTCTATCTGCGCCCTCGATGGCCGAACCGCTGACCTTCGCCGTGCCCAAGGGGCGCATACTCGACGAGGCGCTGCCCGTGATGGCGCGCGCCGGCCTCGTGCCGGAAAGCGCGTTTCACGACAAGGGCAACCGCGCGCTCTCGTTCGCTTGCGAGGACGGGGCGGCGCGGCTCATCCGGGTGCGTGCTTTCGACGTGGCCACTTTCGTCGCCTTCGGTGCGGCGCAGGCCGGGATCGTCGGGTCGGACGTGATCGAGGAGTTCGAGTTTTCGGAGCTTTACGCCCCCGTCGATCTCGACATCGGCCATTGCCGGCTGGCGCTCGCCGAACCGAAGGACGCGGCGCGATACAATCCGGGCAACGCCAGCCACATCCGCGTTGCCACCAAGTACCCGCACCTGACCAAGCGCTGGTTCGAAAGCAAGGGCGTGCAGGCAGAGTGCATCAAGCTGAACGGTGCGATGGAGCTTGCGCCGGGACTGGGGCTTGCCGGCCAGATCGTCGATCTCGTCTCGAGCGGCCGCACGCTCAAGGACAATGGCCTGGTTGAGGTGGAGACGATCATGGACATTTCGGCCCGGCTCATCGTCAACCGCGCCGCGCTCAAGACCGACCCGCGCGTCGCGGCACTGGTCGAGAAGTTCCGTGACAAGGTATCGGTGAAGGCCGCCTGATGCTCCGTCTCGACAGCACCGACGCCGATTTCGCGAAGAAGTTCGAAAGGCTGGTCGAGGATCGTCGCGAGAGCGGCGAGAACGTTGCCCGCACCGTCACCGACATCCTCGAAAAGGTCCGCAGCCGCGGCGACGAGGCGCTTCGCGAGCTGTCGGCGCGTTACGACAACTATTTCCTGACCGACGACCAGGCGACCTGGCGCATCGCGCCCGAGGATTGCGAAGCGGCGTTCAAGGCGCTCGACGGCAAGCTGCGCGACGCGCTCGAACTCGCCGCCGCGCGGATCCGCTCCTACCACGAAGTCCAGCTTCCCGGCGATCGCGACTACACCGACGATGCCGGGGTGCGGCTCGGCGCGAAGTGGCGGCCTGTGGACGCAGCCGGGCTCTACGTCCCCGGCGGGCGCGCGGCCTACCCTTCTTCGCTGCTGATGAATGCCATACCCGCCAAGGTTGCCGGGGTGGGACGGCTGGTCATTGCGACGCCGACACCGAAGGGTGAAATAAACCCGCTCGTCCTCGCCGCCGCGCACCTCGTGGGAATCGAGGAAATCTGGCGCGTCGGCGGCGCCCAGGCGGTTGGCGCGCTGGCATACGGCACCGATCGCATCGCGCCGGTGGACGTCGTCACCGGCCCGGGCAATGCCTTTGTCGCGGAGGCCAAGCGCCAGCTTTACGGCATGGTCGGGATCGACATGGTCGCCGGGCCGAGCGAGATCCTCGTCATCGCCGATGGCAGGAACGATCCCGACTGGATTGCCGCCGACCTGCTGAGCCAGGCCGAACACGACCCGTCGAGCCAGTCGATCCTGATCACCGACGATGCCGAGTTCGCCGAGCAGGTCGAGGACCGGATCGACGTGCAGTGTTCGATGCTCTCGACCAAGCGCGTCGCCCGCTCGAGCTGGGACGAACACGGCGTCATGATCGTCGTACCCGACCTTGCAGAGGCTCCGGCGCTGGCCAATCGGCTGGCCGCCGAGCACGTCGAACTGGCGATCGACGAACCCGAGGCGATGTTCGGCCAGCTCCGCCACGCCGGTAGCGTGTTTTTCGGACGGCACACGCCCGAGGCGGTTGGCGATTACGTCGCTGGCCCCAACCATGTCCTGCCGACCGGGCGCCGCGCCCGCTTCGCCAGTGGCCTGTCGGTGCTCGATTTCATGAAGCGCACCAGCTTCATCGAGATGGGCGAGGCCGGGCTGGCGGCGATCGGACCCGCTGCCATTGCCCTTGCCGAGGCCGAGGGGCTTCCTGCGCACGCCAATTCTGTCCGGTTGCGCCTGTCATGAGCGGTCGCGCCCAATCCCGCTCCGCCGCCCGGCTGGCCGCAGTACAGGCGCTTTACCAGCAGTGCATGGAAGGCACAGCGCTGGCGAAGCTGCTCAACGAATTTCACCAGCACCGCCTCGGCCGCGAAATCGACGAGGACCAGTATGCCGATGCCGACGTCGATTTCTTCGACGATCTCGTCAGCGGCACGCTGGCCCGCGGCGACGAGATCGACGCGCTTCTCGAAGCGCGGCTGGCCGAGGGCTGGAGCCTCGCCCGCCTCGACCGCACCCTCCTGCAGATCCTGCGCGCCGGGTCCTACGAACTGATGGCGCGCGCCGACGTGCCGGTCGGCACGGCGATCAGCGAATATGTCGATGTGGCCCACGCCTTCTTCGACGAGCGCGAGGCAAAGTTCGTCAACGGGGTGCTCGACAAGGTGGCGAAGGCCGTTCGGACCTGACTTCGATCCTCATTGCGAGCATAGCGAAGCAATCCGGGGCTGCACACAGCCGCACTGGATTGCCGCGGGACCTGCGGTCCCTCGCAATGACGAAATCAATTGGTTGACGGTCCGGCGAACACCCAGTCGAGATAGGCCGCGGTGCGGATTCCGGCCTGCTGCAGGCGCTGCTCCATCGTCGGGTTCCAGTCGTAGATGTAGTGGTATTCGAGCTTGAACGGGTTTTCGACGGTTCCGTCACCGTACTTGTCGCTCGGCTCGGGATAGAGCCGGTTGCGGATGGAGATGCTCTCGTCCATCCACGCATTTGGGTCGATGGTCCACCAGTCGATGGCCTGCTGCGGCGTCATGCGCGCTTCAAGGCGGTCGGCGTATTCGGTGAAGCTGAGGCCCTGCTTCTCGATCATCCCTTCGTCCCACACCCAGTGCAAGTTCTTCTGGACGGGGAAGTCCAGCCACAGGACCTTGACGTCGTTGCCACCGCGGTCGCCGTCCTTGCCGACGTGCAGCGGCTGGTGGAGATCACCGATGATGTGGACGAGGAAGCGCAGGGCAACGGCCTTGTCCCCTTGCGACGCCGCGGGATCCCTCAGCGTCCGGGTAAATCGTTCGATCGCGGTGACGGCATCGCCCTCGGGCGGGTGGACGAGGTCTTCTGCCGCCTCGTTCGGTTGCGCCAGGGTGACGAAGTGCCAGGGATATGTCGTCTTGTTCAGGAACACGTCCGGGCTCGATCGTTGCTCGTCGGGCCAGGTCGCGCCTTCGGGCAATTGCTCATGGCCAAGAATCTGCTCGATCCGCGCCCGCGTCTGGCCGCTGACGTTGTCCTGCGCTATCTGTGCGACGATGCGATGGCCGGTCGGCCCCCAGGCAGCGCCGGGCGCCGCGCCGAGGGCAAGGCCGGACACGGCAAGAAGGGTTGCGAAGCGTTTCATGCAGGCGAATCCCGAAGCAGCTGACTTGACCTTTTCGCTAGGCGGAATGACCCGGCGATGAAAGGGGAAGCCGCCTTCGTCGCTGCCCTTCGGCATCTCGTCTACGATCCCGCCGCGCGCGGCCTTGCCGACGATTGCGCGGTCATCGAACTTGGCAATGAAGCGCTTGTTCTGACCCATGACATGCTGGTTGAGGGTGTTCATGTGTTCGACGGAGCCGATCCGGCGGACATCGCCTGGAAACTTGTCGCCGTGAACCTTTCGGACCTCGCCGCGAAGGGCGCGCGTCCGCTCGGCGTCCTGCTCGGCCACATGCTCGGCGATCGTGACGACCGGTTCCTGGCCGGCCTCCATGACGTCCTCAACCACTACGGCGTCCCGCTGCTCGGCGGAGATACCGTCGCGGGAGAGGGGCGCCGCGCCTGGGGCCTGACGGCGGTCGGGCGAGCAACGCATCGCCCCGTGCCGTCGCGCTCCGGGGCGCGGGCGGGGGACGCGATCTGGGTTACTGGCGAGATCGGCGCGGCGATGCTCGGCTTCGAGGCCCTTCGCGACAAGACCGGGGCCGACAGCACCGCCTATCGCCGGCCCATGGCACGTCTGGCCGAGGGCGAGGCGCTGGCCCCGCTGGTAACCGCGATGATGGATGTCTCGGACGGCCTTCTGCTCGACTCCTCCCGCATTGCCGAGGCGAGCGGCGTCACGCTTTCGCTCGACAGCAAGGCGATCCCGCTCGCAACGCACATCGGGCGGCTGCACTACGCATTGCGCTGGGGCGACGATTACGAGCTTCTGTTCACCCTGCCGGAAGGCGTCAAACCGCCGGTCAAGGCGACACGCATCGGCAAGGTCTTGGAAGCCGGATCGACTGGTCTACTGCTCGACGGAAACGAGCCCGAAGGCGAGCTCGGCTGGATGCACGGTACCTAGAGCGGGGTGCAGTCGACCCCGCGCGCCTCGAGGATCGGTTTCATCTCGTAATACGCGTACTTTGTCGCGTGGTTGGGGATGCCCGGATAGAGGTGGTGGACGATGTGGTACTGCATGCCGAGCGACATCCAGTGCCCGACCCAGGTCCTGAACACGCGGGTGTTGGTGTAGCGGTCGAGCCCGTCGCGAGGATGGTGCGGAGCCCAGCTCAGCCAGTAGCGGATGTAGCTGAGGCCGAGGTGCCGCGGCAGCCAGAACAGGAATGCGGCTTCGAAGGCATAGCCTGACCAGCACAGCGCGAACATGAAGAACATCGAACCGAGCTGCAGCAGCATCGTGTCGCGCAGGGCGATGTGCGCCTCGGGCGTGCCGATGCGTTCGAGGCAGCGCTTGTAGTGGTGGATCGATCCGTCGGCGCCGGGCTGGCGGTTGAGCCAGGTCTTGATCCACGCCTTCCACCAGTTGTCCGCCCCGTCGGTGTAGTCGGGGTCGTTCTCCGGGTGGTTGCAATGGTAGTGGTGATGCATGTGCATCAGCCGCGCCATCGAGAACGGGAAGATCAGGATCAGCGTCGCCACCTGGCCGACCGCCTCGTTCCAGAAGTGGTACTTCGTGCCGAGGCGACCGATGTTGTGGTGCATAGCCTCGTGGCTCGGCACGTAGCCGACCGCGGCTATGAAGGTGCTGAAGGCGAAGCCGAACCACAGCGGCACGATGTCCATCATGCACAGCGGGAACAGCGCGACCCAAAAGGCGAAGCAGCCCAGCGTCACCACGGTGTAGATGCGCATCTGCTTCGGATCGGCCATCCAGCGCGCGGCGATTTCCCGCTCGTCCTTGCGCAGGCGGATGCGGACGTGCCGGTCAAGTTCGGGCGCCTTGCGCCATTCGAAGGCCGAACGGTCGGCAGCACCGCTTTCGACACCGCCTTCGATCAGCCCCGCTTCGCCGCCCAGCGGCAGGTCATCGTGCGTCTCCTCGCGGGTGAGATCGTCGATCGGACGATCCATCAGACCCAGCGGCCCTTGATGTTGGCGTAGAGCCCCCAGGCCCCGCCAAGGATCAATCCGAATACGAGCGAAGACAGGCCGAACGGCGCGCTAATATTCCAGTAGTCCATGGTCTGCGCCGTCAATGGCGCGATGAAGCCGATCCCGAACAGGAACGGCATCCACAAGAGCAGTTTCCGGATAACCAACGCACCCATGGGTGTTTACGTAAAATAAACTATCGAATCCCGCAATATCGTCTGAATTTCTGTCAGATTTCGGCACGCCGGTTGTTGCCGTCGGGACACTTGCGCCGGGTGGCTCCGGGAGGTGTCCCGGACTGGGCAGGGAAATCTCCAGATTGGGACTTGCGCCGCGCACGGGCGGCCTATAGCCAACCCCATCGTCCCGCGCCCGCGCGGTGTTTGGGCGGCCTTTGGGAGAATTAGAGGGGGAAGGTCACCACATGGACCTCATAGTCATTGCTATTGTTCTTGGCCTGCTGGCAGTCGTCTACGGCTTCTTTACCAGCCGGCAGGTGCTCGGTTCGAGCGCCGGTTCCGAAAAGATGCAGGAAATCGCCGCGGCGATCCAGGAAGGCGCTCAGGCCTACCTCAAGCGTCAGTACACGACGATCGGCATCGTCGGCGTGGTCGTCGCGGTTCTAGTCGCGATTTTCCTCGGCCCGATCAGCGCTTCCGGCTTCGTGCTCGGCGCAGTGCTTTCGGGCGTCGCCGGGTTCATCGGCATGAACATCTCGGTACGTTCCAACGTGCGAACGGCTCAAGCGGCTTCGCAGGGCCTACAGCAGGGCCTGACCATGGCGTTCCGCGCCGGGGCCATCACCGGCATGCTCGTGGCCGGCCTCGCGCTGCTCGCCATCGCGGTGTTCTTCTACATCCTGACGCATTCGATGGGCTTTGCCGCCAACGACCGCGTCGTGATCGAAGCTCTGACCGCGCTGGCCTTCGGTGCCTCGCTGATCTCGATCTTCGCGCGTCTCGGTGGCGGTATCTTCACCAAGGCGGCCGACGTTGGCGCCGACCTCGTCGGCAAGGTCGAGGCGGGCATACCGGAAGACGACCCCCGCAACCCGGCGGTCATCGCCGACAACGTGGGCGACAACGTCGGCGACTGCGCCGGCATGGCCGCCGACCTGTTTGAAACCTACGTCGTCACTGTTGGTGCGACCATGGTGCTCACCGCGCTGCTGTTGAAGGGCCTCGGTGACCTGCTGATGCCGATGATGAGCCTGCCGCTGCTGATCGGCGGCGCGTGCATCGTAACCTCTATCATCGGCACCTACGCGGTCCGCCTCGGCGGCGGTACCAACGTGATGGGCGCGATGTACAAGGGCTTCCTGCTCACCGCGGTCCTCTCGATCCCGCTTATCTGGTTCGTCATGACCTACGCGCTCGGCGACATGAACGCCGTAATCGGCGGCGGCGAGGTCACGGCCTTCACCGGAATGGACCTGTTCTGGTGTTCGCTGCTCGGCCTGGTCATCACCGGCCTGATCATCTGGATCACCGAATACTACACCGGCACTGGCTTCCGCCCGGTCCGCTCGATCGCCAAGGCGAGCGAGACCGGCCACGGCACCAACGTCATCCAGGGCCTCGCGATTTCGCTTGAATCGACAGCCCTGCCGACGCTGGTGATCGTTGCCGGCATCATGATCGCCTACCAGTTGGCGGGCCTGATCGGCATTGCCTACGCGGCGACTGCGATGCTGGCGCTGGCCGGCATGGTAGTGGCGCTCGATGCCTACGGCCCGGTGACGGACAACGCCGGCGGCATCGCCGAAATGGCCGGTCTCGATGACAGCGTTCGTGAGAAGACCGATCTGCTCGACGCGGTCGGCAACACCACGAAGGCGGTGACCAAGGGCTACGCGATCGGATCGGCCGGCCTCGCCGCGCTGGTGCTTTTCGCCGCCTACACCACCGACCTCAGGGAGTTCTTCCCGACGCTGAACGTCAACTTCAGCCTTGAGAACCCCTACGTCATCGTCGGCCTGCTGCTCGGTGCACTGCTCCCGTACCTGTTCGGTTCGATGGGCATGACCGCCGTCGGCCGCGCGGCCGGTGACGTTGTCATCGACGTGCGCGACCAGTTCGCCAATGACCCGGGCATCATGGCCGGAACAAGCAAACCGAACTACGCCAAGACCGTCGACCTCGTCACCAAGGCCGCCATCAAGGAGATGATCATCCCCTCGATGCTGCCGGTGCTGGCCCCGATCGTGGTGTACTTCGTGATCACCGCGATCGCGGGCCAGGAGAACGGCTTCGCCGCACTCGGCGCGCTGCTGCTCGGAGTGATCGTCGGCGGCTTGTTCGTCGCGCTGTCCATGACCGCCGGCGGCGGTGCGTGGGACAACGCCAAGAAGTACATCGAAGACGGCAACCACGGCGGCAAGGGCTCCGAAGCCCACAAGGCCGCGGTGACCGGCGATACGGTCGGCGATCCCTACAAGGATACCGCCGGTCCAGCCGTCAACCCGATGATCAAGATCACCAACATCGTCGCACTGCTGCTGCTGGCCGCCCTCGCGGCCGGCTGACGCAAAGCAGGTTACGCTTCGTCCTCAAGTAGCGAAGCGGTAGGACAACAAGAAGAGCCCCGTCCGGAGTGATCCGGGCGGGGTTCTTCTTTGGGTCCAGTCCCAAACGTTAATCTTTCCTTGGTCATGGCGGGGTATCGCAGGGGCGACGGCACCCCCAGCCGCCGACATGAAGGTTAACGCCGAAGCATGGCAACACGGCCTGCAAGCGCCGATGACATCCCGCATCCGCCAGAGATGCGCCCTGTCGCCATGCGCATGGCCGCGCGCGACTGGAGCGAATTTGCCGATCCGGGGCAGCAAGGACAGTGGGACGCGCTCGCCGAGTGGGCAGCCGAACCCAATCCGTTCTTCGAGAGCTGGTACCTGCTGCCCTCGCTGCGCGGGTTCGACGAACGCGGGCGCGTCAAGCTGCTGTGCCTCGAGGCCGACGGCCAGCTCGCCGGGTTGATGCCGCTGCGGCGCGACCTGGCCTACTATCGATATCCGTTTCCGCAGTGGTCGACGTGGATCCACAGCAACTGCTTTCTCGGCGCGCCGCTTGTTGCGCGCGGGTTCGAGGCTGCGTTCTGGCGCGAGCTGCTGGCCTGGGCGGACCAGAACAGCGGTCCGGCGCTTTTCCTGCACCTCTCGCACCTGCCGCTGCATGGGCCGCTGTGGGACGCACTGACGCAGGTCTGCCGCGACGGCGTGCGCGCCGCATCGGTGGTCAAGCGCGAGGAGCGGGCCATGCTCGCCTCCGACCTGAGCCCGGAGGACTATTTCGAGGCCGCGCTGGGCGGCAAGAAGCGCAAGGAATTGCGCCGCCAGCGCCGGCGGTTGGAAGAGGAGGGCCGCTTCGAGGTCCGCCGCCGCACCGACAGCGAGGGGCTCGAAAGCTGGATCGACGAATTCCTCGCGCTCGAAAGGGCCGGGTGGAAGGGCGCGGAGGGGTCCGCACTGGCCAGCGCACCGCGCACGGAAGCGCTGTTCCGCGAGGCGCTCAGTGGCGCGGCGGCGCGCGGCAAGCTCGAACGCCTCGGCCTGCGGATCGACGGCAAGCCGGTGGCCATGCTGGCGAGCTTCCTGACCCCGCCGGGCGCCTATTCCTACAAGACCACGTTCGACGAGGCTTACAGCCGCTACTCGCCCGGCGTGCTGCTCCAGCGCGAGAACCTCGCCATGCTTGAGCGGCCCGGTATCGAATGGACCGACAGTTGTGCCGCCGCGGATCACCCCATGATCGACCACTTGTGGACCGAGCGGCGGGCGATAGGCCGCGTCAACGTGGCTATTGGCGGTGCCAAGCGGCGCGCCCTGTTCGGCGCTATCGCGCGCCGCGAAACCGGGCGGCCGGCAGGAGAGCTGGAATGACTGCTATCGACACCAACCTGACCGGCGATCCGCTGGCGCTCAATTCCTTTCCGGCCGCCAGTCGTGCCACCTTCGCCGCAAACTATCCCGAAGTGCCGCACCTGCTGCACCACGACTTGCGCGAGCACCCGTTGCTGGCGCTTGATGCGCTCGCCGCGCTGGGCGAGGCGCTCCCCGAGGCGTCGGTCGAATACAACAAGGGCGACCTGCCTATCGGTGTCGACGGAAAGCCCGGCTCGAACGGCCTGACCATCGGCGAGACGATCCGCCGCATCGCCACTAGCGGGAGCTGGTGTGTGTTGAAGAACATCGAGCAGGACCCGGCCTATGCCGCGCTCCTCAACGGGCTGCTTGGCGAGATCGAGGAAGAGATTACCGCCCGGACCGGCGAGATGCTCAAGATGCAGGGCTTCATATTCGTCTCCAGCCCCGACGCGGTCACGCCGTACCACTTCGACCCCGAGCACAACATCCTGCTGCAGCTGGTCGGTTCCAAGGAGATGACCGTGTTCCCGGCGGGTGACGCGCGGTTCGCCCCCGACCATGTCCATGAAGGCTATCACACCGGCGGTGCGCGCGAGCTGAGGTGGGATGATGACATGCTCGCCGGTGGCAGGCAGTTCACGCTCAATCCGGGCGCCGCCATCTTCGTGCCGGTCATGGCCCCGCACTTCGTCAGGAACGGGCCGGGCGTGTCGATCTCGCTGTCGATCACCTGGCGTTCGACATGGAGCTATGCCGAGGCCGACGCCCGAGCGATGAACAAGTGGCTGCGCGCCCGCGGACTCAACCCGCGCCGCCCGGGCCGCTGGCCGCAGAGCAATATCGTCAAGGCCTGTGCCTGGCGCGCGCTGCGCCGCCTCGGCGCGAAGGACTGAAGCCAGACAATCTTCGTCATTGCGAATAGCCCCGGACTTGTTCCGGGGTTGCGCGGCAATCCAGTGCGGCACTGTGCAGCTCTGGATTGCTTCGCGTCGCTCGCAATGACGAAAATCAGTTGCAGGCGATGAACCCCGGCTTCATTGCCGGCCCATGGCCGATCCCACGCCCGAAGTCTTTGTCGCCCAGCTTCTCGAACTGCTGACGCTCAAGCCGCTCGGCAACGACCGCTTCGAAGGTCCGCGCCGCGTCGAGGGCATAGGCCGCGTGTTCGGCGGACAGGTCGTCGCGCAGGCTCTGGTCGCGGCTCTGGAGACGGTCGACGCGGATCGCCCGGCGCATTCGCTGCACGCCTACTTCCTGCGCGGGGCGAGCGAGGATTATCCAATCGAGTTCGAAGTCACCCGCGTGTTCGACGGCGGCAGCTTCTCCAACCGCCGCCTGACCGCCACACAGCAGGGCAAGCCGGTGTTCGCCTGCTCGGCCTCGTTCCACAAGCACGAGGACGGCTACGAGCACCAGTCGGCGATGATGCCCGACGTGGCCGGGCCCGACGAACTCGAATCCGAACACGTGCTGCTTGCGAGGCATTGGGACGAGATCGCCCCCAACGCGCCACCGATCATGCTCCGCCCGCGGCCCATCGAGGTTCGTTCGATAAATCCGGGCGACCTGCTCGACCGCGAGCCGGGCGAGCCCCGGCAATACGTATGGTTCCGCGTGCGTTCGCCGCTGCCCGACGATCCGCTGCTGCACCGGGCGATCCTCGCCTACTGGTCGGACATGCGGCTGATGGCGACGAGCCTCCTGCCGCACCCGATTTCTTTCGCCCGCGGCGACGTGCGCGGCGCGAGCCTCGACCACGCGCTATGGTTTCATGCCGACGCGCGCGTCGACCAGTGGTTGCTCTACGCGATGGAAAGCCCCTGGACAGGTGGGGCGAGGGGCCTCAACCACGGCCAGATCTTCACCGGGGATGGCACCCTTGTCGCCAGCGTGGCACAGGAAGGAATGTTCCGCGCCGTGCGCTGAGGCGGCTATTCGGAAGCCGCCTGCGGGTGTTGGTTGTAGGCTTGGTTATCGGCTGCTTCTTCGCCACCTGTGTTGCGCGGGTTTACCCGAGCGAAGATCGACTGGAGGGCACGGGCCATCCATTCTTCGTCAATGGCATCGGGATCGGCGGTTATCGGCTCGACGTGGGCAACGGCGAAGCGGCTGCGCTCGATCTCTCCTCCAGCCATCACGGCCTGGCCGTTGTGGATCGTGACCGAAACGGCGAGCACGCGGTTGCCGTGAACCTTGATGACGTAGCGCTTGATGTCGCGGGTCGCGCCTTCTTCGCTCAGTTCGAATTCCTCGCGAGCTGCAAATGCGCCCTTGAGCAGCCCGACCAGTCGTTCGAGCTTGGGCCCGACGTTCCGCTCCCATGCGAGGCGATCGTAAAGCGCCTTGTCGACGATGGCCGACAGGCGGTCACACGAGTGGTCGAAGTTTTCTACAGACACAGGCCGTTTCGCTCATCCAGCTCCGCTCGCCCCCGAATGATGGACGGCTTACCGGCACTAGGCGAAGATGGTTAAGAAACGGCCAATCAGCCGTAAGCCTGGTCCTCGAGCACCATTGGATCGCTCGCCAGGCTGTGCAGGTACTTGCGCCTCTCGATGCTGCCCTTGTCGAACATGTTCAGATGCCGGGCCTGTTCCCTGGTTAGCCTGAATTGCCGGTAGCCGCGATCGGCGAGGCACATTTCGAGCGCGTCCTTCAGGAGCGTCGCAGCGCGGTTCCACTGGATTTCCGGCGAAACGAGCTGCTGAACAGAGCCGATCGCCACGGCATCGTTGGTATTGTCGAGTATGCGGGAAGCGTAGATCAGGGCTTTTGCCGGCTTGGAGTCCGACAAGTCGGTAGCTGCCGCCTCGTGACCGCACGTGCTCGAATCGATCCAGTACTGTTCGAGCGAGACCCCGGCCTTGCCCCAGCTCGTCCTGGCGTCGGGCCTGACACGGTCGCCGGCCTGAGCGCTGCCGCCGGCCACTATTGCAGCCAGCGCGATGCAGTTCGCGGTTATGGTGAGCATGCGCATGACGAGCACTCCCTTCCGAAAGGAATGTTCGGCGTCATACAACGATTTCGAACCGATTTGAACGGGCGGCCGCCGGAGCGGCCGCCACAGGTCAGAACAGACCTTCGATCTGTCCGTTCTCGTCGAGGTAGATCGCCTCGGCGCTCGGGACCTTGGGCAGGCCCGGCATCGTCATGATGTCGCCGGCGATGGCGACCACGAAACCGGCACCAGCGCTCAGTCGAACTTCGCGGATGGTCACGTCGAATCCGGTCGGGGCGCCGAGCGCGGTCGGGTCGGTCGAGAACGAGTACTGCGTCTTGGCCATGCAGACCGGGAAGTTGCCGTAGCCCATTTCTTCCCACTGCTTGAGCTGGCTCTTCACCGCCGGGGACATCGTCACGCTCTCGGCGCGGTAGATTTCCCTGGCGACCGTTTCGATCTTGTCTGCCAGCGGCATCTCATCGGGGTAGAGCGGCTTGAAGTCGGCGCCCTTGTCGGCCTTGGCGGCGACGATCTTCGCCAGTTCCTCGGCACCCGCGCCGCCATCGGCCCAGTGCTTGCAGATCACGGCGTCGGTGCCGAACTTGCTCGCCATCTCCTGAATCACCGCGATTTCCTCGTCGGTGTCGAGGTAGAAGTGGTTGATGGCCACAGTCGGGTTGATGCCGAATTTGTTGAGGTTCTCGATGTGGCGTTCGAGGTTGACCGCGCCCTTGCGGACCGCATCGACGTTCGGTTCGGTGAGGTCCTTCTTGGCCACGCCGCCGTTCATCTTGAGCGCGCGCACGGTGGCGACGAGGACGATGGCGTCGGGCTTGAGGCCGGCGATGCGGCACTTCACGTCCATGAACTTCTCGGCCCCGAGATCGGCGCCGAAGCCGGCTTCGGTGACGACGTAGTCGGCCATGGCCAGCGCCGTCTTGGTGGCGATCACCGAATTGCAGCCGTGGGCGATGTTGGCGAACGGGCCGCCGTGCAAGAACGCCGGATTGTTCTCCAGCGTCTGCACCAGGTTCGGCATGATCGCGTCCTTGAGCAGGACGGTCATCGAACCGTCGGCCTTGACGTCGCGACAGAACGCCGGGGTCTTGTCGCGGCGATAGCCGATGATGATGTCGCCGAGGCGCTTCTGCAGGTCCTTGAGGTCGGAGGCGAGACACAGGATCGCCATGATTTCCGAGGCGACGGTGATGTCGAAGCCGGTTTCGCGCGGGAAGCCGTTGGAGACGCCGCCGAGCGGGCCGACGATCTGGCGCAGCGCACGGTCGTTCATGTCGAGCACGCGGCGCCAGGTGACGCGGCGCAGGTCGATCTCCAGGGCATTGCCCCAGTAGATGTGGTTGTCGATCATCGCGCTGAGCAGGTTGTGCGCGCTGGTGATCGCGTGGAAGTCGCCGGTGAAGTGGAGGTTGATCTCGTCCATCGGCATGACCTGCGACTTGCCGCCGCCGGCGCCGCCGCCCTTGACGCCGAAGCACGGGCCGAGGCTCGGCTCGCGCAGGCACAGCAGGGTCTTCTTGCCGATGCGGTGGAGCGCGTCGGACAGGCCGACCGAAGTGGTCGTCTTGCCTTCGCCGGCCGGGGTCGGGTTGATCGCGGTGACGAGGATCAGCTTGCCCGGAGCCGCCGCCGGGGGCAGCGCGTCACGATCGATCTTCGCCTTGTACTTACCGTAGGGAATGAGCGCCTCGTCGGGGACGCCGGAAGCGGCGGCAACCTCGGTAATCGGCTTCAGGGTCGCCTGGCGGGCGATTTCGATATCGGTGGGCATCGGCGGGTAATCCTCTTCCGGCGTCTGATTCGTTTTCGTTCACTTACGCGAAAAATTCGCAAATCCGAAATTGTAAGTGACCCATACAATCGGAGGAGCGAATCTCAAGGGGATTTCTGGCCGGTGGAAGGCAGCGGGGTTGGGCATAGCGTGACCCACAGGCTTGTGTCGCTTAAGGCCGGGCCCTAAGTTCGCTCTCTGTTCCCATACTCTCCGGGTCAAAAACATGGACACAACCGTCGCCGCCTTCATTGTTGTTGCATTGGTCATCGGACTTGGCGCGGGCTGGTTCCTCGGCAACCGCCCGGCTGCCGGGCTCAAGGCCGACCTCGCCAAGCGCGAGGAAGAGTTCAAGGCCGCAGCGGCGGAGCTGGGCGCAGCGCAGATCGAGATCGCGACGCTCAAGGCCAATGCCGAGAACTTCGACAAGCAGATCGCCGCGCTGAAAGACGCGCGCGAGGACCTGCTGGCGCAATTCAAGGCGACCGGCGGCGAGGTGCTGTCGAAGGCGCAGGAGCAATTCCTCAAGGCCGCAAGCGAGCGCTTCGGCCATGCCGAAACGGCCAGCAAGGAAGCGGTCAAGGCGCTGCTCCAACCGGTGCACGAGCGGCTCAAGTCCTACGAAGATCACGTGACCGGGCTTGAACAGAAGCGTGTCTCCGCCTTTGGCGAACTGACCGGCCTCATCGCCTCGATGCGCGAAGGTCAGGAGCAGGTCCGGCGCGAGGCGCAGCGGCTCGGCAACTCGCTCACCAACGCCCCCAAGGCGCGTGGCCGCTGGGGCGAACGGGCGCTGCAGAACCTGCTCGAACAGTGCGGGCTGGCCGAGCACACCGATTTCCACCTCGAGCACTCGATGGACACCGAGGACGGCCGGTTGCGGCCCGACGCGATCGTCAACGTGCCCGGCCAGAAGAAGCTGGT
This sequence comes from Croceibacterium salegens, assembly GCF_009827435.1. Classification (GTDB taxonomy): domain Bacteria; phylum Pseudomonadota; class Alphaproteobacteria; order Sphingomonadales; family Sphingomonadaceae; genus Croceibacterium_B; species Croceibacterium_B salegens. The sequence goes on along the minus strand of NZ_WTYM01000046.1, from coordinate 19,857 downwards.
GATCGATTCCAAGGTCTCGCTCAACGCCTACCAGGCGGCGTTCGAGGCGGACAACGACGAGGAGCGCAAGCGCCAGCTCGACCTGCACGCCAAGTCGATGCGCAACCACGTCCAGCAGCTTGGCGCGAAGAGCTACCAGAGCCAGTTCGAGGAAGCGCCCGACTACGTGGTAATGTTCGTGCCCGGCGAGCATTTCGTCGCCGCCGCGCTCGAGGCCGATCCCGAATTGTGGGACTTCGCTTTCGAAAAGCGCGTGCTGCTGGCGACCCCGACCAACCTCGTCGCGATTGCCCGCACCGTGGCGCAGGTCTGGCGGCAGGACTCGCTCGCCCGCGAGGCGCAGGAGATCGGCCGCATGGGTGCGGAACTCTACGAGCGCCTCGCCGTTGCCGCTGAACATCTCAAGCGCGTCGGGGGCGGATTGGAAACCGCGGTCAACAACTACAACAAGTTCGTCGGCAGCTTCGAGCGCAACGTCCTCTCTTCCGGCAAGCGACTGGCCGAGAAGGGCATCGAAGTCGGCAAGCGCGAGATCGAGGAAGTTCCCCTTGTCGAAAGCGCTCCACGCTATACATCGGGCGACATGGAGACCTCGGCGCTGCCCCTCCCGGGCGGCGACGGGACAAGGGAAGAGGCAAACGAAGGCGCATGAAGGCTCTAGTCGCGGCCCTGCCGTTGGTCCTGCTATTGGCTGGCTGCCAGCGCGAGGATGCGCCGGCGGACAACCTCGTGGAGAGCGCGGGGCAGCTGGTCGGGGCCGAGCAGCCGGTTGACGAAAAGCTGGCCGAGGGCCGCTATGCGCCTCGCGATACCTGTAGCGATCTCAAGGGTGCCGACACCTTTCGCCAGGATCTTGCCGTCGCCGTACAAGCGCGCGACGCCGATGGACTGGCCGCGCTCGCGGCGGAAGACGTGAAGCTCGATTTTGGCGGCGGTACAGGCCGCGAAGAACTGCGCAAGCGCCTGACCGGCAAGGAATGGAACCTGTGGGACGAGCTTGACGAACTTCTTACGCTCGGCTGCTCGGCCAATGCACAGGGCGGTCTGACCATTCCGTGGTATTTCGACCAGCCGATCGACGGGGTGGACCCCTACAGCGGGATGCTGGTGACGGGCGAAAAGGTTCCGCTACGCGAGTCTCCCCAAGCCGATAGCGCGGTGCTGGAGGAAATCTCTTGGGACGTCGTGACGATCGACGCGCTGCGGCCCGACGACCGCTATCAGCAGGTCACTTCCCGCGACGGCAAGAGCGGCTTTATCCTCACCGACAAGCTGCGCAGCCTTGTCGACTATCGCCTCAGCGCTGCTTCGCGGAACGGCAGCTGGCGCATCGTCAGCCTTGTCGCCGGGGACTGATCAGCCCTCCAGTTCAGCGAGCACTTCGTAGGCGAGGACCGCTGCCGCTACGGCCGCATTGAGGCTGTCGGCGCGGCCCCTCATCGGCATCGTCACGCGCAGGTCGCAGGCCGCCTCGTAATCTTCGGGAAGGCCGCGCGACTCATTGCCGACGAGGATGAAGCAGGGCGCGGCATAGGGCGCGCCGCAATAGGGCACGGCCTCCCGTAGCGACGCAGCGACCAGTTGGCCGTCGCCGGCACGTAGCCACGGCAGGAACTCCTCCCACGTCGCCTTTGCGATGGCCTGGGTGAACACCGCGCCCATGCTGGCGCGTACCGCCTCGGCCGAGAAGGGATCGGCGCAGTCGTCGATCAGGATCAGCCCGCCCGCGCCGACGGCATCGCCGGTACGCAGCATCGTGCCGAGATTGCCCGGATCGCGCAGCGCCTGGGCGACCAGCCAGATCGGGGAACCGTGTCGATCAAGCGCTTCAATCGCGGTGTTCCACTCTGCGAACACCCCCAGGACGGCCTGCGGATTGTCCTTACCGGTGATCTTGGAAAGGATGTCCGGCGAAGTCTCGATGATCTCGCCGCCGGCCGCCTCGACCTCCGCTTCGAGCGCGGCGAGCAGCGGGTGCGGGTCGCGACCCTCGGCCATGACCAGCGACTGCGGCAGGCGGCGGCATTCGCGGGCATCGGTGAGCAGGCGCAGCCCTTCGGCCAGGAACAGCCCCTCGCGCTTGCGGTGCTTCTTGTCGCGCAGGGCACGCAGGGCCTTGACGGTGGGGTTGGAAAAGCCGGTGATCGTCCTGCGGGTCACGCTTCACCCCTAGCCGTTCGTGCCGAGCGAAGTCGAGATGCTCCCGCGTGCCGTGTCTCGACTTCGCTCGACACGAACGGGGAAAGACGCAGCCTACTCTTCGCCGAACTTGTTGGAGATCATGGACACCAGTTCGCCCAGGCGAGCTTCGGCTTCGGCGCCTTCGACGGAAATCTCAATGGTATCGCCCTTGGCCGCGCCGAGCATCATCAGGCCGAGGATCGAGCTACCAAGCGCGCTGTTGCCGTCCTTGACGACGGTGACCGTGCAGCCGTCCATCATCGCGACCGCGGCAACGAACTTGGCGCTGGCGCGCGCGTGCAGGCCGCGCTTGTTGACGATTTCCACCGACTGGCGCGCGTCCGCCATGCGATCAGGCGTCCTGGCCGAGGAATTCCGAGGCGACGGTGATGTAGTTGCGCCCGGCTTCGCGCGCGGCGGCCACGGCGGCCGCCAGGTCGAGGTCCTTGCGGGCGCCGGCAAGGCGGATCAGCATCGGCAGGTTGATACCGGCGATGACTTCGGTCTTTCCGGCCTCGAGCAGCGAGATGGCGAGGTTCGACGGGGTGCCGCCGAACAGGTCGGTGAGGATGACCGCGCCCGAACCGCTGTCGACGCGCTTGATCGCATTGGCGATCTCGCGGCGGCGCGCTTCCATGTCATCGTTGGGGCCGATGCAAATGGTTGCGACGTCGCGTTGTTCACCGACGACATGCTCCATTGCGTGGACGAATTCCTCAGCCAGTCGGCCGTGGGTGACCAAAATCATGCCGATCATGCGACTGGATAACTCTTTATCTCTTGAACCCGAACCGCGCGAGTCGCGCGGCAAGGGCGGGGGCATAGTCCGGTTTTCACGATTGTTGCACCCCTTCTATCATCTCGGCTGCGCGCGACCCGAGATTGCGATGCAGGACGGTGGGCGTGAATCCCGCCCCGCGCAAGACCCCTGCGAGCTTCTCGGCGGTGTAGACCGAACGGTGTCTCCCTCCGGTACAGCCGATCGCTACAGTGACGTAGGTCTTACCCTGCGCATCGTAGCGCGGCAGCAGGAAGGTCACGAGGTCGGCGATCCGTTCGAACGCCGGGGCAAAGGACGGGTCGCGCTCGATGTGTTGGCCGACGGCAGGATCGAGCCCGGTCTGCTCGCGCAGTTCGGGAACCCAGTGCGGGTTGTCGAGGAAGCGCATGTCGAACACCAGGTCGGCGGCCGGAGGCACGCCGCGGGCGAACCCGAAGCTGGCCACCGTGACGGTCAGCGATCCGGGCGATTCGGCCCCAAACCGATCGCGGACGACCTGCTTGAGCTCGTTGGTCGAATACCGGGTCGTATCGATCAGGACATCGGCCCAGTGGCGCAGTGGGGCGAGCAGTTCGCGCTCAGCTGCAATGCCCTCCGTCAGAGGGGAATCCTGCGCCATGTGGTGCCGGCGGCGCGTCTCGTCGAAACGCCGCTCGAGCTCGACGGTCGTACAGTCGAGGAACAGCGTCGAGATGACGAGATCGGGCCGGGCGCTGAGTTGCTTCACCCGCGCGATAATTTCGTCGGGCTTGAAGCCGCGGGTGCGCCCGTCGAAACCGATCGCAAGCGGCGGAGCTTCCTGTTCATGTCGCTCACCCTCCTTGCCGATGAGGCGGCGCAACAGGCGGATCGGGAAGTTGTCGAGAGCCTCCCACCCGAGATTCTCGAGCTCGCGCAGGACCGTGGTCTTGCCGGCACCGAGCATGCCGGTAACTAGCAGGATTCGTTGTCTGTCCTCGCTCGGCGCAGTGTCGGCCATCGCCCTTAATTCTGCGCCTTCGCTCCGCCCATGTGAAGCCACTTATCGCGCGCCATGTTGCCGCAGCGCCCATTCGACCCTCAGCGGCAGGGCCGGTGTGTCGGGGAAGAGCGCGATCTCCGGCACGGCGTGTCCCGCGAAGTGCGCAGGTGTTGCCGTTTCGACGAAGCGCGGCGCTGCCGGATCGAGCCGCACGGCAAGGGCGAGGGGGGCTTCCGCGACAGGCAGGTCGACCAGTCCAACGTTGCGGATTTCCAGCTTGCCGGCGATGTTTGGAGGTGGACAAGCCCAGCAGCGGCCCTCGCGATTTTCGAAAAGAGCTCCGTCGTCGCCCACCAGCACGGCACCGCGGTCAATCAGCGCCAGCGCCAGACTCGATTTGCCACTGCCGGGTGGCCCAGAGATGAGCACCGCGCGGCCATCAATGGCGACGCAGGTAATATTGGCGAGCAAGTCGCTCACGCCGCCGGCAGTGACAGTACGAAACAGGCGCCCGCTGCCTCGTCGGCCCGCGAGCTGACCGTCAGTGTACCATCGAGAGCTTCGGCGATGGCCCGGCCGATGGCGAGGCCGAGGCCGCTGTGATCGCCGAAGTCCTCCGCCTCGGGCCGCAACGAGTGGAAGCGGGCGAAGATCTTCTCGCGCGATTCCTCGGGCACGCCGGGCCCCTCGTCACAGATCGAAACGTCGACCCGGCCGGCACGGTTGCCGATCGTCGCAACGATTTCGCCGTTCGGCGGGGAAAACGACACGGCGTTGTCGAGCAGGTTCTCGATCACTCGCTCGAGCCGGATCGGCACGCCCATGACAAGGGTCGACCCGCCTTCGTATTCGAGCGAAACCCTGACGCCGTCGTTCTCGCCGCGCGCTTCGCGCCGGGTGATGACGTTGCCGACCAGCCGCGCCATGTCGATCGGTTCGAAGACCGCGCGGCTCAGTTCGGCATCGATGCGGCTCGCTTCGGAAATCTCGCTTACCAGCCGGTCGATGCGCCGGACATCGTGCGCCGCTACCTCGGTCAGCTGCGCGCGCAGGGCCTTGTCCTCGACCTTGGGCAGCGAGTCGATCGCGCTGCGCAGGCTCGCAAGGGGGTTCTTGATCTCATGGGCGACGTCGGCGGCGAAGGCCTCGACCGCGTCGATGCGGTGGCGCAGCCCGTCGGTCATTTCAGCGACCGCGCGGGCCAGCAGCCCGATCTCGTCGCGCCGTTCGGGGAGACGCGGCACTTCGACGTGGCGCTCGCGGCCCTGGCGCACGCGGATCGCGGCGCGGGCGAGCGTGCGCAGCGGCAGGACGATGGTGCGCGACATGTAGAGCGAGAGCATGATCGAGGCGAGCAAGGCGAGGCCGATGGCCGAGCCCAGCGTGGTCCGCGCCGCACGCACCTTCTCGGTGATGTCGACCGCGTTGCGCGTCGTCAGCAAGGTCGCGCCGACCAGGCCGACCGGCGCGGCGGCGTTGATCACCGGTGTGCCGTCGGGCGCATCGCGCAGCTGGATCTGGGTCAGGCCTTCCTTGCGCGCGCGGGCCAGCTCGGGCCAGGCGTCGGCATCGGTGTCCTCGGGCTCGATGTAGTCGGGAATCGGGTCGGCGCCGACGATGGTGTCGACCGCGCGGTCGAGCCAGCGGGCGAAGTTTTCCGAGGCGTTCTCGTCACCGACCTTGTCGAACTGGAAGGCCGGTTTGTCGAGCTGGAAGCTGTCGGCCCAAAGGTGCCCCTCGGCATCGAACATCCGCAGGCGCAGCTTCTGTTCCTTGCCGATCTGCTTGAGCACCGCTTCCTGCCGCTCGCGGCTCGCCCCGGCGAGTGCTTCGGCGGTGATCTGCGCTTCGATCCGGGCGAGCTTGTAGCGTTCGTCGAGCAGCACCTTACGGTAGGAGTCGAGGTAGAACACGCCGAGCCCGAACATCAGTAGCGGGACGATATTCACTGCCAGAATACGCCAGGTCAGCGAGACCAGCCGGGAGCTGCTCAGCGGGTCGCGCGCCTTGACCTCGTGCCGCGCGTTCCACCCTTCGTCGGTCATGGCAGGTCAGCCATCGGAGTAGCTGTAGCCCGCACCGTAAAGCGTCTCGATTGCCGAGAACTCGGGATCGGCGGCGCGGAACTTACGGCGCAGGCGCTTGATGTGGCTGTCGACCGTGCGGTCGTCTACGAACACGTCGTCGGGGTAGGCGGCATCCATCAGCTGGTTGCGGCTCTTGATGACGCCCGGGCGCGAGGCGAGCGCCTCGAGGATCAGGAACTCGGTCACCGTGAGCGAAACCGGCTGGCCGTCCCACCGCACACGGTGGCGCGCCGGGTCCATTTCGAGCCGGCCGCGCTCGATCACCGGCCCGTCGGGAGCGATGCCCGGCTCTCCCGGCGCACCGGCGACGAGCGGCGCGGCGCGCCGCAGGATGGCGCGGATGCGCGCCAGCAGCAGGCGTTGGCTGAACGGCTTGGTGATGTAGTCGTCGGCGCCGAGCGCGAGCCCGGCTGCCTCGTCCTGCTCCTCGTCCTTGCTGGTCAGGAAGATCACCGGCAGGTCGCTCGTCTCGCGCAGGCGCCGCAGCAATTCCATCCCGTCCATGCGCGGCATCTTGATGTCGAACACGGCAAGGTCGGGGCGGTTCTCGGACAGCGCCTTGAGCGCCGCCTCGCCATCCGAATAGACCCGCGTGGCGTAGCCTTCGGCCTGCAGGGCGATCGACAGGGTGGTGAGGATATTGCGGTCGTCGTCGACCAGCGCGATCGTGCGGCGCGGCTCGGCCGCCCGGGCGACGTCCTCATATGCAGCATCACCAGTCTGGGTCATCGCTAATCCTTGTGGGCAACGGCCTAACTGCTTGCGCTGCGAGACACAACAATCGTGCCTCAAATCGGTACTCTTTCGATATGCGAACGTTCACAATTTTGACTGCCAATACAGAGTATGGTTGCACAAATTGACGCAACATATCTTCGCCACTATGCGCACGCGAAAAATCAGCGTGCACCGGCCGATTTCGGTCAAATCGAATATTGGGAGCTTAGCTTTGCCGCTTACGTTTTCTGAACAGCTTTCGGCCCAGGGATTTCCCACCGGGGCAACGATCCATGCCAATCTCGGCACGGCGGCCCTGATCGAGCACGCGCTCAAGCGGAGCGAGGGACGGCTGACCAAGGACGGCGCCCTGCTCGTCGATACCGGCAAGTTCACCGGACGCAGCGTGAAGGACAAGTTCGTCGTTCGCGATGCCGTGACCGAAGACACGATCAACTGGGGCGCGATCAACCAGCCGATGTCAGTCGAGCACTGGGCCAACCTGAAGGCCGATTTCCTCGCCGAATTGAAGGGCCAGGACGAACTCTACGTCGCCGACCTGTTCGGCGGCAGCCAGCCGGAATACCGCGTCAATGTGCGCGTCATCAACCAGATGGCCTGGCACAACCTGTTCATCCGCACCCTGCTGGTTCGCCCGACCAAGGACGAGCTGACGAGCTTCGCTCCCGAATACACCATCATCAACCTGCCCAGCTTCAAGGCCGACCCCGAGCGCCACGGCTGCCGCAGCGACACGGTGATTGCGGTCAACCTGACCGAGAAGCTGATCCTGATCGGCAACACCGAGTATTCGGGCGAGATGAAGAAGGGCGTTTTCGGCCTGCTCAACTTCCTGCTTCCGGCGCAGGGCGTGATGCCGATGCACTGCTCGGCCAACATCGGCGCCGACGGCAAGAGCGCGATCTTCTTCGGCCTCTCGGGCACCGGCAAGACCACGCTTTCGGCCGACGCCAGCCGTACGCTGATCGGCGACGACGAGCATGGCTGGTCGGACCAGGCGGTCTTCAACTTCGAAGGCGGCTGCTACGCCAAGATGATCAACCTCTCGGCCGAAGGCGAGCCGGAGATCTACGCGACGACCAAGATGTTCGGCACGATCCTCGAGAACGTGACGATGGATCCGGATACGCGCGAGCTCGACTTCACCGACGCGAGCAAGACCGAGAACACCCGCGGCGCCTATCCGATCGAGTTCATCCCCAACACCAGCGAGAAGAACCTCGGCCCGCCGCCGTCGAACATCATCTTCCTGACCGCCGACGCTTTCGGCGTGCTGCCTCCGATCGCGCGGCTCACCCCGGACCAAGCGATGTACCACTTCCTGTCGGGCTACACCGCCAAGGTCGCCGGCACCGAGATTGGCGTCACCGAGCCGACCGCGACCTTCAGCACCTGCTTCGGCGCCGCCTTCATGCCGCGCCACCCGAGCGTCTATGGCAACTTGCTCAAGAAGCGCATTGCCGAGGGCGGGGCCGAGTGCTGGCTGGTCAACACCGGCTGGTCGGGCGGCAAGGCGAGCGACCCGGGCATCAAGCGCATGCCGATCAAGGCGACCCGCGCGCTGCTCAACGCCGCGCTCGACGGCAGCCTCAACAACGCCGCGTTCCGCAAGGACCCGAACTTCGGCTTCGAAGTGCCGGTCGAAGTGCCGGGCGTCGACACGAAGCTGCTCGATCCGCGCGCGGCCTGGGCCGACCAGGACGAATACGACAGGACCGCGCAGAAGCTTGTCCAGCTCTTCGTCGACAACTTCGAGCAGTTCGCGGCCCACGTCGACCAGGGCGTGCGCGACGCGGCTCCGCAGCACGCCTGAGCCCTCGCGGCGACAAAATCTTACAAGAAAGACCCCTTCCGCCCCGGCGGGAGGGGTTTTTCTTTGCCCGCATTCGGTTCAATATGTTCGCCAGGACGGGAAGTTCAGGAGAATGCGCGATGAGTCTTTTCGACCAGGTTCTGGGCTTCGCCCACGATCATCCCACCTTGAAGAACATGGCCGACAAGATCGGCATCAATCCGCGCGAAGCCGAAAAGGCCATCGCCGCGCTGGTCGAGGCGCACCATAAGCCCGAGGATACCGTGACGGCGGCTGCGGCCAAGACCGGACTCGATGCGGGCGTGCTCAACCAGATCGTCGGGCACATCGGCGGCGAAGGCTCGCTGGCCGAGTTCGCGCAGATGCTCGACGCCGACCATGACGGCAATCCGTTCGACGACATTGCCGAAAGGCTGTTCGGCAAGTCCTGAGCAAACGAAAACAAGCAACGAGGGGAACAGGGAAATGGGCAAGTTCGGCAGGCTCGCGTTGCGGGCAGGGGGAGTGGCGTCGGCGGCGCTGGCCATGGCATTGGCGGCGCCCGCCGCGGCGGCCGACTGCGACGACCTAGCCAGCCTCAAGCTGACCGACGGCAAGGTCACCTCCGCCACGCTGGTCGAGGCGGGCAAGTTTTCCCTTCCCCAGGCCGCGGGCGGGCCGGCCCCCGGAGTGCAGGCCTCGGGTTTCGCCAACCTGCCCGCGTTCTGCCGCGTTCAGGCGACGATGACGCCGACGCCGGACAGCGACATCAAGGTCGAGGTCTGGCTGCCCGCAAGCGGCTGGAACGGCAAGTTCGTCACCATCGGCAACGGCGTCTGGGCCGGATCGATCAGCTACTTCCAGATGGGCGGTCCGCTCGGCCGCGGCTATGCCGTCGCTGCGACCGACACCGGCCACACCGGCAGCGGCATTTCCGCCGACTGGGCGGTCGGTCATCCCGAAAAGCTCGTCGATTTCGGCTACCGCGCGGTGCATGAGGCGGTCGTCACCGGCAAGGCGGCGGTGAACGCCCTCTATGGCTCGGGCCCAAAACTGTCGTACTGGGATTCCTGCTCGACCGGCGGGCGCCAGGGGCTGATGGAAGCCTATCGCTTCCCGGCCGACTTCGACGCCATTTCCGCGATGGCCCCGGCCAACCCGATGACCGAACTGATGACCCAGTCGATGTGGGTCGGGTACCAGCCCAACCGCATGCCCGGCGCGAAGCTCAGCCCGGCCAAGCTGGCGACGGTCCACTCGGCGGTCCTCAAACAGTGCGACAAGCTCGACGGGCTCGAGGACGGCATCATTTCCCGCCCGACCGCCTGCACCTTCGAACCGGCAACCCTGCAATGCACCGGCGCGGACAGCGACAGCTGCCTGACGCCGGTGCAGGTCGACACCATGCGGGCGATCTATGACGGCATCCGCGACGCCAACGGCAACGTCGTGCTCGGCGGCTTCACCTACGGCAGCGAGATGCAGCTTGCCGCGCTGACGCAGGGCCCGGCACCCTTCCCGGTCGCGCTGACCTACTATTCGATGCTCGTGTTCGGCGACAACAAGGGCTGGGACTGGAAGACCTTCGACTATGCCCGCGACCGCCAGGCCGGGATAACCTACGGCCGCGACATCCTCGACGTGCCGCCCGACGGTCTCGATGCCTTCTTCGCGCGGGGGGGCAAGCTGCTGCTCAGCCACGGCTGGAACGACGGGCTCATCCCGGCCAAGAACTCGCTGCTGTTCTACAGCATGCTCTATCGCAACATCCCGCTGCAGCAGGCGCAGGACCAGCTGCGCTACTTCATCGTGCCGGGCATGGATCACTGCTCGGGCGGCGAGGGCGCGAGCCAGTTCGACACGCTCGGCACGATCGACGACTGGGCGACCACCGGCGCTGCTCCGAACCGGATCGAGGCGACCAGGCCGACCGTTGTCGCCGGCTTCCCCGGTGCGCCGCCATCGCCGCCGCGCGATCCGCTGTCGCGACCGCTCTGTGCCTATCCTCTCTACGCGAAGTACGATGGGGAGGGCGACACGTCGCTGGCCAGCAGCTTCACCTGCGTCGCGCCGGAGAGCTGATCAGCCCGAGCCGTAGAGCGCGTTGGCGACAGCCTGCTCGACGACGCGCGCTCCGCTCCTGACCGGGTTCGACGGCAAGACCTGCCGGGGTTGCTGTGCGGCCTTGCGGGCCACGACGCGATTCCCGGCATAGGTTGCCGTCTCGACGCCCGGCATGTCCGCCAGCGCGGCGCAGAACTGCTCGAAGCGGCGGCGCACGATGCGGTTGATGCGGCGGCGTCCGCGGCACATCAGCTCGAAGCTGTGCGAGACGATGGTGAACTGTCGATGCCATGCTGGCGGGCGTGGCTCACCGCGCCGGTCAGTTCGCTGTACGACAGCGCGGTCAGTTGCGCGTGGCGCAGCCCGCTGGGCACCTGGATACAGCCGACGGGGATCTCGGTGACGCCAAGGCGGCGGATCGGGCGGCGGTCTTCGGGGCCAACGCCGATATCGCAGTCCGACCCGGCGATGCCCGGTGTGTGGTTCGAGCTATTAGCGAAGCCGAGCCGCGTGAGGGCGCGCAGTGTGTCGTCGTTGGCACCGTAATTGCCGGTGCGAAATGCCACGGGGCGCGGGGTGCCGGCCGCTATCAGCGCTTCGCGGGCATAGTCGAGCAGGACTTCCTGCTCGCTGCGCGTGAAGTCCTTGAGGTTGCGTCCGGTCTTGCCGCCGAGCGGATTGGCGCTTCCCGCGAGCGCGAGCCATTCGGTGTGCATTTGCAGTTGCACGTCATGCCCGCGCACCAGGATCGGTTCGACCACCTGCGCCACCGCCCCGGTACCCCAGACCAGTGCCGGCATGGGATCGACGAAGAACACCGCGCGCAATCCGTACCGCTCGAACACGTCCATCTGGTAGAAGATGCCTGCGTCGCCCGCCGGCGTGCGGCACTGGATCGAGCGCGCAAAGTTCTTCTAGCGCGCGGGCACATCGGTCCCGTGGCGCGCGGCGAACCCGAATTCGTACTCGGGGTCTACCGTAACGTAGACCTTGGCAACCTTCCCGCGCATAGCGCGGGAAGGTTGCCAAGCGCGAGGATTACCCCGGCTTAGTCGACGTATTCGGCCGGTACCTTGCCACCGTTCTTGGCCAGGTCCTGCATTACGCGGCGGTGCAGCCAGATGTTGTCCTCGACGCTGCCGGAGTAATCGTTCCGGCCCATCTCCACCGCCAGTTCCTTGCGCGATTCGTAACTCGCATCGACGTCAATCAGCTTCATCAGGTCGACGATCGAGGTCCGCCAGTTGAGCTTGTCGGCGCCCGGCATGGAATCGAGCTTCTTCTCGACGTCGACCTCGGTGATCGGTTGCAGCTGCGCCGGCTTGTTCATCGGGATGGCCGAAGTCGTGGCCGGCTTCGCCTCCTCCTTGTGGCCGAAGATGGCGTTCTTGATCTTTCCGAAAATGCTCATGGGGGCTCTCCTGCTGGGGGCATGGAACGAACAGCCGGCGGCGGCCGGGGTTCCACCCGAATCCGCAATGCCCTATCGATGCGACATGGATGTGATCTTTTCGGTCGTTGTGCTTGCCGCTTTCGCCCTTCTGGGTGGAGCCTGGTTCCAGTGGCGGCGCGAGGGGGCGGTCAAGCAAGTCTGGCTGATGGCGCTGCTCGCGGTGATCATGCTGGCCAACGTGGCCCTGTGGACGGTGCCCGACAAAAACGGCGCGGCCCCGATGGACCGCGCCGAAGTGTCCCCGGAATAGGCTCAAACCGGGGGAGGCCTTATCGGCGGGGCAAGATCCAGCGCACCGTGCTGGAATAGCTTCCGACGACCTTGTCGCCGTTGCCGTCTGTCGCCGCATCGAAGCGAGCGCGTCGGGTCACATACTTGCAGGTTGCCGCATCGAGTTCGGCGTTGCCGCTGCTCGAGGTGATCTCGCAGGCATCGACCTTGCCGTCGCTGCCGATCACCAGGCGGAAGCCGGCGACACCTTCCGCCTCTTCGCGGATCGGGCGCGAGGGATAATCCTCGTTCAGCACCCAGCGCGCCGGGTCGTTGCGCGGTGCGGCGCGTTTCGGAGTGAAGCGCGGGCCGACCGGGGGCTGGACCTCCGGCACCTTGACCAGCGTCGGCGGGGGGATTGCGATCGGGTCGAATTCCTTAACGTCGACCCTTATCGTGCCGGTCAGGTCGAGCGGCGGCGCGGGCGCAACCAGCTTTTCGGGCTTGGATGCCGTTTCGGGTTGCGGATCGTCGGGCGGCGGAGGCGGCGGCTTTTTGTCTTCGATGAACGTCGCCTCAGTGGGCTGGGTAATCTTGGTGAAGGCATCGACCACCAACCCCGATGCCAGCACGTATCCGATGAGTCCGTTGACGGCGATAGCAATGCCTATTGCGGTAGCCCGCCGCCGCGGGTCCTGCGCTTGGTTGAGATAGGACATGGGAACCTCTCCTTTCTCCCATGAGCCGAGTCTCTCGACTCAATGTGATAATGTAACATCTCATTCAATGCGCAAGAAGGCAAGAGGGTTCCCTTCCGCCCGTTCGGGCGGCCATCAGGCGGGGATTTGAGAGGTTGCGCCGACCCGCGTCAGCGGATCGGGCAATCCGGATCGAGACGGAAGTCGAGGTAGTTGTCGACCGACCGCATCAGTTCTTCCTGCTCATTCTCGAAGAAGTGATTGGCGCGCGGAATCTCGTCGTGGTGGATCGTGATGTGCTTCTGCGTGCGCAGCTTGTCGACCAGCTTCTGCACAGCGCTCGGCTGCACCACGGTGTCGGCCACGCCCTGGACGAAGATGCCCGAAGCGGGGCAGGGGGCGAGGAAGCTGAAGTCGTACATGTTGGCCGGCGGGGCGATCGAGATGAAGCCGCGGATTTCCGGGCGGCGCATCAGCAACTGCATGCCGATCAGCGCGCCGAAGCTGACGCCGGCGACCCATGTGGTCTGCGCTTCCTGGTGGATCGACTGCACCCAGTCGAGCGCCGCGGCGGCGTCGCTCAATTCGCCGATGCCGTTATCGAAGCTGCCCTGGCTACGGCCGACGCCGCGGAAGTTGAAGCGCAGCGTGGCGAAGCCGCGATCGACGAAAGTCTTGTAGAGCCGCTGCACGATGCGGTCGTTCATCGTTCCGCCGCCCTGCGAATGCGGATGCAGGATCATTGCCACCGGCGCGCGCGGGCGCGGCGGGGGAGAAAAACGGCCTTCGAGACGGCCTTCAGGGCCGGGAAAGATGACGGACGGCATGGTGCGAGCTCTTGTATTTGTGTTTGACGCGGCGCGGGTGGCGCGCCGGAAGTGGGGGGCTATATAGGGTTTACGCCTGAAATCGCAATTCCAACATGACCCGCATCTACCTCGACCACGCCGCGACCACGCCCCTGCGCCCTGAAGCGCGCGAAGCAATGCTGCGCGGTTTCGACATCTGGGCCAATCCAAGCAGCCCGCACGCCGAGGGGCGCAAGGCCCGCGCCGCGCTCGAGGACGCCCGCGAACGGGTCAAAGCGACGCTCGGCTGGGAGGGCGAAGTCATCTTCACCGGTGGAGCCACCGGGGCGGCTCTGATCGGTCTCGGCTGCTCGCAGGTGGAGCGGCTTTGCGCCAGCACCGTCGAGCACGATGCGGTGCGGCGCGGCGAGGGCACGCTCGATTTCGACTTGCCCGTGCGGTCCGATGGCGCGGTCGATACCAGGCTGCTGCCGGTAGCGCTCGATGACCAGCCGACGCTCGTCGCAGTCCAGCAGGTCAATTCCGAAACCGGCAACCGGCAGGACCTTGCCGCGGTATCGGCCGGACTGGCAGGCAAGAACGCCATGCTGCTGGTCGATTGTGCGCAAGGTGCGGGCAAGTTTGCGCTCCCGAGAGAGGCCGACATGGCGATCGTTTCGGCGCACAAGTTCGGCGGGCCGATCGGCGTGGGCGCGCTGTTGGTGCGCGAATACGGGTTGCTCTTCGCGACGGGCGGGCAGGAGCGCGGCTATCGCCGGGGCACCGAGAACCTGCCCGACATCCTTGGCATGGCGGCGGCGCTCGAGGCCTGCAACGATCCCTACATCGATCCCGGTGTGCTCGAACCACTCGATGCCTTTGCCGCCGAGGTTCGGGCGATTGGCGGCGACTGGCTTTCTGACCGGCTGTCGGACCCGACGCCCTACATTCGCGCGCTCGCCATGCCCAACATGACCGGCACCGCGCAGGTCATGCGTTTCGACATGGCCGGGATCGACGTTTCGCAGGGCAGCGCCTGTTCTTCCGGCACAATGAAGACCAGCCATGTGCTCAAGGCTCTTGGCCTCGGCGACGATCTTGCCGGCCGGACGATCCGGGTCAGCTTCGGCTGGTCGACGAGCCGTGCAGAAGTCGAGAGGTTCTGCGAGACTTGGCTTGCGATGGCGCGCGAGGCCGCCGAAGGGGCCGCATGAAAAATACGATTCACGGGTTCGCATGATCTATCTCGATAACCAGGCCACAACTCCGCTCGCGCCCGAAGCGCTCGAAGCCATGCTGCCGTGGCTCGGAGGTCCGGAGACCACCGGCTACGGCAATCCCCATTCCTCGCACCGCATCGGACGCCAGGCCGAAGCCGCGGTCGATATCGCCCGCGAGCAGGTCGCCGCATTGTTTCCCGAAGGCGGCACCGTCGTCTTCACCGGCAGCGCCACCGAGGCGCTCAACATTGCCCTGCGCGGCAGCGACCGGGCGCGCGGGGACAAGCGCATCGCGATCAGTGCAATCGAGCATTCCGCTGTCCTGAACACCGCGAAAGCGCTCGATCCGCAGGCTGCGGTATTGGCCGTTGACGCCGACGGGCTGGTCGATCCGCAGGTCGCGCTGCCCGAGGACCTCGGGGTGCTGGCGGTCATGCAGGTCAACAACGAGATCGGCACGATCCAGCCGGTTTCCGACCTCGCCGAACGGGCCCGCGCTGTTGGCGCACTTGTCGTCTGCGACGCGGTCCAGTCGGCGGGAAAGATGGCCATCGCCGAGGCCGACCTGATCGCCGTCACCGGCCACAAGCTTTACGGCCCCAAGGGCGTCGGCGCGCTGTGGATCCGCGACGGCATCGAGCTGGACCCGGTCATCACCGGCGGCGGGCAGGAAGCGGGCATCCGCTCGGGCACGCTCAGCCCCGCGCTCTGCGCCGGACTGGGCGCCGCGGTAAAGCTCTCGCTCGACACCATGGACGAGGACGAGGCGCACATCGATGCGCTGTGGGATCGGGCGCGCGAGATGCTCGCCGGGTGGACGCTCAACGGCAGCGCCACGCACCGCTACAAGGGCAACCTCAACATCCGGCGCGATGGGCTCGACGTGGCTCGCCTGATGTCCGATGCTCGCGAAGTGTGCTTCTCGGCCGGGTCGGCCTGCGCCAGCGAGGCGAAGAAGCCGAGCCGCGTGCTTGGCGCGATCGGCCTCTCGGTCGAGCAGTCGCGAGCCTCGATCCGCATCGGCTTCGGCCGCTACACGACGATGGACGAACTGGAGCAGGGCATCGGCATAATCCTCGAAGCGGCGGACCCGCAGGGCTGATGGTCAAGGTTCGCTTCATCGACCGCGACGGCTCTCCGGTCGAAGCGGAAGGCGAAGCGGGCCTGAGCCTGCTCGAATGCGGGCAGGCGGCCGGCATGCCGCTCGAGGGAACTTGCGAGGGGCAGATGGCCTGCTCGACCTGCCACGTGATCGTCGCGCCCGATTGGTTCGACCGGTTGCCGGAAGCGAGCGAGGAGGAGGAGGACATGCTCGACCTCGCCGCCCACGTCACCCGCACCAGCCGCCTGTCGTGCCAGATCGTCCTCGGCGAGGAGCTCGAGGGGCTGGAGGTGCGAATCCCCGACGAGAGCCGGGACATGCGCTCGCGCTAGGGCCCGATCAGCCCGCTTCGGGGGGCAGGTTCATCTTGATCGGGAAGGTCAGCGAGAAGAAGAACGCGCTGCCCTTCAGCCGGTTGCGCACGTCGAATTCCTTGAACGCCCTGAACCGCGCGGTGACCGGCGTCTTGCCCGACAGGAAGTTGAAGGCCGCCGTCAGGCCTCCCGCGACCGTCTTGCCCTTGAACGGCCCGAGCCTGGCCCCGGGGCCGCTGTCGCCGCTCAACTGGTCGAAATAGTAGCCCTGCACGCCGAGCGAGAAGCTGGGCGAGAAGGCCTTCTCGATCGCGGCTTCGGCGTGGAATTCGTCGCCGGATTTGTATTGGGTGTAGTCGTTTGTGCCGTTGAAGGTGACGCCGACCTTGCCGCTCACGTCCCAACCGGATTCCATGTCGTGGAGCGACATCGCGACCGATCCGTCGTAAATCCAGCGGTTGAAGGCGAGGTTGGCGAGTTGGTCCTCGCGGTAATTGCCCACCGGGATGTTCACTTGCACGGTCGGCTGAATGAAAAGGTTGTCGGCAAGGGGCCAGCTGACCTGGACCGTCGCCACCGGATCGCCGATCACCGTGGCGTTGTCGAACGCGTCAAACTGACGCACCCCGCCTCCCGGGCCGGTGAGCACCACCGAGGCGTCGATATTGGGATGGCCGACGGGAAAGGTGGCTCCGAGCTGCAACACCCCGCCCGCGAAGTCGGTCGATGGAACGAAAAGCACGGTCGGGAAGTCGGCTACGACCGTGGCATCGAGTCCGGCGACGATCTGGCCGCCGACGACGAATTCCTTCGAGACCTTGGCGCTGCCGTCGTAAATATAGACGGTGTTGTCGATGAAGATCCCTTCGACCGGAGGCGCCACCGCCGCCCCGGGCCCGCCCGATCCGAGCAGGTAGAAGCTGGTGCCGCCTTCCGACGCCAGCGCGGGCGAGGCCGCAACCGCCAACACGCAGCCCGCCAAGCCCTTGAGGTAGGTGTGCATTTCCCTGATCCTTTCGTCGCCTCAATCGTCCTGAAACGCGCCGATTCTAGGCGGGGGGAAGGGCCGCGATATCGGGGTAATGCCTGAGATTGCCGCTGCCTGTCGCGGACACGGGCCATTCCGGGGCAGCAAGTCGCGGACAGTTCCTGCTGGACGAAGGGCCCCGTGGACTGGAAGTATGCGCCTTCCGGCCGATTGCGGTCCCGCGCCATGAAAGACGGGGCATTCCGGGGGGAGAAGCCTGAGTGAAATCCAATTTCCGCTTCTACGACAACCGCCAGAAGTACCTGATGTTCGTCAACACCTGCTCGGAGAAGTGGGAGGTGGCGCAGCGCCTGGCAAAGGAACTCGACAAGCTGGTCCCGCGCCCGCCGGCCTTGCGGTTCTTCGATGCCGGGGTCGGCGACGGAACCGTGCTGGCGCGCGTGCTGCGTTCGATGCATCGCAAGTTCGACCGCCTGCCGTTCTACATTGCGGCCAAGGAAATCAGCCTCGAGGACATCCGGCTGACGCTCGACAAGATGCCCGACCGCTTCTTCGAGCATCCCGAAACGGTCCTCGCGCTGACCAACCTGCCTTACGCCGATGCCCCATGGCTGGTGCACCGCAAGGACGGTGCGCAGCCGCCGGTGGTGTGGAAGGAGGTTGCGCTCACCGGATCGACCGCCGCCGAATTCGAACAGCAGATCAACGACCTGCAGCCGTTTCTTGCCGTCAACTGGAGGACGCGGGTCAGCGAGAAGACGGGCGTGCTGCTGCCCGAAACGCCGACCGTGATCGTGCTCTACCGCCACGACTGCCGCTACATCCTCGACGCGGTGATCCCGCGTCCCGGAAGCCCGCGCGCCGACTTCGACCTGGTGCTCGCGAGCCAGCCGTTCCGCCTTGCCGCCGACGTCAAGTTCAAGGCCGGACGGGTGCTCGCCCCGCTGGCCCGCGCGCTCGGGCCGGGCGGGCGAATGCTTGGGGTCCACTCCGCCGGCGGCGACCCGGGACTGGAGATCGTGCGCGAGGTCTGGCCCGAAGCCGACCCGTTCACCACCTCGCGCCACGAACTCCTCGCCGCGACCGAGGCGGCGCTCGGCGACGAGGCCGCCCGGTTCGCCTTCGAGCCGCTGCCCGACGAGGAATCGCGCCTGCGCTATTCCATGCACACGCTGCCCGACGAGATCGACAGCAACGACACCCTCATCGGCACCTCGACCCTGCTCGCCGCGTGGAACGCCGCGACCTATGTCGCGCAGATCGAGGACGACAGGCTGGCCGAGGCGATGACCGGTTCGGCCTACCTCGACGCAACCCGCGACGTGCTTCGCGAACACGGCGCGCTATGGTTCGACGACGAGACCTACGTGATCCGGCGCGTGGCGGGCTATGCAGGGTCTCGAAGTTCTCACCTGTGACCCTGTCGAAGTTGGAAAAAATGTCGTATTTCCATCGGGTTATGCTTTGACTTGCAGGGTCTCACATGGCGCGGCCGGAAAAAATCAGCGGCGCCTGGGCCGATCGTCGGGCAGGTTGCGGGCGACGATCCGGTCGGCCTGCGTCTCGCCGCCGGGCGGTTCGAGCCTGGCCCGCTAGTCCACCACCAGCGTGCGCTGTTCGTCTTCCCAGCCGACCGAGCCCGTCTCGACCCGCTGCAGCATCCGGTCCCAATCCTCGGTCCAGAACTCGGCCGCCGCGCCGTAGCGGCCGAGCATCGGCGCGCCCATGCGATTGCGCATGTTGAGCAGCGCCACGATCAGCTGCGGGTTGCGCTTGCGGTGCGTGGCGACGAGTTCGCCGCGGTGATAGTACGGCACCTCTTCGCCCTCGAGGGTGCTGTCAGTCCAATCGCTACAAGTCTCCAATTGACGCAGGTTGTGCAGGAAACACGAGGCTTCAGCTCACGAGCGACTGCCACTCGGCCAATGCGGCCGAGCGGCGAAGCTTGTAGGTCTGACGATCGACGAGGTGGCGTTCCGAATTGAAGTGATTGTGGAAGGAGGAATGGACGGAGGCGAATTTCTGCAGTGACTTCATCTGCCGAAATCGCAGCAATGCCCGCTCTCGTCGTCGGAAAGGCAAGTGTGAATTCTCGGCCCGATTGTTGAGCCAGCGGCCCATCTCGCGGCGGTCGATATTGTCCAGTTCCCGCATGGCAGCCGGATAGGAGCGCAGCCCGTCGGTGACGATTGCCTCGGGCTTGCCGTGCCGCTTCAGCGTCTTCTTCATGAACGCCAGAGCCGCGGATTTATCGCGTTTTCGAGTAACATAGCTCTCCAGCACCTCGCCCTCGTGGTCCACCGCCCGCCAGAGGTAGACCATCTCTCCGTTCAGCTTCACGTACATCTCGTCGAGGTGCCAGCGCCACTGACGAAAGCCGCGCATCCGGTTCACCCGCTGCCGCCGGATATCGGCAGCAAACAGCGGGCCGAACCGGTTCCACCACAGCCGCACCGTCTCGTGGCAGATGTCGATCCCGC
>NZ_WTYM01000045.1 GCF_009827435.1 Croceibacterium salegens | reverse complement strand
CGCATCGACTGCCGGATCATCGCCGGGTGCGACGGGTTCCACGGGCCGAGCCGCAAGGCGATCCCGGCATCGGTCGGCAAGGAGTACCTGCGCGAGTATCCGTTCGGCTGGCTCGGCATCATGGCCGACGTGCCGCCGTGCAACCACGAGCTGATCTACGCCAACCACGAACGCGGCTTCGCGCTCGCCAGCATGCGCAGCCCGACGCGCAGCCGCTATTATGTCGACGTCCCGCTGACCGAGAAGGTCGAGGACTGGAGCGACGAGCGGGTGTGGGACGAACTGGCCATCCGCCTTGGCCCCGAGGCGGCCGCGCACATGACCCGCGGGCCTTCGATCGAAAAGTCGATCGCCCCGCTCAGGAGCTTCGTCTTCGCGCCGATGCGCCACGGCAGCCTGCTGCTGTGCGGCGATGCCGCCCACATCGTTCCGCCGACCGGCGCCAAGGGCCTCAATCTCGCTGCCAGCGACGTGCACTATGCCGCCGAGGCGTTGGTCCGGTTCTTCAGGGCGAACGATGCCGATGCCGTCGCCGGCTATTCGGACAAGGCGCTGGCACGGGTGTGGAAGTCGGAGCGGTTCAGCTGGTCGTTGACCCGGCTCATGCACCGCTTCCCCGAGGACGGGCCGTTCGAGCGGGCGATGCAGGTCGCCGAACTCGACTACATCGCTTCGAGCCGCGCGGCGCAGACCGCCATCGCCGAGAACTACGTCGGACTGCCTGTGTAGTCCCTCGCAAACCCTCTTGTCGAATGGGTAGCCGCCCGGTTAGGTAGCGCTAACATTTCGCGCGGAAGTCGCGATTGAGGAGGGGATTCGATGGATACGACACGGTCGAGCGTCAACATGGCGCTCATCTCGGCCATCGTCGCAGTGGCGACGATCGGCGGCTTGCTTTTCGGTTATGACAGCGGAGCGGTGAACGGGACGCAGGAGGGGCTGACCCAGGCCTTCGACCTCGACTCGACCTCGCTCGGCTTTACGGTCGGCTCGTTGCTGATCGGTTGCGCGGTCGGCGCCTTCAGTGCCGGCAAGCTGGCCGACATCCTCGGGCGCAAGAAGGTCATGATCCTCGCCGCGATCCTCTTCGTCGGCGGCGCGCTGGTGCAGGGCCTGACCGAAGTGCACGAGCTGTTCGTGTTCGCCCGCTTCTGCGGCGGCATGGCGGTCGGCGCGGCATCTGTCCTCTCGCCGTTGTACATTTCCGAAGTCGCCCCGGCCAACATCCGCGGCCGTCTGACGACGGTCCAGCAGGTCATGATCATCTCGGGCCTGACTGCGGCTTTCGTCGTGAACTATTTCCTCGCGCAGTCGGCGGGCAGCTCGCTCGGCGAGGTCGCGGGGACGGCGGCCTGGCGCTGGATGTACCTGGCGCAGTCGATACCAGCGGTGATCTTCCTCGTCGCGCTGTTCTTCATTCCGGAAAGCCCGCGCCACCTCGTCGGCACCGGCCGCAAGGAAGAAGCGCGCGCCGTCCTCACCCGCCTTTTCGGCGCGACCGAGGCCGATCGCAAGATCGGCGACATCGAGGCGAGCTTCTCCGCCGACCACCGCCCGCGTCTCAGCGACGTGACGGCGCCCGGCACCGGCTTCCGCCCGATCGTCTGGGCCGGGATCATGCTGGCCACGTTCCAGCAGTTCGTCGGAATCAACATCATCTTCTACTACGGCGAGACGCTGTGGAAGCTGGCCGGCGTTTCGGAGGATGTGGCGCTCGAGCGCAACATCGTCTCGGGCCTCGTTTCGATCGCGGCGGTCTTTGCCGCCATCCTCGTCATCGACAAGATCGGCCGCAAGCCGATGCTGATGATCGGGTCGATCGGCATGGCGGTGACGCTGGGCGCAATGACCTGGGCCTTCTCGGGTGCGGGCGAGGATGCCGCGGGCAACCTTATGCTCGATGCCAACGCGGGCTGGATCGCGCTGGTCGCGGCCAACCTCTACGTCATCTTCTTCAACTTCAGCTGGGGCCCGGTCATGTGGGTCATGCTCGGCGAGATGTTCCCCAACCAGATCCGCGGATCGGCGCTGGCCGTCGCTGGCCTGGCGCAATGGGGCGCGAACTACGCCGTAGTTCAGAGCTTCCCGTGGATGGCGGAGAACCTCGGCCTCGCCTCGACTTACGCGTTCTATACGATCAGCGCGGTCATCTCGTACTTCCTGGTCAAGTCCTTCGTCAAAGAGACCAAGGGCAAGGAACTGGAAGAGATGGAAGGTTGGGAAGCGCCCGCCAAGGCCGGGTGACATCGACCGGGTCGCGCCCTAGCCTGAACGTATGAGCATTACCGATCGCAAGCCCGTTCGTGTCGTCGTCCTCGGCGGCGGCACGGCGGGCTGGATGAGCGCCGCCGGCCTCGCCGGGCTGCTCGGCCCGCTGGTCGAGGTCACGCTGGTCGAAAGCGAGGACATCGGCATCGTCGGTGTCGGCGAAGCGACGCTGCCGCACATCCGTGGTTACGTCGAACGCCTCGGCATCGACGAGGCCGCCTTCATGCAGGCGACCCACGCGACCTACAAGCTGGGCATCGACTTCCGCGATTTCGGGCGGATCGGCGAAAGCTACGTCCACCCCTTCGGCACCTTCGGCGAGGAAGTCGCCGGCGTGCCGTTCCACCACTACTGGCTGGAAATGCAGCGGCAGGGCCGGGCGGCCGATATCGGCACCTACTCGCTCGGCGTCATGGCCGCACTGGAGAACAAGTTTCGCCCGCCCTCGGCCGACGCCAGCCTGACATCGACCTACGGCTATGCCTACCAGTTCGACGCGACGCTGTTCGGTCCGTTCCTGCGCGAACACGCCAAGAAGCTCGGTGTCGAACGCGTCGAGGGCAAAGTGATCGAAGTGGTCCGTGACGGAGCGAGCGGCGACGTCACCTCGCTCAAGCTGGAAAGTGGCCAGTCTCTCGAAGGCGACCTGTTCATCGATTGCTCGGGCTTCCGTGCGTTGATGATCGGTGGCGCGCTCGAAGAGGAGTGGGAGGACTGGTCGCAGTGGCTCCCCTGCGACCGCGCCGCGGCCATGCCCTGTGCGCACGTGACCCAGGAAATCCAGCCCTACACGACCGCCACGGCCATGCCCGCCGGTTGGCGCTGGCGCATCCCGCTGCAGCACCGCATCGGCAACGGCTATGTTTTCTCGAGCTCCTTCATCTCCGAGGACGAGGCCTGCTCGGCCATCGCCGCAGCGGCGGAAGGCACCCAGCTTGCCGACCCGCGCGTGCTGCGCTTCCGTGCCGGACGGCGCAAGTCGAGCTGGAACCGCAACGTCATTGCCGTGGGGCTGGCCAGCGGCTTCCTCGAACCACTCGAATCCACCTCGATCTACCTTACGCAGATGGCGGTGACCTACCTGCTCGAACTGTTCCCGATCGACGGCAAGATCGATCCGCGCGACCGCGACGAATTCAACCGGCTGGTCGACATGGAATACGACCGGGTGCGCGACTTCCTGATCCTCCACTACCACGCCACCGAACGCGACGATTCCGAGTTCTGGAACCATGTTCGCACGATGAGGGTGCCGGACTCGCTGCAGGAAAAGATGACCCTGTGGCGCGAGGCCGGACGGGTCGAGAAGTACTCCGACGGGCTGTTCTACGATGCCTCGTGGATCGCGGTTTATATCGGTCAGGGCCTGTTGCCCGAGCGGCACGATCCGCGAACCCGCCTGCCCGATCCGGCGAGGATCGAGCGGGCTCTCGGTTCGCTACAGCAGGCTATCCGGGACCAGACTGCGGCGATGCCCGGGCACCGTGAATTCCTGACCGCACGCGCCGAACGGCTGGCGGCGGTACCATGAGCGAACCGCGCGAACTTCCGGCAAGGATCGTCGTTGCCGGCGATGGGCCGCTCGGCGTGCTCGCCGCCATTGCCCTGCGCCGCGCCCTGCCAACGACCGAACTGTTGGTCCTAGCCGTTGCGCCCGATCCCGGTGCCTTCGCCGAGCGCATCGGCACGGCCCTGCCGTTCACCAACCGGCTGCATGACCGCCTGCAGGTTTCCGAGGACGAACTCGTGCGCCAGGCGGGGGCGAGCCACCGGCTGGTCATGCGCTATTTCGGCGGTGGCGGGCCCGACCAGCAGAGCGCTGCCGGGTACGGGGCTGCGGTCGATCCGGCGATGACTACGGCCTTCGCCAAGGAGTGGGGCGGCGGTCCGCGCAATGCCGGGACTACCGCGCCGCCGCGTTCGCTTGGCGAGGTGCTCGCCGGCGCGGGGCGGTTTGCCCCGCATTCGGGCGAGCCCGGTTCCCCGCTTCTCGACCTCGACTACGCCCTGCGCTGGAACGTGCCCGCCTACCGGCAAATGCTGGTCGGCATGGCCGGGCAGCTCGGCATCCAGCATGCCCGGGCTGACATCCGCGGTTTCATGCCCGACGTGTCGGGCGGCATCGCCTCGCTGGTTGCGGAAGGGATGGGCGAGATCGCCGCCGACCTGTTTCTCGATTGCACCGGCTCGCGCGCCTTGCTGCATTCGTACCTGCCCGAAGCGCGTCAGATCGACTGGCACGACATGCACCCGACGCGCCGCATCGCCATAGCCGAAGCAGGACGCCCGATGCTGGCGCTGGAAGACCGCGCCACCCTCACGCCGCTCGGGTGGCGCTGGGAACTGGCCGGGCGCGACGGACTGCAATCGATCCTGGGCGTTGCCGGCGATGCCGGGGACGAAGCGATCCATGCTGCGCTCGGCGCACCGCCGGCCCAGATCGTTCCCTTTTCGCCGGGGCGGGCCGAAGCTGCATGGCTCGGCAACGTCGTCGCGCTTGGCGACGCGGCGGCGCGGATCGAGCCGTTTGGCGGTATCGCGCAGGACCTCGCCCATCGGCAACTCGCGCTCCTGCTCGAACTTCTGCCGGGGCGCACCGTCGACGCTTCCGAACGCGCCGAATACAACCGCCGCGCGGCGATGATGGCGGATCGCGCCGCGGACTGGATTGCGGTCCACTATGCTGCGCCCGCTGCAGCAAAGGCCTTCCCCGGATTGCAGCAATCGCCGGAACTGGCGCGGATGCTCGACCAGTTCGTCCGCCGCAGCCGGACGCCGATTGCCGAAGACTCGCCCATGCTGGTGCAGGAATGGGGCGCAATGCTCCAGGCGCTTGGCATGCCTTCGGGCGAAAGCCTGCTCTCCGCCGCGGCAAGCGGCGATGGCAGCGAGACCGGGCGTGCGTTTGCGCAGAAGGCAGAGGCGGCGCTCGCCGCGGCCCCTCCCTATGGCGAATGGATGGAGCGGATGCTGTGAGGCCGATGCGCTAGCCGGCGATCTGTCGCAGCATGGCCTTCATCTGCGCGAACAGCCGCTCGCTCGGTTCGGAGAGTATCCCCCTGGAGTGAGCGGGAAGGTGGGCGGCGGGATCGCCGTTCCTCTCGAACACGTAATGGTCGAGCATCATGCGCCAGATCTCGCGGTCTTCGGGCGGCAGGTGGCGGAAGGCATAGATCGCGTGGAGCAGTGCGTCGTAGGGCGGCGCGATGCCGGCGAGTGAATCGTTCCACCAGTAGTTGACGAGGATCGAGATCGGCTCGAGCGATTCCACGCCGTGCCACCAGGTGTAGGGGATGTAGAGCGCGTCGCCGGGCTCGAGCGTCGTCTGTTGTGCCGTGCTCCACGCCTCGGCAAAACGCGGGTAGCGCTCGAGATCGGGATCGTGCGGATCGACCATGCTGACCGGCGTGCCCGCCGGGGTCAACTCGAACGGCCCGGCATAGAGATTGGCGATCTGTTCGGGCGGAAACAGCGTGAAGCGGCGACGTCCGGCGACGCAGCAGGCGACGTTCTCCTTGACGTCGTAATGCGGGGCGACTCGGATGCGATTGCCGATCCAGATGCGCGCCGCGACGCCCGGGAGCATGGCGAGCCGGTTGGCCTCGGCAAAAGCGGGCAGCACGTCGGGAATGACCTCGGACTGCACGGCGAACGCCGGTGGTTCGGCGGTCTGTTTGGCGGCGAGCAGGTCGCGAAGGAAGTCTTCGAGGTGGCCCTTGCCCGAGCGGAAATTGAAGCCGGTGAGGTCGCGGTTGTAGAAGAACCTGCCATTTTCCTCGGGCGGTGCGGCGATGGCCGCGACGGGGCGGCGCGGGGCGCATTGCACGAGGTAATCGACGATGGCTTCGTCGCTGCTGCGGGCGGCTGCGACCGCGGGCCAGTCGCCGACGAGGTCGCGCATGACCACGGGCTCGCGGGCGGGGCGAATTTGCTGGTGGAACTGTTCGGCATCGACGCCCGTCATCTCCTTGACGGCGGGCGGCTGGGGCAGGGCGGTCATGCGATCAGGCGCTCGTCCGCCGCGATCGCCGATCGGTTGGCGGCGAGGAACTCGTCCTGGGTCGGCATCTGCTCCGCCGTCTGGGCGACGACTTCGCGGATATGGGCGAGGCGCTTGAGCGTCTCGGCGTCGGGCAGGAGGTCGGCGGCGGGGTGGTAGCCGCCCGGCTCGATGCCCTGGCCGACGAGGACGGAAAGCCAGCTCGTCTCGGTGAACAGCTCGTTGTGTTCGCGGAAAATCCGGCCCGAAGAGCGGAACATGGCCAGTTTCTCGGCCAGTCCTTCGGGTGGGGCGAGGGTGCGGCAGTAGTTCCAGAACTCGGAATCGTCGCGCTCGGTGGCGTTGTAGTGAAGCACAAGGAAGTCGCGGATGTCGATGTAGTCGCGCTCGGTTTCTTCGTTGAAGCGCGCGATTTCCTTCGCGCCGAACGCGCGGGTCGGGAACAGCGCGAGCAGGCGGGCGATGGCCGCCTGGACGAGATGGATCGCGGTGGATTCAAGCGGTTCGAGGAAACCTCCCGCGAGGCCGAGTGCGACGACGTTCTTCTCCCAGGCGCGGGCCCGATAGCCGGCCTTGAAGCGAAGCTGGTTGGGTTCGGCGAGCGGCTCGCCTTCGAGGTTGGCGAGCAGCATCGCTGTCGCCTCGTCCTCGCTCATGTACTCGGAGCAGTAGACGTGGCCGTTGCCGATGCGGTGCTGCAAAGGGATGCGCCATTGCCACCCGGCGGGCCGGGCGGTCGAGCGAGTCAACGGTTCGCGGTCCCCGGCCAGCGTGCAGGGGATGGCCACCGCGCGGTCGCACGGCAGCCACTCGCTCCAGTCGGTGAACGGCACGCCGAGTTCCTGCCCGATGAGCAGGGCGCGGAAGCCGGAGCAGTCGATGAACAGTTCGCCTTCAACCTTGGTACCGCTCTCGAGCATTACGGCGGTGACGAAGCCGCTCGCGCCGTCGCGTTCGACCGCGGTGATGCGGCCTTCAGTCCGCCTGACGCCCTGCCGTTCCGCCCGACCGCGCAGAAAGCGCGCGTAGCGTCCGGCATCGAACTGGAAGGCGTAGGAAAGCTTGCTCAACGGCGACCGCGGATTGTCCCGCGCGGGCCAGGCCATCTTGCCGGTCTTCCCGCCGACAACGGCGATCGAGTACTCGTCGAGCTCGCTCGTATCGCCGATGCTGCGGCCCTTGAGCCAGTGGTGATGGAACTCGATCCCCATCATGTCGACGCCGTAAAACCCGAACGGATGGACGTAGCTGTGCCCCAGCCGCGTCCAGTCGACGAACTCGATCCCAAGCTTGTACGTCGCATGTGTTTCACGAACGAACTCGTTCTCGTCCAAGCCCAACATAGAGTTGAACAAGCTGATCTGCGGGATCGTCGCTTCGCCGACGCCGACCGTTCCGATGGCCTCGGATTCGACCAGCTCGATTTCGAGCCCGGGGAACGGACCCATGACCTTGGACAGCGCCGCTGCCCCCATCCAGCCGGCCGTGCCGCCGCCGACAATGACGATCTTGCGGATCGGTTCGCCAATCATGACGGGACTCCGGCTGTCAAAGACACCGAAGACGGATCGTCTGCCCAAGCTCCCGACATTCGCAGGAATTGTTCTTGCGACGGCAAGTTGGCAGCAGCTTGTCTGTAGTCCCGGCGCAATTGACTTATTGCCCCCGCGACCCGTTCTTCGTCGAGGGAATCTGCGATGGGATCATAACCCAGGGGCTGGATGTTCTGGCCCAGCAGCACCGCGACCCAGCTAGGCACGGCGAACAACTCGCCCTCGTTTCGGAACACCCTGGCGTGCAATTTCCAGAGCTCTATCCGTCGCTCGAGCGTCTCAGGGATCGGCATGTCGCGCACGTAACGCCAAAACGGCGTGTCGTCGCGTTGCGTTGCCTTGTAGTGCAGGATCAGGAAGTCGCGCACGTCTTCGTAAGTTGCCTGCATTCCCCGATTGAACTCGTCCCGCTCAACTGGGCTAATCGGCTTACCGGGAAAGAGGGCAAGCAATCGCGAAATACCATTCTGGATTAGATGGATACTGGTCGACTCGAGTGGCTCAAGAAAGCCGGATGACAGGCCCAGTGCGATGACGTTGTGGCTCCATGCGAGTTTGCGGCGGCCGGTGGCAAAGCCAATCGGCCGTGGCTCGGCGAGCGCTTGGCCTTCGAGATTGGCAAGTAGGATTCGCGTAGCGTCGTCGTCGTCCATGTAATGCGAAGAATAGACGTGGCCGTTGCCGGTGCGATGCTGCAGCGGGATACGCCACTGCCAGCCAGCTGGGTGCGCAGTGGACCGAGTGAACGGCTGGGGCGAAGTCACGTTTGCCGTCGGCATTGCGATCGCCCTGTCGCAAGGCAGCCAATGACTCCAGTCCTCGAATCCGGCGCCAAGCGCTTGCTCGATAAGCAAGCCGCGAAATCCCGAGCAATCGATGAAAAGGTCGCCGGCAATGCGTTCTCCGCTCTCCAGCACAACCGCCGCAACGTCGCCGGTTTCCCCCTCGCGTTCGACATTGGCAATCGTTCCTTCCTGTCGTTTTACGCCCTCTCTCTCGGCCCGCTTGCGCAGGAACTGGGCATAGAGTCCGGCATCGAAGTGGAAGGCATAGCTGAGGGCAGACAATGGAGGGCGGGCATCGCGTGCCGGACGACCGAAGCGGCCTTGCGCTGCGGCCATCGCACTCATGCAGTATTCGGCGATGCTTCCCGGGTCGCTTCGTCTTCTTTCACGCAACCACAGCTGGTGAAAGGGAATTCCGTGAATGTCCTGGCCGAAATTTCCGAACGGGTGAAAATACCGGTCCCCGATCCTTCCCCAGTTCACGAACTCGATGCCGAGCTTGAACGTTCCGCGCGTCGCGCGAAGAAATTCGTTCTCGTCGATATCGAGCATGCTGTTGAAGGTTATGATTGGCGGAATCGTCGCCTCTCCGACACCGACGGTGCCGATTGCATCGGACTCGACGACCGTGATCTTGCGCCGCCCGTTGTTGAGGAAGCGAGAAAAGGCCGCAGCCGCCATCCAGCCGGCCGTTCCGCCGCCTACGATGACCACCCGGCCGACTTCGGTATCGCTACCTTTGGCCCCGTAGCCGGGCGCTTCCTGCATCATTTCACTCCCACCTTTTACACCTTGCCGCTCATGCAGGCACTTGCCAAGGCCCCTCGAAATGAATATCGACTGGCGAAGAGCAACGAATGGCGTACCAAAAAAATGGTAGCGCTAACATGGGGAGGGATAGACGTGGCCAAGTCTACGTTCGCGCAAATTTCATCGGATTCCGACGGTAACCGCTGGGTTCGCAATGCCTTGCGGGGCGGCGCGTCGCTGCTTGCCGTCAGCTGTTTGCTGGCTTCGGGCGCGGCCTACGCACAGGACGATTCGTCGAACACCGACACCGAGGCCGAGAGTGCCGACGCGTCGGGCAATGTCATCATCGTCACCGGCATTCGCCAGTCTCTGGCCAACTCGCAGGACATCAAGCGCGATTCCGACACGGTCGTCGACGCGATCACCGCTGAAGACATCGGCGCGCTGCCCGACCGGTCGGTCACCGAAGCGCTGCAGCGCGTCCCCGGCGTCGCCATCAACCGCTTCGCTGGTTCGAACGACCCCGACCACTTCTCGGTCGAAGGTTCGGGCGTCGTCGTTCGCGGCCTGAACTTCGTCCGCTCCGAATTCAACGGCCGCACCGCTTTCGCGGCCGGCGTCGGCGGCCAGGCGCTGAACTTTGCCGACGTTCCGTCCGAACTGCTCGGCTCGGTCATCATCAACAAGAACTCGACCGCGGAAATGATCGAAGGCGGCCTTGCCGGCACGGTCAACCTCAACACCCGCAAGCCGTTCGACAAGGATGGCTTCCACATCGCGTTCAGTGCGGAGGCCAACTACGGCGACCTGCGCAAGGAATGGACGCCGACGATTTCGGGCCTGATCAGCAACACCTGGGATACCGATTCGGGCCGCTTCGGCATCCTCGTCAGCGGCGCCTTCTCGCAGATCAAGAGCCGTTCGGACGGCCTGCAGATCGCCAACTACCAGAATCGCGATGGCGTGGCCGTGGCTGCGGCCAACACCGGCGGCGGCACTATCATCTGCCGCAATCCGCTGCCCTCCGGGGCCGACACGATGACGCTGCCCCCGGGTGGCGCCGCCTGCGGCA
Organism: Croceibacterium salegens; assembly: GCF_009827435.1. Classification (GTDB taxonomy): domain Bacteria; phylum Pseudomonadota; class Alphaproteobacteria; order Sphingomonadales; family Sphingomonadaceae; genus Croceibacterium_B; species Croceibacterium_B salegens. The sequence goes on along the minus strand of NZ_WTYM01000045.1, from coordinate 68,071 downwards.
ATTTCGGTACTGGCGGTGCCGACGGCTTCGCCGACTACGCCGACTTGCGCGTGGCGCCGGTGGGTGGCCAGTTCCGCACCCAGGAATTCAACCGCAAGCGTGACGGTTTTGCCGCTTCGGCGCAGTGGGAAAGCCTCGACGAGGGAACCCGTGTCACCGCGGAATACATCCGCTCGCACACCACCAACGCCTGGGGTGAGTACACCTACGAAACCGCGCCCGACCTAGCGGAATATTCGACCTATCCGCTCGGCTGCCAGCAGAACGGTAATGGTCCGCCGAACTCGAATGGCGACGCAACAACTCGCGCCCAGTGCCCGGTCGGCGGATTCGAAGACTATGTCTACGATTCGAACGGCCTGTTCCAGTCGGGTTACATCGTCAACGCCACCAACGGCTGGCGCGGCAATCCGGGAACTTCGCCTTACGTTGCGATAGGCGGCCTGCAGCAGTCGCTCGCCCGCCGGCAGGTGCTGGATGAAGTCCTCAACCAGGAATTCGGGCTCAATGTGCGCTCGAAGCTGACTGACCAGCTGACCCTCGAGGTCGACGGGCAATATGCCAAGTCGCACAAGGAAAACCTCGACTTCAGCGTGTTCGGGTCGATCTTCGCCGACCAGGAGCTGGACATCTCGGGCAAGTACCCGACCGTCATTCCGCACAAGCCGCAGTTCCTCGGCTACACCTGGTCCACGCCGGGTGCCGATCTCGCCAACGCGACTGAAACGGAATACTTCACCGACCCGCGTTTCCAGTTCTGGCGTGCGGCGATGGATCACATCGAAAACAGCACCGGCGACCAGTATGCCCTCAAAGCTGACCTGGCTTACGAATTCGACGATGACTCGTTTATTCGTCGGATCAAGGGCGGCGCTCGCTATCAGGATCGCGACCAGACGGTTCGCTACACGACCTACAACTGGGGCATGCTTAGCGAAACCTGGTCTGGCGACCGTCCGGTCAACTTCGAGGACACCGGAACGGCAAGTTCGTCGCGCTACGAGTTCCCGAACTTCTTCCGCGGCAAGGTCCCCGGACCTCCGGGAGGCTTCTACTACAACGGCAGCCTGACCGGTGATTACGACGGGACAGTCGCTTACTTCCAGTCGGTCCAGGACATGGCTCGCGCGCTTGGTGCCAGCCCGTCGTGGAACCCGCTGGCCCTGCGCAATCAGGGCACAGCCGGCGCTGCTAACGCCGACGGCTTCATACCTGCGGACATCCAGCCCGTCGGGCAGAAGGACACGTCAGCCTACATCATGGCCACCTTTGGTTCTGATGACGCACTCGGCGACGTCCGCTTCTCGGGCAACATCGGCGTGCGCTACGTCGACACCAGCGTGACTTCCGAAGGTTCGCTCGGCGTTCCGAGCCAGCAGGCCCTGAACATCGTTAATCCGTACAGCGTGCGTTGTGCGGCGGTGGTGCCTCCGGGCGCACCCCCGGGAACGCCGCCGTCGGTTCCGGGCGGTGTGTGCACCCTCGGCCCGGCGGGGTACGCCGACCTGCAGACTTTCGCTACGGGCGTCACCGCGACTGACGTCGCCAAGGCGAACTACAACTACTGGCTGCCTAGCCTTAACCTGAAGTTCGCTCTCGACGAGGACAAGATCTTGCGCTTTGCAGCATCGAAAGTGCTGACTCGGCCGGACAACTCGTACATCCGCAACTTCCTGACGATCGGTCTGGGGACCAGCGGCGAGTTGACGGCGCAGACGGGCAATCCGTACATCCGCCCGGCAACTGCCTGGCAGTTCGACGCGAGCTTCGAATGGTACTTCGCCCAGGTCGGCTCGCTGACGTTCAACGCTTTCTACAAGGCGGTAGACAACTTCTTCTACCAGAACGTCTTCACGCGCGACGTGACCAGCAACGGTATCACCCAGCAGGTGTTCGTTCGTGGGCCGGACAACTTCGACGGCACCGGCAAGATCAAGGGCTTCGAGCTGGCCTACCAGCAGACCTACGACTTCCTGCCGGAACCGTTCGACGGCCTCGGCATGCAGGCGAACTACACCTACATCGAGAGCAAGGGTCTGCCGAACACGTTCCTCAACGGCGGCAATATCCCGAACAACTCGACTGTGGCGCCGGGTAACCTGCCGCTCGAACAGCTGTCGAAGCACAACTTCAACGTAACGGCGTTCTACGAGAAGGGGCCGATTTCGCTGCGCGCAGCGTACAACTGGCGCTCACGCTTCCTGCTTACCGCATCGGACGTGATCTTCCCGTACTACTCGATCTTCAATGAACCGACGGGCCAGTTGGACGCGTCTATCTTCTTCAACCTGAGCAGCACCTTTGACCTGCCTGGCGATATCAAGCTCGGCGTCCAGGGTGTGAACCTGCTCAACGAGGTGACCAAGACGACCCAGTCCTACACCGGAGACCCCGGTGACCTGGCTCCGCGGTCCTACTTCATGAACGACCGCCGGTTCTCGTTCGTCCTACGCGGCAATTTCTGAACTCCCAACAGGGATTGCCAAACTTCAAGGCCGCCGCTCCCAGGAGCGGCGGCCTTTTCGTTTGCCGGATTGTGAATTGCCCTGCTGGCAGGGTGGCCGGTTAGGGAACGGTCGGGAACTCGTCAGGCAGCGGCGGCAAAGGATTCGGCCAGCGCGGTACGCAGCGGCTTGGGCCGGTAGTCCGAACCGTAGGGGGTGCCGCGCACCTCGAGATCGTCGTCGCGCGGTGCGAAGCCCTGCAGCCAGTTGAAGCGGTCGACCATTCCCCAGGCGAGGATGTCGGACAGTTCCTTGTATTCCAGCATGAGGTCGAAATAGCGCCTGGTGAAATCGGCCACGCGCTCGTCGCGCAGTGCGATGTCGCCAGGCAGCGCCTTGTCCTTCACGTCGAACTCGGTGATCAGCAGCTTGTAGCCCATGCCGACCACCTCATCGAGGAAGCGCCGCCATCCGGCTTCGTCGTATGGTCCGACGCCGGAGCTGGGGTCGATCGAGAACATCTCGATATGCGACTGGATGCCCAGCGCATCGACCGGGACGTTGCGCTTGCGCAGGCCCTCGAGGAAGCGGAGCACACCGGCGCAGTGGTTGCGATGGTCGGGCTCCCAGCTCATGTAGTCGTTGTAGACCAACTGCGCGTCGGGCAGCTGCTCGCGCGCGGTGTGGAAGGCGAGGTCCACTACGGCTTCGCTCGATCCCATCGCACGGCTGAGGCTGGTCTGTTCCAGCCCTGTGCCGTCGGTCAGCACGGTCTCGTTGACCACGTCGTAGCTGTGGATCACGCCGCGATAGCGGTCGGTCACGGTGCGGATGTGGGTGGTGAGCAGCCGCTCGGCCTCGCGCACCGGATTGGCGCCGAAGTCGTAGTCGTTGAGCCACTTGGGCGACCACTTGGTGCGGTGCCACAGGAGGGTATGGCCGCGTATCGCGAGGCTGTTCGCCTTCGCCCAGGCGACGATCGCGTCCAGACGTGCGAAATCGAAGGTCTCCGGGCCGGGGCGGGTGGCCTGCCACTTCAGCTCGTTTTCGGGCACGACCACCCCGCATTCGCCGGCAAGGATGGCCGTGTAGGCGGGGTTGTCGATCCCGCCGCCGCGGCCGCGGCCGATGCAGCTGCCGAAACGGCGGCCCGAGCGCCGGGCGAGGGCATCGAGCGAGGGGCCCGGGACCTGCGCGAGGCTGGCGGCATCGCCGCCGCTGGTGGACATCGTCGTGCAGCCGGCCAGCGGGATTGTGGCCGCGATCCCGGCGAGGGCTTCTCTGCGAGTCAGTTCAAAGGTCATTGGTCTTCCGTCAGCGGCGCCGGTTCCATGCGCGGTACCAGCAAGTGTATAACAGCCAGTGCGATCAGGTAACCGAGGCCCGCGTAGATGACGATGGGCAGGTAGGATCCCGTCAGTTCGAGCGTCCAGCCGGTCGCCTGGGCGATCAGGATACCGCCGATGGCACCGGCGAGCCCGCCCATGCCGGCGACCGTCGCCACGGCGCGGCGCGGGTAGAGATCGGAAATCATCGCGAAGATGTTCGATGAGAACGCCTGGTGCCCCGCCGTCCCGAGGCCGATCAGCATGACCACCAACGCGGTGTTGTCGATGCTCGTCACGCTGACGAGGGGCAGGGCACAAAGGGCGGCGACGAAGAGTGTCGTCTTGCGCGCCGCGTTCACGCTCCAGCCGCGCTTGATCAGGTGCGAGGACAGCCAGCCGCCGGCGATCGAGCCGACGTCGGCGAGCAAGTAGACCCCGATCAACGCCGGGCCGATCGTCGCCAGCAGGCCGCTGTCGCCGGTCGGGAAGAGGTTGAGCCCCTGGGTGCGCGAGAAAAAGTCGGGCAGCCAGAACAGGAACAGGTACCACACCGGGTCGGTGAAGAACTTGCCGCAGATGAAGTACCATGCCTGCCGCTGGCGCAGCGCCTGGCCCCATGAGAGCGGCTTGCCGGCGGGATCTTCGCCATCCTGCTCGATGTAGGCAAGTTCCTCGGCAGTGACCTTGGGGTGCTCGCGCGGGACGCGGAAGAACAGCAGCCATGCGGCGAGCAGGACGAAGCCCATCAGGCCGGTGACGATGAACGCCGCGCGCCAGCCGTAGAGCCCTGCGACCATGATGCCGACGATGGGCGTGCACAAGACGCCGACGTTGGCCCCGGCGTTCAGGATGCCTACACCGAGCGCCCGCTCGCGGCGCGGGAACCACTCGGCGACCGATTTGACGGTGCCGGGATAGGCCGCGCTCTCGGCTAGCCCGAGCGCCATGCGCGCGAGGATGAAGCCGAGGACTGTGCGCGCCGCGGCATGGAAGCAGGCGGCGAGGCTCCACAGGCCGATGGCTATGGCCATGCCCTTGCGCGTCCCGATCCGGTCGAGCCAGCGGCCGACGACCAGCAGGCCGAGCCCGTAGCTGGCCTGGAAAGCGGTGACGATATTGCCGTAATCGACCTCGCTCCAGCCCATGTCCTTTTCGATGATTGGCTTCAGGACCCCGATCACCTGCCGGTCGATGTAGTTGATGGTGATGACGAAGAAGAGCAGCGCGCAGATCGCCCAGCGATAGCGCCCTGCCGGCGTGGCTGCAGCGGCGCTGCTCATGCCACCACGAACCCGGAGCTCTTGAGGCTGGCCGAGCTGTTCCCGACATGCACCGCGACCGGCCCGGGCCCGTTGACCTCGTTCATCGCGCGGTCCCAGTAGGCAAGGTGTGCAGGCGTGAGCGTGAAGCGCACCGTCCGGCTCTCACCGGGCTGCAGCGTGACGCGTTCGAAGCCCTTGAGCAGCAGGACCGGCTGGGTCACCGGCACATCGGTGCGGGTGATGTAGAGCTGGACCACTTCGTCGCCGGCGCGCGAGCCGGTGTTGCTCACCGTCGCCTCGACCTCGACCGACTGGTCCGCCGAAACCTCGGTGGCCGAGAGACGCGGTTCGGAAATTTCGAACGACGTGTAGCTCAGCCCGTGCCCGAACGGGAACAGCGGCGCGACGTCGTCGAACAGGTAGCCCCGCCGGCTCGACGGCTTGCGGTTGTAGAACAGCGGGACCTGCCCGACGTCGCGGACCACGCTGACCGGCAGCTTGGCGCCCGGGTTGATCTTGCCGAGCAGGGCCTCGGCGATGGCCGTGCCGCCCTCCTGCCCGGAGTACCAGCATTCGAGCACCGCGTCGGCCTTGGCGACGACGTTGGGCCAGCTCGGCGGCCGGCCGTTGATCGCGCAGACCACCAGCGGCTTGCCGAGCGCGGCGAGGGCATCGACCAGTTCGTTCTGCTCGCCGACGATGTCGAGGTCGTCGCGGTCGCCGAGGTGGGTCACGGCGAAGCCTTCGCGGCTGGTCTGCTCGGTATCGCCGATGGCCAGCACGATGGTGTCGGCGGTCTTCGCCACGCTCACCGCCTGGTCGATCAGTTGCAGGTTGCGATCGCGCGAGAACAGCTCGATCGGATCGACCGAGCGGTCGTCGCTCACCGTAATGAAGACGCCCTGCGCACCGACGAATTCGGATTGCGGCGCGACCTGCCGCAGGCCCTCGATCAGCGTCACCGCCTGTTTGGGCACGCTCGAATAGCCGCCGAAGCGGACGATGGCGTGGTTGGGCCCGATCACCGCGACCTTGCCCATCCTTGCCGGGTCGAGCGGCAGGGCGCCGTTGTTGGTCAGCAGGCACAGGCTCTTGCGAGCAGCTTCGAGCGCTAGCGTGCGGCCGGCTTGGTCGCCTGTGATAGCTTCGGTGCGGTCCGCGTCGCCGCAGGGATTCTCGAACAGCCCGGCGCGCATCTTGAAGGTCAGCATGCGGGCGCAGGCCCGGTCGATCAGCGCTACGTCCACCGTCCCCGCCGCGACCTGGTCGGCCAGCGTCAGGAAGGCCTGCCCCTCGGGCAGTTCACTGTCGACCCCGGCGGCAAGCGCCATGCGCGCGGCCTCGGCATCGTCGGCGGCGACATGGTGCAGCTCTTTCAGCTGGTCGACGCCGTTGTAGTCACTCGAAATGATCCCGTCGAAGCCCCATTCACCGCGCAGGATCTTGCCAAGCAGCCAGATGTTCGAATGGCTCGGAATGCCATCGATCTCGTTGTAACTCGGCATGACCGCGCCGATCGAGGTGCGTTCGACCACGGCGCGGAACGGCGGGAAGAAGTTCTCGCGCAGGTCTCGCTCGGAGACGCCCGCCGGGCCTGCGTTGGTGCCGCTGTCGGGCTGCCCGTGGCCGGTCATGTGCTTCAGGGTCGCGAAGATCTTGTTCGGGGCGAGTTTCTCGAACTTGCCAGGACCCTGCAGACCTTCGACCGTCGCCACGGACATTTCGCCCACGAGGTACGGGTCCTCGCCGAAGGTTTCCTCGATGCGTCCCCAGCGCGGGTCGCGCACGATGTCGACCACCGGACTCAGCGTGTAGAACACGCCGCGGGCGCGCATTTCGTCGGCGATCTTGGAATGAACCCGTCGCATCAGTTCCGGATCGAATGTTCCCGCCATGGCGATGGCCTGCGGGAACGAGGTCGCATCGGTCGCCATGTAGCCGTGCAGCGATTCCTCGTGGAGTAGCACCGGGATCCCCAGCCGGGTGTCCTCAAGCGCCCACTTCTGCAGCGCGTTGATGAACTCGACGGTCTGGCGCGGCGTGCGCCAGCGATCGCGCGATCCGCCCGAGGCCTGGCCGACACCGGGTGTGCCGCGCTTGTCCGATGGACGCCCGAGCGCCCCGATACCGTCCGGAAAGTTGACGCTGGCCTTGGCGGGATCGAAGAACAGGCCGCTGAGCATGCCGTCCTTACCAGCCCAGACGCCGCGAATCTGGGCGATCTTTTCCGCCAGCGTCATCCGCGCCAAAAGGTCGGCGACGCGCGCCGGGATCGGCGCCTTCGCGTTCTTGTAGAGCGGAGCCCTGTCCTGCGCGAAGGCCATGGGGGCCTGCGCCACGGCGAGGGCCGAGGCGCTACCGCCGGCGAGCAGCTTCAGCGCGCCGCGCCGCGCGAGCGGCCGGCTCACGGGGTCACCGTCAGGGTGACGCTCTTGAGGTCCCGCGAATTGGGGCCTGACATGATGGTGAATTCGCCCGGTTCGACCACGCGCTTCATCTCGCGGTTCCAGAGCGAGAGGCTGTCGGGACGGATGGCGATATCCACCGTCCTGGTCTCGCCTGGCTGCAGGGTCACGCGCTGGAACCCGGCGAGCTCCTTTACCGGCCTGGTGACGCTGCTGACCTCGTCGCGCAGGTAGACCTGCACGACTTCGTCACCGGCCACCTTGCCGGTGTTGGTCACCGGAATGCGGACGCTGACGCCCTCTCCAGGCTTGATCGCCGCGGCGGAAAGCACCGGGTCGCCGATCTCGAAGGTCGTGTAGCTGAGGCCGTAACCGAACGGGTAGAGCGGCGTCACGTCGCTGAACAGGTAGCCGCGCCGTGCGCTCGGCTTGGCATCGTAGAACACCGGCACCTGGCCGACGTTGCGCGCGACCGTCACCGGCAACTTGCCGCCGGGATTGACCTTGCCGAATAGGGCATCGGCGATGGCGTTTCCGCCTTCCTCGCCGGCATACCAGGCCTCGAGGATCGCATCGGCCTCGGCGGCGATCGTCGGGTAGCTCGGCGGCCGTCCGTTCACCAGGACGGCCACGATCGGCTTGCCGAGGGCCTTGAGCGCGGTGAACAGCTCGTTCTGCTCGCCGACCAGGTCGAGATCGCTGCGGTCGCCGAGGTGATCGTCGCCCCAGCCTTCGCGGCTGGTCTGCTCGGTGTCGCCGATGAACAGGAGGATCGTGTCGGCGCCCTTGGCCACCTCGACCGCCTCGGCGATGCGCTTGCGGTTCTCCGCCGGATCGCCCAGCGTCACCTTGTCTTGCCACCAGTCGTCGTTCTCGGTGATGACGACGCCCTGCGAGGTGACGATCTTGGCCCGCTGTCCGACCAGCGCGCGAATTCCGGCCAGCGGAGAAACCTTGCTGCGCGGGATTCCATAGTAGCCTCCGAGCCGGGCGACGTCGGCGTTGGGGCCGATGACCGCGATGGTCGGCTTGGCGCCCGAAGCGGGCAGCGCCAGCGGCAGCACGCCATCGTTCTTGAGCAGGACCAGCGACTTTTCCGCGGTCTTGCGGGCCAGCGCGCGGCCTTCGGCTCCGCCCGAGGCTTGCGCCTTCTTGAGGTCGGTGACGAAGGGCTGTTCGAACAGACCCGAATTGAACTTCATGGTCAGGATGCGGGTGATCGCCTCGTCGATAGCGCCCTGGCTGACCATTCCGTTGCGCACCTGCTCGAGCAGGGTCGAATAGGCGATGCCGCTGGGGAGATCGACGTCGACGCCGGCGTCTAGCGCGAAGCGGGCGGCCTCGGGAACGTCCGCCGCCATTCTATGGCGAGAGGCCATTTCCTCGATCGCGTAGTAATCGGACACGATGGCGCCCTGATAGCCCCACTCGCCGCGCAGCACGTCGTGCAGCAGCCAGCGGTTGGAGTGGCTCGGGATACCGTCGATCTCGTTGTAGCTGGCCATGACGGCGTCGATGCCCGTCCGCTTCACCACCTGTTCGAACGGCGGGAAGAAGAACTCGCGCAGCGTCCGCTCGCCGATCGGGGCCGGTCCGATGTTGGTGCCGCTTTCCGGCTGACCGTGGCCGGTCATGTGCTTCAGAGTCGCCATGACCTTGCCCTGCGCAAGCTTGCGGCCGGTGCCGACACCCTGGAGGCCTTCGACCGCGGCAACACCCAGTTCGCCGACCAGGTAGGGATCCTCGCCGAAGGTTTCCTCGATACGGCCCCAGCGCGGATCGCGGGCCACGTCGACCACGGGCGAGAGCACGTGGAAGACGCCGCGGGCGCGCACTTCACCGGCGATCTGCGAATTGACTTCGCGAACTAGGTCCGGGTCCCAGGTCGAGGCGATGCCGATCGACATCGGGTAGCTGGTGGCATCGCGCGCCGCGAGGCCGTGCAGCGATTCCTCGTGGAACATGACCGGGATGCCGAGCCGCGTGCCTTCGCGGGCCCACTTCTGCACCGCGTTGACGTAGGCGACGCTCTCTTCGATCGATCGCTGCGGGTTTTCGCGCAGGCTTCCGGGGCCGGTCTTGTCGGAGGGGCGGGCGAAGAAGCCGAGCCCGTCGGGATACTTGGCGCGGGCCTTGACCGGATCAAACGTGGTGTCGTCGTGCTGGATCTGGGGCTTGTCGTTCCAGATGGTGATCATCTGGCCGATCTTTTCCTCCAGCGTCATCCGCGCGAGGAGGTCGGCGACGCGCTGTTCGGTCGGCAGCGAGGCGTTCCAGTAGGGCGCATCGGCCATTGGCTTCGCCGCCGAGGTCGCGGCGTTCTGCGCCGCGAGCGGAGTTGCTGCAAAACCCGTCAAAGCAATGCATGCAATACCTGCGGCCAGCGCGGCGGCCTTGGTTCGGCCCTTCATAGAAACTCTCCCGTCGCGCCGCATCTTGACTGCGCGGTCCCAAATGATAGCGCTACCATGATTATGGGGAGAGGGCTTGTCAATCGCCTCTTGGCGCTGCTGGCGGCGTTTGCCGCATTGGCCCTGCCGGGTATGGCGAGGGCCGAGGACGGCTACGACCTGTGGCTGCGTTACGCCCCGCTGGATGACGGCATGGCGGCAGACGATGCCGCTGCACTGGGGCCGGTAACCTCCGCTTCGGCACCGACCCCGACCATCATTGCCGCCCGTAGCGAACTGGAGCGCGGGCTGGCCGAATTGCTCGACGGGCATGAGCCGGCCGGACGCGGAATCGTGCTGGGGTTGGCGCGCGATCTCGATGGTGCCGCGGCACGCGAGGCGGCGACGCTCGAAGGCCAGCCGGCGGGCGCCTATCGCATCGCGCGGCTCGCTGATGGCCGTATCCTGATTGCCGCGCAGGACGATATTGGGCTGCTCTACGGCGCTTTCGCGTTCCTGCGGCATCTTGGCGCCGGAGAGCCGGTGAGCACGATCGACGACATTTCCGCTCCAGCATTTTCACTGCGAATAATCGACCACTGGGGCAACCCCAGCGGGTTGGTCGAGCGCGGCTATTCCGGAAGGTCGATCTTCGACTGGTGGCACCTGCCCGACCGTCTCGATCCGAGGATGATCGACTATGCCCGCGCCGAGGCTTCGATCGGCATCAACGGTGTGGTGGTCAACAACGTCAACGCCAAGGCCTACGTGCTCGAGCCGCGCTACATCGCCAAGCTCAGGCGGCTGGCCGACGCCTGGCGGCCCTACGGTATCCGCGTCTACCTGACCGCGCGCTTCTCGGCGCCGATGGAACTCGGCGCGACCGGCACCGCCGACCCGCTCGACCCGGCCGTGCGCCAGTGGTGGAAGGACAAGGCGGACGAAATCTACGCCGCGATCCCCGACTTCGGCGGCTTCCTCGTCAAGGCCAACTCCGAAGGCCAGCCCGGACCGCAGGACTACGGGCGCACCCATGCCGACGGGGCCAACATGATGGCCGCTGCGCTGGGCGACCGGGGTGTCGTCCTGTGGCGCGCCTTCGTTTACTCGGCCGAGGATTCGACCGACCGCGCCAAACAGGCCTACAACGAATTCGTGCCGCTCGACGGCAAGTTTGCCGACAACGTGATCCTGCAGGTCAAGAACGGACCGGTGGACTTCCAGCCGCGCGAGCCGTTCCACCCGATGTTCGGGGCGATGCCGCACACGAAGCTGATGCTCGAAGGACAGATCACCAAGGAATACCTCGGTTTTGCTACCCACCTCGCGTTCCTCGCGCCGCTGTGGAAGGAGGTCATCACAGCCGATACCGGTCACGGCGGGGTCGTGGCGCAGAACCTCGTCGGCATGGCGGGCGTCGCCAACACCGGATCGGACCGCAACTGGTCCGGTTCGCACTTCGACCAGGCCAATTGGTATGCTTTCGGCCGCCTCGCCTGGGACCCGCGCATGAGCAGCGGCAACATCGCGCAGGAATGGGCCGCGCAGACCTTCAGCCGCGATCCGGGTTTCCTTGCAGAGGTCGTGCCGATGATGCTCGGCAGCCGACAGGCGGTGGTCGATTACATGACCCCGCTGGGCCTCGCGCACCAGATGGGCACCGGCCACCATTACGGCCCCGCGCCTTGGATCTGCGACCTCGCCCGACCCGAGTGGAACCCGTGCTATTACAGCAAGGCCGACGCGGGCGGCATCGGCTTCGACCGCACCGCCACCGGCAGCGACGCGTTGGCGCAGTACGCTCCCACGGTCGCTGCTCAGTGGCGCGATCCGAAGGCGATGGACGAGGACTACCTGCTTTGGTTCCACCATCTGCCGTGGGACTTCAAGACGCAGTCGGGCCGCGCCCTGTGGCCCGAGCTCGTGCATCGCTATGATCGCGGTGTTGCCGAAGTCGACGCCATGGCCGCGACCTGGGCAAGCCTCGCGCCAAACGTTGATGAACAGCGGTTCGAGGACACTTCCGAATTCCTCGCCATCCAGCAGCGGGAGGCGCGCTGGTGGCGCGATGCGTCGATTGCCTACTGGCAGTCGGTCAACCACCTGCCGCTGCCCGAAGGAGCCGCGCCGCCCGCGCATTCGCTCGACTGGTACGAGGCGCTCAGCTTCCCCGATGCTCCGGCCGATTGACGTGCTCAAAAAAAGCCCTTTTGCTGCACCTGCACGCGCCCTAAGGACCTCGCAATGAGCAAGGGCAAAAGCGACGGGGCAGCGCGCAAGATCGGCCGGCGGCACAAGGGTGCGCCGACGATCGCCGATGTGGCGCGCCTCGCAAGCTGTTCGCCGATGACCGTGAGCCGCGTCATCAATGGCGAGGCGAGCGTGCGCGAGGAAACCCGCAGCGCGGTTCTCGAAGCGATCCGCCAGCTCAACTACGCCCCCAACCGCGCGGCACGCAGCCTTGCCGGCGGCGAGCAGTTGCGCGTGGCCCTGCTGTTCGACAACCCGTCGGCCTCCTACCTCAGCGAATTCCTCATGGGCGCGCTCGCGGAATCGAGCCGCGGCGACATCCACCTCGAAGTGCAGAGCTGCGAGACAGTGGCCGATGCCATGATGCTGATGCGCAAGCTGGCCGAAGGCGGTATCCAGGGCTTCATCCTCCCGCCGCCGCTGTGCGATGACCAGAGCGTGCTCGACCTCGTCGGCGAGCTCGGCGCGGTCGCCGTCGCGGTCGGACCGGGCAAGGCCAGCGGGTCCGACGCCGCGGTGATGATCGACGACTTCCGCGCCGCCTACGACATGACCAAGCACATCATCGACCTTGGCCATACGCGCATCGGCTTCATCATCGGCAATCCCGAACAGGTCGCCAGCGGACGGCGCCTCAACGGCTACCGCGCCGCGCTCGAGGATGCCGGAATCGAGGTCGCCGACGAACTCATCGTCCAGGGCCGCTTCACCTATCGCTCCGGCCTCGACGCTGCCGAACGCCTGCTCGCCGCCAAGCCGCGGCCGACGGCGATCTTCGCCTCGAACGACGACATGGCCGCGGCCGTGGTGGCCATGGCGCATCGCCGCCACCTCGACGTGCCCAACGACATCTCCGTCTGCGGCTTCGACGACACCGACATGGCGCGAACGATCTGGCCCGAGCTGACCACGATCCGCCAGCCGATCCGGGAAATGACCGCCTGGGCCGTCAACGCAATCGCCCGCATCGTGCGGGCGCGGCGTTCGGGCGAGCGCCCCAAGCCCGAGCATTCGACGCTTCCCTACACACTGGTGCGCCGGGAATCCGACGCCGCTCCGAGCCTCGCGGCGCAGCACAGCAGCCGCACCGAAGCGCGATGAGCGGGGACGAAAAGCCGCCGCGCCTGCGTTCGCGCGACTGGTTCGACAACGCCGAGCGCTGGGACCAGACGGCGCTCTACCTCGAGCGGTTCATGAACTACGGCGTCACGCCGGAGGAACTGCGCAGCGGCAAGCCGATCATCGGCATAGCCCAGTCGGGCAGCGACCTCAGCCCCTGCAACCGCATCCACCTCGAACTGGCCAAGCGGACCCGCGACGGCATTCGCGACGCCGGCGGAATCCCGATCGAGTTTCCGGTCCATCCGATCTTCGAGAACTGCCGCCGTCCGACCGCCGCGCTCGACCGCAACTTGCTCTACCTCGGCCTCGTCGAACTGCTCAACGGCTACCCCATCGACGGTGTCGTGCTGACCACGGGCTGCGACAAGACCACGCCGAGCCAGATCATGGCGGCCTCCACCGTCGACATCCCGGCCATCGTCCTCAGCGGCGGCCCGATGCTCGACGGCTGGCACGAGGGCGAACTGGTAGGTTCGGGCACGGTCATCTGGCGCAGCCGCCGCAAGCTGGCCGCGGGCGAGATCGACGAGGCAGAATTCCTCGACCGGGCGACGAGCAGCGCGCCGAGCGCCGGGCACTGCAATTCGATGGGCACCGCCAGCACGATGAACGCCGTGGCCGAAGCGCTCGGTATGTCGCTGACCGGCTGCGCGGCTATCCCGGCGCCCTATCGCGAGCGCGGGCAGTACGCCTACCGCACCGGCCGCCGCATCGTCGAAATGGTGCTCGAAGACCTGCGCCCGAGCAATATCCTGACCCGCGAGGCGTTCCTAAATGCCATCGCCGCGGTCAGCGTGATCGGCGGATCGTCCAACGCCCAGCCGCACATCGTGGCGATGGCGCGCCATGCCGGCGTCGAACTCGAGCCGGACGTCTGGCAGCAGCACGGCTACGTCCTGCCGCTGCTGGTCAACATGCAGCCTGCGGGCAAGTACCTCGGCGAGCGGTTCCACCGCGCCGGGGGCGTTCCCGCGGCAATGTGGGAACTGCTGCAAGCCGGAAGGCTGAACGGCGATTGCCTGACCTGCACCGGGCAGTCGATGGCCGAAAACCTCGGCGGCCATGAGAGCCACGACCGCGAGATGATCCGCCCGTTCGGCGATCCGCTGATGGATCGGGCCGGGTTCCTCGTCCTTTCGGGCAACATGTTCGACTTCGGCATCCTCAAGACCTCGGTCATCTCCGACGAGTTTCGCCAGCGTTACCTGTCGCGGCCCGGAGCCGAGGGCGTGTTCGAGGGCCGGGCGATCGTGTTCGACGGGTCCGACGACTATCACCACCGGATCAACGATCCCGAGCTCGGCATCGACGAGAATTCGATCCTCGTCATGCGCGGCTCCGGCGTGATTGGCTGGCCCGGCAGCGCCGAGGTGGTCAACATGCAGCCGCCCGACGCGCTGATCCGGCGCGGGGTCATGTGGCTGCCGACGCTCGGCGACGGACGCCAGTCGGGCACCAGCGACAGCCCCTCGATCCTTAACTGCTCGCCTGAGAGCGCCGTGGGCGGTGGCCTCGCCTGGCTGCGCAACGGCGATGCGATCCGCATCGACCTCAACGCCGGGACCTGCAACGCGCTGGTCGACGCCGCCGAGATCGCCCGCCGCCTTGCCGATGAGCCGCCTCCGCCCGTTCCGGAATCGCAGACCCCGTGGGAAGAGCTGTTCCGCGAGAAGACCGGCCAGCTCGGCGAGGGCGGGGTGATGGAGATAGCGCTCAAGTATCGCGGCACCTCGAAGAAGCTCCCGCGCCACAACCACTGAGCGGGCCGCGGCAGATCAGTCCGCCGAAATCCACATCGTCATCGTCGCCGAACAGCCCGGCGGAAGGGCCGTCATCGCCGCGACATCCCGGTTGAGCGCGTCGGGCGGGTGGCTGACGGGTTCGAGGCACAGCGCGCTGCCGTCGGTAGGCGCATAGAGATGCAGGCCGGAAGCACCGCGCGCGGTCACGGTGATGGTGCCGAGATCGTCCTCGATCGTCACTACGCCGTCCCATCCGGTGAAACAGTGATCGACCAGCGTCGAGGGCAGGAGGGTGCCGGCTTGCCAGTTGGCGAAATGGTCGGGAGCGGCGATCCTGCCGGTCGGGATCAAGGCATCGTCGACTTCGACCATTCCGCTGGATGCGAAGCGCACGCGGGTTTCCGGCCGACGGCGGAAATAGGGATGGAAGCCGAGGCCGCAGGGCATGACTTCGTCCGAACGGTTCGTAACGTCCATGCTCAGCGCCAGCCCGCGCGCTCCGAGGCGAACGCGCTGCTGCGCCTCGTAGGCCCAGGGCCATTCATCCGCATCATGGCGATGATCCAGCCCGCACTTGAAGTCGGCTTTGCTGGCCATGTGCCAGGCACTTTCCCATCCGAAACCGTGGAGGCTGCTCGTTTCCGGAGCGAAGTTCTGCGGCAGACGAACCTCGCGACCCTGCCACGCAAACCGGCCACCGGCAATGCGGTTGCAGTAGGGGACGAGCGGAAAGCAGGCGGCATCGAGCGGGCTGGTGCTGCTTTCCGGCATTGTCCGCAGCACCTCAACGCCGCCCTTGCGCAGGGCCGAAAGCGAACCGCCGATTTCGGGACGCAGCTCCGCTTCCCAGTCGCCCGCGCGGAGTGTCAGCGTCACTGGGTTATCGGCAGCTCGAAGCCCGGCACCGGTAGCGCTCGCGCGTCGTAGGTATTGACCACCGGGCTATCCGCCCAGCCGTAGCGGACACGCGTCGCGGGCTTGCCATCGGCTGGAATCAGGAAAGTGTCCTGCCTTGCGATAGCGTTGGCCCAGCGGCAACTTTCCTGCGTCTCGCCGCACAGTTCCACCGCGAGCGGATAGGGCCCGCTCCACGCGGAGAGCCCGCCTTCGACGCCGGAGAAGCTGACGGTGATCGTGCTACCTTCAAGCTTCGCGCCTTCGGGCATTGGCAGTGGCGTGCCTTCGGCGGCGAGCGCGAGCCGGCGGCCGAGTTCGACCTTGTTCGACGGGTGAATGTCGCGCCAATCGCCGATGTCGATCGCCGTGGCGAGCGCGGCGTTGGGATCGGCCTCGACCGCGTCGAGCTCCTTTTGCCTGATTTCGGCCCAGCCGCTGGCGACCGGTTCACTGGCGGTGGGCCCATAGTTGGCGAGCTGCACGACCAGCATCCGCATGTCCGCGCCGAACTGCCGCCGCCATCCGGCAAAAAGCTCGCGCAACCGGTCCTCATAGCCGGGAAGGCCGACGTCGCTTTCGCCCTGGTACCAGGCAGCGCCCTTCATCGCATAACGGCCGATCGGCGCGATCATGCGGTTGTGCATCACGCCGATACCCGCGTTGGCATCCCATGGCGCGCGCGGCGGCTGTTCGCCGATCAGCCCGTCCGAATATTGCCAGGCGCCGAGCGGGATCGTCGCTCCGCCGGTGGGCGTGAAGTAGAGCCGGTCGGCACCGCTCTGCATGCCGCCGCCGCCCCACGAGTTGCTGCCCGCAAAGACGATCTCGTTATGCCCCGGCTTCAGGAACTCGGCCGGGATGCGATATTTGCGCTCGGTGCTCCAGCCATGGTTGATGCCTACCGGATGGCCATTGACCCAGGTCGCGTCGAGGTCGTCGATTATGCCGATGTTGAGCTCGCCACCTGCCTTTGCCTGCTCGGCAGTGAGCTCGAGCGCGTGGCGGAACCAGACGGTATCGACCACGGCAGGGGCGCCGTCGCCCCAGTCGGTCCACGGGGCGATAGCCGGGACCGGCTTCCATTGCAGCGCATCGGGATCGTTCCACGGCTCGTTGCCTTTGGCCCCGCGCCACCAGGCTTCCCATTTGGGCGCGAAAGTCGTCACGGCGGCGAGCGGGTCTTTCCCGTATTCCTCTAGCAGCGCCATCTGGTCGGTGCCGTAAAGCGCGCGACCGGCTTCGGGCGTGACCCAGGCGCGGATCTGCGAGCCGCCCCAGCTCGAATGGACTGCGCCCTGCGGAATACCGGTCGCGGTGCGCAGGTCCTTGAGCATGTAGTAACAGGCGGCAGAGAAGCTGCCTGTCGTCTCGCGTGAGGCCTTTTGCCATTCGACCTTGCCGCTGAATTCCTTGACCGGCCGCGCGGCGGTATCGAGCGGCACGGTCAGCATGCGCAACAGCGGGTCGGCGCTCACCTGAATATTGTTGTAGCCGTTTAGCCCGGCAGCGACCGTGAAGGCCATGTTCGACTGGCCCGAACAAAGCCAGACGTCGCCGACGAGCAGGTCGGATACGATCGTCGAGCTGCCGTCGGCACCGTTCACGGTGAGGGCAACAGGATCGCTCGATGCGGCGCGCGCTGGGAAGGTGAGGGCGAATGTGCCGTCCTTCGCCGCGGTCGCAGTTGCCGTCGCCGTGCCGAGCGTGGCGCTGAGCTTTTCGCCCGGCGCGGCGGTCCCTTCGACCACCACGGGGCGGTCGCGCTGGATCACTGCGTGGTCGGTCCACACGGGCGTGAGCACCGGCGCGGCGCTGGCCGCCCCGGCAGTTGCGAGAGCGGCGAGCGCCAGTCCGGTTCGTATCATCCGAGTTTCACCTTGGGTGTCGCGAAACCCGCCACGGGGCTGTCGAAGGACAGCAGGTTGCCCGCCGCCGGGAACTTGGGCGCGTCGGCCGGTTCGAGGTTCTTGGTCGCGGTCGTTACGTAGGCGGTTCTGAAGTCCGCCCCGCCGAGCGCCATCTTCGTGATGTCGCGCGCCGGCAGCTTCACCGACGCGACCAGCTTGCCGTCGGGCGAATAGCGGGCGACGTGCGAGCCGAAGTAGAGGCCGGTCCAGACATGGTCCTCGACATCGACGATCGGGCCGTCGGGATAGGCGTCGGGGAAGTCCACCGAGGTGTCGACGAAGGGCCGCGCCTCGCCGACGCCGCTCGCGGACAGGTCCGCGACCAAGATCTTTTTCGCAACCGTGTCGGTGAAATAGATTCGGTCGCCCGAGCCGCTCACCGCGGGACCGTTGGTGATCGAGATTCCGCTGGGACCCGCCTGGCGGATTTCACCCTTGTCGAAGACGTAGAAATTGCCGCTCGCGTGCTCTTCGGCGTCGTCCATCGATCCGAGCCAGACGCGGCCCCACGGGTCGGAGCAGGCGTCGTTGAGGCGGTTGCCTGCGGGTTCGCCGGGCACGGCCATCAGCCTCTCGAATTTCTGGTGCGCCGGATCGAAGGTGTAGAGCCCGTCCTTGAGGCCGCACAGCAACAGGCCGCCTTCGGCCGGGAGCGCCCAGCCGATCTGGCCCGGCGCCTCGGCACTGGCGTTGCTTCCGGTCGCGGGGTCGAAGTGCCAGAGCAGGTGGCGCTTGATGTCGACGAACCAGACGAGCTGGCGGTCGGCGTCCCACAGTGCGCCTTCGCCCAGCTTGAAGCCGGGCTTCAGGACCTCGCGAACTTCGGCGTTTATCTCCATCCGGCATCGACCCAGTAGTTGTGACCCGTGCAATAGCGGGCATCGTCGCTGGCGAGAAACAAAGCCATCGCGGCAATGTCGACCGGCTGGATGCGCCCGTCGAGGCATTGCTGGGCGACGATCTCCGCCTCGCCCTCCGGCGTGTACCACTTCATCTGCCGCGGCGTCTGCACGTTGCCGGGGATGATCGCGTTGACGCGGATGTTCTCGCGCCCGAATTCGCGCGCCAGGCTGCGGGTCAGGCCTTCGATGGCCGCCTTGGCAGTCTGGTAAAGCGTGAGCTCGGGCAGGGCGAGGTGCCACGAGATCGAGCCGAGGTTGATGATCGACCCGCCCCCGGCCTTGACCATGTGCGGATGCACGGCCTTGGCGGCGAAGAACTGGTGCTTGAGGTTCACCGCCATGCGATCGTCCCAGTATTCTGGCGTGACCTGCTCGACGCTGTGACGGTCGTCGTTGGCGGCATTGTTGACCAGCACGTCGCACCCGCCGAGGCGGTCGGCGAGCTTGTTCACCTTGGCGCTGTAGTCGGCGCAGTCGGTGATGTCGCAGTTGAGGAAGTACGGCTGGATCGGCGCATCGGCCAGTCGCGCGACCAGAGCCTCGCTGGCGTCGGTCATCACGTCGACGAACGCCACGGCCGCGCCCTGGCGCACGAAGCCCTCGACGATCCCCTCGCCGATGCCGCTGCCGCCCCCGCTCACGATAACGCGCTTTCCGGCGAGGCTGGGATAAACAGCCATGGTCGACGCCGGTTGCATTACACCTTCGGCCAAGTGCTCAATCCCCCGTGTAAACTGTCTTGATCTGCGTGTAGAATTCGACCGCCGCAAAGCCCTGCTCGCGCGGCCCGTAGCTCGAGCCTCGCGTGCCGCCGAACGGAACGTGATAGTCGACACCGGCCGTGGGCAGGTTGACCATCACCATCCCGGCGCGGACGTTCTTGCGGAAGTCGCGGATCTTCGCGGCGTCGTTCGAGACGATGCCGCTGGAGAGCCCGAAATCGCCCATGTTGGCGACGGCAAGCGCCTCTTCGTAGTTCTTGACCCGCACCGTCGAGACGACTGGCCCGAACACTTCCTCGCAGTTGATGCGCATGTCGGGATTGGTGTCGGCGATCAGCGTCGGCTGCATGAAGTAGCCGGGCGTTTCGGCATCGACCTTGCCGCCGCCAGCGGCCAGGCGGCCCCCTTCGCCGGTGGCGATGTCGACATAGCGCAGGTTCTGTTCGAACTGGCTGTCGCTCGAGGCCGGGCCGACCTGCGTCCCTTCGGCCAGCGCCGGGCCGACCTTGATGCTTTTGGCCCGTTCCGCCAACGCGGCAACGAACCTGTCGTGGATGGCATCTTCGACGATGACTCGGCTCGACGCCGTGCAGCGCTGGCCGGTCTGGAAGAAGCCGCCGTCGGCAGCAATAGCCACGGCCTTGTCGAGGTCGGCGTCGGCCAGAACGACCAACGGGTTCTTCCCCCCCATTTCGAGCTGAACCCTCGCATGGCGCGCGACCGCCGCCTGAGCGACTTGCGACCCTACGCCTTGCGAGCCGGTGAAGCTGATTGCGGCCACGTCGGGATGATCGACGAGGGCCCGGCCGACACCGCCACGGCCGAGAACGAGATTGAACACGCCCGGCGGAATTCCCGCCTGGTCGAGCACCTCGGTCAGCGCCGCAGCGATCGCCGAAGTGATGTTCGCGGGCTTGAGCACCACGGTATTGCCAAAGGCCAGCGCCGGGGCGGCCTTCCACACCGGGATGGCGATCGGGAAGTTCCACGGGGTGATCAGGCCGACCACGCCGAGTGCTTCGCGATAGGTCGCGACATCGAGGCCGGGACGGGTCGATTCGAGCGTCTGGCCATGGCGGCGAAGCGCTTCGCCCGCAAAATACCGCAAGATGCGCGCGGCGCGCAGCGTCTCGCCGATGCCTTCGGCACGCGTCTTGCCTTCCTCGCGGGCGAGCAGTTCGCCGATCTCCGCCGAGCGGGCGAACAGTGCCTCGCCGGCCTTGTGGAGCACGTCGCTACGTACTTCGGGCGATGCGCTCGCCCAGCCGGGCTGCGCTTCCTTGGCTGCCGCTACGGCACTGGCGACTTCAGCGTCGCCGCCGTCGGGAAAACGGGCGACGACATCGTCGGTGTTCGAGGGGTTGCGGCTTTCGAGCGCTCCATCAGCGCCGGTCCATTGCCCGCCGATGTAATGGCCGAGAGTCTGGGTATCCATGGTATTTCCTAAATCCTGCCAATGAGCCCGCGCGAGGCGAGGTTGCGCACGAAAGCACCGATGCCGAGTTCCCACGGCGGCGCATCGCGCGATGTCGTTACGGTGTTGGTCAGTTTGCCGATCCGCTGCGAGGAAATCGTCACGCGGTCGCCGACCTTATGTGTGAAGCCGCCACCCGGTGTGTCGCGGTCCTGCGTCGGTGCGAACAGCGTACCACAGAACAGTACGAAACCGTCCGGGTAATGGTGTTCCGAAAGCGTCTGCGCGACGAGGTCGAGCGGATCGCGGCTGATCTGGCCCATCACGTTGGTGCCTTCGAGCCGGTAGCCTTCCGGCCCTTCGATCAGCAGGTCGACATTGGCCTGTCGCACGTCGTCGATGCCGAAGCCGTCGTCGAACAGGCGGATGAACGGGCCGATGGAGCAGCTCGCGGTGTTGTCCTTGGCCTTCGACAGCAGCAGCGCCGAGCGGCCTTCGAAATCGCGCAGGTTGACGTCATTGCCGAGCGTCGCCCCGACGACTTCGCCATGGTGGTCGACGACCAGCACAACCTCGGGCTCCGGATTGTTCCAGGCCGAATCCGAGCGGACTCCGATCTCCGCGCCCGCACCAACGGTCGAAAGCACCGGAGACTTTGAAAATACCTCCGCGTCGGGACCGATGGCGACTTCCAAGTACTGCGACCACATGCCTTCATCGATCAGCGCCTGCTTGAGTTCGGCCGCCTCGGCGCTGCCCGGGACGACCGAGCGGATGCCGGAGCCGACCTTGTCTTCGAGCATCTGGCGGATTTCCGCCGCCTTGCCGGCATCGCCGCGCGCGCGTTCCTCGATCACCCGCTCGATCGCCGAAAGGGCGAAGGTGACGCCGCAGGCCTTCACGCACTGCAGGTCGACCGGGGAGAGCAGGCCCCAGCCTGCGGGCAATCCGCCTTCGACCGGGCCAAGGTCGCGGCCACCATCGAAGGCACGGCGTTCGACCGCGCCGGCGACGCTCGCGACGGTCTCGGTCAGGTCGAAAATCCGCCCTCCGCGAAGGGCAATAACGCAGGGTCCCTCAGGCGCGAGGGCACGGCCGATAAAACGACCGGACGCGTAGTCCGGCGGCAGGATATCCTGCAACGCTTGGCCCATTTGTAGTTCTTGCCCTCTCCTGTGATAGCGCTACCATAAGAGCGAGAACTGGCGAGGGCAAGGGCGTTCGTTTGCCCTTGGAGAGGATTTAGAATGCGTGCATTGAAGGTGACGGCTGCCGCGCTGATGGCATTCGCGGCGACACCTGTGGCAGCCGGTCCGGTGGCCACGTTTTCGGACATCGAGTACCGCGCCCAAGGCCCGGCTCCGACAAATCCAGGCATGTATCGCAACCCCATCCTGCCGGGCTTTCACCCCGATCCGTCGACGGTTCGCGTCGGAGACGACTTCTACCTCGTGACGAGCACCTTCGGCTGGTTCCCCGGCATCCCGGTGTTCCACAGCCGTGACCTGGTGAACTGGGAACTGATCGGTCACGCCATCGATCGGCCCGGAATGCTCGACCTGTCGAAGATGCGCGCCGTCGCCGACGGGGTCTATGCCCCGGCGATCACCTGGCACGACGGCACGTTCTACATCTTCAACACCTGCGTTCGCTGCGGTGGCAACTTCTACGTCACGGCAAAGGATCCGGCCGGGCCGTGGTCGGACCCGGTCTGGGTGGAATTCGACGGAATCGATCCCTCGCTGTTCTTCGACGACGACGGCAACGTGTGGGTGATCAACAACGACCTGCCCGAAGGCGGCGAGACCTATTCGGGCCACCGCGCGCTGTGGGTCCAGCAGATCGACCTTGCGAAAGGCCGGATGTTCGGTCCGCGTACGATGGTGGTGAACGGCGGGGTCGATCCATCGACCAAGCCGGTCTGGGCCGAGGGGCCGCACATCTTCAAGAAAGACGGTTGGTACTACATCAACGATGCCGAGGGCGGCACGGCGGAGAACCATTCGCAGACCATCTGGCGTTCGCGCAACGTGACCGGGCCTTACGTGCCGGGGCCAAACAACCCGACGCTGACCCAGCGTGACCTGCCTGCCGACCGGGCTGACCGCGTCGAGGCGACCGGCCATGCCGATCTGTTCGAACTGGCCGACGGTTCGTGGTGGACGACCTTTCTGGCCACGCGGCCCTTCGCCGGGCAATCGACGCTGCTTGGGCGCGAGACCTACCTGCTGCCGGTGACGTGGAAGGATGGCTGGCCGACGATCCTTCCCCCCGGCGCACCGGTGCCGCTCGAGGCGAAACGTCCCGGCCTTCCGGCGGGCAAGCCAGTGGATTGGCGCGCCTGGCGCGAGGACTTCCGTGGTGCGCGCCTCTCGCCCGAGTGGATCCAGCTTCGCAATCCCGCGGACGAGCAATGGTACGTGCTCGACCGCGAACGCGGTGCCCTGCAAGTCGTGGCCGGGACCGATGCTGCGAGCACGTTGGCGAAGCCGCACTTCCTCGGACGCCGGATGCGCGACCCTGTGGCGCAGTGGACCGCCCGCGTTGCCTTTGCGCCAGAGGCGCAGGGCGACCTAGCGGGCCTGATGGCCTTCGCCAGCGAGGAGCACTTCCTCGTCGCCGGGATCGAGGGCGACAAGGGCGGCGGGTACCTCGCGGTGCGCTATCGCAACGGCAACGAGGACCCGGCGAACGGGGCGCTGGTGGCCCGCGCTGATCTGCCGACAAACGTCGAATCGGTCGAACTCAAGCTGGCGATCGATCGTGGCACGGCGCTGGTCCAGTGGCGCCCCGCCAGTCAGTCCGCCTGGCGGGCGCTGGCGAGCGACATCGATGTCGAGCGCATGGCCTCGATCCACACCGGCCTGTTCACCGGGGTGACGGTTGGCCCCTATGCCTACGCGGCGCACTGATCATTCCTCGGTCTTGAAAACGTATACCGGACCGATATCGACCACTTGCGGTGCTTCGGCGAAGTGGAGCGCGATTGTCGCCTTTCCTGCCTCGATCGCCTCCGTCGCCGTGGTGCGTACGCGGATCAGCTGCCAGCTTGGGCCGACCTTGAAAAGGTTGTCGGCAAACCCGGGGTAAGGCGGTTCGCTGCTCTGCACGCGGATACCGACGACAGCGTTTCCGTCGGCCGTCTGCGCACTTTCGCTGCGCGCGGCGATGGCGACCAGCAGGTGATCACCCGCCGCGATACCCTGGTCGAGTCGTATCGAAGTGCCTACGTCCCACCGGTTCTCGCCTTTTTCGGTCACCGTGAAGCGCGTCGCCTTGCCCAGCCAGATCGCCTGGTTTTCGAGTTCGGTGAACGCGCCCGGCGGGCCCGAATGACCCCAACCGCGCTGGTCTGGACGGAGCAGGAGTTCGCCGCGCGTTTCGCGCAGCGGGGGCGGCAGCTCGAACTGCGCCGAAAGCGAGGCGAGGGCCTGCTCGTTCGGCGAGGCCGGGGCGGGCGCCGCGCCGACAATCTTTGCCGCGCCTTTCACGACGATCGTCTGGCCGATCTCGATGGTCTGTTTCGCCGCGCCGAGCTGCAAGGTAACGACCCCGGTGCGCCGCGGAATACGAACCGTCGCCGTGGCGCTGACCTCATGCCATTCCCACTTGCTACCGAGCTTGACCGTGTTGTCGCCGAAGCCGGGCCATGGCGAGACGTTGTCCTGCACCCGCACCCCGACCGTTCCCTGCCCGTCTTTGGTCGCAGCCTCGACGGCCCGGCCCCAGAAACCGATGGTCACCGTTTCCCCGCGCTCGATATTGCCTAACAGAGGAACGTAGGCCTGCACGGTCCATGCGTCGGGCGAGGCAGCGCCGATGGCAAAACGCTTGGCCGCGCCGCCACCTGGTATCGCGGGATCGGCAAAGCCTTCCGACTTGTAGTTCGCGCCTTGTTCGGCCCAGTCGAGCCGCGTGGGGTCGTTGAGCAGATCGCCCGTCAGTTGCGCGTCGAGCTCCTTCAGTTTGGCGCTCAGGTTCTGCGCGTTGGCTGCCGGCGCAATGAGGGCCGCTGCCACGAAGCTCGTGACGATCGCCTTCCAGGTCATGACTTTTGCTCCCCCCTTTTTCTTGTCGTTATTTCTCCGGCAGGCCGAACGCCTCCAGCATGCCTGGAATCCACCTGCCTGCCTTCTGGTCGTAAAATGGGAAGGTGTTGGTGTAGGCCCAGGCGCAGACCCCGATCCCGGTGGGGGCGAAGGCCTCGCGTACGGCGCGGTGATAGGCGGCGCGCTGTTCGGGCTCGATGTAGCCCTCATAGGCGCCGGTTTCGCCCATGAAGGGCACCTTGCCGGTGCGTTCGACATAGGCGCGGATCTTGTCGACGTCGCGCACCAGCCTCTCGGCATCGGCCGCGTTGCCGTAAACGCGGCCTACCTTGGGCGGCGGGTCTCCGGCCCAGGTCGCGCCCTGGTGAGTGAAGTCGAACGGCTCGTAATAATGGAACGTCGGGTAGACGTTGTCATCGTCGGGCAGTTCGAGCGTCGCCAGTGAATCGATCCCCGACCAGTTCTCGCCGCCGATGATGACCGGACGGTCCGGGTTGCTCTCGCGGATCGCGGCGAGCGAGGGGTTCAGCGTGGCCAGCAGGTTGGCGTTGGTCAGGTTCTTGTGCGGCTCGTTCTCGATCTCGAACCACAGGCGATCGGTCGGTCGGTCCGCGAAGTGCTTGGCGACCTGCCTCCAGATCGCTGCGAGCTTGGCGGAATTGGCCGCGGGATCGTCGTCGAGCGCTTCGAAGTGGTGGTCGTTGAGGATCACGTTGAGCCCGGCGTCGAGCGCCTGGCCGACCGCGGTGTCGACCTGCGCCATCCACTTCGGGTCGATGGCATGGCCGAGATCGTCGGCGGTCTTGTCCGACCAGCGAACCGGCAGGCGGATGGTCTTGAACCCGGCGGCAGCGATGCGTGTAAAATCGTTCGCTCCCGCATTCCTGACGCCTTCGGGTCCGAACCTGCCGACCTCGAAGCTGTTGCCCATGTTGATGCACAGTCCCACCGGCAGGCTGTCGGCGGCGGAGGCAGGGGCGGAGAGGGCCAGCGACGTGGCGGCGACAAGGGCGATCAGGTGCTTCATGGCTCTCTCCGGTTATTTGTTCGGCGTCAGTGTGAAGACTGCCGTGTCGTGCGGTCCGACGGTGACCAGCTTTGTATTGACGGTTGTGCCGGCGGAGGCGCCCGTCCATGCATCCGTGAGGGCATAGGTGCGGGTGGCGAAGGCGGGATCGCGCCCCTTGGCGTCGTCGCGCAGTTCGCCGTGCGTCCAGTCGATAGCGACCTCGCGCGGTTCGTCGGATCGGTTGAGCACGGCGATGGCCCAGCGCTCGCCCGCCATCGGCTTGGCCCAGACCTCGGTTGCCGGCGTGGCGCGCCAGCGCAGTGCGGGGATACCGAGCGGGTCCTGGTCGATCGCCACGATCCTCGGATTGGTCAGGATGGCGGCAATCTCCGGCTTCATGTCGGGCACGTCGGTGCCCATGATCAGCGGGGCGGAGAGCATGGCCCACATCGCGAAGTGGCTGCGGTTTTCGGCCAGAAGCGGCAGGTTGCCGACCTCCATCATGTCGGGATCGTTCCACCCGCCCGGGCCGGAATAGGCGCGCAAAGGCACCTGCATGTCGAGGATCGGCAGGATGCCGTGGCTCAGCCAGTTGCCGTGGCCGAGTTCGCAGTCCCAGCAGTTGGTGATGTCGCCGGTGGTGCGCCACAGGTGGCCGTACTGCTTGCCCCACAGCCACGGCTTGTTTTCACCCCATTCGCAGATCGAGAGGATCATCGGCCGCCCGCTCGCGGCGATCGCCTTGCTCATCGTGGCATAGGCCTCCAGCGGATTGCGCTTGGCCTCGCCTTCGCCGGTGTTGCACCAGTCGTACTTGACGTAATCGACGCCCCAGCGGGCGTATTGCGCGGCGTCCTGGAATTCGTGGCCCTGGCTACCGGGCTTGCCGCCGCAGGTCTTCTCGCCCGCGTCGGAGTAGATGCCGAACTTGAGCCCGCGTTGGTGCAGGTAGTCGCCGAGCGCCTTCAGGCCCGAGGGGAAGCGCTGCGGATCGGGCTGGATATCGCCATGCGCATCGCGCGCGCCGTGCCAGCAATCGTCGAGGGTGACGTAGACGTATCCCGCATCCCGCAGCCCGTTCGACACGATGGCGTCGGCGGTGCGCTTGATCAGCGTTTCGTCGATGTTGCAGCCGTAGTGGTTCCAGCTGTTCCAGCCCATCGGCGGGGTCAGCGCCAGGTCCGGTGCCTTCTGCGCCGCTGCCGGTTCTGCGAGAAGGCCAGCGAGGGCGCAAAGGAGCAATGCCAGCAGGCGCATCAGTAGGCCTCCGTCAGGTCGCAGAAGTCCTTGCGCGGCTTGCCCGGCGCCATCGCCGTGGCTGTCTCGCCGAACTCGATCTGCTGCGGCTTTGCGACAGTCCATCGCTCCCACTTCGGGCGGGCCGTGGAGATCGCGGTCTTGCCGTTAGGATCGCCGGCCACCGCCAGCGCGGCCCAGTAATCCTGCATGTTCACACCGCCGCCGACCGGCTTGCGCTCGAACACCCAGCCGATCTCGAAGGCGTGGCTGGTCAGGCCCCCGTTCGGGCCGACATCGAACTGGTAGCGCCAGGTCGGGTAGTCGTTCTCGGCCAACAGGTCGGCGAGGTGGTCGGTCGGGCAATGGAACAGCGCGTCGGAGATGATCCGCGTGGCGATCTTGCCGCGTCGCGGGTCGGCCTTTTCTATCCGGTAGAGCTCGAGCGCCGCTGCACCATGCTCCCCGAACATCGCCTTCGCGTAAGGCGGCAGGTTGGCCTCGTCGAACTGCTCGTTGGAGAACTCGACCTTGTTGGTGCCGAGGATCACCGGCTTCGGCTTGTTCGCGGCGATCAGCTTGTCGGGCGCCGCCGGCAGGACCTTGCCGTCCACGGTGGTGTGCAGGAAGATCATCGCGTTGCCATTGGGCGGATCCTGCAGCTCGTCCTCGATGGCGAAAATCGCGACCGGCGACAGCGCACGCATCTGCTCTAGGCTATTTCCTGTGCCGGCCTTGTCGGAGAACTGCTTGCCCATCGCTTCGGCGTCGGCGAGGCTGCGGAACGGAAGGCCGAAGCCCGGCGTGCCGCTCTCCATGATCGCCTTGTGGAACAGGCCCTGCGCCGCGGGCGCGGCGAGCAGTAACGACACGTCCTGCGACCCGGCGCTCTCGCCGTAGATCGTCACGTTGTCCGGATCGCCGCCGAATTTCGCGATGTTGTCGTGGACCCATTGCAGCGCGGCGATCTGGTCCATCAGCCCGTAGTTGCCGCTCGACCCACCCTGTTCGGCGGAAAGCGCCGGGTGCGACAGCCAGCCGAGCGCGCCGAGGCGATATTGCACGCTCACCGCGACCACGCCCTGCGCGGTAAGGTCCGAATCCGCCGGCCCGCCGCTCGCCCCGGCGCGGTTCGAGCCGCCGTGGATCCAGACCATGACCGGGCGCTTGCCGGTAAGGCTCGAAGTCTTGACGTCGAGCGTCAGGCAGTCCTCGCTGGCGTGGAGCCACTGCGCGCGGTTCCATTCCGAGCTTTCGAGGTGCTGCAAGCAGGCGGGGGCGACAGCAGTTGCATCGCGCACTCCCTGCCAGGCCACCACCGCCTGCGGCGGTCGCCAACGCAGCTCGCCGGTTGGCGGGGCGGCGTAGGGGATGCCGCGAAAGACAGACACATAGGTCTCGGCGGCTGCATGGCCGACGATCTGGCCGCCGGGTACATCGACTGTGACTAGCATGTCTTGCGAAGCAACCGCTGGTGCAGAGACCAGCAACGCTGCCGCAAACAACACCCTCAATTGCATGGCAGGACCTTCTCCGCGTCGGTGCCCAAACGCACCTCGGCAAGGGCATAGTCCGCCGGGCCGGTCGTTTCGAGGATGAACGGCGCGGTGACCTTGCTCATGTCGGCGCCCTTGCCGGCGAAGCATTTGAGCTGAAGGCCATAACGAACGAACGAGTTGGTCACCGGCAGCGTCACGGGTTCGCGCGAACCGCAACCCGATCCGTCGCAGCGCAGCGCCAAAGCCGCCTTGGCGGGCGCCTTGCTCACCTTGACGGTGAACAGGACCATCACGTCGCCATTGGTTTCGCGACTGAGGTTGAGCGGGTCGTGGCTCGAAACCGCCAGCGCAGCGCCGCCGTCGCTGACCACGATCCGGCGAGCGCCCTCCTGCACCGCCGCGTCGGTGGCGGTGATGTGCGCGCGGCCGCCGATCGCATCGGCAGGGACAGTGGTGATGCGCTTTTCCTCGCCGCGGTCGATGTTCCCGAGCACCAGCGACCAGCTCGAAGCGGGGACGCCCTTGGTGAAATAGACTCGCGCATCGCCGGCGCTGCTCTCGTCGATCTCGGCCAAGGCCTTCCACGCCGCGCGCGGCGTGGCGTAGGTCAGGCCGTAGCCGAACGGGTAGAGCGCGCCGTCGGCCATGTCCGGCGTTTTCGGCCAGGCCGCCGGGAGCAGGCCGGTGAACTGGAACCGCGGCTTGCCGGCGGCATCGCCGATCAACACGTCGGCGAGGCCCTTGCCGCCTTCGGTGCCGGGCAGCCAGGCCACCACGAAAGCGTCGGCGGCGTTGAGGGCCGGGTTCACGTAGAGCGGGCGACCGGTGATCATCACTGCGACAACCGGGATACCTTGGGCCTTGAGCTTCTTCATCGTGGCGTAGGGCCCGGTGAGGTCGGCATCGAGCGCCAGCGTCGCCCGGTCGCCCTGGAATTCGGCGTAGGGCTTCTCGCCGAACACGACTACGGCGGCGTCGGGCTTCTGGGTGAAGCTGCCGTCGGGCGAGAGCACGGCGCTGCCGCCGCCGGCTTCCGCCGCTTGCTTCAGGCCCGCCCAGAGCGAGGTGCCGCCGGGGAACATCGCGTTGGTCAGCCCGGTGCCCTGCCACGAGATTGTCCAGCCTCCGGAAGCCCGGGCAATATCATCGGCTCCGTCACCGGCGACGAGCAAGCGCGCACCCGCCTTGAGCGGCAGCACGCCCTGGTTCTTGAGGAGGACGAGCGACTTGCGCACCGCTTCGCGCGAAATCTCGCGGTGTTCGGGCGAGCCGAGCACCTTCCAGTCGCCGGCCAGCGGGCGGTCCGATGGCTTGCCGGCCTCGAACAGGCCGAGCCGGAACTTGACGCGCAGAATCCGCGCCACGGCATCATCGATCCGCTCCATGGGGATTTCGCCCGCCTTGGCGCGCTTGAGCAGGTCCTCGTAGACCCCCTTCCAACTGTCGGGCGCCATGTACATGTCGAGCCCGGCGAGCAGTCCCTGCGGGCACGAGTTGTTGGTGCAGCCTTCGACCTGCCCGTGCGCGTTCCAGTCGGACACGACGAAACCGCCGAAGCCCATCCGGTCCTTGAGCACGCCGGTGATCAGCGACTTGTTGCCGGTCAGCTTCTTGCCCTGCCAGCTCGAAAAGCTGACCATTACCGTTGCGACGCCGTTCTGGATCGCCGGGCCATAGGGCAAGCCGTGGATGTCGCGCAGGTCCTCTTCGGAAATCTGTGCATCGCCCTGGTCGACGCCGCCCTTGGTCCCGCCATCGG
The DNA here is from genome assembly GCF_009827435.1 of Croceibacterium salegens. Taxonomy (GTDB): domain Bacteria; phylum Pseudomonadota; class Alphaproteobacteria; order Sphingomonadales; family Sphingomonadaceae; genus Croceibacterium_B; species Croceibacterium_B salegens. Next base: position 37,734 of record NZ_WTYM01000045.1, on the reverse strand, counting down.
CGAGGAAGTGCTTGGTCGAAGCAATCACCTTGTCGTGCGCCAGCAGGTTGGTCTCGTCGGGCGTGCCCTGCAGCCCACGGACCATCGCACCCACGTAAGAGGCGACGAGCTTGGGATCGGACGAGTAGCCTTCGTAGGCGCGACCCCAGCGGTAGTCCTGCGGCACGGTGACCGTGGGCGCAAAGGTCCATTCCTGGCCGGTCACGCGAATTTCCTTGGCGGTCGCAGCGCCGATGCGCTCGATCAGCGCCGGGTCGTGCGCTGCGCCAAGGCCGATGTTGTGCGGGAAGATCGTGGCGCCGATGATGTTGGAGTGGCCGTGAACCGCGTCGGTCCCCCAGATGACGGGGATGCCGACCCCGCCGTCGCTCTTGTCGACCGAAGCGAGGTAGAACCCATCGGCCGCCTTGAGCCAGTCGGGCGCGGGCGAAAGGTCGTTGCCGTTGGGGCCGCTGTTGCCGCCGACGAGGATCGAGCCGAGGTTGTACTTGCGCACGTCGTCCGGGGTGACGCAGCACAGGTCGGCCTGGACGAGCTGGCCGATCTTTTCCTCGAGCGTCATGGTCTTGAGCAGGTCGGCGATCTTCGCCTCGACGGCTGGATCCACCGGCACGGGGTATTTGTACTCCGGCCAGATTTCGGGATGGGCGGTGCCGTCACCCTCGGCCGAAGCCGTGCCGCCAGGCGCAGCTTCCCGCGAACACGCGTTGAGCGTTAAAGCGGCGACGAAGACAAGTGCGAGTCGCATTGGACGATTCAAGACAGTTTCTCCCCCTCGTGCCGCGTATTCCATTCACCGGAATTGCCGCATCTCGGGGGTTATGGTAGCGCTATCATTGCCTGATGGGAAGAGGGGGCGAAATGGTAAGAGTAACATCACCGCTTTGTGACAGACGCACTGCGCTGGCCGGGATTGCCGCCGTGGGACTGGCCGGATGCAGCGGCGCGGGCGTCGCGAGTTCCAAGGCCAGCAGCTTCGTGACGGTCGATGGAACGCGCTTCAGTCGAGGCGGCGAATGGTACCGCTACACCGGAACCAACGCCTGGTACCTCGCCTGGCTCGGCAGCGACACGAAGTACGGCGACCGGGCACGGCTGGGCCGCGAACTCGACCGGCTGAAATCGATCGGCATCGGCAACGTGCGGCTCCTCGCTGGCGCTGAGGAAAGCCCTGTCAGGAACAGCATCAAGCCGGGTTTCGAGACGCAGGACGGCACGCTCAACACCGCGCTGCTCGCCGGGCTCGACGTGGCCATGGCCGAACTCGGCAAGCGCGGCATGACGGCGGTGCTCTACTTTACCAACAACTGGGAATGGTCCGGCGGGATGATGAGCCGGCTCTACTGGCAAACCGGCAAGTACAAGGACATGAACGATCCGGCCGATCCCTGGCCGGCGTTCCCCGATGCAGGCAGTGCGTTCTACGCCAATTCGGCCGCTATCAAGCGCTTCTTTGACTATGTGAAGATGCTGGTCGGGCGGACCAATTCGGTCACCGGGGTCGCCTACAAGGACGATCCCACGCTGATGGCTTGGCAGCTCGCCAACGAGCCGCGCCCGGGCGTCTCGCCTGCGGTGATGCAGGCGATCCTGCCGGCCTACAACAAGTGGATCGACGACAGCGCCGCGCTGATTCGCTCGCTCGACCCGAACCACCTCGTCTCGCTCGGGATGGAGGGCACCATCGCGACCAACGGCGACACCGACATCGTCGTGCGGGCGCACCAGAACATCGACTACATGACCGGGCACATCTGGCCGCTGAACTGGGGATGGGTCGACGGCAAGGACCTCGCCGGCACGTGGGACAGCGGCGCCGCCAAGGTGGCCGACTACATCGACACCCACGTCAAGCTCGCCGTCGATGCCGGCAAGCCGCTGGTGTTCGAGGAATTCGGCTTCCCGCGCGACGGGGAACTTTACGACCCGTCGGTGACGACCACCTTCCGCCAGCGCTACTACCGCATGATCTACGCCGCCGCCGAGGCCAGCCTTGCCGCGAACGGTCCGGTCCAGGGCACCAACTTCTGGGCGTGGAACGGCGAGGCGCGGGCACAGCATCCCGACCACCATTTCGTCGCAGGCGAGGACACCCAGTACATGGGCGATCCGCCGCACGAGCCGCAGGGCTGGTACGGAAACTTCGATACCGACGAAGCAATGATTGCGATTATCTCCCAACATGCGAAGAGCTTCGCCACGGCCTGACGGGGGCGGCCGGACACGAAGTCAGGAGAGGATCGCTTCCTTGGTCACGGCCCTTAGGGACCGCCGCGCAGCATCGGTATTCGTGCTCGGGGTGATCGCTGTCACTGCCGGCGTGGCATTGCATTTGCCGATGTTCATGATGGCCCAGGACATGGGCTACCGGCTCTACGGCATGCCGATGGGCCAGGAGATGGTCTGGGGCATGGCGCTGATCATCGGCGGGATCGGCATCGCGGCCTACGGCTTGCTGCCGAGAAACGTCGCCGAACAGGTCGCGGCCTCCCGGGAGATCGTCGTTTCCCCGCCGGAAGACCTGCCGCTGACGCCGGCGCACTGGCGGCTGATGCTGGTACTGGTGATCGCGCTGGTCATCGACGTGATGAAACCGTCGAGTCTCGGCTTCACCATCCCCGGCATGGTCGACGAATACCGGGTCGGCAAGCAGCTGGTCTCGCTCGTGCCGCTGTCGGCCTTGCTCGGCACGGTGACCGGCTCGGTGCTGTGGGGGCTGATCGCGGACGTCTACGGGCGCAAGGCCTCGATCCTGCTTTCGGCGGTGGTCTTCGTCGGCACTTCGATCTGCGGAGCGATGCCCTCGCTCGCCTGGAATATCGCCATGTGCTTCATCATGGGCCTTGGCGCCGGGGGGATGCTGCCCGTCACCTATGCCCTCCTGGCGGAAATGATGCCCTCGAAGCACCGCGGTTGGAGCCTCGTGCTGGTCGGCGGGCTCGGCTCGGTCGGAGGGTACTTCGCGGCGAGCGGCCTGTCGGCGGTGCTCGTGCCGACGTTCAGCTGGCGCGTGCTGTGGCTTGCCAACCTGCCCACGGGACTGGCGCTGGTGCTGCTCGGGGGATTGATTCCGGAGTCTGCCAAGTTCCTGCTCGCGCGTGGCCGCAAGGACGAGGCGCGGAAGGTCATGGCGCTGTTCGGTTCCGAGGCGAGGCGCGGTCCGATATCGGAAACGGTGCAATTCGCGAAGGCCGGAGCCGGGGCGCTGACCGGTCGCGCATTCGTCGGCAAGTTGCTCGCGCTCAGCCTCGCCGCGACCTGCTACGGCCTGATCAACTTCGGCCTGCTGCTCTGGCTTCCTGCCGACCTCGTGGCCAAGGGTTACAGCATGGAGCTGTCGAGCAGCCTGCTCGCCAAATCCGCGCTCATCGCACTGCCGACCATCTTCATCGCCGCATGGGGCTACAGCCGATGGAGCACGAAGGGTTCGGTCATTGCTTCGCTTGCCGTGACGGTCTTGGGGCTCCTGCTGGTCTTGCGACTGGAACTGGCAGGCACTGGCAGCCCGGTCATCCCGGTCGCCCTGCTGATCATCGGCACCAACGCGCTGATTGCGATGCTGCTGCCCTATGCCGCAGAGAGTTTTCCGATGCGCATCCGCGGCCGGACCACAGGCGTCGTCGCGGCGTGCAGCAAGGGTGGGGGGATGCTGGCGCAGGTCCTTGCGGTTCTTGCGATGGTCCCCGCGCTGGGCGCCGTGTCGATAATCGTGGTCCTTCCGACTGTCGCGGCGCTGTTACTGGTGGCGTGGTTCGGACAGGAAACCCGTGGCCGAGACCTGCGCGACCTCGACCCCGACGGTCACACCTTCGACGGGACGGGCATCTAGTTTCGTAACGGCGCGGCGATGCGGTCGGCGATTTGCCCTACCCAGCCGGACTTGTCGTCCCACAGGTGCATGGTGTTGGTGTATCCCCACGCGCAGCTGTCGACGCCGATCGAAGCGAAAGCTTCGCTCAGCGTTTCGTAGAATTCCTCGCGCGCCTGAAGTGGGCGGCGTTCCCACGCACCGTATTCGCCGACGAACGGAACCCGGCCGGTGCGCGTCATGTAGTCTTGCACCTTGGCGAGATCGGCGCGGATCAATGCCAGGTCTTCGGGCCGCCCGAAATCGTTGCGGCTGTTGGGCTTGAGCCACGGAGCCTTGTCGAAGCCGAAATTGACCGGCGAGTAGTAATGGAACGTCGGTACGACGTAGGGGTCGTCGGGGAACGGGCTGGTCAGCATCGCGTCAAGCCCTGCCCAGTCAGGCCCGTCGATCACGACGATCCTAGTGGGGTTGGTCTTGCGAACCTCGGCGAGCGCCGGTTCGAGCACAGACAGCAGGTTGTCGGCTCCGAACTTGTCGTGCGGCTCGTTCATCAATTCGAACACCACGCTGTCGAGCGCATCGGCAAAGCGTTCGGCTACCTGTCGCCACAGCGCGGCGAAACGCGGCGCCTGGCCGGCCGGATCCTCATCGAGCTCGATGTAATGGTGCAGGTCGACGATGACCTTGAGATCGCGCGCGGTGGCGAGACTTACGACCTGCGCGATGCGATCCATGAACACCGGATCGATGGTGTAGGGCGGCACTTCAAGCGCGTGGGCGTTGAAGCGCACTGGCAGCCGGATCGCAGTGAATCCCTTGCTCGCGATCCGCGCGATGTCGGCATCCTCGAATTCGCGGCCCCAATAGCTGCGGTCGGGCGGCGTATCGAACATGTTCGACAGGTTGACGCACTTGTCGAGAGCGAGAGCAGGGCCGACGCGTGGCACGGCTGCGGGGGCTGGTGTGAATACGCCGGCGAGGTCGAGATCTTCACGGGCGTTAGCTGCCGAGGGAAGACCGGCCAGCAACGCCAAAGCAGGCAAGACCGCCTTACCGAGCAGTTTCCGCCTCCAGAAAAGCCTTCTCGGCAGGGCTCGGCCGCCAGTTGGACGCGATCGGCGCATTGTCGCCGAACAACGCCGGGACAATCCCGTCCACCCCCTGCTTGCGCCAGGTCGTTGCCAGTTCCTCCTTCAGCGGATCGTCCACGAAAAGCCCGTCGCGGACGTGCCGCAACCAAGCGGCGAGGGCGGTCAGGGTGGCAATCGGCTTATTGCTGCGCGTCTGGTGCACCGCGAGGCTGGCGAGCCAGCGCTGCGGGATTTTCTGGCTGCCGTCCATCGCGATCTGGGCGAGGCGGTGGTTAAGCGCCGGGTTGGCGAACCGTTCGAGCAGGGCCTTGGCGTAGGCATCGAGGTCCTGACCGGGCGCCGGCTCAAAGCTTGTCGCCGCTTCATCCCGCATCAGCCGTTCGACCAGCGCTCGTAGCTCGGGATCGGCGATGGCCTCGTGGACGAACTCGTGACCACGCTCCAAACCAAGGTATGCCATCGCTGAATGGGCGCCGTTGAGCATCCTGAGCTTGGCGGTTTCGTACGGCGCGACGTCGGCGACAAACTGGGCCCCATAATGGTCCCAGCCGGGTCGCGGACCGGCGAACCTGTCCTCGATCACCCACTGGCTGAACGGTTCGGTGAAAACCGCGCCCTCGTCGCGCAAGCCGATGCGGCTTGCGAGCGCGTCGATATCGGCGTCTGTCGTCGCGGGTACGATCCGGTCGACCATCGCGTTCGGACAGTTGCATTCGCTCTCGAACCAGCCGAGCGCGTCGGGCGATTTCGCCACCAGGTACTCGCACATCAGCCTGCGCAGTGTATCGCCATTGGCCGGCAGGTTATCGCAGCTCAGCAGGGTGAGACCGGGAATGCCCGCCTGCCTGCGCTCCTCGAATGCGCGCGTCAGGTGAGGGTAGAAGCTCGCTTCTGCCAGCCCGAGGTCGAGTGATCCATCGGCCGCACGGGCATAGCCCTTCTCGGTGACGGTGAAACTGACGATATGGGTGGAAGGGGCGATCAGGCCGATTGCCAGCCGCGCATCGCTGCGTCCTGCCACCAGCACGTCGCGTACGGCACCGGCGACACGCGTCACGTCCTCGCCCGCCGCGCGCTCGGTCAGCGTGTAGAGTCCGCCTTGCGGGTTGAGTTGCCTAGCGACGGCATCCGAACGCAGCGAGACGCCGGTAATCATCCAGTCGCGCTCGCCCGCCGACATTGCGGCATCCGTGTACCAAGCCAGATGCGCGCGGTGGAACGCGCCGATGCCGAAGTGGACGATGCCGACCTTCTGCGCGTCGCGGTCGTAGGCGAAGCGGGCGACGTTCGGCGGCAAGCGATCGAGCGTGTCGGGATCAAGCCTCACAGCTTGTAAGCCGCTTTCGCCAGATCGTAGGCCAGTGCCCGCGCCACCTCGTGCGCCTCGTCGAGTTCGAGCCGGTGCTCGGCGACCAGTTCGGCGAGGAAGCCGCAGTCGATCCGCCGGGCGAGGTCGTGGCGCGCCGGGATCGAGAGGAAGGCGCGGGTGTCGTCGTTGAAGCCGACGGTGTTGTAGAATCCCGCGGTTTCGGTGGTCATGCGGCGGAAGCGGCGCATCCCCTCGGGGCTGTCGTGGAACCACCACGCCGGGCCGAGGCGCAGGCAGGGGTAGTGACCGGCGAGCGGTGCCAGCTCGCGGGCGTAGGAACTCTCGTCGAGTGTGAAGAGGATCAGCGTGAAGTCGCGAGAATTGCCGAACCGGTCCAGCAGCGGCTTGAGCGCTTCGACGTAGTCGGTGCGCATCGGGATGTCGGCGCCCTTGTCGCGGCCGTGGCTGGCGAACAGCGCGGCGTTGTGGTTGCGGAAGCTGCCGGGGTGTATCTGCATGACCAGCCCGTCGTCGAGGCTCATCGCGGCCATCTCGGTGAGCATCTGCGCCCGGAACAGCTCGGCATCCCACTCGGAGAAGTCGCCGCCTACGATCCTCCCGAACAGCGCCTCGGCTTCAATGGGCGACAGGTCGGCTGTGCGCGCAGTCGGATGCCCGTGATCGGTCGAGGTCGCGCCCATCGCGGCGAAGAACGCACGGCGCTTGCGGTGTGCGGCAAGGTAGCCTTGCCAGCTAAGGCAATCCTCGCCGGTCAGTTCGGAGAACTTCGCAAGGTTGCCGGCGAACCCTTCGAACTCGGGATCGACCACCGGGTCGGGGCGGTATGCAGTGACGACCCGGCCGGACCAGCCGCTCTCGCGGATCGTGCGGTGATGCTCCAGCGTGTCGAGCGGGTTTTCCGTCGTGGCGATGACCTCGATGTTGAACCGTTCGAACAGGGTGCGGGGCCGGAAGGCATCGGTCGCCAGGGCCTCGGTGATGGTGTCGTAGTAGAGGTCCGCCGTCTCGCCTTCGAGGCGCACCTCGATCCCGAAAACCTCGGTAAAGACCCAGTCGAGCCAGATGCGCGAAGGCGTCCCGCGGAACAGGTGGAAATTCTCGGCGAGGATGCGCCACGCGACGCGCGGGTTGGCGTCCGCGCCGATACCGAGGTCCTCCAGCCGCACGCCCTGCGAATAGAGCATGCGGAACAGGTAATGGTCGGGCTGCAGCAGCAGTTCGGCGGCGTTGCCGAACGGCTGGTTCAGAGCGAACCACGACGGATCGGTGTGCCCGTGCGGGCTGATGATCGGCAGGTCGCACACTTCGCCATAGAGCTCGCGCGCGATGCTCCGCACCGCCGGGTCGGCCGGAAACAGGCGATCGTCGTCGAGCTTGAGCGGCCGAATTGTCCCATCTCCCGTGTTGACCTATTGCCCGCCCCTAGCGCAATGGTAGCGCTAACGGGAGAGGAGTTTCGGGCATGAAGATAACTTCGGCAAGGGTGGTCGTCACCTGCCCGGGCCGCAACTTCGTGACGCTGGTTGTCGAAACCGACGAGGGTGTTGTGGGGATCGGCGACGCGACTCTCAACGGGCGCGAGTTGGCGGTCGCCTCCTACCTGACCGACCATGTCATCCCCTGCCTGATCGGGCGCGATCCGGCGCGGATCGAGGACATCTGGCAGTACCTTTACCGCGGTGCCTACTGGCGGCGCGGGCCGGTGACGATGAGCGCGATCGCCGCGGTCGACACCGCGCTGTGGGACATCAAGGGCAAGGTCGCCGGCCTGCCGCTTTACCAGTTGCTGGGCGGGCGCAGCCGTGACGGGGTGCTGGTCTACGGCCATGCCAACGGCGCTGACCTCGAAGCGACGGTCGACGCGGTCGGCAAGTATATCGACATGGGCTACAAGGCGATCCGAGCGCAAAGCGGCATTCCCGGCATCGACAAGGCTTATGGTGTCGGGCGCGGTGACATGCACTACGAGCCTGCCGACGCGCGCCTCCCGACCGAGACGGTGTGGGACACGCCCAAGTACCTCAACTTCGCGCCAAAACTCTTCGAGAAGCTGCGCGAGACCTACGGTTTCGAGCACCACCTGCTGCACGACGTCCACCACCGGCTGACACCCAACGAGGCGGCGCAGCTGGGCAAGGCGCTCGAACCCTATCGGCTTTTCTGGATGGAGGATGCGACCCCGGCCGAAAACCAGGAGGCGTTCCGCCACATCCGCCGGCACACCACCACGCCGCTGGCGGTGGGCGAGGTGTTCAACACTATCTGGGACTGCAAGCAGCTGATCGAGGAGCAGCTGATCGACTACATCCGTTGCACCGTAGTCCACGCCGGCGGCATCACGCACCTGCGCCGGATCGCCGACCTCGCTGCGCTCTACCAGGTGCGTACCGGCAGCCACGGCGCGACCGACCTCAGCCCGGTGTGCATGGGCGCGGCGCTGCATTTCGACACCTGGGTGCCCAACTTCGGCATCCAGGAATACATGCGCCACACCGAGGAGACCGATGCGGTCTTCCCGCACGACTATGGCTTCGAGGACGGCTTCCTGTTCTGCGGCGAGGCGCCCGGCCACGGCGTGACGATCGACGAGAAGCTGGCGGCGAAGTACCCCTACGACCCGGCCTGCCTGCCCATAGCCCGTCTCGAAGACGGCACCTTGTGGAACTGGTGAGATGCTGGCGGGTCGCAAACGGATCGTCTGTGTGGGCGAGGCGATGGTGGAACTCGCCCCGCGCGGAACGGCATGGGACGTCGGATACGGCGGGGACACGCTCAATCAAGCGCTTCATCTCGCTCGTTTCGGACACGATGTCGCCTATTTCAGTGCGCTCGGAGTGGACCCTTTCGCTCCGCGCATGCTCGGCGACTGGGCGCGGGAAGGGCTCGATACCTCGCTGGTCCTGCGTGATCCCGAACGGGCGACCGGGCTTTATGCCATCTCGATAGATTCTCAGGGTGAACGGCGCTTCACCTACTGGCGCTCGCACAGCGCTGCACGGCAGCTTTTCGCGCATCCGGACGTCAATACGGCCATGGCGCAGGCGGAAGTGGCGGAGGTGCTGGTCTATTCGCTGATCTCGCTAGCGATCCTGCCCGAATACGGGCGCGAGGCGCTGCTCGGGCTGGCGCGCGAGGTGCGGCGGCGCGGAGGCAAGGTCGCCTTCGACGGCAACTACCGAGCGAGCCTGTGGCAGGACATAGGGCTGGCGCAGGTCTGGCGCAGCCGTGCCGCCGGCGAGGCCGATTACGGCTTTCCCACGATCGACGACGAGCGTGAATTGTCCGGGACTGAGGACGCCGACGAGGTCGCGGCGCTGTGGAAAGCGGAGGGCTGCGGCGAGGTCCTGGTCAAGCTCGGCGGCAAGGGCTGCCGCCTTCCGGACGGCGAATTCGTCCCTCCGGCGATGCTGCTCAAGCCGGTCGATTCCAGCGGCGCGGGCGATGCCTTTTCGGCGGGGTACCTCGCCTGCCGCCTGCGCGACGCCAGCCCCCTCGAGGCAGCGCTGAAGGCCCACGAGCTCGCCGGCTGGACGGTCATGCGCGGCGGCGCCATCCCGCCGCGCGACCATGCCGCGCCCTACAGCGGAAGTTCGAGCGCTTCTCCTGAATAGGTCACGCGCTTAGACGCGTCCTGCTCGAACACCGGGCCCTCAGGCCCATCGTGCACCACCACGCCGATCTCACGCGTTGCCGCCATGCCCGGGAAGCTCCCCTCGCGCTTGCCGATGGTGAGCCTGCGCGCCTTGTCGTCCCAGGTTATCGGGATGCGGGCGAACTCGCCGCGGGCGTATCCCATATCGGTGCCTTGGTCCTCGTAGAGCGTGAAGCTGCCGTCGGCGCCGGGGAAGACGTGGATCGTCAGCGGTCCCTGCGGGTCCTGTCCGGTCCACTGCACGACCGGCCCCATCGGCACAATCGACCCGGCGCGGACGAACAGCGGTATGCGCTCGCGCGGGGCTGCCACGGTGACCTGCTGGCCTCCGGCAAGGCGCTTTCCGGTCAACACCTCGATCCAGTTTGCGCCCCCGGGCAGGTAGACCTGGCGCTCCCGCGCCTCGAACTCGGTCGCCGGGGCGACGAGGAGGGCAGGGCCGAACATGTATTCGTCGTCCACGTCCCACGCCTTGCGGTCGGCTTCGAAGTCCATCACCAGCGCGCGCATCATCGTGCCGTCGTTGAAATGGGCATCGGCGCCGAGCGTGTAGATGTAGGGCAGCAGGCGGTACCGCAGCTTGTCGTAGTAAACGAGGCTCTCCATCATCGCCGGGTCGTCCCTGGCGATGATCGGCGTCTCGCGCTGCGGGTATTCGCCGTGGCTGCGGAACAGCGGGCTGAAGGCGCCGAACTGGTACCAGCGGGTGTAGAGCTCGCGCCATTCCGGCTGCGCTTCGGGCAGTTCCTTGCTGTAGCGATCCTCGACCGCGAAGCCGCCGATGTCGTGGGTCCAGTAGGGCATGCCGGCGAGGCCGAGATTGAGCCCGGCGCTGATCTGGTCGCGCAGGTCGTCCCAACGCGCGGCGACGTCGCCCGACCACAGCGCCGACGAGGTGCGCTGAATCCCGCCGAAGCCGCTGCGGGTGAGGATGAAGGGGCGCTGTTTCGGCTCGGCGGCGCGCAGCCCCTCGGCCATCCCTTCGGCATGGACCAGCGGATAGGAGTTGAAGATCGCCGCACCCGGGACGCCGGTGGTGGGCGAGGCCATCTGGTACTTGCGTTCGTCGACCGAGAGGTTCGAGTGCCAGTCGGGCTCGGTCGCATCCATCCACCAGGCATCGAAGCCCATGCCGACGAGCCCGTCCCTGACCTGGCGGAAATAGATCGCGCGCGCCTCGGCCGAATAGGGATCGTAGTAGGTGTTGGCATAGCCGGGCCCGACCCAGTCGAGCTGACCGGCAGCGAGCGGGCGTTCGTAGAGGAAGCCCTTGTCGCGCAGCTCCTTGCCGTTGGCGGTGGTCGGGTAGAACTTCGGCCAGACCGAGATCATGATCCGCGCGCCCTTTTCGTGGACGTCGGCGACCATAGCCTCGGGATCGGGGAAGCGGGCCTTGTCGAAGCACTGGCAGCCCCACTGGTCCTCGGGCCAGTAGAACCAGTCCTGCACGATGTTGTCGATTGGGATTTCCTGCCCGCGATAGGAGTCGAGCACGCCTTCGAGCTGGGCCTGCGTCTCGTAACGCTGGCGCGACTGCCAGAAGCCCCAGACCCAGCGCGGCATCATGCTCGCCTGCCCGGTCAGGCGGCGGTATCCCGCGACGAGCGCGTCCATGTCAGCGCCCGGCACGACGTAATAGTCGATGCTCTTGCCGGCCTCGCTGGCGAAGCTGACCGAATGGCGGTCGAGATCGGGCAACGGATCGGCGTGATAGAGCGCGATGTAGCCGGCGTTGGGTTCCCACTCGACTTTGAGCTCGACCGCCTTGTCAGCGGTCAGGTCCAGTTCGAAATTGTGATACCAGGGATTCCAGTTCTGCCGCCAGCGGTTCAGCACTTCCTTCCCGTTGGCGAAGACCTTGACATAGCTGGACGAATAGAGCCGGAACTTGTGCGTGCCGCTCGTGCTGGGTGTGTAATTTCCGGTCCAGACGACGCGCTGGGTCTGCACCGCATTGCCTGCGGTGTTTTGCCCGGTCGTCGCTGCGACGGTGGCAGCCTTGGCCTCTTCGGGCCAGCGCGCCTGGTCGCGGATGTACTGGTAATTGAGCGTTGCTTCGAGTTGCTCAGCGACGAGCTTATCACCGAGAAAATACTGCGCCCGCCAGCCGGCAGGCCAAGGCTCCGAAACAACGACGGTGTCGTCCTTGGACGGCCTTTTCCCGTCAGCCCTCAGCTCCGTGTACGGCTCAGGATCGCCAACGCGAGTAATCGAGGCGTTGTCCCAGAATATACCGTAGCCGCGCGTCGAAACGAGGTAGGGGAGGGCAATGGCCATGTTGTGCTGGGCGAGTTCAACGTCCTCGCCGTTGTAGTTCATTTGCCGGTTCTGGTGCTGGCCGAGGCCGTAGAGCCCTTCGTCGGTACCGCGGTTGAACTGGACGCGCGTGGCGAGCCAGTCCTGCCCCTCTATCGTGACCGCGGTCAGCCGCCGCGCCGGCGCGTATTCGTCGAGCAACAGCTTTCCGGCGGCGTCGTAGACGGTCAGTCGGCCGTCATCGAGACCGACCAGGGCGCTCGAATGTGGCGTCTGGAGCATGGCCACGGCGCCGGTGGTCGAAAAGGCAGGATCGGCATCGGGCTCGGCTACCACCTGGGCGGTCGAATGCCCTTCGGGCAGCGTATCGGCCACGGTGACGCGGAACGTGCCGTCAGCAAAGGACAGCACCCGTACCTTCTCGCCCGCATCGGTGGTCACGACCATGCCATGCGGCACCTGCTCGGCGCTGCCAGCAAAAGCAGGCGAAGCGCAGGCGGCCAGTACCAGCGCGGCCGGCCGCGACACTTTGCGAAGCACGCTCATTCGACCGTCAAGCACCCCAATTCTCCCCATTGTCGAATCCCCGGTACGCCATCGGGGCGGGTGCTGCCATAAAGAGCATTGACCGGGCCAATGCTACAAGCCAAACGCGACGCATTCCGGCGAGGCCGGCTCCGGGCAATACCGAAAGCGCTGCCCGAGGTCGTCCCAAGCCGTTGAAATGCGGGTATGATGTAATGGTAGCCTGTCAGCTTCCCAAGCTGAACGCGCGGGTTCGATTCCCGCTACCCGCTCCACCTTTTCGACAGTCTTAGCTCTGGCCCTCGGCGCCGGGATGCGCGAAACGGTTCCGGAATGACGGACATTGCCAGTCTCATCGCCGACGATCCCGCCGCTGCGGCCGAGCACTTGCGCGCGGTCGTCGGGCGCGATCCATTCCATGCCGCGGCCCAGCGCCTGCTCGGGCGGGCGCTACGGGCTTTGGGCGAAGACGACGAGGCGGAGGCGGCCGAACTGGCGGCGATCCGCGCGGCGACCCGCGACCCGGAGGCGCTGGAAATCGCCCATGCCCTGTTCGAAGGCGACCTGCAGACTGCTGAGGGACTGCTGCGCCAGCGGCTGCGCGAACAGCCGACTGACGTCGCAGCGATCCGCATGATGGCCGAACTGGCGGCGCGGATCGGCCGGTTGCGCGATTCAGAAGCGCTGCTGCGCCGCGCGCTCGAACTGGCCCCGGGCTTCCTCGCCGCGCGCGGCAACCTGGCGACGGTGCTCTACAAGCAGAACCGTTTCGAGGATGCTTCGGCGGAGCTCGAAGAAGTGCTGGCGCGCGACCCGGCCAGCCCGTCGAACCGCAATCTGCTCGCCGCCGCGCTCGGGCGCATCGGCAACTACGAGGAAGCGCTCAAGCTCTACGGCGAACTGCTCGAAACCTTCCCGGACCACGCCAAGCTGCAGATGAGCCAGGGCCATATGCTCAAGACCGTAGGGCGTCTCGACGAGGGTATTGCCGCCTATCGCCGCGCGTTAGCCATCGAACCGGGACTGGGCGAGGTCTGGTGGAGCCTCGCCAACCTCAAGACCGTGTCGTTCGACGATGCGGACATTGCTGCGATGGAAGCAGCGCTGGCGGGCAATCCTCAACCAGACGACCGGCTGCACCTGCACTTCGCGCTCGGCAAGGCTTACGGCGACCGCCACCAGGCAGAGCCGAGCTTCCTGCACTACGAGGCGGGCAACGCACTGCGCCGCGAGCAGCTGGGCTACGATCCGGAAAGCACCACAAAGCAGGTCGACGAGGTTGTGGCAGTATTCACACCGGACTTCGTGGCCGAACGCAGCGGCTTGGGTGATCCTTCTCCCGACCCGATCTTCGTCCTCGGCCTTCCGCGGGCGGGATCGACGCTGCTCGAACAGATCCTCGCCAGCCATTCGCAAGTCGAAGGGACGATGGAGTTGCCCGACATCCCGGCCATGGCCATGCGCGAGGCGATTCGGGCGGGCGACGAAATGCGCGACTGGCCGCGTGCGGTGGCGGCGATGGCCCCGGCCCGGCTGGCCGAACTGGGCGCCGAGTTTCTCGATCGCACCCGGGTGCAGCGCAAGACCGGCAAGCCGTTCTACATCGACAAGCTGCCCAACAACTGGAGCTACGCCGGGTTCATCCACCTGATCCTGCCCAAGGCGAAGATCATCGACGCGCGGCGCCACCCGCTCGATTGCTGCTTTTCCAACTTCCGCCAGCATTTCGCCAAGGGGCAGGCGTTCAGTTACGGTCTCGACGACATCGGCCGGTACTATGCCGACTACATACGGGCGATGGACCATTACGATGCCGTGCTGCCCGGGCGGATTCACCGCGTGATCCACGAGGACCTGCTCGACGACCCCGAAGGCGAAGTGCGGCGCCTGCTGGAGTATCTCGGCCTCGAATTCGAGGAAGCCTGCCTCGATTTCCATGCCAACACCCGCGCCGTACGCACTGCGTCGAGCGAGCAGGTGCGGCGACCGATAAACCGCGAAGGCGTGGGCCAGTGGCAGGCCTACGAGGAGTGGCTCGGCCCGCTCAAAGCGGCGCTCGGCGACCTGCCAGAGACTTACGCCCGCCACTAGGTCGAGCGCCTTGGCGTGGCCGAAAGGCATCATGTTGCAAGATCGTTGCAACGGGCAACCGAAGTCTATTGCACTGCGGAATCTTTGCGTCAGATTGAAGACTTGGGGACCTTCAGGGAGGTTTTTTTGTCACCATCTTTGATCGGCGGCTCAGGCCGCTTCGCTGCCGCGTTGCTCGCTACTACCGCGATTGCCGTGGCCATGCCCGCACTGGCGCAGGAGGGCGACGAGGCGGGCGACAGTGACGACGTCATCGTCGTTACCGCGCAGAAACGTGAGCAGAACCAGCAGGACGTGCCGGTCGCAATCACCGCGCTGGGCAACAAGAAGCTGGCCGAACTGCAGGTCAAGGAACTGCAGGACGCGGTGAAGTACTTGCCCTCGGTGACGCTGCAGAAGACCAACGAGGGGACCACCCAGATCTATTTCCGCGGCCTCGCCTCGGGCGAGAACGCCAACCACTCGACCTCGCAGCCGACGGTCGGCGTCTATCTCGACGAAATGCCGATCACGACCATCCAGGGTCCGCTCGATATCCAGGCCTACGACTTGGCGCGCGTCGAAGCGCTCGCCGGTCCGCAGGGCACACTCTACGGCGCAAGCTCGATGGCCGGCACGATCAAGCTGGTGACCAACGCTCCAGACATGTCGGGCAATTACGGCGGCGCTGACTTCGAACTCAACACGGTCGCGCACGGCGCCATCGGCGGGATCGCGCAAGGGTTCTACAACGCCAAGATCTCCGACGACGCAGCGATGCGGCTGGTCGGCTGGTATCGCCACGATGCCGGCTACATCGACAACATTCTCGGCAGCCGGACGTACAAGACCTCGGGTATCACCGATACCAACGCCGCGCTGGTCGAAGACAACTACAACGACGCCGACATCTACGGCGCCCGCCTCGCGCTCGGCATCGACCTCGACGACAACTGGACGCTGCGTCCGACCGTCATGGGTCAGGTCCAGAAGGCCAACGGCAACGGCCAGCAGGAACGCAGCTCGGCGGTCACTAAGAAGCTGCAGATGGTGCAGTACAATCCCGAGCGCAACGACGACAAATGGCTCCAGGCCGCGCTGACCATCGAGGGCAAGATCGGCGACTGGGACCTTGTCGCCACCGGCGGCCAGCTATGGCGTGAGACGCACCGCGACAACGACTACTCGGATTACTCGTATTTCTACGATGCGCTGTATGACTACGGCGCCTACTTCTACGACGACAACGGCGACTACATCAGCCCCAACCAGTATATCGAGGCGGTCGGCAAATACCGTCGCAGCTTCGGCGAACTGCGTATCAGCTCGCCGCAGGAGAACCGCCTCCGCTTCATCGGCGGCGTGTTCGCGCAGCGGCAGAAGCACAACATCCTTGAGGACTACATCGTCGACGACGAGACCGACTACTTCGTGGTGCCCGGTACCGAGAGCGACATCTGGCTGACCCACCAGAAGCGCGTCGACCGCGACTACGCGGCATTCGGCGAGCTGAGCTACGACATCACCGACCAGTTCACGATCACCGGCGGTGCGAGGCTCTATAATTACAAGAACTCCCTGGTCGGGTTCTTCGGCTTCAGCGGCAACTTCTCGAGCGGAACCGGTGTGGCAGCATGCTTCGGTCCGGCGATCGTCAAGGGTACGCCGTGCACAAACATCGACAAGGTCACTTCGGACACCGACGCGATCTACAAGGTCAACGCGACCTACAAGATCACCGACGACGCGATGGTCTACGCCACCTGGTCGCAGGGCTTCCGTCCGGGTGGCATCAACCGCCGCGGCACTCTGCCGCCGTACCGGCCCGACAAGCTCGACAACTATGAAATCGGCTGGAAGACCCAGTTCGGACCGCTCCGCTTCAACGGTGCGATCTACCAGGAGGACTGGAACGACATCCAACTCTCGTTCTTGGGCGCGAACGGCCTTTCGGAAGTGCGCAACGCCGGTATCGCCCGGGTGCGCGGCGTCGAAGCGGAGATTGGCTATCGCGAGGGCGGCTTCTCGCTGACTGCATCGGGCAGCTACAACGACGCCAAGATCACGCGGGACTTTTGCGCGATCGCCGTGCCCAGCTTCGACTGCACTGTGGACGTCGACCTCGACGGCAGCGGCGCGATTGACGACGGCAGCGAGTTCAACGCGCTGCTTTCTCCGGCGGGCACGCGCCTGCCGGTCACGCCGAAGTTCAAGGGCAACCTGGTGGCACGTTACACGTTCCCGCTCGGGGACTGGGACGCGCACGTGCAAGGCGCCTTTGCCCACGTCGGCAAGCGGCGCAGCGACCTGCGTACGTTGGAGAATGCCATCAAGGGGATGTTCCCCTCGTTCAACACGGTCGATGCCAGCATCGGGGCGGAAAACGGGACCTTCCGGGTCGAGCTCTTCGCAACCAACCTGTTCGACAGCAACGGCATCCTCGACGCTTCGGTCCAGTGTGTCGAGACGACCTGCGGCGATCCGGGTAACGTCAGCAATACCGGCGGGGTGTTCTACAACTACCCGATCAGGCCGCGTACCGTCGGCCTGAAGTTCGGCGTCGATTTCTGATGATGGGGCGGTGGCCGGCCTAGCCGGCCACCGAATCCAGCCATTTCCCGACAAAGGCATCGGCCTCGGCTGCGCTGAACGGCGCCTGCCCGAGCGAGAGTTCGAGCCACAGCCCGTCGATCAGCGCGGTGAGCGCGATGGCGGCGAGGTGAGGGTCGGCGAGGCAGGGCTTCCAGGCCAGCAGCAGTTCCTGCAATTCGGCGCGAAACTGTCCGTAGACTTCGTCATGGACCGCGGCGACCTGCGCATCGCTGCGCGTCAGGCTCCAGAAGGCGACGAAGGTGGCGAGCAGGTCCGGACTGGCGATCGGCGGGCGGAAGCTGGCCGTCACATAGGCGAGCAGACGCGCGCGCGGATCGCTTCCCGCCTCTTCCACCGCCTGTAGAAGGGCCGCGTCGATGCGATTGCCCGTCCAGCGATACGTCTCGGCAATCGCTTCGGACACGCCGCTGAAGTAGTGCCGCAACAGCCCCGCCGAAACGCCCGCTTCGGCGCATATCGTACGGACCGAGACGCCCGCCGCGCCTTTCTGCGCCAACACCCGGGCACAAGCCTCGATCAGGCTCTGCCGCCGTTCGTTGGGCGCGGCACGCGTAAAGGCGGGTTGCTGGCTCATTCCCCTCTTGTTATACGAACGTATAGCAAGGAATCGGTAATGGCAACGCATCCCGCAAACGATACGGCAAACGACCCGCAGGACGGCTGGAGCCTGCCAGCGTGGACCTATCGCGACGCGGAATTCCATGCGCTTGAACTCGAACGAATCTTCCGCCCGAGCTGGCAGGTCGTGTGCCACACCAGCGACATCGCCGGGCCGGGCGACTGGCACACGCTCGAATACTGCGGTGAGAGCGTCATCGTGGTGCGCGGACGCGACGACGTCCTGCGCGCCTTCACCAACGTCTGCCGCCACCGCGGCTCGCGTCTAGTCGATGGCGTCAGCGGTTGCGCGAAAAAGTTGGTTTGCCCCTATCACGCCTGGACCTACGACCTCGACGGTCGGCTGACCGGCGTGCCCGACAGCGCGAGCTATCCTACGCTCGACAAGGGCAAGTCCGGCCTAGTCCCGGTCGAACTGGAGATATGGCGCGGCTTCATCTTCGTCCGGCTCGAAGACGACGGAGGCCCCTCGGTTGCGCAGATGATGGCGCCTTACGAGGCGATGGTCGAACCCTACCGCTTCGAGGAACTCTCGGCGCTTGGACGGGTCACGCTACGACCTCGCGAGGTCAACTGGAAGAACATCGGCGACAACTATTCCGATGGCCTGCACATTCCCGTCGCCCACCCGGGCCTGACACGCCTGTTCGGCAAGGGCTACGGGGTCGAGGCCGAAAGCCATGTCGACCGGATGTGGGGCGCGATGGTCGATCGGCCGTCCGCCAACTGGTCCGAACGCCTCTACCAGCGCCTACTCCCGCCGGTCCCGCACTTGCCCGAGGAGCGCCAGCGCTACTGGCTCTATTTCAAGATCTGGCCCAATGTCGCCTTCGACATCTACCCCGACCAGGTCGATTTCATGCAGTGGCTACCGGTCGGCCCAACCCAGAGCCTGATCCGCGAAATCAGCTACATCCTGCCCGACGACAGGCGCGAAATGCGCGCCGCACGCTACCTCAACTGGCGCATCAACCGGCAGGTGAATGCCGAGGACACTGCGCTCATCACCCGCGTACAGCAGGGTATGGCGTCGCGCTCGTTTTCGGTCGGCCCACTCAGTGAAAAGGAAGTCTGTTTGCGCAATTTCTGCAGCCGTGTTCGTGACGTGATCCCCGAGGCGAGAAGCGAACAGCAACCTGCCGCCGGATGGAGCCGGGCATGACCAAGCGTTACGACACCGTGATCATCGGGGCCGGGCATAACGGCCTGGTCTGCGCCTTCTACCTCGCCAAGGCGGGCCTCAAGGTTCGCATGGTCGAGCGCCGCGACGTGGTCGGCGGCGCGGCGGTGACCGAGGAATTCCACACCGGTTTCCGCAACTCGGTCGCCAGCTACACTGTAAGCCTGCTGCAGCCCAAGGTCATCGCCGACATGCGGTTGCACGACCATGGTTATCGCGTGATCGAACGACCGATCTCCAACTTCCTGCCGCAGGAAGATGGCGACTACCTCAAGCTCGGCGGCGGGCTGGAGCGCACGCAGGCGGAATTCCGCAAGTTCTCGTTCGCCGACGCAGAAGCGCTCCCGGCCTATTACGATGCGCTGGAAGGCGTGGCCGAAGTGCTGCGCGACCTCGCGCTGAAGTCGCCGCCCAACGTCGGCGAAGGGCTGCGCACGCTGCTCGCCGGGGCATCGCAAGGCTGGGGCATGTCGCGCCTCTCGCTTGAAGCCAAGCGCGACGTGCTCGACCTCTTCACCAAGTCGGCGACCAGCTTCCTCGGCCAGTGGTTCGAGAGCGAGGCGGTCAAGGCCGCGTTCGGGTTCGACGCCGTGGTCGGCAACTATGCCAGCCCCGACACGCCGGGCAGCGCCTATGTCCTGCTCCACCACGTCTTTGGCGAGGTGAACGGCAAGAAGGGTGCATGGGGCCACAGCGTCGGCGGGATGGGCACGATCACCCAGATCATGGCCAAGGTCTGCCGCGATGCGGGTGTCGAGATCACGCTAGAAGCGCCGGTCGACGAGGTCCTGGTCGATGGCGACAAGGTTGCGGGCGTGCGGCTCAAAAGCGGCGAGGAAATCGCGGCAAGCCGCGTCATCGCCAACGTCGGGCCCAAGCTGCTTTATGGCAAGATGCTGCCGGCCAGCGCGCAGCCGGAAGACTTCCGCCGCCGCATGCGCGGCTTCAAGGCCGGGGGCGGCACCTTCCGCATGAACGTGGCGCTGAGCGAACTGCCGAAGTTCACCTGCCTGCCCGAGCCGGGCGAGCACCACCAGTCGGGCATCATCCTCGCCCCGACGCTCGACTACATGGACAAGGCGTTCCTCGATGCGAAGCAGTTCGGGTGGTCGAAGGCGCCGATCGTCGAGATGCTGATCCCCAGCACGGTGGACGACAGCCTCGCCCCTCCGGGCCAGCACGTCGCCAGCCTGTTCTGCCAACAGTTCGCCCCCGAACTGCCCGACGGACGCGACTGGGACGACGAGGAAGACGCCGCGGCGGACACCATCATCGATACCGTGGAGAAACACGCCCCGGGCTTCCGCGCCTCGATCCTCGGTCGCCAGGTGCTCAGTCCCAAGGGCCTGTACCGCAAGTTCGGCCTCGTCGGCGGCGACATCATGCACGGGCACATGAGCCTCGACCAGTTGTGGAGCGCCCGACCGGTCCTCGGCCACGGCGCCTATCGCGGGCCGGTCAATGGCCTCTACATGTGTGGTGCAGGCACGCATCCGGGTGGCGGCGTGACCGGCGCTCCGGGCCACAACTGCGCGCGCGAGGTGATTGCCGACGGCGGGCGGTTCGGGCGCTTCAATCCCACATGAGGACGGGGGAGGGGAGCCGGCTTCCCTTTCGCACCGCAATCTCGCAACAGTGGCGCCATGCCGTCGCTGTTCCTTGCCCTGATCGCCAGCGCGCTCGCCATGCTCGGAACGCGGCAGGCGCGGCTCGTCGCACACCTTTCGGGATTGCTCGGCGGCAATGCCGGGCTGCTGACGGTGTGCTGGATGACCTCTATTGTCACGACGACGGCGGTGGCCTGGGGCGGGTCGGCGCTCGCCCCGCTGATGCCGCCGGCGGGCAAGACGATGTTCGTGGCCGCCGCGCTCGCTGCAGCCGGTCTCGAGCTCGCCTGGCCGATGCGCAAAGCACCGCCGCGCGAGCCGACGCAGTCGCTCGGCGCCATCGCCCTGGTGCTTCTCACGGGGCAGTTGACCGATGCCGCGCGCTTCCTGGTGCTGGCGCTCGGTGTGGCGACGGCGCACTGGCAGCTCGCCTCCGTGGGTGGGGTGCTCGGTTCGGGCGCAGTGCTGACCATGGCATGGTCGCTCGGATCCGAGTGGGAGACCCGCCTGCCGCTGCGCGCGGTTCGGCTGGCGCTGGCCGCAGCTTTCGTGATCGCCGCTGTCGTGGTCGGGATGACCGCGCGCGGCATCATGGGCTGAGGCGATCACTCAAACGCGGATTGATCGGGAAACCGGGGGCCGGGTCTGGCGTATAGTTGGCAATTCCCAACTGGAGACAGACCATGGCAGGCAAGGGCGACAATTCGAAGAAGACAATGATCGATGCGCTGAACAAGACTCTGGCCGATCACTTCGCGCTCTACATGAAGACGAAGAGCTTTCACTGGCACCTGAAGGGCCCGCGCTTTCGCGATCTCCACCTGCTGTTCGACGAACAGGCCACGGCCATCTACGGCATCACCGATGCCATGGCCGAGCGCGTGCGCAAGCAGGACGGCGATACGCTGACTTCGATCGGCGCGATCGCCAGGCTGACCTCGATCAAGGACCAGGATTTGACCGATCTCACCACGGACAAGATGATCAAGGAACTGCACACCGATAACTCGAAGCTGGTCGAAGACTTCAAGGACCTCAAGGACAAGGCCGAGGCTGCCGGCGACAACGCGACCAGCGCGCTGGTCGACGAATGGCAGGACGAAGCCGAACGCCGCGTGTGGTTCCTGAGTCAGGAAATGCGCTGACCCCTCGACAGGTCGGGACCTGCCGCTAAGGCTGGCTGCCATGGCGAAGATCGAGATACTTTCCGGGCTCGACGACCGGGCGATTGCCGAATGGCTCCATACCCGGCTGGAGCGTGCGCTTGCGGCCAGCAATACGCCGGTCGCGATCACGGTGCCCGGCGGCTCGACGCCGTTCCCGGTCTTCCAGCACCTCGTCGAACTGCCGCTCGACTGGTCGCGCCTGACGGTCTGGCCGGGCGACGACCGCGAGGTTCCGGAGGATCACCCGGCGAGCAACACCGGCAAGATCCGCGCGCTTTTCGAGCCCGCCGGAGCCGAGGTGGTCGCGCTTTCGGTGATGGAGCAGGTCCCGCGCTTCGCGCTCGCCTGGCTCGGGATGGGCGGGGATGGGCACATTGCCTCGCTGTTTCCCAACACCGACCCGCGAGCCGACGATCCGCAGCCGATGCGAATGCTCACGCCCGACCCCCTGCCGCCCGAGGCGCCGTTCGACCGCATCACGCTGACGATCCCTGCGCTGCTCAATTCCGACCAGTTGCTTTTCGTCATTCGCGGCGAGGAGAAACGCGCGCTGTTCGAGGAAGCGGCCTGCGGCGGCAACGACCTGCCCATCGCCCGCCTGCTCGCCGCCGCCAACCAGCCGGTGACATGTTTCACCTGATCCCGGCGCCGCTGCATCGCCTGGTCTTGCGCATCGCCTACCGATTGCGCGGACGCTGGCGGCACCTGACGGGAATGCCTCACGACGGCATCTCGGTGATCATTCGAAACTGCGAGGATCATGTCCTGCTCGTACGCCACAGCTACGGCTCGGGCCGGTGGTCGCTACCGGGTGGAGGCCTGCGGCGGGGCGAGGATCCGGAACACTGCGTCCGCCGCGAAATGCGTGAAGAACTCAGGTGCGAGCTTGAGCACATCGAACTGTTCGAGGTCCGCGAACGGATCATGCAGGGGGCACCCAATCGCGGGCATATCTTTTCCGCCCACATCGTCGGCGAGCCCCGGATCGACGGGCGCGAAATACTCGAAGCCGGATGGTTTCGTCCCGACAACCCGCCACATGATACCATCGCCCTGACGCGCGACGAGCTCGGCCGCTGGCACGCGCGTTACAGCAAGGATAGCTGAGCGGTGTCGGGCGGCCGCTCGTCGCCCTCTTCGCCTTCGAGGTTCGACAGCGTCAGGCCCATCAGCCGCACAGGCATCGGCAGCGGCAGCACCTCGTCGAGGATCGTCCGCGAGACAAGCTCGAACTCGGCGCGCCCGGACACCGGCTGCGGCAGCGATTTTGCCCGGGTCATGATCTGGAAGTCGGAAAAGCGCAGCTTGAGCGTAATCGTGCGCCCGCGCGTCTGGTGTTCGTCGATGCGCTCCCAGACGATGGCGATGATATCCTCCAGCGTATCGCGCAGCGCCGAGCCGCTCGAAATGTCCTCGTGGAAGGTGCGCTCGCCGCCCAATGACTTGCGGATGCGGTTGGCGCGCACCGGCCTCAGGTCGATGCCGCGCGCGGCGCGGTAGAGGTAGTCAGCAAAGCTGCCGAAGTTGGCGCGCAGGAACGCGAGGTCCCTGGCCGCCAGGTCGGCCCCGGTCTCGATGCCGAGTTTGGCCAACTTCTCCGCCCCGCGCGGGCCGACCCCGTGAAAGCGCCGCACCGGCAGTCCGGCAACGAACTGCGCCCCCTGGCCGGGCTTGATGACGCAGATTCCGTCGGGCTTGTTCTGGTCGCTGGCCAGCTTGGCGAGGAACTTGTTGTAGCTGACACCGGCGCTGGCGGTGAGCCGGGTTTCCTCGCGGATCTGCTGGCGGATCAGCTCGGCGATGCGCGTGGCGGAACCGATGCCGCGGATGTCGTCGGTCACGTCCAGATAGGCCTCGTCGAGGCTGAGCGGTTCGACGTGCGGGGTGTAGCGGCGGAAGATTTCGCGGATCTGGCGGCTGACCGCCTGGTATTCCTCGAAGCGGTGGCGCACGAAGATCAGGTCGGGGCAGAGCCGCTTGGCGGTCATGCTCGGCATTGCGCTACGGACGCCGAACTTGCGCGCCTCGTAGCTGGCGGCGGCGACCACGCCGCGCCCGCTGGAACCGCCGACCGCAACGGGTTTTCCGCGCAGGTCCGGATTGTCGCGCTGCTCGACGCTGGCGAAAAAGGCATCCATGTCGATGTGGATGATCTTGCGCAGCCCCTGCGCTTCTTCGCCGTCGTCCTCTGCCTCTCCTGCCATGGGGCGTTTGTAGGACGCCCGGCAGTGCCCGTCATCTGCCTGCGAGAAAGAGCTTTGCCGCAGTGCAGCACGGGGCTAGGGCCTCAGGTCCCATGGAATACGCTGCATCTCCACCCGAACAGGCTATCGGCCGGCGCGAGCTGGTCGTGCTGATCGCGCTGTTGATGAGCCTCAATGCGCTGGCGATCGACGGGATGCTGCCGGCGCTTGACGAGATCGCGCACGAATTCGGCGTGGCGGCGGGCAACCAGCGGCAGCTGATCGTTTCGGTCTACCTGCTTGCCAACGGCATCGGCAGCCTCGTCCCCGGCGCATTTGCCGACCGATACGGTCGCAAGCCGGTCATCATGATCGCGTTGGCGTCCTACGTCGTGTTCTCGATCATCGTCGCGCTGTCGGGCGACTTCACCGTAATGCTCATTGCCCGCGGCCTGCAGGGCATGCTCGCCGGCGGCCTCATGGTCGCCCCGGTGGCGCTGATCCGCGACCGCTATGAAGGCGACCAGATGGCTCGGATGATGAGCATGGTCTCGGCTGTGTTCATCATCATGCCGGTGATCGCCCCGAGCATGGGCCAGGCGGTGATGTTGCTGGCCGGCTGGCGCTGGATCTTCGTCAGCCTCGCCATGGCTGCGGCCATCGCTGGACTGTGGACGTGGATACGCCTGCCTGAGACGCTGACCGAAGAGAACCGCCAGACCATCGACGTGCCGGTGATCGTTCGGAACATGAAGGCCGCGCTCTTCAATCGCGCCTCGATCGGATACGTCGTCGGGACTTCGCTGCTCATCGGCGCGGTGTTCGGCTACGTGAACAGCGCGCAGCAGTTGATCGGCGAGCATTTCGGCGCCGGGTCGTGGTTCCCGGTGGTGTTCGGCGGCACGGCAGCGATGATGGCGGTGTCGAACATCGTCAATTCGCGCATCGTCACCCGCTTCGGCGCGCGCCGGGTCAGCCATACCGGGGTGCTGATCTTCATCGCGGTGAGCTGTGCGCAGGTCTGGGCGGCGATCAACCGCGACGGGGACATCTACTGGTTCATCCCGCTGATGGCGACCAACCTGGCGCTGCTCGGCTTCCTCGGTGCCAACTTCGGTTCGATTGCCATGCAGCCCTTCGCCAACATCGCCGGAGCGGCATCGAGCGTGCAGACATTCTTCCGCATGTTCGGCGCGGCGATGGTCGGCATGGTCATCGGACAGAGCTATGATGGCACTGCGCGGCCCTTCGCCTTTGCCTTGCTGACCTGCTCGGTCCTCGCCCTCCTGCTGGTGCTCTACAGCGAGAAGGGCCGCCTGTTCCGCCGCCTCAACAAGCCGTTGCAACCCCACGTGCCGTGAACGGGCCGTTCGACCTCATCGTCATCGGCGGCGGGGTCAACGGCGCAGGCATCGCGCGCGATGCGGCGGGGCGCGGAGGCAAGGTCCTGCTGCTCGAAGCGGGCGATCTTGCCCGTGGAACTTCGAGCGCTTCGACCAAGCTGGTCCATGGTGGGCTGCGCTATCTCGAATACTACGAATTCGCTCTCGTCCGCGAAGCGCTGCTCGAACGCGAGCGGTTGTGGCGCATCGCCCCGCACATCGTGCGTCCGATGCGTTTCGTGCTGCCGGTCGAGCCGGGGATGCGCCCGCGCTGGAAGCTGCGCGCGGGCCTGGCGCTCTATGACGCGCTGGCGATCGGCGGCTCGCTGCCGGGGACCCGCTCGATCCGCTTCGACCGGCATCCGGCGGGCGCGCCGCTCAAGCCCGGGCCGGTGCGCGGGCTCGAATATTCCGACTGCTGGGTCGACGATGCCCGGCTGGTGGTTTTGACCGCCAAGGACGCGGCGAAACGCGGCGC
The DNA here is from genome assembly GCF_009827435.1 of Croceibacterium salegens. Classification (GTDB taxonomy): domain Bacteria; phylum Pseudomonadota; class Alphaproteobacteria; order Sphingomonadales; family Sphingomonadaceae; genus Croceibacterium_B; species Croceibacterium_B salegens. Next base: position 11,772 of record NZ_WTYM01000045.1, on the reverse strand, counting down.
GACGATCCTGACCCGGACACGCGCGACGGCGGCACGGCGCGAGGGCGGACTGTGGACGGTCGAGACCTCTGCGGGCAGCTTCACCGGCGCGGCGCTGGTCAACGCCGGCGGACCGGCGGCGGATGCGGTGGCGCAGCTGGCCGGGACCGAAACCGCCTATCACATCCGCCCGGTGCGCGGCTCGCACATCGTGATGTCGAAGCTGTTCGACCACCCATTCGCCTACATCTTCCAGTTGCCGGACACGCGGATCTGCTTCGCCATCCCGTGGGAGGACGATTTCACGCTGATCGGCACCACCGATGCCGACCACACCGGCCCGCTCGACCATGTCCACGCCGGCGAGGCGGAAATCGCCTACCTGTGCGAGGCCGCGAGCCGTTACTTTGCCAAGGCTTTGAAGCCGTCCGACGTGGTGTGGACCTATGCCGGGGTGCGCGCGCTGGTCGACGACGGCAGCGGGCGGCCCGAAGCGGCGACGCGCGGCTATCGCCTGCCGCTGAGCGAACCGGGTGAGGGCGCGCCATTGCTCGGCGTCTATGGCGGAAAGATTACCAGCCACCGGCATTTGGCCGAAGAGGCGGTCGACAAGCTGGCGCAGCGCCTGCCTGCTTTGGCCAGCCCGGCGTGGACCGCCAGCGAGCCGCTGCCCGGCGGCGACTTTCCGCATGACCGGCAGGCCGACCTGGTCGCCGATCTGCAGCGCGACTACGCCTTCCTCTCCCAGCGCGACGCCCAGCGTATCGGCCGCGCCTACGGTACGCTGGCGCGCGTCTGGCTCGGCGCCGCGCAGGTGTGGGACGACCTCGGCCGCCGGTTCGGCGCCGGGCTGAGCGAGGCGGAGGTCGAGTACCTCAAGGCCAAGGAATGGGCGCAGACCGCCGAGGACGTGTTGTGGCGCCGCACCAAGCTGGGCATGCACATGAGCGATGCCGAACAGTCGGCGCTGGCGGAGTTTATGGGCGGCTAAGCCGCATTCGTCATTGCGAGGAGCCGAAGGCGACGCGGCAATCCGGAGCGGCCCTGTGCCGCCCTGGATTGCTTCGCTGCGCTCGCAATGACGATGTTATTCGTCTTCGCCCGCCTCGACCCGGGCCAGCAATGCTTCCACCTGAACCTGGTCGCCGGCCTTCGCGTTGAGTTCGGCGACCGTGCCGTCGATCGGCGCGGTCAGGGTGTGCTCCATCTTCATGGCTTCGAGCGTGAGGAGCCGCTGCCCCTTGGTGACCCTCTCGCCTTCACTCACCGCGACGGCGATGACCTTGCCCGGCATCGGGGCGAGGATGTCACCATCGTGCGCCGAAGCGATGCCGGTGGCGTCGTTGCGCGCGAAACCGATGCCGAAGCTCTGGCCCCACTCCGTGATGACGACCTTCTCCGGGCCGACTGGCATCGGCATCCACCAGTGTTCCGCCGGTTCGGTGAAATCGACGTCGACCCGGCGGCCGTTGACCTCGAGTTGCGCGGTGCAGCGGGGCGGGGCGTTGAGGCGGAAGCCGGGGATCAGCGGCTGCGGCAGGGGGCCTTCCTCGACAAGCTTCTGCGCCGCGCCGCGCAGCAGCGCCTCGGAGGGCAGGGCCGGCGGGACAAGCGCATCGCCCTTGCGTGCGATGAGGGCGGTATCGAGCCGTCCTGCGGCAACGTCCGGATCGTCGAGCAGCAGCGCGAGGAAGGCGACATTGCAGCGCACCGGCCAGCAACTCGTCTCGATCAGCGCCTGTCGCAGTTCGGCGATGGCATGGTCGCGATGCTCGTTATGGGCGACCATCTTGGCCATCATCGGATCGTAGTAGGGCGTGATCTCGTCGCCTTCCTCGACACCGCTGTCGAGCCGGACGCGGCAATCCTCGGGCGAGAATTCGGTGAGCGTGCCGATGCTCGGCAGGAAGTCGCGCGCCGGATCCTCGGCGTAGAGCCGCGCCTCGATGGCATGGCCGTCGATTTCGAGATCGTCCTGGGCCAGCGGCAAGGGTTCGCCCCCGGCAACGCGCAATTGCCATTCGACGAGGTCGACTCCGGTGATCGCCTCTGTCACGGGGTGCTCGACCTGGAGGCGGGTGTTCATCTCCATGAACCAGATGCGGTCGGCCTTGAGGCCCTCGGAAGCGTCCGCGATGAACTCGATGGTGCCCGCACCCACGTAATCGACCGCTTTCGCGGCGCGGACTGCTGCAGAGCAGATCGCTTCGCGCGTTGCCTCGTCCATGCCGGGCGCAGGAGCCTCTTCGATCACCTTCTGGTGGCGCCTTTGGAGGCTGCAATCGCGCTCGAACAGGTGGACGACGTTGCCGTGCTTGTCGCCGAACACCTGCACCTCGATATGGCGCGGCGAGGTGACCCATTTTTCGAGCAAGACCTCGTCATTCGCAAAGCTCGAGTTAGCTTCACGTTTGCAGGATTCAAGCGCCGGGAGGAAATCGGCGGGGTCGTCGACCTTGCGCATCCCCTTGCCGCCGCCACCTGCGACGGCTTTGATGAGTACGGGATAACCGATTGAATCGGCTTCCTTCCGAAGGCGTTCGGGCGACTGGTCCTTGCCCATGTAACCCGGCGTTACAGGCACACCTGCGTCCTGCATCAGCTTTTTCGCCGCGTCCTTCAGGCCCATCGCCTCGATGCTCTCGGGCGCCGGGCCGACCCACGTAATGCCGGCCGCGATGACAGCGCGGGCGAAGGCCGCGTTCTCGCTCAGGAAGCCATATCCGGGGTGAATCGCGTCCGCCCCGGTTGCTTTCGCCGCGGCGATGATCTTCTCGCCGACGAGATAGCTCTCGGCGGCCGGCGCGGGGCCGATACGCACCGCTTCGTCGGCCGAGCGTACGTGCAGCGCCTTGGCGTCGGCATCGGAATAGACCGCCACCGTGGCGATCCCCATCTCGCGCGCGGTGCGCATGACCCGGCAGGCGATCTCGCCGCGGTTGGCTATCAGGAGCTTTCGTATCATCGGAAACCGGTTAGCTGATGTTATTCGTCATTGCGAGGAGCGAAGCGACGACGCAATCGAGTGCGGTTGCGCGCGCCGCTCTGGATTGCCGCAAGGCCTGCGGCCCCTCGCAATGACGGCCTGTTGTGCCGTCTAGGCCTCATCCGGCAGCGGGGTCATCGGCATCGGGGCGGGCGGGCCGGCCATGCGGGCGGCGGTCATCAGGCTGCCGCGGGTGTGCTTCGGCCAGACCTCGGGCTCGGGCGCGCCGCGAATTGCGTCGACGAAACCGCGCGCGACGAAGCCCAGCTTGGACCATGCGCTGGTGTGGATGCGGTGGTCCCAGGCGTGCGGACCGGCGGCGCGGACCTTGCGGCCGATCGCGCCGTAGATGCCCGCGGCCGAGAGCACCGCCCAGCGCTGGCGAAAGCGCAGACCGTTGGCACCGAAGCGCGCCGCCGCCTCGTGCTGCTCGGCTATGTCGAGCATGCGCGCGACCAGAGCGACCAGCTGTTCGCGATATTCGGGCCGCAGGCGCATTCCGGGCGGGAGATCGGCCTCGGCCTGCCATTCGAGCGGGATGTAGCAGCGCCCGGCGGCATCGTCGTCGGACACGTCGCGGGCGATGTTGACCAGCTGAAAGGCCAGCCCGAGGTCGCAGGCGCGATCGAGCGTTTCGTGGTCTTCGCCCGATACGCCCATGACCTTGGCCATCATCACCCCCACCGCCCCGGCGACGTGGAAGCAGTAGCGCATAAGGTCTTCCTCGGTGCGCGGGCGCCAGCCCTGCGCATCGAGCGCGAAGCCCTCGATCACGTCGTTCGCCTCTTCCTGCGTGAGCCGGCACTCGGCGCTGACCTGGTTGAAGGCGTCGAAGGCCAGTTCGGCGGTCGGCTGGCCCTGCAGCGCCCGTTCGGTGAGGATGCGGATCGCCAGCACGCGCTGCTTTGTGGTGGCGTCGTCGAGCTTGAGGATGCTGGCGCCGTGGTCCTGCCCGTCGGCGATATCGTCGCAGCGGCGGCACCAGGCGTAGAGCAGCCAGACCCGCTCGCGCGTCGCGCGATCGAACAGCTTGCTGGCCAGCGAGAAGCTCTTGCTGCCGCGTGTGATCGACTTCTTCGCCTGCCGCACCAGCGCCGCCCGCTCGCGCCCGCCGCCGACCTGTCGCGGGGTCTGGCGGATGATGCTGGAGGAGACCAGCCGACGGTTGCCGAACCTGAGGATGCGTCCGGCCACCTAGAGATCCTCGGCCTTCATGTGAAAGATCGGGGTGTGCGGGCGATAGGCGGACATCTTGTCGAGCAGCGCATCCAGTTCGGTGTCGTCGATGATGATACCCTGGTGCGCCGGACGGACGAAACCGACTTTGCCCATGTGGCGGTTGAATTCGAGCAAGCCGTCATAGAAGCCGAAGGCGTTGAGCACGCCGACCGGCTTGTTGTGATAGCCGAGTTGCGACCAGCTGACCGCTTCCCACAACTCGTCCATCGTGCCGACGCCGCCGGGAATGGTCAGGAAGCCGTCGGACAAGTCGGTAAAGGCCGCCTTGCGCTCGTGCATGTTGCGCACGACCTTGAGTTCTGTGCAGTCGAAGTTGGCGACTTCGGCCTTGATCATCGCTTCGGGGATCACGCCGATGACCTCGCCCCCCGCCCCCATCGCGCCCGCCGCCACCGCGCCCATCAGCCCGAGCCGGCCGCCGCCGTAGACCACACCGATCCCACGCCCCGCCAGCGTCGCGCCGACGTCGCGCGCCAGTTCGACGTAGCGCGGATCTTCCGGGCTCGCGGAGCCACAGTAGACGGCGAGACGGTTCATTTCGCCAAATCCTCCAGCATCAGCCCGGCGGTCGCCTTGGCGCTGCCGACCACGCCCGGAATCCCCGCGCCGGGATGCGTTCCCGCCCCCACAAGGTAGAAATTGCCGATCACGTCGTCCCTGTTGTGCCCGCGGAAGAAAGCGCTCTGTGTCAGGATCGGTTCCAGCGAGAAGGCGCTGCCGACGTGGGCGTGGAGGTCATGCGCGAAATCGCTCGGCGCGTAGTGAAACTTGGTGACGATGCGGTCGTGGATGTCGGGGATCAGCCGCCGCCCGACCTCGTCGAGGATGCGCTTCTCCAGCACCGGGCCGACCTGGTCCCAGTCGACCGCCAGCTTGCCCATGTGGGCGACGGGGACAAGCGCGTAGAACGTGCTCTTGCCTTGCGGTGCCATGCTCGGGTCGGTCACGGTCGGGTGGTGGAGGTAGATCGAGAAGTCCTGCGGCAGCACGCCGCGAACGTAGATGTCCTCGAGCAGGCCTTTGTACCTCGGGCCGAACAGGATCATGTGGTGCGGGATGCCCGGCCAGCTCCCCTCGATGCCGAAGTGGACCACGAACAGGCTCGGGCTGAAGCGCTTCTTCGCCAGCGCGCGGCCCATCTGTTCGCCGCGCGGGCTGCCTCGTAGCAGGTCGCGGTAGGTGTGGACGATGTCGGCATTGCTGGCGACCGCGTCGAACGCTTCGCGCCAGCCGCTCTGCGCCTGCACTTCGGCGGCGCGGCTGCCGATGGTGTGGACGTGGACCACCGGGTCGCCGAGGCGGACCGTGCCGCCGAGCCGCTCGAACAGCCGCACCATCCCGGCCACCAGCCTGTTGGTCCCGCCACGGGCCCACCACACCCCGCCGTCCTTCTCCAGCTTGTGGATCAGGGCGTAGATCGAGCTCGTGGTCATCGGGTTGCCGCCGACCAGCAGCGTGTGGAACGACAGCGCCTCGCGCAGCTTCTCGTTGCGCACGTACTGCGAAACAACGGAGTAGACGCTGCGCCAGGCCTGGTGCTTCATCAGCGCCGGGGCGGCCCTGATCATCGACTTGAAGTCGAGGAACGGCACCGTGCCGAGCTTGACGTAGCCTTCCTCGTAGACCGCCGCGGCATAGTCGAGGAACGCTTCGTACCCGGCGATGTCGTAAGGATCGAGCTTGCCGATCTCGCCGCGCAGCAGCTTGTCGTCGTTCGAGTAGTCGAAGTTGGTGCCGTCGGGCCAGTTGAGGCGGTAGAACGGCATGACTTTCATCAGCTCGACATCGTCGCGCATGTCCGAGCCGGAAAGGTTCCACAGCTCCAGCAGGCAGCCGGGATCGGTGATGACGGTCGGCCCGGCGTCGAAGGTGAAGCCTTCGCGTTGCCAGTGGTAGGCGCGGCCGCCGAGCTTGTCGCGCCCTTCGACCACCGTCGTCTGCACGCCCGCCGACTGCAGGCGGATGGCGAGAGCAAGACCGCCGAAACCGCTGCCGATCACGCAGGCGCGCTTGTTTGCGAAGGTCATGCGGCATGCTCCAGCGAGGGGCGCGAGGTGGCGAGTGCGGCGATTGCGCGGCGGATCGGCACGGGCGGGCGGCCCCACAGGATACGCATGCGGTCGGCGCGGGTCGAACGGGCGGCGTAGAAGCGCTCCACCAGCTCTTCGTCAAGACCGTAGAAGTGCGAGAACACGCGCCAGCGTTCGTGGCTGCGCGCTGCGCCGAACAGCATCGAGCCGAGCCGGCGGTAGAACTTGGTATCGCTCCAGTGCCGCCGCGCCCGCGCCGCGAGCATCGCCGCCAGCTGGTCGCCCGGCAGGTCGCCGTAACGGGCGACGGCATTCGCCGTCGCGGCGGCAAAGGGCAGGGAATAACTGGTCAGCGGGTGCAGGAACCCGGCGTGCACACCGGCACGGGCAACCCCGTCGACGTCTTGCTCCGCCTGCCAGCGGGAAAAGTTGCCGCCGGTCACCACGGGCAGAATCCCGGTTTCGGAGCTGAGCAGTTCGCCGCGCCAGCCGTGATGCTCGCAATACCGGTCGATCCGGCCCGACAGCTTGCTGCGGTCGAGCTTCGGTTCGTCCTGGTAATAGGTATCCTCGATGAAAAGCTCGTCGGCACCGAGCGGCAAGACGTAGACGAAGTGGTAGCCGTCCTTCTGGTCGACCGTCGCATCCATGATCACCGGGCGGGTCACATCGTGCGGTTTTTCGGTGCGCATGTGACGGCCGAGGAAGACCTGCCAGCCGCCGGTGAGGTGCGGAGTGGGGGTGAAGCCGCGGCAGTCGATCACCGCCCGCGCGCCGACCCAGCCGCCGTCCTCGAGGTAGACTCCGTCGGCCATCAGCGACCTCGCACTGCGGTTCGCCATGATCGTGCCGGGCGCCAGCTCGCGGTTGAGCCCGGCGGCGAAGTCCTCGCTCGACAGCGAGCGATAGGCGGTGTCGAGGTGCCGGACATGGCCGGGAAAGGCGACGTCATAGCCCTTGTCCCAACGCGTCGTGCGGAACGGCCGCATCAGCCACCGGGCTTCGTCGTCGAGATCGCTTTCGAACCAGCTCCAGCGGTGGTTGCCGCCCGGAGTAGCGCCGGTTTCAATCAGCCGGACCGAAATGTCGGGATTGGACTGGCGCAGGGCCAGCGCGATCAGTCCGCCGGCGAGGCCGCCGCCGACAATCGCGATATCGCAGGTGCGTCCGGGCATCGTTGTCGCCTTAGCCTATGGGGATTGCATGGCAACCACCGTGCTTGCACAAGTGCCCCGATGAACCGCCTGCTTCCCAACTCTCGCGCCGTTTTCATGACCTTCGCGCTCGTCGTGGTTGCGGCGGCGATATTGCTGGCGATGGGCCGCAATCCGATCTGCGAATGCGGCACCGTCAAGCTTTGGCACGGGGTAGTGCAGTCCTCCGAGAACTCGCAGCACATCTCGGATTGGTATTCGCCAAGCCACTTCACCCACGGGCTGATCATGTATTTCGTCGCCTGGCTGCTGTGGAAGAAGCTCAGGTTGTTCGGCGGCCGCCCGGCGCGCTGGGCGCTGCCGATCGCGGTTTTTGTCGAGGCGGCTTGGGAGGTGGTCGAGAACACGCCGATGGTTATCGACCGCTACCGCGCGGTGACGGTCAGCTTCGGTTATTCGGGCGACAGCGTCGTCAATTCGATCAGCGACATCGGCTGGATGACGATCGGCTTCCTCGTCGCCAGCAGGATCCCGGCGAAATACAGTGTGGCGCTGGCGGTGTTCCTCGAACTGCTGACGCTCTACACCATCCGCGACAACCTGACGCTCAACGTGGTCATGCTGTTCTGGCCGATCGAGGCGATCCGCCAGTGGCAGGCGGGCGGATAAGCGGCCCGGTTGCACTTGAAACCGGCAGGTGCGGGTTCTAGCGAGCCCGGACCCCCGTTTCCCCGGAGTTTGCCTTGAAGCCGTTCCTGTCCGCCGCCCTGCTTGCCTCCACTATCCTGCTCGGGGCCTGCGCCACCACCGTCGGGAGCGAACCTGCGCAGAGCGTTGCGGCAAGCCCGCACGAGGCGCTGTTCGCGGCCTTCGCCGCGGCGGACGAAGCGGACCTCAAGCTCAACCCGCTCGACGCGCTGAGCCGCGGCGACATGCGCTATGCCGAGCACTTCGGCGATTACGACTCCGATGCATACTATTCAGCGCAGAAACAGAACGCTGAAACCAACATTGAAGCGCTTCATCGCCTCGATCGCGACGCACTCTCGCCGACCGACAAGATCGCCTACGACGTCTTCGCGTGGAACCAGCAGCGAACGTTGGACTCGCTCGCGGACGATATCCTGCCCCTGACCGAAGTGCGCCCGGTCAACCACTACGCCAGCTGGCAGGTCTATTACCCGACCATCGCCAGCGGGCAGGGCAGCGCGCCCTTCGCGACGCTCGAAGACTACGAGGAAAACCTCAAGCGCAACGCCGAATACGTCGCCTGGGTCGACCGGGCGATCGGCCGCATGCGCGAAGGGCTGGCGAGCGGCGTGGTCGAGAGCCGGATGACGATCGACCGCACCATCGAGCAGCTCGACGCCCAACTCGCCGCGCCGATCGAGGATTCGCCATTCTACGGCCCGGTAGGTCAATTCCCCGAGGACTTCAGCGCCGCCGATCGCGAGCGCCTGACCGCCGAATACCGCGCGAACGTCGGCACGATCTTCGCGGCCTACAAGCGTCTCGAGGACTTCCTGAAGCAGGACTACCAGCCCAAGGCGCGCCAAGACGTCGGGCTCTGGGCGATGAAGGGCGGCGACAGGCTCTACCCCCAGCTGATCGAGCGCTACACAACTCTGCCGCTCGATCCCGAGGAGGTTCACCAGACCGGCCTCAAGGAAGTCGCCCGCATCCTCGACGCCATGCGCGAGACGCAGAAGGAGCTCGGTTTCGAGGGGACGCTGCAGGAATACTTCACCTGGTTGCGCACCGATCCGCGCTTCAAGCGCAAGACCGCGCAGGAGAAGATCGACGCCTTCAACCGCATCTCGAAGATGGTCGACGCCAAGGCGCCCGAGTACTTCGCGCACCTGCCCAAGCTGCCGCTGGAGGTCCGCCCGGTCGAACCGTTCCGCGAGAAATATGCCGCCGAGGGCTCGTACAACGAGGGCTCGCCCGACGGATCGCGGCCGGGGATCTTCTACTATTCGACCTACGACCTGCCGGCCCGCACCACGCCGAACGAGATCACGCTCTACATGCACGAGGCCGCGCCGGGGCACCATTTCCAGATCAGTCTGGCGATGGAGAACACCGCGCTGCCCAACTTCATTCGCTTTGGCGGCAACACCGCCTTCGTCGAGGGCTGGGCGCTCTATGCCGAGACGCTCGGTTACCCGATGGGCTTCTACGCCGATCCCGCGGCGCGCTTCGGCACGCTCAACGACGAGATGCTGCGCGCGCTGCGGCTGGTGGTCGACACCGGCATCCACGCAAAGGGCTGGACCCGCGAACAGGCGATCCAGTACATGACCGACAACTCGGCGCTGGGCCTCGAGGACATCCGCGCCGAGGTCGAACGCTACATCGCCATCCCGGGGCAAGCGCTGGCCTACAAGACCGGCGCGCTGACCATCCAGCGGCTGCGCGCCAAGGCCGAGAAGGAACTGGGCGAAAGGTTCGACATCCGCGAATTCCACGATCAGGTGCTGAACACCGGCGCACTGCCGTTGCCGATCCTCGAACAGAAGATCGACGACTGGATCGCTGCGAAGAAGGGTTAGGGAATCCGCCGCCTGCCTGATGCCGCCGGGCGTCGGGATTCAGCGGTTGGAATCAGGGATCTGAACCGCGGGAACCTGGCAGGCGGCAGACGGCGAGGAACGCCCGCCGATAACCATGTTCTTAAGGCTGAAATTCACCTTCTTTCGCTAGGACTTTGTAATTGCTCAAAGTCGGGGAGAGCGACTGAATGCCTGGCGATACCGAACGTACTCCCTCCTGCCATCAGTGCCGCTACTGGGCTCCCAACCTGAGGGAGGAGGTGGCCCGCGAAGGGGTGTGCCGGAAACTGGTCGAGAACCCGAATTACTACGGGTCGCTGGTGACCGAAGCGAGCGACAATTGCGAAGACTGGGCCCACCTCGGAGCATACCAGGACGATACTGGGGAAGCGAAGGAGGATCGCCGGGTTGCCCTGCGCAGCCGCATCAACCTGCCCGCGCGCCTGCAGACGGCAAGTTTCAACCGGTCGGCGTGGCTGGCCGACATTTCCGAATATGGTGCGGGCATCAGCATTCACAATCCGCCTGCCGTGGGCATGCCAGCGCTGCTCAAGTGGAGCATCTACGAAGTCTTCGGATCCGTTGCGTGGTCGAACAACGACTCCTGCGGCCTGAAGTTCGATGCGCCGATCTCAGGTGAAATCGTCCTCGAGGCAATTCGCGAAGGCGCGCTGAAGAACGATCGTTCGGCCGAAACTTCGCGCATCGTCCCCGGCCGCAAGCGGGCCAGCCTGATCAAAAGGGCGACGTATTCCGAGTAGATTGCGAGTTCGAGACTCCGCGCCTCGCCCTGTCTGGCGGCAGCGCTGCAAGCAAAGAATGGCCGCAATTTGGTGACAGGTTGTCCGGCGAGGCGCCGATCGCAACAGAGCGATCGAGCGCATATCGAACACGAGAGGCTGTCATGAGTGACCCAGCAGGGTACCAACCCCTGGCTGGCAAGGTCGCGGTCGTGACCGGCGCCGCCGGTGCCATCGGCAGCGCGACGGCGCGCAAGCTGGCCGAACGCGGGGCCCGGGTCATCGGCGTCGACCATCCATCGGCGGATGGCGGACCGGTGGAAACCGCTCGATGGCCGCGAAGGATTCACCCTGCTGCGCGCCGACGTGACCGTCGAAGCCGAGTCTGTGGTTACGTTGAAAAGTCGCTTGCCCTTGGGTCCCGGATCGACATCTTCTTCAACAATGCCGGCATCGAAGGCACCCAGGCCTCGATCCAGGACTATCCGACCGACGAATTCGTAAGGGTGTTCAACGTCAACGTCTTGGGTGTGTTCCTGGGTATGAAATACGTTCTGCCCCTGATGCAGGCGCAGAAGTCCGGGTCGATCATAAACACTTCTTCGATCGCTGGGCTGATCGGCGCGGCCAACATGTCCAGCTACATTATATCGAAGCATGCCGTGCTGGGCCTGACCCGGACCGCTTCCCTCGAAGCCGCGCCGTTCGGCGTGCGCGTGAATTCCGTGCATCCGGGCTTCATCGAAAGCCGGATGCTGACCGACATCGTGCACAACCTCGGCGTGCCCGGCGCCGAAGCCCTTGTCCCCGCCGTGCCGCTGGGGCGGTTGGGTACGATCGACGACATAGCAATTGCAGTGGCTTTCCTCGCTTCCGATGAAAGCAGCTACGTGACGGGCCATTCGCTGTTGGTCGATCGCGGCAAGACCGTCGGTTGATTGCGCGTTCAGCAAGGCCGCGCTGATTGTCGCTGACGTGACCATGTTGGAATGATGTCCGCAACTGGGTCAGTAGCGGACCGACTAATTTTTGGTCCCAAGGGTCATTAGCTGCCATTCCAGCCAAGAGCCCTCGTGGCCGAAAGGGAGCAAC
>NZ_WTYM01000044.1 GCF_009827435.1 Croceibacterium salegens | reverse complement strand
AAAACATTGGAGATTTGGAGCACCTAGCCGCCCATGCTAAGGTTCGCAGCAGCGTCTTTGGGGGCAAGATTATGACTGGGCTGCTTTCGCGCTTCGGGGCATTAATCTTTCTTGGCTTTTTCCTAGTTGCGATCTGGGGTTTCTGGCCGACATATTTTTCCGGCCCATTTCATATGACCCAGGCCAGGCAGCAGTTTCCGCTCTACTATGTCCATGCGATTTCGATGACGCTCTGGTTCTGTCTGCTTGTCGTTCAACCGCTGTTGATACGAAAGGGCTATAGATCCCTGCACCGGCAGATCGGCAGGATAACGCCGCTCTTTGTGGCTTTCATCCTCACCGTCATGGTCCTTCTGATCCGGCAGCAGTTGATATTCATGGTCGGGCCGGATCAAGCCGTCCCGGAAGAACAGGTCGCGATGATTCCCCCCTTCCTGTTCATTTCCCTGGCCAGTGCCGCGCTCTTTGGAGCTTTCTTCACACTGGCACTCATCCACCGGAAACGGACTGCACTCCACGCACGCTATATACTATGCACGGTGTTCCCCATCATCACTGCAGCGACAGATCGCATCATCAACCGCACGGCTCCCACGGAGGCGACTTTCCCGGTCCTCGTCGGTTCATGGCTATTGTTGGACATTGTCTTGCTGACACTTGGGTTATGGGAACGCCGCAAGCTGGGAAGGCACAACCCATTCCTCATCGCCGCAGGACTTATGTTTGCCATGCAGGTATCGATGTTCACCTTGGCGCAGACGAGGCCTTGGCGGTCATTCTTCAACTGGTTTGTAAGCTAAATATCGGGCTCGAAGAAGAAATCACTTTCCCCCCTTAGCTGCCAAGTGGGAAACGACCCAAAGCGGACGCTTTCGAAACAGCTCAACCTACATAGTTCGGCCGCGATGGAACGTCATGCTAGCTTCTATACGTTCGAAGCAAATTGGAAGGTGCCGGCCGTCACGTGGCTTTGTGTATTGGAAGGATCAGGGAAAGGAGACTCACAATGAATAAGCGCGATTTCCTGAAGCTCTCTAGCGGGGCGCTGGCCGCTGGGGCCGCGTTTGCCTCAACCAATGCGAAGGCGCAGGTCTGCCGGGCGCCAGACAGCGAGAGCAAGACTTTCGTGCTAGTGCCGGGTGCATGGTGCGGAGCATTTGTTTACGACGAGGTGGCGTCGATATTGCGCACCAAGGGTCACACTGTCCACGCGCTCACACTGAGCGGCCTAGCCGAGGACTCGCACCGCCTGAACAACGAGATCAACCTCACCACTCACATCACCGACATCGTAAACGCGATCAAATTTCACGAATTGGACAATGTCGTCCTGGTCTCCCATTCCTATGGTGGCGTTCCCGCGACCGGAGCTGCCGACCGGATGGCCGAGCGCATCTCATCCCTAGTCTATCTCGACGCCTTTCTGCCCAAGGACGGAGATTCAGTTCTGAGCCTGAGTAGGGTGCCCGGAAGTCCCGAAGGGCCGCCTCCCGGCCCGCCTCCAGGCCCCTCAACCGGCGGAGCTCCCGCTGCGTTTCCGATGCCGACCGCGATGATGGACGAGTTCGGAATCCCGCAAGACCAACGTTGGCGCTACACACCCACGCCGATTGGGACCGGGTCCGAGCCGATTTCGCTGACTGGCGCAGTCGATGGCATCGCCAAAAAAGCCTATTTGTGGATACGCAGTTCGCCGCTGTTCCAGGGCAATTACGACAATTACAAAGATGATAGCAGTTGGTATGTCGAAGCATGGGACGGTGGGCACATGATGATGATCGATGAGCCGCAAAAGACTGCCGATTTCCTCCTGAGAGCCGCCTAACACCTTACGTCGCTACCTTGGAGGCCGACGAAGGCCAATGTCAGCTAACCACCTCGTCGTGAGCTCGTCGCCGAGCTATTCGAGCGTCGGGAGCGGACCGACCGCAAACGACCCAATTGCGGACGTCTTGCACTGCAAACTATAGACGAACAATGACTTTGACTTTGGGTCCAGACTGGGAGCGCAATTTGTGGGCCTCGCCGCATCGGCTCAGGTTTGGGCTAAATGAGGGCGGCGCTTATTTGACGATGTTCACGACTAGCTATGATCGCGCCCGTTGCCTGGCCCGAGCTGCGCTTCCAACGGACGGACTGATCGGCGTTATCGCTGCCTATCCCGACCCCAGAACAGATATAAGAGCTGAACAGCACGGTTGGATGGGGGGAACGGGCTTTGACTATCTCGAGGAGTTGGGAGTGCCGACCAAGGCGGCTCTTGCGACCTGGAAAGGCTATTGTTGGCCCGGGGATGACGAGGACGATGAGGCAGAGCTTTGGGTGCACCGCGCGGTTAATCTGACTTGGGATCAGGCGGATATTCTGATCTGGAATCAAGTCGCGCAGGACATCGGCATCGGCCCTGTTGCGCCAGTCAAATCCAAACTGGTGAATCTGGCGCACGGTGTGTCGGTCGACGCCTACGACGACCGGGGGATGGACATCACCTCAATCACCAAAGAGCAAACAGCTGGACTTTATGACCAGTTCAGAAGTTGGCTGCTCGACTATGACCGACCGCTAATGAAAGAAATATTCGAAGGCTGACGGGCCGTCCGCTTTCCACCCAGTTCGCGACCTCAACGCCGAGCTGGCAGAGCGCCAAGAACGGACCAGCCGCTAACGACCTAATTGCGGACATTTGTGCACCACCAAATATCTGTCCCAACGATTTCGTGACCTGCTATGCTATTCGAGGGTTACGATTACTGACCCACTGCATCGAGGCTTTGGGAGAAGCTGATGGACGGCATCCACGACATGGGCGGAATCACCACGTTCGGGCCGGTGATCCCCGAGCCCGGGTATCACCCATTCCACCACAACTGGCAGCGGCGCGCCTTCGCCCTGAACCTGCTGGCGACGCCGTTCCTCGGTCCGGTGGACCGCTGCCGCCATGCGCGCGAGCGAATCGAGCCGCCCCGCTACCTGAATCAGAGCTATTTCGAGAGCTGGATGACTATGGTCGCGATGCTGTCGCAGGAACTGGGCTTCGCCACGGCGGAGGAAATCGTGACCGGCAAGTCCAAGTTCAAGCCGGGACTGCCTTTCCCTGCTCCCGACGCGGAGGCGATTGCCGCTTTTCTCAAGGGTGGCGATCCGGCCATCCGCGATGTCGATATCACGCCTGCGTTCAAGCCTGACGACGAGGTCCGCGCCCGCAACATGGAGGTCAAAGGTCACACCCGCCTGCCCCGCTATGTGCGCGGAAAGCGCGGCACGGTGGTCGCCTATCGCGGCTGCCACGTCTTTCCCGACACGCATGCCCACGACCGGGGCGAAAACCCGCATCCGCTCTACGGCGTACGGTTCGAGGCGCGCGAATTGTGGGGCGATAATGTCACACGACGCGACTGCGTCTATATCGATTTGTGGGAAAGCTATCTGGAACCGCGTGCGGAAGGGGAGGCGTGACATGAGCCACGACGATCACGCCCATGACCACGGCCATGCGCATGATGCGCCGCCGAGCCCCTATCATAGCAGCCAGCGCAGCGAAGAGCGCAACCGCGAACTGACCGAAAAGGTCGCGCGGCTGGAAGATTTGCTGGTTGCCAAGGGGATCGTCGACCGCGGCGCGCTCGACCGCGCGGTGGACATCTACGAAAACGACCTTGGCCCGATGAATGGCGCCCGGGTGGTAGCTCGTGCGTGGACCGATCCGGCGTACAAGCAGCGGTTACTGGACAATGCCACCGCCGCAATCGCCGAGCTCGGCTATGGCGGGCTACAGGGCGAACACATGGTGGTGTGCGAGAACACGCCCGAGATACACAATGTCGTCGTCTGTACGTTGTGCTCCTGTTACCCGTGGCCGGTACTCGGCCTGCCGCCGACCTGGTACAAGGACTATGCCTATCGCAGCCGCGTGGTGGTCGATCCGCGCGGCGTGCTCGCCGATTTCGGCACCGAATTGCCCGACGATGTCGAAGTGCGCGTGTGGGATAGCAGCGCGGAGGTCCGCTACCTCGTCCTCCCCGAGCGACCGGCCGGGACCGAGGGGATGAGCGAGGAGCAGCTGGCCGAACTGGTCGAACGCGACGCGATGATCGGCGTGACCAAGGTCGAGCCGGCATGATCCAGGAACGGCTCGCCGATCCGGCCATTGCCGAAATGCCGGGGCGTGAGGCGCTGCCGCGCAAGAGCGGAGAGTTGGTGTTTCACGACGAATGGGAACGCCGCGCCTTCGCGATGGCGGTGAGCCTCGCCGAACAAGGCCGCTTCGCATGGGCCGACTTCCAGCAGGCGCTGATCGCAGCCGTGGCTGAGGCCGAAGGCGAGGATCCGCTCACCCCCAGTCGCGGCTATTTCGAAAGCTGGCTCGTGGCGCTTGAGGCGGTGCTGGCGGACAAGAGGCTTCTCGGAGAATGAGCTTAGGGTCAACGACTGCTTTCCACACGCTTAAGGTCATTCCCACGAATGCGGGAAGCCAGTCTGGTCTCTGCGCCGCGTGACGCTGAATCCCAAACTTCGTGAGGATGACGAGGTGAAGTAAGTTGGCCGCATGAACGCCCGCCATCTCATCATCCACGGACGCGTGCAAGGCGTGTTCTATCGTGAATGGACAGTCAGGACTGCGCATTCTCTCGGCGTGGCGGGGTGGGTCCGAAACCTGCCCGACGGCACGGTCGAGGCGCATGTCGAGGGCGAGGACGCTGCGGTCCTGCAAATGATCGCGGCGATGCACGAAGGACCCTCGCATGCCCGCGTCGAGCGGATCGAGGAGCGCGAGGTTGCGGTCGAGGGGTACGAGGGGTTTGGGAGGCGTTAAGGCAACCTTGCAGGCAAACCCACTTCGTCACCCCGGACTTGTTCCGGGGCGGTGCTCAACTTTTCCGGCGTTGCCAAGTAAAGCACTGGCCCGGAACAAGTCCGGGCTGACAACGGGGCTACGGTTACCCTAGAACGCGACGGCCCGGGTGCTGTCTGACGCCGGGAACGAGGGGGAGGAACATTCATGTCGCAGTGGACCAAAGGCGCAATCGGTCTGTCGGTTGCCCTGGCCGGGATGGCTTTTTCGACAAACGCCCACGCCGAATGCAGCCGCGCGATGCTGCAAGGGCTCGCGGCCACATACGTCGCGGCACAGGCGGCCGGGGACCCGGGCAAGTTGCCGCTTGCGGACAAGGCGTATTACGGAGAGAACAACCTGCCTGTGGCTATTGGCGCGGGCGTTCTCAGCCAGCCGCTGCCGGTCGATTTCACCCGCAGCTTCCTCGACACCACGCAGTGTGCGACCTTTACAGAGATAACTTCGGCCACAAACGCGCACCCCTACGTCATCCACACTCGGATGGAGGTGAACGACGCCGGCAAGGTGACCGTGATGGAGTCGATCGTAACCGACGACGGCGACTGGGTGTTCGGCGCCGACGCGCACCTTGCCCAGACACGAGTCGAGGACTGGGGCGAGATCCCTGAAGACAAGCGCGACAGGCGCGGGGTCCTGCAGGCCGCCGCCGACGCCTACATCAACAACTGGGGAGCACCGGACCTGCCCGTGCCGCACGGTACGCCCTGCGCCCGGCTCGAAGGCCGGATCTACACCGGCAGTCGGAACCCGGAGGGCAATACTTGCGACATGGGGGCGTTCCCGCAGCCGATTAGCACGGGTAACCGCCGCTACGTGATCGACGAGACCATCGGCGCTGTCAGCATCTTTCACAACTTCTCGTGGATCGATGCCGGTCTCGGCCCGTATCACCCAGGAACCCCGGCCAGCCAGACGTTCCGGATATTGAACGGCAAGAACCGCTACATTCACGAGGTGACAGTGTGCACAACGCCGAGCTGCGGCCGGAGCAGGCCCGGATCCTGAGCGCTCGCGAATTCTGAAGCGGCGTCAGGCCGCGCGCGCAACCGCTTCGATCACCGAAGCCCGCTCTACGATCTGGAACGGGATCTGCTCATGTCTCGCCCCGCGTGCAGGGTGGATGACGCGTTCCGCCACCAGCTTGCAGGCCATTTCGCCCATTTCCTCGAGCGGCTGACGCACGGTGGTGAGGCCGGGACGGATCGTCTTGGCGACGGCATTGTCGTCGAACCCGACCAGCGAGATGTCGTCCGGGACAGAAATTCCGGAGGCAACGGCGGCGTCGATGATGCCCGCGGCCATCTCGTCGTTGCTGGCGAAGATCGCGGTCGGTTTGGCGGCGAACAGCGCGGCAGCCTGCTCGCGTCCCGACTGACGCGAGAAGTCGCCCTGCGCGACCAGCGCGTGGTCGATCCGCAAGCCCTTGCCGCCGATAGCGTTGGCATAACCGTTGTAGCGCCGCATCGAGACGAGGTGGACGTTCGGTCCGCGCACGAAACCGATCCGCCGGTGGCCGCGCTGCAGCAGGTAGTCGGTGATCGCCCGCGCCGCGTCGTACTCGTCCATGATGACCGTGCAGCCGCGGCTGAGATCGAGCATCGGAGCGATCCGCACGTAGGGCAGCTTGCGCTCCTCGATCAGGCCCAGCACATGGCGGTCGTCCGACAATGGAGGCGTGAGGATGACGCCGGCGATCGTGTCGTCGGCGATGACGTCTGCCACCTGGCGGCCGCTGGAGAAAAGGTTCTCCGATACAACCTGGAAACCGGACGATCGGCCCGTGCGGGTCACGGATTCGCGAATTCGCGAGACATATTCGGCGCCGTTGTTGTCGAACAACAGCAGGATTCGCATGCCAGCGTTCATCTCTTCAGGCCCCTCTCAAGGCGCAACCCTTCCGCTTTTTGGCGGCTGTGAGCGATCCTAAACGCGCAGGGTGAACAATTCTTCAATGGCTGGCGAACGGTCGCGGGCCACGAGCTTCGGCTGCGTCAGGTGTAGCGGTTTTCTTCCGCCTTCGCCTCTGGCACCGGCGGCATGAAGTCCCGCGCCAGTGCGTGGTAGAGCCGCTCACGGCACACCATCGACCCGGCCCAGTCGCCGATCAGGCAGGTCGCGAACAGCGGCAGTATCACCGCGGTGGTCCCGGTCGTCTCGCTGAGGATGATCACTGCGGTCAGAGGAGCACGAACGACGCCGACGAAGTACCCGGCCATACCCAGCAGCACGATGGTGCCGCTCTGCTCGCTTGGAAACAGCGGGGTCAGCAGGTTGCCCAGCCCTGCCCCGACCGCCAGCGAGGGGGCAAAAATGCCGCCGGGAATGCCGCTAGCGCTGGTCACCAGTGCCGCAAGGAACTTGGCCGGGCCGAACCAGTAATCGCCGCGCGCGCCTTCGAGCAACGCCTTGGTCGGTTCATAGCCGGTGCCCCAGGTCGTACCGCCTGCGACCACACCGATCGCCGCGACGATCACTCCGCAGACGAGCGCGGTCACCAGAGGTCGCTTACCGAGCACGCCGCTCCAGCGGCCGCCCGGTCCGCGCAACGTGAGGAGCGCACGCGAGAAAAGCCCCCCGGCAACTCCGCCGAGAACGCCGGCGAGCGGCGCGGCGACGAGCACGCTCGACACCGGCATTCCGTGGCCGACGTGACCGAAATAGACGTAGTCGCCTGCGATCCCCTGGCTGGTCAGGCCGGCGATCATAACCGCCCCCATCACCAGCACCGCGACACGCTGCTCGTAGGCGACAGCCAGTTCCTCGATGGCAAAGGCGATCCCGGCGAGCGGGGTGTTGAAGGCCGCGGCGACGCCCGCCGCGCCGCCCGCGATGAGCACGCCGGGCGAAACGCGGACCTTTAGCAGGCGGTGGACCTGCACCATGATGGCCGCGCCGAGTTGCACGGTGGGCCCTTCGCGCCCCGCCGATGCACCGCCGAACAGCGCACCGACCGAGAGCAGAAGCTTGGCCACGCCGGTGCGGACCGAAAGAAGTTCGCCGCTCTCCGCCTTTTCCGAATCGCGGCTCGCGGCAATGACCTGCGGAATGCCGGAACCTCGCGCCTCGTTGGCCAGAGAACGGGTCAGCGCGGCGATGACGACAAAGATTACCGGAGTGAGGACCAAAGGCATGTACCATTCGCGCGCCGCCTGCGCCGCGAACACGCGCTGCGCGAAATCGCCGGCGGCGGCGAAGCCCACCGCGAGCAGGCCGATCAGCAGAGCGGAGACGAGCATGGCGAGCCGCCTGCGCCATTGCTGGAGCTCGACGAGGTCGTCCGGGACCCGTTCGGCGAGCCGCCGCAAGAGCTTGGCGAATGGCTGCATGGCAAGGGCCCTACATTCGCAATTGGCGCGGGTCCAGCGTTCAGGTGGGAGCCTCTCAACCTGAACGGGAGGCATACAGCGTGGTTCACATTCTTGTCAGCACAGCTGGAATAACAAGGAGTCATTCAAGGGGCCGCATCCCACTCAGCGGCAAGCTCAGGAGTAGCCGCGATGACAATTGGGAAGTTCTTCACCGGCGGGGCAGTGGCGGCCATTGCGGCTGCGCTGGCGCTCGCCTCGACACCGGTCGCCGCACGCGATGTCCGTGAAAACATGGGCCGTAGCTGGCAATCGGGTTCGAGCTCGAAATCGGACAACGCCCGCCAATCCCGCAGCGACAATGCGCGCAGCCAGCAGCGCAGCCAGCCGACCGCGCGGCAGCCCGCCCCACAACAGCAGCAGCAGCAGCGCTCGAGTCCGCCAGTTCGCCAGGCTCCGCAAGCCCGGCAGCGGGACAATCGCGGCACCCCGCAGGTCGCCCAGCGCGACACTTCACGCGGCAATGAGCGTTCGGGCAACAACGGCCAGCGCGGCAATGGCTGGAACCGCGGTGGCAATGGCACCCCGCCAGCGACGCGCAACGTCCCCGCGCCCGCTCGCAACGCGACTTATGCCGACGGGAACCGCAACCGCACCTATAGCGACAACGACCGCAACCGGAGCTACGACGGGCGCAACCGGAGCTACGACGGGCGTCGCGGCAATGACAATCGCTCGACCTACCGTGACGGCTATCGCGATGGCCGCCAGGCCGACCGGCGTGACGACCGCCGCGACAATCGCGCCGCCTACAACAATGGCCGGCGCGACGGATATCGCGACGGCCAGCGCGACCATCGCCGCTGGGACAACCACGGCTGGCGCAACGACCGCCGGTATGACTGGCGCAACTACCGCAACGCGCACCGCAGCACGTACCGTCTCGGCATCTACTATGCGCCGTACCGGAACTACTACTATCGCCGGCTGAACATCGGGTTCTTCCTCGACTCGCTGTTCTATTCGAACCGCTACTGGATCAACGATCCGTGGAACTACCGCCTGCCGGACGTTTACGGCCCCTATCGCTGGGTGCGGTATTACGACGATGCGCTGCTGGTCGACATGTACACCGGCGAAGTGGTCGACGTGATCTACGACTTCTTCTGGTAACCGCCCGGACCCACTCTTCGCCGGTGGAGTGGACCGGCGGAAGCGAAGCCCCCGTGCCGCAAGGCCGGGGGCTTTTGCGTTACGCCTCGGGCTGGCGCGGCTGGCCGAACGGCAGCATGCGCCACAGCTCGCCGTCCTTGTCCCAGAAATGATGCTTGAGCGCGCCGAGGATGTGCAGGCCGATCAGGTAGATGAAGATGTTGCCGAAGGTCCCGTGCAACTCGAGCAGTTCGTGCCCGCCATGGTCGTCCTTGGCGATTGGTAGCATCGGCACGGTGAACCAGCCGAAGAAGTCGATCGGGTGATCCTGCATCGAGGTGCCGATCCAGCCCATCAGCGGCAGCCCGATCATTGCCACATAGAACACGACATGGACCACACGGGCGAGCACGACCTCCCACTTCGGCAGGTGCGAACCGAGCGGTGGCTGTGCGTGGGTGAAGCGCCAGCCGAGCCGGATCAAGCTCAGCACAAGGATCAGGATGCCGGTAGCCATGTGCGGCCCAAGGACCTGCAGGTGCTGGTCGTGCGGCACGTGTTCTGCGGCCTCGGCGAGGCGCCAGTTGACGATGACCGCGATGGCGATGAGCCAGTGAAGGAGCATCGCTCCCTTGGAATAGCGGGTGACCGGCATCTGAACTCCTTTCGTCCATCATGGTAGCAAGCACGCCCGTTGCGGCAAGCTATGGCCTTGTCATGCGCGTCAGGGTTTGGAAAAGCTTTGCGGAATGACAAATTCCGACATCGCCAAGAAGTCTTTCGCACAGGCCAAGGTTCCCGACCAGGACGGGCTGCGGCGCACAGGCAGCAAGGTGCGCAAGCGGCTTGCTGCCAACCCGGTGGTCTATCCTGTACCGACGCAGGACCGGGCCGAGATCTTCGCTGTCGGCGACTTCATGAGCGCCGACGAGTGCGACCGAATGATCGGCCTGATCGACCAGGTAGCCAAGCCCAGCGCGGTGTTCGACCTTGCCTACGGCGCCGACTACCGCACCTCCTATTCGGGCGACGTCGATCCGCACGATCCCTTCGTGAAGAAGATCAGCCGGCGGATCGACGACCTGCTCGGGATCGACCCGTCGTGGGGCGAAACGATACAGGGCCAGCGCTACCTGCCCGGACAGGAGTTCAAGCCCCACAACGACTGGTTCTACACCCAGGCCAATTACTGGAAGATCGAGAAGGACCGCGGCGGGCAACGCAGCTGGACGGCCATGGTCTTCCTCAACGAAGTCGAGGCCGGGGGCACGACCGACTTCACCAGCCTCGGCCTGTCGATCGAGCCCAGGCGCGGCGCACTACTTGGCTGGAACAACGCCGATCCCGAAGGTCGGCCCAACGAATGGACGATGCACGCCGGAACACAGGTGGTATCCGGGATCAAGTACATCATCACGAAGTGGTACCGCACCAAGCGCTGGCGCTAGGCCGTCAGGTCAGCGGATCGTCCTTGCCGCCGTTGCGGGCGATGCGCCGTTCCAGCTTGTCGAGTTCGACCGAACCCTCCTCGTCGAGCTTGGCGCTTTGCAGGAACAGGTGCGCGAAGCGGTCGACCCGGCGCGACAGGCGCAGGATTTCGAGCTGAGTGCGCAGGTTGACCTCATAGTCGTGCCGCGCGGCCACGCGGTCCTTCGCGGCCTGCCGGTTCTGGCTCATCATGATGATCGGCGCCTGGATCGCGGCCAGCATCGACAGCATGAGGTTGAGAAAGATGTAGGGGTACTTGTCGAAGGCGGGGATGCCGAACGCGGTCACCGCGCCGCTGTTGAGGAGCATCCATGACAGCAGGACGATACCGAAGGCGGCGATGAAGCCCCAACTGCCGCCGACCGCAGCGACCCGATCGGCCAGCCTTTCGCCGAGGGTGGCATGGAGCTGCGCCGCCTCGTCGGCATCGATGCCGATGTAGGTTCCGGCGGCGACGCGGGCGAGAACGTCCTGTTCTTCCCGGTCGAGTTCTTCCAGCGAACGGCCGAGCAGGTCCTTGGCGAGCCGCTCGAGTTCCGCCGTTTCGGTCACCGCGCGAGCGCCTCGGCAATCAGCTTGCGCGTGTTTCCGACCCCGTAAAGCGCGATGAAGCTGCCCATGCGGGGCCCTTGTGCGCTCCCGAGCAGGGTTTCGTAAAGCGCCTTGAACCAGTGCCGCAGGCTTTCGAAGGCGAACGCCTCGTCCTTGCCGATCTCGTAGACCGCAGTCTGCATGTCCTCAGCCGAGGTATCGGCGGGAATGCCGGCGAGGTAGGCGTCAAGCGCCCTGAGCGCTTCGGCTTCGTTCGCCTCCGGCGCGCGCTTGTGCAGCGTCGGGGCGACAAAGTCGCGGTTGTAGTTGATCGCCGTGTCGATGAGCCTGGCGAGGTGCGGGTCCTTGCTCGCCCCGGCAATGTAATTGTCGACGTATTCGCCCAGGCTCTCCGCGGTCGCCTCGGTGCCCAGCACGCTGGCGAGATTGAGCAGCAGTCCGTAGGTCACCGGCAGGTTGTCACCATCGCCGCCTTCGTTTCCGTTGGCGCGCAGCAGGTGCCACACGGGGTTACCGAGCTGCTGTTCGAGCGGCTGTTCAGGAATTTTGGAGCGGAACTGCCAGTATTCGTCGACCGCGCGCGGGACGATCCCGGCGTGCAGGCTCTTGGCGCTCTTCGGTTCGCGGAACAGGTAGAGCCCGAGGCTCTCCTCGCTGCCGTAGCGCAGCCATTCGTCGATGGTCAGGCCGTTGCCCTTGGACTTGGAGATCTTCTCGCCGTTCTCATCAAGGAACAGCTCGTAGATCATGTTCTCGGGCATGCGCCCGCCGAGCGCGCGGACGATCCGGCCCGACTGGGTGACACTGTCGGTCAGGTCCTTGCCGCACATCTCGTAATCGACGCCGAGCGCGTACCAGCGCATCGCCCAGTCGACCTTCCACTGCAGCTTGGCCTTGCCGCCGAAGATGCATTGCTCGACCGTTTCGCCCTCATCCTCGAAGCGGACGATACCGGCAGCGGCATCGACGACCTCGACCGGTACCTGCAGCACCACGCCGCTCCTCTCGCTGATCGGCAGCACCGGCGAATAGGTCGCCTGCCGCTCGGCGCGCAGGGTCGGAAGCATGATGTCCATGATCGCCGAATACTTCTCGAGCACACGGGCCAGCGCGGCGTCGAAATCGCCGTGGTTGTAGCGGTCGCTGGCGGCGACGAACTCGTAGTCGAAGCCATAGCGGTCGAGGAAGTCGCGCAGCATTGCATTGTTGTGGTGCGCGAAGCTCTGAAAACCGGCGTTGAACGGGTCGGGAATGCGGCTCAGCGGCTTGCCGAGGTTGGCCTGCATCATCTCGTGATGCGGCACGTTGTCGGGGACCTTGCGCAGCCCGTCCATGTCGTCGCTGAAGGCGATCAGCCGGGTCGGTGCGCCGTCTGTGAGGATTTCGTAGGCGCGGCGCACCAGCGTGGTGCGCAAGACTTCCTGGAAGGTGCCGATGTGCGGCAGACCCGAGGGGCCGTAGCCGGTCTCGAAGACGACTGCCGCGCCATCAGGCTTGCCCTCGGGGTAGCGTTTGACGAGCTTCATCGCCTCCTGGAACGGCCAGGCCTTGGACACGCGGGCGGCTTCGATCAGGGCATCGTCAAACATAGCGCGAGGGGCCTTTGCCGAAGCGTGCCAGCGTTGCAAGTGTGAAGAGTTTGCCCTCGGGCAATCGGACCTTGCGCTTCGCCTCGTTCGTGGCAGGATAAAGTCAACGAAAAGGGAGAGAGGGGATAGGCATGGACATCGCCCGCAAGGCGTATCCCGACGTGCCGCTGTTCCGGTATCCATATACCGATCTCAGCGAAGGTCAGATCGCCGGCGCGATGACCGCTGCCGGCGGTCCTAAGGGGAAGCCCGCGTTCGATACCGCGGGGCTTGCCGGGAAGAGCATCCGGTTCACCGGCGAAGGCGCGCCCGCTCTATTGTGGGCCTTTGCCGCCAATAGCAGCGTGTCGCTCAACGGCGGACGAAGCGCCCCCTACGGCGCGCTGAACCTCGGCCCGATAACTCTCGTCACTCACCTCGTGCCCGACTCGACCCAAGCCTGGGCGCTGATCTGGAACCGCTCCACAAATGCTGCAACCGTGTTCGAACTGTGGTTCGGCGGCGGCCCTGCCCCTCGCGCCCGCGAAATCGACCGCGCTGTCTGGCATGGGACAATCGATGGGTTGGCTGCAGACGGTGCCGAACTGCACCATGCCACCCTGCGCAGCGAAGGCCGGGCCATCGCCTGGACCGAAGACACCGGCCTGCGGACGATCGAGTACTACTGCTCGGTATCCTACACCCACTGGATCGAACTCGACCGGCTTGAGGAGCATCGCGGCTATTCGGCCCCGGCGGATTACATCCAGCTGACCGAGGAGCTCTACGCCTTTGCCCGCGTGGAGGCGGAATTCTCCGGCTTGCTGCACCTCTACGTCTATGACGCCAACACGCTGCAATCGGCCGGCTTCCGGCTCGGCTTCAACGGCATCGACGAGCTCGAATATTACATGTTCCGCGGCACCGGCGAATGGCTCGGACAGAACGCGCGGTTCGAGAAGCTCGGCGATTTCAGCGCCGAGCCGCTCAAGATCGAGCGCGGCAAGAAGGGCGAGCGGCGCATCTACCGCCCGCTGGCGACGATGGACAAGATGACCTCCGCCGAAGTCGATGCGTCGATCGCGGCGGGCAATGTCCACGTCTTCGACCGCCCCAGCCCGATGGCCGGCAACGGCACCGAGAAAAGCGCTGGACTGTCCGGCAAGGCCTTCACCATCGCCTACGACAGCGGGCCGACGGTCGAATACCGCATGAAGGGCGCCGAAACGCTTGACTGGCGGATGGACGGCAAGGGCAGTTGGACCGAGGCGCGCTACAACGCGTGGGAGATGATGCCCGGCACCTTCATCTTCGGCCATCTGCTCGCTGGCACAAAGAACCACGACGGGCACATCGTCGTGGTCGACCTCGACGCCGGGCTCGCCACCTGCTTCCACGGCTATCTCCACACGCCCTACATCGCCAATGAAGCGGGCTGCGAGACGCTGTTCGGAAAGATAACCGGCGCGGGCATTCCCGATCCCGGCACCAGGCGGCACGAGCGCACGCGCGACCTGCTCGGGCGGGCCTTCACCTGGGAATATTCGCCCGGGCTCAACTCCATGCACCTCTATTCGACGCCCAACACGACGAGCTGGATCATCCCCACGCCCGACGGCCACTTCGCCACCGAGTGGAGCGGCAGCGGCGACTTCGTGAAGATCCGCGACCAGCTCTATTTCGCGCGCTGGCAGGAGGAGGCGTGTAACGGCACGCTCGGCACGATCTTTATCAACATGCGCACGATGCACGACGCCGGAATCGGCTATCACATGGGCAAGCAGGGCGGCCTCAGCCTGAGCGCGGTCGGCGCCCCGGCGCGCCATGCCGGCAAGATCGAGGTATCGCGCTTCTTTGGCCCCAACGCGTGGGAGAGAAAGGCATGAGCGAGACAATGACAGGCACCGACCGCCGCTCGTTCCTCAAGACCGGCGCCATCGCCGCCGCCCCGCTCGCCGCCCTCGCCCCCGTGGCCGCGCTGGCCGACGACGGAAGCAAGGCACGACTCGCGCGGATCGAGGACGAACGTGCGATTGAAGCGCTTGAACGCGAGCTGTTACGCCGCTTGAACGCGCCGGATACCGGCCGCTGCGCCGAAATGTTCGCTTGCGGCAAGGCCCCCGACCTCGGCGCGGTGTCGATCCGAGCCGACCTTGCGCGCGCGGAGTCGGAGATTGCCTTCGCCGATGACGCGAAAAGCGCCACCTTGCGCCGGACAGTCAGTGCCGAGCGCGAAATCCACTTCACCGGCAACACGACGGTCGAACAGATGGTCCGCCTGCAGGGTCACGGCAGCCACCGCCATGTCGAGGATCGCACGCTGGTAGCGCGGCTGAGCAAGAACAAGGACGGCTGGCGCTTCGAAACCGTCGAATTGGCCTGATTTCGGGAGAGAGAACTTGATGCGTACCGCTTCGATTGCCGCCGTTGCCCTGCTCGCCACCGGCTGCGCCGCCGACACCGCCCAGTCCACCGGGCCGGTCACCTTCAACGGCGTGCAGGAATGCTCCTCGCTCGACACGGCGAGCCTCGGCCTCGCCGGCGGACAGGCCACCTGGGTCGAGGCGAAGGACACCCTTCCCTCGTACTGCGAGGTTACCGGCATGCTGCATCCGGTCACCGGTTCGGACATCGGCGTGGTCTATCGCCTGCCCGAAGGGTGGAACGGCAAGGTCTACGGCGTCGGCGGCGGCGGCTGGATCGGCAACACCGACATCCGCACCGTGTCGGAGGCGCTCGGCCGCGGCTACGCGACGATGTCGACCGACGGCGGCCACCCGATCGGCAATGTGTGGGACAATTCCTGGGCCGCGAACGAGGAGAAGGCCAAGGACTTCAGCTACCGCGCGATCCACGAGATGACCGCGGCGGGCAAGAAGGTCGCCGCCGCCTACTACGGCAAGGCTCATACCCGCGCCTACTACCTCGGCTGCTCGACCGGCGGGCGCATGGGCCTGATGGAAGCTCAGCGCTTCCCGGCGGACTACGACGTCGTCGTCGCCGGCGCGCCGGTCTACACGCTGCAGGTGCAGACCAGCTCGGTGCTGCGAACCAACGTCTTCACCCAGAGCGGCGGCTTCAGCGCGGGCGATCTCAAGCTGGCCGAGGATGCCGCGCTTGCCCAGTGCGACGCCGACGACGGCCTCAAGGACGGGCTGATCAACAACCCGCGCGCCTGCCACTGGGACCCGGCGACGATCCAGTGCACCGGCGCCAAGTCCGATTCCTGCCTAAGCGCCAATCAGGTGACCGCACTCAAGGCGGTTTACGACGGCATCAAGTCGCCCGACGGCCAGTGGGCCATGCTGCCGATGAGCCGCGGGGGAGAAACGACCTGGTCGTTCTTCGTCGCTACCAACGGCGAGGGCAAGGACCCGACGCAGGGCGGCGGGCTCGTCGGGCTGGGCCCGATTATCTTCCCCGGCCGCACGGTCGACTGGGCGCACTTCTCCCCCGCCACCGACGTGCCGCAAGTCCGCTCGAGCGCCTTTGCCGCGATGTACGAAGCGAAAAGCACCGACCTGTCGAAGTTCTTCGGACGCGGCGGCAAGCTGCTGATGTGGCACGGTGAAAGCGACGCCGGTCCGAGCCCGGTCGGCAGTGCCGACTATGCCAAGGCCGTCATGGCGCAGAACCCGCGCGCCGCCGACCAGTACCGCTTCTTCCTCGCCCCCGGCGTCGCCCACTGCGGCGGCGGACCGGGCGCCGACGTCCTCCCGCTGCTCGACACCATCGAAGCGTGGGACAGCACCGGCAAGGCGCCCGACACCGTCGTCGCCAGCAAGCGCGACAAGTCGCTCACCCGCCTCGACTGCGCCTTCCCCAAGGTCGCGCACTACAACGGCAGCGGCGATGCCAACGACCCGGCAAGCTGGAGCTGCAAGGCCCCGGCGAGCTGACGCAAAGAAGGGCGGCCCTTGGGAGACCGCCCTTCCCTGCGAACCGGCAAAGAGGATCAGGCCGGTTCCAGGATGCGCGTGTCGACGTTCGTGGCAGGAGACGGACGTGCCGACCGCGCGGTGGGGGCCTGGCTCGGCCAGATCTGCGGGTACTGGCTGAAGTCGATCCACGGCCTGGCGTTCTCGAACTTGCGGCCGATCGACTGCAGGATCAGGCGGGCCCGGCGCCGGCGCGCGCGGCGGTTGGTGAACGGGTTTGCCTTGTCGGGCCGGGCGTCGACCATCCGCCTAATCAGCGCATCGCGTTCTTCGAAGGTCGCGGGCACCTCGCGGGGCAGGGCGACGGCTGCGCCGGTGCTCTCACTTTCTGGGTGATACACCGGTGCCGGACGCTCGACGATGACCGGCGCGGCAGCCGCCCGCGACATGGGCGTGGCGACCGAAGGCGGGCTCACCTCACGATACGGTACCGGCTTGTTGGGGACGATGACTGCTCGACGGTCCTGCGCGGTGCGCTTGCGCCGCCGAAACGCCATGGCGAGCAGCACGGCGACCGCGATAGCGATCAGGCCGGCCAGGGCCATGGCGAGAATTGCGGTAACGTCGCGCGCCTGCTCGGGCGTCGGCGCCATCTGCGCCGGGGGAGCGGCAGGCTCCGGCTGGGCGAAGGCATCCTGCGCGAGCGGGGCAACGGCGACGGGCTCCGCGAGGTCAACGGGCTTGCTTTCCGGAGCGACCGGAGCGGCAAGCGAAGCAGAGGGCGAGGGCCTGGGTGCCGGGGCAGCCTTCTTCGGCGCCGGGGTGGCAGCCTGCGGGGCAGGCGCCGCCTCTTCAACGGTCGGCTCCGGAGCGGCAGGAACGTCCTGCACGACCGGGACCGACGTGGTCGTCGGAGCGGGCTGCGAAGGCGAGACGGTCGTCACCGGCGCAGTGTACGCCGGAGCGGCCGGGTCGGGGGCCGCTGGCGAAGGTGCGGCAACCGGCGCGCTGTTGACGATCGGGCCGTCGAGCGTGGGAGTCGAAGCATCCTGCGCCAGGGCAGGAGCGACGGTCAGCGCGAGGGCAGCGGCAATCGCGGTCGTGGCGCTGAATGGGGTTCTGTTCTGGTTTCGCATAGTCCCAAAAAACCGCCGCCGCGCCGGGCCTGTTCCATGAATTGCCGTTCAGGAATCACCCAAACGCCCGGATTTCAGCCATTTTCTGAAAATCGAAAACCGGCGAGTCGAAACCGATTTGCGGCGAACCGAAACGCCCGACTCGCTGCAAATCGCCATCACGGCAGTGGATTTCCCGAGCCGCGCCGCGCCCGGCGTTTACTTTTCGTTCCGCCCCGGTAATCGTCCAGCCATGGAGCCGCTCGCCCTCCCCGCCCTCCATGCCAGCCACGCCGGGACCTGGCTTCGCGACGCTCGCGGTGTGACCCGCGGCGGCTCGAAGGGCGAGGCGATCATGGCCGCGGCGGACACCCCCCTGCTGCTTCTCAACGCCCCGCTGGTGGCCAGCCGGCTCGGCTATCCCGACCTCTCTGGCCTCGACCTGCTCGAACTTTACGCCTTCGTGCATCCGGCGCGTTTCGTTGTCCCCACGCCAAAGGGGCTCGCCCACGCGCTCGGACTCGAAGAAGCGGCGAGCGATGCCGATGTCCCGGCCCTGCTGCAAACCGCCGCCGCCGTGCTGCTCGATCGCTGCGCCGCCGACGACTGGCCCGAGCGCGAAGGTGCGTGGTCGGTCCTGCAATCGCTGGCCAAGCTGCGCTGGCCCTGGGCCGGGGTGCTCTCTGCTCATGTCCGCCAGCCGGAGAAGGCCGAGAAGTGGCTCTTCTCGCGCCTGCCCGAGTGGGAGGAAACGCCCGAGCGCCCCCAGCCCGCGCAAGTCGCCATCGACGAGTTCGAGATCGAGGCGCGGCTGGCAAAGCTGACCGGCGAAGGCGCCGAGCAGCGCGAGGGGCAGAAAAGCTATTCCCGCGAGGCCGGACGCATTTTCGCTCCGCGCGACCGCCGCAAGCTGCCGCATATCCTGCTGGCGCAGGCCGGGACCGGGATCGGCAAGACTCTCGGTTATCTCGCCCCCGCCTCGCTGTGGGCGGAAAAGGCGCACGGCACCGTCTGGGTCAGCACCTACACCAAGAACCTGCAGCGCCAGTTGCGGCGGGAAAGCGCCCGCGCCTGGCCCCCCGCACGACCCGACGGCAGCAAGCCAGTGGTCGTGCGCAAGGGGCGCGAGAACTACCTGTGCCTGCTCAACCTCGAGGATGCGCTGCAGGGCGGGTTCGGCGGGCGCGCGGCCGTGCTCGGACAGCTCGTCGCACGCTGGGCGGCCTACACGCAGGACGGCGACATGATCGGCGGCGACCTGCCTGGCTGGCTCGGCACCCTGTTCCGCAGCCGCGCGATCCGCAGCCTGACCGACCAGCGCGGCGAATGCGTCTATGCCGGGTGCCCGCATTACCGGAAGTGCTTCATCGAGCGCGCCGTACGCGCCTCGGCGCAGGCCGACCTCGTCATTGCCAACCACGCGCTGGTGATGGTCAACGCAGCCCGCGGTCGCGACCATGCCCAGCGCCCGACGCGCATCGTCTTCGACGAGGGGCACCATGTCTTCGAAGCCGCCGACAGCACCTTCGCCGCAGCGCTGACCGGGCAGGAGGCGATCGAGCTCAAGCGCTGGATCGTCGGGCCGGAGCGCGGATCGAAGGGCCGTCGGCGCGGGCTCGCGGCGCGACTCGCCGATGTCGCCAGCTACGACGAGGACGGCGGCAAGGCGATCGCCGCGGCGCGCGAGGCAGCCGACGCCCTGCCCTCCGACGGTTGGCTGCAGCGACTCGCCGACGGCATGCCCTCGGGCGAGATCGAGACGCTGCTCGCCGCGGTTCGCGCGATCACCTACGCCCGTGACGAGAGCGGCGGACAGGAGATGGGTTACGGCATCGAGACCGAGGCGGCCCAGCTCGACGGCAATATCGTCGAACTGGCGCAGCAGGCGGCGATGGCGCTGGGCGAGATCCGCCGCCCGCTGATCAAGCTAGGCGTGCGGCTCGAAGCGCTGATCGAGGATGCTCCTGACTGGCTCGACGCGCAGGGCCGCGCGCGTATCGACGGGGCGCGCCATTCGCTGGCCTGGCGCGCCGACACGCTTGCGGCGTGGGAGGCGCTGCTCGACCGGCTCGGCGGCCCGGCCGATCCCGATTTCGTCGACTGGCTGGCAGTCGATCGCTCCGACGCGCGCGAGTTCGACATCGGCATCCACCGCCGCTTCCTCGACCCGATGAAGCCCTTCGCCCGCGTCGTTCTCGAACCGGCGCACGGCGTGATGTTGACCAGCGCGACCCTGCGCGACGGGGAAGACTGGTTCGGCGCGATCTCAAAGTCGGGCGCCAACCATCTGGAAATCAAGCCTTTGCTGGCGGCGGCGGAAAGTCCGTTCGACTATGCCAGCAATGCCGAGGTGCTGATCGTCACCGACGTGAAGAAGGGCGATCTTGCGGGTCTGGCCGGAGCCTTCGCCGGGATCATCTCTGCTTCGGGCGGCGGCGTACTCGGGCTGTTCACCGCGATCCGCCGCCTGCGCGCGGTGCACGGACGCATCGCCGACCGGCTCGCCCGGGACGGGTTGCCGCTCTACGCCCAGCACGTCGACCCGATCGACACCGGCACGCTGGTCGACATCTTCCGCGACGACCCGCGCGCCAGCCTGCTCGGCACCGATGCGCTGCGCGACGGCGTCGACGTGCCCGGCCAGTCGCTGCGCTGCGTGGTGATGGAGCAGGTGCCCTGGCCCAAGCCGAGCATCCTGCACCGCGCCCGCCGCGCCGCAAATGGTGGCTCGGCACATGACGACGCGATCATCCGTGCCCGGCTGGCGCAGGCCTTCGGACGCCTGATCCGCAGCAAGGACGACCGCGGGCACTTCATCGTCCTCTCGCCCGCCTTCCCCAGCCGGCTGCTCTCGGCCTTCCCCAAGGGCACCCCGATTTTGCGCCTGACTCTCGAGGAAGCTTTACAGCGGCTCGGCGGCGGTGTTTCTTTAAACACGCCGGCCGCCGGAGAAGCGGCACACGGGGACCGACGCTGACATGAAACACCTTGGCCTCCTGCGCCACGCCAAGTCCGATTGGGACGATCTCGCCCTGCGCGATTTCGACCGCGGGCTGAACAACCGCGGGCGGCGTGGGGCAGCGGCGATCGGGGAGCATATCCGCAGCTTCGGCTGGCGCTGCGACATGGCGATCGCCAGTCCGGCCGAG
The DNA here is from genome assembly GCF_009827435.1 of Croceibacterium salegens. GTDB lineage: Bacteria > Pseudomonadota > Alphaproteobacteria > Sphingomonadales > Sphingomonadaceae > Croceibacterium_B > Croceibacterium_B salegens. The sequence continues at coordinate 75,702 of NZ_WTYM01000044.1, read as the reverse complement.
CGCGTCCGCCGGACGATCGAAGCCAGCGGCCTCGACCTCGAACCCAGATGGGACGAACGGCTCTACCTCGCCGATGCGGCGACGCTGATCGCGGTGCTCAGGGAAATCGAGGGCGATCCCCGCCGCGTGCTGCTGGTCGGGCACAATCCCGGCCTGCAGGAACTCGTCTTCCGCCTCGCCGACCCGAACGTCGACGACGAACTGCTCGAACGCGCCGCGGAGAAGTTTCCCACCGCCACCCTCGCCGTGCTTGAATGCGATATCGAATCGTGGGCCGACCTTGCCCCCGGCTGCGCCCGCCTGGTGCACTTCGCCCGCCCCCGCGACCTCGATCCCGAACTGGGGCCCGAACGCGTCGGTTAACGCTACGGGGCCCCTACGTCCCAACGTTTGCAATTCGGCAAGGGTTCTAGGTTAAGACGCCGTTGGGAAAGGCGAGGCAAACTTGATCGAGATCGAAGTCCAGAACGAGACACACCAGAACCAGCTCAAACTGAAGTTCCTGGTGGTGCCTCGCATCGGTGAGGGAATTCGCCTGCTCGGCCCCGATGGCCAGTGGGGCTCGTTCGACGTGCTCGACGTGTGGTACGAAAAGGCCTCGTACGGCGACATCTGGATGCCGTTCATCCACGTTCGCGCGACCCCGCCGGAAACCGACTACGGCGCCGTCCTGCGGCCCGATGTGGAGGTCTACCCGGTCGACGCCGGGTAAGAGTTCAGGCTGCTTCGAGCGCCTTAGCCAGCCGCCCGCGAATCGCCATCAGCTTCGAGAGCAGCTCCCCGGAAGGAGCCGCCCCGCTTGCTGCTGCCAATGCAACCGGGGCGCTCTCCGCCTCGGCAGGTCCGTTTTCGAGAGCAAGGCGCGCGCCCTTGAGGGTGTAGCCCTCGTCATTCACCAGCCGGTCGATCATCTGGACCAGCGCCACGTCCTCGGGTCGGTAATAGCGCCGCCCGCCGCTGCGCTTCAGCGGCTGGAGCATCGGGAACTGCTGCTCCCAGTAACGCAGGACGTGCTGCTTGATACCGAGCGCGGCCGCCACTTCGCCGATCGTACGCATGGCCTGGGCGTCCTTGCCGTCGTCGAAAGACTGCATGGGAGGCCCGTTACTACTCACGAATCGGCGATCCGCGACTTGAGCTTCTGGCTGGCGCGGAACGTCAGCACCCGGCGTGGGGTAATCGGCACTTCGACCCCGGTCTTGGGGTTGCGTCCGATCCGCTCACGCTTGTCGCGCAGGATGAAGCTGCCGAAGCCGGAAATCTTGACGTTTTCGCCGTCGGCGAGTGCGTCGCACATCTTGGCGAGGATCGCTTCCACCAAGGCAAGGCTTTCGGCGCGAGAAAATCCCATCTTGCGGTTGATGGTTTCCGCAAGGTCAGCTCGGGTCAATGTACCAACCGATCGCATCATATGCGTCGTACCTCCCTGATAGCGACCCAGGAAAAAATGACCCCTTATGAAAATAGCGTAACAAATAATCGCTTGTTGGCAAGGTTATCGCCGACAGTTGCGTTTTTTTTGTCACAACCGCAGCAGGCTTGCCCCCCATGTGAAACCACCCCCCATGGCTTCGAGCATGACCAGGTCGCCCGGCTTCAGGCGCCCATCGCGCTTGGCCTCGTCGAAGGCCAGCGGCACCGAGGCGGCGGACGTGTTTGCGTGACGATCGACGGTGATGACGATCTTGTCGATCGGGAGGCCGAGCTTCTTCGCCGTGGCATCGAGGATGCGGCGGTTGGCCTGATGCGGCACGACCCAGTCGACGTCGGCGGGGCTATGCCCGCTGGCGACGAGGACTTCCTCGAGCACCTCAGCGAGATTGGTTACCGCGTGGCGGAACACCTCGCGGCCCTGCATCCGCACCTTGCCGACCGTCCCGGTGGTCGAGGGACCGCCGTCGACGTAGAGCAGCTCGCCATGCGCGCCGTCGGCATGGAGCCGCGTGGCGAGCACGCCGGGGCCGTCCTCCGGCACGTCTTCGGCCTTGAGCACCAACGCGCCCGCACCGTCGCCGAACAGCACGCAGGTCGCGCGGTCCTCCCAGTCGAGGATCCGGCTGAAGGTCTCAGCGCCGATCACCAGCGCGCACCTGGCCATGCCAGTGCGCAGCATCGAATCCGCCGTCGCCAGCGCATAGAGGAACCCGGAACAGACCGCCGCGACGTCGAACGCCGCACCGCCGCGACAGCCGAGTGCCTGCTGGACGCGAGTCGCGCTGGCCGGGAAAGTCTGGTCGGGAGTCGCGGTGGCGAGGACGATGAGGTCGACCGCGCTCGCGTCGATTCCGGCATCGGCGAGCGCAGCACGGGCCGCGTCGGTGGCCAGCGTCGCGGTCGTTTCACCCTCGCCGGCGATGTAGCGCTGGGCAATGCCTGTGCGTTCGCGAATCCATTCGTCGCTGGTGTCGACGGTCTTCGCCAGTTCGTCGTTGCTGACGACACGGCGCGGCAGGCCGGAGCCTGATCCCTTGACGACCGAGCGGATCACTTCGACTGTCCGTTACCGGTGACGCGCAGGCGTGCTTCGCCCAGTTCGGCCAGGTCGGCGGCAATACGTTCGGTCAGGCTTTCCTCCAGCAGGCGGGCGGCGACATTGACCGCATTGGCCACGCCCTTGGCGGTGGCGCTACCGTGCGATTTCACCACGACGCCGTTGAGGCCGAGGAAAACCGCGCCGTTGTGATTGTTCGGGTCGAGGTGGTGGCGCAGCAGCTCGGTGGCCGGGCGCGAGACCAGGAACCCGATCTTCGAGCGAAGCGAACTGGTGAAGGCGCTTCGCAGCAAATCGGTGACGAACCGCGCCGAGCCCTCGATCGCCTTGAGCGCGATGTTTCCGGAAAATCCGTCGGTCACGACCACGTCGGTCTGGCCGCGGTTGATCTTGTCGGCCTCGACGAAGCCTTCGAAGCTCATCGCCAGCCCGGTCGCGGCGCGCAGCTGCGCGGCAGCGGCCTGCACGCCTTCGGTGCCCTTGGTATCTTCGGTGCCGATATTGAGCAGCCGGACGCGCGGCGCTTCCTTGCCGGTGATGATGCGCGAATAGGCTGCGCCCATGATCGCGAACTGCACCAGGTTGCGTGCATCGCATTCGGTGTTGGCGCCGAGGTCGAGCATGATCACGTCATTGTCGCCCAGCGTGGGCATCAGCGCGGCAAGCGCCGGGCGGTCGATGCCGGGCATGGTGCGCAGCGCCAGCTTGCTCATCGCCATCAGCGCGCCGGTGTTGCCTGCGCTGACCGCAGCCCCCGCCTTGCCTTCCTTCACCGCATGGATGGCGAGACCCATGCTGGTGGTCTTCGCACGACGCAGCGCCTGCGTCGGCTTCTCGTCCATGCCGACGACGTCCTCGCAGTGGAGGATCTCGCTCGCATGGCGCATGTTGGGGTGTGCTTCGAGGGCGCGTTCGATCCGCGCCCGGTCGCCGACCAGCAGGAAGTTGAAGCGGTCGTGCTCGCGCCGCGCCAGCGCGGCGCCCGAGACGACCGTGCGCACGCCGTCATCGCCGCCCATCGCATCGACGGCGATACGCGGCAGGCTCATGCGCGAATTCCTCTCAAGTGAAAGGGCTTAGAGCCCCTTCGGCTCCATGATCAGGCGGCCGTTGTAGTGGCCGCAAGCCGGGCACATGTTGTGCGGGCGCTTGAGCTCACCACAGTTGCCGCATTCATGGAATGCCTCGACACGCAGCGAATCGTGCGAGCGACGGTTGCCCCGGCGGTGCGGCGATGTTTTTCTCTTGGGGACAGCCATTGCGTCACCTGTTCCTTAAGTCTCAAACCGTTGTTTCGAAGCCGCCCTAGGCCAAGCCCCCTGCCCGCGCAAGCGCGGCGCCGGAAGGCAACCATGCGGTGAAGGCGCGCCCTATAGCGAATTTTCGTGCCTGCGCAAGCGGCGCGGATTGCAGAGCGCCTCGCAGTGCCTTAGCCGAATGAAATCACCAGGGGGAGAGACCACCATGATCCTGTTGCCGACCACCCTCAGCGCTGCCGCCGCGGCGGCGCTGCTCAACTTCTGGCTTTCCACGCGTGTCGCCAAGGTGCGCCGGGCGAACCAGATCGCCCATGGCGACGGCGGGAATGCCCTACTGGGCCGACGGATGCGGGCGCACATGAATTTCGTCGAGTACACGCCGTTCGTCCTGATCCTGTGCGCCGCCATCGAACTGGCCGGCCGCGGCGGGATGATCCTCAAGGCGGTCATGGCAATCTATATGCTGGCGCGCGTGGCGCACGCCATCGGCATGGATGACGACAACGTACCGAAGACCCGCGTCATCGGCATTGCGATAACCTTCCTGACCATGCTCGGACTGGCGATCTATGCCGTGTTGATTGCCGCGGGAGTCGTCTAGACCGGACCCCGGCCATGTTTACCGATTTTGCCAATGTCTGGACCATTGTCGGTGCGGCCGACGATCTGAAGGCGGGCAAGATGCTGCCGCTCACCGTCGCCGGCGAGCGGGTGGTGCTGTTCCGCAATCCCGATGGCACGCCCGCCGCGTTGCTCGACCGCTGCCCGCATCGTGGGGTCCAGCTCTCGCTCGGCAAGCTCTGCAACGGCATGGTCGAATGCCCGTTCCACGGCTGGCGCTTCGACGGCAGCGGGGCCAACCGAGGTGTGCCGTGGAATCCCGACGCCAAGACCGAGGTGCTCGGCGCCACCGCACTGCCGGTGCGCGAGGTTGTCGGGCTGCTGTGGCTTTTCACCGGGCACGAAGCAGACGGCGAGCCGCAGCCGAGCCCGACGCTGACCGCAGCTGGCACGCGCACCATATTGCAATCGGAACGCTGGCAGACCCACTGGACCCGGGTGATGGAAAACATGCTCGACATGCCACACCTGCCGTTCGTCCACGGCGGCAGCATCGGGCGTGCGCTGCGCGACAAGACTGGTGAGCGCATGGACGTGCAGTGGACGCCGACCGAAACGGGAGCGCTGGTCGAGAACGTCAGCCCTGACCGCACGGGCAAGACCGGTTCGCTCGAATACCGCTATCCCAACGCGATGGAGCTCAACGTCAGCTCTTCCGACAAGGTCTTCCGCTTTATCTCGGTGGGCGTGCCTGAAACGGCGACGACGACGCGGATCATCTTTATCACCGTGCGCAGCTTCAACCGCTCGCGCCTGTTCGATCCGCTGTTTCGTTGGGGCAATCGGCGCATCGCGCGCGAGGACCAGGCGATCCTCGAAAGCTCCGACCCGTTCGAAATCCCGCCACCCGGTCAGGAGAAATCGGTCCGCACCGATGCGCCGACGCTCGCCTTCCGCAAGATCTGGTTCGAGCGCCTTAAAGGCAGCGCGGCCTAGGCGGCCCCGACCACGGCATCGCCGACGAACGGGTTGGACTGCCGCTCCCGCCCGAAGGTGCTGGTGCGGCCGTGGCCGGGGACGAAGGTCACTTCGTTGCCGAGCGGCCAGAGCTTCCGGGTGATCGAATCGATAAGGTCCTGGTGATTGCCCATCGGGAAGTCGGTTCGCCCGATCGAGCCTTCGAAAAGCACGTCGCCGACAAAGGCGAATTGCATCTGGCGGTGGAAGAACACCACGTGGCCCGGCGTGTGGCCGGGACAGTGGATCACCTCCAGCTCGACTTCGCCGAAGCTGACGGTGTCGCCGTCCTCGAGCCAGCGGGTTGGTTCGAACACCTTGGTCTCGATGCCGAAGCGCGGGCCGTCCTCGTCCAGCCGGCTGATCCAGAACCGGTCGGCTTCGTGCGGACCCTCGATCGGCAGGCCAAGCTCGGCGGCGAGAATTCCCGCCTGCCCGCAATGGTCGGCATGGCCGTGGGTCAGCAGGATCTTCTCCAGCGTCACCCCGGCGCGCGCGACGGCCTCTTTCAGCTTGTCGAGATCGCCCCCCGGATCGACCAGCGCCCCGCGCATCGTCTTCGAGCACCAGACGAGCGAGCAGTTCTGCACGAACGGCGTGACGGGAATAATCGCGGCGCGGAGGGGGCTTTCGGTCATGCGAGGCTAGGTGGCTGGAGCGAGTGGCGTTTGCAAGCTTTGGAGCAAGGCCTGCTAACGTCCCAAAAGCGGACGTAAGGCGAGACAACGCATAATTGCCCTGACGCCTTCGCCCCGGCTTCATTTGAATTGTTATAGTCCTACTCGGTCTAATTGCACTGCCGCGCGTATGGGCATTGTCCGACGGACTTGCTATCGTCTGGCCTGCATGGGGAGACGGATGGTCCTGACGCTGCTGGCGCCCGCGCTTGCCTTGCTGGCGAGTCAGCCTGCCGTTTCCCAAATCCTTCCGACGATCGAGCACCGCGACGGTCGCCATGCGCTGATCGTCGACGGCAAGCCGTTCCTCATGCTCGGGGCGCAGGCGCACAATTCGAGCAACTACCAGGCGATGCTCGACACCGTTTTCCCGATGCTCGACGAGATGCATGCCAACACTCTCGAAATGCCCGTGGCGTGGGAACAGGTCGAGCCGGTCGAGGGGCGGTTCGATTTCGGATTCGTCGATGCCTTGCTGGTTGCGGCCCGCCAGCACGACAAGCGGCTGGTGCTGCTGTGGTTCGGAACGTGGAAGAACACTTCGGCAAGCTACGTTCCGGAGTGGGTGAAGACCGACATCAAGCGCTTCAATCGCATGCGCGCGCCCGATGGGGCGGCGCACTACGCCCTCTCACCGCATTCGCGCACCACGCTCGAGGCCGACAAGCGCGCCTTCGTGGCGTTGATGCAGCACCTCAAGGCCGCCGATCCGCAGCACACCGTGATCATGGTGCAGGTCGAAAACGAATCCGGCTCATACGACCAGCCGCGCGACTTCGGGCCCGAGGCACAGAAGCTGTTCGACGGCCCGGTTCCCGCCGCGCTCCGCCGCAAGGGAACCTGGCGCGAGGCGTTCGGAGTTAGCGCCGATCGCGCCTTCAACGCCTGGTACACCGCGCGCTACATCGACGAGATCGCCGCCGCCGCGAAAGCGGTGCTCGACTTGCCCATGTACTGCAACGCCGCACTGTCCGATCCCTTCGCCGGACCCGAGGCATGGGGTGGCGCGAGCGGCGGGCCCGACTGGCCGATGATAGACGTCTGGAAGGCCGCGGCGCCGCACATCGATGTCGTCGCGCCCGACATCTACAACCGGGATGCCAAGGCCTACATCGCCTACCTTGACCACTACGCCCGCGCAGACAACCCGCTGATGGTGCCGGAAACCGGCAATGCGAGCGAATACGCCCGCTTCTTCTGGCCGACGCTCGGCCGCGGGGCGATCGGCTTTGCGCCGTTCGGGATGGATCGCTCGGGATATTCCAACTACCCGCTCGGCGCCACGGACGTCGACGATGCGACACTGAGCGCGTTTGCGGTGAAGTACCGCCTGTTCGCACCGATCGCGAACGACTGGGCGACGATCGCCCTCGCCCGTCCGACCTGGGGCTTCGCAAAAACTGACGACGGAGGGGACCAGTCGCAAGTCCTCGGTCGCTGGAAGGTCACCGCGCAGTTCGGCCTGCCGCAGTTCGGCGAACGCGATTGGACCTGGCTCAAGTGGGATCCGCCAGAGTGGGCCGATAAGCCGGTCGGCGGTGGGGTGGTCGCACAGCTTGGCCCGGACGAATTCCTTATTGCCGGCGACCATGTCCGGATGCGCTTCGCCCTCGCCGACCCGGCCAAGGGCGCGAAGATGCAGATCCTCTTTGCCGAGGAAGGCACTTTCGAGAACGGCAAATGGGTCATGCGCCGCCGCTGGAATGGCGACCAGACCGACTACGGCTTCAACTTCGCCGAGGAACCGGTGTTGCTGAAAGTCCGGCTCGGCACCTACCGCTAGACAAGACCAGCCCCGTAAATCCGGACGACCGGGACGAACTCGCCCCCTTGCGGCCGCGGAAGGTCGATGTGCAGCGCATCGCTACGCTGGGTGAAGGACACCGGGCGGCCGGCACCGGTTTCGACCCGTTCGACGGTCCCCTGACCCAGGCGGAACGTCTCGATCCGCGCGTCATCAGGCCAATCAAGGAAGATCGCGTGGACGGCGTCGCCCTTCGTCGTGAAGCGCACATCTTGTGCGGTGAATGGCGCGGCCTCGTGTTCGGCCATCAATCCGGTCGGCGGCTGCGTGGGCCCTTCGCCGAAAACCCGCCAAGGGCGCGTGCCGTAGATCGCCTCCCCGTTGGCCTCCGTCCACCGCGCGAGATCGGCGAGGATCACCTCTTCATCGGCGTCGATCGAACCGTCGCCGCGCATCGGCACCGACAGCAAGAGATTGCCGTTCTTCGACACGATGTCGGCGAGCCGTTGGATTACCAGCTTGGCGCCCTTGTAGCCGTGACGCTCGTAGAGCTCCCGGTCGTAGTGCCAGTTGCCTATGCAGGTGCAGGTCTGCCACGGTTCAGGCCGGATGTCGGCGACGAACCCCCGCTCGACGTCCTCCATGATCGCCTCGCGCTGGTAGTCACCGAGCCTCTTGGCCGTCAGCACGACATCGGGCGAACCATGCCATAACGTGGCCTGGTCGTAGAAATGCGCCACCGCATCGAGGCCATACTGGCCGAACGGCAACCGCGAATCGTCAAAGTAGACCAGGTCGGGCCGGTATTGCTCGACGAAGTCCATCTGCCGCGCCAGCCATTTGCGGGCAAAGGCCTCGTTGCCCGGCGGGACCATCTCGAGCCACTGCCCGTCGCGCGCGCCGTGCCACCGGTTCATCGCCTCGATGCTATCGATGCCGTCGGGAATGAGCATGTTAGGACCGGTGTAGAGATCCTGCGGATCGAGACCCTCCCAGAAGCGGCCCTTGCCATCGGCTGCGGTGAGGCGAAACGCGTCGTAGCGCTCGCCCATTCGCGGGCCCTCGACATCGTAGCCGTAGGCCGGTTGCCACCAATGCCACGCATGGCTTGAATGGTTCGAAATGCCGAACCTCAGCCCCGCCGCGCGGGTCGCCTTCTCCCATCGTCCGACAATGTCAGTCTTTGGGCCGACCATGGTGGCGTTCCAGCCGTGATGACGGCTGGCGAACATGTCGAAATTGTCATGATGGCTCGCCATCGAAACGATGTAGCGCGCGCCAGCGCGGCGATACTTTTCGGCCAGCGCCTCCGGGTCCCATTTGTCAGCCTTCCAGCGGCCGATCAGGTCGATGAATCCGAATTCGGCAGGGTGACCGTAAGTCTCAACGTGATGACGGTAGACGTGGTTGCCCTGCAGGTACATCTGCCGCCCATACCAATCGCCGTACTCGGGCACGCATTGCGGGCCCCAGTGCGACCAAATCCCAAACTTGGCGTCGCGAAACCACTCGGGGCATTCCCAGGCCGAGGCCAGCGTCGTCCAGTCGGCGAGAACGCCCGCCCGTGCGACTGCGGGCAGCGCAAGGCTGCCGGCCATTGCGCCCAGTGCGGAGCGGCGGGTCCAGCGAGTCACGATGGCGGCGGCCGGAACGCTATTCGGGCTTCTTGAACCTCAGCGCGAACTTGTCGCTCACGCCGCTGAACTGGCGCGGGCTGGCATCGTGCGGATCGTCGGGGTTGTGCAAGGCGTCGGATTCGCCGTCGAACACGAATCCTGCGGCGATGACTTGCGACTTGACCGCTGCGGGATCGATCCGATGGAGCGAATTGGTCGCTGTCAGCCCGGTACCCGGAGCAGCGTGGTCCTCGATGAAATAGAGCCCGCCCGGCTTGAGCGCGGCAAATGCCGCCTTGTCGGCCGGCTCGGCCGTGCCGCCATTGACGAAGTCGTGATAGTTCTCACTGGTCCAGGCGAGGTCGGCCATTTTCGGCAGCTTGTAGTTGCCGAAATCGGTCGGGATGATGTCGACGTTGCCGTACTGCGCGGCGAGCGCGTTCATCCGGTCCATATAGTCCTGCCGCCCGGCAAATCCCGCCGGGACCAGCGCATAGACATGACCGGTCGGGCCGACCGTCTTGGCCAGCAGGCGCGTGTAGTACCCACCGCCGGGCGAATACTCTATGACCACCATGCCCGGCCTGACCCCGGCGAAGGCGATGATCTTGCCCGGCTTGCGGGCCTCGTCGCGGGCGGTGTCCTCGGCCGGGCGCATCGTGTCGGCGACGGCGGCGGCGATGGCGTTCGCGGTCTCGGTCGTGATTGCGGCGTCTTCGGCGGCGAGCGGCAGCACGGTCACGACGAGCGCGCCCGATAGCGCAAGGGCGGCGGCGATTGCGGCGTGTTTCATGAACCTCTCCTTCGGGCAGGGATGCTAAAGCAACTGCCGCCGGGCGAAAAGGTGCCTGTTCGGGATAGGGAAAGCGCTCCGGAACGCGGCGCCGCACCGATCTTGGTCAGCCGTTCGCGCTGGGCTTTGCGAGCGCCACCAGTTGCAACGCCAACGGCACGATCAACGCGATCATCACGGCCCCAGCATACCACGGCAGATCGTGCCCGAACTCGTAGATCAGCCCGAAGGTCGGAGGCGCAACGATGCGCGAGAAGGCGTTACTGGCCATGAGAAACCCCATGACCGATCCCTGTCGGTCGACCGGCACCGTGCGGCTGGTCAGCGCCCCGGCGGTGGGGAAAGCGAGGCTGTGCCCCATCATCAGCAGGCCCATCAGCGCCACCGCTGTGTAAGGCTCCCGGAGGATCGGCTGCAATAGCATCGAGGCCGCCAGCGTGAAGAGGCCAAGCGCGATCACGCGTCCCTCGCCAAGGCGTGTTACCAGTGGCTGGAGGAAGAAGAGCTGGATGACAAGACCGCCCATCCCGATGGCGATAAAGGCGAAGCCGAGGTCGCGCGCGGTCCAGCCGAAGTTGGCCTCGCTCCACAGGCCGTAGACCGCCTCCATGCTGGCGAAGGCAGCGATGCCGAAGAAGCTGATCACGAAGAGCCGAAGCAGCGTCGGGTGCGTGGTGACGTAGTGCAGCCCCTCGCTGTAACGCGGCAGCGGCGCGGCCTTGCCGAGCGGCTCTTTGGCGTTGCGCAGGACGGCGAGCGACCACACGCACGTAATCGCACACAGCGCCGCCGCCGCGAGGATCGGGGCTCGGAAGTCGGCAAGGCTGCCGCCCGTTCCGGCCAGCAGGCCGCCGATGACCGGACCGAAGGCAAAGCCTACCGAAAAGCTCGACCCAAACAGGCCCATCGCCTTGGCGCGCTTCTCCGGCGGCGAGGCATCGGCGAGGAAGCCCTGCGCGACACTCAGCGTACCGCCGAAGAAGCCGTTGACGACGCGAACCGCGATGGCCAGCCACAGGCTCGGGACGAAGGCGAAGGCGACATAGGTCAGCGCGGCCCCGGCCGTAGTGACAATTAGCACCGCACGCCGCCCGTGCTTATCCGACTGCCGGCCCCAGTAGATCTCGCCGAAAACGTTGCCGAGGCTGTAGGCAGCGAACAGTAGCGCAACTTCGAACGGACCTGCCCCGAACAGCGGGCCGTAGAACGGCAGCAGCGGCAGGATCAGGCTGAAACCGGCGATGTTGACGAACACCGCGAACATCAGCGGCATCATCCGCTTGTAGTCGATGCCGTCAGCCATTGTACCTGGTTTCCGGAAGGCCCCGAACGCCAAGGTCGTCGATGACGTAATTCGCGCCATCGTCGGGGCCGGCTTCACGGCCCGGGATGAACGAGGGATCGATGGTCGGTACGAACAGGCGGTCGAGGTCGGGGCCGAAGAACATCACGCTCGCGGGAATGCGCGTCGGAAATTCGATCTCGCGCAGCACCTCGCCAGCGGGCGAAATGCATAGCACCACCCCGCCCTCGCAAATCGCACTCCACAGGTTGCCGTCGGCATCGACCGTCGCGCCGTCGGGGATCGGGCCCCACTTCTCGGAATTGAAGAAGGCGCGGCGGTTCGCCGCCTGCCCGGTCTCGATGTCGTAGTCGTAAGCGTAGATCGTGTGGCGCAGCGAATCCGCGTGGTAGAGCACGCGGTCGTCGGGAGACCAGCACGGCCCGTTGCCGAGGTGGACGTCGTCGTCGACTTGCGTCAGCACGCCACGGTCGAGCGAATAGAGCCCGCCGACGGGATGCGCCATCTTGCGATGACTGGTGCCGAACACGAACCGCCCGCGCCGGTCGACTTTGCCGTCCGCAAGCTGAACTTCGGGGTCGGGCGGATCGAGCAAGGCATGCGGTTCGACCGTGCCGCTCGCGAAATCGAGCAAGTGCACGCCGGTGCCAAGCGCAACGATGGCCCCGCCCTCTTCGCGCAGAGCCATCGAGCCGATGATGTCGGGCACGTCCCAACTCTTCAGGTCGTTCGTCGCCGGGTCCCAGCGGAACACCGCCTTGCCGACGATATCGATGTAGTAGAGCGCCTGTTCGGCAAAGTCCCACACCGGGCCTTCGCCAACCTTGCACTTCGGCAGGTCGAGCCGCGAGATGCGCATCAGTCACTCCCCTTTCCCGGCGGCGACTGTAACACTCGTTATGATTGCAGCAAGAGGGAGCGGCAGATCAGACCAGCGCGCCGTGACAGTGCTTGTATTTGTTGCCCGAACCACAAGGGCACGGCGCGTTGCGGCTGATGTCCTGCCCGGCAAAGGGATTGCCCGACGCACCACCCGGTCCGGCGGCTGCCATCGGCGATCCGGCGAGCGCGCCGAACAGCGCGGCACGCGCCGCCGAACCGTCGCCGTCGTTCGAATCCTCGAACCCCGTCAGCGGGTCGACGTGGCCTGTCAGGAAGTCCGGCAGGTCCGGCAGCGATGGCGGCGGAGGCGGCGGGGCGATGCGGAGTTGGCTGGTCAGCAGGATCTTTGTCACATCCTCGCGGATCGTTTCAAGCATCAACTCGAACAACCCAAAGGCTTCCTGCTTGTACTCGTTGATCGGCTGCTTCTGCGCATAGGCGCGCAGGCCGATGACCTGGCGCAGCGCGTCGAGCGTGGCGAGGTGCTCTTTCCAGTGATGGTCGAGCCGGTCGAGCAGGACCTGCTTTTCCACCTGTCGCCAGATCTCGTGATCGTTTTCGCCGATCTTCTCGTCCATCAGCTTGTCGGCGGCGGCGACGATGCGCTCCTCGATCAACTCGGGTTCGAGCGCGTCTTCCTTCATCCAGGCGTCGAACGGCAAGTCGATACCCGTGATCTCGCCGATGCGTTGCTTCAATCCGGCGACGTCCCACTGCTCGGGGTAAGATCCCGGCGGGCAGGCCATGCCGACGATGGCGTTGATAGCGTCGTGACGCATGTCGAGGACGACGTCGTCGACCTTCTCGGCGTCCATGATCTCGGCGCGCTGTTCGTAGACCACCTTGCGCTGGTCGTTCATCACGTTGTCGTATTCGACGACCTGCTTTCGGACCTCGTAGTTGCGCGCCTCGACCTTCTTCTGCGCGGTCTCGATGGCCTTGGAGAGCCACTTCGAACCGATCGCTTCGCCGTCGGCGAGGTTCGAGTTCATCATCTTGGCGAACAGCGTGTCCGGCCCGAAGATGCGCAGCAGGTCGTCTTCGAGGCACAGGTAGAAGCGCGACAGGCCGGGGTCGCCCTGGCGGCCCGAACGGCCGCGTAGCTGGTTGTCGATACGGCGGCTTTCGTGCCGTTCGGTGCCGAGCACGAACAGGCCGCCAGCTTCGAGCACCTTCTTCTTCTCTTCGGCGATCTCGGCCTTGATCCGGTCGATTTCAAGCGCGCGCTTGGGATCGTCATCGGCAATGTCCTTGAGCTCGTCATCGATGCGGAACTCGAGGTTGCCGCCCAGCTGGATGTCGGTGCCGCGGCCGGCCATGTTGGTGGCGATCGTTACAGCACCGAGGCGGCCGGCCTGGGCGACGATATGCGCTTCCATCTCGTGGAAGCGAGCGTTGAGGACGTTGTGCTTGACGCCTTCCTTGTCGAGGAACTGGCTGAGCAATTCGGACTTCTCGATCGAGACGGTGCCGACCAGCGTCGGCTGGCCGATCTTGCTCTTCTCGGCGATGGCCTTGGCGATGGCCTGGAACTTGTCCTGCGTGTTCTTATAGAACTCGTCTTCCTCGTCGATGCGCTGGACCGGAACGTTTGTCGGGATTTCGACGACGTTGAGCTTGTAGATGTCCCAGAATTCCGCCGCCTCGGTCGCCGCGGTGCCGGTCATGCCCGCCAGCTTGGGATACATGCGGAAGTAGTTCTGGAAAGTGATCGAGGCCATGGTCTGGTTCTCGGGCTCGATCCTGACGCCTTCCTTGGCTTCGACCGCCTGGTGCAGGCCGTTCGACCAGCGCCGCCCTTCCATCATGCGACCGGTAAATTCGTCGATGATGACGACCTTGTTGTCCTTCACGATGTAGTCGATGTCGCGCTTGAATATGATGTTTGCCCGGAGCGCCTCGCTCAGGTGATGCACCACCTGAGTGTTCTCGACGTCGTAGAGGTTGTCCGAGACCAGCAGGCCAGCCTGCATGATGCGGCGCTCGATCTCTTCGTTGCCTTCTTCGGTCATGTTGACCGTTCGAGCCTTTTCGTCGACGTCGTAGTACTCCTTCTCGAAGCCTTTCACGATCTCATCGAGCTTGATGTAGAGTTCGCTCTTGTCCTCGGTCGGGCCGGAAATGATCAACGGTGTGCGCGCTTCGTCGACCAGGATCGAGTCTACCTCGTCGACGATGGCGAAGTTGAAGGGGCGCTGCACCTGCTGGCTGCGCTCGTGCTTCATGTTGTCGCGAAGGTAGTCGAAACCGAATTCGTTGTTGGTGCCGTAGGTGATGTCGGACCCGTAGGCCTCGCGGCGCTGGTGCTCGGACAGGTTTGGTACGATCACGCCGACGGTGAGGCCGAGGAACCTGTATATCTGGCCCATCCATTCAGCGTCGCGCTTGGCGAGGTAGTCGTTGACGGTGACGACGTGGACGCCCTTGCCCTCGATGGCATTGAGGTAGGTGGCGAGCGTCGCCACGAGGGTCTTGCCCTCACCGGTCCGCATCTCGGCGATTTCGCCGCGGTGGAGCACGATGCCGCCAACCATCTGCACGTCGAAGTGGCGCATGCCGAGGACGCGCTTCGAAGCTTCGCGCACGGTAGCAAAGGCTTCGGGCAGGATGTCGTCGAGCGACTTTCCGCCTTCGAGCTGTTCGCGGAACTTCTGCGTCTGGGCGCGCAGTTCCTCGTCGGACAGCGCCTCGATCTGCGGTTCGAGCGCGGCGATGGTCTGGATCGTCTTGTCGAGCGACTTGACGTAACGGTCGTTGGAAGAGCCGAAAATGGCCTTGGCAATGGCGCCGATCATTGGGCGAAATCCTGCAAAACTGGAATAAAATCAGGGGCCGCGCGCGGCGCGGCAGCGGTCAGGTCTGTAAAGCGTATCGAGCGCTTTGCTCGCGTTATTCGCGCGCGCGATCGACCTGCAGCATCACCGGCGGGAAGTAGATGATCGAGGGCGCCGGCTTGGTGCCCTTCTTCTGTTCCTGGCGGCATTCGGTCGCGGGCTGCTTGCGCTCGTCGAGCCGGGCGACAGCCTGCTTGCTGCAGCGCGTGGTCAGCTCTGCCGACGCCACCATGCCGATTCCCGGCACTTCGAGCGCGCGCGCCTGCACGGGGGCACCGATGGCGGCGAGCCCGGACAGGAGTGCGAAAAGCGTGATCAGCCTGCGTAGCATGCGCGGCCTAGATAGCGCTTGCCGGGCATTTGTCCATCGGAAGCCGGAAACCTTTAACCTGTTAATAACCATAAGCCACGTAACCGCCGCTCTTGAACACCTGGCCGCTTCGGCTTCAGGGGGGCGGGAGCAGTCAATTGAACGGCATTGCGGGGACCATGAACGACAGCGCGGCAGCCAACGGCCTTGGGGCCAAAATCAGGGCGGCGCTCGCCGTCTCCGAAACCGACCGTGAGGATGCGAACAACAGCGCGGTCGCCCGCCTGCTGATGTCGAGCTTCCTGATGCTGTTCCTCGAATTGGCGCTTATCCGCTGGCTCGGCGCCAACGTCGTGCACTTGTCCTACTTCTCGAACTTCGTGCTGCTCGGCTCGTTCCTCGGCATCGGCGCGGGCTTCCTGATCAGCCGCAAGAACTGGTCGATCTGGCCCGTCTCGCTGCCGCTGCTTTCCGCGCTGGTCATCGGCGTTCAGCGCTTCCCGGTCTCGATCGAGCGTAGCGGTTCCGATGTGATCTACTTCACCGCTCTGCAGATGAATGGACCGCCGGCATGGCTGGCCCTGCCCGTGGTCTTCGTGCTGGTCGCGACCATCCTTGCCGGCCCGGCCGAACTGGTCGGGCGCTGCTTCGCGCGCCTCAGCCCGCTCGCCGCCTATCGCTATGACCTGATCGGCTCGCTCGCGGGCATCCTTACCTTCACGACGTTGAGCTTCCTTTGGGCCCCCTCGATTGTCTGGGGCGTGATCGCCATGGGCATCTACCTGTTGCTCAGCAATCCGCGCCGCCGTATCGTCAACGGTGCCTGGGCGCTCGGCCTCGTCCTTTCGCTGGTCGTCGAGACGATGCAGCCGGGCGTGAGCTGGTCGCCCTATTACAAGGTCACCCAGGAAGAGGTCGTTTCGGACGAGCCCGGCTTCCTGCTGATCAAGGCCAATGGCGTGCCGCACCAGATGATGGCCCCGGCCCACTGGAAGGTCGAGCAGGGCGAACGCATCTACGAAACGCCGTACCTGCGCCTGCCCGAGAACAGCCTCGAGGACGTGCTGATCATCGGCGCGGGCTCGGGTTCCGACGTCGCGATCGCGCTCTCCGAGGGAGCCAAGCGGATCGACGCGGTCGACATCGACCCGAAGATTCTCTCGATCGGTGCCGCCAGGAACATCGACAAGCCCTATCAGGACCCGCGCGTGCACCGCCACGTCAACGACGGCCGCGCCTTCCTCGAATCGACCGACCGCAAGTACGACCTGATCCTGTTCGCGCTGCCGGATTCGCTGACGCTGGTCTCGGGCGCCTCGCAGATTCGCCTTGAATCGTTCCTCTTCACCGAAGAAGCGATGGAATCGGTCCGCCGCCACCTGAAGGACGACGGCGCTTTCGCGATGTACAACTACTACCGCGAGGACTGGCTGATCGACCGGCTCGCGGGCACCGCCGCCAAGGTCTTCGGCCACAAGCCGTGCGTCGATACCTTCGCCGGGGCCCAAGCCACGGTCAGCATCGGCCTCGACGCCGCCAACCAGAAGTGCGCCGCCGAATGGCAACAGGCCTCGCAGGGCGAAATCAAGCCTGCGACGGACGATTCGCCGTTCCTTTACTTCCGCGGCAACAACTTCCCGCCGCTCTACGCCATCACGCTGATCGCGATCCTGACGACCTCGCTGCTCACGGTGCGCGTGCTCGGCGGTCCGCTCAAGCCGATGCGGCCTTATGCCGACCTGTTCTTCATGGGCGCGGCGTTCCTGCTGCTCGAAACGAAGAACGTGGCGACCTTCGCGCTGCTGTTCGGCACCACGTGGTTCGTCAACGCGCTGGTCTTTGCCGGGGTGCTGCTGATCGTGCTCGCCGCGGTCGAGTTCACCCGCAAGGTCAAGACTCCGCCGTTGCCCGTGATCTACACCGGTATTGCGCTGAGCCTCGCGCTGGCCTGGGTGATCAAGCCGGAAATGCTGCTGCCGATGTCGTTCTGGCCTCGCCTGATCTCGGCGACGCTGCTCGCGTTCATCCCGATCTTCCTCGCCAATGTTGCCTTCGCCAAGCGCTTCCGCACCTCGGGCGACAGCCAGGCGGCCTTTGCAATCAACCTGCTCGGCACGATCGTCGGCGGGTGCTTCGAATATGCCGCGCTGTTCACCGGGTACGACAACCTGCTGATCGTCACCGGCCTGCTCTACCTCGCCGCCTTCGTGCTCATCCCGCGCGAAAAGGCCGCAGAGGCCGCACCGGCTGCTGCCTGATGTCGAGGGCGGTCAGCCTGCGGGCTGGCCGCCGCGGCTCCCCGGAGTGGCGTAGAAGTATCCGTTGTAATAGCGCGACACATCCTGGAACAGCGTCCCCTGTTCACGATTGAAGCGGGCGGTCTTGCGAAGCTGCTTGCAGACCGACTTGTCGAACAGTTCGTCGCCGCTGGTGCGCATCACCCGGCAGACGTTGGCGCGACCCCGCTCGTCGATTTCGAGTTGGTAAGTAACTGTTCGCCTTTCTTGGCCGGGGCCGAATTGCAGCTGACTGTTGTCGATCTGGAGCGTGCCCTCCTTGGGCATCGGGGTCGTCGCCTCGACTGCGGCGACAGGTGCCGGTGCCATTGCCAGCAGCAGGATGAGGCGAAATCTCATTATAAATTCCAGTTCTTCAGATATTTGCCTGAAGAAAACATAGTGCGAGAGGCCGCGCGGTCGCAAGGCCGATCCGTGTCCTGTTGTTCACATGCTTGACCGGCGCAACGGTCACGCTAGGCCGACTGCCACCATGGACCTCGATCGCTCACCCCTCGCCCAGCCCTTCCCGGCCATTCCGCCGATTGCCGGCGTGACGCCGCGCATCGCGCGCGCCGGATACAAGAACTGGGGGCGCTGCGATCTGACCTTTGTCGAGGTTGCTCCGGGCACGACCGTTGCCGGGGTCTTCACCCGGAACGTGTGCTGTTCGAGCGAGGTCGAACTGGGCCGCGAGCAGGTCCGGCTCGGCAAGGCGCGGGCGCTGGTGGTCAACGCCGGCAATTCCAACGCCTTCACCGGCTATCGCGGGCGCGACGCGGTGGAGACGATCATGGCGCAAGTCGCCCGCCATCTCGACTGCGAACCGAGCGAGGTGTTCGTCTCCTCGACCGGGGTGATCGGCGTGCCGTTGCCCAAGGACAAGGCCCAGGCCGGGGTGGAAGCGGCGCTGAACGCACCGGAGTGCTCGTGGGAAGAAGCGGCGGCAACCATCGGAACCACCGACACTTTCAACAAGGGCGCACTCGCCACGGCGGTTGTCGGCGGCACGACCGTGACCATCGGCGGAATCATCAAGGGCAGCGGCATGATCGCGCCCGACATGGCGACGATGCTCGGCTACATCTTCACCGACGCGGCGGTCGATCCGGGCTTCCTGCAGGAGTGCCTTTCGGACGCCAATCACGACACCTTCAGCTGCATCACCGTCGACGGCGACACTTCGACCAGCGACACCGTGCTGGCCTTCGCCACCGGCAAGGCCGGCAACGCCCCCCTCGCCTCGTTCGACGACGCCGGGGCCGACGCCTTCGCCGCAGCGATTGCCGACGTCTGCCGCCAGCTCGCCCACCTTGTGGTGCGCGACGGCGAAGGGGCGCAGAAGTTCATCGAGATCGCCGTCACCGGCGCGACGAGCGACGCCAGCGCGCGCCGCGTCGGCCTCGCCATCGCCAACTCGCCGCTGGTCAAGACCGCCATCGCCGGCGAGGATGCCAACTGGGGCCGCGTCGTCATGGCTGTCGGCAAGGCCGGTGAGCCCGCAGACCGCGACACACTGTCGATCGGCTTCGGCGGCACCTGGTGCGCGAAGGAAGGCCTGCCGCTGGCCGACTATGATGAAGCGCCGGTCGCCGCCCACCTCAAGGGCCGCGAGATTTCCATCGAGGTCGATCTCGGCCTCGGCGAAGGCCGCGCCACGGTGTGGACCTGCGACCTGACGCACGGGTACATTTCGATCAACGCGGACTACCGCTCATGACCGACATCATGGCCTTCCACCGCGCCGTGGAGGACCTGCTGCGCGACGTCACCGAAAAGGCGATCCTGCCCTATTACCAGCAACTCGCCGCCCACCAGGTCGAGGACAAGGGCGGCAACGATCCCGTCACTGTGGCCGACAAGCTGTCGGAAGAGATGCTTATCGACGGGCTCGCGAAGATCATTCCCGGCCTGCCCGTCGTCGGCGAGGAAGGTTCGCACGCCGATCCATCGATCATGGACCACCTCGCCGGGGACTGCTGGATCGTCGACCCGATCGATGGCACACGCAATTTCGCCCACGGCAAGCCGCCGTTCGGCATCCTCCTGGCGATGGCTTCGGGCGGGGAGACGCACACCGGGTGGATCTACGATTGCCTGTCGCAGCGCCTCTGCATCGCGCACAAGGGCAAGGGCGCCTTCGTGAACGGCGAGAAGATCACCGCCCGGGAAACCGGCGAAGAGCAGCCGGTGGCGGCCATCTCGCTGATCTTCATGGACCAGGGCAGGCGCGAGGCCGTGCGCCAGCACATACTCCCGCATTACCGACTGGTCGACGTCCCCTATTGCGCGGCCGAGCAGTACCCGCGGCTGGTGCTGGGCACCAACGACGTCTCGCTGTTCGAGCGCACCATGGCGTGGGACCACGCCGCCGGCGCGCTGTTCGTCAACGAGGCCGGCGGCAAGGTCGCGCGGCCCGACGGATCGCCGTACCGTGTTGACCAATGGGCACTGCCGGGCCTGATCGGCGCGGCTTCGCCTACGCTATTCGATGCGATGGCGGAGCAACTCGCCGGCTTGTGAGGCCGGGGTCAGCCCAGTTCGCTCTCCAGCCAGCCCTTGAGCTGGCTCTTGGGCGCGGCGCCGAGCTTCTTGGCGACCGGCTGGCCGCCCTTGAACAGCACCATCAGCGGGATCGACTGCACGCCGATCTGGCCCGGGATTTCCGGGTTCTCCATGATGTCCATCTTGGCGATGGTCACCTTGCCGTCGAGTTCATCGGCAATCTCTTCGAGCGCCGGAGCGATCATCTTGCACGGCCCGCACCACTCGGCCCAGAAATCGACGAGAACCGGGGTCTCGGAATCGAGCACGTCGGTCTGGAAGCTGGCATCGGTGACGTTCTTGGTCGGCATTTTGGGGACTCCTTGAGATTGCCGTCAATCTAGGTCGCACCCGGGCAGTTGCAACGGGTGCTGCCCGATAGCTTTGCTAGGCGGGGGATAACGCCGCCTTGTGTTCCGCGAGCAATTCGGGCGGTATCGGGACCAGCCGCGGGGTTTGGGTGTAGAGCACCGCCGCCTCGATCCGCCGCCCCGGGTAGATCGCCGCCAAGGCCGCAACATAGGCCGCCATCTGCTTCAGTGTCGTGAGGGGGACATCGGACAGACCGGCAGGCGGACGCCGCGCGGTCTTGAAATCGACCACCAGCACGCGATCCTTCTCGACCAGCAGGCGGTCGGCGGTACCTGCCACGACCTGCCCCTCGACCGTGGCGGCAAGTGGAACCTCGGCCAGTGCACCGGGCCCGAAGATTTCCGCCCAGCCCGGTTCTTCCAGCACCGCCAGCGCCTGGACGAGGATCACGTCGCGTTCCGCCGCCTCGACGTCGGGCGCCTGCCGGGCGAGCCAGTCCCGCGCGCCGTTCTCCCGCAGCAGCGGCGGAACTTCGGGCAGGCGTTCGAGCAGGCGGTGGATCAGCACCCCCCGCCGCGCGGCAAAGCTGTCCGAACCGGGCGGAAGCGGCGGGTTGGCGTCGTCGTCCTGACCCACGGCGCTCGGCGCCAATGGGCGCGGAGGGCGCGGTTCAGGGCCGACCGGGGTGGTCGCCCAGCCGGGGAGCGCCGGACGCCCGGGTTTTTCTCCATCGGTCGCCTTGGGCAGGACGGGCGCGCGTTCGCCGTGCTCAAGCCGCCAGCCCCACACCGGGTCTTCGATTGGAGTGGCATCGACCAGCGGCAAGAGTCGGGCGTACCACGAATCTTCCGCAGGCTCGTCTTCCCTTGCGCCGAGCGCCCCACCGACAAACAGCGCCTCTTCGGCACGGGTCATGGCGACATAGAGCAGCCGCCAGTGCTCCTGCCGCTCGGCCAGCGCCGCTTCGGCCTCGGCATCGGCGACGCGGCCTACTCTCTCGTCTTTGCCGAGCGTAGGAATCGGCAATTTGCGCCCCTCCCCGCCCGGCACGTCCTCGGTCAATTCCAGCCCACGGACCGGCGACTTGTCGGGATTGCCCGTCGCGTCGGCAAGGATGACGATTGGCGCCTGCAGGCCCTTGGAACCGTGCACGGTCATCACCCGCACAAGGCCCTCGTTCGCCCCCGCTTCGCGCTTCAATTCGCCATCCCCAGCGTCGAACCAACGGATGAACCCCTGCAGGCTCGGCGTGTAGCTGCCGGCATAGTTCAGCGCCGCGTTGAGCAGTTCGTCGATAGGGTCGTTGGCTTCCCGCCCGAGCCGCGCGACGAGGTTGCGCCTTCCCTGCCACGGCCCGACCAGCATCCAGTGCAGCAATGCCTGCGGCGGTTCGAAATCAGCCCGACGCAGCAGGTCGCGAAGCATTTCGGCGACGCGCATCGCTTCGGGTTGGCGCGATTTGCGCAAGTGATCCCACAGCGCCGTCTTGTCGGGCCGATAACCGAATTCGAGCAACTGTTCCTGCGTCCACCCGATCAGGGGGCTGACCAGCAATCCGGCAAGGCTCAGGTCGTCGAGCGGCTGCGCGGCAAAGCGCAGTGCGGCCATCAGGTCCTTGACCGCCAGAGGCGCGCCGAGGCGCAAGCGGTCGACACCCGCCACCCGTACACCCGCCGCCTGGAGCCGCGCCACGATCAGCCCGGCGAGTTCTCGCCGCTTGCGCACCAGCACCATGATGTCGCCCGGCCCGGCATTGCGCTTCTCGCCCTTGACCAGCGCAATCGGTTCGGTGGTCAGCCAGCGCTTGACCTGATCGGCGATCCTGTCGGCCATGCGCCGTTCGGAACTTGGCAGCCAGGTGTCGGGCGCCTCGTTGTCGGCCTCCTCATCGAGATCGTCGTCTTCCTTTTTCTTCTCGACTGGCTTCCACAGTGCGACGAGCCCGGGGCGCTGGTCGCCCACGTGGGGTTCGGGCGGATTGGCGAGCCCGAACGCTGCCGGACCAATCTCGTCGATCGCCTTGTCGACAAAATCGAGCACCGCCTGCGCCGTGCGGAAAGAGCGCCCGAGGCCGTAGTTGCGCAACTCCCGCGCGTCGGGGTCATTCGCCGCAAGTTCGGCCATGACCTTGTCGTAGCGGCGGCGTGCGGCCTCGAAGTTCTCCGGGCTGGTGCCCTGGAAGCGGAAGATCGCCTGCTTGTAGTCGCCGACCACGAAGATCGTCCGCAGCTTGCCGTCGGCCTGGCCCTGCCCGGCGAAGTAGTCGCCGGTCAGCGCGTCGATGATCGACCACTGCGCCTCGTTGGTGTCCTGCGCCTCGTCGATCAGGATGTGATCGAACTGGCGGTCGAGCTTGTAGCGGATCCAGTCCGACAGCGCCGAATTACCGAGCAAGTCGGCGGCGCGGCGGATCTGGTCGTCGAAGTCGATCAGCCCCTCGCGCAGCTTGGCCTCGTCCCACGCCAGAGCAAAGCGGCGGCCGATGGTCAGCGCGGGGACGAGAATCCTGACCAGTTCGAGCAAGGCCCGGCAATCGAGCACCTTCTGGAGGCTGGCGCTGACTCGATCCAGGTCGCCCTCGTAGGCCGGTTCACGCTTGAGGATGTTGTTGAGCTGCTTGCCCTTGCGATCCGGCGTGGCGAAATCGCTCTTGTTGAAGAGGGTGCCCTTGAAGATCTCGATGGCGGCGACACGGCCTGCCGGATCGAGCGCAAGCCACGCGTCGGCCGCATCGGCTCCCTCGCGACCGGTGGTGGAGTTCCAGGTGGCAAGAGTGTCGCGGCAGGCCTTGAGCGACCCGACGTCGAACACATCGTCGGCGCACAGCGCTTCGAGCAAGTGCTCACCAGCATCGCTCGGCAGCCCGAGCAGGCCGCGCACGCGCTCGTGCAGGGGCTCCTGCCAGCTGCCCGGACCAATCCACGCCTCGCGTGCATTGGCGCAACGCATCAGCCAGCCGCGCGCACCGTCCGGTCCCATCCGCACCGACATCTCGGACAAGGCGTCGAGCATCTCGCTGTCGCCCTGCTCCTCCCACGTCACGAGGAGATCGGCGAGGACCTGGTGGGCGAGCAAATCCTTGTCGCGGTCCTCCATTGGCTTGGTGCCGGGAATCAGGCCCGCCTCTTCGGGAAAGGCGCCGAGCAGCCACTGCGAGAAAGCGTGGATCGTATCGATGCGCAGGCCGCCGCCCGGGCAATCGAGGACTTCGGCAAAGAGCGAGCGGGCAAGGCTCAGCTCCTCCTTCGTGCCGCGCGCGCCGATGGCGTGAAGATCGCCTGCGAGCAGCGTCTCATCCATGCGCACCCAGCTTGCGAGAACTTCATTGACGCGGGTCGCCATCTCGGCGGCACCGGCCTTGGTGAAGGTCAGGCACAGGATCTGCGACGGACTGACGCCCGGCGTCAGCAGGAGACGCAGCACGCGCGCCGAGAGGACCTGCGTCTTGCCGGTCCCGGCGCTGGCCGAAAGCCAGACGCTGTCGCGCGGATCGACCGCCAGTGCCTGCTCGCCCTTGAGCGGATAGACCTTGCCGCTCATGTCTCGTCCTCGCGCCTGAGCCACTCGTCGAGCCGCATGAGCTGGTCGTAGGTGTCGTAGCCCGGCGCGTCAGGGTTGAGCCGGGCGGTGAACGGCGCGTCACCGAGGATCCATTTGTCGAGCGCCTCGTCGAGATAGCGCTGCGCTTCGGGCAGGAAATCCTCCAGCGCGATGCCGCTGCGCTTGCTTCCGGTCAGGATCGGCGTGGCGATGTAACCGAAACCGGAGTCGCTCTTCTTCGACTTGGCGAGCGACCAGTATTCGAACGCCTCGGGGGTGCCCGAGAGACCCTTGAATCCCCCGCGCTCTGCCATCAGGCCGGTGGTTCCGAGCTGCAGCGCATAGCCTTGCTCGACCTGCTCTCCGCTCGGGGGCTGGCCGGTCTTGTAATCGACAATCGCCAACGTGCCGTCGGCGTAACGGTCGATCCGGTCCGCCTTGCCGAATATCTCGACGCCGCGGACCATCATCGAGCCCCATTCCTCGAACAGCGCCGGGGTCCGGTCCGGATTCGCGGCGATCTGCGCCTCAACCCATTCGAGCGCCTTCATCAGCCGTGGCCGCCAGAGCGCGCGCATCAGGGGGTGGTGATTCATCTGCGTGAGCACTTCGTCGGCGACTTCGGCCATCGGCCGCCCGGTCTTGTGCCACTTCTCCAGAACCTCGTGCGCCGCCGTCCCCTTCCACGCGGGGGTCGGCTCCGCATCGAGCAGGTCGAGCTGCTTGAGCCGCAGGATCGCCGAAGCGTAGAACTGGTAGGGGTCGGAACGCAGGCGGTCGAGCGCGGTGACGCTGACGCGCACCTTGCGCTGTTCGGGGCTCGGAACAGGCTTTGGTTGCGGATATTGAAGCGCTTGATCAGCATCGTCGAGCGCACGCGCAAGCGCCAGCAGCGCCTCGTCGCTCGCCTCGCCGGCCATCCTCTGGCCGAGCAGCGCCTTCACGCGCAGCAGGAAGCGGCTCGGGATCGTTGGCCCCTGCACGTCGCGCGCCGAGCGGCTCAGCACCACCTCGGGCGCACCGAGCATCCCGGCAAGGTCGTGCGCAGAAAGCCCGATGCGAAAGTCCGGTCCCGGCACTCCCAGAACCCTCAGCAGCGCCGAGGGCAGCAACGGATCGAGCGTCGGCGTAGCGGGCCAGGTCCCTTCGTTGAGCCCCGCGCAGATCACAAGGTCGGCCCGGGTCATGCGCGCTTCCAGCAAGCCGTAGATTGCGACACGTGGGTGGCTGCCGTAGGGTGGTCGCACGGCGACGCCTTCGAGCAGGTCGCGCAGCGCAAACGGCAATTCGGCGGGCGCCAGCGCAAAGCCCGCCTCGCCCGCATGCAACCGCAGGTCCTCGACCAGCGCCGACAGCGCCCGCCCGTCCTCGCGCGCCCAAAGGTTCTCACCGGCCAGCGCTTCGCCTGCGGCCACCAGCCTGTCGAGCAGGTCGGAGAGAGGTGCCTCAGCCTCATCCATCAGCGGAGCGAGGATCGATTCCACCTCGCTCCACCAGTCCTCGACTTTTGCCTCTGCCGACAACTCGCGCAGCGCTTCCAACTCCGGCGCAGGGCGTGGGCCGCGCAGTTGCAGTTCAAATGCGCGGACTTCGTCGAGCCACGTCCCGCGATCATCGCCGAGCCGCACCAGCGGATGCTCGAGCAGCGCCATAAGCGGCACGGGAGCGGCCTGTTCGGCGGCGACTTCAGCGAGGATCAGGAACAGCCGTCCCGCAGGTGTCTGCGACAGCGGGCGGCCTGCGGAATCGTCAGCTTCAATGTTCCAGCGCCGCAGGTGATGCACCACGCGCCGCGCGAGGCCGCGGTCCGGGGTAACGACCGCTACGCGCTTCTCCGGCTCCTCGACGGCCTGCCGCACGAGCAGCGCAATGGCCTGCGCCTCCTCCTCGGGATTGGCCGTCTCGACGATCCGCACGCCTGCCAGCCGTCGCTTGTCAGACGGCAGATCAACCCAGCCCTTGGATGCCTGGGGCGGCAGGAACAGGTTGGAGATTGCATGGCTGCGCTCGGGCGGACCCTTGCCCTGCCCGGCGCGGTGCCACGGCTGCACCTCGGTGCGGTTCACTCCCATGCGGTTGAGCAACAACTTGAGGTGGTATTGCGGGTGCGTGACGGCATCGCCCTTGGCCAGTGGCGGATCGGCGTCAGGCGCACCCGCATGGCCGAGCTCGTCCCACACCTCCGCGCTCATCGACAGGTCCAGGTCGGGCAGGATCACCGCCCCACCCGGCAATTCCGATACCACGCGCAGTAAATCGGCAAGCGCTGGAGCGGCGCTGGTCACACCCGCCGCCACTACCGACGTCTTCGGAGGATCCGACCGCCAGCGCTCGACTGCAAGCGCGAACAACCTGTTGCGCCGGGTGGCCGCGTCAACTTCACTTCGCTCTGCCAGCTCCGCCCGCCACCGGGCGTGGACTCGCGCGAAAAGCCGGGTGTTTTCCTTCCAGTGATCGGCCTGATCGGCAAGGACCTGCAGCACCGGCTCCTGCCACAACGCCTCGGGATCGATATCCTCGATTAGCAGTCGGTCGATCGCTGTGGCAACCTGCTTGGCCAGCCGCAGCCTGGCCGCGCCGGGTAGCGGCCGGTCGTCGCTGCCGCGAAATTCCTCGCCCGCCAGTTGCGCCAGCCGGAACAGACGCCGCGTCGGGTCGGCCGCCGGTGGGATCGCTGCACCTGCGCCGAGCGGGTCGAGCAGTGCGCCGAGCGTTTCGTCGAGATCGAGGTCGCCGACGGTCGCCATGCGCGGCATCAACAGGCCGGCACCGGACAGGCGGATGAAAGCCTCCGACACTGTCCGAACAGCGCGGCTGCTCGGAAGCAGCAAGGTTAGGCGGGCAAGGCCGACTTCAGGTTCGGAGTAGCGGGGAATCAGCCCGGCGACGAGCGCATCGGCGAAGCCGCGGTGCGCGGCGATGGAGTAGACTTGTGGCCCGGAGCGATCAGCCATGGCCTTGTCTTAACTCGTCTTTGCGAGCGGAGCGAAGCAATCCAGATCGGTTGTACACATCACACTGGATTGCCGCGTCGCTTTCGGTTCCTCGCAATGACGAAAGATTCGGTCGGCAATCAGCCATCCCGGAGTGCGGCTTCGGTCGGGGCGATTGCCGCTGGAGTGCCGACTTCGAACCACTCCCCGGTGAATGCGATGCCGTAGAGCCGCTCTTCCTCGATGGCGCGCGACCACAGGAGGTTTGTCGAGAACGGCCCTTGCGGCGCGTCGCGCATCAGGCGGTGGCTGACGAGTTGGATGCCCGAATAGATGAACGGGGCGATGCGGCCCGAGCGGCGCCGGGTCAGCCGCCCGTCGCCGGTCATGTGGAAGTCGCCCTTGCCGCGGAAATTGTGCGCCCCGCGATGCGGTACGAGCAGCAGCAGCGCATCCATCTTCTCCGGATCCCATGTCCGCGACAGGTCGTGGAAGGCGTCTTGTGGCCCTTCGAGCCAGATGTTGTCGCTGTTGATGGCGAAGAACGGGTCGGGCAGCAACGGCAGCGCCTTGGTCATCCCCCCGCCGGTTTCAAGCAGGAGTTCGCGCTCGTCCGAAACGGTGACCTGCGGCGCCGTGCGCGCCACGACGTGCGCCTCGAGCGCATCGGCGAGGTAGTGGACGTTGACCACCGCCTTGGCCACGCCGGCATCGGCGAGACGGTCGAGCGCGTGATCGATAAGAGCCTTCCCGGCGACCCGTACGAGCGGCTTGGGCTGGCTGGCGGTAAGCGGACGCATCCGCTTGCCCAGCCCGGCGGCAAGGACCATCGCGGTATCGGATGCCAGCTCTGTCATGACAGGTCGCCGCCGCCGCTAGCGCGGATATGTTGCGGAATGTTGGCGTCGAACCATCCTGCCACCGGCGCGAGCGCAGGATGCGCAAGGTCGCGCTCCAATGCATTCCACACACGCGGAATCATCGCAGTGTAGTGCTTCTTGCAGTCGCGCTTCCACAAGCGGACGAAGATGCCGACGATCTTGGCATTCCGCTGTGCGCCAAGGCGGGCATAGTCGGCGAGGAAATCCGGACCGGCATCGACCTGCGACAGGTAATGGTCGAGCATTGCCCGTTCGAGATCGGGCGAAACATCGCGCCGCGCGTCCTGCAGCAGGCTGACGAGGTCGTAGGCCGGGTGGCCGACCAGCGCGTCCTGGAAATCGATCAAACCCTGCTCGCCGCCATCGAGCAGCATGATGTTCTCGGCGTGATAGTCACGCAGCACAGTGACGCCCGGCTGTTGGCGCGGAAGCATCGGGGCGAGTACCTCGTCCCAGGCCGCAACATAAGCGGCAGCGTCGACGTCCAGCCCTGCCGCCGGGGCATACCATTCGGTCAGCAAAGCCGCTTCGCGCTGGTACACAGCCATATCGTAAGGCGCGAACGGGCCGGGTGGCGAGTTGTGCAGGCTCACAAGAGCATCAATCGCCCGGCGATAGGTTTCGGTCTCCGCACCGGGATTATCGTCGAGCCAGTCGCGCATACGGTCGGCGCCGAAATCCTCGATGAGCACCAGCCCGCGGCCGCGATCCTCGGCGTGGATTTCCGGTGCGCGATGTCCGTGGTGCGAAAGCCATGCGCCGACGTCAAGGAAGGGGCCCGGGTCCTCGTGTGGCGGCGGGGCATCCATCAGCATAGCGCTGCGATCAGCATCGCGGATACGAAAATAGCGCCGGAAGCTGGCGTCGCCGGCCAGCGGCTCGACGGCGCTGCCGCCCCAACCGGCGCGATCAAGGAATTCGTCCAGCCCTGCGGGCAACTCTCCACTCATGGAAGGCGCCCTAGCCAATCCTCGCCGCCTTTCACAATCGCCTTGCGACCGCTTTCAGCAAATTCCAGCGTGACCGACAGGCAAGCGGCTTCGTGCGCGAAGCCTCCGGCTCTGTCGGGCCATTCTGCGAGCAGCGCGGCGCCCTCGCGATAGTCGTCGAGCCCGAGTTCTCCGGCCTCCCGAGGCGATTCGAGGCGGTAGAAGTCGGCATGGACCAGCGGCGGATCGAGCCCGTCGTAAGTTTCGACGATGGTGAAGGTCGGTGACGGAACCTCGCCCTTATGGCCGAGCGCGGCAATGATTGCGCGCGCCAGCGTCGTCTTGCCGGTACCGAGGTTGCCGGTCAGCGCAACGATGTCGCCAAGCCTAAGCCGCGCAGCGATGCGCACGCCGAACGCCTCCATCGAGGCCAGGTCCGGCAGGTCGACGGTCACGGCAAGAGGATCGTGGCGGTGGTTCCCACACCCTGCTCGCTCTGCAGTTCGAGCTTGCCGCCGTGCGCCTCGATCAGCTGGCGGGCCAGCGGCAGGCCGAGCCCGCCGCGCCGCGCCCCGGGCATGCCGCCAGTGCCGATGCGATATCCTTCAAGGGCGCGCGCCAGTTCACTCGGTTTCATGCCGGGGCCGTTGTCGGAAATGACGATCCGCACGCCCTGTTTCATCCGCGACAGCGCAACCACAATTCGCCCCCCTTCTGGCATCGCGGCAATCGCATTGTCGAGGATGTTGCCCAATGCGCGGCCGAGCTGACGCTTGTCGACTACCACCGTCCCAATGCCCTTGTTGCCGCGCAAGTTGAGCGTGAGGTCGTTATCCTCGATCACATCCTCACGCTCACGTACGACGGAAGTGACGAAGGCTAGCAGGTCGACCTCTTCCGTGGCGATCGGAAGAAGCCCTACCTCGCTCTGGGTAAGATCGAGCACCGTTTCGATCTGTTGCGACAGGCGCTCAACAGAGGCGATAATCGCCGCGATGTATTCCTGGCCCTTCGAAGTCAGCTTGCCGGCGACCCCACCCTGCAGCAACTCGGCAAAGCCACCTATCGAGGTCAAAGGCGTGCGGAATTCATAACTCATGTTGGCAAGGAACCGGGTCTTAACTGCATCGGCCTCTTCCAACGCGCTAGCGCGCTCGCGAAGGACGTCTTCAGCTTTTTTCGAATCTGTCACGTCAAGCACTGTCAGCAACCCGTTGCCATCGGGCAGCGGGACGCCGGCGAATTCGAGGGTGCGGCCGTCGGTGAGGGTCACCTGCCCGCCGCGCTGCTGACGGTCGAGCGTGGCCGAGCGAACTACATCGCCAATTGCCTTCCATTGCCCGGGTCGAGCAAGTTGCCGGCTGATCTTTTCTAGCACCTTATCGATCCGGGGGTGTTCGTCGAGGAAATGTTCGGGCAGACCCCAAATATCCCCGAAGCGGCGGTTCCACAGCTGCATCCGTCCGTCGGGCGCAAAAACCGCGAGCGATTCGAAAAGGCTGTCGAAAGTCGCGGCGCGGGTCCGCAGCAGGGTGTCGCGCATCGCCGAGAGGGCGAGCGGTTCGGAGCGGTCCTCGGCAATTATCACAAGCCCGCCGTCGGGCATCGGCTGGGCCACGACGCGCAGGTGCGTGCCGTCGCTCAAAGTCCAGGCCTCGTCGTGCGAGGCATCGGAGGCGAACCAGTCGACCAGCTCGCGCCGCCACGCCGGGAAATCGCGCACTTCGGGCACCCGCCCGGCATCGCGCGCGATGTCGAGGAAGCGCTCGAACGAAGGCGGATCGACCGCCGAATTGGCCGGAAGCGAGAACTGCCGCTGGAACGGCTGGTTAGAAAACGACAGACGCTGCTCGGAATCGAACTGGGCGACGCCGATCGAAAGCTGATCGAGCATCTGCCGCTGCGCCTCGCGGAAGGCGCGGAAGGCGCGCGACTGCTCCTCCATCTCCTCGATGTCGATGGCGTAACCGGCGACACCCTCCTGGCCGAGCGGCAGATCGCTGACCCGCACGGTGCGGCGCTGGCTGCCCACTGTCGCCTGCACGATGCGCTCGATCGGCAGGTCCTTGTCGCGGGCCTGTGCGGCGATCTGCGCCGCGGTGAGGCCGTCGACCCGCTCGATCAGCTCGACCTGCTTCTCGACGACCGCGTCGGCGTTGTCCGCCCCGACCGCCTTGACGTAGGCGCTGTTGACCAGCCGTAGCTTCATGTCGGGACCGCGGAACCACATCGGCATCGGGGCGGCCTCGATCAGCCCGACCAGCGCGGCGAAGTCGTCGCGCGCGTGCTGCGTCTCCTCGCGCAGCCGGGTCAGTTCGACGTGGCTTTCGGAGAAGTCGAAGAACCAGACCAACGCCGCGCCCGGCGGGGCGACGACCGGATCGGCGACCTGCCCGCGCAGCGCCAGGCTGCGCTCCGAACCGCGCGGAGTTACGACCATCCGAAACGGCGCAGCCGTCTTCTGCGTGCGCCGAACCGCCTCGGTGAGTTCGCCCATCTCGAATTCGCCCAGCCCACTTTCGCCGGTCGCCTCGGACAGTTCGCTGAGATAGCCGGGAAGGCTGTCGAGCCCGAGCCAGCTTGCGAGCTTGTCGGGACCTTCGATCTTCATATCCGCCCGCACCAGCAACGGTACGGCGGGCGAATCTTCCATCATTCGCGCGAGGCGCCGGGCGTTCGATCGTGAGGCACGCGCCTGGCGCGCCGTCTTGCTGGCGCCCAGCGCCAACCAGCCGGCGCCAAACGTCCACGCGGCCAGCATAAGGCCGAGCAGTACCAGTGCGGTTGGCGTGAGCTCCATCACTTACAGCTATGAGCCGCGCGCCACTGATGCAACAGACCGTAAGGGCTATCCCCTCCCGCGTGTGGCGGGAGGGGATGCGCGATCAGTAGCGATAGTGGTCCGGCTTGAACGGACCTTCGACCGGCACGCCGATGTAGTCGGCCTGCTTCTGGGTCAACTTGGTCAGTGCAACGCCGAGCTTTTCGAGGTGCAGCGCCGCGACCTTCTCGTCGAGGTGCTTGGGCAGCACGTAGACGTCGTTGTCGTACTGCTCGCCCTTGGTGAACAGCTCGATCTGCGCCAGCACCTGATTGGTGAACGAGCAGCTCATAACGAAGCTGGGGTGCCCGGTGGCGCAGCCCAAGTTCACGAGGCGACCCTTGGCGAGGATGATGATCTGCTTGCCGTCGGGGAAAGTGACGATGTCGGTCCCCGCCTTCACTTCCTTCCAGTCGTAGTTGTCGAGGGCGGAAATCTGGATTTCGGAATCGAAGTGGCCGATGTTGCAGACGATCGCCATCGGCTTCATCGCCTTCATGTGCTCGGCGGTGATGACGTCCTCGTTGCCGGTGGTGGTGACGAAGATGTCGGCGCGCTTGGTCGCCTGCTCCATTGTCACGACCTCGTATCCTTCCATCGCCGCCTGCAGCGCGCAGATCGGGTCGATTTCGGTCACCAGAACGCGGGCGCCGCCGTTGCGCAGCGAATCCGCCGAGCCCTTGCCGACGTCGCCAAAGCCGGCGACGCAGGCGACCTTGCCGGCCAGCATGACGTCGGTGGCACGGCGGATCGCATCAACCAGCGATTCCTTGCAGCCGTAGAGATTGTCGAACTTCGACTTGGTGACGCTGTCGTTCACGTTGATCGCCGGGAACGGCAGCTTGCCCTGCTTGGCGAGGCTGTAGAGACGATGGACGCCGGTGGTGGTCTCTTCCGACACGCCGTGGATGTTCTTGACTGTCTCGGTCAGGTAGCCCGGCTTGGCCTTGATGAACGCCTTCAGCGCGCGCTGGAACTCGACTTCCTCGGCGTTGCCCGGCTCGGGCAGGCTCTCACCGGCCTCGATGCGGGCGCCCCACAGCGCGAACATCGTCGCGTCGCCGCCGTCGTCCAGGATCATGTTGCAGGTCTCGTCTTCGCCCCAGTCGAAGATCCTGCCGACATAGTCCCAGTATTCGGCCAGGCTTTCGCCCTTGATCGCGAAGACCGGAATGCCCTGGTCGGCGATGGCCGCCGCGGCGTGATCCTGGGTCGAAAAGATGTTGCAGGTCGCCCAGCGCACTTCGGAGCCCAAAGCGACGAGCGTCTCGATCAGCACCGCCGTCTGGATCGTCATGTGCAGCGAACCGGTGATCTTCGCGCCCTTGAGCGGCTGCGAAGCGCCATATTCCTCGCGCGTTGCCATGAGACCCGGCATCTCCGTTTCGGCGATCGCGATCTCGTCGCGGCCGTACTCGGCCAGGCTGATGTCCTTGACGATGTAGTCGTGCTCGGCAGTGGCAGTAGCCATGCGTGGAAACTCCTTCGAAGTGTGATGAAGGCGTCGCCGGGGCTCCATGCTTCGCCAGTGTCGAAATTCTCCATAGACCGGGACGGCGCGCGGCGCAAATGGGCGATTCTTGGGCCTTTCCGCTTCGGCGAATGGCGCTGCTCAATCGACCAAATGTACCCTCCCGACGCCAGTCGGCATTCGTCCGCCGTCCATCGAAATCAACGGGCAGTTCCACGGGAATGTCCGAAATTCATGCTGCAAGCCGTCCCGATCGGCGATCACCCGAAGGGTGACGGCGAAGACCCGGCGAGCGCAAAGGGGCATGTCGGGATTGCCGCATCCGTGGTGCAATGGCGCCCGGACCGGAACCCTTGTCACAAAGCCATGCTCCGCGACCGAGAGAGCTTGTCTGGATCGAACCGGCGGCACCTGCCGCAATTCCGGTTCACGGTAGTTCAGGGAGCAAGAGCATGACACGAATTTCAACCCTCGCCCGTATCCTCCTCGCTGGCGTAGCCGGACAGGCACTGCTCATGGCGCCCTCCGTGTCCGCTCAGGACGATCCATCGTCCGACGAGCAGATTGGTGAAGTGACCGACGAGAGCTCCACCGACCTCGCAGCGGAAAGCGCGGAAGAAGGCCCGGCCATAATCGTCACCGGATCGCGCATCCGGCGGCAGGACTTCGACACGCCCAATCCGGTGCTGTCGGTGGGCACGGCCCAGGTCGAAGAGTCGGGCACGACCAATCTCACCGATTTCCTCAGCGGCATTCCCGCCCTGCAGGGATCGTCAGGCTCCGACCGTAACGGCGGTGAGCAGGCGGCGATCGGCTTCACCGGTCTCAACCTGCTCGACCTGCGCAACCTGGGAACGCAGCGCACGCTGGTGCTGGTGGACGGGCGCCGGCACGTCGCCGGGACGAACGGCACCCAGGCGGTCGATATCAACACCATCCCGAGCGACCTGGTAGAGCGTGTCGATATCCTCACCGGCGGCGCCTCGGCCATTTACGGCGCCGATGGTGTGTCGGGCGTGGTCAACTTCGTGATGAAGCACAATTTCGAAGGAATCACGGCTCGCGGCCAGTACGGCGTCAGCGATGCCGGGGGCGGCGCGCAGAAGCTCGCCGCGCTGACCGCAGGTACGAACTTTTCCGATGGTCGGGGCAATGTCGCCATCGCCTACGAACACGGCGAGGAAGACCGGCTGCCCTATGCCAAGCGCAAGCGCTATTCCGCCTCGCGCCTGACCGCGTTCTACCTCAATCCAGACGATCCGGAGAACCAGGGTGGCTACACTGGCCCCAACGACAACGGCATAGCCGACAACATCCCGCTGGCCGACGTGCGCTATTTCGACACCAACCGCGAGGGCGGGATCGACATCGATTTCGACGGCTTCCCTGATTACCTCGTCAACAGCGACGGCAATGTCGTCGCGTTCGACGGTGGAAAGTTCGTGCCGGACTTCTACAGTCAGGGCGGCAACGCCACGCACGTCAGCGACTACCGTCTCGACATCCTGCCCAAGATCAACCGCGACATCGTCAACGTCATCACGCACTACGAATTCTCGCCCGAGATAACCCTGTTCGCGGAAGGCAAGTACGCGAATATCAAGTCGTTCTCGCTGTCCCAGCCGACCTACGACTATTACCTCTACATTCCGTTCGACAATCCCTTCATTCCCGCTTCGGTCGCGGCAATCGCGCCTTACGGCGACGTCCTGGTCAACCGCGACAACTTCGACCTCGGCATCCGCGGCGAGGACATTACGCGCGAGACCTGGCGCGGCGTGATCGGGCTGCGCGGCGACCTGACCGACAATCTCAACTACGAGGTCAGCTACACCTATGGCCAAATGAAGGCGACCAACCACTACGTCGACGACATGTTCACCGACCGTTTCTACGCCGCGATCGATGTGGTGGAGGACCCGGCGACGGGCCAGCCGACCTGCCGGGTCAATCTCGACCCGTCATGGACACCGTTCCAGCCCTACAACTATACACGCAACGAGATTCCGCCGACCACCTTCCAGCCCGGCGAGTGCCTGCCACTCAACATTTTCGGCGAGAACGTGGCCGACCCGGCGGCAATCGCGTGGGTCCAGGCCGATACCACCGACCGTGAGAAGCTTACCCAGAACGTGGTGTCGGCAAGTGTCTCCGGCGACCTTGCCAACGTCTTCACCTTCCCTGGCGGCGGGGCACTCGGCTTCGCCGTCGGCGCGGAATACCGCCGCGAGACCAGTTCGTTCGATCCCGACGACTTGCTGGAACAAGGGCTGACCTATGGCAACAAGCTGGGGCCGGTGGTCGGCAAGTACGACGTCTTCGAACTGTTCAGCGAGGTTCGCTTGCCCATTCTGCAGGGAATGCCCTTCGCCGAAAACCTCGAGGTCGGCGGCGCGGTCCGCTATTCGGACTACTCGACGATCGGCACGACCTGGGCGTGGAAGGTCGACGCAAACTACTCGCCGGTGCGCGACATCGCCATTGTCGGCACCTACTCCACGGCGGTTCGGGCGCCCAACATCGGTGAGCTGTTCGCCGCGCCCAGCCAGACGTTCCTGTTCATCACCGACCCGTGCAACCAGAACCAGGTCCAGAACGGAACCCAATACCGTGCAGCCAACTGCGCCTCGCTGCTGACCTCGCTCGGCGCCGATCCCTCGACCTATCGCGATACCCGGTCGTCCAGCCTGCCCGGCTCGGTTACCGGCAATCCCGACCTGAGCGAGGAAACCGCCAAGACCTGGACGGTCGGGGCCATACTGCAGCCGAGCTTCGTGCCGGGCCTGTCGGCGCGGTTCGATTGGTACGACATCAAGATCAAGAACGCGATCAACACCGCCACCGCCAACGAGATCGCCGGCCTGTGTGTCGACCAGCCGACGCTCGACAACCCGTATTGCGCGCAGATTACGCGCCAGAACGGCACCGGAGGCACCGCCGATCCCGGCAACATCGTCGACTACACGCTCAAGCCCTTCAACGTTGCGGCCTTCCGCACCGCAGGGCTCGACGTGAACCTCAATTATCGGTTGATCACCGACAACGCCGGCATCTTCACCGTCAACCTGATCGGCAACTATCTTGATCGGCTGACCTTCATTTCGGTCCCCGGCGCGCCGGTGACCAACATCCGCGGAGAGGCCATCACCCGGTCGCCCAAGTACACCGTCAACGCCGACCTCACGTGGACGTTCGACGCCGTGACCATCAATTATGGTCTGACCTACTTCTCGAAGACCTCGCGCTACACGAACGTGCAGATGGCCGGCAATCCGGACATCGTCGACGACCGCTATCGCTACCTCAAGGAGCGCTGGCAGCACGATATCTACGCGCGGTTCGACGTGTCCGACGAGGTGCAGGTCTTTGGCGGTGTGAACAACCTGTTCGACCAGAAGCCTTCCATTGGCACGACCTTCTATCCGGTTAGCGCGGTCGGCCGCTTCTTCTACTTCGGGGTCAAGGTCGGGTTCGACGACTTCAAGTTGTGACATTGCCGGGGGCGCGGCGGGCTTGCTTCGCCAGCGCCCCTTTTGCCGCTTGCGTCTCGCGAAGCGCCCA
Source organism: Croceibacterium salegens (assembly GCF_009827435.1). GTDB lineage: Bacteria > Pseudomonadota > Alphaproteobacteria > Sphingomonadales > Sphingomonadaceae > Croceibacterium_B > Croceibacterium_B salegens. The sequence goes on along the minus strand of NZ_WTYM01000044.1, from coordinate 38,947 downwards.
CTATCTCCACCTCGCAACTAGTGGCTGGAGACAGAAACGATGACGATTTCCAAGGGAGACACGCTGCCGGACGTGACGCTGGTCAAGGCCACTGCCGAAGGTCCGCAAAAGGTCCAGTCGGGCGAATACTTCAAGGGCAAGAAGGTGGCGCTTTTTTCGGTGCCGGGCGCTTTCACCCCGACCTGCTCCGCCAAGCACCTGCCGGGCTTCGTCGAAAAGGCCGCCGAACTCAAGGCCAAGGGCATCGACGAAATCGTCGGCACCGCGGTCAACGACGCCTTCGTGATGGGCGCGTGGAACAAGGCCTCCGGATCCGACGACATCACCATGCTGGCCGACGGAAACGGCGATTTCGCCACTGCGCTCGGCCTGACGATGGACGGCTCGGGCTTCGGCCTCGGCACCCGCGGCCAGCGCTATTCGATGATCGTCGACGACGGTGTGGTCACCGAACTCAACGTCGAAGCGCCGGGCGACTTCAACGTCTCGAGCGCGGAGCACATGCTCGGCCAGCTCTGAGCGTAATCAGCGCTTCAGCCGATAGCTGACGAAGGCAATCCGCTTCCCGTCGGGTGACCAGCTCGGCACGTTGATCGTTCCTTGCCCGCCGAACAGGCGGGTAAGGACGGTCGGCGGTTCGCTGCCGTCGGCCGGCATGAGCCGCAACTGCACGTCCTCGCGGTTCGGCGGGTGGTCGGTGACCGCGACGTCGTCGCCGAACGAGATGTAGGCGATCCACTTTCCGTCGGGCGAGAGGTGCGGGAACCAGTCGCGCCGCACGGGATCGTGCGTCAGGCGAACCGGATCGGAGCCGTCGGCGTTCGCGCGCCACAACTGCATCGCCCCACTGCGCGTCGAATTGAAGTAGAGGAAGCGGCCGTCGGGTGAATACTCAGGCCCGTCGTCCGATCCCGGCCCGACGACCAGCGGCCAGGGATCGCCTCCCTCGGCTTTCACCCCCCAGATATCGTAGGTGCCGTCGTCCGCGCCGACACGGACATAGGCCAGCGTCGTTCCGTCGGGCGACCAGGCATGCCAGTAGGACCGCGCCTTGGGATCGCTGACCACGGTACGCACCGGCTTCGAACCGTCGAGCGTGACGACGTGGATGCGGCTGAGGTTGTCGGGCTCACTCTGGTCGGAAATGGCCATCAGCGACCCGTCAGGCGACAGGCCGTGGTCGTTGTTGTTGGCGTTGCGCCCACCGGTATCGACCGCACGCGGCTCCCCACCCTCGACCGGGATGCGCCAGATCCGGCCGTCGCTGTTGTAATATAGTGCCGCGCCGTCGCGGCTCCAGTTGGGCGCTTCGATCTTCCGGTCGAAGTGGCGCACCACCGTGCGGGTCCGCACACCGCCGACCTCCATCGTTTCGAGCGTGGCCTCGACCTGCGCCGCGTAGCCTGTGTCGGGAACGTAGGCGAGTTGCGGAACGGTCAGTTCGACGTTCGAGAAGCGGGCCGTCTCGGCCTTCGCATTGTCGTGCGCCGAAACCGCCAGCCCGACGAGATAAGGCGCCTGAAAGGCGATGCGGAAACTGCCGCCGGCCTGGTGCAGCACACCGTCGCTGCCCGCGACCGAGAAGTAGACGAAGTTGCCCTGGCGCTCGAGCCGCACACGGCCGGGATGCGACACGTTCGAGACGATCTGCCGCGTAGGTCCGCCGGGGACCTCGCGATATTGCAATGCCACCAGCCCGTCGCCGTGAACCATGACATCGGCATAAGCGGCGTTGGGCGAGAGGTCCTGGCGGATCATCAGCCCGGCCTTGCGATGTGGATCGCCGCCCTCACCCTCGAAGGCGATATCGGCGGCGATGTGCAGGTCGCCCGACCGTTGGGTCCAGACATAGTGGAACGCGTCGGCCTCGCCCCAGATGTTCGCGCCGCCGCCGGTTACCCGGTAGGTGCTACCATCCAGTTCGACGCTGCCAGCGAGGGCGGCCTCTCCGACGTCACCTTCGGAAGCGAATTGTCCGAGGTCCTCCGCGACCGACGGTGCGGCGCAAATCAGCGACACGGCAACAAGCAAGTGGCGCAAGATCATCGGTGTTCCTCCCCCGAGGTGCTCCGACGATAGCGCTACCTGCCGGTACTTGCGAGCGTCAGTCCATCCACTGCACGTCGGCACCCAGCGCGACGAAGTTCTTCACGAAGTCGGGGTGCGCACGCTTGATCGGATCGGCGTCGAGGATCGTCGATTCGCCGTCGATCGCGCTCGCCACCATCAAGAGGGCGATGGCCACGCGGATGATGTAGGGGCTGGTCACCGTCGCCGGGGCGAGCTTGTCGCCGCCGAAGGTGATCAGGCGGTGCGGGTCGCACAGCAGGGTGTGGGCGCCGAACAAGCTGAGTTCGGTATGCCAGGTCAGCCCGCCTTCGTAGACCTTGTTCCAGAACATCATCTGACCCTCGGCGCGCACGCCAAGTGCGATGAAGATCGGCAGCAGGTCGGCCGGGATATAGGGCCATGGCGCCGCCTCGACCTTGGTGATGAGGTGAGCGGTGAAGTTTACCTCGACCTTGAGCCGGGACGGCCCGGCCATCCGCGACCAGCCGTCTGCGTGCGTCACCTCGGCCCCGAACTTCTCGAACGTGCGGTCGATCAGGTCGAAGTGTTCGGGGCAGCCGTTGCGCACCGAGATGTCGCCGCCGGTCACTGCCGAGAGGGCTAGGAAGGTGGCGATCTCGTGGAAATCGTCCTGAAAGGTGTAGTCGGTGCCGCCGAGCTCGGTCCCGCCGACAACCGAGACCATCGAGGTGCCCTTGCCTATGATCTTTGCCCCGCAGGCCTCGAGGAAATCGCACATCTCCTGGACGTGCGGCTCGCAGGCGGCGTTGACGATCTGGCTCGTGCCCTGGACGGTCAAAGCGCAGAGGATGAAGTTCTCGGTCGTCGTGACCGAGGCATATTCGAGCCACATGCGCGTGGCCTCGCCCTTGCCTGTTCCCTTGAAAACGATCTCGCCGCCATCCTGCTCGACGTCCGCCCCGAAGGCGCGGAACACCGCGACGTGCGGGTCGATCTCGCGCGCGCCGAGCGTGCAGCCCTTGACCGCATGCTCGAGCCGCACGGTGCCGAGCCGCATGATCAGGCCGGGGATCATCATGATCGAGGCGCGCATCGCCTGCGGCAGGCGCGCGCCGCTGCCCTTGGCGATGGACGAATGGTCGATGTTCAGGACCTTGCCGTTCTTGTCCCACTCCACGGTGGAGCCGATCTCGCGGAAGAAATCGACGATGCGCAACACGTCGGTGATTTCCGGCACGTTGCGCAAGGTCACCGGCGCCTCGCTCAGCAGCGTGGCGCACAGCACCGGTAGGACGGCATTCTTGTTTGCCGACGGTTCGATCCTCCCGGTCAGCTTGTGACCGCCACGAACCAGCAATGAACTCATCTAGGTAAACCCCTGAAACAAACGATCCGATTCAATAGCCCATCAGCTTGAGCACTTCTTCGCGGCTGCGATGATCGCTGCGGAAAAGCCCCATGACCTGGCTGGTGACCATCGACACGCCCGGCGTACGTACTCCGCGAGCGGTCATGCAGGCATGGCTGGCATCGATCACCACCGCAACCCCGCGCGGCTTGAGGTTGTCCCAGATGCACTGCGCGACTTCGGCGGTCAGACGCTCCTGGATCTGCAGGCGCCGGGCATAGGCGTGGAGCACGCGAGCAAGCTTGGAAATGCCGACCACGTGGTCCTGCGGCAGGTAGGCGATCGCCGCCTTGCCGATGATCGGCGCCATGTGGTGTTCGCAGTGGCTCTGGAACGGAATGTCCTTGAGCAGCACGATCTCGTCGTACCCGCCGACTTCCTCGAAGATGCGGCTGAGGTGGCTGGCCGGTTCCTCGGTGTAGCCGACGCAGTATTCCTTCCACGCGCGAGCGACGCGCTTGGGGGTGTCAAGCAGCCCTTCGCGCTCGGGATCGTCGCCGGCCCATCGGATCAGCGTGCGGATCGCCTCCTGTACCTCGTCGGGTACTTCGGGCTTTCCGCGCGGGTCGTCTTCGTCCGGTCCAACAAGGCTACTCATCGATTCCCCAGTCTGCGTCGCTGGCGCCTGCGCGCCATCGCCCGGCTCATTAGGCCTGGTCGCCGAAAAAGGCCACGCTTCCTCGCAGCGAGGAATTCGAACATTTCCTCGGGCGTTTCGGGATCGAGCAGTTCGCTGTCGGCCAATCCCTTCTCGGTTTCGGTAATCTCCTCGATATGCAGCTTGCGCAGGCTGCGCCCCCGATCGGTGCCGAGCGCATCGATCATCGTCGCCATGGAGCCGTGCTTTTCCAGCAAGGGACCGACCTCGTTCTCCTCCAGCGCGAGGTGTTCGGCCAGCAGCGAGTGGCGCAAGGCGCGGATAGCATCGCCGCAATGGCCGTTCCCCGCACGGGCACAGTCGATGAACACGTCGCATTCGCTGTCGAGCCCCATCGAGCGGTTGTTGAAGTTGGCTGACCCGATCCGCAGCAGCGTATCGTCGACGATCATCAGCTTGGCATGGCAATAGATCGGGGTCTCGCCGGTATAGGGCACGTAGAAATGCAGGCGGCCATGCCGGTCGAGCTCCTGCAGGGCGTGGGCCAGCCGGGTGCGCGCGGCGCCCATCGCCTCCTGCTCGACGAATCCTTCGGCCTGCAGGGCGTGGACGACGACCACTTCGGGCGGATCGTCTCCGGCGAGGCGCTCACCGATGGCCTCGGCCACAACGCGCGAGGCGAAATACTGGCTTTCGGCGTAGATGAAGCGCTTTGCCCTGCCGATCTGGCTGGCAAACAGCTCGGCGATCTCGTGCACTTCGGTCACCTCGCCATGTGCCGCCCTCGTCCTCGCGATGCCGACCTCGACGTCGGTGAACTGCGCTTCGAAATCGTCCGGCCATGCGCTGCCGCCCTCGCACTCGACGGGTTCGAGCGGTTTGCCACCTGCCCTTCTCCAGCGCTCGCGCCCCAACTCGCCGAGCGTGGCCGCCACTTCGCCTTCGAGCATCATCGTCGCATCGTGCCACGGTTCGTAGGGCTTGCCGCGCGGAGTGCGTCGGCCCGGGTCGTCTTCTCGGTGCTGGCGCGTGTCCCAGCGCGCCGAGGTCATATCGATGCCGCCGCACACCGCCAGCCGGTCGTCGATCACTGCGATCTTCTGGTGATGGCTGCAGCCGAGCGGGTGGTTGGTGTCGAACTTGAAATCGATCCGCCGATGCGGCCACCAGCGCACGAGGTCGACCAGCATCGTCCCGCGCCCGAAGAACTTCACGAATCCCAGGCTCCACTTGAGGATGCGGATTTCCAGCCCCGGCCTCGTGCGCCGGAGCCAAAGGATGAAGCTGCCGAGCCGAACGGGTTGGCCCCGGTTCCACGCCCGCTGCCACCAGCGGCGCCCCCTGCCGAGGTGGATACGCGTATCGAAATCCCAGCCGATCAGCATGATGCGGCGACGCGCCTTGAGCATCGCCTGCTGCATCAGGTCGAAATAGTCCGCCGCGTCGACGATCACGCTGGCGCGACTGGCCTTTGCATAGCGCCAGACGCCGGGCTCGACGCAACTGTCGTCGAACCCGGCATTCTCGATCTCGCTTTGGCTGTCCCGATCGTTCAATCGACCTGCGCCGCCCCGCCTATTCGTTGGCCTCGTCCATCTTCTCGGGCGTTACCTCGGCGTCGGCCTTTTCGGCCCGCTTGCGACGTTCGAAGACGCTGCGCATGAAGGCGCGGTCTTCGTCGGTCAGCATCTTCTCAAAGTCGGGGAAGTGTTCGTCCTCTTCCTCGTCGATGTGATGGCGGTAGCGCTCTTCGAGGTTCTTGAACTTTGCCAGCCAAGCGCCCGTCGCCATTCCGGTCGCCGCGAGGTCGTTGAGCATTTCCTCGATCTCGTGGTGCTCGGCCACCGAATGGCGCGTTTCGTCGGTCGCCGGGGGTTTGCGCATCATCGTCGAATAGAGCGCCTGCTCCTCGGCCGCGGCATGGGCCTTCGCCTCGAGGGTGAACTCCTCGAACAACTCGCGCCGCTCGGCGGTTTCGCCATGCGTCTGTGCAAGGCGATCGAGCAGGTCGCGGTGCCTTTCGTGGTCCTGCTTGAGGCGGGCGAAAATGTCGGCATCTTCGGTCATTGGAACTCCTGTTCGTCTTGAAAGAAGAACAGGATTCCGGGGCACAAGTTCCGCGACGGCAGAACCAAACAAGGCCACCCTCCGGCTGGAGGATGGCCTTGATTGGCGCGCCCGGAAGGATTCGAACCTCCGACCGCCTGATTCGTAGTCAGGAACTCTATCCAGCTGAGCTACGGGCGCGCTTGAGGGGCGCCACATAGGGGCGCCTCCCCGGCTTGGCAATCCCCTATCCGGTCAATTCCTGCAGTAACCGGCGGTCCATGGGCGCGAGCGGCAACCGGGCTGCATCCGCTGGTGAGAACCAGCCGAATTCCTGCCCCTCAAGCCCTTTGGGGACGCCGGTCCAGACCGGACAGGCATAGAGCTGGAGGGCTATGCCCGGGCTGGTACCCTGCCGTGCTTCCTCCGCTGTTCCGAGCGGCTCCATTGCCGTCGGGTCGAGCGTCAGCGCAAGTTCCTCCTCGATCTCACGGGCCAGGGCAAGACGCTGATCTTCCTGAATTTCCACCTTGCCGCCAGGGAACTCCCACAGGCCGGCGTGATGCTTGCCGTCGGGGCGTAACTGAAGCAACAATCGACCTGCCTCATCGCGTATCGCGGCGGCCACAACGGGAAGCCATGTCGGGTTTCTTTCCACGTCAACCATTCAGGCGAACCAATTGTTAATGACGATGTGCGAATTCCCTTCATTGGCACGCAGATCGGGGGATCGAAAGCCATGAAGACATTAAAATTCCTGCGGGATTTCGCGCGTGACGAGCGCGGTGCGACCGCAATTGAGTACGGGCTGATCCTCGCGATGGTTTTTCTCGCGATGGTCGGTGCCGCCTCGGCCCTGGGTGACGAGCAGACGTCAATCTTCAGCCGGATGTCGACCACATCGGTCTCGGCCATGCAAGGCTCCGTCTGAACGCCACCAAGGTGAACGCAGGGTAAATCTGAGCATTAGGAATTTCTCAACCTCTAATCACTAATTCCAAAATCTGCTTGATCCGAAGACAGGGGGTCGAGCCGGGTACCGAAGACTGAACCAGGAGACTGACCATGAAGTTTTTCAAGAACCTGCTTCGTGATGAAGCTGGCGCCACCGCCATCGAATACGGCCTTATCGCTGCTCTGATCGCCGTTGCTGCGATCACCGCGATGCAGGGCCTGGGCAACCAGCTCTCGACGACCTTCAACCAGGTCACCACCACGATGAGCGGCGCCGTCTAATAGACGCGTAGCCAATCGGCTAACGGAAAGGGCGGCAGGGAAACCTGCCGCCCTTTTCTTTTGCCCGCGATGCGACCCTAGCGACCCTAGCGCGCGCGGACGACGATCTTGTACTTCTGGCCCGGCACCACCTGGGCCGACCCGAACAGGCCGTTCAGGATCCGGAAGCGCTGTTCCTGCGCATCCGAGAACGCCATCCGCCGCGCCAGCGTTCCGACGCTGTCGTTGCTGCCCGCGGTGACCACCTGGATCTTGCGCGGAACAATCGCGCTGGCCTCGGTCGCACTTATCCGGCGCAGCGACTGGAACATCGGGTTGAACACGCCCGCCTGCCCCGCCGGGGCGATGGCGGCGAAGTGGAACGCCTGGGTGTTCGAGAACTGGTAGGCGTAGACCACGACATCGACGTTCTGCGAGCCGTTGCTGACCCGCGCCTGCCCGACGGCGGCCGGGATGCCGTTGATCGTGGTCTTCTGGATCGACTGCGGCGCCAGCGTCGACTGGTCTCCGCCAATCGCCTTGAAAACACTGGCGACATAGGTGTCGAGATTGCCATTGAACAGACCGCTCGAAAACTGAGCCTGGCCGGTCTGGCCGCCGATCGACACGGCGCGCGTGCCGTTTATCATGTAATAGCCCTGCGGGACCGAGAAGGTCAGGCGATATTCGGGATGCGTGAAAGTCCGACCTTCGATCATGCCCTGCTTGGGGTCGTCGCCGTAGGTCAGGCCGTCGATACGGGTGAGGAAGGTATCCCGGTTGGTCACCCCGCCCACGCCGGCCGTATCCGCCAGTTGCAGCGCATTCTGCACCCGGCCCGCCGGATCGGGGTGAGTCGAGGCCCATTCGGGAATCGTCGAATCGCGGCCCATCAACTGCGCATCGAGCGAATTTTGCGCCGCGAGGCTTTGGAGCACGCTGGCCATGGCCCGCGGATCGTATCCGGCGCGCTTGAGGTAGGTCACGCCGAGCTGGTCGGCCTGCAGTTCCTGGTTGCGCGAATAGCTTAGTGTGGCGAGCTGCGGCGCGGTACCGGCGATCTTCTGGCCAAGCTGGCCGAGCGCGCTGTCGCCGAGCACGGCGCCGGCAAGAACCTGCCCGAGCACGCCGAGAATCGCGTTCTGCTGCGCCTGCGCCTCGCGCCTGGCCGAATGGCGCGCGGCAACATGGCCGACCTCGTGCCCCATGACCCCGGCGAGTTCCGCCTCGTTGTTCATCAGGTCGACGAGCTGGCGGGTGATGTAGACATAGCCCCCCGGCACCGCGAAGGCGTTGTCGACCGAACTGTTGAGCAGAGTCACCGTGAACGCCGACTGCGCGTTGGCGAGTCCGGACTGGACGGCGATGTTCTTGCCCACCTGCTCCACATACTGCGCCTGCGGACCGGTTTCCGCGCCACCGAATTCGGCGACGAACTGCTGGTGGTATTGGGCGCCTTGTGCTGCTTCCTGCTGGGTAATCGGCGAACCGGCCGGAACCCCGGCGCCGGGCACGGTGGTGCAGGCGGCCAGTGCCAGCGAAGCGGCACCGGAAAGGATTATCGCCCGAATTGGGCGGCGTAAGGTCGTTGGCATCGGCGACTCCTCATCGTGCGGGACGCGCAGTTCCATGGCGAACCGCGGCGAATCGTTGCGCAATGAACCGTCAGGCCGTTGCGATGTTCCCGTCAGCCGTTGCCACGACGTTCGCGGCGCGAACGCTTGTCGCCGATTGCCAGGAAACGATCCTCGCGCATCTTGCGAAGCGCCTTGGCGCCCTTGCCCGAAAGCTTGGCCAGCTCGCCGTCGATGGCCTCGGCCAGTGTCGCGGCGACGGCCTCGCGGTCACGGTGCGCCCCGCCGACCGGTTCGGGAACGATGCGGTCGATCACGCCCAGTTCGAGCAGGTCCTGCGCAGTGATCTTCATCGCCTCGGCTGCCTGCGGGGCCTTCTCTGCCGTACGCCACAGGATCGAGGCGCAGCCTTCGGGCGAAATGACCGAATAGACCGCGTGTTCGAGCATCAGCACGCGTTCAGCGCTGGCCAGCGCCACCGCGCCTCCCGAACCGCCCTCGCCAACAATCGTCGCGACCATCGGCACCGGCAGCGCGAGGCATGCCTCGGTCGAGCGGGCAATGGCCTCGGCCTGCCCGCGCTCCTCCGCCTCGATGCCGGGAAACGCGCCCGAGGTATCGACCAGCGTCACCACCGGCAGCCCGAAGCGCCCGGCCAATTCCATCAGTCGGATGGCCTTGCGATAGCCCTCGGGCTTGCCCATGCCGAAGTTGTGGCGAATGCGGCTTTCGGTGTCGTGGCCCTTCTCGTGACCGATCAGCACGACCTTGCGCCCGCCCTTGAGCGTGGCGAGTCCGCCGATGATCGCGTTGTCCTCGCCATAATGGCGATCCCCGCCGAGCGGCATGAAGTCCTCGAACATCAGTTCGAGCCAGTCCTTGAAATGCGGCCGTGCGGGATGGCGCGCGACCTGCGTCTTCTGCCACGGTGTCAGCGCCTTGTAGGTGCTGTCGAGCAGTTCGGCGCTCTTCTTTTCGAGCCGCGCGATCTCCGGCGAAATGTCGACGTCGTCGCCTGCGGATGCAGCGCGCAGCTCGGCAATCCGCGCATCGAGCGCCGCAACGGGCTTCTCGAACTCGAGATAGGAAATCATGGCGGCGGCGCTACCCGCCGCGACGGCGTTCGGCAAGGGGATGCCGTTCATTGACCAGGGTCACAAGCCGCGCCGCGTCGACGTGTGTGTATATCTGGGTGGTGGCGATATCGGCGTGGCCGAGCAGCGTCTGCAGCACCCTGAGGTCGGCCCCGCCCTCCAGCAGGTGCGTGGCGAAGGCATGACGCAGGACGTGCGGGCTGACCTTGGCCGGGTCGATCCCGGCGCGCGCCGCGAGTTCCTTGAGCAACTGGTAGAGGCGGATGCGTGTGATGTGCTTGGTGCGTGAGGGGAACAGGAACTTGCCCCCTGCCTCGCGCACCGCCAGCCAGCGCCCGAGCGCCTGTTTGGCGCGCCCCGAGACCGGGACCATGCGCTGCTGCCCGCCCTTGCCCGTTACCGTCAGGAACGGCGCGTCCCGCGGCACCGCGGCGAGCGACAGCGAGACCAGCTCGGTAGCACGCAGTCCGGAACCATAGAGCAGTTCGAGCAACGTCAGCATCCGCACGGCGGCCGGGCCATCGCCTTCGGCTTCGAGTGCGGCGCGCGCAAACATCGCTTCGACCTCGGCGTGGCTGAGGATCTTCGGCAGCGGGCGGCGCCTTGCCGGTCGAGGCAGGGCAGGCGACGGATCGTCCATGCGCAGCCCTTCGTCGACAAGGAAACCGTAGAACTGCCGCAGCGCCGAGGCCTTGCGCGCCACGCTCGACGGGGCAAGCGGGCTCCAGGCGGTGGCGAGGCTCGCCAGGGCATCGCGATCGGCCATTGCCAGGTCACCGAGCAGCTCTTCTGCCGCTTCGAGGTCGCGGCGGTAGGCCGCCATCGTGTTTGCCGCTGCCCCCCGCTCCGCGGCGAGCATGGCGAGGAAGGCATCGATCGCCTCGCTCATTTGCTGCCCTCCCGTAGGCGGGAGCAGGCCGGGGGGTGGGCAAGACCACAACCCGGGGCGCGTTCCTCGCCCACCCCTAACCCCTCCCGCTTGCGGGAGGGGAATTCATCCGCGCGCCACCGCTTCGGCGGCGATCATGCGGGCTTCGGCGCCGAGCCCCGCGCGGTCGAGCGCGCGGACGATGTGGAACAGGTGCCGGGCGGTCATCTTGTCCCACCCGCTGCCCTGCATGCCGAGCCCGGCGAGCAGCGCAACGAGCGCCGGGTTGCGGTACTCGCCGGCCTTGTCGATCGCGTCGCTCCACTTGCTCGCCCGATCGAGCGAGAGGTCGAGCCGGCCGGCCTCGGAGCTGAGGTCGCCAGAGTCTATACGCCCGAGCCCGGCCAGACCTGCGACGAGGAATCGTGACTTACGCTGGTCGATGCTCTTGTCGTTGTCGATGAACTCGCTGAGCGCGCCGGAACTGACGGTGCCCTGACGGTTCGGCTGGGCCAGCGCGAGCAGCGCCCAAGCCTGGCTGCCCTCGTTGACCAGCGGGCCCCAGCGCATCGCGTTGCGGTCGAGACCGGCGGTCAGCATCGAGGCGATGAACGGCGAGGGATCGGACATAAGGTCGCGTTCGACCGGCAGGCGCGCCGCGGCATAGGCGGTCAGGACCTGGCGACCGTACTGGTCTTCGCCCCCGCCCCACACAGCTTCGATCGCTGCGACGCGGTCGGCGGGGGCCGCCGCGACATAGGCGGTGCGCAGGGTGTTCGAACGATCCTTCACGTCGCCGGTGACGTCGTCGTCCGCAAAGATCTGGCTGTAGAGGTCAATCATCGCGCGCGAGGACAGGATGCCGTCCTTGCCGGCGCGGTCGGCGGCGGCGGCACGCTGGTCGAGCGGGACCGCCGGGATCAGCACGTTTCCGCGCATCAGGCGGCTGCTCGCCCCGTTAAGCAGCGAATCGGGAATTTCGATGCCGAGCGCGCGCGACAGCGACAGCCGCCACGGCGTCAGCTCGTCGACCCCGTCCCATTCGATATTGACCGCGCGGCGTCCCTCGCCCGCCGCTCCGGCAAAGCGCTGGGCAAGCAGCACGTCGATGCGCGGCGCGGTGCCGCGCGACAGCATGCGGCCGAGATCGCGCTCGGCGGTGCGCGATTCGCCGCCGAAAGCGTCGCAGATCGCGCGAACCATCAGCCATTCGTCGTCTTCGCGCAGGCCGCCCTTGAGCTCGGCCACCGGGCACATCCCGACGAGGTCGCCGGTCTGGAGGTAGGCATCGAGCGCGGCGCTGGCGAGCTTCTCGTCGTAATTGGCCGAATCGACATCCTGCACGAGGCGGCGCGACACCGCACCTTCGCCCATGCGGTTGAGCACCGTGGCGCGCAGGGCGGCAAATTCGACCGGATCCATATCGTCCGGCGCATCGAGCCGGCTGGCGAGCGCGCGGCGCAGCAGGATATGGCCCCAGCGCGAGACGATCGGCCCCTTGGTGCCGGCAAGCGCGGCGCGGACCAACGCAGCGGGTTGGGCGGACAGCGAACCGGGAGCGAAACCTCCCTCGCCCGCGCCGAGTACCCCGACCTGTTCGAGCGAGCGGCGGGCGCCGGGCGGAATGTCGTACTTGGGCTTCAGGCCGAACAACTCGTCGAGTTCGCCGCTGTCCATCTTCTCGAGCTCGGCGATGCTAGGCAGGCTTTTCGGGACGACCGTCGGCAGGAGGTTCGGATCGGTTGCGTCGCCGGGCAGCTGCTGGATCACCGGAGTGGCGCCCGGGAGGGGCGCTGCGGGGACAGGAGCAGCGGGACGCGCCGTCGCGCTCGGCCGCGGAGCCGGTGTCGGGGTGGGGTTGTCGAAGATCGGCGGGAGCAGCGATTCCGGGCTGCCGGCCAGCGCCAGCGCTGGGGTAAGGACTAACGCCGCCCCGGCTAGCCAAGTCGCGCGCCTCATTGCCCGTCCCCCGGCAGCTCGATGGCCCGCTCGATCATGCGCAGCTCCTCGCGTCCACCGTCGATCCAGGCAAAGGCTATCACGGTCATCACCAGCACCACGAGGGCAGTCACGATCCTTTTGCGTCCCATCCGGCAATCCTTGCGCTGGCGTCTAGAGGCAGATAGCGCCTGCGGCAATGACCTTGGACGGCCATACCCTGAACGATGCGGAAATCCGCCAGCTTGCCATCCGGCTCGATCGGCCGGTCGTGCTCGTCGGAATGATGGGTGTCGGCAAGTCGACCGTCGGGCGCAAGTTGGCCACTTTGCTCGACCTTCCCTTCGTCGACGCCGACGATGAAATCGCCGAGGCGGCGCAGCTGACAATACCCGAAATCTTCGAACGATTCGGCGAACCCTATTTCCGAGACGGCGAACGTCGGGTCATCGCCCGGCTGCTCGAAGGCGGCCCTTCCGTCATTGCCACCGGCGGTGGCGCCTTTGCGCAGGACGACACCCGCGCCATGATCCTCGAACGCGGCCTTGCGGTGTGGCTCGACAGCGACGTCCCGACGCTGATCGACCGGACCAGCCGCAAGGACAACCGGCCACTGCTCAAGGGTGGAGAGCCGCGCAAGATCCTCGCCGAGCTGAAAGCGAAGCGCGACCCGCTCTATGCTCTCGCCCCTGTCCATGTGATCAGCGGCAGGGGCCCGCACGGCGATACCGTCACCCTCATTCTCGGAGCGCTGGCCGGATGCCTGTAGTCGCCGTCGAACTCGCTGGCCGCCCCTACGAAGTTCGCGTCGGCACCGGCCTGCTGGCCGACCTGCCGGCGCAGTGTGGCAAGCTGCTGCGCAAGCGCCGTGTGCCGATCGTGACCGACGAGAACGTCGCTCGCGATTGGCGCGGTATCGCGCAGCAAAGCCTTGACTCGGCTGGATTCGAGCCGCAATGGCTGGTCCATGCCCCAGGCGAAGGTGCGAAGTCGTGGAGCGGCCTCGCACGCACGATGGATTGGCTGCTCGAACAGGAGGTCGAGCGCGGCGACCACATCCTCGCGCTCGGCGGCGGGGTGATCGGCGACCTGACCGGGTTTGCGGCATCGATCCTAAAGCGCGGCTGCGGTTTCATTCAGTTACCGACCAGCCTGCTGGCGCAGGTCGACAGCTCGGTGGGCGGCAAGACCGCGATCAATGCCAGCGCGGGCAAGAACCTCGTCGGCGCCTTCCACCAGCCGTCGCTGGTGCTCGCCGACCTCGACACGCTCACCACCCTGCCCGCGCGCGAACTGCGCTGCGGCTACGCCGAGGTGATCAAGTACGGCATCCTCGGCGACCGGGCGTTCTTCGACTGGTGCGAAACGGACGGCGCGAAGGTGGTCGCTGGTGATCGCGCAGCGCAGGAATACGCCGTGACCGAGAGTGTGAAGGCCAAGGCCCGCATCGTCGCCGAGGACGAGCGCGAGACCACCGGCAAGCGCGCCCTGCTCAACCTCGGCCATACCTTCGGCCACGCGCTGGAGGCGGAGACCGGCTTCTCGGACAAGCTGCTCCACGGCGAAGGGGTCGCACTCGGCATGGTCCTCGCCGCGCGCTATTCGGCCCGGCGCGGTTACATCTCCGACGACGACGCGGCGCGGGTGACCGCGGCGATCGATGCCGTCGGCCTGCCGAGCGAGATCGCCGCGCTGGACATGGACTCCGACGGCCGCAAGCTCGCCGCGCACATGCTCCACGACAAGAAGATGGACGCGGGCACCTTGCCCTTCATCCTGCTGCACGGCATCGGCGCGGCATTCCTCGACAAGGAAGTCTCGCTGGAGGACGTCGCAGCGTTCCTCGACGAGGAACTGCAGGCGCACTGAGCGCCGGTTCAGTCTCCACAAGGATAGGCTTGCATCAGCGCGAGCGCGACGAGGCTTGCCCCGGATTCGCCCAGCTCGTCGGGATTGTCGTCTAGATAGTCGAGCACCGCGGCTTCGAACTCTGGAACGGTCGTATCGTCCTCGGGACATGCGAACGGCTCCAGATTCTCTGTTTCATCGTCGTATTGAAGCGCTTCAATGACACCGAGAATGTACCCGCCGCAGATCGCCTGGCTGCGATCGTCCTGCGCGTTGCACAGGAAATGGAGCCGGTTCCCGTCCATGAACGCGGCCTGCGCCGGCGCCGCGAAGGCGAACAGGGCGGCGAGAGTGGCAGCGACGGCGAGGGGCAGGAATCGCATGGCAAACTCCGGAAGAACGGCGCCTTTTCTGGCCGCGCAGGCGAGTCGGCAAGCCGGAATTTCTTAGTATCGGTAGAGCCGGAACTTCTGGATGCCGAATGCGCCGGGCGGCAGGCGGACGTGGCGGCCCTGGTGGGTCTGGTCCCCGTTGAGACGCCGGCCGTGGCTCCACTCTCCACCTTCAAAGTGGCCTTCCTCGACGAAATCGAACCCCATCCTGCCTTCGCCGTCCTGCGGCTCCACGGTCAGCCTCATCCCGCTTCCGGCAAGCAGGTAGTCTTCCCCACCGAGCCAGATGAGCAGTCCGCCGTGGCTTGCCGGGTCCTGCTCGTTGCGCGGAGACCACGGATCGATGGTCGTAACGCTGAAGCGCGCGCCACCGAGGTCAGCGGTCAGCGGTGCGAGGTCGGCTTCGCCCTCGAAGCTCACCGGGTTGCCTAAACCGACGATGCGCCCTTCGGCCTGTGCCTTGGTCACCAGCGGGGCAATCTGGCGAAGCATGGCGTAGAGTCCGCCGATCCGTTGCGCGTCCGCTTCCCCTGCGTCTTCGATGGCGAACGGGCTGAAACCGATGGCATGACGGAGGCCGATCGAACGCAGTGCGTTGGCCACCAGCGCCCCGTCGGACGGGCAGCTGGCCTCGGGAATGAACAGCGGGCGCACCCCGGCTTCCGTGTAACCGTCGACGATCCCGGCAAAGTTCGGGAAGTAGATGTCGGGGGCGATGAAATCTATCGACGGTGCACCCTCGCGCCATTCGCGCGCCAAATGCGCCAGCGGCCCGCCGCTCGGGTAATTGCCCGGAGCCACGCACGGCCGGCCCTGCGCGCCGTTGACATACATGGGTAGCGGATACTCGCGCTTGCCCGTCGCCGCGACAGCATCGACGTAGGCCGCATAGGCCCGCGCCTGCGTGCGCTCGTCGGCCGCCGCATCGGCGCCCGTGCCGCCTTCCCTGGCGAAGGGCAGGAAGCCGACCTCGTTCTCGACCTGCACCATCAGCACGGTGCGCGCGGAGTCCACCTCTCGCAGGTGCCGCATCAGCGCGGCGAAGGCGCGGGCATCGGAATCGCGCGCCGCTTTCGACGAAGCAGAGATGATCTCCTGCGCCCTGCCAGCCTCGCCCGTGGTCCGCGCAAAGCGCCGGGTGTCG
The DNA here is from genome assembly GCF_009827435.1 of Croceibacterium salegens. GTDB lineage: Bacteria > Pseudomonadota > Alphaproteobacteria > Sphingomonadales > Sphingomonadaceae > Croceibacterium_B > Croceibacterium_B salegens. The sequence continues at coordinate 22,791 of NZ_WTYM01000044.1, read as the reverse complement.
CGCTTGACCCATACTGGCGCGTAGCTCGACGTCGAGTTCTTCCACGTGCCGAACTACAGGAGCACCAGCCGCATGTCGTGCGCCCGTGCATCCTGCAGCAGCCAGTCCACGCTGGAGAAGTCGAACCCGCCTTCTTCCGGTTCGATCAGTTCCCAGTAAACCGGCGCCAGTACGGTGTTGAGGTGCATCGTCTGCAGCTTCGCCCACCTGTCCGCCATGTATTCGCGCGACGAGGTCGAGGAATTGCCAAGCTCGCCGCCAAGGATGAGGAACGGCGCGCCATCGGCGATGAGCTGCGTCGCTTCGCCGCGCTTTTCGAGGTGCGGAACGTCCTGCGCGGCGGCGGGCGCGGCGATCAGGAACAGCAGAATGGCAAGCGACTTGCGCATCGCCGCGTTGTGCCGCCGGTAGCGCTACCGGGCAAGCCATTGAGCGACATTGCGATTCCAGACAGCCGCGAATTTGCGCGAGACTCGCGCTGGTGGCGGCGATAAGCGGTCGCAAACGAAACCAACGAGGATCGCCTGAATGACTGCCGCCGAAGCCAGGCCCGAACATCTCGACGAGGCCCCCGAAAGGGCGGACCGCGCCTTTCTCGGGCATCCCAAGGGCCTCGGCTATCTCTCGGCGGTCGAATGGTGCGAGCGCTTCTCGTACTATTCGATGCAGAACCTGCTTGCGCTCTACATGGTCAACTACCTGTTGCCGCAGCGTTTTTCCGACGTCATCGGGCTCGGCTGGCTGCAGCAGTGGCGCTACGGCGGGGCTGAGGGACAGGTCCTCGCCTCAGCGATCTTCGGCGACTACTCCTCGCTCGTCTACCTCACCCCGATCCTCGGCGGGCTGCTCGCCGACAAGTGGCTCGGACGCCGCGCGGCCCTGGTCGCGGGGGCGGTCGTCATGTCGATCGGCCACTTCCTCATGGCCTTCGAGGGCGCCTTCATCTTCGCGCTGGCGACACTGATCGTCGGCGTTGGCCTGTTCAAGGGCAACATCGCCAGCCAGGTCGGCGAACTCTACAAGCCGGGCGACCTGCGGCGCGCGATGGCGTTCCAGATCTTCTACATCGCCATCAACGTATCGGTGATCGTCGCGCCGTTCATCTCGGGCACGCTCGGCGAGAAGGTTGGCTGGCACTACGGCTTCGGCTGCGCCGGCGTGGTCATGGTGCTCGGCCTGCTGGTCTACCTCAAGGCCGGTCCCTGGCTGCCGCCCGACAACAAGCCGACCGCCGAGAACAAGGCCGCACGCGAGGCTCTGACCCGTAACGACTGGAACCGGGTCATCGCCGTGTTCGTGCTGGTCCCAGTCATGGCCGTGGCGCTGCTCACCAACCAGCAGATCTTCAACGCCTACCTCGTCTGGGCCGACCAACAGTTCGACCTCAATTTCTTCGACTACCGCATCCCCACGACCTGGCTAATGGCGCTCGACGCGGCGCTCAGCTTTTCGATGCTGGTCGCAGTGGCGGCGTTCTGGAAATGGCGCGCCAACCGCACCGGCACCGAACCCGACGAGCTCGGCAAGATGGTGATCGGCAGCTTCTTCACCATTGCTGGTGGGCTGTGCCTCGTCATGGCGACGGTGACGCAGGGCGACGCCAAGATCGGCCTCCTCTGGCCCTTCATGTTCCACTTGCTCAACGCGATCGGCTTCAGCCACATCCTGCCGGTCAGCCTCGCGCTGTTCACCCGCCTGGCGCCGCGGCAGATCAACGCCACGGTGGTCGGCATCTACTACCTCGCCTTCTTCCTCGCCAACCAGATCGTCGGCCATGTCGGCGGCTGGTATTCGAGCATGGACACCGCTCAGTTCTGGCTGATCCACGTCGCAACCGCGGCGGTCGGGCTGGTCGCCTTCGCGGCGTTTAAGATGTTCCTGGCCGAGCGGCTGATGGGCGAGAACGAGTTCGAACCGACCGCAGCCTAGGCGACCAGCGCAGGCTCCAGGTCGATCCGCTCGAAGTCGGACAGGAGCGCGTCGAACAGCAGGGCGCGGTGGCATTCAGCGGCGTTGCGCTCGTAGCAGAGCAGGCATACGCGCTTGCCCTCGGCCAGCGCACGGAGTTCGGCCATCTGCGCCATCGCTTCCGGAAGTTCGAGCTGCCCGGCGTAGACCTTTGACAGCGTGGCATGGTCCCCGCGCCTTGCTGCAGCGCGCCCCACGGCGGGCGTGCCGAGGTCTCGGAAGTGGCGATAGGCGATCCCCGCGTCCTCGACCGCAGCCTTGAGCGAGTTCTTCGAGAACCCCGGCCGGCGCGAAAGCGGCAGGTAGCGGATGTCCGCCAGCACCTCGACCCGGGCCTCGACCAGCGCCCCGACGAGCGCAGCCTGCGAGGCCTGTTCGTAGCCGATGGTGAGGATTGGCGGCATCGTAGGTTCTCTAGGCCATAGTCCCGCCCGTGGCGCGTTTCTTCAGCAACTGTGCGTGTTCGAGGAAGACCGCATGGCGGCGATCCTTGGGCAGGCCCTTCAGGGCATTGGCAAGCCGCACCATGTCTTCCTTGGGCACTCCGTCGTAGACCTCGAGGTAGCGGAACGGCGGGATCTTTCGCCCGAGCACGTCTTCCGCACCGAGATAGTCCCTCGGATCGCGGGGCAGGACGAAATTGTCCCACTCACCGTTCAGTCGCTGGATTCCGACCAGGAAGGCCATGTCTTACCTTTCAATCGTCATGCTGAACTCGTTTCAGCATCCATTTCGCCCAACCGACCAGCCCGCGCGGGTGGCGAGATGGACCCTGGAAGCGAAGCTGTGCAAAGCACAAACAAGTTCAGGGTGACGATGGGGCTAGAGAATTAGACCGACAAGGAGAATGACAAAGCTGGTTGCAACGGCTGCAATCCACGGAACAACCCGAAGCCAGCGAAGCCCGTCGTCAAAAAGTTCCGGCTCGGCAGATCGCGTGATTGGCTTGTAGAAAGGCGGCCATCGTCCCCAACGCGGCAGAACACCGGATTTCTCGGCCTTGGCAACCTCAAGTCGGACGAAGGCAATCAGTAGTCCAAATGAAGTGATCAATAGAATTACGATGAGAGCCAATGACGTCACAGCGGCAAATTATCGTGCTTCTTCCACGGGTTCTCAAGCTGCTTGTTCCGCAGCTTCCGCAGCCCCAGCGCGATCCGACGCCGGGTCGAGTGCGGGTAGATCACCTCGTCGATGAATCCTTTTGAGGCTGCGACAAACGGGTTCGCAAACCGGTCCTCGTATTCCTTAGTCCGCGCGGCAATCTTGTCGGGGTCGTCCTTTTCGGAGCGGAAGATGATCTCGACCGCACCCTTGGCGCCCATCACGGCGATCTCGGCGGTTGGCCAGGCGTAGTTGAGGTCGCCGCGCAGATGGCTCGAAGCCATGACGCAGTAGGCACCACCGTAGGCCTTGCGGGTGATCACGGTGATTTTCGGCACGGTCGCCTCGGCATAGGCGAACAGCAGCTTGGCGCCGTGCTTGATGATGCCGCCATGTTCCTGGGCCGTGCCGGGGAGGAAGCCCGGAACGTCAACGAAGGTCACGATCGGAATTTCGAACGCGTCGCAGAAGCGCACGAAGCGCGCGGCCTTGCGACTGGCATTGATATCGAGCACCCCGGCGAGAACCATCGGCTGGTTGGCGACCACGCCCACAGTGCGCCCCTCGACCCGGCCGAAACCGCAGATGATGTTCGCCGCGTGGTTCGGCGCAATCTCGAAGAATTCGCCCTCGTCCAGCACCTTCCGCACCAGTTCGTGCATGTCGTATGGCTGGTTGGCGCTCGCGGGCACCAAAGTATCGAGGCTGTCCTCGAGCCGGTCCCACGGGTCCTCGGTTGGCAGTTCAGGGACGCCGGAGCGATTGTCGCTCGGCAGCAGGGAGATGAAGTCGCGCGCGGCAAGGAGCGCCTCGATGTCGTTCTCGAACGCGCAGTCGGCGACCGAAGTCTTGGTGGTGTGGACTACCGCGCCGCCCAGTTCCTCCTGCGTCACTTCCTCGTTGGTGACGGTCTTCACTACCTCGGGGCCGGTGACGAACATGTAGGAACTGTCCTTCACCATGAAGATGAAGTCGGTCATTGCCGGGGAATATACCGCCCCGCCCGCGCACGGGCCCATGATCAGCGAAAGCTGCGGCACTACGCCCGAGGCGAGAACGTTGCGCTGGAACACCTCGGTGTACCCGGCGAGGCTGGCAACGCCCTCCTGGATGCGCGCGCCGCCACTGTCGTTGATGCCGATGATCGGCACGCCGGCCTTCATCGCCCGGTCCATGATCTTGCAGATCTTCTGTGCGTGCCGCTCGGACAGCGAGCCGCCGAACACGGTGAAGTCCTGCGAATAGACGTAGACCAACCGCCCGTTGATCGTGCCCGAACCGGTGACGACGCCATCGCCCGGCACGGTCTGCCCGGCCATGCCGAAATCGACTGCGTTGTGCTCGACGTACATGTCGAGCTCCTCAAAACTGCCCTCGTCGAGCAGGACATCGAGCCGCTCGCGCGCGGTGAGCTTTCCCTTGGCGTGCTGCGCGGCGATGCGCTGCTCGCCCCCGCCCATGTGGGCGGCGGCGCGGCGGCGTTCGAGTTCTGCGATGTTGGCGGACAAGGCGATCCCCTTGATATGTCGCTTTGGTTGCGGCGGTAACCTTGTGCGGGGGGCGGAGCAAGGGCTTCGGATGAGTCAGCCCACGGCAAGGCACACTGGCCTATGCACCGTCTGCAGGATAGGGAGCCCCGCATGATCTTGCCGTTTCTTTCGATAATCGCCGTCGCGCAGGCTGCCGCCGCGTCTGCGCCGCCGCCCCCGCCCGAACCGGTGCGCTTCACGCAGCGTACCTTCATTTCACCCGCCGGCGAGCCGTTTCGGGACTACGACCGCGAGGTCAATCCGATCGTCACGTGGTTCACCGCCGCCGACATCAACAGCGACGGAAAGCTCGACCTCGGCGAGTTCACTGCGGACTTCATGCGCTATTTCAAGGTCCTCGACCGCAACCGCGATGGTGCAATCGACGGGATCGAGCGGACCTACTACGAGGAGAACATCGCTCCCGAGGTCGCCAGCTTCGGCTGGGCAGGAGGCGGCACCTTGACTGTCGACGACCAGTCCGACGCTGCCCTGCCCAATGCCGACGGATCGTACGGGACCGGACTGAGGCGCTCGAAAGACTACGACGATGAACCGCCGCAGGGTGCAGCCCAGTTCGACCTCTTGGGATTGCCCGAACCCGTCGCGGCGATGGACGTCGAAATTCGCGGCCGGGTGACGCGGAGCACCGCGCAATACGTCGCCGGGCTGCGCTTCCAGCAGCTCGACAAGGACAGCAGGGGCTACCTGACGCTCGAGGGTCTGCCGCGAACCTACGCCGAACAGCGCACCGGCATGCGGCGCTAGCCGGGTAGCTTGTCGGTTTCGCCGAAGGCGCGCCCGCCTGAAGGCGGGTGATCGACCAGGCCGACGACCGAAACAGCCACCACGAGAACCAGCAGAACTGCCGTGACAACTCCGAGCGCAAGTGCTGCATGGCTCAGAGGCCTCGTGGCGGCAGGCGCACGCCCGGAGCGGGCCCGGTGTGCGGTGTAGCGGGTTTCGTCGTTAGCCCAGTTGCGGGCCACCCAGATCGCCGAGAGCGCGAATGTTAACATGCCGGGATCCACATGATCAGGCCGCCGGTCAGCTCGTCGGTGAGCGGCGAAACGTGCCACTGGCGACCAATCTCGACGTACGCTGAGTAGATCGCCACATCTTTCGTCGTGAGCAGGGCGCCGAGAACGATATTCCCGAGCGCGGCGGCGGCGAACATTGTCAACCGTTTGCCTAGCCCAGGACCCAAAGGCACCGGACGGCGATCGAAGATGACCGAGAAGAAGATCAGCCCGGTGAGCAGCAACGAGAGGTGCCACAAGTAGTGGATCGACTCGTTCAGGATCGCCAGGTTGTGATACTTCGGCAGCATCCAGAAATAGCTCGCGGCGACGAACAGCAGCGTAGCGACCGGCGGCCAGCGCATCGCTCCGATCAGCCTGCACAGCCAGCCCGAGCGTGCAAAAAAGCCGGTCAACCAGTTTGGACTGCCGCGTATCAGGGCACCTTGCGGGGCGGACAGGAACAAGAGCATCGGCGTAACCGTGCGTAGCAGCATATGTTCGACCTGGTGGACCGCGAAGACGTGGTCGGCCAGCTCTCCGACCGGCGAAACGAGGGCGATGAACAGCGCGCCGAGCCCGGCAAAGAACACCCGCGCGCGCCAGCGCCCGCGGACCAGTCCGTGCCCGCTGCCGCGCCAGTATATCAGCGCTACGATGATGAGGCTGACGACGATCTCTGGAGAGAAATCCCACAGCGACCAGACGCTCTGGTTTTCATGCACCGGATCTACATGAGCGAACGCAGGGCTCGCAGTCACGAGCGCGACCGGCACCGCAGAGCAAATCGCTAGCGACCTCATTATGTGGAGTGCCTCGCGCATCGCATTCACGAGGTCAAGCGTCAGGCCCGGACTATGCCCTTCGCTGCAAGGCTGCGCGCTGTGTCCTCCAGCGTCTGCCCGGGATCGATGAAGGTGAAGCCGAGCACTTCCTCGGTGTGCCGTCCCGATACTTCGCGTAAGTTGCGCAGTTCACCGCGCACCTGTCTCATGGCCGGGACGACCAGCGAGAGGAGCTTCACCACCCAGTCGGGCATGCGCCGCGTCGGCACCTTGCGCGCCAGTTCGGGTGTGCGGGCACGAAGGATCGCGGCGAAGTCGGACAACCACAGGAAACGGGTCGCGGTGGGGAAGCGCTCGCCGCGCACGGTCTCGGTAGGGGCTTCGATCGCCAGCACATGCGCCCTTGCGACGTCGCGAACGTCGCTGACCGACATGCCCATGTCGGGAAGCGCCGGGAAGCGCCCTTCGAGCATCTTCTTCACCACCTGCACCGAGGTCGAGAGGTCGGCGTCGTGGACCGGGCCGAACACCGCGACGGGGTTTATCGAGCAGTACACCATGTCGTGGGCGTGGACCGCGACCCAGTCGCGCGCGGCGCGTTCGGCGACGGTCTTGGACTCGATGTAAGGCGGCACACCGGCGGTGAGGTTGGTCCAGTCGGTGTAGTCGAAGTAGTCTTTCTCCGGCTGGCCATAGGCGATCGCGGCTGCGGAACTGGTGTGAATGAAGCGCTTGATACCCGCCTGATTAGCATGTTCCAGCGCCCGAAGCGTGCCTTCGCGCGCTGGAACGACAAGGTCGTCCTTGTCTTTCGGCACGCCCATCGGGAACGGCGAGGCGACATGCGCCACCGCGTCGCATCCGGCGTTGGCTTCGGCCCAGCCGGCATCGGCTAGCAGGTCGGCCTCGAACACCTGCAGCCGATCGCCCGCCTCGGGCCAGCGGGCGCGAAGGCGCGGTTCGCTCCTGGCCTTGCTGCGGACGGTGGTGTTGACCGCGAAGCCCCTGGCCAGCAGCTGGTCGATGAGCTCGCCGGCGATGTATCCGGTGCCGCCGGTTACCAGCACGCGCTTCGTCATCTGCGACCCTCCCCGGTTACTTCAGAAGCACCAGTTCCTCGGCCATCGAGGGGTGGATCGCCACTGTATCGTCGAAGGCCTGCTTGGTCAGCCCGGCCTTCACCGCCACTGCGGCGGCCTGCAGGATCTCGGCCGATTCCGGCCCGACCATGTGGATGCCGAGGATCTTCTCGGAGGTGTCGTCGACGATCATCTTGTAGAGCCCGCGCTCCGGGTGCGAGCTGAAGATGTTCTTCATCGGCCGGAAATCGGACGAATAGACCTTGATGTTGCCGTATGTCGAACGAGCCTCGCCTTCGGTCATGCCGACCCCTGCAAGCGGCGGCTGGCTGAACACCGCGCTGGGGATGGCGCGATAGTCGACGGTGCGCGGCTTGCCGCCGAACACGGTGTCGGCGAAGGCATGGCCCTCGCGGATCGCCACCGGGGTAAGCTGGACGCGGTCGGTCACGTCTCCGACGGCGTAGATGCTGTCGCAACTCGTCTTGTTGTACTCGTCGACCTTGATCTCGCCGTGCTTGCCGAGGTCGACCCCGGCGCTCTCCAGCCCGAGACCTTCCGTGTTGGGCGCGCGGCCGACGGCGATCAGCACCTGGTCGACCTTGACCGGGTTGGTCTCGCCGAAATCGACCACGAGGCAGCCGTCCTCGTCCTTGTCGATGCGCTGGATCAGGCTGTGCATGCGGAAGTTGATGCCGCGGCCCGAGGCGATGTGCAGCATGCGCTCGACGATCTGCTCGTCATAGCCGCGCAGGATGCGGTCGGTGCGGTTGACCACGGTGACCTCGCTACCGAGCGCCTGGAAGATGCCGGCGAATTCCATCGCGATGTAGCCGCCGCCGACAACCATCAGGCAGTTCGGCTGCTCTTCGAGATGGAACATCTCGTTCGAGGTGATGCAGTGCTCGACGCCGGGAAAGTCTGGCATCGCCGGACGCGCGCCGGTGGCGACGAGGATGACCTTCGCGGTAACCTCGCGCCCGTTCGCCAGCTTTACCGAGTGCGGACCGGTGATCGTCGCCCGCTCGCGAAACACCTCGACCTCGTGGCCTTCCAGCGTCTTTCCGTAGAGCCCTTCGAGCCGGTCGACGTCGTTGTTCACGAAGTCGCGCAGCGACGGCCAGTCGAAGCTCTTGCCCTCGATGGTCCAGCCGTAAGAGGATGCGTGCTCCAGCTCCTCGGCGAACATCGAGCCATAGACGAGCATCTTCTTCGGCACGCAGCCGCGGATTACGCAGGTCCCGCCGACGCGGTACTCTTCGGCCACGGCGACCCTGGCGCCGTGCGAAGCGGCGATCCGGCTGGCACGCACGCCGCCGGACCCGGCGCCGATGGTGAAGAGGTCGTAGTCGTAGTCGGCCATTCGGGCGCTCCAGTTACATGAGCGCGCGATATGGCGAGTGATGGCGGTCTTGCCAACCGCGCGCCGCGCCTCGTGTCCTCAATTACGAGGCGGTTCCTCGATCGCGAGACGCTTGGCGATCCTGGCGGTCTGCAGCACGAACAGGGCCAGCAGCACGACACCCACGCCGCCCACGAAGAGGTCGAATGGGTTAAGGTAGAATACGACCGCTGCTTCGCGACCGGCGAAATACATCGCCAGCGTCAGCGCGATGAGGACCAGCCGCAGCTCGGTCGGCCCGGCGTTGAGGTAGGACAGGCGCAGTTCACCGAGCACACGGACCGAGAGGAAAGCGTGGATCGACATGAGCAGGTATCCGGCGAGTGCGACCAGCGCGACTTCGAGCTGTACAAAGGGAGTCAGCCCGATGCCGACAACCAGGAGGGTGGTGGCAAAGCCATCGCAGCTATGGTCGAGGAAATATCCATAGCGCGGCCGTTCGATCTTGCGGAACCGGGCCAGGCTGCCGTCGAGCGAATCCCCGAACCAGTGGACGCAGTATCCGATCACCGACAGCCACAACCAGTCGCGGTCGTAATTGCTGCCGATGCTGCCCGCGAACACCATCAGCGCCCCGACCATTCCGAAGGCCGTCAGCATGTCCGGCGTCACAGGACGCGGCATCTGCAGGCACAGGAAGTTGAGCGCCCGTCGTTCCGCGCGGGCAACGAGGTTTTCCTGGATCCGGTCGATCGCGGTGATCTTTGGCTTGAAGGCTGGTTCCACCATGTTCTTTCAGCAGGACTGCATGCCCGGTACGTAAATCACGCACCGGGCAAAAAGGTCCGATGGCCGCCCGCTCAGCCTGAGTGCTGCACGGAAGAGCGGCGACGGCGATTGCCGGCACCACTGCGCTTGCCGCGTGGTGCGCCCTGCACGCCGCCCTGCCCGCCTTCACGGCGCGGCTGGCCGGCGCGGTTCGAGTGCTTCTTCTTCGGCTTGGTACGGCGCGCTTCGGCGCCTTCGCCGCCGCGCGGGGTGACCTTGGGACGGGCAAGGCGTGGCGCCTGCTCGCGTTTGGTCGGTCCGACGCCTTCGACGACGGCGCGGAACCGCTCCGGCAGCGGCAGGCGCTCGAACGTCGCGTCGGTCGTTTTCTGGATATCCTTGAGGTAGGCGCGCTCGTCCTCGGCGCAGAAGGCGATGGCCACACCGTCGTTACCGGCGCGCGCTGTGCGGCCAATACGGTGAACGTACTGCTCGGGCACGTTGGGCAGCTCGTAGTTGATCACGTGGCTCACGCCCGGGATGTCGATGCCGCGCGCGGCGACGTCGGTGGCGATGAGGATCGGGGTCTTGGCGCTGCGGAATTCGCCGAGCGCACGCTCGCGCTGCGGCTGGCTCTTGTTGCCGTGGATGGCGTTGGCAGGGATGCCGCGCTGGGCGAGCTTCTTCACCACGCGGTCTGCGCCGTGCTTGGTGCGGGTGAAGATCAGCACGCGTTCGAACTTGCCGGGCACCGGGTGGCGCTCGGACAGGATCAGTTCGAGCAGCGACTGCTTCTCGTCCTGCTGGACCATGAACAGGTACTGGTCGATGCGCTCCGCCGTGGTCGCCGCCGGGGTGACCGAAACGTGGACCGGGTTCTTGCAGTACTGGCCCGAGAGGTCCTTGATCGACTTCGGCATGGTGGCGCTGAAGAACAGCGTCTGCCGCTCGGCCGGAACCAGCTGGCTGATGCGCTTGAGCGCGTGGATGAAGCCGAGGTCGAGCATCTGGTCGGCCTCGTCGAGGACAAGGATCTCGACGCCGTCGAGCTTGAACGCCTTCTGGTCGATGAGGTCGAGCAGGCGGCCCGGCGTGGCGACGAGGATGTCGGTGCCGTGGTGCAGCTTGTTGCGGTCCTTGCCGACCGAGGTGCCGCCGACGATCGACTGCACCTTGAGCCCGGCCATGGCGCCGTAGTCCTTGGCCGACTGGGCGATTTGCCCGGCCAGCTCGCGGGTCGGCGCCAGCACCAGCATCCGGCACGACTTGAACGGCGTGCGGTTTTCCGCCTCGCGCAGCCGGTCGATGCTCGGCAGCATGAACGCTGCGGTCTTGCCGGTGCCGGTCTGGGCGATGCCCATCAGGTCACGCCCTTCGAGCACGGCTGGAATGGACTGCGCCTGGATCGGCGTCGGCGTGTCGTAGCCCTTCATGTCGAGGGCCTGGAGAACGGGCTGCGAAAGCCCGAGTTCTTCGAATTTCATGTCTGTATAACTCGCAAAATATGCGACGCGCAGCCGGAATGGGCGCGCGGCGCGGGGGTCAAAACCGCCCGCGTGAAAAGGGAAGCTTCTTGAAGAATATCAACCGGGACGCGGCCGGGGCGGATATGTCTCTACCGCCGCTTCACGCTGGCACGCGCGTTCCGATGGCGGCCATGTGGTGGCAAATGTAACAAAAGTCAATCGAAACCCATGTCTTGCACGTGGCGCAACACGTGGCACAAGCGCGCGCAGATGGCTCGCACTTACATCATCGTCGTCGCCGTGATGTGGATCGGCTGGCTGCTGAGCTGGCAGGTTGCGGCGTTCTGGCGCAGCAGGCCGACGGTGCAGGCGCCGCGCCGCGACTATCGCTGGATGATGGGCCTGATCGCGCTCGGCCTGTTGCTCGATTACGGCATCTACCCCAAGAACCAGCCGCAGCTCTGGCCGGTCGGGCCGGTGCTCGGCTGGGCGATGGTCGGCCTGACCGCCGCAGGCATTGCCTTTGCCTGGTGGGCGCGCATCGCGCTCGGCAAGCTGTGGTCGGGTGGGGTCGAGCGCAAGGCCGAGCACCGCGTGGTCGAGACCGGACCTTACGCCTACGTCCGCCACCCGATCTACACCGGGATGATTGCCGGGGCGACCGCCCTCGCCGCCTTGCAGGCCAAGCCCTTCGCGGTGCTCGGCGCGGCGCTGTTCGCGCTCGGCTTCATGTTCAAGGCGCGGCTGGAGGAGCGCTTCCTCGAGACCGAGCTTGGCGGCTACGAGGACTATCGCCGCCGTGTGCCCATGCTCATTCCCTTCGCGCGCTTCAAATGAGCCGGTCGACCACGTTCGCGCCGCTGGCGCACCGCATGTTCGCGCTGCTCATGGCCGGCGTTCTGCTGACCAACCTGGGCAACTCGGTACAGGCGGTGGGCGCTTCGTGGCAGCTGACAGCGATGGGCGAGCCTGCCGACGTCGTCGCGCTGGTGCAGACCGCGCTCAACCTGCCGATCCTGCTCCTCGCCCTCCCCGCCGGGGCATGGGCCGACATGCACGACCGGCGGCGCATCGTGATGGCGACGCAGATCTTCATGCTCGCGCTAACGCTCTTGCTCGCAGCGCTGACGCTGGGCGGTACGCCACCGGCCTGGGCGGTGATCGCGCTGACCGCGCTACTCGCCTGCGGCATCGCCAGCTTCAGCCCGGCGATGGGCGCTAGCATTCGCGGCACCGTGCCCGCGGCCGAGCTTGCGGCGGCGGTGGCGCTCAATATCCTCATCTTCAACACCGCACGCGCCGCCGGTCCGGCCATCGGCGGGGCGATTGTCGCCGTCGGCGGCGCGGGAACGGCCTTCGTAGTCAACGCAGCGTGTTACGCGGCGGCGATCGTCCTCTACCAGCGCTGGAGGCCCGAACCGCAGCCGTCGCGCGAACCGCGCCCGCTTGGGGCGATGGTCGCCGAGGGGCTGCGCCACGCCTTTGCCAGCAGGGAAATCCGCGCGATCTTCCTGCGCGCCCTCACCTTCACCGCCGCCGGAGCGGCAGCGTGGGCGCTGATGCCGCTCGTTTCCGCGCGGCTGCTCGACGCCGGGCCTTCCACATACGGCCTGCTGCTTGGGGCGCTCGGGCTCGGCGCGGTGATCGGCGCGGCGAGCGCAACCTGGTTCCGCCAGCGCTACAGCGCCGAGGCGATCACCCGCACGGCGGGCGTGATCTACGGTCTTGCCATTGTCGCCGTCTCGCTGCGCCCCGGCCTCTTGCCGACACTGGCGCTGCTGGTGGTCGGCGGGGCTGGCTGGGTGCAGGCGCTGTCGGGGTTTTCGGTCTCAGCGCAATTGTGGGCCCCGCAAGCCGCGGTCGGTCGGGTGGTGGCGCTGGCCAGCGCGGTCACCTTCGGAGGGCTGGCAGCGGGGTCATGGTTGTGGGGCCACTATGCCGAGAGCTTCGGCGTCGCAGGGGCCCTGCTCGCTTCGGGCGCGGCGATGGTCGTGCTACCGCTGCTCGGCCTGCTGGTGCCGATGCCGGCGCACGCGGCGCCGCAGGGCGCCTAGCGGCCTACTTGCACTTGGGGTGCGTCTGGATGTCGCGGATGTCGACGATCACGGAGTCCGCCGATGTCGTCTGCACACAGAGCCGGGTCGGGCGGTAGTAGTAGATTCCGTAGAGCGTATCGCCCGAGGAGAGCGAATCCACGTTTTCGAACCCGCGCTCGCGCAGGACATCGATTGCGTCGATGGCGTTCATCCCCTGGATTCCGGCGATGCTGCCCATCGCGCTGCCGCCCGAATGGCCGATGCTGGCGTGATCGGACGCACCGCTCGAAGGCCGCCCGGTGACCGAGATCGCCAACCGGTAGTTCCCGCTCTCGCCGCGCCGCGCGGTCGCGCGCATCTGGTAGACACGGATCGTCCAGTTGCCCGACTTGCTCAACGTGCCGGAATAATTGTCGCCGCTGGTCGAGCCGACGAAGTCCGCCTCGCCGGTGCTGCCCGGGGGCATGACGTTGAAGTAGATGATCGCGTCGCCGCTCTTGTTGACGGTCATGGCCTGCCCGGCCTGCGCGTTCACCATGTAGTCGACGATCTGTTCGCCCTTGAGCGTGCCGCCGACCGTGGTGCCCGTGGAACCGCTCGGGAACGAGACGGTCTGGGAACTCATTTGCGCAGTCGCGGGCGACATCAGCGGATAGGCGGCGGCGAGCGCCGCGCCGAGAACAAAGGCCTTGCCGGAAATTCGCATGGCAGTCCCTCCGATTGGCAGTCGGGCGGCTGAAAATGTTGCCGCAAGCTGGGCACTTGCCAATTTTTCGCCTGCGTGGTCCACCTGTCCTAAAGGGCAGTGGGGGAGTGATAGACCGATGGCACAAGGCTTGTTGCGGCGGCTCGCCGGGCCGGGGCTGATCTTCACCGGGGCGGCCATCGGCACCTCGCATCTCGTGCAGTCGACGCGAGCCGGCGCGCTCTACGGCCTCGCGCTGCTGTTCGTGATCGTGCTGGCCAACGCGCTCAAGTACCCGGCCTACCGCTTCGGGATCGACTTCGCCCACGGCCGCGGCCGCTCGCTGCTGACCGGATACCGCGAGCTCGGCAATTGGGCGCTGATCCTGTTCCTCGTCGCCGTGGCCCCACTGGTGCCTATCATCTGGGCGGCGCTGGGCGCCGCGACAGCGGGCATCGTCTCGGTGGTGATCGGGCCGGTGCTACCAGTCCCCGTGCTTGCCGCGCTTATCCTCGCCGCCGCCACGGTGCTGCTGCTGGTCGGGGGGTACCGGCTGCTCGACAGGGTCAACGCGGTGCTGCTGGCGTTCCTCGTTATCTCGACGGTCCTGACCACGATCATGGTCCTGCCGCGCGTCGAGTGGGGCACCGTGGCAGACTTCGGCTGGGCCGCCGACACCAGGGCGCTACTGTTCATCGTCGCGCTCGCCGGATTCATGCCCAACCCGATGGACGTTTCCGTCCCGCTCTCGCTGTGGAAGGTCGAGGCCGACCGCACCCTGCCGCCCGGCACTCGCGCTTCGCTCGCCGAAACGCGCAAGGCGTTCTTCTGGCCCTATGTCCTGACCGGCCTCATGGCCGTCTGCTTCTGCCTGATGGGCGCCGGGGTCATGCACCCCGACCATATCGCCCCGCTTGCCGATGCGCCGGGTTTCGCCGGACAGGTCGTCGACCTTTATCGCGCCGCGCTGGGCCCGATTGCCGCGTATCTCGCAGCAATCGCCGCGCTCTCGGTCATGCTGACGACGGTCATCGCGGCAATCGATTCCTATGCCCGCACTTTCGCCGCGTCGCTCGAGATCTTCGCCGGGCGCGAAGACGTATCCTACGGCCAGCGCGAGTACATGCTGTTCGCCCTGGTCTTCGTCGGCATTGCGGTTGTCGCGCTTTTCACGATGATGCAGGACCTGACGAGCTTCCTCGACTTCGTCACCTCGGCCAGCTTCGTGATCGCCCCGCTGGTGGCGCTGCTCAACCACCTCGTCGTGACGCGCTGCGAGATGCCCGAGGCCGACCGCCCCTCAGCCGCGGTTCGCGGGGTCAACGTGGTGGCGATCGTAGTGATGACCGCGCTCGCGGCGATGTATTTCCGGCTGACGCTGGGAGGTTAATCCGAACTGCTGCAAGCTGGGCAAAGTCCGGTTTGGCAGCGAAGCCCAACAGGTTCGAAAGTTGGACTTCGCTGCCGCGGCATAATTCAGAGCCTTTGCATTCGATCCCTAGTCACCACCTCGGAGGACAAGAATGCACAAGAGCTTCTTTAGGTCTGTCCGCACTCGCCCTGATACTGGCAGCTTTTTCGACCGCCGATAGCGACGCCGCCGCCGACATGATAATCAGCGGCGGCCCCATTGTGACGATGGCGGGCGACGAACCGCAATATGTCGAAGCGGTGGCCGTCGATGACGGAAAGATCGTCTATGCCGGTGACCTGGCCGGCGTGGAGCCGTTCCGCGGTGGAGACACGGTCGAGAAGGACCTTGGCGGCAAGACGCTGCTGCCCGGCTTCGTCGATGCCCACGGCCACATGGTGATGGGCGGGCTGCCGGCCCTGTCCGCCAACATGCTCGCCCCGCCCGACGGCGAGATCACCGACATCCCCGATATGGTGGCCACGCTCAAAAAGTGGGCGGCGGACAATGCCGATGCCGTGAAGAAGGCAAACGTCATCATCGGTTTCGGCTACGACAACGCCCAGCTCAAGGAACTGCGCCACCCAACCAAGGAGGAGCTCGACGAGGTCTCGAATGACGTCCCGGTCATTATCGTTCATCAATCGGGACACCTCGCCAGCGTCAATACGGCCGCGTTCGCGCTGGTTGGCTACGACGCATCAACCGAGGACCCCGAAGGCGGCGTGATCCAGCGAAAGCCGTGTACTCAAGAACTGAATGGCACGCTGGAAGAGACTGCGTTCTTCCCGGTCATCGGCAAGGCTCTTGAAGGTGTTGGAGCGATCGGAATCGAAACGTTCGCCAGGGAAGGGGCAAGAGCCTGGACAAAGTACGGCTACACGACGGCCCAGGAAGCCCGCTCTGTTCCGCCGATTGTCGAGGTTTTAAAGAAGCTGGCGGGTGAGAACCAGTTCAATATCGACGTCATCACCTTCCCCGACGTGCTGGTTGACCGCGACTATATCCTCGCCAACTACAGCCCGACCTATACCAATCACTTCCGGGTTGGCGGAGCTAAGCTGACCATCGACGGTAGCCCGCAGGGCTTCACCGCCTGGTGCGACCAGCCATATTACGATCCGGTCGGCAACTACCCCGCAGGCTACAAGGGTTATGCCGCTGCGCCCGAAAAGGATGTGATGGACCCAATCGAGTGGGCCTTCGACAACGACGTCCAGATCATCACCCATGCCAATGGCGAGGCCGCATCGGACCTGCTGATCAAGGCAGTCGACGCGGCGGAGAAGCATCACACCTACGTCGACCAGCGCCCGGTCCTGATCCACGGCGAGTTCCTGCGCGAAGACCAGGTCGATTCCTTCCAGCGGCTCCACATCATCCCGTCGCTGTTCCCGATGCACACGTTCTACTGGGGCGACTGGCACTGCGAGCACACTGTCGGGCCGAAGCTGTGCCCGAACATATCGCCGACCGGCTGGGTGCGTGCGCGCGGCATGATCTTTACCACCCACCACGACGCGCCGGTGGCCCTGCCGGATTCGATCCGCGTGCTCAGCGCCACGGTCAATCGCACCAGCCGGACGGGAAAGCCGATCGGGCCGGACCAACGGGTCGATGCCTACACCGCGCTGCGGGCGATGACGATCTGGTCGGCATTCCAGATCAACGAGGAGAAGACCAAGAGCTCGATCGAAACCGGCAATCTGGCCGACTTCATCGTGCTCTCGGACGATCCGCTGAAGGTCGCCCGGAGACGCTCGACAAGCTCAAGGTGCTCGAAACGATCAAGGAAGGCCAGACCGTCTACGACGCCAGCAAGGACAGCAGCTCATAGGTCCCGGCACCCGCACCCGGCCCGATTGACCGGTTCGGGCCGTCTGCGCGCGGAATTCCGGATAGGAACGCGGCCAAGGAGCAAGAAAGATGAGCGCTTTTAGACTAACAGCTGGACCACTATAGTTAGCAATAAGTTTACAAAACACTGATAATTTAAGTTTCCTTCTCCCAGTCCATTTGGATGGGGATCGAATTTAGTAACGAAACACCAATATTTCTGGATCAAAACGATCAAAATCTTGTCGCGGAACACACTTGCTTACTTCCCAGCTTGTGCATTTCGCCAATCGCAAACGCACTTCCGACGGTCCCAATGAGAGGTCTTCAAAAGTCTCGCTATACACTTCGATGCATTGAAGACGCTAATCCTAAGAATTGACAGCTCCCCCTACGTTGTGAAAGCGGTTGCCTCGAGGACAAGCTAAAATCCATGTGCGCGCCAGTTAGGCACGCACAACGTTGACCACACTCCACTCACCGCACAAATCGCTCAAATCGCCCATGCTAGCCTTTCACCTCCATCAATGTTAATTTGCTAGCAAGGTTTGGAAGGACACGCGGGCGCCCACAGTCTTGTATGAAAGGGTTAGCGTAATGAATATCAACTCCAAGAAGCCGGGCGTGGTCTCGCTTATCGCGATGCTCGCCGTGGCGGCGCCAGGGAGCCTTTACGCACAGGAACTGGAGGCCGTTAAGGGCGACACCGGGCAAGGCGAAGTCCTCACCACCGTCGTGGGCTCGGTTCCCGCGGACATTGCCGGGATGCCGGAAGGCCCCGAAATCGAAGGGATCATTTCCGCAAGGAACGGCACCGCACTGCAGGTGACCAGCAAGGATGGCACCAGCACGCGGATCAACATCAGCGCGTCGACCGAAATCAGGGCCAAGAAAGGCCTTTTCGGTCTCGGCAGCGACAAGCTCGCGCAGGATGCGCTGCTCAACGGCCTGCCGGTCAACGTGAAGACGGTGCAATGGGGCAACGGCCTCGTGGCGAGCCGCATCAAGTTCTCGGGCGACGATCTCGAGACTGCGGCGATGATCCGCAACGGGACGGCGCAGCGTTTCGGCGAGCACGACGTTGCGATCCAGCAGAACGCCGCGGCGACCGAGGCGTTGCGCGGCCGTATCGGCGACATCGACCAGTACAACGTCAAGGGCGTGACCAACGTCTACTTCGACACCGGCAAGGCGGTGCTTTCGCCCAAGGCGAAGGCCGACCTCTGCGCCACGGCGGCAGATGCCGACGCAATGCAGAACGCGCTGATGCTGGTGGTCGGCTACACGGACTCGGTGGGTAGCCAGGAATACAACCAGACGCTCAGCGAAAAGCGCGCCGGCGGCGTGGTCAACTACCTGCAGCAGGCCTGCGGCTGGAAGCCGTACCGCATGCTGACCCCGACCGGCATGGCCGAGGCGGATCCGCTGGCCGACAATTCGACCCCCGAAGGCAAGGCGCAGAACCGCCGCGTCTCGGTCAACATCCTCGTCAGCAAGAGCGTCGACGGACTGGGCGGATAACACGCACGGGCGGGTTGGCCGCGGTTGCGCCAATCCGCCCTGCTTCCCTGTAGCGCAGGGACCTGCGGAGGGCTGAAGCTTCTCCGCAAGGCCAATTGGTGATAGCCCCCCTGAGGGGGCTTGCGATGGGCCAGTCAAGCGAAGCCGAAGCGGATACCGGGGTGCGCGAGCACCGCCTGTGGGTCCCCGCCTGACGCACTGGCTGATCGCGCTCGCGGTGATGGTGCTGATCTATTCGGGCGTCATCATTCTGATGGCGCATCCCAGGCACTACTGGGGCACCGCCGGCAACGACCTGATCGAGCCGCTTTTCGAAGTCCCGCTGGGTCCCAACTACCACGCCATCGGCTGGACGCGGGGCACGCCGTTCTTCGACTGCACTGGCGGGCCGGAAACCGCCAATCGGCTGGTCGAGCCGTGGAACAAGAACGGATGGGCGCGCAGCCTCCACTTCCTCGCCGCGTGGTTTTTCCTGGCCGGCCTAATCGTCTACCTCGCAATCGGCCTGTTCACCGGCCATGCCCGCAAGTACCTGCTGCCGCAGCGTAGCGAGCTCGGGTGCAAGAACCCGTGGCATGACGTCAGGGCGCACCTGCACCTGCCGATGCCTTCGGCCGATCCCGGCCCACCCTACTCGATCCTGCAAAAGCTAGCCTATGCGCTGGTGGTGTTCGTCGCGCTGCCGCTGACGTTCCTCACCGGCATCACCATGTCGCCCGCGATCAGCGCCAGCTACCCGATTCTGCTGGACGTGTTCGGCGGCACGCAGTCGGCGCGCACCATCCACTTCTTCACCTTCGCCTTCCTCGCAGTGTTCGTACTGGTCCGCCTCGCCATGATCCTGTTGACGGGCCCTGCACGGCAATTGCGCGGGATGATCCTGGGGAGATGACGACATGAGCGGCAAACCACTCCAGCTATCGCGCCGTGCCCTCATCGGCGGCCTCGCGTCGAGCGAAGGGCTGCTGCTTTCCGGATGTGCCGACCAACAGCCGCCGACCTACGGCAACCTCCTGCGGATGGGCGATAACCTGACATACGGTGCCCAGCGCGCGCTGTTCTCGCCCACCGCGCTGGCGCGCGAATACGACCGCTAGGAAATCACCTCGATGCCGGCGATCGGCACCTTCGACCCGGCCCGCCCGGACGTGGGCTGGCCCGAACCGCAGTGGGGCAAGGAATACGCGATCCTGCGAAACGGGGACTTTGCCGACTTTCGCCTGCAGGTCGAAGGCATGGTCGACCGGCCCGGCAGCTTCTCGCTCGCCGAACTCCAGCGGATGAAGCGGCGGACCCAGGTCACCAGGCACATGTGCGAGGAAGGCTGGACCGCGATCGCCGAATGGACCGGCGTGCCCCTGCGCACGGTGCTCGAGGCCGCCGGGATCCGGAAATCGGCGCGCCACATCGAATTCCACTGCTTCGACCAGTTTGCCGACAGCATAGACATGGTCGATGCGCTGCATCCGCAGACGATCCTCGCCTATGACATGAACGGGCGCGAGCTGCCGATCGGCCATGGCGCTCCCCTGCGCCTGCGGGTCTAGCGCCAGATCGGCTACAAGAGCCTGAAGTACCTGCGCCCGATCGTGGTCACCGATACCTACAACGAACTCGGGGTCATCGAGCGCGGATGGGCCAGGTGCAACGGTATCTGAGCAACAGTTCCATTGACCGGATGAACGACCGCTTTTTGGATCATCAGCCGACAGTGCGCATTTCTTGTTCCACTTTGCGGCACCGAGTGTCCGATAATGGGGCCTTGTCAGATGGCCCCAAGACATACCTTCTTGGACAAATACCTGTTCGAAGTTGAAGCTATGTCAAGTTACGCTGGTCATGTTAGGAATCAACTTTGTATTCTTGAAGCGTCCAGAGCAGACTGAAACACGTACTTTCGCGCCGTAGAAACGAACCACCTGTAGGGTCCTTGCATTCCCAGGGCCGTCAGCTCATTCGAGCTGTAGGCCCGAGTATCGATATTAATGCGGTTCACCATAATTTCTGGCTCAGACGTTTCGCTGTGACCGTGCACAATCATCGCACCATGAAAGTTGGTGTTCTGCAGAAATTCCTGCCTAATCCATAAGAGATCCTCCCTTCGCTGTTTGCACAATGACACACCAGGCCGCACTCCAGCGTGGCAATAGAAATAATCACCATTCCGATAGGACAGTGGCAGTCTCTTCAACCAATCAAGCGTGTCTATGCCCACTACATTCTTTAGCGCGTCGCCTCGCTCTTTGGGCGAGAGTTGCACGAATTGAGATATGTCCAATCCATAACTCGCGAGCGTTGCATCTCCTCCGTTAGCGAGCCAAATTTGTTGCGCATCAGCGTTGCCATTTGCACTCGCCAGCAGGAGGTCTTCATGATTTCCGCATAGAACCACGAGGCGTCCGCGGTTTTGCAATTCCATTCTTTTCGCAAGCTCAAGCATTTCTCGCGACTGCGGCCCCCGGTCGACTAGGTCGCCTAGCAAAATTATGCGAATAGTCCCCTTCTTTCTTGATTGGGAGTCTTCCTCGAGCTGCGCGAGAAGTTTCCTAAACAAGTCCAAACGGCCGTGAATATCTCCAACCGCATAAACTCTCTCACCAACGCATGTTGAGGGCAATCGCTTACTACGGACGGTCGCCGCCAAGTTTGACAACGTCCAAAGCGCCTCTTTGAATCGCACTGTATTCAACCATATCGCGGAGCGTTTGCAAGATTCGCCGTATTCCATGACGCTGCCGACCTAGCCACAAATGCTTGAGTATTTCTTTCATTTCTCGACTCACAGATTAAACATAGCCCGACTAGTTTCTTCAGATGGAGCAATTTGGTTCACTCAAATCGCAAGTCTTCGATCTTGGCAAAGTCTGCTTCTGAACTCACGTGACGCGATGCAACTACACAGACAGATTGACCCAGTTTCGATCCGGGTATGTCCCGAGACGTTCGCGCTCAATTCGCAAATTTTTTGTTGTGCCCAGGTGATGCAATCGAAGGGACCCGAATTGGTAAAGTCGAGACCGCTGCCCAGCGGGCTGAATGTTTTCCGCCTATAAAGGACTGGTCGACGAAAATGCATCCTTCTTTCAATTCAATCGAAATCCGACTTTGCAATGCAATAGGTCAATTTCGGTTTCCCACCCAGTTCGTGACAATATCGCCGTGTGCGCCGGGTGCTAAGAGCGGACCGGCTGGCAACGCCCCAGTCAGGAAAGTTCACATTGCCACTTGCTAAGGAAGTGCCGCCTAATCGATCTCTGAGGCGCTCTTTCTGTTCGTATTCATCAATTTCACCGCGGCCAATCCAAAACAGATTGCAACCACGTCAGCTAAGAAGTCCACCCAATCAGCGTCGCGCCCGAATCCCATTGCCCATTGTATGACTTCGATCAGCCCGCCGTAGAGCGCGAGCAAGCCGAAAATGGTTAGGAGTTTCTTACGTGGCCAAAGGCTCTTGGCGAATGAAGCGAGCACGAAGAACGCTAGCATGTGATTAAGTTTGTCAGAGGCAAATACACTCGGGGCCATCTTACTAGGCATCAGAGCAGCCACAAAAATGGCACTAAGCAATAGCAAAAAGATAAGCCGAAGGACCTTGGAAATTCGCATCACTCGGCAATGCATAATATGCATTGCTGGCATGTGAATTTCAATGACCGCTTCCCACCCAGTTGGCGACCGCATAGGCGAGCGAGGGGGTCGCCAACTGGGTGGAATAGCTGCTAGCGACCCTGGTCACGCGTTCAGCGGGCAGCGAGCTTAGGTATATGAAAGCCGGATACGTCTGCCAGCTTTCGCGTCCTTGCGACGCCGCATGGCGAAACCAAGGACCGCGAAACCCACGATCATCATTGTCCATGTGGCTGGCTCGGGGACTGGCAACTCAGGTTCGCGAACAACCTTCCCGAACGACAAAGTGCCCGCAAAACTCCCGCGTCCGCCCGTATAGCCGGCAACATTCAGGATATTAATCGCCTGCATCATCACGGGTGGAATGGTGCCGAATTCGGAAATGCCACCATCAGGACTGAAAAAGGCAAATGGAATTCCATTCAAGGTTGCTGAAGTAAAATTGATGTTGTTTGAAGCCGCCGTCGCGGGGCCAGTGGTAAGGGCTGCACCAACGAGTTGCCATCCGGGATTGGCCGCGAACGTGCCGCTAGCCGTAAAAATGCCAGCGCATCCTGTGGGGCCCAAATCACAGCTAACCTGATTCAAAGGGCCGATGCCCGACTGGAAAGTGCC
>NZ_WTYM01000043.1 GCF_009827435.1 Croceibacterium salegens | reverse complement strand
GCCAGCGGCGCCCGCGCCCGCGCCGCGCTGCAGGGCCGCGACTACGTGCTGCCCGACGACGTCAAGGCGCTCGCCGCCTCGGCGTTGCGCCACCGCCTGCTGCTCTCGCCCGCGGCCGAGATAGAGGGCCGCCGCGTCGAGGACCTCGTCGCCGGGCTGATCGAGCAGGTCGAGGCGCCGAAGTGAGTTTCCTCCCCAGCATGGGGAGGTGGCAGCCCGCAGGGCTGGCGGAGGGGATTCTCCGTCCGCGCCTTCGCCGCTGGCCGAGTATCCCCTCCACCATGCTTCGCATGGTCCCCCTCCCCGGGACGGGGAGGAAGTAGCAGTGATCGCCCCGACCGCCCGCACCCTGGCCCTGATCGTGCTCGCCGCGCCTGCGGCGCTGGTCGTCGCCGCGTTCGCACCGCAAGGCTGGCTGCTGCTGCCGGTCGCCGGGCTGGCGCTGCTGGTGCTGGTCGCGCTCGACGGCTGGATGGCCGGTCCCATGCGCGACGTCCGGCTGGTCGTGCCCGGCGATGCCGAGATCGGCCGTCCGGTCACCATCCCGGTGCTGGCAGAGAAGGGCGGCGGCAGTGGGCCGCGCGCCGCCATCGGCTTCGATCCGCGCCTCGGCATCGACGGGGCGGCCGAATGCCGGCTCGCACGCGATGAGGCGGACGATGTCTGGCACGGCAGCTTCACCCTTGTTCCGCAGCGCCGCGGGACCGGGACGGTCGAGACTCTGTGGATCGGATGGCGCGGGCCGCTCGGCCTCGCCCGACGGCAGGTCCGGCGCGAGGTCGGCGAGGAAATGCGCGTCTGGCCCGATCTCTCGCCGGTCCGTTCGCCGGTGCTGCAGCACTACCTGCGCGATGCCATGACCGGCATGGTCGCGCGGCGCATTCGCGGCGAAGGCACGCAGTTCGAGGCGCTGAGCGAGTTCCAGCCGGGCATGGACCGGCGCCAGATCGACTGGAAGGCGAGCGCCCGCCACACCGGCCTGCTGGCGCGCGAGAACGAGGCCGAGCGCGACAACCAGATCGTCTTCGCGCTCGACTGCGGAGCGGCGATGAGCGAGCCGATCGACGGGTTGCCGCGCATCGACCGGGCAGTCTCGGCCGCGCTCACCTCGGCCTATGTCGCGCTCCACGGCGGCGACCGCGTGGCGCTATTCGGCTTTGCCGAGCGGCCCGGCCCGCTCTCCCCGTTCGCACAGGGCACGCGTGCCTTTCCGCAATTGCAGCAGGCCGCCGCGGTCCTCGACTATTCGGGGCGCGAGCCGAACTTCACCCTCGCGCTGGCGACGCTGGCGACGACTCTCAAGCGGCGCTCGCTGGTGGTGATCGTCTCAGACTTCACCGACCCGACCTCGGCGGAACTGATGATCGAGAGCGTCGAGCGGCTGGTGCGCCGCCACCTCGTGCTGTTCGTGACGATGGAGGACGCCGAGCTGGCATCGCTGTCGTCCGCCGCGCCCGACAGCGTCGGCGACGTCGCCGCGGCGGTTTCGGCCGACGCCCTCGCCCGCCAGCGCGCGCTGGTTCTGGAGCGGCTGCGCCATCTCGGTGTCGACGTGATCGAAGCGCCGTGGGAGACGCTGACCTACCAGCTCATCGACCGCTACCTCGCCACCAAGCACGCCGAGGCGATCGGCTGATGGCGCTTACCGTCAACCTCCCGTTCCGGCGCCGCGAGCCGCCGGCGCCGCCGCACGACGTGGCCGCGGCGGCGCTGCGTTCGGACCGCTTCCGGCTCGAACGCGAGACCGACTGGCGGCGGCTCGAAGAGGTCGTCACCCGGCTCGAGAAGAACCGCATCCGGCGGGTCTCGGACGCCGACCTGCTCGAACTGCCGGTGCTCTACCGCAAGGCCGCATCGAGCCTGGCGGTGGCGCGCGAGACTTCGCTCGACGCCGCGACGCTCGACTATCTCGAAGGACTGGTGCGGCGCGCCGCTTTGCAGGTCCACGGGCCGCGCGAGGGGTTCGGGCGCTGGATGCTGCGCTTCCTCGGCGGCGGCTGGGCGCGGGCGGTGCGCGAGATCTGGCTCGACATCTGCATCGCGCTGGCCGTCTCGATAGCCGGAGCCGTGGCGGGATGGCTGCTCGTCGCCCGCGACGACGCCTGGTACTACGCGCTCGTTTCCTCGGACTTCGGCGATACGCGCCAACCCGGAGCAAGCCGCGAAGTGCTGGCCGAGACGCTCGAAGGCACCAAGGATGCTGACGGGCTGGCCACCTTTGCCACCTACCTGTTCTCGCACAATTCGGGCGTGGCGATCATGGCCTTCGCGCTCGGCTTCGCGTTCGGCGTGCCGACCCTGCTCCTCGGGTTCTACAACCTGGCGATCATGGGTGCGATGCTGTGGCTGTTCTTCCAGGCGGGTCTCGGCATCGATTTCGCCGCCTGGCTTTCGATCCACGGGACGACCGAGCTGACCGCCTTCCTGCTCGCCGATGCCGCCGGGCTGCACATCGGCCGGGCGATGGCCTTCCCCGGCGATCGCACGCTGATGGCGGCGACCCAGAAAGCCGGGCGGCGCGCGGCGACGGTCATGGCCGGCGTCGTCATCATGCTGGTCTGCGCCGGGCTGCTCGAAGGGTTTGGGCGCCAGCTGGTTCACGTCACCCCGACGCGATTCGCGGTCGGCGGGACGATGCTGGTGTTGTGGCTCGGCTACTTCACCCTCTCGGGGCGGCGGCGGGCATGAAGCGCGTGGATCGCCGGATCCGGGCGATGACCACGCCCGAGGGCATCGCCATGCCGGTAACGCTCGCCGGACGCGGCGCCCGCGCGGCGGCGCTGGCGCTCGATCTCGGCCTGATCGTCTTCGGGTTCTTTATCCTGATCCTGGTGCTCGGCTCGATCGGCATGAACCTGAGCGACGCCGAAAACGGCAAGTCCTCGGCGGTCGGCGAATTCCTTTTCGTCGTCCTGATCCTCGGGGTCTTCCTGTGCCGCTACGTCTATTTCACCGCCTTCGAGCTGGGGCCGCGCGGAGCAACGCCGGGCAAGCGCGCGCTCGGTATCCGCGTCGCCGCCCGCGGCGATCGCCGGCTCACCGCCGAAGCGGTGCTGGCGCGCAACCTGCTGCGCGACGCCGAGCTGTTCCTGCCGCTGATCTGGATCATCGGGAGCATCGGCGGCGAAGGCGGGATCGCCGGTTACGCCGCGGCGGCCTGGCTGCTGGTCTTCGTGCTGTTCCCCTTCTTCAACCGCGACGCGCTGCGCGCCGGGGACCTCGTCGCCGGCACCTGGGTGATCGAATCGCGGCGCCCCAGGCTGCAGGCGGCGATGTCGATCGGCGAGGACCATCGCTCGCAGTACCACTTCGACGAGGCGTCGCTGTCGACCTACGGCGAACACGAACTGCAGGTGCTCGAACGGGTGCTGCGCGAGGACCGGCCCGAGGCCCTGCGCCAGGTGACCGAGACGATCTGCGCCAAGTTCGGCTGGACCCCCGGCAGCGGCGACGAGCACGAATTCCTCGAGGCCTTCTACGCGGCATTGCGCCAGCGACTGGAAAGCGACATGCGCTTCGGCAAGCGCAAGAAGGACAAGTTTTCGTGACCGCCTACCGCATCGAGCAGGACGACCTCACTGGAAAGGACGTCGCCGACCTGCTCCGCCTGCACCTCGACGAGATGCATCGCTGGTCCCCGGCATGCAAGGTGCACGCCATGCCAATCGAGCGGCTGCGCGAGGCGGACGTCATGTTCTATTCCGCCTGGGACGGCGAGCACCTCGCCGCGGTCGGCGCGCTCAAGGAGCTCGGGCCGGGACGCGGCGAGCTCAAGTCGATGCGCGCCGCACCGGCCTATCGCGGCAAGGGCGCGGGCGAGACGATCCTGCTGCACCTCATGGCCGAAGCGGAGAGCCGCGGGATGACCTGGCTCGGGCTCGAAACCGGCCGCCCCGAACCCTTCGTTCCGGCACGAAGGCTCTACGAGAAGCACGGCTTCGCCGAATGCCCGGCGTTCGGCGACTACGTCAGCGACGAATTTTCGCTGTGCATGGAGCGCGCGCTGTGAACATCCGTATCGCGACCCCGGACGATGCTACGCTCGTCGCCGCGCTCGGCCGCGACAGCTTCCTCGCCGCCTTCGAGTATCTCTATTCGCCTGAGGACCTCGACGCCTTCCTCGGCGGGCACAAGACGGAGGAGGCTTTCGCCGCCTATCTCGCCAAGCCCGGGTACCGGACCGCCATCGCCGAGATCGAAGGCGTCGCTGCCGGCTACTGCATGATCTCGATGCCGAGCGAGTTTGCCGAACACTCCGACGCCCGCCGCCCGATGGCGCTGCAGCAGCTCTACACCGCGCCCGGCCGCACCGGGGCGGGCATCGGCGCCGCGCTGATGGACTGGGCGCTGGGTGAGGCGCGGGCCCAAAACGCCGATGCGGTGCAGCTTTCTGTATGGAGCGGCAACCACGGGGCGCAGCGCTTCTATGCCCGCTATGGCTTCGCCAATATCGCCGACATCGAATTCTGGGTCGGAAACCAGTGCGACGAGGAGTTCCTGTTCGAGCTACGGCTCTAGAGCCACTTCCACCGGCGGAACAGCCAAAGCATCAGCACGATCAGCGCGGCGCATACGCCGACCACGGTCCAGAACGCATATGGATGGAGGCCCTCGCCAGCCCCCGGCATCCCGTCGACATTGATACCCAACAGGCCGGTCAGGAAGCTGAGCGGCAGGAAGATCGCCGCGACGATCGTCAGCAGGTAATTGGTCCGTTCCGAAGCGGCGAGCGAGCGGCCGCGAAGTTCGTCGAGCAGCACCACGGCGCTTTCCTTGCTGACGTCGATGTCGTCGAGGAAGCGGCGCAGCAGGGCGATGGTCTCGCCGATCTCGCGCCGGTCGTGTCCTTCGAACCACTCGGGCGCGTCGCGGCTGATCGCCTCGAGCGCAACGTGCTGCGGCCCCATGTGGCGCTGCAGGGCGAGGCAGTTGCGGCGGATCGTGGCGATCTTGCGCAACAACGGATCCGGATCCTCTTCGTCGAAATCGAGGTCTTCGAGCTTGGTCAGCTCGTCGTTCATGTCGACGATCGCGGCGTTCATCCGGTGCACCATGTGCTCGGTCAGCGAGGTGACCAGCGCCCCGGCGTCGGTCGGGCCACGCCCTTCGTCGATCTCGCCAAGTGTGTCGCGCGGGGTCTGCAGCTTGAACCGGCGCAGAGTGATGAGACGCACCCCGTCGCACCACAACTGCATCGAGACCATGTCCTCGGGCAGGGCGCCGGGGTTGAAATTGATCCCGCGCAGCGTGGCCACCAGCACTTCGCCGTCGCGAAAGGCGCGCGGCCGGGTCATGTCCCCGGTCAGCAGTTCGGCTGTCGGTTCGGGAACGTCCAGGTCGTTTTCGAGAAACTCGAGGACTCCCGGCTCGGTGCGGCACAGGTGGGCCCACAGAACCTCGCCCGGTACCGCGGGCTTCCAGACATTCACCTCGTTCCACGAAATCGGCCGCCCGCCGCCCTTGCCGTCGAGCACGCGGGCGAACAGGAGCGGCCCTTCGGCGGTGATGTCGTCGGTTCGGGTCAGCGCGTCCATCGGGCAGGACTATGCCCGATGGATGCGCGATTGCCTATGCCCCCGGAAACCGGGGGCGTGCGGCGTCATGCTGCCAGCGGCAATTCGCCGGCGACTCCGCCTTCGGCCAGCGCCTTGGCGCGGCGCTTTTCGATGTCGTACATCGCGGTGGTCAGGAAGAAGCAGACGAGGATCATCACGAACTCGCCGCCATCCTCGATAAACGCCTCGATGTCGGTCCGCGCCACGGAGTGCGGTCCCCAGTCGGTCGCCGCATCGACGACGATGCCGAAGAAGGCGGCCATGAAGATGCAGCCGACCAGCGGCAGCGAGTTGATGATCGGGCGCGGGCGCGACTGGCGCAGCGACAGGCCGAGGCCGACCAGCCAGACCAGCCCGACCGCGAGGAACAGAAGCGGCTCACCGAAGTAGTTCGCAGCCATCGGCAGGTTGTCTGGCAGGATCATCTCGAGCGCGGGAGCGATCCAGAACCCGAACCACTCATGAATCTCGACGGCGTTGTCGATCGTCAGGTAGGTGAACAGCAGCGCGTTCACAAGGTAGATCGGCGAGCGGTCGCGCCGCCACATCCCGAACAGCATGACCGCCGTGGCGGTCATCACCGAGTATTCGAGCGTTTCGCCGAAGCTCCAGTCCTGCGAGACGAAGAACTGCACCGGCAGCGCCTGTCCGGTCACGTCGCCGTACCGGCTGGCCACGTCCATGCCGATGATCAGGCCTGCATAGGGCAGTATAATGAGCGCAATGGTGCGGAGCGCCGGAGCGAAGAGGACTTCGCGCAGCACGGCGGGAATTTCCTTGATCAGGGCCACAATCTGCATGGCCGCCACCTTTTCTATTCCTTACCGCGCACCGTGCGCAGTGAAGGGCTATTCATACGCCCCCACGGCGGCCCTGTCGGTTAAGGCGAATGGTTGAGAAATCCTGCCGTCCCGGATCGGGACAGGTTTGGCGACGGCGGTTCGATGTTGCGGGGCGCACGGCCATCACATAGCCTTGCGGCGTGGGAGAGTATGCTGAACTCGATTGCCCGGCGCTGGTCGTCGGAGGCAGCCTCGTCGGCTTGTCGGCGGCTTGTTTCCTTGCCGTGCAGGGCGTACGCCCGCTGGTCATCGAGAAACACGCGGGGACTTCGATTCATCCGCGCGCCGGCTATTTTCATATCGGCACCATGGAAGCCTATCGCCGCATCGGACTCGAAGCCGCGATCAGCGAGGCGTCGCGCGCGCAATTCGGTCCCGACGGAGGCATCAACGCGGTAGAGTCGCTCGCCGGGCGCGAGCTGGCCCGCCACGTGCCCGACATCAATGCCGGGGTGGCACCGTACAGTCCGTGCCGGCGCTTCTTCATGACTCAGCAGAGCCTCGAACCCCTGCTGCACGATCGCGCGGCCGAACTCGGGGCCCGCCTCCGCTACCGCACCGAGCTCGTCGGTTTCGAGGACCGCGGGGACCAACTGTTCGCCGAAGTGCGCGATCTCGAAAACGGCGAAGTCAACCGCATCCGCACGCGTTACATGATCGCCGCCGACGGCAATCGCAGCCCTGTTCGCGCGGCGCTCGGTATTGGTGTGAGCGGTCCGGGCTGGCTGTCGGATTCGATCACTATCTATTTCCGCGCCGATTGTCGGCCGTGGCTCGAAGGCCGCCAGCTTGGGGTGATCTACGTGGTCAATGCCGACCAGCGGGGCTTCTTCCGCTTCGAGGCAGGTGGGACTCGCGGATTCCTTGCGGTCAACACCCTCGGCGACCTTTCGCTTCCCGATGCCAAGGACGTTTCCGGCGATCTCTCACCCAAACGCTGCATGGCGCTCGTCCGCTCGGCGGTCGGTGTCCCCGACCTGGCGGTCGAACTGGAGGATGTCGCGACATGGAAGGCGGAAGCGGTCTGCGCCGAGGCCTATCGCAAGGGGCGGGTCTTCCTCGCCGGCGACGCAGCGCATGTCGTGCCGCCGACCGGCGGTTTCGGCGGCAATACCGGGGTGCAGGACGCGGCGAACCTCGCCTGGAAGCTTGCCATGGTCGTTAAGGGCGAAGCCGGCGCGGCGCTGCTCGACAGCTATGAAGCCGAACGCCGACCGGTCGGGCAGCTGACCGTCGAGCAGGCCCATGCCCGCTACATCCGCCGGGTCGTGCCCGAGGAGATTACCGCCGACACCCCCGAAATGCGCGACGAGCTGACGATGGAGATCGGGCAGTACTACCGTTCGGGAGCGGTTATCGGCGGACGCGGCGAGGACGAGCCGGCCTGCATGCATCCCGACGCAACGCAAGGCCATCCGGGTTCGCGCATCCCCCATGCATGGTTGGAAGATGGTCGTTCGACCGCCGACCTCGCCGCAGCCGGTCTCACGCTGCTGCTTGGCCAGGACGCGGGAAGCGATTGCACCCTGCCGCAGGTTCGCCTGCCTGTCGATGCGGCCACGGCATGCGGATTGGGCCCCGGCGACGCGCTCATCGCCCGCCCGGACGGCTTCGTCGCCTGGCGCGGGCCGGCGAGCGATGCGGTGGCGGCTCTCCGCAGCGTCATTGCCCCTTAATACTGCGCGGCCTATAGGCGGGGCCATGTCTTCGATCCGCCCGTGGCGCGATATCATGCGCCGCCAGTCCCGCCAGATCATGGTCGGCAACGTCCCCGTCGGCGGCGATGCCCCGATTACCGTCCAGACGATGACCAACACCCCGACCGAGGATGTCGGTGCGACGATCGACCAGATCCGCCGCTGCGAGGACGCCGGGGCCGACATCATCCGCGTCTCGTGCCCGACGGCCGAGGCGACCGCGAACTTCGACCAGATCACCCGGGCGGCGAACATCCCGATCGTCGCCGACATCCATTTCCACTACAAGCGCGCGCTCGAAGCGGCCGACAAGGGCGCCGCCTGCCTGCGCATCAACCCGGGCAACATCGGCTCCTCCGAACGCGTCGCCGAAGTGGTCCGCGCCGCCAAGGCCAACGGCTGCGCGATCCGCATCGGCGTCAACGCCGGGAGCCTCGAGAAGGACCTGCTCGAGAAGTACGGCGAGCCCTGCCCCGAGGCGCTGGTCGAAAGCGCGCTCGACCACATCAAGCTGCTCCAGGACCACGACTTCCACGAATACAAGGTGGCGGTGAAGGCCAGCGACGTGTTCCTCGCGGTCGCCGCCTACATGGGGCTAGCCGATGCGGTCGATTGCCCGCTGCACCTCGGCATCACCGAGGCCGGCGGCCTGATCGGCGGCACGGTCAAGTCGAGCATCGGCATCGGCAACCTGCTGTGGGCAGGGATCGGCGACACCATCCGCGTCAGCCTCTCGGCCGAACCGGAGCAGGAAGTGCGCGTCGGCTTCGAGATCCTCAAGAGCCTCGGCCTGCGCACCCGCGGCGTGCGGGTCGTCTCTTGCCCGTCCTGCGCGCGGCAGGGCTTCGACGTGATCCGCACCGTGCAGGCGCTGGAAGAGCGGCTGCAGCACATCAAGACCCCGCTCTCGCTCTCGGTCCTCGGCTGCGTCGTCAACGGCCCCGGCGAGGCGCGCGAGACCGACATCGGCATCACCGGAGGCGGCGCGGGCAAGCACATGGTCTATCTCTCGGGCGTCACCGACCACCACGTGCAGGACGCCGACATGCTCGACCACATCGTCGAACTGGTCGAGGCCAAGGCCGCCGAACTGGAAGCAGCATCCGCCGAAGCCAGCACCGCGGTGGCAGCCGAATAATCCGATGGAAGGGACCGGGACCGAGATGGAAATCGAAACCGGCGAAGTCGAGCGGCACAAGGCTGTAGCGACCGGCGCGACCGCGGTCGGCGCCTCGGCAACGGGTGCATCGGCCACCGGGGCCTTGGCAGTCGGCGCCCTCGCACTCGGCGCATTCGCAATCGGCGCGCTGTTCGTGGCGCGGCTCACGGTCGGTAGGCTGAGGGTTAGCAATGCCCGGATCGACCGCCTGAGCATCGGCAAGATCGAGTTCGACTGATCCGGGCGGATAGTCCCGCCGGACAGCGCTTTACCCTCGCTTAAGCCTGAACGCGTACCTTCGCGCGTCATGAAGACGCTCGTCGCAGCCGTGATCGTCGCCGGCGCCCTGATCGGCTGGGTCGGGCCCTCTTTCACGGCCCCCGACAAGGCTGCGGGCGGCTCGATGATCGTCGAGAAGCCGGAGCAGCAACTCGACCTTGCCGCCAAGCCCGACTGGTACGGCGGCGACATGGAGCTGCAGCGCGCGAACGACGGACATTTCTATGCCGGGGTGCGGGTCGAGACCCGCGACCTGCGCATGCTAGTCGACACCGGCGCCAGCGTCGTCGCCCTGACCGGCGACGACGCCCGCGAGCTGGGTCTCGACTGGGACCCGGGTCACCTTGAGCCGGTGGCGCGGGGAGCCAGCGGCGTGGTGATGGGCGTTCCGGTGCGGCTCGAGGAAGTGGCCGTCGGCGATTTCGTCGCCCACAATGTCGATGCCGTGATCATTCCCGAGGGGCTCGGAATTTCGCTGCTCGGGCAAAGCTTCCTGTCGCATATCAACAACGTGGCGATAAACGGGGACACGCTGACCCTCTCGCAGTGATCCTGCCGCCCCGCAGTTCGAAGACTCGTTTAACTTTCGGCCCTTAGGATACCGCGCATGAGCACGATCGGACTCCTGCCGCAGCGCTGGCGAACTCGGGACGGAGACCCGCACCAGGCGGAAGCGCTGGCCGGCGTGCTCGATACTGCGCCGCTCGTCCCCTCGGGCCGTGGGCTGGTGCTGTGCACGCGGATCGGGACGCAGCAGCTCCTTCCGGCGCTCGTCGCGCTCAAGAGCCTGCAACGACAGCTTGGGCGCGGGCGCTGCGTGGTGCTCGATGACGGGACGCTGACCGGCGCCGACCGCACGACGCTGGCGCACCATCTCGGCGATCCGCCGATCACCCCGCGCGGGTCCATGCGCCTCGGCGGTTTTCCGCCGGGATGCCAGTGGG
The DNA here is from genome assembly GCF_009827435.1 of Croceibacterium salegens. GTDB lineage: Bacteria > Pseudomonadota > Alphaproteobacteria > Sphingomonadales > Sphingomonadaceae > Croceibacterium_B > Croceibacterium_B salegens. The sequence goes on along the minus strand of NZ_WTYM01000043.1, from coordinate 31,818 downwards.
AGCCGCTGATTGCCGCGCTCGACGGGCGGGGCGGCGAATACTGGCTGTTGATCGATCCGCATGCGGTGGCGCTCGGCGAGGTGCCGGAGATTGCCCGCGCCATCGCCGCCAATCGCAGCCTGTGGGGCCCGGGGCTGTTCGGCCTTTCCGCCGGCGGCCCGCGGCGGCCCGATGCCGAGCGCATCATCGCCGCCCTGGCTGAAAGCGACCTGACCGCGCGCGAGATGCTTATGGTGCGCGAGGCCGCGCCGGTTGCGTTGCCCGCCGACCGCTACCGCACGAACCCGGCGCAGAGGGACTTGCCGGCCTGCGCCCTCGCCGCCTTCGGCAAGCCGGGTCCGCGCGCCGCCGCCGCCCATGCAGCGGCAAGCCGGACGGCGCTTGCGATGCTCGGACAGTGAAAATGCATCATTCAGCGCGGACACAGCAATTTCGTGCTATGGTGCGTCCATGAGCTGGGAGAACGACGGGGCGACGACTAATCGGCGGGGGTTCATTACCGCGGCGACGGCGGCTGCCGGTGCGCTAGCCGTACCGACGCGCGTGTTCGCCCAAGCCTCTTACGCATCCCCGCGCGATCGCAAGATCCTCGAAATCGCGCAGCGCGAGGTCGCCCGCGCCGGCGACGTGCTGTGGCGCAGGGATATTGCCGGGATCGCCGACTTCGGCCTGCATTCCTCGCTCCCGCGCATGCACTTCGCGAACCTCGAGGAAGGTACGGTAACGAGCTACCTCGTGGCGCACGGCACTGGGTCGGATCCGGAGCACGACGGGATGCTCAACTGGTTTTCGAACGAAGTGAACTCGAATGCGACCGCGCGCGGGGCCTACGTTTCGTGGGAATGGTACAAGGGCAAGTACGGCACCTCGATCCGCCTCGGCGGGCTTGACCCGGACAACACCAACACGTTCGAGCGCGCGATCGTGATGCACGCGGCCGAATACGCCAAGCCCGAACACGTCGCGAAGTGGGGCCGCCTCGGCCGCTCCAACGGCTGCTTCGCGATGGCCCCGGGCGATTTCATGTGGGCGCTGACGCGGCTTTCGGGCGGCCGGCTGGTCTACGCCGACAAGCTCGACCTGTACTGAACTCAGGCGTTCGGCGCCTGGTAACTCACGAACGAGATGCAGTTGCCGTCGGGGTCGAGGACATGGAAGTCGGTCCCACCCCATTGCTGGGTTTGCAGCTCCTGCGCGAACTCGACGCCACGTCCAGCGAATTCGGCGTAGAGCGCGCGGACGTCCGAGACGAGGATCGTCGCGAGGATCAGCGATTCCTCACGCGCAGCAAGTTCGGCGAAGTTGGGTTCATGGACATGGCGCAAATGGAGCACCGCCCCGTCACGCTTGATCTCGCCGTAGAAGGGCGGCTCGCCGTAGAGAAACTCTACCGCGAAGCCGAGACTGTCGCGGTAGAACTGGGCCGCCGCCGCAACGTCGCGGACGAACAGGATCGGGACGGCCGGGCGCAAGGCCGGCGGCTGTGCTTCCTCGCTCAAAGCCTCCTCCTCGTGCGGCCTCAGGCCCGTTCAAGCTCCTTTGCCAGCCCGATGTCCTCGCTGCGGGCGAAATTGCCGTGCAGGCCGAAGCGCAGGCGGATCGGCACCTGGATCGTGGCGACCGGGCCCTTCTCGATGTCGAGCGCGTCGAACAGCAGCAGATCACTGCGGTGTTCCGCGAGGCGATTGCAGACCTGCACGATCCAGCCGTCGCCTTCGGGCGCGTCCTTCGAACGCGGGATGAAGCACGGTTCCTGCAGCGTGCTGACCGATCCGGCCCACCAGTGCTGCTCGGCGCCGGTTTCGAGGTCCTTGAGGAACAGGCAGTTCATCGGCGCCCCGCCGGCGCTGCCGCCGACTTCGTCGCGCGGGCGGCGCATGTCGACTTCGAGGCCCCAAGTGTAGCGGTTCTTCACCCCGGTGAAGCGGTCGTCGATGCGCGGGAATTCGCTGAAGGTCTCGGTCAGCCGGTTGATCTCGGCGAAGTCCTCGCCGTTGCTGGCGAGGTCGACCACCCAGTCGGTCAGGTGGGTCACGCTCTCCATCGGGTTGAACGGCGCGCCGTGGATGTCGGGGAAGAACGGGAAGAAGTTGTTCTTCGATTCGGGCGTCACGAAGTGGATCTTCGTGCCCTCCTGCCAGGCGTTCATCGTGTGGCTGGCGAAGCAGTTGTCGCGCTTGAACCAGCGGATGTCCTCGTCGCGCAGCCCTTCGCGGCGCGGGATCACGCCGAGATAGACCGGCATGGTGGTGTCGAACATGAAGGCCGGCTTGCCCTGCTCGAGCTGCTCCCAGCTGCCGACCGAAGGCACGATGTGCAGCACGAGGTAATCGGGCGTGATCGCGAAGTCGTGCATCATGCAGTAGTACGGAACCTTGAACCATTCCTCGCGGACAAGTTCGCCGTCAGGGCTGACCTCGTAATAGGTCACGTCGTCGGTGTGCATCCCGCTGGCGGCATAGCCGATGGCGACCATGTTTCCGGTGGCGGGATCGATCTTGGGGTGCGCGGTGAAGGTCTCGCCGGTCATCTTTCCGCCGAACTTCTCGAACCCGAAGGTCTCCATCGTCGCCGGGTCCATGACCAGCGCCGGGCTGTCTTCCTTGAGCGCCCAGAGCTTGCCGCCGTAGAGCCAGGCGTTGGTGTTGGCGGTCGAGCGGATCCGGCCCTTCACGCTTTCGTCGTCGGTCAGCGGGTTGCGGTAGGCGCCGAACAACGCGTGGCCCGCGACGTGCTCGAGCTTCCACTTGTCGGTCTGCGCCCAGCGCTGGCGGAAATCGCACTTCCCGTCGTGGAAGTGGAAGCGGGTGATCATCCCGTCGCCGTTGAAGCTGATGTCGTCGCCCAGCCGCGGCGGGAACTGCGGGTCGGGCTGTACGCGGAAGAAGGCTCCGTCGAGCTCGGGCGGGATCGTGCCCGTATGCTGGAGATCCTCGATATCCGCTTCGATGCGGCTCGGCGTGTTGAAGCCCGTGAAACTGGGAGTATCGGGAAACTGTGCCATCTTTAGAGTCCTCTTCCTTGCACCGAATTGTATGCTCCACTAACAAATAGGCAAGCACGACAAGAGGTGTGAGGGATAGGATCGCGGTGCCAACGGCTGCATTGACCGAGGACAACGAAGACGACATCGGCGAACTCGCCGATATCATCGGCTTCCATATCCGCCTGGCGCACGTCGCGGTCTATCGTCACTTCACCGAGACGTTTGCCGATCTCGACTTGACGCAGAAGCAGGTCAGCGTCCTGTGGCTGGTCGACGACCACCCGGCCATTTCGCAGATCGACGTCGGCCGGCGCCTGCAGATGGACCGGGCGACGACCATGACCATCGTCAACCGCCTGCAGGATCGCGACTACCTGCGCCGCGAACGCTCGGAGAGCGACGGGCGCAAGCAGGCGCTGCACCTGACCGACGAGGGGCGCGCGGCCCTCGCCCGCGCCAAGACCGCAATCGCCGAGCACGAGGCGTGGCTGAAGAGCCGCTTCAGTGCCGAGGAAGCCGAAAAACTGGTGGAAATGCTCGCCCGAATCCACGAATGAGCGGGCGCCCAAGGGAGAGGAATTGAACTAAATGGCCGGACCAGCCGCAGGCGCAAACCCCATCGCAGCCATCAACGATACGCCCATGGGCGTGCGGCAGTGGATCGTCGTGTTCCTGATGATCCTGCTCAATGCACTCGACGGGTTCGACGTGCTCTCGAGCGCTTTCGCGGCGCCGGGAATCACCATGGAATGGGGCATCCCCCGGTCCGAGCTTGGTGTGGTGCTATCGGCCGAGCTGGTCGGCATGGGCTTCGGCTCCATCATCCTCGGGGGCATGGCGGACCGCTATGGTCGCAAGAGCACCATGCTGTTGTGCCTCGCGGTGATGACCGCCGGCATGTGGCTAGCCCACGCCGCGACCGGGGTCAGCGAACTGACCGCCTGGCGCTTTATCACCGGCCTCGGCATCGGCGGCATGCTGGCAGCGACCAACGCAGTGACCGCGGAGAGTTCGAGCAAGGCGAGCCGCAGCATCGCCATGGCGCTCTACGTCATCGGCTATCCGGTCGGCGGCGTGATCGGCGGCTTCGCCGCGCAAGGCTGGCTGCTGGTCCCCGACCAGGCTCCCTATTTCCTCGGCATCGGCAGCCTCGGTGTCAGCTTCGAGCTCGGCAGCTGGCGTTCGGTCTTCCTGTTCGGTGCTGTAGTGACTGCGGCGATGATCCCGCTGGTCATCCTGCTCGTCCCCGAGACTCCGGCCTACTTCCTGGCCCGACGTCCCGAGGGTGCGCTCGACAAGATCAACCGCTCGCTCAAGGCCTTCGCCAAGGCACCGATTGCCGAGATTCCGACTGCTCCGAGCAAGGCCAACAAGCCCAAGGTTACCGACATCCTTGCTAACCCGCGCCTGCGCCCGGTGACGCTGATGTTGGCCTTCGGCTACATGTTCCACACGCTGACTTTCTACTACATCCTCAAGTTCGCGGTGCAGATCGTCGCCGACACCGGCTTCAGCCAACCCGACGCGGCCAGCACGCTGACTTACGCCAACATCGGCGGGGCGATCGGCGGCGGGCTGTTCGGACTGTTCCTCAAGAAGTGGGACATCAAGGGTCCGACCATCGGCGCCTGCGTGCTCGGGGTGATCGCGGTGGCGTGGTTCGGATTGGGTCATGGCGACCTCGGCGAGTGGCGCTTCGCAGCATTCCTGACGATGTTCTTCCTCAACGCCGCGATCGTCGGCTACTACGCCGCCTTCGCCCGCGGCTTCCCGGCATATGCCCGTGCCACCGGCACAGGTTTCGTGCTAGGAGTCGGCCGGGCCGGAGCGGCCGGTTCGCCGATCATCGCCGGATATCTCTTTACAGTGCTGGGCAATGAAAACCTGCTGACCGTCTCGCTGATCATGTGCCTCGGCGCGATCCTCGGCGCGGTCCTCGTCTGGCTGGTGCCACTGCGTGACGCCGATGCCGACCTCGAGGCACTGGCAGCCCAGCCCATCGACTGATCTTATGGAGACAAGACCGAAATGAAGACCCGTGCCGCCGTAGCCTTCGCCGCCAAGCAGCCCCTCGAGATCGTCGAGCTCGACCTCGAAGGTCCCAAGGCGGGCGAAGTGCTGGTCGAGATCATGGCGACCGGCATCTGCCACACCGACGCCTACACCCTCGACGGGTTCGATTCCGAGGGCATCTTCCCGAGCGTCCTCGGCCACGAGGGCGCGGGCGTGGTGCGCGAAGTCGGGCCGGGCGTGACCAGCGTGAAGCCGGGCGACCACGTGATCCCGCTCTACACGCCCGAATGCCGCCAGTGTAAGTCGTGCCTCAGCGGCAAGACCAACCTGTGCACCGCGATCCGCGCCACGCAGGGCAAGGGGCTGATGCCCGACGGCACCAGCCGCTTCTCCTACAAGGGCGAGACGATCTTTCACTACATGGGCTGTTCGACCTTCTCGAACTTCACCGTGCTGCCGGAAATCGCCGTCGCCAAGATCCGTGAGGACGCGCCGTTCCAGACCAGCTGCTACATCGGCTGCGGTGTCACCACGGGCGTGGGCGCAGTCACCAACACCGCCAAGGTGCAGGTCGGCGACAACGTCGTGGTGTTCGGGCTCGGCGGGATCGGCCTCAACGTGATCCAGGGCGCGCGGCTGGCCGGTGCGAACAAGATCATCGGCATCGACATCAACCCCGACCGCGAGGAATGGGGCCGCAAGTTCGGCATGACCGACTTCCTCAATACCAAGGGAATGAGCCGGGACGAGATCGTCGCCAAGGTCGTCGAGATGACCGACGGCGGCGCCGACTACACCTTCGACGCGACCGGCAATACCGAGGTCATGCGCACCGCGCTCGAATGCTGCCACCGCGGCTGGGGCACCAGCATCATCATCGGCGTGGCCGAGGCGGGCAAGGAAATCGCCACCCGGCCGTTCCAGCTCGTCACTGGCCGCAACTGGCGCGGCACCGCGTTCGGCGGGGCCAAGGGACGCACCGACGTGCCCAAGATCGTCGACATGTACATGACCGGGAAGATCGAAATCGACCCGATGATCACCCACGTCCTCAGCCTCGAGGACATCAACAAGGGTTTCGACCTGATGCACGCGGGCGAGAGCATCCGCAGCGTGGTCGTGTTCTGATGGGCCGGTCGTAATGAACGGGGCGATCAACCTCGCCGAAAAGTTCGCGCTTTTCGACGAGCATTGGTCGCCGCGGCTCGCCGGGCGCTACAACGGCAACGAAATCCGGCTGGCCAAGGCCGCCGGCGATTACCACTGGCACAGCCACCCCGACACCGACGAGCTGTTCCTCGTGATAGAGGGACAGCTCGAAATCGACTTTCGCGACCGCACCGCCAGCCTCGGGCCGGGCGAGATGATCGTCGTGCCGCGCGGCACCGAGCATCGCCCGCGCGTGCCCCACGGCGAGGTTTCCATGCTGGTGATGGACGCCGACGGCACACCGAACACCGGCGACCCGGCCACGGCGAAAGTCGTCACCGCGATCTAGTGCAAGGATTTGGGAATTTCGGTCTTTCACAAGTCCGAAATTTTCGTCTATGCGATAAACAACCGCGCGGGCGGACGAATCCGCGTGCGCAAGACAGGAGAGAGACCCCCATGTTCACCCACGTTTTCCTCGGTTCGAACGACGTCGAGCGCAGCCGCAAGTTCTACGACGCGGTAATGGACGTGCTCGGTTACAAGAACGTCGCTCCGCCCGAAGCCGGCCGCCTGATCTACGCGGGTCCGCAGGGCACCTTCATCGTCGGCAAGCCGCTCAACGGCGAACCGGCTACGGTCTCCAACGGCCACACGCTGGGCTTTGCCGCGCCGGACGACGAGACGGTGGCCCGGTTCCACGAAGCCGGCGTCGCTAACGGCGGCACCGACGAGGGCGGCCCCGGACCGCGCGCCGCGGCCCCAAACCAGTCGCACGGCGCTTACTTGCTCGATCCGGACGGCAACAAGATCTGCGCCTTCCACATGCGCCACTGAGGAGGCTGCTATGCCGCTGTTCACCCACGTCATGGTCGGCACCAACGACAAGGAAAAGGCGCGTGCGTTCTACGACGCGACGTTCGGGGTGCTTGGCATTTCCGGCATGAGCACCCCCAACGGTGCCTTCTACGGCGATCCCGAAGCACGCGAAGGCATGTTCGGGGTCGTTACCCCACGCAACGGCGAACCGGCGACCTGCGCCAACGGCGGCACCATCGGCTTCCCGGCAAAGGATCGCCCGACGGTCGATGCGTGGTACGCCGCGGGCATGGCCAACGGAGGCAGCGACGAAGGCCCTCCGGGCGAGCGACCGTGGGGCGACCCGCCGATGTACGGCGCCTACCTGCGCGACCCGGATGGCAACAAGCTTTGCGCCTTCTGTCCTCCGGGTGCGTGAGAGAGCCGAACTGACCTGATGTCGATAGCGACCGCCCTGATCCTGTTCGCCTGCTGGTGGCTGCCGCCGCTGATGCTGGCGCTCGTGCTCAAGGTGACCGGGCAGACCGAGCTCGACTGGCGCTGGTTCGGCGTGGCGGCGCTGACCTATGCGCTCTATTCGCTGGCCGGGTACTGGACCCTGCCGGCAGACGTCGCCTCGCTGCCCGCGGAAGCTCGCTGGTACAGTCGCATTGCCCAGCTGGCGATTGGAGCTCTGATCGCGGCACTTCTGTGGAAGCGGCACAAGCTCCTCACCGCAGAGGGGCTCGGGCTGACCTTCAGGCAAAAGCCCGGCTCGTTGCCGTGGTCGCTGCTCGGTATCGCTCTGCTCGTCACGCTCGGCCTCATGCCGGGCGGGATGGACGCCGGGGCGGGCGACGTGCCGGGATCTCTCGGCTTGCTCTATCACCTGACCCTTCCGGGCATCGAGGAAGAGCTGATGTACCGCGGGCTCGAAGTCTCGCTGCTCTCCGCCGCGCTGGGCGGCACCGCCAAGGCGATCGGCTGGGCGGCGGTCATGGCGACCATGGTCTTCGCTCTCGCCCACGGAATAGTTCCCAATGGCGCCACGATAGGCGTAAGCCCCTTCATGATCGGCTATGTCGCGCTGGCGGGAACAATCCTCGTCGCCATGCGCCTGAAGAGCGGGAGCCTGGTCCTGCCGGCCGTGGGCCACAACCTCATCGGCCTCGCGATGCGGCTGGCCTGAGGAGAGACGGACGATGGAACGCGTCAGCAATGCGATGTGCTTCGGCGGGAGCCAGGGGGTCTATACCCACCACAGCTCCGCCACGGGCACGCCGATGACCTTCCAGGTCTTCATTCCCGAACACCGCACCAACCAGACGCTGCCTGTGCTCTGGTACCTCTCCGGCCTGACCTGCACCCACGCCAATGCGATGGAAAAGGGCCACTACCAGCGCGCCTGCGCCGAGCATGGCGTGGCGCTGATCGGCCCCGACACCAGCCCGCGCGGTGACGATGTGCCCGACGACGAGTCCTACGACTTCGGCAAGGGCGCAGGCTTCTACGTCGATGCGACGCGCGAACCGTGGAAGGCCAACTTCCAGATGCGGAGCTACATCGAGCGCGAGTTGCCCGAACTCATCGCCGACGAGTTTCCGATGCTCGACATGAACCGGCAAGGCATCACCGGCCATTCGATGGGCGGGCACGGCGCGCTGACCATCAGCCTGCGCAATCCCGGCCGCTTCCGCTCGACCAGCGCGTTCGCGCCGATCGTCAGCCCGATCAGCTGCCCGTGGGGCGAGAAGGCGCTCGGCGGCTATCTCGGCAACGATATCGTCGCCTGGCAGCAGTACGATGCCTGCGCGCTGATCAAGAACGGCGCCCGCCTGCCCGACCTGCTGGTCGACCAGGGCCGCGCCGACCAGTTCCTCGAGGAACAGCTCAAGACCCATCTGCTGGAAGAGGCCTGCCGCAAGGCGGGCATTCCGCACACCATCCGGCTCCACGAAGGGTACGACCATTCGTACTTCTTCATTTCCACGTTCATCGCAGACCACGTCGCGTGGCATGCAGAGAGACTGAAGGCATGAGTTCCAAGTCAGAAAAGATCGGCGAGATCATCGCCGAACATCACGGCCGCGAAGGCCCCCTGCTGCCGATCCTGCACGACGTGCAGGAAGAGTTCGGCTGCGTCGACGCCGAGAGCGAGGGACTGATCGCCAAGGGTCTCAACCTGAGCCGTGCCGACGTCCACGGGGTGGTCAGCTTCTACCACGACTTCACCGCCGAGCCCGAGCAGCGCCCGGTGGTGCAAATCTGCCGCGCAGAGGCGTGCAAGGCGCGCGGGGTCGAGGCGATCATGGAGCAGGCCCGCGCCGCCGCCGGCGACCGCGTCAAGCTCCACACCGTCTACTGCCTCGGGCTGTGCAGCGTGGGCCCCAACGCCCGCGTCGGCGACACCCTCCACGCCCGGCTCGACGGCCCGGCGCTGGCCAAAGTGATCGAGAACGCGTGATGGCCGACAAGCGACTTATCAGGATCTCCGACGATGCCCTCGCCCGTGCGCTGGGCGCCGACAAGCTCGCCGCTGCCTACGAGAAGAAGGGCTGCGAGGTTCACCGCACCTCGAGCTGGGGCATGCAGTGGCTCGAACCGCTGGTCGAGATCGACGGCATCGGCTGGGGTCCGGCGACGCTTGAGGACGTCGACGACATCCTCGCCGGCAATGGCGACGAGATCTGCATCGGCCCGATTGCCGCGCACCCCTTCATCGCCAGGCAGCAGCGCCTGACTTTCGCCCGGGCCGGCAAGACCCGGCCGACGAGCATGGAAGACTATGCGGCGACCGGCGGCTGGACCGGCCTCAACCGTGCCAGGCAGATCGGCAGCGAGGCGATCCTCGCCGAAGTCACCCAGTCGGGCCTGCGCGGCCGCGGCGGGGCAGGCTTCCCGGCGGGCATCAAGTGGCAGACCGTGGCCAGGGCGGCGGGGCCGCAGAAGTACATCGTCTGCAACGCCGATGAGGGCGACAGCGCCACCTTCGCCGACCGCATGGTGATGGAAGGCGATCCCTTCCTGCTGATCGAAGGCATGGCGATTGCCGGTGCCGCGGTCGGTGCCGACCAGGGCTATATCTACGTCCGCAGCGAGTATCCCGACGCCATCCGCAAGCTCAATGAAGCGCTTCAGAAGTGCCGGGACACCATCGCTCCGTTCCGATGCGAAGTTCGCGTCGGAGCCGGAGCCTACGTCTGCGGCGAAGAAACCTCGCTGCTGAACTCGCTCGAAGGCAAGCGCGGCGAAGTGCGCGCCAAGCCGCCCCTCCCGGCGCTCGAAGGCGCGTTCGGCAAGCCGACGGTGGTCAACAACGTGCTGACGCTGGCGGCCATCCCGCACATCCTGACCGAGGGCGGGGCCTCGCTCTACGAGAAGCTCGGCATCGAGCGTTCGAAGGGCACGATGCCGATCCAGCTCGCGGGCAACATCAAGCACGGCGGCCTGTTCGAGACCGCATTCGGCATCTCGCTTGGCGAGCTGGTCAACGACATCGGCGGCGGCACCGACAGTGGACGCCCGGTCAAGGCGGTACAGGTCGGCGGGCCGCTCGGCGCCTACCTCCACCCCGACCAGTTCGACATCCCGTTCGACTACGAAGCCTACACCAAGGCCGACGCGCTGATCGGCCACGGCGGCATCACTGTGTTCGACGACACCGCCGACATGGGCGCAATGGCGCGCTTTGCGATGGAGTTCTGCGCCGCGGAGAGCTGCGGCAAGTGCACCCCATGCCGGATCGGTTCGGTGCGCGGGGTCGAGATCATCGACCGCATCCGCGCCGGCGGCCGCACGCCCGACGAGATCGAGCGCGCCCCGCAGATGCACAACGCCCCGCGCCACGGCCGCAGCGCCGGCGACGAGATCGGCCTTTTGACCGACCTGTGCGAGACGATGAAGTTCGGCAGCCTCTGCGCCCTCGGCGGCTTCACCCCCTACCCGGTGATGAGCGCGCTCAAGAACTGGCCGGAGGACTTCACCGGCAAGGCGGCCGCCGAAACGGAGGCGGCAGAGTAAGATGATCCTCGGCGTGGTCCTCGCAGGCGGCAAGTCCACCCGTTTCGGCAGCGACAAGGCGCTCGCCGAGCTGGGCGGACGCACCCTGCTGGCGCGCGCGGTCGACAGCCTCTCGGGATTCTGCGAACTCGTCGTGATCGCCGGGCGCGACCATGGCCCGGCGCGCTGCATCCCGGACTGGCCGCACGAAGGCGAAGGGCCGCTCGGCGGGATTGCGTCGGCCATGCACCATGCGCTCGACGAAGGCTTCGAAACCGTGCTGACCTGCGGCGTCGACAGCGCCGAATTACCCGAGGACCTGCTCGACCTGCTCAGCCCTGCCCCGGCCTATCTGGCCGACCAGCCGGTCATCGGCCACTGGCCCGCCAGCGCCGCGAAGGACATCGAGGCGATCCTCGAAGGCAACGGACGTCACTCGATGCTGGCCTTCGCCAATATGATTAATGCGCGAGCGGTGAAATCCGCGCACGAACCTGCTAATATCAACACACCGGCGGATTTGGCCGCCGCGGAGAAGACCCATGGGATTTGAACGCCAGAAGGATTTCGGGACGCCGGAATCGAAGTCGGAAGACGCGGTCACGCTGACGATCGACGGGCGCAAGGTGACGGTTCCGGCCGGCACCAGCGTCATGCGCGCGGCGGCCGAGATCGGCGGCGACATTCCCAAGCTCTGCGCCACGGACAACATGAAGAGCTTCGGCTCGTGCCGCCTGTGCCTCGTCGAGATCGACGGCGCGCGCGGCACCCCGGCCTCGTGCACCACGCCGGTCGGCGAGGGCATGGTGGTCCACACCCAGACCCCGCGGCTCGAAAAGCTGCGCAAGGGGGTGATGGAACTCTACATCTCCGACCACCCGCTCGACTGCCTGACCTGCTCGGCCAACAACGACTGCGAGCTGCAGGATCAGGCCGCCGCGGTCGGCCTGCGCGACGTGCGCTACGGCTATGCCGGCGACAACCACCTCGACCAGCCGACCGACCATTCGAATCCCTATTTCGACTTCGATCCCAGCAAGTGCATTGTCTGCAGCCGCTGCGTGCGCGCCTGTGACGAGGTGCAGGGCACCTTCGCGCTGACCATCGACGGGCGCGGCTTCGCCTCCAAGGTTTCCGCCGGACAGGGCGAGGACGACTTCCTCTCCAGCGAATGCGTGAGCTGCGGCGCCTGCGTGCAGGCCTGTCCGACCGCAACGCTGCAGGAAAAGAGCGTCAAGGCGATCGGCAAGCCCGAGCGCGCCGTGGTCACCACCTGCGCCTATTGCGGCGTAGGCTGCACCTTCCGCGCCGAAATGCGCGGCGAACAGCTCGTCCGCATGATCCCCTACAAGGATGGAAAGGCCAACCGTGGGCACTCCTGCGTCAAGGGCCGCTTCGCCTACGGCTATGCCAACCACAAGGACCGCATAACTTCGCCGATGATCCGCGATTCCATCGACCAGCCGTGGCGCGAAGTCAGCTGGGACGAGGCGATCAGCTACACCGCGAACCGCGTCCGCACCCTGCGCGACAAGCATGGCGCCAATGCGCTCGGCGGCATCACCTCCAGCCGCTGCACCAACGAGGAAACATTCCTCGTGCAGAAGCTGGTCCGCGCGGTGTTCGGTTCGAACAACACCGACACCTGCGCCCGCGTGTGCCACTCGCCGACCGGTTACGGCCTCAAGACGACCTTCGGCACCAGTGCCGGCACGCAAGACTTCGACAGCGTCATGGAAACCGACGTGATGCTGGTGATCGGGGCCAACCCGACAGACGCGCACCCGGTCTTCGCCAGTCGCATGAAGCGCCGCCTGCGCCAGGGCGCGAAGCTGATCGTGATCGATCCGCGCCGCATCGACCTCGTCCGGAGCCCGCACATCGAGGCGGCGCACCACCTGCCGCTGCAGCCCGGAACCAACGTCGCCGTGCTCACCAGCCTCGCGCACGTCATCGTCACCGAAGGCCTCGCCGACGAGGACTTCATCCGCGCGCGCTGCGACTGGGACGAGTACGAGGACTGGGCGCGCTTCGTCTCCGACGAGAAGCACAGCCCCGAATTCCTCGAACCGGTCACCCGCGTGCCGGCGGAAGAACTGCGCGCCGCCGCGCGACTCTATGCCACGGGCGGCAACGCGGCGATCTACTACGGCCTCGGCGTGACCGAGCACAGCCAGGGTTCCTCGACCGTGATGGCCATAGCCAACCTGGCGATGTGCACCGGCAACATCGGCCGCCCCGGCGTGGGCGTGAACCCGCTGCGCGGCCAGAACAACGTGCAGGGCGCCTGCGACATGGGCAGCTTCCCGCACGAACTGCCCGGCTACCGCCACATCCACGACGTCGAGACGCGCAACCTGTTCGAGAAGGACTGGGGCGTCAGCCTCGATCCGGAACCCGGCCTGCGCATCCCCAACATGCTCGATGCCGCCGTGGATGGCACCTTCAAGGCGATCTACATCCAGGGCGAGGACATCCTGCAGTCCGACCCCAACACCCAGCACGTTGCGGCCGGGCTCGAGGCGATGGAATGCGTGATCGTCCACGACCTCTTCCTCAACGAGACTGCGAACTACGCGCACGTCTTCCTGCCGGGCTCGACCTTCCTCGAAAAGGACGGCACCTTCACCAACGCCGAGCGCCGCATCCAGCCGGTGCGCAAGGTGATGGAGCCAGCCAACGGCTATGGCGACTGGGAGATCACCCAGCTGCTCGCAAACGCGCTGGGCGCCAGGTGGAACTACGAACACCCGAGCCAGATCATCGACGAGATTGCCCGGCTCACGCCGAGCTTCGCCGGCCTGTCGTGGGACGACCTGCTCATTCGCGGCAGCGTGCAGTGGCCGATCAACGAGAAGTTCCCCGACGGATCGCCGGTCATGCACATCGACGGCTTCGTGCGCGGCAAGGGCAAGTTCGTGATCACCGAATACGTGCCCACCGACGAGAAGACCGGCCCGCGCTTCCCGCTGCTGCTGACCACCGGGCGCATCCTGACGCAGTACAACGTCGGCGCGCAGACCCGGCGCACCGGCAACGTCGCCTGGCACGCCGAAGACGTGCTTGAGATGCACCCGGTCGATGCCGAGAATCGCGGTCTCAAGACCGACGACTGGGCGCGGCTGGCCAGCCGCAAGGGCGAAACCACGCTCAAGGTTCTGGTCACCGACCGCGTTGCGCCGGGCGTGGTCTACACCACCTTCCACCACCCCGAGACGCAGGCCAACGTCGTCACCACGGACTACTCCGACTGGGCGACGAACTGCCCTGAATACAAGGTCACCGCGGTGCAGGTCGTGCCGTCGAACGGCCCGTCCGAATGGCAGGAGGAATACACCGAGCTTTCCGAGCGTTCGCGCCGGATTGCCGATTCCACCGCGATGGAGCCCGCCGAATGAGCTCGACCATCGAGACGCTGCGGCGCATGGCCGGCGACATCGCGCGCAATTTCGAGGCCATGGGCCACGAGAACGCGGTGCTGGCGACGGCGGACCACATCTACCAGTTCTGGGACCCACGGATGAAGGCGGCGATCTTCGCCGACGACCGTTCGAAGCTGCTCCCGATCGCGCGCGAGGCAATCGAGCACCTCGCCTCCAAGGGCGATCCGGGTTCGCAAACCCGCGCGACCAAGTTCAACGAAGTCGATGGGGTCGGACGTTCCGACGCGGGCTGACGTCCGGCGCTTCACATCCCCGTTCGGGCTGAGCTTGTCGAAGCCCGCCGGAGTACCGCTAGTGTCCTTCGACAGGCTCAGTACGAACGGAGGTGTGGTTGCCTGACCTCACGGAACATGGCCGCGACGGCAGCAGCCGCCCGATAGCACGCGACTGGGTGCCCGAAGTGCCCGTCGCGCTCGAATTCAACGGCCTCAGCTACGCGGTGATGATGGCCACCCCGGCCGATCTCGAGGACTTCGCGCGCGGGTTCGCGCTGACCGAAGGGCTGGCCGGGGCGCCGACCGACGTGACCGACATCGGCATTGCCGAGACCGAACTCGGCTGGATCGTGCGCTCGCAACTTGCCGGGCTGGGCGTGGAGAAGCTGACCGAACGCGTCCGCACCCGAGTAGCGGAATCGAGCTGCGGGCTGTGCGGGATCGAGAACCTCGAAGCGGTAGGCAGGCCGCTGCCACCTGTGGCGGTGCACGATGCGCTCGACCCGCAGGCGATCTTCGCCTCGCAGGCGGCATTGCGCGACCACCAGCCGCTGACCCGGGCGACCGGCGCGGCGCACGCCGCCGCCTTCTGCAGCCCCGACGGCGCGATCCTCGCAGTGCGCGAGGACGTCGGCCGGCACAATGCCATGGACAAGCTGGTCGGTGCGCTCGCCGCATCAGGGACCGATCCGAGCTACGAAATTTCCGGCGGCTTCATCTTCTCGACCGCGCGCTGTTCCTACGAGATCGTCGAGAAGGCGGTGCGCGCCGGAGCGACGCGCCTCGTCACCGTCTCGCTGCCGACGAGCATGGCGGTCGAGCGGGCGCGGAACTCCGGTCTTTCGCTATGGTGCCTGGCGCGCGGTGACAGCGTGCTGTGCGTCAGCGAGGCTGGTTCCTGACAACGGATACCGGACACGAAAAAGGGCTACCGGAAACCGGCAGCCCCCTATCCGATGTGCCTCTAGTTGCCCGAACTACGGGCTGGTCGGCAGGTCGTTGTTGTTGTCGTCCGACAAGATCAGGATGCCGGCGACGATCGCCACCGCGGCTATCACGACGTACAGGAATGTGCCGTCTCCAGCGAAGCGCTCAGACGCGTTGATCGGCGTACTCTCACGGGCAGCTTCGGCAGCTTGCGCCGTAACCGGCGAAGCGACCAGCCCGAACGCGGCGGTGGCGGCAAGAAAAGTCTTCATATACCTGATTCCCCAACAACTCTAATAGCTACGAACGAATTGAAGATAACACAAAATTTCCGTCCGGAACGACGCTGGAACTCACTTCGTCGTGTCAAGAGCCCGTTGCATCGCAAAAAGAAAGCCCAAAATGGTGCATTGCACAATCAAGGCCAATTGAGGCGATTCGAGAGGCGGCAGTAAATGACTTGCCGTCCCGCTTTAACTTCGCAAAGAGTTTGGCCAAACTCAAAGTCATGAAGTAGATCATCGGCATTGGGCTTATCGGGCGGGCTAGTATCGCCAAGCCACAGGCAGCGCTGACAGCAATAGCGCTCGCCGTTGTTATGTCGCTCCCTGCCAGCCCGGCTCGCGCCGGTGCGTTGGTCAGCCGGACGGCGCCGGCGGCGAAATAACGTAGGGTGCGAGGAGGGCCGAGAGCCGGTCTCGATCCACCGCAAGTTCGACAATTTCCATCGCCAGCCAGCCAATCCGCCCCCCCCAGCTGCCTAGCGTGCAGCGCGCGCAGGTCGAGGCCGACCTGGTGCGCCGCCCAGCCGAGGTTTTCAACCTCGTCGGGGCGGTAGTGCATCCCGTCGGTCTTCTCGCCGAGCAGCGCAAAGCCGAGCAGCTTGCCCTGATCGAGCATCGGCAAGGCCAATGCTCCGGGGAGTGGATGGTCGGCGGAAGCGAGGACGAGCGGCTTGGGCTCGCTCCGAATCGCCACGAACCCGCGCACGTCCTCGGCATATTTCGCCTTCGCCCCGGGGAGCCTGCCCGCGCGCTAGACAACACCATCTTCCTCGCGCATGTAGAGTACCGCTGGAGCAACCGCATAGCGCGCCAGTTCGCCCGCGAAATCGCGGCACAGCGCGGCCTCCTGCTCGAAGTGCCCTACGCTCTCGACAAAAACGGCCCATGCCGCTTCGGCCTTGTGCCAGCCACTGAATAACACCCGCTCGACATGATGCTCGTACCATTCGCGGACGCGGTGGATGACCAAGAACGGCGCCAGCGCGATTCCTGCGTTGATCGCCGCTCCGCCTTCGTGCCAGGCCTCAGGAATGAAGTGCTCGGCGCTCCATTCTAGCAGGCCGAAGGTCGCCAGCAGGATGAAGGTCACCGCGCCGTAGACCAGCGTGCGGTTGACCGCGGAGCCGAAGTCAAACAGCCCCTGCTTGAGCGTCGCATATGTGAGCAAAGCGAGCTCCACGAGGGCCATGAGCACCCCCGTCGGTCATCAAGACGGCGCGACCGCTGAAGCGAGAGATGGAAAGCATGCGGCCCCCCACGAGGAAAGCGCCAAATACAGCCAACGCGATCTTGAGGCGGTTGCGCCCGGTCTAATCGTTGTGGCAATAGTCCCAGGCGATGATTGCAACGGAGCCCAGCAAACTCAGGTTTCCGGCGATGCCCGCGGAGGGTTGCAATTCGATCGGAAGGCGAATGGCGTAAGATCCGGTAAACCTGTTGATAAAGAACAGGATCGTCATGGCTCCGGCCACCGCCCAGACGACATGCGAGATCCGCCTGTTCGCTGCGACGCCGGAAGTCTCCAGCGCGAAGCCGAGCTGAAAGGCCGCGAAGAATGACGAGATCGAAGTGTCGGCCAGCCAGAGCAGAGCGAATACCCTGGCAGACACCCAAGTCAGCGGTGCAGGACGCGGATGCAAAGCAGCATCAGTCCGAGGAGGAGCGCGGCACGATTGCCACGTGCGCGTATGACCAAAAGCGTGCCCTGCGCAATCGCCGCCCACAGTTACAGAATATTGAGGAAACCGATCGCGACCAGCGTCTCCGGAGTCTGGATCATTGCGATATACGCGTCTGCGGTCGTCTCGACGGTAGATTCGAGGCTGAATAGCACCGCCGGCAGCACACCAGCCAGGTCAGCGGACCGCGCACATTGTGCCAGACTTCACTCACGCCGCGACGCCCTCGACCAAGCACATCGACGATGCTGTCGGGATGATCCGTTCGAGCTTCCACCCGTTGTCGGCGCAGAGCCGGCGGAATTCGGCCTCGGTGCGTTCCTTGCCGGCGGAGAAGATCATCATGGTCACGACCATGAACTTGGCGGGCGAGAACTCGGGTCCGTCCGGCACCACGGCGTCGGCCACCAGAAGCTTCATGCCCGGATTGACCCCGGCGCGGCAGGCGGAGAGGATCTTGCCGGCCATCTCGTCCGACCAATCGTGGCCGATGCGCTTCATGATTTAGGCGTCGGCCTCAGCGGGGACGCTTACGAACATGTCGCCGGGCATGATCGCAGCGCGGTCGCGGTAGGGATCGAGTGGGGTCTCGGCCATCTCGGCGATGACCTGCGGCAGTTCGAGCAGCGTGGCCTTGAGATCGGGCGCGCTGGCGAAGATCGCCGAGAGGAACAGCCCGTGCCCGCCGGCGACCTCGACCAGCGAGCCGAACTGTGCAAAGTCGTAGGCTTCGACGATCGCCGGGACCTCGGTGGTCGAGAACGAGGTCATCGCGCGGTTGAAGTTGAGCCCTTCCTCGGGGTGGTCGCTCAGGTATTCGAACGGCGCGACGCCGTAGATCAGATCGATCGCGTCCTTGCCGGTACGGACCGCGCGGTGCATCGCCGCGTCCGCACGCACGTGCCAGTCGTCGCCCGAGAAGATCGCCACGTCGCGAGCGTTGCGGGAACGTCGGAGCGCAGCACTTCGCTGAGTTCGGTCTGCTCCCACGTGCCGTCCGGCCTCTCGCGCAGCACGCCAACCGCCTCGGTCGCGCGCAATACGCAGTACAGCAGGTCGTGACGCGCGCCGGTCGCGGCGGCGAGTTCGTCGAGCGGCTTGGCACCGTCCACGACGAGGTCGGGAACGTCGAGCCGGACAATGGCGGAAACGGCGGCGGTCTACATCAATCCGAGCATTAGGCCAATGACCTGCGCTGTAGGCGGCAAAGTTCGCATGGCGAATCCCCCAAATTCGACCCCGGCAATGGCTAGCACGCCAACCCGAATGAAAAATCGCGTTCCTACAAGTACTTGATTCTGAGAGATTCCCACCGACTCTTTCGAATCGTAGGTGCGGTAATCGATCCCTTCCGGCAGCGCGGCAGCGCGTCGCCAAAGGTCGCGGCGGGGTGATTCCGATATTCGCTTAGAATATTGTAATAAAATACAATTATAAAGACGCGGCCGAAGAAGAATACGCTATCTTCGTCATCTTCGGCTCAGCCGGAAGACAGCGTGCTCGGCCCGCCAGTTGGCTCCGGACCGCCCTATCTCGCGTCCGCCGGAGAAGAACCAGCAATCCTCAACCGTCACGTTCTTGGCACACAGTAGGTCGCGGAAGTCCTCGACCGTGACGTGGTGGATGTTCTGCGTTTCGTACCAGCTCACCGGCAGGTGCCGGGTCACCGGCATGCGGCCCTTGGCGAGCAAGGCGGCGCGCATCCGCCAGTAGGCGAAGTTGGGAAAGCTGACGAAGGCCTGGCGTCCGACTCGCAGCAACTGGTCGAGCATCAGGTCGGGGCGCGCGGCGGTCTGCAGCGTCTGGCTTAGGATGGCGACGTCGAACGCGCCATCGGGATATTCGGTGAGGTCGCGGTCGGCATCGCCCTGGATGACGGAAAGGCCGCGGGCGACGGCGCGCTCGACCAGTTCGGGATCAATCTCGAGACCGCGGGCATCGACGTGGCGCGTTTCGCGCAGCACCGCCATCAGCTCGCCGTCGCCGCAGCCGACATCGAGCACGCGGACCCCCTCGGGCACGTTCTCGGCGATCTTGGCGAGGTCGGGGCGAAGGCTCACTCAATGAAGCCTTTCACCACCCGGTCGAGCGCGGGGACGTTGAGCAGGAAGCTGTCGTGGCCGTAGGGCGCGGAAAGCTCGACGAAACTCACCGGCGCGGCGACGGCATTGAGGGCGTGGACGACGTGGCGGGATTCCGCCGTGGGGTAGAGCCAGTCAGTGTCGAAGCTGACGAGGCAGAAGCGCGCGTCGCTCCTGGCAAAGGCATCGGCGAGCCGCCCGCCGTGCTCCTCAGCCAAGTCCAAGTAGTCCATTGCCCGGGTGATGTAGAGGTAGGCGTTGGCGTCGAAGCGGTCGGTGAAGGCGATGCCCTGATAGCGCAAGTAGCTCTCGACCTGGAAATCGGCGTCGAAGCCGAAGCTCTTGGCCTCACGATCCTGCAAACGCCGGCCAAACTTCTCGGTCAGCCCTTCCTCGGAAAGGTAGGTGATGTGCGCGGCCATGCGCGCCACCGAGAGGCCCTTTTCCGGTCCCTTGCCTTTCCCGTAGTAGTCGCCGCCCTGCCACTCTGGATCGGCCATGACCGCCTGTCGCCCGACCTCGTGGAAGGCGATGTTCTGTGCCGAATGGCGCGCGGTCGTGGCGATGGCCAGAACCCGGTCGGCCCGTCCGGGGAAGTTGGCGGCGAAGCTCAGCGCCTGCATCCCGCCCATCGATCCGCCGACCACCGCGTGAAGCCGCCCGATGCCGAGCGCGTCGAGCAGCGCGACCTGCGCGCGGACCATGTCGCGGATGGTGATGACGGGGAAGCGCATCGCGTAAGGCGCGCCGTCAGGTCCGGCGCTGGCCGGGCCGGTCGAACCCATGCAGCCGCCGACGACGTTGGCGCAGATCACGTGGTAGCGCGCAGTGTCGATCGGCTTTCCGGGGCCGACCATGCGGTCCCACCAACCGGGCTTGCCGGTGATCGGGTGGCTGCTCGCGACATACTGGTCGCCGGTCAGCGCGTGGAAGACCAGTATGGCGTTCGACTTGTCGGCGTTGAGCTCGCCATAGCTTTCGTAGGCAAGGCGCACGCCGGGCAGCTCCTGCCCGCTATCGAGCGGCAGGGGGGCGTCGAGCACGATGCTCTTTGCGTCGAGGGCGACAGCGCTGGCCATGGCGGCGGGATGTAGGGCACACGCAAGTGCTGTCAATTGCCGCCTGCACCCGCTATGCGCGCCGCGGTTATGAGCGAGCGGCCTGAAATGAAGCCCCAAATGAAGGAATGGATCAAGGGTATCCATGTCTACGTGCCCGGCAAGAGCGCCGCGGCCGACGGCACGCCGCTAGTCAAGCTCTCCGCCAACGAGAACCCGCTCGGCACCAGCCCGCAGGCGCTCGCCGCCCGCGCCGCGGCCGCCGACCCCGCCGCCTATCCCGATCCCGACAGCACCGCGCTTCGCGTCGCGCTGGGCGAACTGCACGGTATCGACCCTGCGCGGATCGTCTGCGGCACGGGCTCGGACGAGCTGCTCAACCTCGCCGCGCAGGCCTTCGCCGGACCGGGCGACGAGGTGCTGTTCCCGCGCTATTCCTTCGCCGTCTACGACATTGCCGCACGGCGCTGCGGCGGAACCCCGATCGAGGCGGCGGACTGCGACTTTGCCGCCGATGTCGATGCGCTGCTGGCCGCGGTCACCGAGCGGACGCGCGTCGTCTACCTCGCCAACCCGAACAACCCGACCGGTTCGTACCTCCCACGCGGCGAGGTTGAGCGGCTCCACGCCGGGTTGCCCAAGGACGTCCTGCTGGTCGACGACCAGGCCTACGCCGAATACCTCGCGCCGGGGGAAGACGATGGTGGGCTGGCGCTGGCGGCGGCGTACGACAACGTGCTCGTCACCCGGACCTTCTCGAAGATCTACGGCCTCGCCGGGGAGCGGATCGGCTGGGGCACCGGCGCGCCGGGCCTGATCGACGCGCTCAACCGTATCCGCGGGCCGTTCAACGTCACCGAGAGCGGGCAGAAGGCCGCCGTCGCGGCGCTGGCCGATCAGGACTTCGTGACCGCCAGCCGCGAGCACAACCGCACCGTGCGCGAGGCCTTCGTCGCCGCGATCGAGGCGCTCGGCAACCACGGCCTGCGCGCGCTGCCGACCGAAGGCAATTTCGTGCTCGTGCTGTTCAACGGGGAGGTGACGGCGGAAGCGGCCCTCGCGGCTATCGCCGGCGCCGGCTACGCGGTTCGCCACTTGCCCGGCCAGGGCCTGCCGCAGGCCCTGCGCATTACCATCGGCACGGCCGAACAGATGGACGCGGTCGCCGCGGCGCTCGGGGAGCTTTGCCGGTGAGTTTCGAGCGCGTCGCCATTATCGGTCTCGGACTGCTCGGCGGTTCGATCGGGCTGGCGGTCGACGAAGCGCTTCCCGACGTCGCCACCACCGGCTTCGATGCTGACCCGGCTGTACGCCGGCGCGCCGCCGAGCGCGGGCTGGCGGGCACGATCTGCGAAACGGCGCAGGAGGCGGTCGCAGACGCCGACCTGGTCATCCTCTGCGTGCCGGTCGGCGCGATGGGCGAGGTGGCGCGCGAGATCGCCCCGGCGCTCAAGCCCGGCTCGCTGGTCAGCGACGTCGGCTCGACCAAGGCATCGATCGCCGCCGCGCTCGGCAAGGCGCTGCCCGGCCACGCGGTGATCCCGGCGCACCCCGTCGCCGGTACCGAGCATTCCGGCCCCGACGCCGGTTTCGCCAGCCTGTTCCACCACCGCTGGTGCATCCTCACCCCTCCAGCCGATGCCGACCCGGCGCAGGTCGACGCGCTCGCCGCGTTCTGGCGCGCGCTAGGCTCGATGGTCGAGATCATGGACGCACAGCACCACGATCTCGTGCTCGCGGTGACCAGCCACATCCCGCACCTCATCGCCTACACCATCGTCGGCACGGCGAGCGACCTCGAGGACGTGACGCAGGGCGAAGTGATCAAGTACTCCGCCGGCGGTTTCCGCGACTTCACCCGCATCGCCGCGAGCGATCCGACGATGTGGCGCGACGTGTTCCTCAACAACCGCGACGCGGTGCTCGAGGTGCTCGGCCGCTTTTCGGAGGACCTGACCGCACTTCAGCGTGCGATCCGCAGCGGCGACGGCGATACGCTGTTCGACCGTTTCACGAAGACCCGCGCCATCCGCCGCTCGATCATCGAGCAGGGCCAGGATGACGCGCGACCCGACTTCGGCCGCAAGGACCACGACGACTAGGGATTGAGCGCGTTGATCGCCTCGTGCACCCGCGCCTCGACTTCGTCGCGCGGCAGGCCCGGGGGGACAGTCTCCATGAAGCGAATGGTGATCGTCCCGCGCCGCTTCCACACACGGTGGTAGGTCGGCCCCGAATCTATCGCCACGGGCACCACCGGCAGTCCGAGCAGTTTGTAGAGCCCCGCAAATCCCGAGCGCAGCGGCGGGCGGGTGCCGTGCGGCACGCGGGTCCCTTCGGGCAAGATGCAGAACGGGCGGCCGGTGCCGATGAACTGCTTCGCCGCAGCAAGCATCGCGCGCAGCCCTTTTGCCCCGGAGTCGCGGTAGACCGGCACCGAACCGTAGGCCATCGCCGCCTTGCCCCAGCCGGGGATGCGGTAGAGTTCCTCCTTGCCGAAGGGCACCGGCATGTCGAACAACGAGCCGAGGTCGATCGCCTCGTAAAAGCTCTCATGTTTGATCGCGTAGAGCGCCTGCTGGGCGATCGGCGTGCCCTCGATCCGCACTTCGATCCCGAGCACGTGGACCACCAACCGGCGATGATAACGTGACCAGGCGTTGGGCCATTCGCGGAAATTCCCGTCCGGCGCGAGAGCCCTTGAGACCAGCGTTCCGATCACGAAGACCGGCGAGCCGCCGTAGAACAGCAGGTAGAAGAGCAGATTGCGCAGGACGGTCACAGGTTGCCCAGCCAGCTCGCCAGCAGCTTGAGATATTCGAGGAACAGGATCTTGAGCGAGGGCTCGCTCGGCACCGCATCCTCGAGCACCCGCACGCCCGGCGGCAGCACCTGCTCGATCTCGTTGGCGCTGCGCCGCATGTGCCAATCGCTGGTGACGAGGCGCAGCGAGCGGTAGCCGCCGTTGCGCACCCACTGCGCCGTTTCGCGGGCGTTGCCGCGGGTATCGAGCGCCGAGAAGCCGAGTACGACGCAGCACTCCATTTCCTCGGGGCTGAGCTTGTATTCGGCGGCGAACTCGTCCGGCTTGACCCCTTCGAACACGCCCGAGACGAGCATCTTCTGCGCCGAGCCTTCGTGCAGCAGCGCCACGCCGCGGTCGATCCGCCCGACGCCGCCGGTCGGCACGACGATCACGTCGGTGCGCTCCTTGTTCGAAGCGGCTTGCGGCAGGGTCGCGGCGAACCAGCCGAAGCCGAGCAGCCAGATCGCCAGCACGAAAGCCGCGAAGCGCGCGATCACAGCATACTCCGCAGGGCGGCGAGGACGGTGTAGCGCGCGGTCAGCAGCGCGAGAACAATTCCGACGACCGGGATCGCAGCGATCAGCGCCCAGTCGACCACGCCCAGTCCACCGCCGCCGACCATGCCGGAATCGAGCGCCGAGAATTGGCGTCCGAGCACGAACAGCGCGGCGACGCCGAGCCCAAGGCCGACCACGCCACCGACGGTCGCATCGGCGGCGATCGAACGCTGGAAGATGCGCGCGATCTGCCCGTCGGTCCCGCCGAGCAGGTGGACGATCTCGATGGTGTCGCGGTTAGATCCGAGCGCGCTGCGCGACGCCAGCCAGACCGCCGCGGCGCTGGTCGCGGCGAGCAGCACGACGAGGCCGATGGCCAGCCATTGCAGCGAGGAAATTGCCTGGAAGACCGGCGCAAGCCAGCTGGCTTGCGCATCGACCCGCGCCGACGGCACCGATGCCGCCAGGCTGTCACGCAGGTCGGCGAGGCGCTGCGCGGTGATCGGTCCCTTGAGTCGGGCGTCGATCAGTGCCGGGGTCGGGATCGCTTCGTCGCCCTCGCCGGCAAAGTCGCCCAGCCACGGTTCGAGCAGCGCGGAGAGTTCCTCGTCGGGCACACGGCGAACGCTGGCGATGTCTTCGCGGTTGGACAGCAGCGCCACCGCGACCTCGGCCTGACGGTTGCGCTCGGCCGGAGCCGCCTCGACCACCTGCACGGTCAGGCCGCCGGCGATCTGCGAGCGGGCGTTGGCGGCGATGTTGCTGAGCGCGAGGCCGCCGGCCGCGGCGATCACGGTCAGCGCGATCATGATGGCGATGACCCACGGCATCGGCCCGGCGAGGCGCGTCTGCTGCAGGATGCCCGAGCGCTCGGCGCCGAAGCGCGGCTGGTGACGTTTCAAGAGTCCGGGCGCGGCCATCAGCCGACCTGTCGCCGTGGCGGGTAGCGCAGCGCGCCGGTGGGATCGTGCAGCCGCCCCTTGTCAAGCCGCATGATGAGCGATTCGGGCACCTTCTTGAGCAGATGCAGGTCGTGGGTGGCGACCACCACGGTCGTGCCGAGCCGGTTGAGCGCCTCGAACAGGCGCAGCAGCTTAATCGCCATGTCCGGATCGACGTTGCCGGTCGGTTCGTCGGCGACGAGGATCTCGGGCCGGGCGATCACCGCGCGGGCGATCGCCACGCGCTGCTGCTCGCCGCCCGACAGCGTCGGCGGGCGCGCTTCGGAACGATGCGACAGCCCGACCCAGTCGAGCATGTCGGCGACCGGCTTTTCGATATCGCTTTCCGGAACGCCGGAAACCCGCAGCGGCAGTGCGACGTTGTCGAACGAAGAGAGATGGTCGACCAGCCGGAAATCCTGAAACACCGTGCCGATGCGGCGGCGCAGGGCGGGCAGCCGCTCGCGCCGCATCGTGATCACGTCGGTGCCGAACATGCGGATCATTCCGCGCGATGGGCGCTGGGCGAGGTAGAGCAGCTTGAGAAGCGAGGTCTTGCCCGCACCGCTCGCACCGGTGAGGAAGTAGAAGCTTCCCGGGTAGAGCGTGAACGACACGTCGCTCAGCACTTCGCGGTCGGTTCCGTAGCGCAGCCCGACGTTGTCGAACTGCACGATGCTGCCCTCCGCCGCGTTCATCGGCGAAGATCCGGCTCGTCGTTTACCCTGATGGCGGAAATCGGCGGCATTCGGGCGGGCTATAGCTTCCTATCAGTGTGGAAAAAAGCCACAGAGGGACGCATGTTCACGGTCGCGCATCTTGTTGCCATGCGCCGCGGGGCGCTAGGCTTGACCCTAGCATGATAATTTCCTGTCCTGCCTGCGCGACCCGTTACGTCGTGCCCGAAAGCGCCGTCGGCGTCGACGGGCGGACGGTGCGCTGCGCCAAGTGCCGGCATTCGTGGTTCCAGGAAGGGGCACCGCCCGAGGCCGTGTCCGAACCTGCGGCGCAGGAAGCGCGGCCGGCCGCCGCGCCGCCACCTCCCCCTCCGCCGACTTCGCGGCCGATCCGGCAGCCCGCGCCGGAGCCCGTCGCCGCTTCACCGGTTGCGGTTGCCGAACTCGAGCCCGAACCGCGCACGACGGCGTTCGACGAACCGCTGCCTCCGCCTGTCAGGAGCGAGCCTCCACCGCCGTTCGAGGACGAGCCTTCGCACTTCGAACACGAGCCCCCGTTCCGGCCGCGCCGCAACTGGCTCAAGGTCCTTACCTATTCAGGGGTCGTCTTCGCGCTCGTCACGGGCGGCCTGATCGCCGCGGTAAGCTATCTCGGCCTGCCCGACTGGGTGCCGGTCAGCCGCCCGACCTTCGCCATGGGCCAGCGCGACCTGCAGCTCGATTTCCCCGCCGACCAGCAGGAGCGGCGGCAACTTCCCAACGGCACCGAGTTCTTCGGCGCCAGCGGAACGATCACAAACATCGGCAGCACTTCGCACGATGTCCCGCCGATCCTCATCGTCCTGCGCGATGCGCGCGACCGGATCGTCTATTCGTGGGAAGTCTATCCGCCCAAGCGCACGTTGGCGCCGGGCGAATCGATGTCGGTGAACGAGGCGGTGACCGATGTACCGCGCGCGGCCAAGGTCGCCGAAATCGGCTGGAAGCCGCAGTAAGCGTCAGCGCCTATTCGAATTCGTAGGTAACCAGGGCCGCGCTCTTGTGCACCTGGCTGCGCGGCGCTTCCGTCGAGTTCGCACTGCTCAGCTCGCCGCCGCGGACCGCCACGCCCCGCAGGATCGTCACCGAAACATCGGCACTGGCGACCTGCGCTCCCTGCCCGCGTCCCTCTTCACTCGCGGCGGGCGCAGCCTGTGTGGCGGCGGCTGCGGCAAGAAGGAAGGCGGCGGCAAAGCTCATGGGCAATAGTTGCCGCGTCGTTCACTATGTTCGCAAGGGGACCGTTAGGGGCGTTCCACAGTGAGAGGACGGGGCGTGCATTTCTTAGCGCTGAGCCGCTTGCAGGGGTGTGACCCCTTTGCTAAGGGCGCGCACCTACCCCGGAGGAGCCGGTGTTAACGGCTCCTTTTTCACGTGCGGTCGTGGCGGAACTGGTAGACGCGCAACGTTGAGGTCGTTGTGGGCGAAAGCCCGTGGAAGTTCGAGTCTTCTCGACCGCACCAAACAGTCCTAAGTTCTTGTAAAAGAACGATATTTTTTCCAGCATTGATGATGAGAAAACACCCCGGCCGGGGTGCCCTGTCCGTCGTCAGAACATTCGGCACAACTCGCGGCGTAGATTAGCGGAGTGCGGGCCTCGTCTTGGGGTTGATGTTAAGCGGCGAGCTTGCGGTGAAGCAAGCGCCGATGCTCGATGGTTTGTCGTTTGATCCTTTCACGCTGTTTGATGATGGCTGGCGCCTTGCCGAAGTCGGCGTCGGCGGGTGTCACGTTATCGAGGCTCTCGTGGTATCGCCGGTGGTTGTAGTGCTCGACGAACGCCTCGATCTGGGCCTCCAGGTCACCGGGCAGGAAGTAGTTTTCCAGCAGGATGCGGTTCTTCAGGGTCTGGTGCCATCGTTCGATTTTGCCCTGCGTCTGCGGGTGGCACGATGCACCGCGGACATGGCTCATCTTGTTAGCCTCGATGTATTCGGCCAGTTCGCCGGCGATGTAGCTGGGGCCGTTGTCGCTGAGCAGCCTGGGCTTGTGCAGCACCGTGGCGCTGTCACAGCCGGAAGCTGCCAGTGCGAGGTCGAGCGTGTCGGTCACGTCCTCGGCCCGCATGTTGGTGCATAGCCTCCATGCGATGATGTAGCGCGAGAAGTCGTCGAGCACGGTCGAGAGATACATCCCGCCCCAGCCGATGATCTTGAAGTAGGTAAAATCGGTCTGCCACATCTCGTTCGGCCGGGTGGTCTTGGTGTGGAACTGATCTGCAGCCTTGATCACGACATAGGCCGGGCTGGTGATCAGGTCGTGGGCCTTCAACAGCCGATAAGCCGTGGCTTCCGAGACGAAGTAGCGCCTCTCGTCGGTGAAGCGCAACGCCAGCTCGCGCGGTGACAGCTCGCTGTGCTCCAGTGCCATCTCGACGATCTGATCTTGCACCTCGGGCGCGATGCGGTTCCACACCCGGTTCGGTGCCGATGGCCGATCTTCCAGCGCTTCCGGGCCACCTTCGAGGAAGCGATCGTACCAGCGGTAGAACGTCCGCCGGGCGATGCAGAGTTGGTCCAGCGTCCGCTTGGCGGTCAGGTGCGACTGCTCGACGATCCGGATTATCTCGAGCTTCTCGGATGCGGGATACCTCATTCGTCGTCGCCCCCATCCGCGATCATGCTTTTTTTGAGCAGCCGGTTTTCCAGCGTCAGGTCGGCCACACATTCCTTCAGGGCACGGGCTTCGCGGCGCAGATCCTGCACTTTGTCAGTGGTCGCGGCACGGGCCGTGTCACCGGCCAGGCGTCGCTTGCCGGCCTCCATGAACTCCTTCGACCAGGTGTAATACAGGCTCTGGGCAAAAAGCTGTTCGCGCAACTCGGACGAGTTAACGTGACAATGCCGACGCCATCGCTTGACAAACTAATAGCGTAATGTTAGTGATACTAACATGGTTATATCATCACTAACTTCATCCACCAAATCCAGTCCTTCACTGCGTGAGGCGCAGGCGGCGCTGACTCGCAACCGTATTCTGAAGGCGGCGGCGTCTCTGCTGGCTGCCGACGGCGATCCTAAAACGATGACCTTCAAGGCGGTCGCGGAAGCCGCCGCGATCACCGAAATGACCGTCTACCGGCACTTCCCCAACCGCGACGCCCTGCTGAAGGGTGTGTGGGAGTACCTCAACGCCCAGATGGACCCACGCATCGGTATGCCGCGGACGGTCGAAGAAATGCTCGGCCAGCATCAGCAGCTGTTTGCCGGTTTCGATCGCCTGTCGGCGCAGATCATCGCTGCCATCGGCACTCCGCAGGGGCGCGAGATGCGCGCCGCGCTTAACGACGATCGGCAGGAAGCCTTCCTCGCGATCGTCGCCGAGGTGGCGCCCCAACTCGACACCAGCCACAGCCGGAAGATCGCCGCGCTGATCCAGCTGCTACACAGCGCCTATGCCTGGGCTTCGTTGCGCGAGCAGTGGGAGCTGAGCGGTGACGAAGCCGCCGAAGCGACCCGTTGGCTGCTCGATCTCATTCTCGAACGAATAAAGGAACCGAACCCATGATTGCCCATATCTCGATGCCCGCCACCGATCCGCGGACAACTGCGCTGCTGCTTGCCGCTCTGATCGATGGCCAGGCCTTCGAATTTCCGGTTGTCCCCGGAGCGTGGATCGCCGTCGCGAACGATGGTTCGGGTCTCGCGGTCGAAGTCTATCCCGATTGTATGGCCCATCACCCGGGGGTGGGAGAAGCCGATCCCACGGTCGAGATCGCCGGTCCGGCGACGATGGCATGGGAAGACCAGATCTATGTCGACGATTACCAGGTGCGCCCATCCGCCTTCCATATGGCGCTGGCGACGCGGCTGTCGGAAATCCAGATCATTGCACTTGCCCAGGAGGCCGGGATCCGCGCCGTCCGTTGCGAGCGCGCCGGCATCTTCGGCCTAGTCGAATTGTGGATCGACGGGACCTTCTTGATCGAAGTGCTTACCGAAGCCGAGGTGGCCCGCTACAAGGGCTTCATGAACCCGGCCGGATGCGCCGGAATGTTCGGGCCGGGACTGGTACCTCAGCTGGCCGCCTGAGCGGGAGTGCTGTCGATGACGCCGAAAGCGCTGCTGTCGCTGTGCCAAGCGGTCACACCCACCGCGGCGGTCGCGCAGGCCAGTACGATCGACGCTTTCATCGCACGGCAGCAGGCGACTAACCACATTCCGGGCATTGTCAGAGCAATTGCACCTTAACCTATTGTCCGCAGCTCAGGGCTGCTGTCAGTCTCGCCTTGTCTCCGGCTTCGCTCCTAGGATCAGAGGCATTTGGCCAAAATTCGGGCTTCCGAAGCTAGTCAATTTCATCCAAAATCGACCAAGTGCAGTTAGTCTGACAATGCCGCTGCTGGCGCCTCGTTAACTCAAGATTCATCGAAAAGGCCCAAGGAGGCCACTACGAGATTGGCCATGGTTCGCGCATTAATTCCCCTTGCTTGCATGATGCTTCTAAGTTGCGCTCCAGATGCGCGAAGCATCAAACTAACTGATGTCGATCTCAGCGACATGGATACAGTGCAAGGGATTCGGTCCCAACTCAGCGCCAACGATGGTGCCATTTTTGCCAATTATGTCGTCAAGCACAGCCTCACGTCCGCCAGCTTTTGCGGTCACCCACTTGTTGACCCTAATGGATATCCGCCAAAAACCGTCGGCGAAGCGATCGAACTCACAATTGTTAGAGACGCGGAGGACCGCGCAGAACGAATTGCAGCACGAAGGCCAAAGAACTCTTGGGAACTCAAGCAAGAGAGATGGGATGACCTAGTTTCGGAGCGGGACATGCTGATCGATTCGCAAAGTATGTTACTTGCCAAACACGGTTCGGAAGCCGAGCGACTTCCCGAGTGGAAGTCAATAGAAGCAAGAAAAGTTGACCTCGAAAGTCGGTTACGTGAGATGAAACCTACAGTGTTCAAATCCTGAACAGCTGCTTTTTGTGACGCACCGCGCCATGCTCTGCGGCGGGGGCAAAGAGTGAGCGAAAATCGGACCTAAGTTTCGCTCGCCTTCCGACCAAGCGCTAGCACTTTTGGAACTGGTCTTGCCCAGCGGTATCGCCCTTAACGCTCAGCCCAAACGCGTTAGGGCGAGTGCCAAGCCAATACGTCTAAACACCGCAGCAAAATCGCCACAACTGAACTCTGGCAACTTAACGTGACCCAGCTTAAGCTTAAGTATTGGGCTTAAGGGTTCGGACCTGCCCTGCCTCCCGCTTGGCAAGTGCGAGCCATGCTTCTTACCATTCAGCTATTCCATCATTCGTGGATGACCGCGCACGAAGAGATTTGCAGCAATGCTTTGTTTAGTCTGAAAGCTGCGATTAGGCTGCTTGTCATTAGTGCATTCCTGACAGTCGTGAATCTCGGCGGTCTTTTCACCATCGGCAAGGACGACACCCATTGAGAGTCATCCCCCTAGTCTGATCGGTGCGATTTCGGGCAAGCGTGAATTCTTCTGAGCGTATTCAAATCCTAATAAAGTGGATACTTGGACAAAATGGTTAATTTCACACGTCATTTAATTATCTGTGGAGTGCTTATTTTGCTGCCATTGAAATATGGCCTTAGTCGAATAGTTGGCAATGTTGACTCGTCATGAAAATTTCCACCTCACTCGTAGACCTCGCGGTCGGTCTCTTGTTTGGCGGCGCATCAAATGCGGCAACGGTGATTTCGTTTGACTTCGGTCCTGGAAATCCAGCTGGCACTTTCCAGTCGGGCATCGGCCCTTTGAATCAGGTTAGCTGTGATTTGGGCCCCACAGGATGCGCTGGCATTTTTACGGCTAGCGGCACGTTCGCGGCCAATCCCGGATGGCAACTCGTTGGTGCAGCCCTTACCACTGGCCCCGCGACGGCGGCTTCAAACAACATCAATTTTACTTCAGCAACCTTGAATGGAATTCCATTTGCCTTTTTCAGTCCTGATGGTGGCATTTCCGAATTCGGCACCATTCCACCCGTGATGATGCAGGCGATTAATATCCTGAATGTTGCCGGCTATACGGGCGGACGCGGGAGTTTTGCGGGCACTTTGTCGTTCGGGAAGGTTGTTCGCGAACCTGAGTTGCCAGTCCCCGAGCCAGCCACATGGACAATGATGATCGTGGGTTTCGCGGTCCTTGGTTTCGCCATGCGGCGTCGCAAGGACGCGAAAGCTGGCAGACGTATCCGGCTTTCATATACCTAAGCTCGCTGCCCGCTGAACGCGTGACCAGGGTCGCTAGCAGCT
>NZ_WTYM01000042.1 GCF_009827435.1 Croceibacterium salegens | reverse complement strand
TACGGCTGGCCAGGTCGATGACCTCGGCGCTTTCGCCGTCACGCGGATCGCGATCGTTTTCCGCGGTCCGGGCGGACTTGTCCGCCAGTCGCATTGCCAGCTTCATTGCTTGATCTCCGAAGCATTGATGCGGGCCAATGCAGCAGGTCCGCTCCTCACAAGTTGCCTGCCCGACTCTTCATTTGATAATTTTGCGGAATGCCTACCAGATCGCAGTACGATTTCTCTCGGCACTCCGGCGATGACGATTACGTCACCACGAACCGCAAAATTCACGGGACCCTCAGCCCCCTCGTCATTTTTCAGCAAAATAGCCGGCAGCGGCTGTCCTGTTCGCCAGATGAGGAAGGTCGCTTCGCCATCGTCATAGACACGATCAGGCAGCACGTCTTTGTCGCCCTGTGCGCGCCATTCGAAATTTAGAGTATTGGGATTTACTACCGCATAGGGATCGTTAGCAGCCGCAAATTCGACTGAATTGGGTTGACGCGCCGTATCTGCCACTTGCTTCGATTCGTCGACTGCATTGTTCGGAAACTCGAAATCGAGAGCATATATTGGTTTAGCATTTGGGTTTGCAACTAAGTCGAAATAGTATGTTCTTTTGTCGGTTATTACTGTCATGTTGGTGGTGGCGCGCTCGGCCATAGGCTTCACGAATAGCAGATTAGCTCGTTTGTTGGGAGTCACTTGCCACGCGCGAGAATCGCCAATAGCAACGTTTTCAATCGTTTCATTCTTGTCAAATCTGATCGTGGCCTGAATGTTTACTTTCCCTTCTATCAGCACCACCTGCGCAGGATCATAGAGTTTGTTGGCCAAGCGTGTGTCTTGCGCGCGCGCTGACGCAGCAACGCAGATCGCGAGCAGCGTTGCGCCAAGCAGGATGCGACTCATTTCATTTTCTCCGTCTTGCGCACGGCCGGGCTGCGGAAGCGGCTCCCGACGCCAGAGGCGCGCGAAATCGATTTTGCACCCGAGGGCTGGCCAGAGGTGCCGCTCACGCGGACCTCGCGGCGGTTGACTGCGCCCCCTGCATTGTTGGCTGCAAGCGGCGCAGCCGAAGCCAGTCGGATCTCTCTTGATGGGGCTGCCGTTGCGTAGCGGGCCTGGTCGACCGCGGCGCCGGCGGCCGGTGGGGCAATGGCAGGTATCGGGCGGCTCGCGGCGGCGGCGGCGGTTTCGATCTTTTCTTCCCGCGAACCATTGGCCAGGCCGAACACGCTCCAACCGTTGACCATCGTCGCGGCGACCTTGAGCGTCATGAACATGAGCGCGATGTAGACCGCGGCGATCATGAAGAACGCCATGGCCGCCTGGGCGTCGATCTGGCCGGGCACTTCGACCAGCGCCGAAAGCACCGGGACCGAAAGTTCGAGCATCATCGATCCGCCGAGAACGGCGAACAACGGGGCGATGGCCAGCATGACCACGCCCTTGAGCCAGCCCACGAACAGCCCGCGAGTGCCGGGAAACAGCGCGAAGACCACGAAGACCGGGCCGATCGCCAGCAGGATGGCGAGCGC
The DNA here is from genome assembly GCF_009827435.1 of Croceibacterium salegens. Taxonomy (GTDB): domain Bacteria; phylum Pseudomonadota; class Alphaproteobacteria; order Sphingomonadales; family Sphingomonadaceae; genus Croceibacterium_B; species Croceibacterium_B salegens. The sequence goes on along the minus strand of NZ_WTYM01000042.1, from coordinate 53,046 downwards.
GATGCGTGTCGTCGCCAGCAGTCCGACCGTGCCGAGTAGGAAGAGCGTTCCGCCGAGCCACAGCAGGCCGGGCGGCGAGAACGCGGAATCAGGACTTGCCTGTCCGCCCGACGCCTGAATAAGCGCCTCGAAGACGACATCGATCTTCTGCGCGAAGACCATCGTCGCGTTGCCGGGTGTGCCGGTGAGGATGGCAGCAATCTGGTTCGGTGCGCCGGTGGCGAGGTTCCAGACCACGCTCTGGTAGGCGATCCAGCTCGTTGCGAAGGTCAGCACGAGGCCGAGTGTGACGATCCGCGGCGTGAGCGAGGAAACGCCGACACGGCTGCGCCCGGTGATGAGGGCGAAGGCGAACAGCGCGACATAGAGTGTCAGCAGGATGGTCAGCGCCGGGACCAGCGAACCACCGCTGCCAAACAGGCGCGAGAAGGCGGCCTGCGCCATGCCGCTGGCGGCGCAGTCGACGCCCTGCAGGCTGGCAGCGATTCCACTGCCGACCTGCTCTACCGCTCGCTGGCAGGCCGCGGCGCTCATTCGGCCGCCGCCATCGATTCGAATTCGTCCTCGTCTTCCCGCGGTCCACCCGGCCAGGCGCGGCCGGTAAGGGCCGGGTACCAGGCGGCGGGTTCGTTGCCCACGGCCTCGCGCAGCAGGTCGAGCCTGCGCACGGTGGATTCGCGGCCGGAGAGGATCGTCATCACTTCGGGCGCGCCCGCAAGGTCGAGCCGCACGACCACCGACGCATCGGGCTGGCGGACGAGGAACGCGCGGCTGTGCGCCGGCAGGCTGCGGATCAGCGCCAGCTCGTGCTCGGTCAAGCCGAAACCGTCGCAATAGTCCTCGGCCCGCGCCTTGGCGTTGGGCATGAAGATCATCGTCGCGGTCTGCTCGACCAGCGCTGTGGCGATCTTGCTGTCGAGCGCGTCGCGGGCGCTCTGCGTCGCGAAGCCGACCAGCGCGTTGCGCTTGCGCAGTGTCTTGAGCCAGTCGCGGATGCGGGCGGCGAAGACCTCATCGTCGAGCGCCTTCCAGCCCTCGTCGACCAGGATCATGGTCGGTTCGCCATCGAGCCGCTCCTCGATGCGGTGGAACAGGTACATCATCACCGGCGTGCGCAGGCGCGGGTTCTCGAGCAGCGCGGTCATGTCGAAGCCGAGCACGCGGGCCGAAAGGTCAAGGCGGTCGACAGAATTGTCGAACAGCCAGGCGTGCTCGCCGCCCTCGATCCACGGAGTCAGGCGGTCGGCGAGGTCGCCGGCCTCGGGGCGGCGCGAGCCGGAGAGAAGTTCGCGAAAGTGGCGAAGGCGGCGCAGGCCGGCATCGTTGGCGTAGGCAGCATCGACCGCGGCGGCGATAGTCGCGAACTCTTCCGGACCCTCGGCCTTGAGCAGCACCGCGAACCAGTCGCGCAGGAAGGCGCGGTTGGTGGCGTTGTCGGCCAGCGCCAGCGGGTTGAAGCCCGAAGGCTCGCCCGCCTGGATGCGGTCGTAGCGCCCGCCGATGCCTCGGATGAACAGCTCGGCGCCGCGGTCCTTGTCGAACAGGATCGTGCGGGGTGAGAACTTCTGCGCCTGCGCGGCGAGGAAGTTCATCACCACGGTCTTGCCCGAGCCCGACGGGCCGATGATCGAGAAGTTGCCGAGGTCGCCGTGGTGGAAATTGAAGAAGAACGGCGTCGCGCTGGTGGTTTCGAGCAGCGTGACGGCATCGCCCCAGTGGTTGCCTTCGGCCTTGCCGAGCGCGAAGCCGTGGAGGCTGCCGAAGCTCGCCATGTTGGCGCTGGAGATCATCGCGCGGCGCACGAGGTATTGCTCGTTGCCGGGGAACTGGCCCCAGAACGCTGGTTCGAGATTGGTATCTTCGCGCACGGCGATGGCGCCGGTGTCGGCGAGCGCCGCGGCGCAGGCGGCGGCGGCATCGTCGAGGCGGTCGAGGCTGCGTTCGCGGACCTGCACGGTCAGGTGGTGGTCGCCGAAGATGACCGATCCGGTGCCGAGCGAATCGCGGGCCGCGGCCATGTCGTGCCGCTCGGCGACCGCTTCCTCGTCGGCCGAACGCAGGCGCCGGATGGCGAGGTCGATGCGCTCGCGGGCGACCTGGCGGTCGTGCGGGGCGAAGCTCTCCGAAACGACCATCTCGCAGGGCAGACGCAGCAGTGCGTCGAGCAGGCCGGGACTGGTCGCGTCGGGATAGTCCTTGAGGCTGAGGATGGCGGAGAAGTCCGACCCGCCCGAGCCGCGCACTTCCATCGCGTCGAGCCCGAAGCTGACGCGGCGGTAGGGGAGCATCTGGCCGATGTCGGCATCGTCCGCGGGCCGGCGCACCGGGCGCATCTCGCCGTTGTAGAGCGCGCTCAGCAGTTCGAGCAACTCGTTGTTGGTCGACCCGCTCGGGCCGTCGTAGTCGCCGAGCGGCTGGGCGCCGTACTCGCCGAGCGAGGCGGCAAGCGCCTGGGCCACGGCGCGCAGCGACCGCAGTTCGCGCGGATCGGCCTCGACCTCGACGCGGCCCTTGCGGCGCCACATCCGGGCGGCCTTTTCGGCGAGGCCCGCCTTGCCGCGCGCCGGGCGGCGCACGAGGGTCACGAACTGGTCGTTGACGAACAGCGAGCCCGAACCGAGCTTGTCGCGCCAACGGCGGTCGATGTGTGCCGCCAGGGGATCGTCGAACGTCGCCTCGAGCGAAACGCTGACCCGGCGGCGGATGACATGGTGATAGAGCACGAAGCGCGCATCGAGGTTCGAACGCAGCATGACCTCGCGCGTCGCCGCATGGGCGTTGAGCGCCATCGTGTCCTCGGTTTCGAACAGCAGGCCGGGCACCTGCAGCGCGGTCATCAGCGAGCCGTCGCGCAGGAGCACGGTGTTCTCATCGACCAGGCGCAGGTAGGGCAGGCGGTCGCCGGCGAGGGCTTCCTTCTTGCTCCAGGCGGCGGCTCCGAGCCATTTCTCGCTCATTTGTCAGTCCTCTGCCGCGTCACGCGGCGTAGCTGTTACAGCCCCAGCGCTTCCAGTTCTTCACGCGGGGACACTTGCTGACTTTGGTGATCCAAAGGTCGAAAATTCGCGGCTCGCGCAGGCAGGCGAAATAGCCCACCAGATGCATCACCAGCGCGCCGAGCAGGGCCAGGAAGCTGCCCGTAATCAGGAACAACTCGGTCGTGACCGCAGCGTTGATGATGAAGAAGTTGTAGGTCACCCCGGCGAACATCTGCGGCCTCGTGAGGGCGCGATGGACGGGGTGGCGGACGAGTTCCATCAGCCCTCAGCCCGCCGCAACCTGGATGCCCGAGACGATCGAGGCGGCGCCGAACAGCACGAAGCAGCCGACGATCACGGTCGCCCCGAAGCGCCAGTTGAGGCGGCCGGTAAGCATCATGAACCCGACCGCGGCGACCGCCATCACGGCAACCGCCGTGGCGACGTTGCCGAGCAGCGTTCCCTGCATCCAGGCCAGCGCGTTGACGATCGGGCCGGACCCCTGCGGGTTGGCCGTCTGTGCCTGGGCGGCGGCGGGAACGAGAAGCGCCAGGGCGGCGGCAAAGCGGGAAATTGTACGCATGTTAGTTATCGCTCCGGGAATGATCCGACAGCCGTCCCATGATGGCGGCAACGTATGTCTGGGTTTCGCGAATGCGGGGAATGCCCCCGGCTTGTTCGACGCGGCCAGGGCCTGCGTTGTAGGCGGCAAGCGCCTTTTCGAGGTCGCCGTTAAAGCGATCGAGCTGCTGACGCAAGTACCGGGCGCCACCTTCGAGGTTGCCGAGGGGGTCGTCGGCGTCGACCCCCATCTCGCGCGCGGTGCCGGGCATGAGTTGGGCGAGGCCGCGCGCACCGACCGGGGACTGCGCCCCTTCGCGCCAGCGGCTCTCCTGCCACACCAGAGCTTCGATCAGCGCCGGGCTGAGGTCGAATCGCGCGGCGAGCTGGCGGACGGCGGCGTCGTATTTCGGGGGTAGGGCGGCACTGTTCACGAGCGGGGAGGCGACCGCCTCTTCGGGAAAGGTAAAATCGCCGACGTCGGGAATTTCAGTAGGACTGACGGCAGTCGGCGCGCTTGCGCCAACCGGACCGCCGGAAACCCAGGCCGCGCCCGAGCTGCCGATCTCCAGGACGTCCGCATGCGCCGCCACGGGCGCTACAGCGCCTGCAATCACGAGCAGGAATGCGAATCGGCGACGTACCATTGGACCCTCCAACGGACTGTCTTAAGAAGCTCTAATGACAAGACGGAGACAAAAGACCAAACCAGCACATCCCCAGATTCGAAGGATTAAAAAATTGGGCGCCCCGCCTGTGCAGGGACGCCCTCGGTCTTCCGGACGTGGTTCTGGCTTAGCGGGCGGCGAAGCGCGGTGCGCTGAACTCGCCGCTGTCGAGCATTGTAAGGCCTTCGCGCGCGAGCGTGCGCGAATCTACCCAATCACCGCTCGCCGTTTCGAGGCGATAGCGATCGTCGCTGGCGGCGGCTTTCAGGAACAGGGCGCGCGCCTCGTCGGTCTTGCCCTCACGGGCATAGGCCACGGCAAGGTTGATGAGCCGGGCGGGATGGTCGGCATCGCGCGCATCGGCCTCCTCGATCTTTTCGATCGCCTCGGCCGAGTGGCCGGCGCGCATCTCGGGATAGGCCACTTCGACGACATCTTCGTCCGGAGCGGGCGCCTGCACAACCAGTGCGGAGGCAAGAAGCATGGCAATCGGCATCAATTGGACTCCCCAAAAACGCGGTTCTTGGGAGCATGTCTGACCCGGCGACACCTCGACTGCAACAAAAATGAAATAATGTCATTGAACTGTAATATTCGGCCGGAAATTGCCCGGTACTCACCAGTCAATTGTCATATCTGTCACATGGCAAACATAATTACAGCTTTGTAGCAAAACGGAAATCTTGCAAGATTCCTGTCACCTCACGGGCTTAGCGGCAGGTCGAGACGGTCATTCGTACCGCCTTCGATTCTCACGTCATGAGGGGACAATCTGCTGTGAAATACTTCAACCGCTCGCTCGTACTCGGCTGCAGTCTGCTCGCGCTTTCCGCCTGCGGGCCAGATGACATCGCGTCCCCCGGGACCAATGGCGACGTAACCGTCAACGTCAACAACTCGGCACCTACTCCGACGCCGACTCCGACGCCGAGTTCGACGCTGGTCACCGCGGCCGGCGCCTGCCCGACGATCACGGACCCGCAAGGCCTGAAAGACGGAGGCACGATCTCGGGTCCGACCGGCTCCTATCGGATTTGCGAACTGCCGCGCGTGATCAAGGCTTCCAGCACCCTGCGCAAGCTGCCGGGCGTGCTCTACGCGATGAACGGCCGCGTCGACGTCGGATGCGACGGCGGTTTCAGCGCCCCGGGCGGCGGCGGCGGCTACGCCTCGACCACGGTCGGCTGCGGCACCATCACTTCTGACACCAATGTCACGCTGACGATCGAACCGGGCGTCGTGGTCTTCGCCCGCACCGGCCAGTCCTGGCTCGCGGTCAACCGTGGAAACAAGATCAACGCGGTCGGCACTGCGACCCAGCCGATCGTCTTCACCAGCAGCGACAACGTCGCCGGGTTCGCTACCGACAGCACGATCGGGCAGTGGGGCGGCATCGTACTGCTCGGCCGCGCCAAAATCACCGACTGCGACACCGGCTCGGTGGCCAGCAACACCTGTGAGCGCGACACCGAAGGTGCGGTCGACAAGGCTCTGTTTGGCGGCAACGACGACACCTACAACGCCGGTTCGATCGACTACATCCAGGTGCGCTACTCGGGCTTCGTCCTGAGCGCGAACAAGGAACTGCAGTCGCTTACCCTCGAAGGTGTCGGCTCGGGCACCTCGCTGCAGCACTTCCAGTCGCACAACAGCTCGGACGACGGCGCCGAGTTCTTCGGCGGAAACTTCCATTTCAAGTATTACATCTCGACCGGCGCCGACGACGACAGCCTCGACGTCGATACCGGTGCGCGCGCCAGCCTGCAGTACGTGCTGCTTATCCAGCGCCCGGGCGAAGGCGACGCGCTGATGGAAATCGATTCGAACGGAAACGAGGCGGATACCCCCCGCACGCGCCTGCGGGTCGACAACTTCACCGGCATCCAGACGCAGGTCAGCGCCAACAACGAAGGTGCCGACCAGGCTTCGACGCTTTTCCGTGGCAATGCCGACGTCACACTGCTCAATGGCGTGATCTATACGCCGATGAACGAATGCATCCGCATGAACGGTTCGGGCACGACCCCGGCCACGCTTACGACGCGCTCGGTAGTGATGAGCTGCAACGCAACCAAGTACATCGGAACCGGCAGTTACACCGCTGCGCAGGTCCAAACGATGTTCGGTTCGGGCGCAAACGGTAACGACGACAGCCTCACTTCGACGCTCACCGGCCTGTTCGTCAACGGCGCCAACGAAGACGGTGTTGCGACTTTCGCCGGAAGTGGCGTCGACTCATTCTTCACGGAGACGCCGACACCGTACCACATCGGGGCCGCCTGGTCGGGTAACACTGCTTGGGCCGCGGGCTGGACCTGCAACAGCTCCTACGCGGACCTCGGCGGCGGCGGCAGCTGCACTTCGCTGCCGACAAACTGACCGGCTGCCCAGCCTCGCAGCGGGGGCGGCCGGTCATGGCTGCCCCCGCCAACGCATCAGTTATTGAGGGAAATCCGATGTCCACATCGTCGCGGCTCGCAGGCGCTCTACTATTCACCACTGCACTAACCTTTCCGGCGCTGGCACATGCGCAGGACGAGGGCGCGGCCAACGACACCGCGACCACGTCCGACAACGATGGCCAGCACCAGGACGCGGAAGATGTCGACATCTCGGTCCCGGGCGGGGGCGAGATCATCGTCACCGGCCGGGCCAACCGAAACGTCGAGGAATCCTCGACGCAGGTCGTCAGCGTCCTGTCGGCAGCGGAAATCGCCCGTACCGGCGAGGGCGACATCGCGGGCGCACTCTCGCGCGTCACCGGCCTCAGTGTCGTCGGTAACGGCTTCGTCTACGTGCGCGGACTCGGCGATCGATACTCGCTGGCGCTGCTCAACGGCTCGCCGCTGCCGAGCCCCGAGCCGCTCAAGCGCGTGGTCCCGCTAGACCTGTTCCCGACCGGGCTGCTGTCCTCTTCGCTGGTGCAGAAGAGCTACTCGGCGAACTACCCCGGCGAGTTCGGCGGCGGTGTGATCAACCTGACCACCAAGGCCGTGCCGCGCGATGCCTTCCTGACAGTGTCGGTCGGCGCGTCGGGCGATTCGATAACCACCTTCCACACGGGCCTGACGTATTACGGCAGCAGTTCCGACTGGACCGGCTACGACAACGGCAATCGCGACACCCCGCCCGCTCTGCAGGCGTTCTTCGACAGCGGCGATCGGCTCAGCTCGGGCACCGTCCAGTCGGCACAGATCGCGCGCGAGATCGTCACCGGCCGCAACTCCGTGGTGCAGACCTGGAACGACATCCCGGCCAACTTCAGCGGCAGCATTTCTGCGGGCAAGTCGTGGCCGCTCGGCGATGGTGATTTCGGCGTCATCGCCACGGCCGGCTATTCGAGCAAGTGGAAGACCACCCAGCCGCACCAGCAGACCTCGCTGAGCGCGGACCTCTCCACCATCGAGAGCGATTTCACCACCACCAAGACCGACCAGCGCGTGGTCGTGAACGGACTGTTCGGGCTCGGTTACGAATTCAGTGAGAATTCGGTCCGCTGGACCAACCTCTACATCCACGACACGATCAAGCAGTCCCGCATCGGCATCGGCCAGCGTCCGTCACAGAACAACCTCGCCGACTTCTTCCGGCAGGGCACCGGCTGGTACGAACGCCAGCTGTTCGATTCGCAGATTGTCGGTGAGTTCGAACTGACGGATCGGTTGTCGCTCGACGTGCGGGGCGGTTACGCCAATTCGAAGCGCAAGGCACCCTTCGAGCTGACGTTCGAGTATGTCCGCACCAATTCGCCGGCGGACCCGTTCGGCGCGTACTTCGTCAACCGCCTGAACAACGGCAACGGCGGCAACGGCAGCGTTACCTTCTCGGACCTCAATGAAGATTTGTGGTCGGGCGGCGTCGACCTGACCTACGAGCTCTTCCCCGAGCTCAAGGTTACCGCCGGCGCGGCCTATTCGGACACGCACCGCTCGGTATCGCGCCGCGACTTCCTGTTCCTCGCGCCGAACCAGTTCATGGGCTCGTCGGAAGTCATCTCGGCGATCGGCATGCTGCGCCCCGACCGGCTGGTGAACGCCCTGTCCGCGCCGACCTTCCTGATGTACAGCAACGGCCTGCAGATGATCGAGACCGACGAGGGCAATCCCGCCTTCGCCGCCGACCTGACCACCTGGGCCGGATACGGCAAGGGAACGTGGCAGATCGCCGATGCGCTCAGCCTCGATCTCGGCGTGCGCTACGAGAACGGCGACCAGATGGTCTCTCCGATCCAGGTGTTCACCACTCCAGGTTCGGGCACCGTGGTGACCGGTCTCAAGAAGGACTACTGGCTGCCCGCGGCGACGCTGACCTACGAGATCGAACCGGGTATGCAGGTGCGCCTCAACGCCTCGAAGACGATCGCCAGGCCGCAGTTCCGCGAGCTGATCAACCAGCCCTACTTCGATCCCGAGACCAGCCGCCCCTATCGCGGCAACCCGTTGCTCGGCGACAGCCAGCTTTACAACGCCGAAGCGCGCTTCGAGTACTACTTCGCGCGCGACGAGCGGGTTTCGGTGGCCGGCTTCTACAAGAAGATCGACAATCCGATCGAGGCCTTCATCGTTGGCGTCGACCTGACCACGTCCTATGCAAACGCACCCGAGGCGACGCTCTACGGCGCCGAACTCGACCTGCAGAAGTACTTCGACCTCGGCGATTTCGTGGGCGACGGCATGCGCCGCCTGCTCGTTGGAGCGAACTACACCTACACGCAGTCCAAGCTGAAGGTCGGGCCCAACGACACGGTAACCTACTTCGGCGCCGCCTCGACCATCGCCAGCGACTACTTCCAGGACGGCCTGCCGCTGACCGGTCAGTCGGACCACCTGGTCAACCTGCAGGTCGGCCTCGAGAACGACGGCCGGCTGTCGCAGCAGACCTTCCTGGTCAGCTACGCCAGCGAGCGCGTCGTCAGCCGCGGTCTCAACGGCACGATCCCGCAGCCCGATATTATCGAGCGGCCGGGCGTGCAGCTCGACTTCGTCTGGCGCGAGGGCTTCAACCTGTTGGGCGTCGATCTCGAAGCCGAGGCCGAGGTGCGCAACATCCTCGGCACCGACCACGAGGAATATCAGCAGTCGGGAAGCAACCGCCTCGACGTCAACACCTACAAGGAAGGTACGACCTACGGCCTTTCGATCTCCGCCAACTTCTGAGCGACTGGAAAAAGGAGCGGGCGCGTCGGGACAACCCGGCCCGCCCGCTTCGCGTTCAGGCCTTGGTGCCGCACCAGGCGGCAGCGCGTCAGAGAATGTCGAGGACGTAGCCCTTGTTGGTGACGGTGCGCAGGATCTGCCCGGCCCCGGCCTTGCGCAGCGCTGAGCGCAGGCGCTTGATCCACACGTCGACGGTGCGCAGGTAATCGGGATCGCCCGACTTGCCGAGCGCCGAGATCAGTTCCTTGCGCGACAGCACACGGTTGGGATTCTCGGCAATGAAGCGCAGCAGGCGGAATTCGTTCGGGCTGAGCGTCAGCACCTCGTCGTTCCAGCAGGCACGCTCGGCGGCGGGCATGATCTTCAGCCTGCCGGCCTCGATCATTTCGGGAGCGCCCCGAAAGCCGTTGACCGGGTTGTGCGCCAGGATGCGGTCGAGCATCGCCTGACGGCTCGCCGGCTGGAGCATGTAGTCGTCCGCCCCGGCCCGCAACGCGCGGCGACGATCCTCGATGTCGTCGAGTTCGAGCACCATGGTGATGTGGGCATCCTTGGTCCGCGTGTCCGCGCGCAACCGGTGGCACATCTCGAGTCCCGAGAGCTCGGGCAGCATCCAGTCGACGAAGATCCAGCAAGGCCCTTCGATCAGTGCCGAAGGCCCCTCGGGCGGCAAGTACCTGAAGGCGAATTTTGCATCGTTGAGCTCGAATTCCTCGAAGGATCCGACCTCCTCGGATGTACCGAAAATCAGGAAGAGGTTCATGCCAATTGCCCCTGTCTCGGGGGCCTTGTGGGGTGCCGATATGACTTGTTTGTGACTCAGGCCGGATTTTCTTTGCGCGTCGATTCCGCGCCCGGCCGGGACCGGTTTTCAGGGCGCCAGGACCAGCCGCAGCAGCCAGGCGACGAAGCCCAGCACCGTCACGCTGGCGGCCCATATCGCCGCCATCCACGCCAGCCGCCGCCACAGCGGGGCGAGGCTTTCGCCGGGCGCGGTCATCAGTGGTATCCCTCGGTGCCGACCTTGCCGCGGAAGACCCAGTAAGCCCAGCCAGTATAGCCGATGATCAGCGGCAGGGTGATCGCCACGCCGACCAGCATGAAGACCTGGCTCCGATGCGGGGCGGCGGCCTCCCAGATCGAAATCGCAGGCGGCACCACATTGGGCCAGATGGTCACGCCGAGACCGGCCATGCCGAGAAGGAACAGGGCGAGGGCAAGGAGGAACGGGGCCAGTTCCCGGCGCCGCTTGAGCGCCCAGAACAGCGTCGCGGCAACGATCGCGGTGAGTAGCGGGACCTGGCTAGCGAACAGGATGTTGGGCAGCTCCAGCCAGCGATGGCGATACTGGTCGAGTAGCACGAGGTTGTAGGCGCTGACCGCGGCCATCAGCACCAGCGTTGCGACGGCCGCCCGGGTCGCAAGGCGATAGGCGTTCTCCTGAACATCGCCCGACAGCTTCCAGATCAACCAGCAGGCGCCGAGCAGCGCGTATGCGGCGACGGTGCCGAGCCCGGTCAGCAGGGTGTAGGGCGTCAGCCAGTCCCACCAGCTTCCGGAATAGGCGCGATCGGCGACCTCGATGCCCTGAAGCAGCGCGCCGAGGATCATCCCCTGGCTCATTGCCGCGACCAGAGAGCCGCCGAAGAAGGCGAGGTCCCAGAACGGCCGGTGCGCCTCGTCGCGCCAGCGGAACTCGAATGCCACGCCGCGGAAGACCAGGCCGAGCAGCATGGCGATGATCAGCGGGTAGGTCGCCGGCAGGATCACCGCGTAGGCCAGCGGGAAGGCGGCCATCAGCCCGCCGCCGCCGAGCACCAGCCAGGTCTCGTTGCCGTCCCACACCGGCGCAATGGCGTTCATCGCCCGGTTGCGCCCGTGGCCCACGGTCACCGCGGGGAAAAGGATGCCGATGCCGAGATCGAATCCGTCCATTACGACATAGGCGAACACCGCGAAGGCGATGATGAAGGCCCAGATCGTCGTCAGGTCGATGCTGCCGCTCATGGCTCGCGCTCCAGCCGGGGTGCCGTGCCCGGCACGATCCCTGAGGTGCGCACCGGCCCGGTTTCCTGCCCGGCAACGCCGGTCTCACCGCTGTGCGGGGTATGCGCCATCAGCCGCAGCAGGTACCAAACGCCGATCCCGAACACGGCGAAGTAGACGACGACGAAGGCGAGCAGCGAGGCTCCGACCGCCGGCGCACCGAGCGGGCTGGCGGAATCGGCGGTGCGCAGCAGTCCATAGATCGTCCACGGCTGGCGCCCCACCTCGGTGGTGACCCAGCCGGCGATAACCGCCACAAACCCGGCGGGCGACATCAGCAGCGCGGCGCGGTGCAGCAAGCGCCAGTCGTAGAGCTTGCCGCGCCAGCGCGCGACGAGGCTCCACAGCCCGACGCCGAGCATGGCCGTGCCGATCCCTACCATGAGCCGGAAGGCCCAGAACACCGGCCCGACCGGAGGCCTGTCCTCGGGCGCAACGGAGTCGAGCCCCGCAAGCGGTGCGTCGAGGTCGTGCTTGAGTATCAGCGAGGAGGCTTTCGGAATCTCGACCGAGTAATGCATCGTCTGCGCCTCGCTGTCGGGAATGCCGAACAGGACCAGCGGTGCGCCGTCGGGGTGGCTCTGGAAATGCCCCTCCATTGCCATGACCTTGGCCGGCTGGTGTTCGAGCGTGTTTAGCCCGTGCTGGTCGCCTGCAAGTATCTGCATCGGCGTGACCAGCGCGGCCATCCACATCGCCATCGAGAACATCTTGCGCGCGTGGGCGTTCGCCGGGTCCTTCAGCAGGTGCCAGGCGCCGGCGCCGCCGACGGCGAAGGCGGTGGTCAGGTAGGCGGCGAGCACGGTGTGGATGAGACGATAGGGGAAGCTCGAGTTGAAGACGATCGCCCACCAGCTCGGGCCGGGAAGGAACTGGCCGTTGGCGGCAATCTCGTAACCGGTCGGAGTCTGCATCCAGCTGTTGACCGAAAGGATCCAGAACGCCGAGATAAACGTGCCGAGCGCGACCATGCAGGTGGCGGCGAAATGCAGGCCCTTGCCGACCTTGTTCATCCCGAACAGCATCACGCCGAGGAAGCCCGCTTCGAGGAAGAAGGCGGTCAGGACCTCGTAGGCCATCAGCGGCCCGATCACCGGCCCGGCCTTGTCGGAGAACACCGCCCAGTTTGTGCCGAACTGGTAGCTCATGACGATCCCCGAGACGACGCCCATGGCGAAGGCCACGGCGAAGATCTTCAGCCAGAACCTGAACAGGTCGAGGTAGATCGACTTCCCGGTCTTCAGCCACAGACCTTCGAGCACCATCAGGAAACTCGCGAGCCCGATCGAGAACGACGGGAAGATGAAATGGAAGCTGACCGTGAAGGCGAACTGGACCCGGGCGAGGAGGAGGGGGTCGAGTAGCGAGGCCATGCCGGCTTCCTACGCCCTCGCTTCTGCCAGTCCCAAGTGCTTTGTCGTCATCCGGTGTTGCATCGCACGCAACGCAGCGCCCGTCAGTGACCCGGCGGGGCGAATATCTCGCACAGGGTCTTGAGCACGCGCACGGCGTTTTCGTCGCCGATGCGGTAATAGATGCTTTGCGCGTCGCGGCGCGTTGCAAGCAGGCCGGTTTCGCGCAGCTTGGCGAGGTGCTGTGAAGTTGCCGACTGCGCGAGGCCGATATGTTCGGCGAGGTACGAGACCGAGCATTCGCCTTCCATCAGCTTGCACATGATGAGCAGGCGCTGCTCGTTTGCGAGTTGCTTGAGCAAGGTCGAGGCCCGGTGCGCACTTTCGCGCAGGACCTCGATTTCGCTCTCCGACACCGCTTCAAGCGTGTCGAGTTCCACAGGACTGACATTCGAATTCATGGCAGCTCCATAATCCGATTTCAGGTGTGAGTGCAAAGGCTTGCGTGGCCTTCTTGCCCGCTCGCTGCGACCCGCACAATCGATATGGTCTGTCCGCAGGGATATTCAATCGCTGCGACTACCAGGAATGCGAAAGACAGGAAAAAACTGACGGAGCTTCTAGTCCGATCACGAGGTGTCTCCGGTCGGCGCAGCCGTGTTCCCATCGCGCGAACTTGAGCCGGCGTCCGACTTCTCGCGGGCCTGCAGGAACCAGCTCAAATCGCTCTGACCAAAACCGACCCGATCGGGTGCGTACAAGGCGTTAGAGGTGGCCGAATGGCTGGTACTGACGCGGAAGCCGGACTTGCCGGGAAATGGAGTCGATTACGGCGCGAGCCTGTCGTCGGCCTGATCAACGCGGTGGTCGCCATACCCGACGGCCTCGCATCTGCCGCCATGGTGGGCGTCAATCCCGTTCTCGGTCTTTACACCAGCGTCGTAGCTCCTTCTGCCGGCAACTGGCTGCTGGGTACCCAGCGGATGCAGATCGCGGCGACAAGCGCATCGGCAATAGCGGCGGCCGAGGCGCTGTCGGCATACGAGCCATCCGACCGGGAACCCGCACTGATGTTGCTGGTCGGCATGATCGGTGGCTTGCTGCTGCTCATGGGAGTGCTTCGCGCGGGCAGGCTGATGCGTTTCGTTTCGCATGCCGTGATGACGGGCTTCCTGCTCGGAGTCTCGGTCACGCTCATTCTCGATCAGTTTCCGCAATTGCTCGGATTCAGTGCGCCGGCCGGCAGCGCGCTGGTCAAGATGTTTGGTCTTCCTGCCAAGTTGGGTGAAATCCACCTCCACACCGCTGCGATCGGATGCCTCGCCCTGGCCATAATGGTGGCCCTGGGACGAACGCGCTGGAGAAATTGGGGCGCGATAGTTGCTCTCCTCGTGCCATCCCTACTCGTGGTCCTGATTGGATGGAGCGACGTAGCGGACGTCGGATCGCAGAGCGAAATCCCAAGCGGCCTCCCGATCCCGCGCCTTCCCGACTTTGGCCTCTTCACCCTGGATCTCGCGGCATCAGCCTTTGCGATTGCTGTGGTGATTGCAATACAGGCGGCCGGGGTCGCCCAGACCGCCCAGAACCTCGACGGCCGTCCCGCCAGCGTCTCGCGGGACATGACCGCGCAGGGTATTGCCAACCTTGCGGGCAGCCTTTTCACCGCAATTCCCGCCGGGGGCTCCGTGGGGCAAACGGCACTGAACATTTCGCTCGGGGCCCGCTCCCGTTACGCCGGGATATTTTCGGCAATCTGGATGGTCGCCTTCATAGCGCTGTTACCTCAACTGGTCGCTCGCGTTCCGATGTCGGTGCTGGCCGCGATGATGATCATGGCAGGGGTCGGCGCGTTCAACGGCCGCGAGGCCTTATCGGTCTGGAAGACCGCGGGCGGGGCACGCTGGGCCATTCTCGTTACCTTTGTTGCCTGCCTCCTGACCTCCATTCCCATTGCGGTGGGAGTTGGGGTCCTGGTGACGATGGTCTACTTTGTCGGTTCATCGGCAAGGGATGTTGCGGTTCACCGGCTCATCCGGCGAGCCGATGGTACTGTCGAAGAGACCGCTCCACCCGCAAGACTGGAAGGTGATGACGTTACGATCCTAGATGTTCATGGTAGCCTGTTCTTCGCCGGCGCCAGGACCCTTGCGGAAAAGCTGCCTGATCCCCGGTCGGCCATCGAACCGGTTGTCGTATTGCGGTTGCGCGGACACAGTCCAGCGGGCGCAACCCTGATCGATGTGCTTGACGACTATGCCGATCAACTGGCCGAAGTAGGCGGAGCCCTGTATCTCAGCGGGGTGGGTGATGATCTTGCCGACCAGCTCACCCGTTCAGGCAAGCTCGACCTTGGCGGCAGCGTCCACCTGTTCCAGGCCAGTCCATCGATAGGCGCTTCGACGCGAAAGGCTGTTGCCGATGCCATAGCCAGCCTGGATGACTGAGCGCTTCCGGGCTTTGCTTCGGAAAACTGGCGGAGAGAGTGGAAGCCGAATACCCAATCCATATTCGAGCACGCAGACACCATCCCAGCAGGAGCCTCCCCCTGGCCTCGCCCGCAAAACACAACCGGCGGAGTGTTCTATGCTTTCGCCGTTGCCTGACGCCGTCCGAACCAGAATCGAACCCAGCAAGAATGACAGAACGCATCTCAAATATGTTTCGGCTCTGAAGGTTCGCGACCTATCCCGTCGAATGGGCCCGCCAAGTGGCAGTGAATGAAATTACGACGAGCGCTAGCCCGGCCAGGACCGCGGGAACGGCAAAGAGCGACATTACGCTGCTTCCGGTCATTCCCGCCGAAAGAGCGAAGCCGATGGTGATCGGGGCGATCACTGTTCCGAGCCGTCCTACGCTCTTGGCCCAGCCGATACCTGTGGCCCGCAGCGGCCCAGGATAAAAGCCAGCCAGCACGACGTTGACGCCACCGTAGGCCCCGAGACTGAAAAAGCCGGTCGCTGCGAGGAGCAGCGTGAGCAGCGTGGGGGAGGCATCCTCCATTGCTTGCCCCGTCGCAAACAGTAGAGCCGCCGCCATAGTGAGGAACGCAAGCAGGATCGTCATCGCACCGAAGCGATCGATCAGGATTCCCACGCCTAGAGCCGCGATGGCGCCGCCGAACCCGAACGTGGTCACGGACAGTGCAGCGAAGGATTCGCTGAATCCCGCGTCGACCAGCATGATCGGAAGCCACGAGTTCAGACAGTAGCTGATGGTCAGCAAGAGGATGAACAGCAGCCACAGCATCAACGTACCGACCATATATTCGGAGCGCACCAGTTCAACTGCGGCCAAGGTACCGGCAGCTTGGCCCTGCGCAGACGACGCGGGCTGCAACGGGTCCGGCTCGAGCAGCCACAGCCATGCACCGACGGCGGTTGCCAAGGACAGAGCACCGATGGCGACCATCGCCGTACGCCATCCGCCGAATTCCGCGAAACCGGCCGCGACGGCGCCTGCGAGCGCGGCACCGAGGCCGTAGCCGGTGAATAGACTCAGGATCGACAAACCCCGTCGCCCTTCCGGTGCCTGTTCGGTCACGATCGCAAGGCAACTCGGCAGGCAGCCGCCGAGGAAGATTCCGGTTGCCAGGCGTATGGCGAAGAGCTGCGCCCCGCTGTCGGCAAGCGCGCTAGCGGCCTGGCCCAGCGCAAACCCGACTACAGCGAGAGTAACCGTCAATCGATGTCCGAACCGCGTTGCGATTGCGGGAAACAACACGAGGCCTATGCACTGCCCGATCAGATTGGAGGAGAATATCGGGCCCAGCTGCGCGTTGCCGAGTGACAGAGTCCGGGCAATCTCGGGAGCGAGCGGTCCGAGGATCGTGTGGATCAGTCCGTCGAGCGCATAGATCACGGTGCAGATCGCGATCGTCTTGCGGGCCGCAACGCGCGAGGCGGTCATATGCCGAACCTTGCGCGGGCTTCTTCGACGCTTGCCGGCTGGAGGCCGAATATCGCGGCGATGCGCGATGCTGCCTTCACCATCTCGGCGTTATCCCGGGCGACAGTCCCATCCGGCAAGTGGATGCCATCTTCGAAGCCAACGCGGACAAGATCGCAGCCCATGGCCAGACCGATCGTTGCAATGCGAAACATGTCTCGCCCTGTCGCGGTGACGCCCCAGATTGCCTGAGGAAACATTCGCAGGCCCTCATCGATATTGAAGATCACATTGCGTGCCACGGGAGGCGTCGCCCCGAACCCGCCCCCGTGCAAGAGCCAGATGTTGGACCGGTTGCGGTCGAACAGGCCTTCGTCTGCATACCGCATCAGGCGGTGCAGGGAACTGGCCTCGACGATCTCATATTCGAGTGCAGAGCCCTTCGCGTAGACCGCCTCGATAGTTCTCTTCAGGAGCTGCGGAGAATTCACGTAGGGCGTTTCTTCGGGATAGCCGCCTTCCGGGTTGTGGAAGTCGGCAGAACCCCCGGCAATTCCGAAGAGGTCCTGCTGAGGCTCGATTTCGAGCAAGCCAAGGCGTTCGCTGTCGGTCGGCCAGATGAATTGCCCGGTCGACGGGTCGCGGCGAACCCCGATGCCGTTTGTGGTCTGGATCAGGATCGGCGAGCGGGCGCGTATCTGGCGGATGATCTCAGCGTATATCGCCGGGTCTCCGCTGTTCTTGCCGTCCGGCCCTCGCGCGTGCACATGAACCAACGACGCTCCCGCTTCCCAGCAGCGGGCGGCAGCCTCTCCGATCTCTTCGGGCTGCTTGGGAACTACGGCGCCCTCGCGGTCTTGCTGCATGCCGCCGTTCAGGGCGACCGTGATCATCACTTTGCGGCCGTCAAGCATTTACTCTCTCCTAGTGTTTCGACACAGATGGGGCCAAGTTGCTTCGAGGTCTGTCCTATCGCGGGAGGACAGGGCAAACTCGTCTGGACCTGGGGAGAATGCACTGTGGCCGAGATCCGGAAAATCACCCACACTCGCCTGAATCCGGCGATCGATCCCCTGTACGATCGGCTTCTGGGATCGCTAGGCAGCGGCCGTCTGGGTGGAGTCGTGCGTGACTGCGTCGAAGCTCTCACGGCCGGTGTACGGCGAATTTACCTGTTCGAAGCGACAAGCGCTGACGAGGACGCGCTGCGTTACTACCATTGCGAGCCGCAGATCGCGGTGCTGTTCGCGGACTATGCGCAGCAATACAAGCAAATCGATCCGATCAGGGACTTGTACGACAGCGCAATCCGTCCGGGTTCGATGGCGCTCCAGCGGATCGGGCCGGGCGACATTCGCTCGGTCGCGTTCCGCCGCCGTTTTTTCGATGAAGGCGGTATCGTCGAACGGGTGTCCATCGTCCAGCGCGGCAGGGACTGCTGGCGCGGAATGAATGTCGCGCGACATTCAAGCGGAGGAACGTTCTCCGATCGAGAAATTGACAATATCGTCGCGCTTGCCCGGCTGGCCTTGCCAATGCTGCCGATCTCGGTGAGTCAGGCCGCTTCTAACCGGGTTCTTTCGCCGACCGAGCTCGAGGAGCGTTTCGGGATGCGCTGCGCCAGCTTGACGCAACGCCAACGTCAGGTCTGCGCGCGGGCTGCGCTTGGCCTAAGTGTTGAAGCAACGTCGATAGAACTCGGCATCGCCAAGTCTTCGGTCGTCACATTTCGCCAAAGGGCATACCGTCGTCTGGGCGTGTCCAGCCCATACGAGCTTCTTGGTCTCGTCGCTCACTGACACTCGGAGCGCGATGATTGATCTCACCGAACGCAATCTCACTTCCACTGATCACCTCTAGTGGCGGACGTCTCTCGCCGGATCGCGCGCTCGGTGCCCACTCCGTAATCATTTGGCCTAGTTCATGGGAAGCCGTAATGGAGCGCCAGGTACTCTGCGCGGCGTGAATGCCGGTGGCGGCGGCGGCGTTCGGACGTTCTCTGCAAAGAAGCGAAATATCTCAGGCATGGAGGCACCAATGATTGTGCCGTGATTCAGGCCGGGCATTTCGTGGTATTCGTTCTTCAGGCCCATCCGGTCCATCGCAGCGGCCCAGGTTCGCACAGACTCCGGAGGCACCACGTTGTCGTCTCCGCCTTCGGTAATCATCACCGGGACTTTGGCTTCCTTTAGTGGGGCAAGAACCGCCTCCTGCGTTGACTGCATCATGAATGCCGCCGGCGCAATGGCTGCGATGCCCGCCCATCGTTCGGCATGCTTCTGGCCGAGAAAAATCGTCCCTGCGCCGCCCATGGAATGTCCCATCAGGTACTGCCGATTGGGATCGATGTTGTATTCGCTAGTTGCAATGGCGGCGACGTTGAGAACGTCAACCTCGCTCAATTCGGCAAGATTCGCAGGCTCGGGTCCATTGCCGCCGAAGGCGATGACCGGCGAGCCATACCAACCCACTTCGTTGTATCCCATCGGTCCGACGACGACGTAACCGTTTTCCTCTGCCAAATCGATCAACCGTTCTCCGACGATGAAGTTGGCATCGCCACCCATGCCATGAAGCGCAACGATCAGCGGTGCGGGAACCTTGGGATCGATCTTCGACGAGGCGAAGATCGTGTAGCGCATTTCCTCCCCTGTCGCGGGCAGCTTGTAAGTGCGCTCTTCCGCGCGAGGGTCGGGCGCACGCCGCATGGCCATTCGTCGCGGACCGTTGGCGCCCTCAGGCGGCGGACCATCGGCACCCTGCGGCGGTCCGTTTTGAGCCAGGCTCGGCCCTGCCAGGACCATGTTCAGGGCCATGGCGGCAGTGACCACTATCCTTGTTGCCGTCCTCATTGAAAACTCCCCACCCAATTGTTCAGTTCAGACTGGTTCGCTGGCCTTCCTGTTTGCCTCGATGGCCGAAACTTCGGGGCCACTTTCATTGATCGTCGCGCGGCGCAGATCGCGCTTATATTTATAGCGCTCGAATGCCGTGGCGCTGTGCATGGTGCAGCGGTTATCCCAGATAACCATGTCACCCGGCCTCCATTTGTGCGCATAAATGTATTTGTTCTGCGTTGCGAATTCGAAGAGATGGTCGAGCAGTTCCAGGGCGTCTTCTTCTTCCCATCCGACGATGTCGATCGCATGCCAACCTAGGTACAGGGCTTTGCGACCATTGGACGAAGTTCGAACCAGCGGGTGCGTCATGCGCGGGAAATTCTTGCGCATCTCCTCGTTCTCGAATTCTACCCCAGTGCGTTTGAGAGCGCGGAACATGTCGTGGTCCACCTCCAAGCCCTCAATCCGGCTTTTCATCTCTTGCGGCAGATCGTCGTAGACGGCGCGAGTGTCGATGAACTCCGTGTCAGCGCCACTGGGCGGGGTGACGTGTGCCAGGAGAAACGACCACTTCGTTGGAAGTGAGTTGAACGGGCTGTCCGTGTGGAAGCGCTCGAAATCGACCGGTTGCGGACCATCCGGATTATAGGGTCGGATCTCTCCGTCGGCAGTGAGGTTGCTAATATCGTAGAGTCCCTCGGCGATCCGTTTGCTACCCGGCGGGGCCAGTTCCATCGGACCGAAGGAACGGGCGAAGGCGATGAGGTTATCGTCATCCAGGACCGCATCGCGAATCACGCACACCGCGTATTCGGCCATTACCTGTTCCACGCAGTCGATCGCTTCGAGCGCGAGTGGCGTCCGGGTATCGAGGCCGATTATCTCGCCCATGAAGAGCGGATGTAACTGGTTGATTTGCATTCCTGCTCCCCTCCCGAGCATTGGTCCGGGTTTTGGAACCGGAATTCCCAATCTACTGGCCAAAGAGCCGCTTTGAGACTGCCAAAAATAGTGCCGACAATTGATGAAAGCCGCAAATGAAAGGACAGACGGCGTCGAAATTCAACGCACTATTTTACCAATCGGCTGCGAGCGATGGCACCGTATACCGACAAAAAAGACCGTGAGGCAGAATCCGCGGCAAAAGCGGGGAGGATGGGCAGGTCAAGATGCGATGGGCTACACTTGTTGCGTGGGGATTGCTCGCATGCTGCACGACCGGCGACGGTGAGGGGAGCGCCGAACTGCTCGACCTGAATGCACCGCCCGAACCGGTCTCGGCCCATCCGGAACCTCTTTCGTTGCTCAAGAGTGCCGATGCGGGGCTGGCCGCAAACAAGCAACTCGTTTTCGATATGTGGCGCAGCATCGTCAATGCCGGTCGTGTCGAGTTGGCGGACGAAATGCTTCAGGAAGGCTATATCCAGCACAGCCCCGTGCTGCCTACGGGGCGGGCTGCCTTCAAGCGCATCTTTTCGGCCGTTCCGCGCAGCACGATTCCGGACCTGGTCAGCCCGCCGCTGGTGGCGATGGTCGCCGAGGGGGACCGCGTAGTGATGGCGCTGAGAGATACGCTCACCGACCCAACGGGCGAGCAATATACATCAACGCATTTCAACATGTTCCGGATCGAGGACGGCCGCCTTGCGGAACATTGGCATTCGCTCGCGGATAGTCCCGGCGCCGATGTCTTGCCGCCGGAGCAAGGCGGTCCGCAGCCGGTCACCGGCATCGTCGGGACCGGTCAGGCGGACCTTCTTGCAAGCGAGGATCCCGAACTCGCCGTTCGCAAACGGCTCGCCTATGTCGCACTTCGCGACCTGTTCGTCGCGGGAGGCGAGGGGCAAGCGAGGGATTACCTGACAAAGGGGTATGGCGAACACGACCCCAACGGCTTCACCGGCCGGGAGCAGTTCGGCCAAGGCTCGCTGCAAGACGTGATCGGAGCTCCGCTGGTCGCCGTCGTCGCCGAAGGGAATCTTGTTGTTCTCGTGACTGGACGTGTCGAACAGCATCCGTTCGACGCCATGAGAACTTACACGACGACGCGTTTCGACATGTTTCGCATCGAGAGCGGCAGGATCGCCGAGCATTGGAGCGGATCGGTGCGGCCGGGCCAGGCCCCATTCGCGGTCGGAAGCGCCAAATGAGCGAGGCGATATCCCCGGCTGCCGCGCCCGACACTCACGAAGAAGGTCCGCATGAACAAGCCTGGCCGACGATGGGGCAGGCCTATTTTGCGGCTTGGACCCTCGCCGTAGTGCAGATGTGTGCGCAACTCAACAATGGCGTCACGACGCTCATGGTGGAATCGGTCAAGCGCGACCTTCAGCTGACTGATTTGCAGATGAGTTACCTGCTCGGCTTCTCCGCCGTTCTGTTCTACGCGGTGGTAGGCATACCCGCGGCACGACTGGTCGATCGCTACAACCGCAAATGGTTGATGCTGGCTTCCATAGCGATCTGGAGCGCGGCGACCGCCGCCTGCGGACTGGCGCAGACATTCTGGCAGTTTTTCGCCGCGCGCTTCGGGATCGGTACTGGCGAGGCTATCAATGGTCCGCTTTCCTATTCCCTGCTGTCCGACTATTTTCGTCCCGGCAAGTTGCCGCGCGGCATAGCCATCTACAATGTCGGACTGCAGGGCGGGGCGGCATTGTCGATGTTACTCGGTGCGCTGCTGATCTGGATTACCGGCGGATTGCCCGAGGTGCAGATGCCGTTGATCGGCGCGGTTCGTGACTGGCAGCTGGTATTCGTCTTCACGGGTCTGACGGGAATTCCGGTAATGTTGCTGATGTGGCTGTTGGCCGAACCGGAACGGCGCAGCCTGCGCTCCACTTCGCTTGTTGTGGACGGCAGGGAAGGTACCCGGCTGCGCGATGTCGTGGCCTTCCTCTGGACGCATCGCAGGCTTTACCTTCCGATGTTCCTCGGCCTGGCGCTCACTTCCATTCACATGATGGGCTTGGGGGCGTGGAGTGCCGCCTTCTACATGCGGACCTATGGCTGGGCGCCGGCGACGATCGGCCTCTACAGCGGTCTCGTCAGCATCGGATTTTCGATCCCGGCACTTTATGGCGCAGTCTGGTTCAATGAGTGGTTCGCCGCCAAGGGCTACGCTGACACCAATATGCGGGTAATGGCGACCGGCATAAGTTGCGCGGTACCTTTCATGATCGTCATGCCGCTGATGCCCTCGCCCTGGTTGGCGCTATTGGCTGGCGGACTGGGACCCGCGCTGATGCTCGTGGCCGCTCCGTCGCTAAACACGGCTTTGCAGATCGTCACGCCCAACCAGATGCGTGGCCAAGTTACAGCGATCTACCTGTTTGTCATGATGGCTGCTGGCGGAAGCATCGGGCCGACATTGGTCGCGTTCCTGACACAGGAGGTCTTCGGCAACGAGGCTATGCTTCGCTACGCGCTGGCGACGTCCGCCGCGATCGCCTTTCCCTTGGCCGCCGCGACCTATTGGTACGGACTGCGGGTCTATCGCGAGCGCATTCTCGAAATGCGCGCGTCCGGAGCCCCGGTGTGAAGCATGCGTGCGCCATTTCTTCGATTCCTTGGAGAAGCCGATGCCCGATAAATCCGCGCCCATAGTCATCGTTCATGGAGCCTGGGTCGGGGCCTGGCGCTGGCGCGAGGTTGCCGACCTCTTGCGCGACAGGGGGCACCGGGTCTTCACACCCACTCTTACCGGCTTGGGCGAACGCTCGCACCTGACCAGCCGCGACGTAAACCTGGCCATGCATGCCCAGGATATCGCCAACCTGATCAAGTACGAGGCTCTCGAGAATGTCCTGCTCGTCGCGCATTCCTATGGCGGCATGCCGGTGACGCAAGCGCTCGAGCTGATCCCTGAGGGCGTCGTCACCTCGCTGCTCTATCTCGATGCATTTTGCCCCGACGACGGCGAATGCCTCAACGAACTGACCGCCTTTCCCGCCCACCTGCCGGAGGACCCGGACGATTATCTCGTCCTCCCGCCGCGACTGGTGCTGCAGGGGTTCAACGCGCACATGACCGACGAGGCCCGCACGTCCTACGAAGACCGGCGCACGCCGCAATCGGTGTTCTGCTTCTCCGACAGGACGAAACTGAGCGGCGCGCGAGAGAAGATCCCCCAGAAGACCTACGTCGTTGCGACCGGATACAAGAACGACACCTTCATCCCCGTTGCCGAACGCCTGCGGCAAGACCCTGCCTGGCGCGTCGATGAAATGCCCTTCACCCACGACCTTCAGCACGTAGCGGTCGAGGAGACTGCCGACATGATCGAAAGCGCGCTCCCCGCGGCGAGCCAATGACGGCACTATTTTCCTCTTGGCCGAGAGTGCAGCCTCCTCGCGAATGGAAAGCGGGGCGAAGGTGCTGAGCGAAACCAGACCGAAGGCCGGTGCTCCGGCGCAGATCGAGACATTCGTGCGCTATTCCGAAGCTGCGGCGGATGGCGGCTGGATCGAGAGGAACGGCAGCTATTCGTTCGAGATGGAAGACCATCCGGCGACCATTACCAATGCCCGCAATGTCGACACCGATTTCGATACGCACGGCTTCGCGTTGGTCGATTTCCCGGTCGATATCGATTGGGCAGACAACGCCGATTTCGAGAAGAATTATTACCCTCAGGTGCGCAACCTCATCAAGAAGATGACCGGGGCCAGCGAAGTGTTTGTGTTCATGGGGATATGGCGCGGAGGCGCCGACGTGAAGGGCGGCGGACCTGCGTTTAGCGCACATGTCGATTTCAATGGGCCGGCCCTGCGTCAGTGGGTTTCCCGCTTCGCTCCGGACCGCGTGGCCGAACTCAAGGACAAGCGCCTGGTCAACATAAACGTATGGCGCGGCACCAGCCCGGTCGAGAATTCCCCCCTTGCCATATGCGATAAGCGCAGCGTCGATCGCGGCGATTTCCTTCACGTCTCGCTGGGAAAGCCGGAAGGGGAGTTCACGCCGGACATGCCGGCAGGCCTCAACATGGCACACAATCCGGCGCACGAATGGTACTACTTCGCCGACATGCAGCCGAACGAGGCGCTCGTATTCAAGCTGTTCGACACCGCTGATCCCGACTGGAAGATGAGCGGCCATACCGCGATCGAAGACCCGACCAGCGTGCCCGATTCCCCGAAGCGCGAGAGCTTCGAGGTGCGAACCATAGCGGTATTCGACGAATGATTTGCGCAGGAGTGATCTGGCAATGACGAAGAACTTCGTGGCGATGGTCGAACGGACCGAGAAATGGGACCGCACGAAGGACGCGTTCGAGCAGGAAGGATTCGCCGAACATGCGGCTTACATGGGCGAACTCGAGCGTTCCGGGATGATCGCAATGGCCGGGCTGCTGGCCGAATCCGAACTCATCCTGTTCGTCATGCGGGCGAACGATATCGAAGAGGTGCGCAAGGCATTCGCCGCCGATCCGATGCAGCAATCGGGTCTTGCGCGCCTGATCCGTCTCGAAGAGGCGCATTTTCGCATCGGCGCGCCACAAAGGATGGGCGGCTAAGCCCGCCCACGTTCGAGTCAATTCGCGGAGGTTAGGCAATGCAGGTTTTCGTATTCGACTGGACGGCCTACGCCGAGAACGTTGACAAGTTCCGCAAGGACGGGAAGCTGACGCGCCTCGGTAAGGAGCACTTCGAACCGCAAGTCGCGATCGATACCTTTCGCAACCATGTTTCGGCATGGGTCGAGCTCGAAAAGCAGGGCTTCGATGGAATCGCCATCAACGAACACCACGGAACGCCTTTCGGCTTGGGCAATTCGCCCAACCTGATGGCTGCGGCGCTCTCGCAGCTGACCGAGAAGATCAAGATCCTCGTTTATGCCAACCTGCTGCCGATCCACGAGCCCCTGCGGCTGGCCGAGGAAATCGCCATGCTCGATTGCATGACCGGCGGCCGACTGATCTGCGGCGTGGGCCGCGGGGCTCCACGCGAATACAAGATTTTCAACGTGCCGATGGATGAATCGCGCGGTCGCTTCAATGAGGGCTTCGAGGTCATGCGCCGCGCGTGGACGCAGGACAGCTTCAGCTTCGACGGCGAGTTCTACAAGTTCAACGACGTCGCCATCTGGCCGCGCCCGGTGCAACAACCGCATCCGCCGGTTTGGATACCGCTGACCGGATCGAAGGAGTCGATCGAATGGGCGGCGGAAAACGATGCCGCGATCACGCCAGGTGTCTTCCCGGGCCCGATGCGTGAGGACACGATCCGCTACTTTGCCAAGTGCCAGGCCAAACACGGTCGCAAGGTCGACCCGAACAAGATTTCCATCATGGTCGATTGCTACGTGGCAGATTCCAAGGACCAGGCGATCGACGAATACGGCGACCACTTGATGTACCTGTTCAATACGCTGCTTCGGTATGACCAGGTCTGGCAGAACGAAGTGAAGAAGACGAAGTACTACTCGTCGACCGCCTTTGAGCACCTGCGCGAAGGAGCCAAGGGAACATTGGCCGAAGATGGCACCGTCTTCAACGAATGGGACATCGACACCGTACGCGGCGCGGCACAGAACATGCCTTTGGGCACGGCCGACGAAATCGTTGAGCGGATTACCGCCGAATGCGACGACGCAGGTGCCAATAACGTGCTGCTGGTGATCAACCGGGGCGACATGCCGCACGGCAAGTACATGAACCAGATCAAGCGCATCGGCGAGGAGGTCCTGCCTCGCCTGCAGGCGCACAACGTCACCGTGGTGCCGCATGCGCAGGGGGAAGTGCTGGCGAAGTAGCGGCCAGCCGGAGCGATCGGGAGAGGGGCAAGCAATAATGGCGACTGTACCTCAAGGCGTCGGGCCAACGCTCGATGCGGATCATCCGCTGCTCCGTCCTGGTTATGGTCGTTGGGTGGTGGTCACCCTGCTGCTGGTCTCAATCATCAATTTTGCCGACCGGGCGGTACTCAATGTGCTTGCTCAGCCGATCAAGGAAGACCTGCATTTGACCGACACGGATCTCGGTCTGCTGCAAGGTTTGGGCTTCGCGATATTCTACTCCGTGTTGGGCATACCGCTTGGAGTACTCGCCGAGCGGACCGTCCGGATAAGGATGCTGGCGACTTGCATCGCCGCATTTTCGATCATGACAGCTGCCTGCGGCCTCGCCACCAATTTCGTCACACTGCTATTGTGCCGTATCGGTGTTGGCGTGGGCGAGGCGGGAACGGCACCAGTCTCGAGTTCTCTTGTTGCAGATCACTTCGACCAGAACCGGCGCGGGTCGGTGCTCGGCATTATTCTGCTTGGAGCGCCGTTCGGTTTTCTCCTTGGCCAATCGGTCGGCAGCCTGGTCGCCAGCGAATGGGGCTGGCGCGCGGCTTTCTATGCCATGTCGGTGCCGGGCTTGCTGATCGCCGCGCTGGTGTTCTTCACATTGCGCGAACCGCCTCGGGGACTTGCCGAAGGGGCGATTGCCGAAGGCACTCAAGAGGCGCCCTCGTTCAGGACCGTCCTCGGATATCTGTGGGCAAAGCCGACCTTCCGGCAGCTCATCACCGGCTTCGTGCTGGCCGGCTTCGCCATGAACGCAATCGCCAATTTTGTATTGCCCTTCTACCTTCGCGGCTTCGATGTGCCACTGGCCACTGTCGGCGTTATGTTCGGCCTAGTCAGCTTTCTTTCCAACGGCACAGGCATGCTGCTGGGCGGATTCTGGTTCGACCGTCTCGCCCGTAGGGACCCGCGCTGGGCCTTGCGCGCGCCGGCAATCTGCCTGTCGCTGTGCGCACCGATCTATGCAGGCGCGTTCCTCGCCCGGGACATCTACCTCTCGATGTCCTTCGTCTTCTTCGGCAACCTGGTGCTTGCCATGCACATGGCGCAGACTTCCGCCACCATGCAAAACATGGTCGGGCCGCGGATGAGGGCGACCACAGCCGCCGTAGTCGCCCTGATCGTTGGTATCCTTGCGGCCGGCCTGGGGCCGACGTTGGCAGGATATCTCAGCGACGTCTTCAGCGAGAATTCCTTCGCAGGAGGTGTCTTCTTCACGCAATGCCCTGGGGGGCGCGGCGTCGATGGGCTGGGCACCAATCTCGACATTGCATGCGTCCGGGCTTCCACCGAGGGACTGCGCTTGGCGCTTCTCAGCGTGCTGCCTGTCTTCGCCTGGGGAGCCGTGCATTACTGGCTTGCTTCGCGCACACTGACCCGGGACATGTATAGGCCCGTCCCGTCATCGGGCCGCTCATGAGAGGAGCAATCTCAATCAGATCGGACGCTGGACCGCCATCGCCAGCATCACCTGTTCGGATCGTACCTTCGCCCATTCAAGGTCGAAGGCACCGTCCGTTTGCGCGTGGTCGAGAAGGAGGCGGACCATGTCGAAGTAATCGGCCTGGAACCTAACCGGTAGGCGCTCGGCGAGCGCTGGGTGGAAGCGTGCCTCGTAGGCCGCGAGACAGCGCGAAAACAGGTCGATCAACGGGCTATCGGCAAGCTGAGAGACGCGCTGCACGAGACGCAGCAAGTCGATGCGTTCCATCGGATCGCTCAAGCTCGCTGTCGCCAGAAGTTCGCCAAGTTCGCGACGCTGCTTCGGAGTTGCGCGATGGACTGCGAGGGCTGGGATATGGCGATTGATCCGAAACAGAAGAGTACCTGCGGCGCGCGGGTCCATCTGTTGTCCGATAAGATAAGCAAGGACCAGGCGGACGCTACCTGTCACGCGGATGTCGCGGACGAGCAGCCCGTTTCCGCGGCCCCGCCGGGATTCGACGAGACCGCTGTCCTGCAATTGCCGGATAGCTTGGCGCAGCGTCGTCCGGCTCACGCTGAACCTGTCGCACAGGTCCCATTCGGAGCCGAGCTTCTGGCCTGCCGTCAAGTTGCTCTGGATTTCAACGGCAAGCTTGCTTGCGACGAGGGTCGCTAGGGTACGGTATTGGTTCCTCGGCGAGGTCTCTTGCTTGAGCGGCGGAACCCTTGCGGGCAATTGATTGAGCAGTTCGCCTAGACGTAAGTGGAACGCAGTTACATCTCTCGCAAGGCGTTCGGACGGGCTCACTTCAAGCACGCGTCTAAGACCGTCGCCTTCGACGGTGTGGCCTGGTGAAAGTTTCTCAAGCAATTCAATCGTCAGTTCGTCCAGGCAACGCGCAAACAGGCTGATGACCGGCCCCCCCTCCCGGGAATATTCGCTGCCGCCCGATTTGATTTCGGCGAAAATCTCTGCCGCAGTGGAGTCCACAAGGACACGCGCATCCATCAATTGGTGGGGCGCCGTGCCGGCAAGTCGCAGGTAACAAGCGAGCTCGGACGCTACGACGCCGGCGCTGGGGGTGGCAACGATGAAGCCGCCACAGGGGCCCGGTCGCAAACGCCCCAGCCCTCGGCGCTCCAACAATCCCACCGCTTCGCGTACTGATGCGCGTCCAGCATGGTATCGTTCCGAGAGATCGCGCAGGGATCCTACGACTCCCCCTCGGCAAAGACGCCTTCTGACGATGTCGTCCTCGATCCGACGTGCGAGGATTTCTGGCAGGCCGAGCCTCTCTGTCTCCTCTCGCGCGGAGTCTCGATAGATCTGTTCGACCTTGGCATTCATATTTCGCGGCCTTTGTCGGATGATCGGCCAGCCGGCGCAAAGTCCGCTGTTCCCATCAATGCATTCCGTCGGCACTTTTGCCACCCTAATCTCGGCTTTGCGCATCCTGACCGAATTCGGAGACCGGAGTCGAAAGGCGGTGTCTGCGCCGGGTCTTCTGTACATGTAATCGATTGCACCTTCGGCGGCACTCGGTCAAACTCGCGCATCGAAACATAACATTTCGGGAGAGCGCATGACTGCTGTGCGAACCAGCCTAACCGTCGTCTTTTTGGGTCTTGTCGGGATTGCGGCGACAGCCAACGGACAGGCTACGTCGTCCACCGTGCAGGGTAGGGAATACGCCGCTGTCAACGGGACGAAGATCCGATGTCCCGTGCACGCCCCCCGACCGGCGGACCAGCTTGCACGGCAGTTCGATACCAATCCGCAGGATCTAGATGCGCTTTCCGCGCGCGCGCGCGACTTCTTCAACTCCGACAGCGAAATCGGGGCCCAGTTCCGTGCACAGCAAGCGAAACAGTTCGCAGAGGATTGGCCTTTCCTGTGCCGTTACCGCGACGCCAATGCTGAGTTAATCGAACGAGGGGCGCACCCGGCTGCAGTCTTTATGGGCGATTCAATCACCGAGGGATGGATCGAGGCAGACCCCGACTTCTTCGAGCGCAACGATTATGTCGACAGGGGCATAAGCGGTCAGAGCAGCAGCCAGATGGTGGCGCGTTTCGAGCAGGACGTCGTCGCGCTGAGGCCCAAGGCTGTGCACATCATGGCCGGCACGAACGACATAGGCGGAGCGACCGGGCCGATTACCGAGGACGAATTTGTCGCAAACATTCGCGCCATGCTCGACATGGCGAAGTCCAATGGCATCGCAGTTGTGCTGGCTGGAATTCCTCCGATGTCCCGCCTCTTGCCGAGGCCGGAATTCGACACGCGGCCCGTCGTTCCCCAGCTCAATGCCCGGATGGAAAAGCTTGCTCACGACTATGGGGCACAATGGGTCGACTATTACGCGCCTCTTGCCGCCCCCGATGGCTCGTTCGATCCAGCCTATGCCAATGACGGAGTCCATCCCACTCGCGCCGGCTATGCGGTGATGGAGTCGCTAGCGCAGGACGCTCTTTCAGCGGCGCTGAAACGGTCGCAGAATTGACGAAGCGGCCACCTGCATGATCCAGGCGGCCGCTTCCCAGATTGGCTCGACGTCCTTTACCGCGAGTTGATGCGGAAGCGGAAACCGAGTGTACGTGGCGTCGGTCCTGAGCCGGATAGCGGCCCGTTCGTGCCGAGGAAGGTCGGCCCGCGTTCGTCCGTCAGGTTGTTGCCGACGAATGCCAGTTCCCAGTTGGCATGGCGAATGCCCATCGTCAGGGCGAGCAGGTTGTACGGCTGGGCAGTCAGTCCGTTGGCCTGCAGACGATCGCCGCTGTGGCTGAAGGACAGGTTGCCGAAACCATCGAAATCGTTGGCGATTTCGCGGTTGTAATTGATATCGGCACGGTAGTTGTTTGCGAGCGTGTTGAGCAGCCGGTCCCCGGGCTTGAGCAGCGGCTGGGCAGCAGCAATCACGGGATTTACGGAATCGTACTGACTATCGTTCACGTTGCCCACGAACCCGAGATTGAGTCCCTCGATCGGTGTGTCCCAGCGCACTTCGAGGTCGATGCCCTGTGTGGTCGCGTCTCCGAAGTTTGCGAATCCGTTCACGCCCTGGATGCCGCCCGTGACCGAAGTCTGCAGGTTGGTGTACTTGAGACTGTACAGATTCAGGCCGACGTTCAGGGTACGGGCCGGGTTGCGCCACTTGAGTCCGAACTCGTAGTTGCGCGAGGATTCCGGTTCGAGCGCCACCATTGCCGGGACGCCGGCCAGCTCGAGCGACTGGACCTGGACGCGCGACTGGACGATGCCGGGGCGGAAGCCGGTGGCCGCCGAGATGAACATCGTCAGGTCGTCGTTGGGAATGTACGAAAGGTTGGCGCGCCAGGTCTCTTTGTTCGCCTTGGTCGGCACGGTGCCGCCCGTATCTTCGAACGAACGCTTGTCGTGATAGGTTCTGAGGCCGACCAGCGGCACTAGCTTCCCGTCGAGCAGGTCGTAGCTGATTTCGCCGAACAGGGCCCAGTTCTTGGTCAGCGTGTTGTTGTCCGCGTTGATGTCGACGCCGAACGGCGGAATCTGCAGCGCGTTCACCTGCGGTCCCTTCCCGTTCTGGTAGGCTCCGCCTACGACCCAGTGCAGCGGACCGTCGGTCGAAGAGTTGATGCGCAGTTCCTGCGCGAACATCTTGGGCAGGAACTGGCTCGAGAAGAAGCCTGCCGGCGAGATCGGAATATTGATCCCGAAGACGCCTTCGAGGTTGCTCGTCGCGCTGGTGACGGTGAAGGCGTCGAAGTCAACGGTCCCCGTCAGGCTCCAGAGCGTGAAGCTGCCGTTGGAGTAACCTTCCTGCCCGGCCGTGTTTTGGTAGTAGGGCGGATCGACCGATGCAGTGAAGCCGGTGAAGCCTTGGCGCGGCCGGAAGTGCCAGTACTGCGCGCGAATATTGACGTTGTCGAATGGCCGTAACAGGGCGACGACCCTGATATCGTCATTCTTGGCCTTGTTGACGCCCTTCTCGTCGGGGGTGCCATCGTAGGGGCCGAAATAGGCGTCAGCCCATCCCGCGTCCTGTGAAAAACCCCCACTGACCCGAACTGCAAAGCGATCCTGCACGATCGGGACCGAGAGCGCGCCGGCCATTCCGTAGTTCAACTTGTCGGCGCCGACAGTCTTGGACCCTTCGACCTCGAACGAGTATTCGAAGTTGTTTAGATCCGGGTCGCGGGTGTGGAAGATGAACACGCCGCCCGATGAGCCCTGCCCGTAGAGAGTGCCCTGCGGTCCGCGGAGGACCTCGACGCGCTCCATGTCGATGAACCGCACTGGCGGGGCGATACCGAAATTGGTGACGATGAACGGTGTGTCGTCAAGGTAATACCCGATCGGAGAGTCGCCGTTCTGGGTTACGTTGCCGCGCAAGTTGTAGAATCGCGAACCGTTCGATTGGCGGAAGCCCTCGAAAGCACCCGGGACGCTCGAGACGAGGTCCCCGATCGTGGTTATGTTGCGTTCCTTCAGCTCGTCGCCGCTGAATACCTGGATTGCCAGCGGCACATCCTGGATGTCCTGCGCCCCGGTCTTGGAAGCGGTGACAAGGATTTCGTTGCCTCCGGCTGTGGTTGTCGCCGCCTTCTTAGCGTCGTCACTCGCTTCCGAGCCGTCGCCATCGTTCGCCTGCTGCTGTTCCTGCGCATTTACAGCGCTCGCAGCTAGGCTTGCAGCAAGTGCGGCCACTGCCGCGGTGCCCCGCAAATACCTCATGTCCACTCTCCCGTTTCAAACGATTGCCCTTGCGGGTCCATTGTTGAGTGTCCCTTAAATTTCGCAGGAACTCACCTCTGTCAATGCAATTTAGACAATCGATTGCACTGCAATGTCGATGAGAGGTAAATCGGCGCGACAAATTCTCTCAATCGGAGAGTGTCGAACCTCGTGCGGCCAACGTCGGTTCAAGTTGGACCGAATCCACCGCTTCCCCTGCGATCTTGCGGAAAAGCAGGTCGACCAAAGCATCCGCACCTGCTTCCAGGTCCTGCTTGATCGAACTCAAAGGTGGAAGGACTCGGCGGGCAATGTCGAGGTCGTCGAAGCCGATGACTTTCACCTCGCCCGGTACGCTGCGCCCTCGTTCGATGAGCGCCTGGATGGCCATCATGCCAATCGAGTCCGAGGTCGCGAAGATGCCATCGAGATTCTCGGCCAAGTCGAGAAATCCCGAGATCTCTTCCACTGCTCGCTCGGGGACGAAATGCACGGGCAGCGTGGCGCCGACCGCACCATCGCTTGCTTCGCGCAGCGCGTCGCGAAATCCCGAGAGGCGCTGCTCGACTTCGGGCACCGAGGCATCGCCGAAGAAGGCCAGCCTGCGACATCCCAGCGAGAGAAGGTGCTCCGTGGCGATCCGCCCACCGAGCCGGTTGTCGCTGCCGACCGAGCAATAGAGCTGTCCCGGTAGCTCCGCGCCCCACACGACCATCGGCCTGTAATATCGCGCGACGCTGTTGATCACGTCCGACTGGTTCGACTGCCCGATTATGATCATCCCGTCGACACGACCGGAATCGACCTGGCGCGACAGCCATTCCGGGTCATGCGGTACGACACGGCTGAGCAGCAGGTCGTATCCGCGGTCGGCCAGGCGATCGGCAATATGCGCCAGCAGGGTCATGAAGAACGGGTCGGAGATGTGCTGGGTTTTCTCGTGACCGAGCGGGACGATCACCCCGATGGTGCCGGTCCTGCCCGTGCGCAGGTTCCGGGCCATGGTACTGGGGCGGAAGCCAAGCTCGTCGGCCAGTTTGCGAATGCGTTCGCGCGTCGCCGGCGCAATCTTGCCAGTACCGGCGAGCGAGCGCGATACTGTGGCCGCCGACACCCCGGCGATTTGCGCCAGCTCCTGGATATTCTGCGGCCTGCCCGAGGAATTCTCGTCGCCCGATCCCTTCTTTTTCGCCAACGTCTCGCCCTGTCCCAATGAAGCTTTGGCCTTACGGAAACCACACCTCCGGCGCGGTCAAGGGTAATCGCCACCGAGCCGGATTGCATGTCATGTTGCTTGACCGGTAACATGGCCCTAAGCTCGATCGCAATCGATTGCAGAATCGCAAGGGTTGGGAGAGAAAATGGCTGTTATCCATCCATCCAGCTTCGGAAGGCGCTCGCTCGCGCTGATCGTCGTCCTGATGGTCGCGTTTCTCTCCATTCCTGCGAACGCGACCGAAGAGACGGGGGGATTGCAGGCAGGCGCGGCCAAAGTCGACATAACCCCCGCACCGGACAGTCTTCCTCCTCAGTCGCACGGCGTGCTCGACCCGCTCTACGCCCGCGCCATAGTTGTCGACAACGGGCACGGCCGTGCCGCCCTCGTGACGGTCGACGCCGGGGCCATCCCGACCGCGTTGTGGAAGAGGCTTAGCGAACGGGCCGCGAATGAACTCGGCATAGCGCCCGATCATTTCATGCTCACGGCAACGCATACCCACAGCGCGCCGTTTGTGCGCAACGACGGATACGAAGCGCAGATCTTCGAGGCTGTGCGCGCGGCGGTCAAAAGGCTGCAACCCGCGCGCATGGCCTTCGGGACCGGAAAGTCCTGGATCAACGTAAACCGAAACATTGTCGATCCCAAGACCCATCGCTGGTGGGAAGGGCCGAACTACGACGGCGCTTCTGACAAGACGGTCGGCGTGATGCGATTCGAGGCATTGAGTGGAGATCCAATCGGGGTCTACTACAACTATGCCGTACATCCGGTGATCACCGGCAATCTTGACATGGTCAGCGCCGACATTCCTGGAGCTGCATCGAACTACCTCGAGGCATCGCTCGGCGGCGACGCTGTGGCGGTCTGGTCGAGCGGTGCCTCTGGCGACCAGAATCCGATTTTTTTCAACCAGACCTACGACCTGCGCGAAATCCGCATTCGCGACTACGCTGCGCGGGGCGAAGACATTTCCAATTCCATGCCGCCGGGTGGCGAAGGGCTGGACCGTGGCAATCCGCGTGTCCAGCTGCTTCTCGACCAGCAGAAGCAAGTGAACAGTGCGCTTGGCCTGATGCTGGCGGAAGAAGTGCTGCACGTGATGCGAGACAACCTGCAACGCCCGCAGCAGCAAGTTGCCATCGGCGGCGCCATCAAGTCCGTGTCCTGTCCCGGCCGCAAGCGTCTCGATCAGGGGCGTGCGGGCTATGCCGGAAGCTATGAAGACGCCGATCCGGTCCCTCTCAAGCTCAGCATGCTAAAGATCGGGGACGTGGTGATCGGCGGAGTGGACGCGGAGATCTTCACCCTTATCGCACAGCGCTTCAAGCGCGAGTCGCCCTATGCAAACACGATGATGGTGACGTTGACAGGCGGCATGGCGCCTTCCGGCTATATCCCCAACGATGCTGCCTACGGCCAGTATACATTCGAAGTCCTGTCGTCGCGCCTCAAGCCGGGATGCGCGGAGGATTCGATCGTCAACGGCCTGCTCGACCTCGAGCAGGAGATCGCGGGAAAATGACTTCGGTAAGGCGTCCTGTTGCGATCATGTGCGGTCTGGCAGCCGGGGCCTGCCTGCTTGTCGCGCCCGCTGCCGCGCAGGACCCGGTCGACGACCGAATTTCCAAAGACGGCGCGGTGCAGCTCGACGGCGTGACCATCCCGCTTTCTCCGCTCATGAGCGAGGAAGCGCGCGAGTACATGCGGCACGTAATCGTCGACAAGCCGTTCGGCGCTGCGCTCCCGGACATCCGCGAGGAGCGCAAGCGGCAGGACGGTATCATGTTCGACTTCCTCGCGCCGATGCGCGAGCGTTACGCCGTCGATGTGGCCGAAGAGACGATCGGCGGAATCGTGACCGACGTGGTCACGCCGGCCGGCGGAATCGCGCCCGAGAATGCCGACCGGGTCCTGATCAACCTCCACGGCGGCGGCTTTGTCACAGGTGGGCGCTCGGCATCGCTGGTCGAATCCGTCCCGCTGGCGGCGCTGATGAAAATCAAGGTGATCTCGATCGATTACCGCATGGCGCCGGAATACCAGTTCCCGGCGGCGAGCGAGGATGTCGAGAAGGTCTATCGCGAGGTTCTCAAGCACTACGATGCCAGCAGGATCGGGCTCTTTGGCTGTTCTGCCGGTGGTTTCCTCGCCGCGCAGTCGATCGCATGGTTCGAAGCCCATGACCTGCCCAACCCAGCCGCGGTCGGCGTGTTCTGCGCGTCGCTTGGGGGATATTTCGGCGGCGACATGTCGGCCATCGCCGGGCCGCTCAACGGTATGCTACCGCCGCTGGTGCGCAAGCCAGGTGGTGGGGGACCGCCCCGTTCCTCCGCTCCAGGCTATCTCGATGCGGCCCGGCGGGACGATCCGCTAGCTTATCCGGTCGCCTCGATCGAGGTGATGAAGCGCTTCCCGCCCACGCTGTTCATCAGTGGAACACGCTCGTTCGAGATGTCGATGGCGCTCGATTCGCACAACAAGCTGGCCGCCGGCGGTGTGGATTCGCAGTTCCACGCCTGGGACAGCATGAACCACGCGTTCTTCTACAATTCCGAACTACCCGAATCCCGCGAGGCCTATGCGATCATGGTCGATTTCTTCGAGAAGCACCTTGCAGACTAATTCCGAAAACACTCCGGATGGCGGCTCGCTCGTGCTGAAGGCGCTCGTCTTTGCCATGTTCGCGATGTTCGCGATGACGACTGATTCCGTCGGCACCGTGATTCCCGAGGTCATTCGCGAATTCGATCTTGGGCTCACTGCCGGCGGCTCGTTTCAGTACGCGACGATGTCCGGCATTGCGATTTCCGCCATTGCGCTCGGTTTCCTAGCCGACCGGCTGGGCCGTAAGGTGACGATCCTGATCGGGCTCATCATGTTCGGCCTGAGTTCCGCCGCCTTCGCCGCCGGCCACGACTTCCTATTCTTCGTATTGCTGCTGTTCGTCTCGGGCCTGGGCATCGGCATTTTCAAGTCGGGCGCCTTGGCGCTGATCGGCGATCTCTCGCGCTCCACACGCGAACATGCCCGGACAATGAACCTGATAGAGGGCTTCTTCGGCGTTGGCGCGATCATCGGTCCGGCAATCGTCGCATATCTGGTGCAGGTCGGAGCAAGCTGGAAGGGCGTCTACCTGATCGCGGCGCTGCTGTGCGGCGCACTGATACTCGCCGCTGCGATGGCGAAGTTCCCCCGTCCGATCATCCACCGTTCCGAGCCGACCCGGCCGACCGAGGCAGTGCGGCTGGCGGGCGATCCGACGGCGCTGTTCTTTGGCTCGGCCTTGATGCTCTACGTAGCCGCAGAAGCCGCGATTTACGTCTGGGCGCCAACCTACCTTGCCGCCTACGAAGGCTCTTGGACTGCACTCGCCGCCTACGCGGTTTCGATCTTCTTCGTGTTGCGCGCGGCCGGCCGGTTTCTCGGCGTCTGGCTCCCGGCGCGGTTCGATTGGACGAAAGTCCTGTTGGCCTGCAGTGCGGCGATGGCAGCGCTTTTCTGGGTCGCGGTCGTCGGCGGGCGCGAGGTTGCGATTTTCGCGTTGCCAGCGACCGGCCTTTTCATGTCGGTGCTCTATCCGACGATCAATTCGACCGGGATCAGCTGTTTCGACAAGGGCCGTCACGGTTCGATCGCGGGCCTGTTACTGTTTTTTACCTGCATCAGCGCCGTCTTCGCGCCGCTCGCAATGGGCGCGCTGGGCGATGCCCTTGGCGACAGCAAGTACGCAATCGTGCTCGGCGCGGTGTTCGCGACAATGCTGGTCGCGCAATGCACCTGGAATGTCTTGCGACAGCCCTTCGCTGCGCGCCTCATCGAGCGCAACGAGGATGACTACCGGCTCAACAAGGCGGAGGCGGCCACCGCCGCGGCGGCATGAGGGTCAGGCGTCGGCGGACTTTCCGAATGCGCGTCGCAGGGCATCCATCTTCGCGGCGGTGAACCTGCGTGAGACCCCGGCATCGGGTACGATCCGGTCGAAGGCATGGAACGCGCGTGGCAAAACCAGCAACTCGGTGGGAACGGCTGCGTCGTTCAGGCGCTCGGCGTATTCAATGTCTTCCTCGACGAAGAGATCGGCTCCGCCCACGCCGATCCAGGCTGGCGGCAGTCCCGCAAGATTGTCTACTCGTGCTGGCACCGCCGCTGCCGGAATTTCAAGCGTACCCGGCTCGCCGCCGGTGAAAGCTCGCCAGCCGAAGCGATTCGCATCGCGCGTCCAAAGCACCGCCCCGATCCATGGCGGCAGCTGCCGAGTGCTGCCGGTCCTGTCGTCGAGCATGGGATAGACCAGACATTGGAAGAGCACCGGCACCTCGCCTCGGTCGCGCGCGGTTATCGCCAACAATGCCGCATGTGTGCCTCCGGCACTTTCGCCCAACAGTGCGATTCGAGTTGCATCGAGGCCGAGTTCGTTCGCTGAACTGTGCATCCACTTGAGAGCGGCATAGTTGTCCTCGATCGAGCCGGTGTAACGGGTTTCCGGAGCGAGACGGTATTCGACCGTCACCAGCACGCAGTCGAGATCGCGGGCGAGGTTTTGCAGGTAACGCAGCTCGCTTTTCGCCGAACCGAGAATGTGCCCGCCGCCGTGGGTATGGAGGATCCCGGGCCGCGCGCCGCCTTTTGCAGCGTTGACGACGTAGACGGTTACATCAGGCATCCCGTTCGTTCCGACGACGGTTCGTTGCGAGACCGGGACGTCCGTCAGCGGGGGCTCTGCTCCAGCGGCCTGCTGCGCCCGCATGGCGGGAAGCGAATTGGCATCGAGCGGGAGGCCTCCTCCCGAAAGCATTTGCCGTGCTGCCGCCCTAAGTTCGGGATCGAGGTAGGCGACCGGATCAAACGCTGACGGCTCTGCAGCAACGCTCAGGTCTGGAGCTGTTGCGATACCAGCCAATACCGTCGCGGTCGCCCGCATGAATTGCCGTCTGTGCATCTCGTCCGCATCTCCCTAGT
The DNA here is from genome assembly GCF_009827435.1 of Croceibacterium salegens. GTDB lineage: Bacteria > Pseudomonadota > Alphaproteobacteria > Sphingomonadales > Sphingomonadaceae > Croceibacterium_B > Croceibacterium_B salegens. The sequence continues at coordinate 14,445 of NZ_WTYM01000042.1, read as the reverse complement.
GTTTTCATTCGACCACCCGCCATCTAGTGGAAGAAAGCGCGATAACACGCAATTGCAATCGATTGCAGTTGCTAGTTCGATTGACTAGGAAGTCGGACGCAACGAGCATTCGATAGGGGTGGAGTGAGATGCCGGACTGGCAGCGTGTAGAACGGCGAGGCAGCAGCGACCGGTCCGCAATGGTGGACCCAGTTCGTTGACGTCGGTCGCGCAAACGCGGCCGGGTGACGCGGAACGCGCCGGCTCCCAATTCTTCTGGACTGGCGAACACGTGCAGGGAATAGCGCAAATGCCACTCGCATCCGCTCCGCGGATCGAGGCCGGCGACATCACGCGCATTGCCGACGATCTCGACATCTGGGACGCATGGCCGATCCAGCGGCCCGACGGCATGCCCGCCGTGCTCCCCGACGGGAGTTCGCTGTGGATGGCTCTGGGTGCCCCGCGCGACCCTGACCCCGACAAGCGCCATGACAAGGCGCGAATACATTTGTTGCAGTTGCAGGATCGGGGCTGGCTCCATCTCGGCCCGGCTATGCCCGAAGGATTTTCACCCGGCAGCCGCGAATGGTCCGGTTCGGCGGTCCTCGTCGCGGAATCCGGCGAAGTGACGTTGTATTTCACTGCGACAGGTACGCGGGGCGAGGCGCAAGCGAGCTTTTTGCAGCGCATCTTTCGGGCCCGGGCGACGCTCGACCTTGTCCGGGGGCAGCCGCGCATCGACGGCTGGCACGATCTGCAGGAGATCGTCCGGCCCGACCCGGCCCACTACATGGCCAGCGATGCCGGCACCGGGGCAATCGGGACCATCAAAGCGTTTCGCGACCCGGCTTATTTCCTCGATCCTGCCGACGGCGCCAGTTACCTCTTCTTCGCAGCATCGGCTGCGCGATCGAAGTCCGATTTCAACGGGATCGTCGGGGCCGCAGTAGCCGAAGGCGAAGGTCTGGCCGAATGGCGCATCGTTCCACCCGTTATCAGCGCGGACGGTCTCAACAACGAGCTCGAGCGTCCGCACGCGGTCTGCCGTGACGGCCACTATTACCTGTTCTGGTCGACCCAGCGGCACGTCTTCGATGCCAGCGGACCGACAGGGCCGACCGGACTTTACGGCGTGGTTGGGGCTCGCTTGTCCGGGCCGTGGGAGCCGCTCAACGGTACGGGACTTGTGTTCGCCAATCCCAGCGTGGCACCGCGCCAAGCCTACAGCTGGCTTGTGCTTCCCAGCCTCGAAGTCATCAGTTTCGTCGACGACTGGCGTTCGCCTGATGGGCCACCTGATGTCCGCAGGTTCGGAGGAACCTTCGCGCCGGTCCTGCGCCTCGTGCTCGATGGCGCCAAAGCGGAGCTGGTGACCTGACATGCCCGAAGCAGCGCGCCTTGCCGGAATCGAGCTGGGCGGCACCAAAGCTATCGCGGTTCTTTCCGACGGCGATCGGATCATCGACCGTCACACGATACCGACGAGAGCGCCCGCAGAGACACTCGAAGCGCTGAACAAGTTTCTGCGCCGGTGGGACAACGATCGGCCTCTCGCCGGTATCGGGATCGCCAGTTTCGGCCCGATTGCGTTGGCATCAGGCAATGCGCGATTCGGGCATATCCTCGACACACCCAAGCCCGGCTGGAGCGGCGCGGGAGTCGGCCCGCTGCTCATGGAGGGCATTTACTGCCCCTTCCGCATCGACACCGATGTCAACGCTGCAGCGCTCGCCGAGTACCGGCTGGGCGCGGCGCGAGGCTGCGACAGTGTTTGTTACATTACCATCGGCACGGGAATAGGCGGTGGCCTGCTGGTCGGCGGCCAGCCCGTTCACGGGGCAATGCACCCTGAGCTCGGTCATCTCACCCTGCGCCGCGTGCGTGGCGACGACTTTGCCGGCAATTGCCGGTTCCACGGCGATTGCATCGAAGGGCTGGTCAGCGGCCCGGCGCTCGCCGCGCGCTTCGGCATGGCGGGCGAAGCGATCCCCGACGATGATCCGCGCTGGAGCGACGTGGCGGCGGATCTCGGCCAACTGGCCGCAACGATTCTCCTGACGACGTCCGCCGACAGGATCGTGCTTGGAGGCAGCGTGTCGCTGCAGCGTTCGTTCCTGTTGCCGATGCTCCGCGCCGAGGCCGTGCGTAGCGTCGGCGGATATTTGCCGTATGTCGATACGCGCACGGTTGACGGGATTATTGTCCTCGCCGCGCTTGCCGAACAGGCTGGGCCGATGGGGGCGATCGAGCTGGCGCGCATGGCGAGCAGCTAGGTACGGGAACGAGGTGGGGGAGAACAGATGCGGCGCTTTGAACGACTAGCCGAGAATTTGCCGGGTGCGGGAACAGCGAGAACAGCAAAGCGCTCTCTTGCGTTTTCGGCGGCGATCACGGCCCTAGCGATCGGTCTGGCGCCGACTTCCGCAAGGGACAGCAGCAAGGCGGCCGAGCGCTGCGCCGCGCTGCTTGGAATCTCTCGCGACGGAGTCCTGATCGAACGGGCTGAGCTCGTGCCGCCCGGCCCGACTCCGGCCCTGCCGGGCGCCAAACCGCGCGACCTGCCCGAGCATTGCCTGGTCCGGGGCGTCATCGACCGGCGCACTGGGGTTGGCGAGCGTGAATTCGGGATCGGCTTCGAACTGCGCCTGCCGACCGGATGGAACGGCCGCTTCATGTTCCAGGGCGGCGGGGGCCTCGATGGGCAGGTCATGCCTGCGGTCGGCAACTTGGCAAATTCGCCGGGCCTTCCGGCGCTGGCGCGCGGCTTTGCCGTCGCCTCGACGGACAGCGGGCATAGTGGACCGATCGTCGATGCCAGCTTCGGCGTCGACCAACAGGCGCGGATTGATTACGCCTACAACGCGCTCGACAAGGTGACCAACGAGTCCAAGCGAATCCTCGCTGAGTTCTATGGCAAGCCGGCGCACCGTTCGTATTTCGTCGGCTGCTCGAACGGCGGGCGTCAGGCGCTCATGGCCTCGCAGCGGTTACCGCTCGAATTCGATGGAGTGGTTGCCGGCGACCCGGCGATGGGCTTCTCGCGCCTCGCATTGGGCGAAGTGTGGAACATGCAGGTCGTTGCCCGCATCTCCCCGAAGGACGATGCGGGTCGCCCGATCTATTCCAGGGCGTTCACCGACGACGACCTCCAGCTAGTCCGCAAGGCCGTTCTCGCCAGGTGCGACGGTCTCGACGGACTGGCCGATGGGTTCATCAACGACTGGAAGTCATGCGGCTTTCATCCGCGCGAACTCACCTGCAGGTCAGGACAGTCGGAAGGTTGCCTCAGCGAAGCGAAGGTTTCGGTGCTGAACGACTTGTTCCAGGGACCGATGACCACCACCGGGCGCCATATTTACGGCCCGTACACGTATGACACGGGCATCGCCTCGTCGGCCTGGCGCGGCATGAAACTGGGAACCTCGGCGACGGGCGAGCCCAATTCGGCGGACTCGACTCTCGGTCTCGGCCAGTTCCGCTATCTGCAGCTCACCCCGGCGGACCCCGATTGGGATCCACTGCAACCCTACACGGTCGAAGACCTGCTTGAGCGTATCCGTTACCAGGGTGGGATAGGCGACGCCGACAACCCGCTGCTCTCGACTTTCGCGCGGAAGGGCAAGATGATCGTCTATAACGGTATGGCCGACCAGGGCATGTCGACGCCGGAAATCGTTCGGTGGTACCAGGCGATGATAGCCGCCACGGGCGAGCCGGGCCGCGAAGCGGTGCGCTTCTTCGGCGTGCCGGGAATGCTGCACTGTGGCGGCGGCGAGGCGACCGACAGGTTCGAGATGCTCGACGCGATCGTCGACTGGGTCGAGAAGGGCAGGCCACCGGACCAAATCGTTGCCACCAGCAGCAGCATGCCCGGTATTTCCCGCCCCCTCTGCCCCTGGCCGAAGGTCGCGCGCTACAGCGGCGGCGACACGAACAGTGCTGCCAGCTTCACTTGCGAGGAATGATCGCGCTCACTTGGTGGTGCGGAAAATGTCGAGGTCGATCGTGTCGGCCATGATCCGGTTGCCGTCGTCGTTGGGATGGACGTGGTCGCCGGGATCAAGGTCGGGACGAATGCGCAAGGGATCAGCCGGATCGCGGGTCGCCGCGTCGAAGTCGATCACCGCGTCGAAGCGACCGCTGGTGCGGATCCAGTCATTGACTGCCTGCCGCATAGCCTCGCCTTCCTGCGAATAGAACGGCAGTCCCTTGGTCGCCATCACAGTGCCGCCGGCAATCTTTATGCCATGCAGGTGCGCGCGGGTGATGAGCTGGTCGAGCCCGGCGATCAGTTCATCGGCGGTTGCCGCCTGATCCCTGGGAAAGCCAGGCATGATCGAGAAATTGATGTCGTTTATTGATTCCAACACGATGACCCATTTCACACCGGGTCGGCCGAGCACGTCGTCGGTGAAGCGTGCGAGAGCGGATTCGCCGGCTCCGGTTCGCAGGACCCGATTGCCCGAAATACCGGCGTTGACCACGCTCCAGTTCGAAAGCTCAGGGTCCTTCTGCAACCGTACTGCGAGCAATTCGGGCCAACTCATGTGTGCGCCGAAGGTCGTAGCGTAGCCTTCAGTGATCGAGTCCCCAAAGGCTACGATCGTGCCAGAATCGACATCAGGTGTCGGTACGCTCAGCCCACGCAACCAGAAATAGGAGCCTGCGACGGCGGCCTCGTCAAGACTCTCTGCCGAGGTTTGATTTCCGGCCGCGATGTAAGTCGGCATGAGGCCGATCTCATCGACGGTATTCGCCTGTACTTCGTCGGGAAGGTACACGGACACAGCCACTTCGGTCAGGGGCGGAGCGGCAAGCGGCACGGGGTCGCTGACCGCCCGGCTCCCTGGAAACAAGGTCAGGGACTCGCGTCCGCCGAAGGTTACGGTGCGATCGGTACTGGGAATGATAGAGCCGGCAGGTCCGGCGAGCGCTGCGTGAATAGCTGCGAACCTTATGGGCTCACCCCCCTGGACGTTGGCAAACTCTATCCTGAACTCCGGTCCGCCGGCGCCTGTGCGCACAATCATTCGGATGGTGTTGTCCTGGAAGGATTGTGGTCGTGCACGCCGTGGGTTCGGAGGCCGGGCGGCCGGTGTTCCGTTCGCCTGACTGTTGCTAGGCGCAGGAGGAGGTGAGGCGTCGGCGGGTGGCAGCGGCGGTGAGAGCAGGGGCAAGGCGGTGCCCCAACTTTCGATCCATTTTGTCGGGCCGGCCCCGTAAGCGGGAAGAGTGTTACACAGCAGCAATGCGGCAAAGACGGCAAACCGGCCCATATTCGTCTCCCTTCGTCGAGATTATCATCTCCGAGCTATTGTGCAATCGATTGCGCAACTTGGGCGGCCGCTGAGGTTTGCCTCGGTCCTCGCCAACGTCCGCAACGGTCCCGTAAGAGCAAATGCATCAGCTGGTAAGGAGTTGAGGGCAGGGCGGGGCGCTAACTCGCCCCATGAAACCCGATGGCCCGTTTCGCTACTTCAACACCTCGCGCGAGGCGATCACTACCGACGGCCTGGGCTCGTACAAGGTAGTAATGAGCGAGCTGTGCTGCGAGGAGAAGCAGGAGGTCGGACGTTCGGTCAACAACCGGATCGAGAACTCACACCGGTGAATCCGACGGTGAGAAAAGGGTTGCTCAGGTTCAAGTGACTGAAGTCGCTTCAGAAGTTCGCATCGCATTACGTCAACGTCCACAACCACTTCGATGCCGAACGCCAGCTGATCAATCGAGAGACCTACAAGACCGCCGCTCGGTCGCCTTGGCCAACTCGCAGTCGCTCTCCGCTAGAGGCTTGTCGAGATAGGGACGGTCTCTGCCAATCGGAGACAAATTGCGATTAGCCTGACAGCACCTCGCATGCCTTGTGCAAGCCCCTAGCGACCCAGTTGGAACAGCGTTAGGGTCTACCCAGGACGCTTTGGTTTGGGAGCTGGGGCATGACCGAAAATTTTCTCTGCAGTCGGCGCTTCCTGATGGCGGGCATGGCTGGAACCGCAAGCTTGTTGGGACTGCCGATCGGGGCGTTGGCAGTCGACCGGGTACCCGCGCTATCCGCTCGCGGTCCTCATTTTGCCTATTTCAACGACGCATTGCTGACTGACCCAACCGGACACCTGCCCGCCTATCGTAGACCCGCGGGCTATCGTGGTGCCCGCAGAGAATCGCAAATGGTGCCGGACGGATGGGGTTGAAGGCTGCCGGAGTCCTGAACACCTTCGATTGCAATGGGAGAGCGAGCAAATGGTACAGATTTTCGAGGGTACGCTGGACCAGGGCTTCTTCGCACCGCAGAGGTTCGAGTGCGAGATTGCCGATTGCGAGGTTTCCGGCACGATCCCAGCTGACATGGACGGGGTCTTCATGCGCGTCGGCGGCGAGTTCCTCTACTCGCCATTGCTGCCGAACGACGCGCCGCTGCATTCGGATGGCTACATTTCCAAGTTCCGCTTCAAGGGCGGGCGGGTATCCTACCAGGGCAAGTACGTGCGCACCCCGCGCTACGAGGCGAACCTCGCTGCGGGCCGCAACCTGTTCGGACTCTACCGCAATCCGTTTACCGACGATCCGGCGGCCAAGGGCGTCAACGGCACCGTCTCCAACACCGCGCCGATGGTCCACGCGGGCAAGCTGTTCACGCTCAAGGAAGACGCGCTGCCGATCGAGATCGACCCGGTCACGCTCGACACTATCGCCTTCCACGACTTCGGCGGTGGCTGGAAGAGCGAGACCTTCACCGCGCACCCCAAGTGGGACCCGCTGACCGGCGACATGTACGCGTTCGGCTATGAGGCGACCGGCCTCGCGAGCGACGACGTGTTCTTCTACCGCGTCGACAGATACGGCGAGGTCAAGCACGAGATTCGCATCAAGCAGCCCTACGTCTCGCTCATCCACGACTACGCGCTGACGCAGGAACACGTGATCATTCCGTTTGCCTGCTACTACACCGACATGGAGCAGCTGAAGGCGGGCAAGATCCACTGGCAGTGGGACCGCACCCGCCCGAGCATGATCGGCATCATGCGGCGAGATGGAGACGGCAGTGATCTCAGGTGGTTCAAGGGTCCCGAACGGTGTTTCATGCACGTGTTCAATGCCCAGAGCGACGGCAACAAGGTGACGTTGTTGGCGCCGTTCTACGACGGCAACTTCTTTCCATTCTTCCCGAATATCGACGGCAGCCCCTGGGACCCGAGCCGGGCGAAGGGCTTCGTGCGCCGCTATACTTTCGACCTGTCTTCGAAGGACGACTCCTGGCGTGAAGAGACTCTGTTCGACACCCCGATCGTCGATCTCGGCAAAGTCGACCACCGCTACACGACTTTGCCGCAACGTTATGCCTTCAGCACGTTCGCCGATCCGACCAAGCCGTTCGACCGTGAGCGGGGCGGGGAAGTCGGCCGCGCGCCGGTCAATTCCTACGCCAGGTTCGACCTCGAGGACGGAGTGATGAAGAGCTTCTTCGCAGGGGAAACGCACTCGTTGCAGGAACTGACCTTTGTCCCTCGGCGCGGGAGCAGCGAGGAGGGCGACGGCTACCTGATCGGAACCGCTTCCAACCTTGCGGAGATGCGGACCGAACTGATCGTCGTCGATGCGCGCAAGCTGGAGGAAGTCGCCAGGGTCTACCTGCCATTCCGCGCCTCGACCCAGGTGCACGGCTACTGGTGGAACGCCGAGGACCTTGCTCTTGGGGAAAGGGAGGCAGGGGCATGATCGATCGCAGGGGACTCATCAAGGGCGCGGCCGCGGGCGGCGTACTGGTAGCTGCCAGCGGCTCGGCGCGAGCGCAGGACGTGGTCGTGCAATCGCCCTCGGGCGGCCTGAAGGCGCGCTATGCCTTTTCGGTCAGCGTGTTTTTCAAGGAACGCGAGATGATCGATTCGCCCTTTCGCCGCGCCTTCGTGCCGGCCATAGGCGGGGAAATCTGGGGACCGCGGCTGTCGGGCATCGTCGTTCCCTATGGTGGTGCCGACTTCGGCGGAGGAGGCGGTCCGCTCGATGCCAACTATATGTTCCAGGCCGATGACGGCACACCAATTTACATCCGCAACCGCGGTTACATGAAGCGGAAAGGCCAGGACCCGGTCGAGCTGGTCAACCGCAAGGTAGGCCCGGTGAAGCCAGACGGCAGTTTCGAGCAGGATTTTGTCGCTCCGCCGGACTCGGAGGTTCCGCTGAGGATGCGAACCTCGCCATTCTTCGAGGCGGCATCGGACAGCGCCTACAACTGGATGAACTCGACGCTGTTCATCGGCCACGGCCTCAGGCGGACCGATCCCGACCGCACGGTCTTTACCTATTACGAGGTGTTGTGATGGGGCCGCGCGAATTCTCCGTCCCCGCCGATCACAACGCCGAATTCATCGGCGAGCTCGGCTTCGAGCCGGCTTTCTCGGTCACGATCAAGCACGACCCGGCAGTGGTCATCGGCGGGCCGAAGGGAGAGCGGATCTACCGCAAGGTCACCGGTGGTACCGTGAAGGGCAAGATCAACGGCACTTTCTATCCCGACGGCACCGGCGAATACTCGCTCGGGCGATCCGACGGGGTGATCGACATCAACGCGCACTTGCTGATGCGCGACGAGAACGGCGAGTGGATTTACCTCTACAACACCGGCTACCTGCGACCCGACGGATATTACCGGGTGACCAGTTGGGTAGACGCCGACGTGCGCGGCAAGCACGGCTGGGTGCTCGGCCTGTTCTTCATCGGTAGCGGCAAGCTCGCCGCTGACGGGCGCAGCACGACGATCGACTTTTACGAAGTGACCTGACGACAGGTCCGGGGGAGAGAGCAGGATGCAGATCACTGTGAAGCGAACGCTTGGCGCGCTGGCGCTGGCCGGGTGCACCACTGCGAGCGCGGCAGGGAGCTGCAACAAGGCCTGCCTCGAAGAGATCGCCGACCAATACCGCGCGGCTTACCTCGCACATGACCTCTCGAAGGCGCCGTTTGCCGCCCAAGTCCGCTACACCGAGAACAACGTCGAAATGCCGTTCCCCGACGGCACCTGGGACACGGTCACCGAGATGCCTGGACCGGTGCTGACGATTTCCGATCCGGTCACCGGGCAGGCAGCGATCTTCACGCCGATCCGCCAGCGCGCGGTACCTGGCTTCCTGACCGTGCGTTTCAAGGTAGTGGACGGCAAGATTACCGAGGCCGAGCACATCATCTCGACCGCGCGCAACCTGTCGAGTCCGCCGACGCCGATCGGCAAGATCGAAGACTTCGCCTACGATCCGACGGTCGACCGGGTCGAACCGCCGGCCAAGCGCCTTACGCGCGCCCAGCTCGCCGCGCACGCCAACGGCTACTTCGACACACTCCAGCATAACGATGGAGAAATCCGCGGCACCTGCTTCCATGAACATGCCACCCGTCGCGAGAACATGATGATGTTTGACGACATCAAGCAGGGCTTCGAATCGGGCCGCTACCTGTTCAACAACCGCGTTCGCCGCGATATCGTGCTGGTGGACGAGGCGCGCCAAATCGCGCTCGGGCGCGGGTTCATCGACCACAAGGGCGTGCTCGACACGTACAAGCTGACCGACGGGACGGAGACCAAGTCGATCTTCCAGGAACCTCAGAGCTGGGGCTTGCTCGAAGCTTTCAAGGTCACCGATGGCTGTATCGCCGCGGTCGTTGCGGGGTTTTACCAAGCACCATACTACACAATCTCACCTTGGACCGAAGAGGCGGCCGAAGAATAGCGCTCGGGAAGGGAATCTGCTCGTAATTCAATGTAATGCACGGCGTCGAGCGGCCGAGGGCTGGCGTGTCGGCGTTCGCCCGACGAGGACGACTAGCGGCCTTGGCCTGCTCAGTCGGCAACGGTCACGAAAAGGGTAACTAGCGAGCCAATTTCAGCTCGTGGCTCCCGATCCGTGACCGTCTAGCGCACTTCGAATCGCTTGTCCTCGTTTGACCTAGAAGTTCTTCTTGACCGTGATCGCCCATTCCCGCGGACGTGCCGGTGTGACGATCCGTCCGCCGTTATTCGCTCGCTGGTCAAACACCGAGTAGAAGTAATACTCGTCGGTGAGGTTTGTCACTTCCAGCGCAACCGAGAGGTCGTCCTCAACATTGCGCCAGGTGAGTCGGGCATTCACCGTCGTGAAACTTGGCAGGATCTGGACCATGCGGTTTGCGCCTGTGCCCTGGAAACCGGCAAAAGTTTCATCCTGATAAAAAACGTCGAAGCGCGGGGTCAAAGATCCCGCATTGCCCAGTTCGATCCTGTATTGAGCGCCGAACGATGCCTTCCAGGGCGGCATGCCGGTTCCCGGGTCGTCCAGCGTCGCACCCCCGGCCGGGTTAACCTCGGTATACTGGAAATCGAGATAACTGAGCGAGCCGTCGATTGTGAGACCATCGATCGGCTCTGCAAAAAGCTCGAGTTCCACGCCCTTGATGTCGGCACTGCCCAGGTTGATCCGGCAGGCCGAGGGCGTAGCATAGGCTGGCGGAACATTCGGGCACGGACTGGCGGTCGACTGAATGTCGGAATACTTGTTGAGGAAGGCCGACACATTGAACCGTACCCGCCGGTCGAACAGATCGGTCTTCATGCCGATCTCATACGCGGTCAACGATTCCGGCCCGAAGGGCAGCAGCTGGAAGGCGTTGAAGGGTCGCGGATTTGACCCACCGCCCTTAAAGCCGGTCGCAACCGAGGCATAAACGAGAACGGCATCGCTGAAGCGATAATCAAGTGCGACCCGGTAATCGACCTTGTCGCCCTTGTATGAGGCGACTCCGCCCGTCAGGGCGCGGACCACTTCGGCGGTGTTGCCGTTATGGTTGCAGTCAGCGGTGTCCGGTCCGTCGTAGCCTTCGCCGTAACAAACGCCGATGGGGTCGAGGAAGCCGTTGATCGTGCCATCCAAGTTGTAGCGATAGTAGTTCTGATCCTTGGACTCCTTGGTATAGCGGATGCCGGCATTGAGATTGAGATCAGGTAGGATTTCCCAGCCTATGTTCGCGAAGGCAGCTTTGGCGTCCGCATCAACCGTGTCTGGCTGGCGGAACTGCAGCGGATAGGGTGCCACGTAGCGCAGGTCCTGCGTTGAATCATAGACCGACGATTGTTCGAAGTAATATCCGCCGACTGTCACGAAGACGCTGTCGGCCAGTTGTGCGTTCAAGCGCAGTTCTTGGCTGAAGCTCCAGTTGGAAAGATTGTTGATGCCAAACCCCGTGCGAGCCGGAGAAAGATCGCCGTCGGCGAAAAACTGCGTGTCAAATTCGCGGTAACCGGTGATCGAGGTGAGCGTCAGCATGTCGCTCAGTTCGAGGTTGCCTTGCCCGGAAACACCCCAGCCGCGATAAGTCGTGCGATTGGAGCCGGAGGTCGCTTGCAAGATGGTGCCGCCAGCGCCGAACGGATCGCCCGGAATCACAGGAATGAACGGGCCACCAAAGGCGTTACCGTCGACCTGGAAGTTACAGAACCGGCCGCAGATGAAGCGGTCATCGAACGGCAGACCTGCAGGCGTCAGGATATTGGGGTTGGTCTTCTTTAGTGTGGCCTCCAGCACCTGACCGGCAACCGTATTGTTCTGGTCGGTGTAGTCGCCAATCAGGGTGAAGTCGAACGCACTTGTCGGTTCCCAGCGCAGGATTGCGCGCCCGGCCTCATAGTTGGTGCCGCCCAGTTTCGCGACACGGCAATTGTCAGTCGTGACGACCCGCGCTTCACCGCCAGCCGGGTTGATCTGCTCCGCGACGCCGTTGGCATTGATGAATGTGTCACCGCCACCAGCAGGATAGACGCAGCCGAAATCGAGCTGATCCACGTAGCCGTCCTGGCGCTTGGAAACGCCCGAAATACGCGCAAAGAGGTTTTGGGTTATGGGAAATTCGGCGGACGCTCGCAGCGAGATGCGATCGCGCGAACCATAGGAAGCTTCGACCATTCCCGACGTGCCGCCGTCGGGAAGGCGCGAGAACATCTTGACGGCGCCGCCGATCGAGTTGCGTCCGGATAGCGTCCCCTGTGGACCGCGCAAGATCTCGATCCGGTCGAGGTCAAGCGTGTCGAAGATCGCGCCAGTCAGCGACGGATAATAAACGTCGTCGATATAGATACCCACGCCCGGTTCGTAGGCTGGGTTGAAATCGTTCTGGCCGATGCCCCGGATCGATGCGGTGACTGATGGACCGAACGCCGCCGTCTGTGGGCGGATTTGAACGTTTGGAGCGCTGTCTGCAACGGTGGCGAGGTCGGTCTGGCTCTTCACTTCCAGAGTTGCAGCGTCAACCGCGGTGATCGCGATTGGCGTATCCTGTAGGCGCTGCTCACGAAACTGCGCCGTGACGATGATTTCGCCATCGCGGGGCTGCTCATTTTCTTCCTGTGCATGGACCGGCACGGCCACTGCTACGGTCAGCAAAGGCAGACCAGAAAATGACTTCCACGATACCCATTTGCTCATAGTTCCCCTCCCATTTGGCAACCATTATCCACCGATTGTGCGAACTTGTTCGACCGCCGGTGCAAACGGATGTCCTTCAATCAGCATCTGACAATGAGGCCGCAGTATTGACGAGTCAATAACTGGAGCTTGCATTTGCACGTTGGAGTCGGCACCGCTTTGCCGTTGTGATCCCCAAAGTCTGGCATCTGTTCGGAAAAGACCATCAGCCCTACAGGCTGCTCCTGCTTGCGCGGATGATTGACCGCGAAACGCAGAAGGCATTGGATAAACGATTCGGCCTATCGCTGGCCGAATGGCGGCTTCTGGCCATCGCGACCAGCATCGGACCCTGCACCGCCAGCGAGATCGGCCAGGCCGGAGAGATCGATCGCGCGGAAATCAGCCGGGCCCTGGTCAAGCTGGAACGTGCTGGTCTCATTTTTCGCAAGCAGGACCCAAATCACGGCAAGAAGCTCATCATCACGCCCACTCGGGAAGGATTGCGTCTTGCTAATAGAGTCAAGGCTGAGCGCAGGCGGTTCTTCGAAGCGATGATGAGCGGGATGACGCGTGAGGAGCGGAGTGAACTAGATAGGCAATTGCTGGTTATGGCCAATAACCTACTGAGCTCAAGCAATTCTGCCGGTTGAGAGGGCGGCCGACAAACGATAGATATCGGCTATGGCGGCTGCACACGCGCAGCTTGGGTATTCTGGCTGCTGTATGAGCAACTGCACCTTAGATTCTAAGGTTTGAGTGGTGCCACTGTCAGCCTCGCTGTTGCCGCTGAACAAGTTCCAGGATCGGCAGAGTCTGGTCAAAAAATTCAGCAAAATTCGGATCGACCAGATAGGGAAACTCGACCCCTGACCGGCCGGTTCAGTTGCTCCGACAACATCGTCCGACAGTGCCCATGCAGACAATGACGACAATCGTGCGGAAACTACTTCCCCGCAGGCTTCCCAGCCGCCTCCGGCGCATCCTTGCCCTGGTATTCGAGCGCGAAGGTCGGGTCGCAGTCGTAGGGGTAGATGTAGTCGCTGCCGCGAGTCCACTTAATGTAGCGGGCGCCGTGGTTTTCGAGCATTTCGGGGTCCTCGAACCACTGCGTCGCCTCGAGCGACTTGCCGTCGTCGGCGAGGCGGTAGCGTTCGACCATGTGCGCCTCGCTCGAATGGTCGAGACCGTTGTTGGTGATGGTCGAGGGGGCGAGGTGGGTGGTGTCGATGACCAGTTCGTCGCCCTCCCAGTGGCCGATCGAATCGCCCATCTTGGTGTGCGGCGCGGCGGCCGGCAGGTGGCCGCGGCCGTCGGTGTAGATCAGCCGGTACTGGTCGTAGTACTCGTACCGGAACACGATCAGGCCGGGAGCCTCGATGACCTGGAAGGGGAAGGGGCCCTGCACCGTGTACATGATCGACTGCGGCTGGCAGACGCGGGCGATGGTCATGTCGTCGGTCGGCTGCCAGTCCCTGGCACGATCGAGCGCCTTCTGTGTCAGCTTGAGCCCGCCGTAGACCCCGCGCGGGAATTCCGCCGCGCCGGTATCTTCCAGCACCACCGTATCGGGCGGCAGCTTGGCCTTCAGGTCGTCGGGCATCGGGTAGCCGCGGAACGGGGCATTCCAGTAGCCCGAGAGGTCGGGGTGGCCGGCGTCTTCGGCGAGCGCCGGGGCGGTAATGGCGATGGCGGCAAGCGCCGCGAGGGCAAGCCGCATCAGCTCTGGTCCTGCCGTCCGAACGGGGCGATTCCGATCGACTTGCCGTTGGCGTCGGTGACCGCCGAAACGCGCATGTAGGGCTTGCCGTCGCGCGAGGGCCAGCCGGTGAGGGTGACGGTCTCGCCCGGCTTGATGATGTCGCGCGTCCAGCCGCGGCGGACGAGGATCACCGGGGCATTGGTCTCCCCGCGCCAGTGCTCGACAGTTCCGTCGGGATTGGTCACGTCGAGCGCAATCGTGCCGTGCGGGTTGGTGAAGCGGAAGGCGGTGACCACGCCAGTGACCGTCACGCTCTTCTCGGGGTCGAAGAACAC
>NZ_WTYM01000041.1 GCF_009827435.1 Croceibacterium salegens | reverse complement strand
GACATCCCGGCGATCGCCGCGAAGGCGCAGGCCGGGTTCGCCCAGTGGTCGAAGATGGGCCCCAACGCGCGGCGCGCGGTGCTCAGCAAGGCGGCCGATGCGCTGATGGCCAAGAAGGACGAATTCGTCGCCGCGATGATGGGCGAGATCGGGGCCACGGCAGGCTGGGCGATGTTCAACCTCGCGCTCGCCGCCGGAATGGTGCGCGAGGCGGCTGCGCTGACCACGCAGATTGCCGGCGAGGTCATCCCTTCGGACCATGAAGGCACCATCGCCATGGCGCTGCGCGAGCCGGTCGGCGTGATGCTCGGCATCGCCCCGTGGAACGCCCCGATCATCCTCGGCGTGCGCGCCATCGCCGTGCCGCTCGCCTGCGGCAACGCCGTGATCCTCAAGGCCAGCGAGACCTGCCCGCGCACCCACGAGCTGATCATCGAGGCCTTCGCCGAGGCCGGCTTCCCCGAAGGCGTGGTCAACTCCGTCACCAACGCCCCCGAGGATGCCGCCGAAGTCGTCGGCGCGCTGATCGACGCGCCCGAGGTTCGGCGCATCAACTTCACCGGCTCGACCGCGGTCGGCAAGATCATCGCCAAACGGGCCGCCGAGCACCTCAAGCCGGTGCTGCTCGAACTCGGCGGCAAGGCGCCGATGGTGGTGCTCGAGGACGCCGATCTCGACGAGGCGGTCAAGGCCGCCGCGTTCGGCGCCTACATGAACCAGGGCCAGATCTGCATGTCGACCGAGCGCATCATCGTGGTCGAGAGCGTGGCCGACGCCTTCGCGGAAAAGTTCGCCGCCAAGGTGAAATCGATGCCGGTCGGCAACCCGGTGGCGGGCAACACCCCGCTCGGCGCGGTGGTCGACACTAAGACGGTCGACAAGTGCTACGCGCTGATCGACGACGCGCTGGCCAAGGGCGCGGTGCTGCTGACCGGCGGCGAGACGACCGAGAACGTGCTCATGCCCGCGCACCTCGTCGACAAGGTCACGCCCGATATGAAGCTGTTCCGCGACGAGAGCTTCGGCCCGGTCGTCGGCATCGCCCGCGCCCGCGACGAGGCGCACGCGATCGAGCTCGCCAACGACACCGAATACGGCCTCTCCGCCGCGGTCTTCACCACCGACACCGCGCGCGGCATCAAGGTCGCCCGCCAGATCCAGTCGGGCATCTGCCACGTCAACGCCAGCACGGTGTCGGACGAACCGCAGATGCCGTTCGGCGGCATGAAAGCCTCGGGCTACGGCCGCTTCGGCGGCAAGGCCGGCATCGACGCCTTCACCGAACTGCGCTGGATCACCTTCGAAACCGAGCCGGGGCACTATCCGATCTGAGGGTGGCGCCGGGTCGCAGGCCTAGGTGCGTACCATTCCGTCACGATCGTAGACTCTTTAGCGAAACGTCCGGTCGCAAACCGGACTTTCCGCTAACGACCCATTTGCTGAAGTAGGAAATTTCAACCCCGTGTTTTCCGAACCAGCGTACGAAGCATTGGGCGGCCCGAACTCGTAAATTCCCGCCCAACCGTACGGTGCTCAATCGAGTCCGCACCTCGACCCCTCGGGAATTCCCCCGATATTCCTCAGATGTCTCCCAGCTAGGCTTGGCCAAAGGGAAGAAGATGGCGACTGCGGCGCTGTCTGCTACAAGTCCCACCTGGGGCCGGATAGAAATCGGCAACATCGAAGACCTCCATGATGCGGTCCTCGGTGCGGGTCTCGACGTCGTGCAGCTTTCACGTGCGCCGATTACGGGTTCTCTGGCTTTCGCGCAGCTCGACGGCATCACCTACAGTTCGGGGTCGATCGACGGCCATGTCGGATTGTCCGGCCCGTTATCCGAAACGATGATCACGATTGGCGTGTTGCTGAGCGCAGCACCTGGCACGCGCCACTGGCTGAACGAGGTCGGCAGCTTCGCTGTCGGCGTGTTCGGGGCGGGAGACACTCACGAAGCCTTCTACCGGCCCGGAACGCTTTACGGCACCGCGACGCTGTCCGGGGAACATCTCGAAGCGATCGCGGGCGAGATGGGCCTGGTGCTGGATACCCGGCAGCTCGGCGGCACAGGCATCAGCGGCAACCGAATGGCGAGCAGGAGGGCCGAGACGCTCCGCGGCGGGTTCGCGGCGATCCATCATCAGGGAGCGCTGGGAGGCGGACGGGGCAAGGCGCTGGCGAACAAACTGCTCGAAAGCCTGATCGTCCACCTCGCTCGCGAGCCGCGCCTGCCGATCGGCATTTCGACAGCGCGCAGGCATGGCCAGATCGTGCGGCGTGCGCGCGATTTCATCGACGGCAATCTTGAAGAACCGCTGACAGTCAGTGCCATGGCGCGAGCCGCCTTCACCTCGCACCGCACACTCCAGCGCGCCTTTGTCGACGTGCTCGACGAGAGTCCCCAGTCCTACGTCCGCAAATTGCGGCTCAACCGCATCCGGCACGATCTCGCGACCGAAGCTGAAGCCCGCTGCACGATCACGCTGATTTCCAATCGCTGGGGCATGAGCGAGCTGGGCAGGATGTCGGGATGGTACAAGGAATTGTTCGGCGAATTGCCTTCACAGACTCTGGCGCGATCGCGTTCGATTACGCGGGATCCCGAGGGTTTGACGCATTTCGCATAAGAAATTGACGCAGGCCGCACAGTACCCGCGCTGTCCGGTGCGCATCATCCAACCGCCAACCGAAAGCGCGTGAAGCAGCATCGGGTCGCTCGGCGCAGTCAATACTGACAAGGAGAGCACCCATGGCCAAGCAACTGGAAAACGCAGCCCTCATAGGGGACGAGGTCGTCGAGACGCCCTATGGCCCGGTCACGATCGAGCACAACTTCACCACCGACGACAGCATCGACATGCTGTACGACATCCTGGATTTCCAACGCGCCTGCCAGGCCTACATCTGGGCCACGCCCGCGGTCTCGTTCAAGCAGTGGGGCGTGGCGCAGGCCGAAGCCTTCGATGCGCGCAATCTCGGCGATTTCGTGGTCTACACCTCGCTCAACGAGAAGCGTGGCATCCTGACCGCCAACCTCACCACGCCTTACGTGATCAACTTCTGCAGCCTGCAGGACGGGCCGGTCATCGTGCAGACGCCGAAGGCCGAAATGGCGGGCATGCTGATGGATTTGTGGCAGCGTCCGTTGGCCGACATCGGCCAGACGGGGCC
Organism: Croceibacterium salegens; assembly: GCF_009827435.1. Classification (GTDB taxonomy): domain Bacteria; phylum Pseudomonadota; class Alphaproteobacteria; order Sphingomonadales; family Sphingomonadaceae; genus Croceibacterium_B; species Croceibacterium_B salegens. Next base: position 95,922 of record NZ_WTYM01000041.1, on the reverse strand, counting down.
CGACCAGGGCCAGGGCGGCACCTACATCGTCATCGGTCCCGACCATGACGAAGCCGACTACCAGGGCATGGCGGATTTCACGCTCAAGTCGGAAACCAACAACTTCTTCACCGGCATCCGCATCCTCAACCCCTCGCCCGAGGTGGTGGACACCATCAAGAGGGACTTCAAGGTCGGGCATGCCGGCGGAGAACTGCAGCCGATCCGCGTGATCCAGGGCGTCGACCCCGAGTGGGCAGCTACCGCTCCGCGCGGCCTCGGCTTCTGGAAGCTGCTCAGCGACCTCTACCAGGAGGAACCGACGCGCGAGCAGGACAAGGGCCTGGCTGCGATGGTCGAGCCGCTCGGCATCGCCAAGGGCAAGCCGTTCGATCCCGACGCACGCCAGCAGAGGATCCTCAAGCAGGGTGCCGCGCTGGGCGAGCTGATGCTGCGCAACATGCAGATCAACCCGCGCTTCGCCGAGCCTTATTGGCCGGGCACGAGCTGGTACAAGAGCTTCGACTTCACGGTGCCGCAGATCACCGCCGAGAAGATCGAGCTAGATGAGCGCGGCATCTGGTTCTACGAAGCCGTCACCTCGTCGCAGGGCATGGTCAATCCCGTGGTCGGTAAGGGCCAGGTCTACATGACCACCAAGCGCGACAGCGACGGCGCGTTATTGCGGGCGGACAAGAGCTACAAGCTCCACGTCCCGGCAGGCGTCCCGGTCGGGCAGTTCTGGTCGCTGACGCTGTACAGCGAGGCCACGCGCCTGCCGTACAACAACGGCGGTACGGATATCCCTTCGGCCAGCCTCGACAGCCGGATGGACCAGCTCAAGTACAACGACGACGGTAGTGTCGACCTCTACATCGGTGCGAGTGCGCCCGAGGGGTTCGAGAGCAACCATATGAAGACCGTCGGGACCGACGGGTGGTTCGTATACTTCCGCCTGTATGCGCCGCTCGAAGCCTTCTTCGACAAGAGCTTCACCATCGGAGATTTCGAAAAGATCGATTGACCCCGCTGACGTCGGCCTCCGCAGGGCAGACGAAAGGATCGGCCGCCATCTTGGATTTCCAATGGCGGCCGATTTACCAAGCATTCAGGAATCGTTGCGGAACTCCCGCCGCCCTGTGGCGCCGAGCAGGTTGGTTGCTCAAATGCCTACGCGGAAGTTCCGCTTTCCACCCATTAGCTGGCGCTGGGTGAGGGTCAGATTCCCGTCGCGATTGCACCAAGATTACACGCGGTCACCGGCGCATCCAGCGACCGCCCGGATCCCGCCGGCCAAACCATTGAAATACGTGGTGCGGGCGGTGGGACTCGAACCCACACGAGCAAGGCTCAGGGGATTTTAAGTCCCCGGCGTCTACCATTCCGCCACACCCGCCACGCGGGCAGGCCTAGCCGCTTCGGCGGCGGCTTGCCAGCGGTGCGCGCGGGTTACTTGCCGCGATAGAAGCAGGCGAGGAACACCGGGTCGGCATCGCTCAGGTTGTAGTCGGCGTTGACCATGGCGAGCTTGGGGCCCTTGGCGCTGCGGCCGACGTCGATTTCCCCCGAGCCGATTTCGGCCCCGGTGAAGGGCTGGTCGGCCTTGTAGATCACCCCGCAGGTGCTTTGCGTCGCCTTGGCGCAATCGGCCCCCTTGAACTCCTTGTCGAAGGCCTTGAGCAGCTCGGAATCGTGCGGCGTGCCGACCTTGCGCTGCATTCCCTGCAGCCGGTAGTCGAGTTCGTCGATCTTGCCGCCATCGCCGCCGTGCTTGACCAGTACATAGGCGACAGGGTGGCCGAGAATCTCCACACCGCTCGGCGTGTACATTTCGACGCCGTCGTCGGGCCAGGCGGTGACTTCGCCGAACGAGTAGATGAGCTCGTCGGACACCTTCTCCATGCAGGGCTTGTCCTGCTTGAAGGCCGTCGTTGCCTCGGGCGGTGGCGGGGCTTCGGCCGGGACGGCGCCGTCAGCCGCCGGTTCGGGCGGCGGTGGTGCGTCCTGCGCCGTTGCCGCGAGCGGCAGCAGCAGCGAAACGCTTGCAGCGACTAAATGCGAGAACCGCATGGTTTCCTCTCCCTCGGAAATTGCGCTCAGGACTCGGTATTGGTCGCAGAATACACGCAATTCGTCGCGGACGGAAAGGGGTTAGGTGTAGCGCTTGCCCGCAATTTCTGCGCCTTGCACCAAAGCGGCGAGCTTGGCCCAGACGACTTCGGCATCGACGGTGTTGCTGCCGGCGTGGACCGAGAAGCCGCAGTCGACCCCGGCCATGACCCGCTCGCGCCCGAGCAGGTCGGCGTAGCGGCCGATGCGCTGGGCTATGAGGTCGGGATGCTCGATGTACGGGCTCTGCGGCTCGATCATGCCGGGGCAGAGGATCTTGCCCTCGGGCAGCGGGTGCTCCTCGAAGAATGCGAACTCGTGCGCGTGGCGCGGGTTGGCGCCTTCGAGCAGCACGGTCTGCGGGCGGGCCGACCAGACGATGTCGGCGATCTCGGCGAGGTCCACGTCGCAGTGGTGCGGGCCGGGGTAGTTGCCCCAGCACAGGTGCATGCGCAGCTGCTCGGGCGCAATGTTGCGCAGCGCGTGGTTGAGCGCGGCGATGTTCATGCCGATCCGCTTGCGGAAATCCTCGAGGCTGAGGTGAGTGAACTGCACGTGGCGGCCCATGGCGAGGTCCGGGCAGTCGACCTGCAGCGTGATGCCCGCCGCGGCGATGGTCTCGTATTCGTGGCGCAGCCCTTCGGCGAGGGCGAAGACGTATTCCTCGTCGCTGGCGTAGTACTGGTTGGGGAAGAACAGCGCGGTCACCCCCGGGCTGGCGGCGGACATGAAGGTTTCGTGGTCCCCGGCGATGCGATTGAGCCGCTCGGCATCCTCGCGCGGGGCGTCCATGTCGATGACCTCGATCGGCGCGGTGCAGGCCGGGGCCGAGCGCTTGGCGCGGCCCCTGTTGCCGAAGACCTGGGCCTTGGCGCCGGGAAATTCCTCGAGGTCCTGGAACTCGTACTGCCCGGCCTCCCCGCCGAAGCCCGACAGGCGATGCTTGATGTAGGTGGCATAGCTCGGCTTCGACATCTCGCCGTCGCCCACGACGGTGATCCCGGCCTGCTTCTGCCGCGCCACGACGTGTTCGGCGGCGCGTTCGATAGCCTCATCAAGCGCTTCATCCGCAACCGTTTCGCCGGCCTCGCGGGCGAACATGAGGTCGAGCAGGTAGTCCGGCCGCGGCAGGCTGCCGGTGTGGGTGGTCCGGAAACTGCCCACCTTACGCCAGCTCGGCGCGGACGATCGCGGCCCCGTCGGCCATTGCCTTCATCTTGCCGAAGGCGACCTCGCGCGGGAGGTACTTGAGGCCGCAGTCGGGCGCGACGATGATCTTCTCCGCCGGCACGTGCGCCAGCCCCTTGCGGATCCGCGCGGCGACGGTCTCGGGCTCCTCGACCGCGTGGGTCGAGAGGTCGAGCACGCCGAGGATGATCGTTTTGCCGGGCAGCGTTTCGAGCACTGCAGTGTCGAGGTTCGACTGCGCGGTCTCGATCGAGATCTGCTGGACGTCGCTGGCCGAAAGCTCGGGCAGGAAGCTGTACCCTTCGGGCCGCTCGTGGATCAGGTGGGCATAGCCGAAGCAGATGTGCAGCGCGGTCGTGCCGGTCACGCCTTCGAGCGCGCGTTCGAGCGCCTGCAGGCCATAGGCCCGCGCCTTGTCGGGCCGCGCCTGCATGTAGGGTTCGTCAAGCTGGACCACGTCGGCGCCGGCGGCGAACAGGTCCTTGATCTCCTCGTTGACCGCGCCGGCATAGGCCAGCGCGAGCGCCGCCGGATCGTCATAGTAGTCGTCCTGCGCCTGCTGGCTCATGGTGAAGGGGCCGGGCACGGTAATCTTGATCGCCTTGCCGGGGCTGGTGTGCTCGCGCATGAACTGCACGTCGCGCACCTGCACGGCGTGGCGGCGGCTGATCGGCCCGACCACGCGAGGCACCGGAACCGGCTCGCCCGAACGGTCGAGCGCGGTGCCGTTGTTGTCCATGTCCACGCCGTCGAGCGCGGTGGCGAAGCGGTTCGAATAGCTCTCGCGGCGCATCTCGCCGTCGGTGATGATGTCGAGCCCGGCGCGCTCCTGTTCGGCGATGGCGTAGATCGTCGCATCGTCCCACGCTTCCTCGAGGAACTCCTCGGGGATGCGCCACAACTCCTTCATCCGCGTGCGCGGCGGGAAGCGGCCGGCGAGCTTGGCGCGGTCGATCAGCCACTCGGGCTGGGCGTACGAGCCGACCAGCGAGGTCGGCAGCAGGGGCAGCGACATCAGTTCGCGGCTTCGAGAACCGAGGGACGCACGTCGTTGTTGGGGGTGTGATCGCCCGCCAGCCAACGCTTGAGTTCGCTATGCGCATCCTTGGCCCGGATCGCGTTGATCTGATCGGCGTGCTCGGCGTCGCAGGTGAACTCGACGATCATGCCGTCGGGATCCACGACGTAGACCGAGCGGCAATAGCCGTGCTCGAGCACGTAGGTCGCCTTGAGGTCCGCGTCCTTGATGCGCTTTTCCAGCTCGTCCTGCGTCGCCTTGTCGACGTTGAGCGCGATGTGGATGAACGGCGAGGACGGGATTTCCGGGCCAAACTGGGCCTGGTCGTCGGCATGGGCGAACTGGAAGAAGGCCAGCGCGCTGCCATCCTTAAGTCCGAAGAAGCAGTGGCAATACGTCCGCTCCTTTCCGAACAGCTCTTCCTGCTCGCACCAGGTGGCGACCAGTGGGAAACCGAGAATATCCTCGTAGAAATGGCGCGTCGCCTCGAGGTCCTTCGCCACGTAGGCGGTGTGGTGCAGGCGGCTTGGAACGCTGTTGGTCATTTCGGTTCTCCCAATGCGGGCGAATCTCGCGCTCCGCAGTTTCGGACATAGTCTAGCAAACGCGCGGCGCGGCGCAATTCGTTAGCCTGCGAGGTATTCGTTTCGCCGCGGGCGGATTTTCGGACTCAGCCGAGGAATTCCGCGTTGTCCGCGCCGAGTTCGGGCGGCGCCACGACCTCGCTCTCGCGCTCGCCGTCGAAGCGCAGGGGATTGCGGATCGTGCGCCATTTGCCGCGCGGACTGTCGGTTTCGGCGACGATGCCGTGGTGCTGCCCCAGCGGCCCTTCGACCACTTCCTTCGAATTGAACACCGGCGAATGCGGCACTTCGAGCGTGGCGAGCCGCTCTTCCCAGTAAGCGCGCGGCTGCGACTTGAAGATCGGCGCGAGGAAGGCGAGCACTTTCTCGTAGTTGGCGATGCGCGCCGGGCGGCTCTCGAACTCGGGCCGCTGCAGCATGTCGGGCTGGCCGACCGCCTCGGCGAGGTTCTCCCAGAACTTGGGCGGCGACGACATGTGCAGCGCAATCCATCCGCCGTCGGCGCATTCGAAGACGTAGGACTGGCTGACGTGCGGCCGCGAATAGGGCCCCATCACCTCGCCTTCGGAGAGGTAGTGGGTGAAATCGTCGAGGTTGAAATGGCACATCGCCTCGAACATCGAGGTCTCGACGCGCCGCCCCTTGCCGGTCTTTTCGCGCTCGTAGAGCGCGGCGAGCACGCCGTAGCTGGCGTAGAAACCGGTCACTGCATCGCCGATCGCCGGGCCGACCACGCGCGGGTTCTCGGGGTTGACCAGCAGGCGCAAAAAGCCGGTGCTGGCCTGTGAAACCGTGTCGAATGCCGGGCGGTCGCGCCACGGCCCGTCGTTGCCGAAGCCGGAGATGTCGGCATAGACCAACCGCGGGTTGATGCCCTGCAGCCGTTCGGCATCGACGTTTAGCCGCTTGGCCACGCCGGGGCGGAAGTTCTGGATGAAGACGTCGGCGGTCTTCACCAGCGCGTCGAATTTCGCGAGGTCGCCCTCGTCCTTGGTGTTGACCTCGATCGACTTCTTGTTGCGGTTGTAGGTCTGGAAGTGCGGCGAATAGAGGTCGCCCTTGAAGGCGCGGAAAGGGTCGCCGGTGCCGGGCTGCTCGACCTTGATGACCTCGGCCCCCATGTCGGCCAGCAGCATCCCGCAAGCCGGACCGGTAATGAAGGTGCCCATGTCGAGCACGCGAATGCCTGCGAGGGGTTTGGCCACTGAAGTCTCCCGATCTGCTTTGGCGTTCCCCTAGCCGTTCGTGTCGAGCGAAGTCGAGACACGTTGCGCTCGCGTGTCTCGACTTCGCTCGACACGAACGGGGTTGGGTGCTTCAAGGCACGCGAAAAGGAGAGCCCATGCGCATCGGCAAACAGGACCAGCCCTACACCGCGATCTGCACCTCGGACGCGGAATCGATCACCGTGCGCGGGCACGACCTGGTGAACGGGCTAATCGGGCAGATCGACTTCACCAGCTACTTCTGGCTGCTGGTCACCGGGCAGATGCCGAACGAGGACCAGGTGTTCTTCGCAAATGCCGTTCTGGTGGCGCTGGCCGAGCATGGCCTCGTGCCGAGCGTGGTCGCCGCGCGCATGACGCTCGCCGCCGCGCCCGAGGCGGTGCAGGGCGCGGTTGCCGCCGGGCTGCTCGGCTGCGGTTCGGTGGTGCTCGGCAGCGCCGAGATCGCCGGCAAGTTCTACGCCTCCTGCGTCGAGGACCTGCGCGCCAGCGGCGATCCGATCGAGGAGGTCGCCAAGCGCAACATCCTCAAGTGGCGCGAGCACACCAAGGCCGTCCCCGGCTTCGGCCACCCGCAACACTCGGGCGGCGACCCGCGTGCGGGCAAGCTGCTAGCATTGGCCGACGAGCGCGGCGTTTCGGGCGAGTACGTTGCGATGATGCGCGCGCTCAAGGCCGCGCTGCCCGAGACGATCGGCCGCGACCTGCCGATGAACGTCAACGCCGCAATCCCTTCGATCATGCTCGATGTCGGCTTCCCGCTGGCTGCGCTGAAAGGCATCGGCCTGCTCTGCCGCACGGCGGGCCTGATCGGCCACCTGACCGAAGAGGCCGAACGGCCGATCGGCTTCATCATGAGCGGAGCGGCGGCAAAGGCGATCGAGTACGACGGCGAATAGCCCGCAAACGCCGATGCGGCCCCCGGCAAAGACAGTGCCGGAGGCCGCTCGCGCGGGGGGCATTGCGCGCGGTGGGTTAGCGAACGCGTTCGACCTTGACGGGGACAGGGCGGCACACGGTGGTGCAGACCGGCGAGTGCGCCGGGGTGAAGGCGAGCAGCTCGTCGAGATCCTCGTCGCTGCAATCGGCCTCGATATGCATCTTGATGCGGATCTCGCGGTAACCGGGCGAGACGGAATCATCGAGGCCGAGCAGGCCCTGAACGTCGATCTCGCCTTCGAGCTCGGTCGAGAGCTCGAAGATCGTAATCCCGCGCGCCGCGGCATGCAGCACGGTGGTGGTGGTGACGCATCCGGCCAGCGCGTGGAGCAGGAACTCGACAGGGTTGGCTCCTTCGTTGTTGCCCAGCAGCACAGGCGGTTCGCCGTTGGTAAAGGTGAAATCGGTCGCGCGGCTGTCGTCTTCGCGGCCGGCGCCGTAGAAATCGCGGATGGTCGAGATGTTCACGCCGCCGTCGATCCACTTGTTGCGGGCGCGGAACTGGAACTGCGCCAGCTCCGGGTTGGCCTTGAGCGCAGCGATCGTTGCCGTCGCCGCCTGCATGTCGAGGCCGTTCACCGTCGGGGCGGCGCGCATCGTCTTGTCGTGCATGGTCATGGTCTGGTTTCCTTTCTGGATCCGGCTCCGCTCAGGCGAGCGCGCCGGTGATGACGAACAGCTCGAGTGTCGAGCCGAGCGTCAGGGTGCTGCAAAGCAGCGCTAGGCCGAACGCGGTCAGCGCGTCGCGGCGGGTCAGGGTGGTCTTGCAGGTCATCGTTTCAGTCCTTGTCGAAGTGGCGGGCCTTTTCCGCCGATGACCCCGGACTAGGCCCCGATTTGCCGCTTGCTCAGGTCGATTTTGGACGATAACAGTCCATTTGTGCCACAAAATGCAGGAGCAGCTATGGAAAATGCGTCCACCAGGCCGCTCGTCGCCGGGCTTGTCGCGTTGCCCGAAACCGCCGGATCGGCGCTCTACGGGATGGTCGACGTGCTGGGCTCGGCCGGGAGTCTTTGGAACGAGCTGGTCGGCGAGGAGGCCGGCCGCCAACTGATCGAACCTCACGTGGTTTCGCCCACGACCGAGCCGTTCCGATGCGGCAACGGCATTCCCGTCAGCCCCGACCTTTCGGTTGCCGACGATCCGCACTGCGATATCGTCATCGTTCCGGAGATCTGGCTCGCGCCGAGCGATGCGTTGGATGGCCGGCACGACGACGTCAAACGCTGGGTGCGGTCGCGCTACGAGGCGGGCGCGGCAGTCTACTCGGCGTGTTCAGGCGCCATCCTGCTGGCTTCGACCGGCCTGCTCGACGGGCGCGAGGCAACTTCGCACTGGGGCTATATCGACCTGTTCCGCGAGCGGTTCCCGGCGGTGCGGTTTCGCCCCGAACCCAACCTGGTGATTGCTGACGGCGAAGGGCGACTGGTCACTGCGGGAGGGACCACCTCGTGGCACGACCTCGCCCTCCACATTGTCGCACGCCACTGCGGTCCCGGTGAGGCGATGCGGATCGCCAAGGTGTACCTGCTCAAGTGGCACGGCGAGGGCCAGCTCCCGTTCGCCGCGCTCGTCCGCCGCCAGCCGCATGCCGATGCCGCCATTCGCCGGGTCGAGGAATGGCTGACGAATCACTTCGCACAATCGGCAGCGGTCGGAGGTGCGGTCGAGGCCTCGGGGCTGGCCGAACGTACGCTGAAGCGGCGCTTCAAGGCGGCGACGGGCGTAGCGCTGATCGACTACGTCCAGAACCTGCGGATAGAGGAGGCGAAGCGCCTGCTGGAGGAGGATGCGGCGGCAGTCGACGAGATCGCCGCCGAGGTCGGATACGACAACGCCGCCTTCTTCCGCCGCCTCTTCAAACGCCTGACCGGGCTCAACCCGGGCGAATATCGCCGCATGTTCCGGCCGATCGCCAGCGCCTGAAATGACGCTAGCGTGCTCGCTCCAAATACAGTCATTGCCGAGACGAGGTGGATTTGCGCTCAGTCAATGACGTAAGTAGTCTCGGTGTCCCAAGAGGCCCTCATGATCTGAAAAAGTTTCGAGGTGGGGAATACGACCATGAAAACGTCGAGATTCGGATACCTGCCCGCTTGGGCAGCACCGAGCGGCCTCCTCCTCGCCCTCGCCGCCTGCTCCACGGTCGGCGAGCCCCCCGAGGCGAGTGCCTCGATGGGGCTGATCATTGCGCGCGACAAGTGCGGCGGATGCCACCAGACCGGCGGGGGAGGTGAGTCCACCAACGAGCGGGCGCCGACCTTTGCCGAGATCGTCGACCGGCCCGGCATGACGCCCGAAGCTTTGGGCGCCTTCCTCAGGGACAGCCACAATTACCCGATCGAGATGGGCTTCCGGCTCGAACCGCACGAGGTCGATTCGCTGGTCGCCTACATGATCCGCTGGCGCTCGGAACATTCCCCGCTGCCCAATTCCTGAGCGTCCTTCCAGGAGTGGTTCGGAGGCCGTCCTCTTTCCGCGCCGCATAGGGGTTAGTTCCGATGGAACCCCGCCCTCTCCGCACTAGGCTCATGCGGCTGGCTACCGCCAAGGGCGTTGCCGTGATCGGAGAACCTCGTGAAAAGCTACCTTGCCAGCCGTTTGCCAAGGCTCTCGGCGATTATGGCGGTCGGCCTGGCGCTCGCGCCTTGCGCGGTCCTTGCCCAGTCCGACGACGCCGGCGGCGAAGCGCAACCGGCAGCCGAAAACAACGGCACCGACCCCACCAAGCCCGTTTCACTGGCGCAGGTCTATTGGGAGCATTTCGACCTGCGTGGCGATCTGAACCAGGACACGTTGATGCTCCGCTACGAGCAGCCGCTGGGCGATCGTTCGGCGCTCCGCGCCTCCGTTCCTTTCGTCAGCAACAACGGGGCGGGACGCGACGGCATGGTGCTGGGCGATGTCGCCGTGCGCTTCCTCCACATCCCGGTGGTGACGAAGACCCACGGTATCGTCCTGCAGGGCGAAGTCGCCTTCGATACCGCCTCGCGGGCCGAGGCAGGTACCGGCCAGACCGTGCTCAACGGCACTTTCATCTACGCCATGTTCCTCAAGAACGGGTCGATATTCGCGCCTGCCTGGAAGCAGAGTCACGGCGTGGGAGTGGATGCCGGACGTTCGCGGGTGAGCGCCACGACACTCGATTTCTACTACGTCCCCAAGCTCAAGGACAAAGCGAACTTCGTCACCGTCGATCCCTATTTCGTCTACAACTGGAAAGGCGACACGGCCTACGCCGGCCTTGCGGTGACGGGCGGGCGGACGGTCGGCAAGGTGTTCGGCGGGGCACTGCAGATCTACGTCAAACCCTCGCTCGTCTTCGGCAAGAACCGGCCGGGGAACTGGGCGATCGAAACGGGCGTGAAGCTGCTCAATTTCTGATCGCGGCCTTGTCACACGCCATCCTAACGGCCGTGACGATTGAGTCCTTGCCAAGCTAACGACCCCCGCGCAAACTGCGTGCGGGAGAGATTCATGGACGCTGCGGAATTCGATTTTGTCGTCGTCGGGGCCGGCTCGTCGGGGGCCTGCGTGGCGGCGCGGCTGGGCGAGAATCCCGGCACCACGACCTGCGTGATCGAGGCCGGCGGGCCGGACAGCCACCCGTTCATCCACATCCCGAGCTTCGTAGCCGCGGCGATCGGCCGCAAGGAGACCAACTGGCGGTTCGCCACCGTTCCGCAGCCGGGCATGGCCGGGCGCAGCATCCCGGTGCCGCGCGGGCGCGTGGTCGGCGGTTCGGGCTCGATCAACGGCATGGTCTATTTCCGCGGTCACCCGACCGATTACGACGACTGGGCCGACGCAGGTTGCAGAGGCTGGTCCTATGCCGAGGTGCTGCCCTACTTCACCCGCACCGAGAACAACGAGGAATTCCCCGCCAGCGTGTTCCACGGTCGCGGCGGACCGGTGAACGTCAAGATCGTCGCCAACCCCAACCGCCTGAACTACGCCTTCATGGACGCGCTGGGCGAGCTGCAATTTCCCGCGTGCGAAGACTTCAACGGCGCCAACTCCGAAGGCTACGGGCGCCGTCAGGGCCTGCTGCGCGACGGGCAGCGCGAAAGCACCGCCAAGGCCATGCTCTGGCCGATGGTCCGGGCGGGTAAGGTCCACCTGCAGACCGGCGCGATGGTCGCGCGGGTGCTGGTCGAAAACGGCCGGGCGGTCGGTGTCGAGCTCGCCGACGGACGCGTGATCCGGGCGAGGCGCGAGGTGATCCTGTCGGGCGGCGCGGTGCAGACGCCGCAGCTGCTCATGCTCTCCGGCATCGGTCCGGCGGCGCACCTCAGGGAGATGGGCATCGAGGTCGTGAAGGACGTGCCCGGCGTGGGCGCCAACTATCACGACCACCCGGCCAGCCCGATCCACATGGAGACGCAGGATCCGACCAGCTACGGCATCTCGTGGCGGGTCATGCCGCGCGACATCTGGCACTTCCTGCAATACCTCGCCACGCGCACCGGGCCGCTCGCCGGCAACGTGTTCGAATCTGTCGCCTTCCTGCGCACCGCGCCCGGGCTCGACAAGCCCGACGTGCAGTTTGTGTTCCAGCCGGCAAGGCGGCTGACCAACCTCAAGATTCCGTTCCCGCTCGGCCACGGCTATGCCATCAGTCCGGTCTGCCTCTATCCCAAGAGCCGCGGCACGGTGCGGCTCGGCTCGCCCGATCCCGCCGCCGCGCCGGTGATCGACCCGCACCTGCTCGAACATCCCGACGACATCCTGCCCCTGATCCGCGCGCTGAAAATCGCGCGCCGCGCCTTCGCCACCGAACCGTTCGCGCAGTACGAAGGCGTCGAGGTTGCGCCCGGGCCGGACTGCCAGAGCGACGAGCAGTGGGACGCCTATATCCGCGAGACCGGCTATACCGTGCATCACCCGGTCGGCACCTGCCGCATGGGCTCTGACGCGGGCGCGGTGGTCGATATCGAGCTACGTTTCAACGGGATCGAGGGACTGCGCGTGGCCGACGCCTCGGTCATGCCCTCGATCATCGGCGGAAACACCAACGCGCCCTGCGTGATGATCGGCGAACGCTGCGCCGACTTCGTGCTCGGCAAGCCCGCGCTGCCCGCCGCCGAACTGCCGCCGGAGAGCGTGGCGCGCTACAAACCCAAGTCGAAGAGGAAGGCTGCCTGATGGCCCGAGAACACATGAAAAGCTGGCAGATCGGCGACGTCACCGTGACGCGCATCGTCGAGCTGTGGGACTTCCAGGACGACATCCGCATGACCATGCCCGAGGCGACCGAGGAGGAAGTCCTCGCGCTCGAATGGCTGCATCCGCACTACGCCACGCCCGACGGGCGGCAGCGGATGAACTTCCAGGGTTTCGTGGTGCAGGCGCCGGGGCGTGTAATTGTCGTCGACTCGTGCATCGGCGCCGGCCGGCAGCGCGATTTCGACGTGTTCTGCGACCTGCCCGAAGGGTTTCTCGAGGACCTCGAAAGCCTCGGCGTGACGCGGCATGACGTCGACACGGTTATGTGCACCCACCTGCACTTCGACCACGTCGGCTGGAACACCTACAAGGACCCGGAAACCGGCGAATACAAGCCGACCTTCCCCAACGCCCGCTACCTGTTCGGGCGCAAGGAATACGAGGCCTGGCAGGAGACGATCCGCCACGACGGGCATCACACCGACACCCACCTCGTCGAGTGCGTCGACCCGATCGTCGCCGCCGGGATGGCCGACTTTATCGAAGCAAATCATGTAATTGCCGACGGCATCTACTGCGAGCCGAGCCACGGCCACACACCCGGCCACGTACACGTCCGCATCAGCTCTATGGGCAAAGATGCTATAATTACCGGCGACCTGATGCACCACCCGATGCAGTGCGCCATGCCGCACCGCGCGGCGACCTTCGACATGGACAAGGAAGCCGGCCGCCAGACCCGCATGGGCTTCGTCGAGAAATACCGCGACAGCGGCGTGATAGTGATCGGCGCGCACTTCTTCGAACCGACCGCCGGCCACCTCGAAACCGGCGCCGACGGTGAAACCTGGTTCCACGGGCTGGGGCTATGAGTCGCGAGGTCCCTGCCTACGATCTCGACATCTTCACCCCCGAAGCGGTGCGCAATGCCCGCGAGGTCGACGATGCGCTGCGCGAATTCGCCCCGGCGGTGCGGCTACACGACGGGACGGTGATGATTGCCAGGCACGAACACGTCACCAAGGGCCTGCTCGACTGGAAGACCTTTTCATCTGCCAGCCGCCCCTGGCACGATCCGACCAGCCCGCGCCCCGAGATCCTCCTCACCGACGATCCGCCGCGCCATACCCAGACCCGCAAGGTCATCGCCGATGCGCTCAGCCCGCGTGCGCTAGAGCGCGTGAAGGGCATCTTCGAGGAGCGCGCCAAGGCGCTGCTCGGGCGGCTGCGCGAGCGCGGCACCGTCGATGCCGTCGGCGACGTGACGCAGGCCTATGTCTTCCAGGTCCTGCCCGACATTCTCGGCCTGCCCGAGGAAGGGCGCGAGCACATGCATGGCTTTTCCGAGATGGTCTGGGCGACGATGGGGCCGCCGGGCGAGCTGTTCGACCAGGCCATGCAGCACGACTATTCGGCGGTCATCACCTGGCTCGAAACGCAATGCGAGCGCTCGGCGCTCGACCCCGCCGGCATCGGCGAGACGATCTATGCCGCTTCCGACACCGGACAGGTCACGCCCGACGAGGCCAAGCTGCTGCTGCAGACCGTGCTCAGCGCCGGGGCCGACACGACCTTCATTACCATGGCCAACGCCCTGCGCGCCTGGGCCATGTTCCCGGGCGAGTACGAGAAGCTGCGCGCCGATCCGAAAAAGGTGCGCGCGGCGTTCGACGAATCGCTGCGCTGGGACAGCCCGAGTCGAATGGCGGGGCGCATCGCCACCACCGATGTCGAAATCGACGACATTCTGGTGCCCGCGGGCACTCGTTGCGGGCTGATGTTCGCCGCCGCCAATCGCGATCCGCGCTACTGGGACGCGCCCGACGAGTACCGGCTAGACCGCGACAACAAGCACTCGCTCGGCTGGGGCTACGGCGTGCACGGCTGCGTCGGCAGGGTGCTGGCGCAGATGGAAGCGAGCGCGCTGCTCGGCGAAATCGTTGGGCAGGTGGAGTCGATCGAGCTTGCCGGACCCTACGAGCCGTGGATGACGACCGTCGGGCACGGGCCGATCCGGCAACCCGTCAAGCTCAAGTTTGCTTGAGTTAACCATGGCAAAAGGCGCGGAAATGCAGGGTTCCGAGGCTTCAGGAGCGGCGAAGTTAACGATTGCAGCGCAGCCCTACCCATCGTCATTGCGAGGCCCTGAAAGGGCTGCGGCAATCCAGGGCGGCGCGCAGGATCGCCATGGAATGCCGCGTCGCCTGCGGCTCCTCGCAATGACGATGGCGGTGGGATAAACTCTTCACATGACCGCCCCCGTCACCCGCATCGATGCCATCCGCTACGCCCGGCACGAGCGCAATGCAGCAGCAAACTTCACCACGCCGGTCGACGATCACGACTTGCCGATGCCGCTCGACTATTTCGTCTGGGCGATCCACCGCGAGGGGTTTCCGCCGGTAATCGTCGACACCGGTTTCGGCGAAGCTGCTGCGGCGGCGAGGGGGCGAACGCTCATCCGGCCGGTGAACGAGGGGCTGCGCGCGGCTGGCATCGACCATCTCTCGGTGCAGGACGTGATCCTGACTCACCTGCATTACGACCATGCCGGCTCGCTCGGCCTGTTCCCCAACGCCAGGTTCCACGTGCAGGATGCCGAACTTGCCTTTGCTACCAGCCGCCATGTCTGCGACCAGCCGACCCGTGCTCCGTTCGACGGCGAGCCGGTCGCGCAGCTGGTGCGCAAGCTCTACGCCGACCACGTGGTGTTCCACGACGGCGACGAGGACTTCGCTCCCGGCATCCGCCTGCACCTCGCGCCGGGCCACACCGCAGGGCTGATGCTCGTGGCGTGCCAGACCGAGCGGGGGACCGTCGTTCTGGCGAGCGACGCCGCGCATCTTTACGCCAACCTGACCCGCAAGCTGCCCTTCCCGATCTTCGTCGACGAGGAGGAATACCGGGCGGCGCAAGAGCGCGCGCTCGAACTGGCCGGCGGCTCGCTCGACCACCTGATTCCGGGGCACGACCCGCTGGTGCTTGCTTGCTTTCACAGCGAAAACGACATCGCCCGGGTCGACCTCGCCCCGCACACCCCGATTTCGGAGACACAATGACGACTGTGGGATTCTTGGGCTTAGGCCGCATGGGCGCGCCGATGGCTGCCAACCTTCTCGGCCACGTCGATCGGCTCTTGGTGCACGACATCTCGCCCGATGCCGTGGCAGCGCTGGTCGCCAAGGGGGCTGAAGCCGCCGGCTCCGCCGCCGCCCTCGGCGCGCAGTGCGATATCGTGCTGATGAGCCTGCCGACGCCGCCGATCGTCCGCGCGGCAGCAGCGGAAATCCTCTCAGGCGGGCATCTTCGCATTCTATGCGACCTTTCGACTTCGGGACCGAAGCTGGCGCAGGAACTCCACGACATGGCATCGGCCCAGGGCGTGGCGAGTTTCGATGCCCCGGTCTCGGGCGGCATCCGCGGCGCGGAGTTGGGGACGCTGGCGATCATGTGCGGCGGGCCCGAGGTCTTGTGGGGCGAGATTGAACCAATTGTGCAGCGGCTTGGAAAGCCGTTCTACATGGGCGAGACGCCCGGCGCGGGGCAGGTGACCAAGCTCGCCAACAACCTCCTCAGCCTTGCCGCCATTGCCACCACCGCCGAGGCGATGACGCTCGGCATCAAGGCGGGGCTCGACCCCGCGCGGATGATCGAGGTGCTCAACGCCGGGACCGGGGCCAACTCGGCGACGCGCGACAAGTGGCCGCGCAGCGTCCTGCCGCGGACCTTCGACTTCGGTTTTTCCGCCCAGCTCAGCCTCAAGGACACCCGCCTCGCGCTCGATGAAGCCGCGGCGATGGGCGTACCGCTGCCGACCGGCGAACGGCTTGCCGCCCTGCTCGACCGCACTCTTGCGACTTACGGCGACGACGCCGACTTCACCGCCATGGCCAAGGTGGTGGAGGGAGACGCCGGCCTCGATCCCGAGCGCGCCGCGTGAGCGAAGATGTGCATCTGCCCGGCAGCGCTCCGGCGCGCTACCAGGTGCTCTTGGTCGTGCTGCTGTGCGTGAACTTCGGCATCCTGTTCTTCGACCGCAACGCGTTGAATTTCCTCATGCCCTACGTCCAGCCGGACCTCGGGTTGAACTACACGCAGGTCGGCATGCTCGGCTCGGCGCTGTCGCTGACCTGGGCACTTGCGGCGATCTTCGTAAGCTGGCTGAGCGACAAGGCGGGCAAGCGTAAGATACTGATCGTCGCCTGCACTGTACTGTTTGCGCTGTGCTCGGTGCTCTCTGGCCTCGCCACCAGCTTCCTGATGTTGCTCGCCGCACGGTTGGTCATGGGACTGAGCGAGGGCGGTGTCATGCCGCTCAGCCACGCAATGGTCGCCAATGAGGTGACGCCGAAGAACCGCGGCGTCGCCATGGGCATTACCCAGAACCTCGGTTCGAGCCTGATGGGTTCGACGCTCGCGCCGCTTATGCTCGTCCCGATCGCGCTGGCCTGGGGCTGGCGCAACGCCTTTTTCCTCGCCGCCTTGCCGGGCATCGTCTCGGCGCTGCTGATCTGGCTGCTGGTGATCGAGCGCAAGCTGCCGCCGCCTGCGCCGCGCGCTGCCGGATCGCGCGCGCCGGTGATGGAGGTGCTGGGCAATCGCAACGTGCTGGTGTGCAGCTTCATGGCCGTCGTGCTGGTTGCCTACCTCGTCGTCACCTGGGCCTTCATGCCGCTGGTGCTGGTGCAAATGCGCGGGATCGAGGACACGACCGCCGCGGGCTTGATGGCGGTGCTCGGAGTGTCGAGCGCGCTGTGCAGCTTCCTCATCCCGTGGCTGTCAGACCTATTCGGGCGTCGGCCCGTGATGTCGCTGTTCACGTTCGGCGGCGTGATCCTGCCGCTCGCCGCGCTTTGGTACGACGGGCCGGCGATAACGCTCGGTCTGCTGTTCTTCGTCGGCTGGATGTTCAACGGCATCTTCCCGATGTTCATGGCTACCGTGCCGCACGAGAGCGTCGCACCGCAGCAGGCGGCGACCGCGATGGGCATCGTCATGGGCCTCGGCGAAGTGCTCGGCGGTGTGCTTGCCCCTTCGCTCGCGGGAGGCCTGTCGGACAGTTACGGACTGCAGGCCGTGTGCTGGCTGCTCGTCGCGCTGGCGCTGCTTGGCGGCACGGCGGCGCTGTTCCTGCGCGAGACGGCGCCGCGCATCCTTGCCCGCAAGGGCGCAACTGCCCCACTCGCCGTCTGAAGGAGAATCCACGATGCCCCGTCCCACGGTCGAAGACGAACTGGCGATCCAGGAGCTGATGGCGCGCTACTATCGCGCCCTCGATACCGGCGACACAGAAGGATATCTCGACTGCTACACCGCCGACGGCGAGGCGACCGAAGAGACATCAGAGGGAACGCTTGAAATCCGCAAGGGGCGCGAGGACATCCGCAAGCTCATCCGCAAGTTCCACGAACGGCCCGACTTTCCCGGCCACCAGCACCTGTTCTCCAACGTGATCTTCGAGCCCGATCCTGAAGGGCGGGCCGATCACTGGCAGGTTCTGAGCTATGCCTGGGCGACGATCAACCGGCCGCCGGCCAAGCCCTATCTCCACTGGTGCGGGCACATCCGCGACATCGTCGCCAGGGAAGGCGGCGAGTGGAAGATCGCCCGCAAGGACATCATGGGCTGGGCAGGCGAAGTTCTGTCGCGCTTCGAGCAATAGGGTGGCTGTGCTTCAAGCCGCCGACGGTTGCACCGGCGGGGTTTCGAAGCTCTTGCGCTTGGCGGTCTCGCGGTCGCGTCGGTCCTTGTACTTCTTGAGCGCATAGCCGCCTGCGGCGAGCCCGATCAGGGCCGGAAGGCTGGCGCGCCGCAAGACGGTGCCGGACACGGCGCCGAGGATTGCGCCAGTCGGCCCGCTGATCGATGCCGAATGGTCCGCCACCTGCTTGCCGAGTATTGCACCGATAATCTTGCCAATCATTTCAGGTCTCCTTTGCCTTTGCTGGGAGAACCATCGGTGGCCCCCACCGGTTCCGACATGGTAAACCACTGTAGAATCATGGTTAATCCGCTGGCGGAGGGTGAGCGGGCTGCGGTAGACAGGCGAAATGAGCCTGCTTGCGATCCTTGCGCTGGCCGAGGCCGCCGTCTCCGGCGCGCCCGCCACCTATGACGGGCGGTGCATGTATCCAGCGGTACTGGGCGACCCCCGACCCGGCGAGGTCCGGCTCAGTTGCAGCCAGGTCGACACCGATGACGAGGGGATCGATTTCGTCGACCGCGAATGGAACAGCAGGATGATGCGCTTCGCCGGTATCTGGGACGGCGACTTGCTCAAGGTCCGCTCGGTCACCCCGCGCACCGGCGCGACGCTCGAGGCCAGGGGCGTGTGCCGGGTCGATCACACCAACGGCGCGGTCTCGGTGATCGCCTGCACCGCGGTTGCCGGCGGGCTGTCGTGGATAGGCAACTTCCGGGTGTCGAAGATCTAGATATCGTTGCGGATTGTCGCCAGCGCGCCGCCGTCGATCTCCCACTTCGCGCCGTTGACGTAGCTCGCCTCGTCGCTGAGCAGGAAGCTGACCACCTCGCCGACTTCGCTCGGTTGCCCGACGCGGTTGAGCGTGGCGACTTCGCCGAGCTTCTGCATGCCCGCCTCGACGCTGTCGAACATCTGTTCGAGCATTCCGACGAGCAGCGGGGTCTCGATTACCCCGGGCATGACGCAGTTCACGCGGACGCCCTTCTGCGCAACTTCGCTGGCGGCGGTGCGGGTCAGCCCGACAGCGCCGTGCTTGGCTGCGTTGTAGGCGCAGGCCCCGGCGAGCCCGCGCTCCGAGCCGATCGAGGCGGTGTTGACCACTGCGCCCGAGCCGCGCCGCACCATGTCGGGAAGGACGTGGCGCAGGCCAAGGAACATGCCGCGCAGGTTGACTGTCAGGACGCGGTCGAATTCATCGACCGGGTACTCGTGTGTCGGGGCCAGCGTCCCCTCGATTCCGGCGTTGTTGAAGAACCCGTCGACATGGCCGAATGCATCAATCGCCGCCTTGGCGTAAGCCTTCACTTGCTCCTCGTCGGCGCAGTCGGCGAGGTAGGCGTGGACGTCGTAGCCCTTGTCGTGGAGTTCGGCGGTGCGTGCTTGCAGTCGGTCCTCGGCGATATCGACCAGCATGACGCGCGCGCCTTCCCGGGCGAGGATTTCGCATGTGGCGAAGCCGATCGCCCCGGCGGCGCCGGTCACCAGCATCGACTTGCCTTCATGGCGCGGCTTCATTTCGTATCTCCCTTGCGGAACGGCAGCGTTACGAGGAACCACATCAGTTTCGGCGTCAGCAGCTTGCGGAAAGCACGCGCCTCGGCCGGGGTCAGCGTGGCGGCCATCGGCATGGTGCCGAAGACCTTGCCCTTGAGCACGAGGTTGTCGCCCTGGCGCTCGACCTTGGTGACCTGCATCAGCTCGCTCTTGTCGGCGGCGTAGATCTTCATGGCACTGAAATCCGGTCGAATTCGATGCCGACGTCCTCGGCCATGACCATCGCGGTCGCGCGGCCTGCGCCGAAGACGCCGCCGCCGGGATGCTGGAAGGGGCCGACGAGGTAGAGCCGCTCGATTCCCGGCACGCGGTACTGGCCGAGCTCCGGCGTCGGGCGGTGACTGCCCGACTGGTAGGTGGTGGTGGCGATGCCGTGGAGGTCGCCGCGGAAGAAGCTTGGGGAGGTGCGCTCCATGTCGACCGGGCTATCGCAATGATATTCCAGTACAATATCCGGCACGTTCTCGATGTAGTTGGACATCTGCGCGATCATCTTGTCGGCGAATTCGCCCTTGGCCTCGTCCCAGCTGCGCCCGTCGGGGCGCTCGTAGGGGACGTAGTCCCAGGCGTGGAAGATCGCCTTGCCCTCGGGGCAGCGGCTCGGATCGTGCTGGGTGAGCTGGCCGACGCCGATCAGCGGGGTGGGGCTCATCCCGCCATAGCGCAGCTCGTCGAAGGCGCGGCGCATGTCTTCGTAGCTGGCGGGCATGAGCTCGTACATGACCGCCGAAAGGTCGCCGGCCTTGAATTTCAGCGGTGAATGAAGCGCTGCATGGACCGTGAAACAGGCTGCGAGCGTGATGTGTGTTCGGCGGGCGTTTTTCGCCACGCTGGCCGAGACGGAGGGCACCATGTCGGGCAGCACATGCGGGTGGATCGCGCCGATCACGCCATCGGCGCAGGACAGGCGCTCGCCGCTGTCGAGCACGACGCCAGTGGCGCGGCTGCCGTCGGTCACGACCTCGCGCACCGTGCAGTTCGCCCGCACTGCGCCGCCGTGGTCCTCGATGCAGGCGATCAACGCGTTGGTCAGGCTGCCCGAGCCGCCGACCGGCACGCCGAAGCCGAACTTCTCGAGGAAACCGAGGAACACGTAGGCGCCTATCCCGGTCGCCTTCTCGTCCGGGCTGACGAGGTTCTCGCCCGCCACCCGGCCGAAGTGCGCCTTGACCTTCTCGTGTTCGAACAGCTCTTCCATCAGGTCGAAGGTGCTGACCTGCGTGGTGCGCCAGATCTCGCGGCCCTCGGCGCTCTGGTCCATCATCGCCGTTTGCGCGCCAAGCGGCATCGGCGGCGAATAGAGTCCGGCCTGGATCATCGGCAGCCATTCGGCCGCCTGCCTGCTCATGGCGAGGAAGGTCTCGGCATCCCTGGTGCTGAACTTTGCGATCGCCTCGGCCGATTTCGCCGGATCGCGGTGCAGCGGAAGCGTCGTGCCGTCCTCCCACACGCTCATCATCGGCACGTCGGGGAAGACGTACCGCAGGCCGTACTTGCGCTTGAGTCCGAGCTCGTCGTTCAGGAGCAGCGGATTGCCCTGGATGAAGATGTGGCTCATCGAGTGCTGGTCGTGCGTGAAGCCGGGCCGGGTCAGCTCGCGGCTGACCACGCCGCCGCCGAACCACTCGTTGCGCTCCAGCACCAGCACGCGCCTGCCCGCCACCGCGAGGTAGGCCGCGGCGACGAGCCCGTTGTGGCCCGATCCGATGACGATGATGTCGGCGTCACTCACCTGGTCTCTCCTGCTCTCGTCATTGCGAGGAGGCGAAGCCGACGAAGCAATCCAGGGCAGTGCAGAGCCCCCCCGGATTGCTTCGCTTCGCTCGCAATGACGAGATCTCCTGTCATTTTCGGTTTCAAATCATCGCACTCAGCGCAATGTCGGACAGCTTCCCGCAGCGCTCGATATTGGCCGCCTGCGTCATCACGCCCGCACTGCACAGCGCGAAGCTGACATCGGCTTCGGGATCGACCCAGAACATCGTGCTGCCCGCGCCGTAGTTGCCGAAGGTCTCCGGGCTGGCGAGGCTGCCGAACAGGTGGTGGAACACCCCCGTACCGCGCACCTGGAAGCCGATGCCCTGGTTGGCGGGCGGAACTTGCCACCCGGCATTCTCGGCCACCCGCTTGTAGAGCTGGTTGGGCATGTCGCCGGTGTGGACTTTGCGGGCGAGGCGGATCATCGCCGGCGAGAGGATGCGCACCTCGTCGAGCTCGCCGCCCCGGCGGAGCATTTCGGAGAAGCGGTAGAGGTCCTCGCTGGTCGAGGCGCAGCCGACGTGCGGGGCCTCGACTGCGGGGTCTTCGAACAGCGCGTGGTCGCCCTCGATGTTGCGCGAAAGGTGCTGGATCGGGACCGTCCCGCGCATGTCGGGCTTCACGTGCCGGTCCCTGAGGTCAGGACGCAGTCCCATGCTGGTGCTGTTCATCCCGAGCGGGGCGAACAGGTCCTGATGCAGCAAGGTCTGGTAATCGCGGCCCTGCGGGTCGGTGCGTACCAGCGCGGTGCCCATCAGCACGTGGTTGACCAGCGGCGAGTAGTCGCAGCGCGTACCCGGCGGCACTTCGCCCGCAACGTTTTCGATCGAGGCTTCGTACAGTTCCTGCAGCCGGTCGAGGAACATCCCCGGCTTGGGCGTCCACACGCCGGGCATGCCCGCGGTGTGGGTCAGCAGGTGGTAGAAGGTCGCGTCCTCTCGCGGCGCACCGGTGAACTCGGGCAGGACGTCCTTCACCTTGGTGGTCAGCGCGAAGCGGCCTTCCTCGATCGCCTTCATGATGAGGACGTTGGTGAAGGCCTTGGTGACCGAGAAGATCGAAAAGACGCTTTGGTACCTGAGCGGTCGCTCGCCTTCGCCGTCCTCGGCCCCGAAGGCACCGGCAAAGACGACTTCTCCGCCGCGTCCGACAGTCAGCACCGCACCGAAATAATCTCCGCGCGCGATATCGGCGAGGATGACCTCGTGAAGGGTTTCGAGCCGTTCGTGCCAGACGTTTGCCATCAAACCCCCTTGTTCGTCATTGCGAGCCCGGCCTTGCGCCGGGAGAAGCAATCCAGGGCGGCTGTGCGCGACGCTCTGGATTGCCGCGTCGCCCCGGAACAAGTCCGGGCCTCCTCGCAATGACGAAAGAAATGCAGCATTGCCGTCACCCCGCGGCGATGATGCCGCCGTCGATGGCGAGCATGGCCCCGTTGATGAATTCGGCTTCATCCGAGAGCAGAAACGCCACCGCCGCCGCGACGTCTTGCGGCGTGCCATTGCGCCTGAGCGGAATGTTCTTCGCCCGCTGTTCGTATTGCTCCGGCGTCACGAAGCCTTCGGTCGCCGGGGTCGGTACACTGCCCGGGGCGATGGCGTTGACGCGGATGCCGCGCGGGCCGAGTTCGCCGGCGAGCACCTTGGTCAGCCCGGCGATGCCGGCCTTGATCGTGGTGTAGGCGCCGGTGTTGGGCCGGCCGCGGTAGGCCACGGGCGAGGAGTAGTTGAGGATGTTGCCCCCGACGCTCTCGTCGCGGTGGGCGAGGAACGCCTGCACCCCCCAGAACACGCTCTTGAGCCCCGCCGAAAGCATCCGATCGAGCGTCTCCTCGGTCACCGCCTCGATCGGCTCGTAGACCAGCACGCTGGCGTTGTTGATCACCGCTCGAAGCGGTCCGGCGTCGCGCGCGAATGCCTCCGCGACGTCGAAAAACGCCTGGCGTCGCCCGAGATCGGCTTCGTAGGCGAAGGCCTTGCCGCCGGATGCCGCGATGGCTGCCGTGACGTCACGCGCGGTATTGCCGTTGACGTCGGCGACGCCGACGATCGCGCCCTCGCTGGCGAGGTGCTTGGCGATCCCTTCGCCCAGCCCGCGCCCGGCGCCGGAAATCAGGATCGGCCGTCCGTCGAACTTCGCCATTGGCGTCATTCCATCCCGAACAGCTTGGCGGTGTAATGGCTGTCCATGTACTCGCGCATGGCGTCGATCTTGCCGTTCGAGACTTCGAACACCCAGCAATAGTCGTTCTCGTAGATGAGGCCGTCGAGCGTCTTGCCGGTCGAATAGCTCTCGACGCAAACCCACGGCCCGGCACTGAACATGTTCTGGACGTGGACCTTGGGGTCGCCCGGCTCGAACATCCCGCGCACCGGGGCGAGGAACTTGTCGATGATGTCCATGCCGATGTGCTTGCCGGCCCCGGCGATGTCCTTGACCTTGGGCTCCCACACCGAGTGCTCGTGATAGAATGCGCGCAGCTTCTCGAGGTCGCCCGAGGACAGGACCTCGAAGAAGTCGAGCACGAGCTGCTCGTTGGCGTTCTGGGCAGTGACCGTCATTGCTTGGTCCTCATTTCAGGCCTCTCGCTTCATCGCTCGGAGGCGGGATATTGGGCATGTCGCCGCCCTGGTGCAGGGCGACGTGGCCGTAGCGGCTCTTGAACTGCCAGCGGCCCTCGACCTTGACGTAGTGGTCCTCGAACCCGCCGACATAGAGCCCGCCCGCGGGCTGCGGCGGCTCGGTGGCAGAGTGGCATGAAAGCATGGCGAGGTAGTTGGTCCCGCGCGCCTCGGTCTCGCTGATCGCATCGACCAGCACGTTGCTGACGATGTGGCGGACGAGGATCGGCGGACGGTCGCGGAAGATCGCCTGCACCCGGGCGCGGCCGAAGAACGGGAAATCCGGCTGGAACGGCCGGGCGAACTCGCAGTCCTCGGTGAACAACGCGGCGAGCGCGGCATGGTCGCCGTTGTCGGCATACTTGGCGAAGAGCAGCGGCAGCCGCCCGCAGGCGGCCTCGATCTGCAGGCGGGTGAGGGCGTCCATCACTCGGTCTCCGCGTCGATTTCGGCGAAGGCCTCGTTGACGATGCGGAAGCTGTCGACCGCCGCCGGGATGCCGGCATATATGCCGACCTGCAGCAGAACTTCGCGGATTTCCTCGCGCGTCAGGCCGTTGTTGAGCGCGCCGCGGGTGTGAATCTTGAGCTCGTGGCTGCGTCCCAGGACCGCGATCATGGCCAGGTTGATCAGGCTGCGGTCGCGCCGCGGCAGTTGGTCCTCGCGCCCCCAGTTCCATCCCCAGCAATAGGTTGCGACCAGCTCCTGCAGCGGCGCGTTGAACGGGTTCGGGTTGGCCGTCGCGCGGTCGACATAGGCGTCGCCCAGCACCTCGCGGCGGATCTTCATGCCCTTGTCGTAGAGTTCCTTGTCCATTTTCTCTTTCCTGAAACTTACCTCGTCACCCCCGCGAAGGCGGGGGTCCAGCTGACCTTGCGGCAAGCGGAGGGGATGGATGGATTCCCGCCTGCGCGGGAATGACGAAGGCGGGCGTACAAGGCGGCCATCAGAGCGCGCCGTAAACCGCGTCGATCAGCCGCCGCGCACGCGGGCCGTTGTCGCCGACGGCGTGCATCTGGTTGCAGCAATAGGAGAAGCCGAGCTTCGCATCCGGATCGCCGAAGCCGATCGAGCCGCCGAGGCCGTGGTGGCCGAAGCTGCGCATGTTGGGGCCCATGTAGACCGCCTCGGGCGTGTTGAGCAGCACTCCGTTGGCCTGGTGGTAGGGCCGGTCCTGCAGCAGCTCGACCTGGTTGTGCTGCTCGGTGATCATGCGTTCGAGCTGGTCCTTCGACATCAGCGAGACACCGTCGACCTCGCCCACCGTCGCGCCGTAGATGCGCGCCACGCTGCGGGCATTGCCGTGGCCCGATCCGCTGGCGATTTCGCAGGTGCGCCAGATCGGCGAGTTCATCGTCGTGTGCCACGGCTCGGCCGGGTTCTGCAGAAAAGCGAAGCTGCGCAGCACCGCGCCGTCCTGCCATCCTTCGGGCGTGGACGGCTTGGGCGGGATCTCGACGTCCTTGGCGGCAAATAGCCGCGCCTTGGTGTTGGGCAGCACTTCGGCGACGTGCGCCTGCTGCTGCTCGTCCATGCCGCCGATGTAGTATTCGGCGCGCAGGTGCTCGGTGACGTTCTCCTTGAGGAACGGACCGACCGTCATGCCGGTAACCCGGCGCATGATCTCGCCGAGCAGGAAGCCCTGGTTGTGCACGTGGTAGGCGGCGCGGGTGCCCGGCTGCCACAGCGGATGCTGCGCCTCCAGCGCCTTGATGTAGGCTGGGTAGTCGAAGAACCCGCCGGGATACATAACGTCGTCGGTCAAGACCGGGATCGCCGCGGTGTGGTCGAGGACCATCCGGACGGTGATATCCTGCTTCCCGTTCTGCGCGAACTCGGGCCAGTAGTGCGCGATCCGAAGGTCGGGATCGATCAGGCCCCGATCGACGCACATGTTGAAACATACGCCGGTCACGCCCTTGGCGACGCTCATCATGCAGACCGTCGAGTGCTCGTCCCATTCTTCGGAAAGGTCCGCACGGGCCCAGCCGCCCCACAGGTCGACAACCGTTTCGCCGTCGATCACCACCGAACAGGCGGCGCCGAGTTCCTCTTCCTGCCGGAAGTTCTCGTAGAACGCCTCCACGGCCGGGGCGAATTTCTCGTCGTAGCGTCCACGCAACGGGTATTCCCCGCCGCGCGCAGATATGGTTTCGTGGAATTCGGCGAGTGCCAAGTCTCTCTCCCAAATGCCGAGCCGTTGCGACTCTAACGCGCGTTAGCGTAGGCCAGCGCACTGGCCAGCGAAAGGCCCTTTGCACGCTAACGATCATTGCGCCATGAGTGGCGCATGGGAGATTGCGATGTGCTGGTCGTCGGCGGCGGGCCGACCGGGTTCGTAACCGCGCTGGGGCTGGCGCAGGCGGGCGTTTCGGTCTGCCTGATCGAAGCCGGCCCGGCGATCATCAGCAGCCCGCGTGCCTGCGTCTATCACTGGTCGATGCTCGACGGGCTCGAGCGGCTCGGCATTCGCGAAGAGGCCGAGCGGATCGGCTACACAAAGGACGACTACCTCTGGCTGCGCAAGGCGACCGGCGAGGAGATGCCCTACGACCTCAAGGTCCTCGATCGGGTCACGCGCTTCAACTACAACATTCAGCTCGGGCAGGACATGCTGGCCGATATCTGCCTGCGCCGGCTGCAGGCGATGCGCAAGGCCGAGATTCGCTGGAACACCGCCTTCACCGGACTGGTGCAGGATGCCGATGGCGTGACCGTTGGTGCCGACGGTCCGGATGGCCCGGTCGAACTGCGCGCGAAGTGGGTCGTCGGGGCGGACGGGGCGAGCAGCTCGGTCAGGCAGGCGTCAGGCCTCTCCTTCGACGGCATGACCTGGCCCGAACGCTTCGTCGCTACCAACGTCCGCCACGACTTCGAGAGCGGCGGCTACTGGCAATCGACCATGGTTATCGACGAGAAGTGGGGCGCGGTGATCGTCAAGATTACCCGAGACGGGCTGTGGCGTTGCACCTTCATGGAAGACATGGCCCTGCCCGAGGAAAGCTATCTCGACCGCATACCCGACGCCTATGCCAACCTGCTGCCGGGTGAGGGCGGCTACGAACTGGTCCAGTCCTCGCCCTACAAGATGCACCAGCGTTGCGCCTCGACTTTCCGGCTGGGCCGAACGGTGCTGGCGGGCGATGCCGCCCATGTCACCAACCCGACAGGCGGCTTCGGCCTGACGACCGGGCTGTTCGACGCCTATTCGCTGTGGCCGACGCTGGCGGCGATCGTGCTCGACGGCGCCGATCCGGCATTGCTCGATACCTGGGCTGAGGAGCGCCGGGCGATCTTCCTCGACAAGACCAGCCCGCAGGCCTGCGCCTACAAGGACTTCGTCTTCCACGCCTGCGGCGGCAGCGGTGAGCGACTCGACGCGGCGCTGGACGGCATGCGCCGCATGGTACGCGATCCCGACTACCGGCTCGAACGGCTGATGTTCACCAAGGGGCTTGAGACGACGAGCCCGGCCGAACGCTAGAAGTAGGCGATTGTCCTGACTTCGATCGACTGGCGCGGCGCAGCGTCGGGCGGGGTGTTGGGATCATCGAACGCGCTGTGGGCGGTGAACTGGATGGCTTCGGGGTCGCTGTCGAACAGCTTGAAGACCAGTGCCTCCCACGGCTGCATGTGCGGCACCCAGTACCAGCGGTGGCCCGGGTGGTAGGCGAGGTTGAATCCCCATAGCGAGCGGCGATTGAAGTCGCCGAGCCCGCCGACGACTTCGCTGTCGAACAGGTCCTCGCACCATACCGTGCGGGCGTCGCAGACGGCGAGCGGTGCACTTTCGACCATGACTATGGGACGCCAGACATTGATCAGCATGTGCCGCCGCTCAAGCCGTCGCTCGGCCTCGTCCGGGGGGAGCAGCTCGCGAGTGAAATCGGCCACAGATTCTTCGCCGTAATCGACGTGGGCGCCGAAAGCTGGCTGGTTGTGATCGGTGGCGTCCGTCGCGTTTGACCGCAGCATCGGCCCGAAACTGACAACCTTGTCTGCGCCCGTCAGACGACGGACTACGCCTTCGGCCTGGCGGCAGTAACGCTTCAGTTCGGCCGCGTCAGTGAAATCGGTTACGCAGGTCGGTTCGTCGACGACTACGAAGCCGTTGCGTTCGATCGAGAGTTCGCGGATTTTCGGTCGTACATCGCGAATTTTCACGCGGTGCTCGTCGACCGGCCAGTAGCTCTTGGAGCGGTCCCCGGGATGGAACGTGGCCTTCTCGCCGCGCACCACATATTTCATTACCGACTCGACGTCGCAGATTATTGCCTCACCCATGGCGCCTCCCTACCCCGTTTCAGTTAACGACGCGAGAGATTCGCTCCTGGCAAGAATCCGGGGGTTGGTTTCGGCAACAAGAAATGCCGTCAAACCGGCAAGTATCGCCAGCCCCATCTGGACATAGAGTGGCACCGCCAGGCCGTACTGGTCGCCGAGCCAGCCGGCGATCGGCGGTCCGAACACGCCGCCAGAAAGCTCGCCGATCGCGACCACCAGCCCCATCGCCGTGGCGGCGCGGGCCCGCCCTAGCGTCTCCGCCGGGATCACTCCCATGAACAGCGGGAAGGTGCCGAGGCCCATCCAGCTGACGAACAGCATCGCCGTGAGCAGCTGCACCGGCCCGTCGAACCACAGCAGGGCGGCCGGCGCCAGCGCCATGAGGAACGCAAACAGGATCAGCAGCGGGCGGCGTCCGAAACGGTCGGACAGCCAGGTCACGACCACTCCTCCCACGGCCGGGCAAATGCCGACCACCGCCATCACGTTCGACCAGGTCTTCGGCTCCATGCCCTTGGGTCCGTCCATGTAGAGCGGCATGAAGATCGATCCGACGACCACGGTCCCGACAGCGAAACAGCTCACGACCGA
Organism: Croceibacterium salegens; assembly: GCF_009827435.1. GTDB lineage: Bacteria > Pseudomonadota > Alphaproteobacteria > Sphingomonadales > Sphingomonadaceae > Croceibacterium_B > Croceibacterium_B salegens. The sequence goes on along the minus strand of NZ_WTYM01000041.1, from coordinate 67,200 downwards.
ACAGACCCAGATGTTCCGTTCGGCCAGCATGGCCCAGGGCGACAGTGCGGGGGCAGCCACCCTTGTTGCGGCCGGCGCCGGTCTGGGCTCGCGAATCAGCCACCAGATGAGCACCGCCAGCAGCAGGCCCGGAACGCCCGAGATGTAGAACGCCCAGCGCCAGTCGAGCGCCTCGGCGACACGCACGAGGATGATCGGCGCGATGGCGGTGCCGAGGATCGAGCCGAACGCGTTCTGCACAATCCCGGCGTTGAGCCCGCGGCGGCTCTCCGCCGAGGCGGCGACCATGATGGCGAGGCAGATCGGCAAGAAGGGCCCTTCCGCCGCGCCCATCACGACGCGGGCAGCGAACAGCGTCCCGAAACTCCACGACAGCCCCGAGAACACCGAGCACAGCGAGAACAGCACAAGAGCGCCGAGCAGGAACGGTTTGCGCCGCCCGATCGAATCCGACCAGCGGCCGACGAAATAGGCGCCCAGCGCCCAGGTGGCCGAGAGCGCCGAGCCGAGCCAGCCGATTTGCGCGTTGGTGAGATCGAGGTCCTTCTGCACGAACGGCGCGAGGAACGTCATCGCCATCCGGTCGAAGTAGGCGAAGCCGTAGGCCAGGCCGAGCAGCACGAGGACTCGGAGCTCGTATCCCCGCGGGGAGGATTCGCCCGCAATTCCAGCAGTTTGCATGAACAATCCCTCTCCACCCGAAGGGCAGATAAGTGCCGCGTGGGTTTGACCTTGGCAAGATCGCCAGCGCAACAATCGTATTGCCGGGCCGCTCGCCGGTGTTGCTTGTTTGCGACAACTTGCGACAATGTGGCTAATTCGTGCCCGAATGTTTGCCTTGGCTGTTTTCCCCCGCCGTAACACTTGTTAATGTTGTTAACGGAGAGGAGTGCCGGCGGGACGTCCCGCCCAATCACCTTTTATCAATGGATATGGTGCCGGTGTGACTGGCGCTGGCCGTTGATCGTCAGGGAGCGCGGGTGAAGCCACTCGCTTTGGGAGGATTTTTGATGAACTTGAAGAGTTTCGCACTCGTTTCGTCGATTGCGGTCATGGCGGCCCTTGCCAGTCCGGCCTATGCGCAGGATGATGGTCAGAGCACGGCTGCCGGCCAGGAGGATTCCGATAGTCGTCCGAACGAAATCATCGTCACCGCAGAATTCCGCGAAGCCAACCTGCAAGACACCCCGATCGCGATCACCGCGGTCAACTCGGAAATGCTGGAGGCTCGCGGGCAAACCGACATTTCCCAGGTCGCCGCGCAGGCGCCGAACGTCTCGCTCCGTCCACAGCCTCAGAACGGCGGTTCGGGCCTGATCGCGTTCATCCGCGGCGTCGGCCAGGTTGACTTCAACTACGCGCTCGATCCGGGCGTCGGCGTCTACGTAGACGACGTCTACATCCCGACGCTGTCAAGCTCGCTGCTCGAACTGATCGACCTTGACCGCGTCGAAATCCTCCGCGGTCCTCAGGGCACTCTGGCGGGCAAGAACTCGATCGGCGGCGCCATAAAGCTTTTCTCGCAGAAGCCGAAGGGCGACAACTCCGGCTCGCTCAGGGTCGAGTACGGTTCGTACAACATGATCCAGGTCCGCGGCATGGCCGATTTCGCGATCAGCGAAGACCTGGCGATGCGCATCTCGGGAGTCAGCCGCAGCAAGGATGGCTACGTCGCCATGCTCGACTATGGCACGACCCACCCGAACTCGAACGTACCGGGCAACAATGCTCGTGGCCGTGGTAACGGGGACTACTCGACAATGGGCGGTGAAAGCCTGGTCGCGGCCCGCGCTGCGTTGCGATATCAGCATGACGCGCTCGAGATCAACATTTCCGGCGACTACACCCGCCAGCATGACGAGGCGATCCCGACCGTGCTGATCGCGGCAGGCGCGCCTTCGCCGGCAGGCGTTCCGTCGGACATCGGTTTCGATCCGACCGTCCCGAATCCTTCGACCTCGCTCACCAATACCTTCACTCCGATCCCCTGGCTGGTTGGCAAGAACGGTAATGCAGTTCGGCTCAGCTGCGCATTCGTTCCGGCCGGTCCGTACAGCTGCGATACCGGTGGTGACCTGCTGGGTTGGGATCCGCGTTTCGTCAGCTATTCCAGCTTCATGGATGCGATGCAGCCCAATCCGCAGGCGCCGTACAAGCCGTACTTCGCGTTGCCGATCACCCAGTTCACAGGCTGGGGTATTCACGGCAATCTGACCTACGACATCAACGACGACATGCAGCTGGTCTACATCGGTTCGTACCGCACCTACGAATCGAAGTGGGGCCAGGACCAGGACGCCACCCCGATCCCCGTCGCCCAGCTCGACAACCAGCTCAACCACAAGGCATGGAGTTCGGAAGTCCGCTTCAACTTCGGCACGTCCGACGGGCTGCTCGAAGGCACCGTCGGCGGGTTCTACCTGCACCAGAACGGGCGCTACACCGCGCGCGTCGACCTCAACTACGTCAACCCGACCATCGACTTCATCCATGGCCCGGACACCACGCCGAGCACCACGAAGGCGCTGTTCGGCACCGTGACGCTACACCCGATCGAAGCGATGAGCATCACCGGCGGTGTGCGCTACACGAAGGACAAGAAGGTCTACACCTACTACCGCTCCAACCCGGACACCACGATCCCGAATGGCTTCAATTGCTTTGTCGCCAACGGCGTGTTCTCCGAACCGAACTGCATCCTTTCCGGCCTGTTCGGAATTCCGGGCAAGTTCAAGGGCGACCGTTGGGACTGGCGTATCGTCGGCGATTTCCGCTGGTCCGACAACTTCCTGACGTATGCGTCGGTATCGACCGGGTTCAAGGGCGGTGGCGTGAACCCGCGTCCGTTCGTGGCCGACCAGGCCCTGCCGTTCCGGCCGGAAACCCTGACGACCTACGAAGTCGGCTTCAAGTCGGACTTCCTCGATCGACGGGTCCGACTGAATGGTGCGGCGTTCCTGAACAAGTACAACGACATCATCCTGGGCAAGCTGATCTGTCCGGAATCGAGCCTGCCTTCGCCGTGTTTGCGTCCGGAGAACATCGGTTCGGCCGACGTAAAGGGCTTCGAACTCGAAACCCAGATCTACCCGGTCGACGGCCTGTCGCTGGACGGCTCAATCGCCGTGCTCGACTTCAAGTACACCAGCCCGTCGACCGGCGGCCTGCTGGACGGAACCGTCATCCCTGCCGGCGGCATCACGCCGTACACGCCGGAGCTGACCTATTCGTTTGGTGTCCAGTACGACTACGAGATGGACGCCGGTACGGTTAGCGCACGTTTCGACGGTTCCTACCAGGACAGCGTGTACGTCAACTCGGAGAACACCAACTGGGGCAAGGTTCCCAGCCGCTTCCTGGGTAACGCTCGCCTGACCTACGCGACCGCCGAGAGTGACTGGAAGTTCTCGGTCGAGGTCCAAAACGTGTTCGACAAGTACTACTTCATGTCGAAGAGCGATGCGACGGCCAACTCGCTTGGCGTCGTGACCGGTGTGCCCGGCCTGCCGCGCACCTGGTCTGTCTCGGTCGAGAAGAAGTTCTGATCGGACCTTGCCCCGGCTTCGGCCGGGGCGGCGCCTGAATTGCTGGGGCGCGGATCTTCGGATCCGCGCCCTTTCCTTTTGGACAAAGAAAAGGCCCGCGCACGGCGGGCCTTCCATGTCGGCAATGACGCGGCCGCAATCAGTCGGTGTTGAGCCGTTCGCGCATTTCCTTGCCAGGCTTGAAGTACGGCACCCGCTTGGGAGGGACATCGACCGGCTCGCCCGTACGCGGGTTGCGCCCGGTGCGGGCGTCGCGTCCGCGAGTGGAGAATGCGCCAAAGCCGCGCAGTTCGACCCGGCCGCGGTCGGCCAAGCGCTTGCCGATCTCGTCGAAGAATATCGACACGACCTGCTCGACCTCGTCGGGACGCAGTTCGGGGTTCTCTGCTGAAATGGCTTGGAGAAGCTCAGAACGGATCATGCGGTACCTCCTCCGGCGACCGTGCTAACACAACGTGTCTGGCTGTCCTTGAGCGCAAGCCATGTCACAGTACCAGTGAGCGACCCGATATGTGCTAAATTGGCAGACAAACGCAGCAAGCGCAATCGCTTGGCGACATTCCTGATACATTTTGTCGAGAAGGCGAGAGTCAGGCGCGCTCGATGAGATTTTCGAGCACGATGCCGAGGCGATCCATGCGCTCACGCACGGCAGGCCATTCCTCGTCGAGGAAGCGGCGGCGCTCGCGCTCACGCAGTTGCTCGGCAGCGCCCTTGGCTACGAACATTCCGACCCCACGCTGGACCCTAATCAGCCCATCGGCCTGGAACTGTTGGTAGGCCTTGGCAACCGTCAGCGGGTTGGCGCCCTGCTCGGTGGCGAAAGCCCGCACCGAGGGGAGCATTTCGCCTTCCTCGTAGCGGCCCTCGATAATTGCCGCGGCAATCAGGTCGCGTAGCTTGAGGTAGACCGGGCGCGTATCGTCACTCATCAGTGCATCAGTGCCATAATACAGCGTAGCGGGTCAAGCCGCGATGCCGGTTTCGCGTGAAACGAAACACGCTTCACATGGGCGAATAGGACGCTAGGGTGCGCGCCTTCCCCACATGTGGCGGCAACAAGGACGAGGGTCGGATGAAAGATATTGCGGCGTGGAATGAAGGTGACTGGATCGCGGCGATCGCCGCCGTATCGCTGTTCGCCATCCTGGCGATCGGCGGAATCATCGCCACCCGCAAGAGCGAAGAGGTGGTCGGCCACCCGCGCGGCCTGTTCGTGCTGTTCTACGCCGAGATGTGGGAGCGCTTCTCCTACTACGGCATGCGCGCACTGCTGATCCTCTACCTGACCAAGTTCTGGCTGTTCAACGACGGCAAGGCCAACCTGATCTACGGCGCCTATACCAGCCTCGTCTACATCACCCCGGTACTCGGCGGCTATCTCGCTGACCGCTGGCTCGGCCAGCGCAAGGCGGTGCTGTTCGGCGGCATCGTGCTCGCCTTCGGCCACCTGTTCATGGCCTACGAAGGTATGCAAGGCGTAACCGACCCGGCCGCCAAGCAGGCGGATTTCGCTATCAACGTGTTCTGGCTGGCGCTGTCGCTGATCATCGTCGGCTCGGGTTTCCTCAAGGCCAACATCTCGGTCATCGTCGGCCAGCTCTACCGCATGACCGACGGCCGCCGCGATTCGGCCTACACGATCTTCTACATGGGCGTGAATGTCGGCGCGGCGTTCGGCACGATCCTCGTCGGCTATCTCGGCGAGACGGTCGGCTGGTCCTACGGCTTCGGGCTTGCCGGCATCGGCATGGTGCTCGGCCTGATCATCTTCGCACTCGGCCGTCCGGCCCTGAAGGGCAATGGCGAACCGCCTGCGCCGCTGGCGAAGAGCAACGAGATGAAGCTCTACGCCACCGGCATCGCCGCGGTCGGGGTGATCTGGTTCCTCATCCAGTACCAGAACGTGATCGGCGGCATCCTCGCCTTCTTCGGTTTCGCAATGCTTGCCTACACGCTCTACGAAGCGTTCAAGCTGCCCAGGGAACCGCGCCAGCGGATGTTCGCGATCCTGTTCCTGATCGCGCTCAACCCGGTGTTCTGGGGACTTTTCGAACAGGCTGGCGGATCGCTGTCTCTCTACACTGACAAGTTCGTCGACCGCGGCGGCGTGCCGACCTCGCTGTTCCAGTCGATCAACGCCATCTACATCGTCCTGCTCGGGCCGGTGTTCGCTGCGCTGTGGCAATACCTCGGCAAGCGTGGCATCGAGCCTTCAGCGCCGGCCAAGTTCGGCCTGGCCCTATTCCAGGTCGGGCTCGGCTTCCTCGTCTTCGTATGGGGCGCCGGAACAGGGGATCCGGCGGTCATGACCGGCGTCGTCTTCGTGTTCCTGATCTACCTGCTGCACACCACCGGCGAGCTGTGCCTTTCGCCCGTGGGTCTCTCGGCCATGACGAGGCTAGCCCCGTTGCACCTCGGCAGCTTCATCATGGGTGCCTGGTTCTACATGACCGCGGTCGGCAACTTCGTCGCCGGCAAGATCGGTGAGGCGACCGGCGGCGAAAGCGGAACGATGTCGAAGAGCCTGACGCTCGACATCTATTCCAAGATCGGCTGGATCACCATCGGCGTCTCCGTGGTCGTGCTGGCGGTCAGCCCCTGGGTGAAGCGCCTGATGCACCTCGACACGCTCAAGGACCGCGCCGAGCTTGCCGGCAGCGACGAACTGGCCGAGCCAGAAGCGGCCGGCGCCCACCCGGCACAGGGCTGACCCGGATGCGCCACCTCCGCTTAGCCGCGCTCGCCGCGCTCGCCCTCCCTGCCGCTGCACTGGCGCAGGACGAGGCCGCTCCCGACCGCTCGCAGGACATGGCCTGGCACATGGCCCAGCAGCAGGCGCTGGCCAGCCGGACCATGGCCGAAGGCTGGTCGTGGTTGCCCGGCGGCGTCCTGTGGCGCCGGACCAAGGGCAACGGCGGCGGCGCGCATCCCACAGTCGATGACACGGTCACCGTCCACTACGTCGGCACCTTCGTCGACGGCGAGACCTTCGACAGCTCGCGCCAGCGCGGGCAGCCGGCGACCTTCCCGCTAGGCGGCCTGATCAAGGCCTGGCAGGAAGCGATCCCGATGGCCGGGGTGGGCGACACGATCGAGCTCGCGATACCGGCGGCCATGGCCTACGGCCCGGTCGGCAGGGGCCCGATCCCGGGCGACGCAACGCTGCTGTTCGAGATCGAGCTGCTCGGCATCGAATAAACCCGCCGTCGAGGTGGGGTGAAATCAGGGGAAGCCAAGCGCGGCAAAAGCGGCTAGGGGCGCGTCAAACGCCGCTGCCCTTGGGGCGATTCACGCCCGGCCAGCCGCACTCGACCGTTTCAGCGATGGAACCGATTTCCCCCAAAGGCCGCGTCTGTGCGGCCGCTTGCGATTGACCCTCATGCCCTTCTCCTCCCTCCCCCCATTCCTTGCCGACGCCCTGACCGAGCGCGGCTATTCCGCCCCGACGCCCGTGCAGGCTGCCGTGCTCGAAGCCGAAGCCGCGGGGCGCGACCTGATCGTCTCGGCGCAAACCGGCTCGGGCAAGACCGTGGCCTTCGGCCTTGCCATGGCCGCCGACCTGCTCGGCGAAGCCGGCACGCTCGAACCCGCCGAAGTCCCGCTTGCGCTCGTCATCGCGCCGACGCGCGAGCTGGCGCTGCAGGTCAGCCGCGAACTGGCCTGGCTCTACGCCAAGGCCGGTGTGCGCATCGCCAGCTGCGTCGGCGGGATGGACCCGTCGAAGGAACGCCGCGCCCTGTCGCGCGGCGCGCACATCGTGGTCGGCACGCCGGGCCGCCTGCGCGACCACCTCGAGCGCGGCGCGCTTGTGCTCTCCGAGCTCAAGGTCGCCGTGCTCGACGAGGCCGACGAGATGCTCGACATGGGGTTTCGCGAGGACCTCGAGGAACTGCTCGACGCCACCGGCGAAACGCGCCGCACCCTGCTGTTCTCGGCCACCATGCCCAAGCCGATTGTCGCGCTGGCGAAGCGTTACCAGCAGGATGCCCTGCGCATCTCGACCATCGGCGAGGAGCGTGGCCACGGCGATATCGCCTACCAGGCGGTGACCGTCTCGCCCTCCGATACCGAGAACGCGGTGGTCAACCTGCTGCGCTTCCACGAGGCGGAAACCGCGATCCTGTTCTGCGCCACCCGCGACAATGTCCGGCACCTCCACGCCACCTTGCAGGAGCGCGGGTTCGGCGTCGTCGCCCTATCGGGCGAGCACTCGCAGTCGGAACGCAACCAGGCGCTGCAGGCGCTGCGCGACCGCCGCGCCCGGGTCTGCGTGGCGACCGACGTTGCCGCCCGCGGGCTCGACCTGCCGAGCGTCAGCCTCGTCATCCACGTCGAGATTCCGCGCGACGCCGAGGCGCTGCAGCACCGCTCGGGCCGCACCGGGCGCGCGGGCAAGAAGGGCACCGCCGTCCTCGTCGTCCCCTATCCGCGTCGCCGCCGGGTCGAAGGCATGCTTCACGGAGCGGGGATCAAGGCCGAATGGATTTCGGCGCCAACGCCCGAGGCGATCCGCAAGCAGGACCGCGAGCGGCTGCTCGCCGACCTGCTCGCTCCGGTCGAACTCGAGGATGAGGACCGCGAGCTGGCCAAGGAACTCATGGTGCAGCGCAGCCCCGAGGATATCGCCGCGGCGCTGGTCCACGCCCAGCGCGCCAAGCTGCCGCAGCCCGAAGAGATGATCCCCAACACACCCGAGGCGCGCGAGGCCGACCGCGAAAAGCGCAAGCGACCCGGTTTCGAGGACACGGTGTGGTATCACCTCTCCGTCGGACGCCGGCAGAACGCCGACCCGCGCTGGATCCTGCCGCTGCTGTGCCGCCGCGGCCACATCACCCGCAACGAGATCGGTGCGATCCGCATCACCGCCGACGAGACTTTCGTCGAGATTCCGCGCACGCTGCAGGCCAAGTTCGACGCCGCGCTGGCCCGCACTGCCGAATCCGAGGACCCGGACGACACCGTCCACATCGTCCCCACCGAGGCCCCGCGCCACCAGGCCCGCGACAACCGCCGTGCCGACGGCAAGCCCCCGCGCAACTACGGCCCCAAGCCGGGCGGGAAGGGCGGCAAGTTCCACCGCAAGGGCGGCAAGCCCAACGATTGGTCGAGGCCGGCAGGCGAGGATGGCGGCAAGCCGTTCAAGGGCAAGCCGTTCAAGAAGAAGTTCAAGGGCGAGCCGAAGCGGGATTGAGCGCGTCGGGTCTGCGCAGACAATCCTATTGGGTTCCGAGAGGCAGCAGATGCGGCACGAAAACCAGGCATCCGATTAGCGCCGCGCCGATGGAACTCGAAAGCACGGCGCCGGCTGCAACATCCTTGATCACTTTGATCTGTTCGTCCTCGTCCCGGGTAATTCTGTCAGCGAGGCGTTCCAGCGCGGTGTTGATCGCTTCGGCCGTCCAGACCCATCCGATGGCCACAACGATTAAGAGCCAATCGTTCCTGCCAATCTGAAGAAGGAGTCCGCTGGCGATTGTTGCAACGGTTGCAGCGCCATGGACCCGCGCATTCGCTTCGGTCGCCAACATGTACCGCAGACCCGCGCTTGCGTAGCAAAAGCTATCCCACCGCTCGCGAGCCCCTGACTGCCAGTTTCGTTCCATTGCAGCTCCGGTCATCGGGTTGCCCTTGTCTTCGCTCATCTTCGATCCCCTGCCGCCTCGGTCACAAGGCGCCATTGGCGTAGAGTTCAGGCAAGGTCATGAGACCGGGATGAGGAATGCCTGATGAACTGTGTCAAATCGGACTACGACACCGGTTGACGGATAGGCCCAAGCGGAAACTGCCACGGCTATTCGGCCACCTTCTCGTTGCCGATAATGTAGATTTCGAAGTCCTCGACCGCACCCGAAGCCAACAGGCATAAGCCCGCTTCTGCGGTGCGAGAAAAATCCTCGAAGTTTGCACCTGCTGTTGATGGAGCAATCGAATGAGGCCCGAATTCGGATGAAAGGAGGCCCTTCGCATCAGGACCACAATGGGCTTCAAGCACTTTGGCAAATTGCTGGTCGGTCATCGAGGGATCGCGAACGGGCAAACCTTCGAGTTTCCCTTGCTCCTCAAGCCATTCGCGCGCCAGATCGACCGTCCACGGTCGAGAAATCTCCTGACTTGATCGGTAGTATGCGGCGAGGTTCGATTCAGGCAATTCTACCTCGTACCCGGTATCGAATGCGACCTGCGCAATGCAGGTGAGTTGTACGCCATTCAGGGCTTCGTCCGAAGGAAACGCTAGCACATCTTCCTGAAGCAGGTCGTTGAACCTTGCGTTCGGACGGGTGACGTCGCAGCGTGCCATGCGGGACGCGGCATCTTCAGCCGATGGCTGCTTTCCGTCTTTTATCCACTGCGGCGCATTCGCCGAAACTGCAGCCGCGACGAGCAGCGCCAGCATTTCCTAAGCCCGTGCTTCCTCCACGCCCGCGCTGTTGTGGCGCAGGGCGCTGAGCACCATTTCGACGATGTGCGGGGCGTTGAGGCCAGCCTCGTCGTACTGCTTCGTCGGGTCCTCGTGATCCTGGAACAAGTCGGGCAGGCGCATGGTGCGGATCTTGAGGCCGGCATCGAGCAGGCCTTCGTCGCTGGCGAGCGTGAGGACGTGCGCGCCGAGGCCGCCGATGGCGGCTTCCTCGACCGTGACGACGACCTCGTGGGTGGTCATCAGCTTGCGGATCAACGCAGTGTCGAGCGGCTTGGCGAAGCGCAGGTCGGCGACAGTGGTCGACAGGCCCTTTGCCTCGAGCTGGTCGGCGGCTTTGAGCGCCTCCGCTAGACGCGTGCCAAGCGACAGTATGGCGACCTTGCTGCCTTCGCGGACCACGCGGCCCTTGCCGATCTCCAGCTTCTGCGGCGTCTCCGGCAATTCGACACCGATGCCGCCGCCGCGCGGGTAGCGGAAGGCGATCGGGCCGTTGTCGTACTCGGCGGCGGTGTAGGTCATGTGGACCAGCTCGGCTTCATCCGACGGGGCCATGACCACCATGTTCGGCAGCGTAGCGAGGTAGGTCACGTCGAAGCTGCCCGCATGGGTCGCGCCGTCGGCCCCCACCAGCCCGGCGCGGTCGATCGCGAAGCGCACGGGCAGGTTCTGGATCGCCACGTCGTGCACCACCTGGTCGAAGGCGCGTTGCAGGAATGTCGAATAGATCGCGCAGAACGGCCGCATCCCCTGCGCCGCAAGCCCCGCCGCAAAGGTCACTGCGTGCTGTTCGGCAATGCCGACATCGAAGGCGCGCTCGGGATGCGCCTTGGCGAACTTGTCGACGCCGGTGCCGCTCGGCATGGCGGCGGTGATGGCGCAGATGCGGCTGTCGGTCTCGGCCAGCTTGGCCAGTGTTTCGCCGAACACGTTCTGGTAGGCCGGCGGACCGCCCGCGCTTTTCTTCTGTTCGCCTGTGATGACGTCGAACTTCTGCACCCCGTGGTACTTGTCGGCGCTGTTTTCGGCCGGGGCGTAGCCCTTGCCCTTCTGCGTCACGACGTGGACCAGGATCGGCCCGAGCTCGCTGTCGCGCACGTTCTCCAGCACCGGCAGCAGGTGGTCGAGGTTGTGGCCGTCGATCGGGCCGACGTAATAGAAGCCCAGCTCCTCGAACAGCGTGCCGCCTGTGGCCATGCCGCGGGCGTATTCCTCTGCCTTTTCGAGGCCGTGATAGACCCGGCGCGATATCTTCCGGGCGACCTTCGAGGCGAGGCTGCGCAGCCCGAGGTACTCGCTTGAGGAGACCATCCGCGCGAGGTAGGCGCTGAGGCCGCCGACCGGCGGGGCGATCGACATGTCGTTGTCGTTGAGGATGACGATCAGCCGGTTGCCCGCCTGCTCGGCGTTGTTCATCGCCTCGTAGGCCATGCCCGCGCTGAGCGCGCCGTCGCCGATAACAGCGATACCTCGGCCCGGCTTGTCGTTGAGCTTGTTGGCCACCGCGAAGCCGAGCGCGGCGGAGATCGAGGTGCTCGAGTGCGCCGCGCCGAACGGGTCGTATTCGCTTTCGCTCCGCTTGGTGAAGCCGCTGAGGCCCCCGCCCTGGCGCAAGGTGCGAATGCGGTCGCGCCGTCCCGTGATGATCTTGTGCGGATAGGCCTGGTGGCCGACGTCCCACACCAGCCGGTCTTCGGGCGTGTTGAAGACGTAGTGGATGGCGACGGTCAGTTCGACCACCCCGAGGCCAGAGCCGAGGTGCCCGCCGGTCGAACCGACGGCATCGATCATTTCGGCGCGCAGTTCGTCGGACAACTGGCGGAGCTGGCCCGCATCGAGCTTGCGCAGGTCTTCGGGGGTGTCGACCGTGTCGAGCAACGGCGTTTCGGGACGCGATGTCATTCGATGGGCTTAGCCGAGCAAATCCGCCCTGTCGATGAAGCGTGCATGAGCAATACCTGAGCAATTGCCTCGGCTGGCAGCATGCCGCTCAGCTGGCGCACTCGTCGCACAGGCCGCGCAGTTCGACCACAGGACGCACGTTGGCGAAGCCGTGGCGGTTGCCCGACTGGCGCAGTGCGTCGGTCAGCTTGTCGTCGTCGATGTGCGTGGCCTTCCCGCAGTCGTCGCAGATCAGGAAGATGCAGTCGTGCCGGCAGCCGGGGTGGCTGTTCGCGAGGTAGGCGTTGGCGCTCTCTATGCGGTTGGCGAGGTTGGTGCGCACGAACAGGTCGAGGATGCGGTAGACGCTGTTGGCGGCGACGCGCTTGCCGCGGCGCCGGCCCAGTTCCTCGGCGATGTCGTAGGCCGAGACCGGCTTGTCCTGGTCGGCAAGCGCTTCGAACACATCGGCGCGCAGGCCGGTCCACTGTTCGCCCGCGGCGGTCAGGACCTCTTCGGCCTCGGTTACGAGTTTCGCCCCCGAGTGCTCGTGGTGATGGTGTGCATGGCTGGCCATGGCCCGGATATAGGCCCTGCGGCCCGCAGGGGCAATCAGCCGGTCTGGAACTTCGCGCTGTAGAGCGAAGGGTACATTTCCTTGAACGCCGCGACCTTGGGCAGGTCCCATGCGCGGATGTAGCCCTGGTTGGGGTTCTTGAGCGCGAAGTCCTGATGGTAGTCCTCGGCCGGGTAGAAAGTCCCCGCGGAGGCGATCCCGGTCACGATCGGGCGCTTCCACTTGCCGCTGGCCTGCATCTGCTTGAGGTAGGCGGCGGCGACTTCGCGCTGCTCCTTGCTCAGCGGGACGAGCGCGGCGTTGTACTGCGGGCCGCGGTCGGGGCCCTGCTGGTCCTTCAGCGTGGGATCCGCGACGACCGAGAAGAACACCTGCAGCAACTGGTCATAGCGCACGACCTTGGGATCGTAGACGACCTTGACCGATTCACGATGCCCGGTGCGGCCGGAGGAGACGGTTTCGTAGTCGGCGTCGGCCTTGGTGCCGCCCTCGTAGCCCGAAACGGCGCTCTTCACCCCCTTCACGTGGCTGAACACTGCCTCGACGCCCCAGAAGCAGCCGCCCGCGAAGATCGCGGTCTTCAGGCCGGGGATTTCCTTGGCGACGCGCGTCGCTGCGGGAGCGGCGACGACGTTCTCTGCGGCGATGGCGGGGGAGCAGGCGCTGGCGACGAGCGCGGCGGATGCGAGCAGTATCTTGAGCTTCATCCGACCCTTATACCAGTTGCGGAACGATTTGTGCAGCCAGCACCAGAGCCGTGATCCCGAAGCCCAGGAAGAAGGAGCGATAGAGGTCGGGGGTGAACAGGCCCATGGGGTAACTTTCGTGTCTCGTTGCGTCTGGTGAGGTCGGGATAGGGGCCGATGGGTTACCCAAGATTGAACGCAAAGTCGGCTGGCGTTCATAATCGCCCAGTTCAAGATGAACCGTTTTGAACGTGCGACGAGTTGCGCGAAAATCAGTGCCGGAAATGGCGCATCCCGGTGAAGACCATCGCCAGGCCGGCCGCGTCGGCCGCCGCGATGACCTCGTCGTCACGCATCGAGCCGCCGGGCTGGATGACCGCGGTGGCCCCGGCCTCGGCCGCGGCGAGCAGGCCGTCGGCGAAGGGGAAGAAGGCGTCGGAGGCGACGGCGCTGCCCACCGTCCTGGCTGCGCTCCAGCCATAGGTCTCGGCCGCCTCGCTCGCCTTGATCGCGGCGATGCGCGCCGAATCGCGTCGGTTCATCTGCCCCGCCCCGATTCCTGCCGTGGCGCCGTCCTTCGCATAGACGATGGCGTTCGACTTCACGTGCCGGGCGACGGTCCAGGCGAACAGGCAGTCCCTGAGCTCCTGTTCGGTCGGCTCGCGCTTGGTCACCACCTTGAGGTCGACAGCGGAGATCGCCCCGTTGTCGCGGCCCTGCACCAGCAGCCCGCCGGCGATCGGCTTGAGCAGGAGCCCGCCGCGGCGCGGATCGGGCAGTTCGTCGATCAGCAACAGGCGCAGGTTCTTCTTCTTGGCGAAGGCGGCCTTCGCGGCATCGTCCGCGCCGGGCGCGACGACGACTTCTGTGAAGATTTCACAAATTGCCTCGGCAGTCGGCCCGTCGAGCGGGCGGTTGACCGCGACGATGCCGCCGAACGCGGAGACGGAATCGCACTGCAGCGCGTCGGTCCACGCCTGCAGCAGGCTCGGCCCCTGCGCCACGCCGCACGGGTTGGCGTGCTTGACGATCACCACCGCCGGTTCGCCGCCCTTGAATTCGGCACAGAGTTCGAGCGCGGCATCGGCGTCGTTGTAGTTGTTGTAGCTGAGCTCCTTGCCCTGCACCTGCTCGGCTTGCGGCAGGCCCGATACGTGCGGACCGACGGGCTCATAGACCGCCGCCTGCTGGTGCGGGTTCTCGCCATAGCGCAGCTCGGCGAGCTTGCGCCCGTTGACCGCGATCATGTCGGGGAACATCTGCCGCTGGTCGGCGAAGGCGAACCACTGGCTGATCATCGCGTCGTAGGCGGCGGTGGCGGCGAAGGCCTTGGCCGCCATGTGCTTGCGGAACCCCAGCGTGGTTGCGCCGTCGTTGTCGGCCAGCTCGGCGTAGAGCAGGTCGTAGTCGGCCGGATCGGTGACGATGGTCACGTAATGGTGGTTCTTCGCCGCCGAGCGGACCATGCTCGGCCCACCGATGTCGATGTTCTCGATGATCGTGTCGCGGTCCGCGCCGCGCATCACGGTTTCCTCGAACGGGTAGAGGTTGACCACCACGAGGTCGATCGCGCCGATATCGTGGGCGTCCATCGCAGCGGCGTGCTCGGGATCGTCGCGCACCGCCAGCAGACCGCCGTGGATCAGTGGGTGGAGCGTCTTTACCCGTCCGTCCATCATCTCCGGAAAGCCAGTCACGTCCGAGACGTCGCGCACTTCGAGCCCGGCCTCGCGCAGCGCCCGGGCCGTACCGCCGGTCGAAACCAGTTCGACTCCTGCCTTGGCGAGCCTGCTGCCGAGATCGGCCAATCCGCTCTTGTCGGACACCGAGAGAAGTGCCCGCTTGATGCTCACATTGCTCATTGAACTAACCTATTTTCTTGAACAGCCAGGCGAAACTCGCCCCGCTGCGCGATTCCATGCCTTCGATGACTAGCTGCTGCACCGGGTGCGGGCGGCCATCGCCGTCGATCCACAGGCTCTCGTCTATCGTCACCTCGCTACGCGGGGCAAGGAATTGCCAGTATGTCCCGTCACGCATGGCCAGGTGGGCGCCGCGCTTGTTGTCGGTCAGGCTCGCCTCGACCGCCGGGCCGAGGTGGAAGCGGATGGCGTAGCCGATCTTGCCGCGCTTGCCCTTCTTGCCGGCCGGAACGAGCAGGTCCTCGCCGCGAAGTTCGGTACCGTCGTCGCGCAGGATCAGGATGCGGCGATGCACCAGGCCGTGGCGCGAGACGTAGCCGTCATGGCTCGCCTCGATTCGCGTCGCCTGCGACTTGCCCGCTTCGGCCAGCCGCCGGTCGACCTCGACCTCGCTGACCCCGCTGCCGAGCTTGCCGTTGATCAGCACCGCGGTGGAATTGGAATCGCCGAGCACCAGCGTCGAATGCGCGGCGGTGGCGCGCAGGCCCTGCTCGATGCGCACCGGGACGAGCCCGCCGGCGGTGCCCGCACCGCCGCAGTTGACGACGATGCGGCTCGGCCCGTGCGAGAATTCGAAGGCCAGCGTCGAGGCGCAGCCATGGCGGCTGTGCCGGGCGAGCGGCGGCGGAGCGGCGTCGAGCACCAGAGTCGAGCGCCCGGCGGAGACGCGCTGGTAGCCCCATTGCCGGGCATCCTTGAGCGGGCGGGTACGGACCCCGCTCGCTTCGATGAGCGTGCGCAGCTTGTTCTCGCTCACCGCACTAGAGCCCTGCCACGAGGCGAGAGCGTTGTCCGAATGGATCATCGCCAGCAGCGGCGGCACCAGCATGCGCTGCATGGCGTCGACCGCCTGCGGCGGGTCGCGCCGGGTCGCGCGGTAGCAGGCGCCGAGCCGGGTGAGCAGGGCGATCGCCTCGATCTGGTCGAACGGACTGCGCGACAGCACGCCGCCATCGTCGCCGACGAGTTCGCCGAGGGCGCGGACCAGACCGGCCTCGCCGAACAGCCGCCGCGGCTTGCCTTCCGGCAGCAAAAGGCCGGCAGCGACGATGCCGCACCATCCGGCGACCTCGGCCAGCCGGTCCTCGGCCTTGCCGACGTTGCGGTCGAGCCAACGCGCGGTTTCCGACGCCACGGTGAGCGTACGGGCGCACAGCCGCTTGTCGTTGCCGCCGAGCAGCAGAGGGGCGTGGACCAGCCAGCCGAGCAGCCGCTGCCCGGTATGACCGACGCGCCAGGCTGCGCCCCGGCCGATTTTCTGGTTGGCGTCGAGCCAGGCCGTGAGGACCCGCTCGGCGATCTGCGTGCACTGCTGGCGCGGGGCGCAGGCTTCGAGGTCGGCGAGCCAGGTGAAGCCGTGCACCGTGCGCTCGACCGGCGGGGTCAGGCGGGCGACTGGCGAACAGTCGAGCTGGGCGATCGGGATCTTGACCCCGTGGATCAGGAAATGCCCGGCGCGCAACGCGGTCCCGGCAACCGGGTCGCCGGGCAGGGGGTTCTCGACCGTCGCCAGCAGGCGCGGTGCCGGGTGCTTGCGGAATGGGGCGGCGAGCGTCGGGCCGGGGACGCCGAGGCGATAGGCGAGGCGGATTAGGCGCTCGCCGGCGGAAACGTCGGGCGGCACGAAATCGGAGATGGCCAGTGCGCGGCCCGGTTCGATCAGTTCGCCGGGCTCGGGTTTGTCCTCGTCTTCGGCCTTGCCCGCCAGGGGTTCCTCCTTGGCTGCGGAGAGCGGGATGGCCATGGCTTCGGCGTCATCGACCGGGTCGACATCCAGTTCCTCGACCCCCAGCGGGAGCATGGCCTGGACTGCCCGGTCGCTCATGCCGTGTCCCCTCGCAGTGCGGTTATGTTGGCGGCGTAGCAATCCGGCCCGCCCTTGAAGGTGGCCGATCCGGCAACCAGCACGTCGGCACCGGCGGCTACGCATTGCGGCGCAGTCTCGGCAGTCACCCCGCCATCGACCTCGATCAGCACGTCGAGCCCGCGCTTGTCGATCATCGTCCGGATAGCTTCGATCTTCTTGAGCTGGCTGGCGATGAAGCTCTGCCCGCCGAACCCCGGATTGACGCTCATAACCAGCACCAGGTCGATTTCCTCGATCAGGTAATCGAGCATTTTCGCCGGTGTTCCGGGATTGAGGGAAACCCCGGCCTTCTTTCCCAGCGTCTTGATCGCCTGCACCGTGCGATGGACGTGCGGCCCGGCTTCGGGATGGACGGTGATGATGTCGGCCCCGGCTTCGGCGAAGGGTTCGAGCCAGAAATCGACCGGGCTGACCATCAGGTGGACGTCGAAGGTCTTGGCGCTGTGCGGGCGCAGCGCCTTCACCACGGCCGGGCCGATCGTCAGGTTGGGGACGTAGTGCCCGTCCATCACGTCGACGTGGATCCAGTCGGCGCCGGCAGCGTCGATCGCGCGCACTTCTTCACCGAGCCGCGCGAAGTCGGCCGAAAGGATGGAGGGCGAGATAAGCGGTCTTGCCATGGCGCTGCCTTCGCCGCCTTAGCGGTATGGGACTCGGGCATAAAACGTGCCCGGTGCGTTATCCACCGCCGCAAGGCGGCTAATCGGTGCTTTAGCGCTCCTGACAGCCAAGTTCACAGGCTATTCAGCGCGCTCGGCTAGAAATCGCCTGCGAACGGGGCCATTTCATTTCCGCACAGATAACAAGCGCCCGACGACCGATGGAGTTCGACTTGATGAGCCGTCCAGTGACCATTCGCCTTGCCGCTACCGGGCTTGCGCTTGCTGCGCTTGCCGGGGCGAGCTTCGCCGGCGCGCAGGGGGTGACCTATCGCAACACGATCTCCAACAACCCGGCCGCCTGCCGTGGGGAGAAGCCGTCCGTCCTGATTACCGTCAGCGGCATCAAGGCCTCGACGGGGACGATGCGCGTCCAGCTCTATCGCAGCGCGTCGTCCGACTGGCTCGAAAAGGGCAAGTGGATCAACCGCATCGAGACCCCGGCCAAGGCCGGGCAGATGACCTTCTGCATGCCGGTGCCCGCTGCCGGCACCTACGGCATCGCCATTCGTCACGATATCAACGGTAACGGCGAGACCGACATGACGCTGGACGGTGGCGGCATGTCGAACAACCCCTCGCTCAATCTCTTCAACATGGGCCGGCCGAGCTACAAGAAGACCGCCTTCGAGGTCGGCAACGCGGTCAAGCCGATTTCCATCACGATGCGCTACTACTGAGCTTCGGCCAGCGCGCGCACGAGCGCGAGGTCGGCGGGCTTGTCGACATCGATCGCCGCGCGCCCGTCGGTCGCTGCGACCAGCGCCGCGGTGATACCGATGCGCTGCCCTATGCGCGCGACGGCCTCGGCCATCGTCAGCTTGCCGCGCAGGAAATTCCACAAGGTGCCCCAGCCTAGCCGGGCGGCGATGCGCCATGGGCGCTTGCGGTCGGCCTCGACCCGGCGCCAGGTGGCAAGCGCCGTCGGAGCGGCTGCGGACGCGAGATAAAACAGGTTGCACCCCGACCAGTCGCCGTCGGCCAGCGACAGCCATGTCCGCTGGCTGCCCGGCGCAGCGGCCTCGACCGCCTCGCGCCGCGCCAGCATCAGCGACACGTCGGCGTCGGCCGGAGTTCCGGCGACCAGCGCGGCGAGCCAGCCGGGTTCGAGCAGGGCGTGGTCGGCGGTGGTGACCAGCAGCGGCGCGCCGGTGCGTTCGAAAGCCAGCGCGACGCTGCCGCTCGGGCCGCTCGCAGTCGGCAGCAGGGTCGCGCCGAGCCGCCGGACTTCGTCCTCCACCGCCGGGTTGTTCGCCGCGACGAGCACTTCGCTCGCGCCCCAGGCCCGGGCTGCGGCGACTGCCCGCTCGAGGAGCGTCAGCCCGCCGACCCGGGCGAGCGCCTTGTGCGGCACGTCCTCGGCCGTGGCGATCGGGTCGAGACCGTCGGGGCGGCTCCCGGCGAGGATCAGGACCGGCGCGCTCACCCGGGTTTGCGGCGCGAGCGCCACACCTTCCACAGCACTCCCGGCGCGGCGAGGAGCGGGTGCTTCTCGCGCCACGGGGTGACCTCGACCGCGACGCCGGTATGGCGCTCGATCTTCCAGGCGATGTACTGCGGGGCCCCGGCAAAGGTCGAATTGGCCCGCACCAGCCGCGCGGCGTTGAGCGCCTTGCCGAGCCGGCGGCGCTTGTTCCACCAGTTCAGGATGGCGCGCCGTTCGCCCGGCTCGATCTGCGGGGCGATGTGTCCGCCGTCGTCGCGGAACGGCACCCCGGCGGAAACCAGTGCGGCGCGCAGCAGGCCGTCGAAGTGCGCCGGGTTGGCGGCAAGGATCGAATTCTCGCGCCCCGGCGCCTCGACCCGCAATTCGGCCCGATAGGTGGCGCGGAACAGCGCCTTCCAATAGTCGTCCGGCTGCCCCTTCGCCGGGCCGAGCGCGGCGGCGAGGCGGGCGGCGGTGCGGGCGGCTTCGGCAATCGCCTCGCGGACAGCCGCCGCCGCCGCTTCGTCCTTCGCCCAGACCATCGCGCTGGGCTGGACGAACCTCGCCCAGATCGTCGTGTCGAGGCTTCGGCCGCTTGCTGCCTCGGCGAACTTGGCGAGCGACATTTCGGCGAACTTGGCGCGCAGCCGCTCGCCGGTTCCGGCGTCGTCCCACTCGCGGTAGGAAACGCGCGGCCACAGCCCGGTCTCGGCCGGACCCGGGAGCAGCGCGTAGTAGTCGAGCACCCCTTCGAGCGAGCCGGTCCTCAGGTTCGAACCGTAGAACAGCACCGCCAGCGCTCCGGCCTCTTCACCGAGTACTTGCGCCTGCCGAACGACTTCGGGACGAACTTCGCGCGCGAGCATCGCCGAAACGCGCGTTTCAAGCGCTTCATTCACGACGCGACGAACGTCAGCGAGGGGCCGGTCGAGATGCGGTAGTTGCCCGGCGGGAAGGCCTCGCCGTCGAGGATGAAGGGCTCGGTAATGTCGAGCCCGAAGCTCTCGGCAGCAAAACAATGGTAGCCGCGCCCGTCCTTGCGCCGGCCCAGCGCGACCATCGGCAGGTGCATCAGGCTGCGCCGCGCCGGCGTGTCGAGGACGATGGCCTTGAGCCCTTCGCGCAGGTTCCCGAACGGTTTGACCCCGAGCGGAAGATTCTCGAGCGTCGAGGCGATCATCACATAGCGCTCGTCTCCGCCGGACAGCTGTTCGGTTCCCGGCAGGGTAATCCGCATGAGCGAGCGCTGGCGCCACGGGTTTTCGCTTCCGGCGAGCAGCGCTTGGCCGAGCGCCCATGCCGTCGTCAGGCCGACCGCGGCGGCGTTGAACGCGCCCCAGCGATGGGCGCCTTGCCCAAGCTTGATGGTGCGGTGGAACACCCCCCCGCCGAACAGGAAGCCGTAGACCCGCGCCTGCGGATCGGCGGCTACGGACACGACCAGCGGCCGGCGCGTCACGAAGTGGCCGGCGCGGGCGGATTCCATCGCCGCGGCAAGCGACCAGTTCTCCGGCGCGCCGAGATCGGCGGCGAGCGCATTGGTCTTGCCCTTGGGCAGGACGATGAGTGTCGGCCAGTCGGTTCCAAAGATTTCCGCGCCGCAGGTCAGCACGTCGCGCACGGTGCCGTCGCCGCCGGAAATGGCGAGGTAGTCTATGCCCTTGGCCGCGAAGCCGTCGAGCACGCCGACCAGCTCGCGGCGCTTGGTGGTGGTTTCGACGATGACGTCGACGCCGGGCGCAACGCCTTGCTCGCGGCCCTTGTTGCGATAGCTGCGCGAGTTGCGGATGACCCCGACCAGCGGGGCGCTTCGTTCGGTACGTCGCGCGACCCCCGGGTCGACACCAGATCCCGGGGCGGGCCGCGGGAGCTCGTCGAAGGTCTTGATGCCGTCGCTCATTGCAGGGGTGCGCTTACTCGCCATGTCCCGCAGGTGGCTAGGGCTTTCTTGCGCTCGGCAGGCACCGGCCTTAAGCGCTGGCCGCGCATGAGCGAAACCGAGCCCGCCATTTCCGTCGAAACCGTCGGCGCCAACCCGGTCCGGATGTGGGGTCTCGACACCGGCGAGCGGGTGCGGCGCATGGCCGCCAAGGCCGGACTCGGCGGAACCGGCACGCCGGTCGTGCTGGTCAACGCCGACCATGCCTTCGACCCGGCCTGGCTAGGCCACGTCGCCGCGCACCCCGGCATGGTCGTGACCCTGGGCGGCGTCCCGGTGTTGGCCCATGCTCGCAACGAACACGAGGCGGCCGCCCTGCGCGCGGCGATCCGCGATGGCGCGCCGCTGCCCGAGGGCATTACCGCCACCGCCTACGAGGACGGCGCGGCCATCGAGAACAAGGTGCTGCGCAAGCGCGAACGCCCGTTCCTGACCGAACTTACCGCCGACAATCGCCGGGCGGTCGAGCGGGCGAGCTATTTCGGCGCCTACAAAGGCGTCACCGACCTGCTGACAAAGTACCTGTGGCCCGAACTGGCGCTGTGGCTGACACGCTTCGCCGCCTGGGCCGGGCTCAGCCCCAACGCGGTGAGCGCGGTCGGCGCGGTGCTCTGCGTCGCCGCGACGGTCGCCTTCGCGCACGGGCACTACTGGCTCGGCATGGCAATGGGCTTCGTCTTCATGGTGCTCGACACCGTGGACGGCAAGCTGGCGCGCTGCACCATCACCTCGAGCAAGTTCGGCGACGTGCTCGACCACGGGATAGACCTCGTCCACCCGCCGTTCTGGTGGTGGTTCTGGGCGACCGGCCTCGCCACTTGGGGCCTCGCTCTGTCCGACAGCACGTTCTGGTGGGTGCAGGGCGCGATCGTCGGCGGCTACGTTTTGCAGCGGCTGATCGAGGGGGCCTTCATCGCCTGGTTCGGCGGCATCCACATCCACGTCTGGGAGCGCTTCGACAGCCGCTTCCGCCTGATTACCGCGCGGCGCAATCCCAACATGGTGGTCCTCTTCGTCGCCCTGCTGTTCGGCCGTCCAGACATCGGCATCGTCGCGGTGGCGGTGTGGACCGTGCTAAGCTGCGCGGTGCATCTCGTGCGGCTGGTGCAGGCCGTGGCGCAGCAACGCAGCGGCCGGCCGGTGACGTCATGGCTGGCGCAAGGGTGAGGCGATGAACGCGACGATCGAGAAATTCGGCTGGCCGGCGACGCTGGTCCGGGAGTTCGAACACTGGGTCGTGCTGCTGCGCCCGGCGCAGCCGACGCTCGGCTGCCTCGTGCTGGCAGCGAAGAGCGATGCCACCGCGTTCGGCGACCTGCCGGGCGAGGCGCATGCCGAACTGAAGTCGGTGACCTCGGCTATCGAGGCGGCGCTGGCCGATTTCTGCGGGTACGCGAAGCTCAACTACCTGATGCTGATGATGGTCGACCCGCACGTCCATTTCCACGTCATCCCGCGCTACGAGGGCGCGCGCGAATTCGGCGGCGTGAGCTTTGCCGATGCCGGCTGGCCGGCGGTGCCGCAGCTTGGACAGGCGGTAGCGCTCGATGACGCGCAATGCGATGCGCTGGTGGCGGAACTGAAGGCCCGCTTCTAGGCCCAGCTGTCGGTCAGCGCGGTTGCATCCTCGATGTCGTTGAGGTAGTCGACTTCGGCCCAGCCCAGACCTTCGATCGAACAGGTGCCGACCTTGCCGCTCGCGGCGAGGGTGTCGACGACCTTGAGGTACCAGTGATTGACCCCGTCGGGCGTGCGCATCGCCTGCCGTATCGCTTCGCGGAACGCTTCCGCCCCATCGCCGCGGAAGGCGAGGAAGCCGATCGATTCCGCGTTCGACTGCTCGGCGGTCAGGGTCTTGCCGATGTGCACAAGGCGACCGTCGGCGGCGCGTTCGACCTTCATGTCGTCGCTGTCGTATTCGGCCTTCACGTCGACCGTGACGGACACCGGCCAGCCGGAGGCCTGCTGGACGCTGGCGACGATATCCTCGCCGACGAGCGTGTCGCCGTTGAGGATCAGGAAGTCGCCCGCGGCCATGCGGTCGCGCACGATCCAGCACGAACCGAGGTTGTCGGCGACCTTGTAGAACGGGTTGAAGTGGACGTGCAGCTCGATGCGCGGGTCGGCGATGGCGGTGAGGTGTGCCTCGACCATGTCGGTCATGAACCCGGTGACGACGTCGATCCGCTTCACGCCGCCTCGCGCCAGCATCTCGACCTGCCAGCCGATCAGCGAGCGGCCCGAGAAGTCGATCAGGCATTTCGGGCGTTCGGCGGTCAGTGGCAGCAAGCGGCTGCCCTGGCCGGCGCTGAGCAGGATGGCGTTCTCGATCATTGCGCGCCTCTAGCGGGCAGCGGGAGGGTAGGGAAGCATTACGGGGTTCGTCGCTTGCGCCCTCCGCCGCTCTCGTCCAAAGGCGCAGGCGCCATGCCAGCTCCCTCCCAGCCCCGCTCGCTGCTTGGACGCATGCTGGCGAACACCGCCTGGCTGCTTGGCGGCAAGGGGTTCGGCGGGCTGTGCAGCCTCGTCTATCTCGCGATCCTTGCCCGCTCGCTCGGGCTCAAGGATTTCGGCCACTTCTCGCTAATTTTCGGATCGGCGCAGGCACTGATCGCCTTCTCGGGCCTGCAGACCTGGCGCGTGGTGGTGCGCTACGGGGCCGAGCACGTCCATACAGGCAACTGGGCCGCGTTCGGGCGGCTGTCGATGCTCTCGGCACTGCTCGACCTCGCCGGAGCGCTGATCGGCGTGATCATAGCGTTCGTGATCTATTTCGAGTTCAACGAGGCGCTCGGCCTCAACCCCAAATATCTCCACGCGGCGTTCTGGTTCACCGTGGCCAGCCTGTTCGCGCTGGTTTCGACGCCGACCGGGATCGTCCGCGCGCTCGATCGCTTCGACCTCGGGGTCTATGTGGAAGCGCTGGTCCCCAGCCTGCGGCTCGTCGCCGCGGTGGCCATCTGGCTGACCGATCCGAAGGTGGTCTGGTTCCTCGCCGCCTGGGCGGCGATCGACCTGATCGAGGCGGGCGGATACTGGATCCTGGCGCGGCGCCTGTGCCCGGAGGCGGTCAACCTGCGCCACCTGCACGACTGGCGCCAGGCGGGCGAGGACAACCCGGGGATCGTGCGCTTCTCGCTCGTCGCTTTCGCCAGTGCGACGCTTGATGCCGCGGTCAAGCAAGGCCCCCTGCTCGCGGTCGGCTATCTCGTCGGCACCCGCGCCGCCGGTCTCTACCGGCTCGCCAACCAGCTCAGCCAAGGGCTGGGCAAGCTTTCGGTGCTTCTGACTCGCGCCGCCTACGCCGAGATCAACCGCGCCCGCGTCGCCGCCGAGCACGCCGAGTTCCGCCGTCTTGTGCGGCAGACTTCGCTGATTGCCGCGGCCGCAGGAGCGGTGGTGGTCATCCTTGCCGTACTGTTCGGCAAGCCGCTGCTCGACCTGATCGGCGGCAGCGACTTCGAGGCTGGATACGCAGTCCTCGTGCCGCTGACCTTCGCCGCCAGCCTCGAACTCGCCAGCGTGGCGTTCGAGCCGGTGCTGCATTCGACCGGGCACGCGCGCTATGCGCTGTACGGCCGCCTTGCCGGTTTCATCGTCCTCGCCGGAGTGATCCTCTGGGTCTGGGATTCGGCTACGGCGGTCACAGTGGGGCTGGCGGTCGCGGTTGGCGGGATCGCCACCTACATCGCGCTCGGCGCGCTCGCCTGGTACGTCATGTCGCGGCTGACTCCGCATCCGCCCACGGCTGGCGAGGCGCCGTGACCGGTGCTACGAACGGGGCATGCTGACAGAAGCCCTGCTCGAAGACTCGCGCGCGATCGCAGACCGCATCACTGCCCTGCGACGTGCCATCCACGCCGAACCCGAGCTCGGGCTCGAAACGCCCAGGACGCTGGCCAAGGTCCGGGCCGAACTCGCCGACCTGCCGCTCGAGTGGCGTGAGGGGCCTTCGTGCACCGGCGCGGTAGCGGTGCTCAACAAGGGCAAGGCCGGCAAGTGCGTGCTGCTCCGCGGCGACATGGACGCGCTGCCGATGGACGAACTGACCGGACTCGACTTCGCCTCGACCATTCCCGGGCGGATGCACGCCTGCGGGCACGATACCCACACCGCGATGCTGGCCGGCGCGGCGCGCGTGCTGGCCGCGCGCGTCGACGAGCTGGCGGGCGAGGTCCGCTTCATGTTCCAGCCGGGCGAGGAGGGCTTCCACGGCGCCCGCTTCATGCTCGACGACGGATTGCTCGGTGGCGGTGACGACGGCGTGGTGTTGCCCGACGCCGCCTTCGCGCTGCACATCATGCCCAACGCGCCGCATGGCTCGATCGCCGGGCGGGTCGGCACACTGCTGGCGGCGGCGGACATGATCGACATCAAGGTCAAGGGGCGCGGCGGCCATGCCTCGATGCCGCATGACACCCGCGACCCGGTTCCGGTTGCCTGCGAGATCGTCATGGCGCTGCAAGGCATGGTCACCCGGCGTTTCAACGCCGCCGAGGCGGTGGTCGTCACCATTACGCAGCTCGATTCCGGCAGCGCGCACAACATCGTGCCCGACTACGCCACGCTCAAGGGCACCATGCGCACACTGACCCCCGGTACCCGCAAGGCCGTGCGCGAGGACATCCGCCGCGTCGCCGAGAACATCGCTCTGGCGCACGACTGCGAGGCCGAAGTGGTCATCACCGAAGGCTTCCCGCCGACGATTTGCGACGCACGCGCGGTCGACCTTGCCGAAACGGTCGCCACCGGGCTCGGCGGCGAGTTCCTGCGCCTCGATGCGCCGCTGATGGGGGCGGAGGATTTCTCCTACGTGCTCGAGAAGGTGCCGGGTACGATGTGCTTCCTCGGCGTGGCCGAAGCGGGGTCCGACTGGCGCAACTGCTGCTCGATTCATTCGAGCCGAATGATGGTCGACGAGAGCGTCCTGCCGCGCGGCGCCGCCTTCCTCGCAGGATGCGCCACGACGTTCCTCGCCGCCGGAGACTGGCCAAAAACAACAGGTTAAATTTCCCGCCCGCGACCTAGCCGGCAGTGCTGAGTTAGCGTTAGCGATTCGGCAACCGTGCTCATGGCAATCCTGCACTGGGACCGCACCCCGATTTCGAAGCCGGGGCGAGACAGGAAGTGCAGTTTTGATGACGCAGGCCGCATTCAACCATCGGCCGCTGACCGCCGAATTGGGATCCACCGCGGGGTCCGACCAGCGCGAGGCCGCCCGCTATACGCCGCTGATCCGTACGGCGAAGCTCGTCGGGGCTTCGGGCGAATTCCTTTGCGTGGTGAGCGACGTTTCCGCGAGCGGGGTCAGCGTCCGCCTGTTCCACCCGCTGCCGACCGATCGTGCGATCTCGCTCGAGATGCCCAACGGGGAGCGCCTGCCGCTCGAAACGGTGTGGGAGAAGGATGGCCGCGCAGGCTTCCGCTTCGCGGTCGACGTCGATCTCGACCGGGTGCTCGAGGGTCGCGGCAAATGGCCAAAGCGGCCGATCCGCCTCAATCTCGAAATGCCCATCACGCTGTCCGGCCTGACCGGCAAGTTCGAGGCCGAGCTGCGCAACATCTCGCTACAGGGTGCGCAGATCGAATGCGACGCGCGGCTGGCGATCGAGCAGCGCCTGCGCATGAAGGGCGCCTGCCTGCCCGAAGTCGAGACCAAGGTGCGCTGGCGCCACGGGACCTCCTACGGCCTGATCTTCGACAGCCTGCTGCAGTTCGCCGACCTCGCGCGCATCGCCGCCTTCCTGCAGGGCCTCAAGATGGGCCAGCCCAACGCCTGAATTTGCGGTGCAAAGTGCGCGCGCCATTAACCAACACCTAACCATTTTCCTTCACTCCCCGCCATGACAGTCGACGGGGGCGTGAATGACCTTTTCCGGTAGCGGCAAGCGCGGCGAAATCGCGGTCGACGTGGCGATCGTGGGTGCCGGACCGGCAGGACTGACCGCGGGTTACCTGCTGACCAAGGCGGGCAAGTCGGTCGCCATCATCGAAAGGGACGCCACCTACGTCGGCGGCATCAGCCGCACCGTCGAGCACGACGGATATCGCTTCGACATCGGCGGGCACCGCTTCTTTTCCAAGAGCCAGCAGGTCGTCGACCTGTGGAACGAGATCCTGCCCGACGACTTCATCCAGCGCCCGCGGATGAGCCGCATCTACTACGAGGGCAAGTTCTACAGTTATCCGCTGCGTGCGTTTGAAGCGCTTCATAACCTCGGGGTCATGCGTTCGACGGCCTGCATACTGAGCTACTTGCGCTACAAGCTGTTCCCGATCGGCGAAGTCAGGAGCTTCGAAGACTGGACCACCAACCAGTTCGGCAAGCGGCTCTATTCGATCTTCTTCAAGACCTACACCGAGAAGGTCTGGGGCATGCCGTGCAACGAGATGAGCGCCGACTGGGCCGCGCAGCGGATCAAGGGCCTCAACCTGTGGGGCGCGGTGGTCGACGGGCTCAAGCGCAGCCTCGGTCTCAACAAGCGCCCCAACGACGGGCAGACGGTCAAGACGCTGCTCGAGACATTCCGCTACCCGCGGCTCGGCCCCGGCATGATGTGGGACGCGGCGCGCGACAGGATCGTGGCGACCGGCAAGGGCCGGGTGCTGATGGGCCATGCGCTCGAACAGCTCGCCAACGACGGTGACTGGCGCATGACCGCGACCGGGCCCGGAGGCAAGGTCGTGATCCGCGCCAGGGACGCAATCAGTTCGGCGCCGATGCGCGAGCTCGCGGCGCGGCTCGACCCGCTGCCCGAGACCGCGATGGAGGCCAAGCAGCTCAAGTACCGTGACTTCCTCACCATCGCGCTGATGGTCGAGGGTGAGGACCTGTTCCCCGACAACTGGATCTACATCCACGACAGCAAGGTGCAGGTCGGCCGGGTGCAGAACTTCCGCTCGTGGTCGCCCGAAATGGTGCCCGACGCGGCGCTGGCCTGCGTGGGTCTCGAATACTTCTGCTTCGAGGGCGACGGGCTCTGGGCCATGGCGGACGACGACCTCGTTGCACTGGCGACCCGCGAGATGGAAATTCTTGGCCTGCTCAACCCGGCCAAGGTCAAGGGCGGCGCGGTCGTTCGGCAGGAGAAGGCCTACCCGGTCTACGACGAGGACTACGCCGCCAACGTTGCCGCGATGCGCACCGAGCTGGAGGCGAGATTCCCCTCGCTGCACCTCGTCGGACGCAACGGGATGCATCGCTACAACAACCAGGACCACGCGATGATGACCGCCATGCTGACGGTCGAGAACATCCTCGCCGGCGAGCGCGTCTACGACACCTGGTGCGTCAACGAGGACGCCGAGTACCACGAAGCCGGCAACGAGGGTGCCGAAACCAGGCTCCCGTCGCGCGAACCGACTCCCGACCAGGCCGCCGCGCTCGCCTCGGTGCGCGACGTGCCGAAGCGGATCGACCGCGAGGCCGCCTGATGCTCGAACTCGCTGCCCGCCTGCGCGACGTGCGCTTCCTGCGCTACCTGTTGGCCAGTGCCGGGGCGCTGGCGGTCGACATGGGCTGCTTCCTCGCGCTGCTGGCGGTCGGGACATGGCCTGCCGCCGCGTCGGCCGCCGGCTACACGCTCGGCATCGCCGCGCACTGGCTCCTGTCGAGCCGCGCGGTCTTCGCCGACGGCGTTGCCGAGCGCGGCGCCGGCCGCGTGCGGCAGAAGGCGCTGTTCGTCGGCTCGGCGCTGGCCGGGCTGGCGCTGACCACCGCGATCGTCGGGCTCGGCGACACCGCCGGGATCGACCCGCGCCTGGCCAAGCTCGCCGCCATCGGCGCGAGCTTCGTGCTGACCTGGTGGCTGCGCTCGCGCGTGGTCTTCCGATGCTCGCGCTGAGCGAGAACCGCGCCTCCGCCACGCTCGGCACGCGGCGCCGGCAGCCTGCACCGTGGCAGCTCTGGCTCGTATCCGCGCTGTTCCTGCTCGTGATCGCCTGGCCGAACCTGCGGGCCTTCGCGCCCGGCGACCCCGACGATTTCATGCGCCTCGACCAGGTGCGCGACTGGCTCGCCGGGCAATCGTGGTGGGACGTGCGGCAACACCGCATGGACCCGCCCGCCGGGGCCGACATGCACTGGTCGCGGCTGGTCGACCTGCCCATCGCCGCCTGCCTGTTTCTCGCGCGGCTGTTCGTGCCCGAACCCGCGGCATCGATCGTCGCCATGACGATGGTCCCGCTGTTCCAGCTCCTGCTCGCCATGCTCCTGCTGCGCGCCGTCATGCGCGCGCTCGGTGCCGGTGAGGGCGCGGTCCTTGCCGCAAGCGCGCTGCCGCTCGCCTTTCCGCTTCTGCTCGACGCCTTCATGCCGCTCAGGATCGACCATCACGGCTGGCAGGCGCTCGCCGCGCTTGGCGCGACGCTGTTCGCCCTGCGCGGCGGCTGGCGCAACGCGCTCGCCGCCGGAGCGGTTGCCGCCACCGGGTTGACCGTTTCGCTCGAGAGCCTGCCCTTCGCCGCCTTGCTCGGCGGCGTCTTCGCCATCCGCTTCGTGCGCGCGGGCGACCGCAGCTTCGAGGGCTATCTTGCGGGACTGGCGCTCACCGCGCCGCTGCTGTTCCTCGCCACCCGCCCCGTCGCAGGGCTGGCGCTGGCGCAATGCGACCGGATGAGCTGGCCGCACTTCATCGGCTTTGCCGGGGCCGCCGCGGCCGCCTTCGCCGGACGCATGGCCCCGGGCCAGAACGCGACCATCGGGCGCGCCGCTGCGCTCGTGCCGGTCACGACCGTCGCTGGACTGGCGATCGTCCTGCCGCTCGGCGCCTGCGCCGTCGATCCGTTTGCCGGCATGGACCCGGTGCTCAAGGCCGAGTGGCTCGACCGCGTCGCCGAAGGGTTGCCGGTCTGGACCCAGACGCCGTCTGCCGCGGCGATGCTGGTCTGGACCATCGTCATCATGCTCGCCGGCGCGCGCCTTGCGCTGCAACGCCCGGCCTCGGTCGCCGTGCACAGCCGTTGGACCGAGCTCGGACTGCTCGCGTTCGGCATGGCGGCGATGTCGCTGCTGGTGATGCGCGCCGGGCTGCTGGCGCAACTGCTCGCGGTGCCCTTCGCCGCGCTGCTGGTGGCGAACTACTGGCCGTGCGCGCGGGCGATCAGGAACGCCGTGCCGCGCGTCGTAGCGACGCTCGGCTGCGTGCTGCTGGCGACTCCGCTTATGGCCAGCGCCGTGGCCAAGCCCTTCGACGGCCTGTCCGCCGCTCCCACCGCTGCTCCCACTATTGCCGGAGACTGCGACCTGTCGCGCCTCGCGTCGCTGCCCAATGCCCACGTCTTCGCGCCGTTCGACATGGGCCCCGAAATCCTCGCCCGCACCGGCCACACGGTCGTCGCCGGACCCTATCACCGCAACCAGGCGGCGATGCGCCGGGTCTTCGACGCCTTCGCCGGGCCCGAGGGCAATGCCCGCGCCATCGTGGAGGGCGACCACGCCCGCTACCTCGTCGCCTGCCTCTCGGGCGACCGGCTCGGCACCTTCGCCCGCTACCGCCCGGGCAACCTTGCCGATGAACTGCAAGTCGGGCGCGCGCCGGAATGGCTCGAACCCGTGCCGGGTTTCGAGCAGGGCGCGCTCAGGGTGTGGCGGGTAATATAGAGGCCCAGGTACCTATTTCCCGTTCGCCTCGAGCGAAGTCGGGAGGCCTCGTGCACCGTGTCTCGAAGCCGCTCGACACGAACGGAACTGAGTTTGCTTCCGCCTATATGAAACCGGGTCTCCGCGTCAGGCCGCGCGGAACAGCATCGCGTCGCCGTTCATGCAATACCTCAGGCCGGTCGGCTTGGGGCCGTCCTTGAACACGTGGCCGAGGTGGCCGCCGCAGTCGGCGCAGTGCACTTCGGTGCGCGGATAGCCGAGCTTGAAGTCGGTCGAGGTGCCGATCGCTCCGGCCAGCGGTTGCCAGAAGCTCGGCCAGCCGGTGCCGCTGTCGAACTTGGTCGCGCTCGAATAGAGCTCGTTCTTGCACCCGGCGCACAGGAAGGTGCCCTTGCGGTGCTCGTCGTTGAGCGGCGAGGTGAAGGGGCGCTCGGTCGCCTCGTGGCGCAGCACCTCGTACTGCGACGGGGTCAGGCGCTTCTTCCACTCGGCATCGGAGTAGTTGACCTTGTAGGTCTTGGCCGAGGCCGGCGAGGAGCCGCAGGCGGCGAGGAAGGTGGCGGCGGACCCGGCGCCGAGCCAGGTCAGGGCGGTGCGGCGAGTGGTTTCGTATCGGGTCATGACGCCTCTCCTTATGCCGGGCGGGCCGAACCCTTCCTGAACAGTCCGCGCTTCGCCTTAACAGGCTGCGGCCCGGACTTCATCACCCGCTTGCGGAACAGCCGCGCGCCGAGGCGGACGGCGATGAACACCCACAGCGCCTGCCACGCCACCGCCACGACATGCGGGAACACCGACTCGCTGAGCGCGGCACGGGCGAGCATGGCGAAGGGCGAGGACAGCGGGAAGGCGATGGCCAGCAGCTCGACCGGCTCGCCCGGCTTGGCCATGGCGTAGCTGGCAAAGAAGAACAGCAGCACCTGGCTCATCGTCACCGGCATCGACATCGTCTGCACCTCGCGCACCGTCGTCGCGAGCGAACCGATGGCGAGGAAGATCGAGCCGAGCAGCAGGTAGCCCATCGAGAAATAGACCACCCCGAGGACGAAGAACAACGGCCAGCCGACCCCCGGTTCGGGCAGCTTGCTGAAGTCGACGAACCCCGCGACCGGCCCCTGCATGTCGGACAGGGTGACGAGGCCGCCAATCACCGTGCCCCACAGCGCGAGGCCGACCAGCGAAACGCCGAGCATGGCGAAGAGCTTGCCCATGAACACCGCGTCCATCGGGATCGCCGCGGCGAGGATCTCGATGATCTTGTTGGCCTTCTCCTCGACGAGGTTCGACAGCACCATGCCGGCGAGCAGCATGATGAGCAGGAACAGCAGCGTCTGCCCGGCCTGCGCGGTGGCGAGCCGTCCGCGCTTGTCCGAAGCGCCGCTGGTCGCGACAACCTGCGTGGCGACCGGCGGGAAGGCCTCGGGGGACTTGCCGAGCGCGGTCGCCGTGAGCAGCGCAACGCTGCCGCGGAACATGCCGAGACGGCTTTCGGGCGCGGTCAGCACCGGGCGTTCGAGCGTGCCCGACAGGACCGCGGCGATATTGCCCTCGCGCCGGTCGAGCAGGGCGGGGGCGTCGAATTCCTCGCCCTCCTGCAGTTCGGCGACCTGCCGGATCAGCGGCATGCCCGGGCCGAGTTCGGCGCGCAGCGCCTTGTGCGCCTCGAACAGCCTGGCCTCGTCGGAGGCGGTCATGGCCACGGCGATCTCGGGCTCCCCGGCGCTCGAATCGAGCGAGCTGCCGATGCCCCCGGCCAGCGCGCCGACGATGATCGGGAACAGCGGGCCGAGCAGGAAGAAGAAGAACACCCTGC
Organism: Croceibacterium salegens; assembly: GCF_009827435.1. Classification (GTDB taxonomy): domain Bacteria; phylum Pseudomonadota; class Alphaproteobacteria; order Sphingomonadales; family Sphingomonadaceae; genus Croceibacterium_B; species Croceibacterium_B salegens. The sequence continues at coordinate 34,863 of NZ_WTYM01000041.1, read as the reverse complement.
TGAACAGGATAGCGGCGAAATCGCGCCGGGCGATAACCAGCGCGGCGCGCAGCAGCGACAGCCGCGACTTGGGGGTCTGTTCGTTCACCTGCGCGCCTCCAGCGGTTTTTCCTCTGCGAGCGCGCGGGCCGCTGCTTCGCCGGCGATGGCGACGAAGGCGTCGTGCAGCCCGGCGCGCTCGATCGACAGCGAGAGGATGCCCGCCTCGCCCTCGATCAGCGCGCGCAGCAACGGCTCGATGCCGCTTTCAGGCAGCGCGAAGTTCCAGAAATTGCCCTCGGCCTTCGAGCCCGGCGGCAGCGCGGCGCGCCACGGGCCGTCCTTGCTTGCGGTTTCGAGCCGGACCTGCGCCGGGATGCGGTCGCGCGCGGCGTCGACCGAGCCGGCGTAGGGCACCTTGCCCCCGGCGATGATCGCCACCTCGTCGCAGAGCCGTTCGGCATGGGCGATGACGTGGGTCGAAAAGATTACCGTCGTGCCCTTGTCGGCGAGGCCGCGGATCAGCCGTTCGAGCTTGCCTTGGTTGATCGCGTCGAGGCCGGAGAAGGGCTCGTCGAGGACCACCAGCTGCGGATCGTGGACCAGCGTGCCGAGCAGCTGGACCTGCTGCGCCATGCCCTTCGACATCTGGCGGATCTGCCGTTCGACCGGCAACCCGTATTCCTCGAGCAGCTTTCGGCCGCGCTCGCGCCCTTCCTTGAGCGGCATCCCGCGCAGCGCGCCCATGAAGGCGATCGCCTCGTAGGCCTTCATCGAAGGGTAGAGGCCGCGTTCTTCGGGCAGGTAGCCGATCAGCCGGGCGATTTCGCTCGGCCGGTCGTGACCGAGCACGCGGCGCACGCCTTCGTCGGGATCGATGATGCCGAGCATCATGCGCAATGTCGTGGTCTTGCCCGCGCCGTTGGGGCCGAGGATGCCGTAGATCGCGCCGACCTGGACGGTGAGGTCGACCCCGTCGACCGCGAGGGTGCCGTCGAACCGCTTGACCAGCCCGCGGGCCTCGATAGCCAGCCGTCCGGATGCATTGCGGGAGGGGGAGGTCTGGCCTAGCGCTACGTCCATCGTGCATGCGGCATACGCGGCGCGGGTAAACGGGAGCAAGGCTCAACTTGGTTAATGCGGCGGTTACCGGCGATATAAAGCAAGACCTTGCGGCCAAGGCGCGCGAGCTCGGCTTCGTCGCGTTCGGGATCGCCCCGGCGGCCGACGACCCGCTGCGCGCCAGGCGGCTCGATGAATGGCTCGGCGCGGGCATGCATGGCGCGATGGAGTGGATGGCGGCGCGCGCCGACGTGCGGCGCGCGCCGCAGGCGATGTGGCCCGAGGCGAGGAGTGTCATCGCGCTGGGCATGAGCTATGCGCCGGACGTCGATCCGCTGGCGCCGGGCGAAGCGAAGATCTCGGTCTATGCCCAAGGGCGCGACTACCACGATACGGTGAAGAAGGCGCTCAAGGCGCTGGCCCGCTGGCTGGTGGAGCGCGCGCCGGGCACCGAGCTCAAGGTCTTCGTCGATACCGCGCCGGTGATGGAAAAGCCGCTCGGCGAGGCGGCGGGGATCGGCTGGCAGGGCAAGCACACCAACCTCGTCAGCCGGCAGCACGGTTCGTGGTTGTTCCTGGGCGCGATCTACACGACGCTGGAGCTGGAACCCGACCAGCCGCACGCCGACCGCTGTGGCTCGTGCACCGCGTGCCAGCAGGCGTGCCCGACCGACGCCTTTCCCGCGCCCTACACGCTCGATGCGCGGCGCTGCATCTCCTACCTGACGATCGAGCACGCCGGGCCGATCCCGGAGGAATTCCGCAAAGCCATCGGCACCCGCATCTACGGCTGCGACGATTGCCTCGCGGTGTGCCCGTGGAACCGCTTCGCCGACAACGCCGCGCGCAACGCCGCCTTCGTCCCGCGCGAGGACCTTATCGCTCCGAAACTGGGCGAATTGCTCGGGCTGGACGATGCCGGGTTCCGGCAGAAGTTCTCCGGATCGCCGATCAAGCGGATCGGACGGAACAGATTCGTCAGAAACTGCCTCATCGCAGCCGGAAACAGCGGAGATCGAGCGCTTCATTCGCAAATTTCCGCGCTGGCCGGGGACCCCGATCCGGTGGTGGCGGAGGCGGCGCGCTGGGCGCTCGGGCGGCTTACAGCATCTCCTTGAGCGGCACATCCACGTCGGCCAGCAAACCCGGATCGATCACCGCCCGCGCCTCGACCAGCTTGCGGCCCTGCGCGTAATCCCTTGTTTTGTTGACGCAATCGAGCGCGATGACCCGGCCTTCCTTGAGGTAGACCACCGAGAAACTCCGCTCCGCCGGATCCCCGCGCAGCACCGTCGCATCGTGCCCGGCCGAAAGACCCACCGTCTGCAGCTTGAGATCGTACTGGTTCGACCAGAACCACGGCAAGGCATTGTAAGGTACTGATTCACCACAGATTGCCTTTGCCACCGTAGCCGCCATGTCGTGCGCGTTCTGCACGCTTTCGAGGCGGATCACCGCGCCGTTGGCATAGGGATTTGCGTGCGCCGCGCAGTCGCCGATTGCGCAGATGTCGGGCAGGCTGGTGCGACACAGTTCGTCGACTTCGACGCCGTTAGCGCCGGCCGCGCCGGCCGTGATCAACGGGCCAATGGCGGGGACGATGCCGATCCCGACGACGACCATGTCGCAGGGCAGTGTCGTGCCGCCTTCGAGCGTGACGCCGGTGACGCGGCCGCCGTCGCCTTGGACGGCCTCGACCATGGCCTCGAGCCGCACGTCGACGCCCTGGCGGCGGTGCTCCGTCTCGTAGAAGCGCGACAGGTCCTCGCCCGCCACGCGGCTGAGCACGCGATCCTGGGATTCGAGCAGCACGACATCGCAGCCGAGCATGCGCAGGACCGCCGCAGCCTCGAGCCCGATGTACCCGCCGCCGATCACCACCACATGCTTCGCGCCGCCCTCCAGCTCCGCGATCATGCGGTCGACATCGCCCCTGTCGCGCACGGTGTGGATGCCGGCGAGGTCCGCGCCCGGGCACGACAGGCGCCGCGGATCGCCGCCCGCGGACCAGATCAGTGTGCCATAGGAAACGGTATCGCCGCCGGTGAGCGTCAGCTCCTTCGCCTGCGGATCGACCTTGGTCACTGCAATGCCGGGCCGCAGCACAACGCCTTTCTCTGCCCAGAAGGCCTCGGGGCGGATCAAGATCCGCTCGAACGGCTTCTCCCCGGCAAGGTATTCCTTCGACAGCGGCGGGCGTTCGTACGGGGGAGAGGGATCGCGCCCGATCATCATGATCGAACCTTCGAAACCCTGCTGGCGCAAGGCGATGGCCGCCTGGGCGCCACCGTGGCCCGAACCCACGATCACGATATCCGCGCTGTCCATTCGCATCCGCTCGGCGAAAGCGCGGTGGCCGTCAAGCACCGATCGGTGGGCCGCGTGCGGTTTGCTAGGCGGTCGCGCGCTGCAATTCGGGAGGGCCGATCCAGTCGAACCTGCGGCCGAGCAGCTCGAAAAGCTCCTCGTTGTGCGGGGCGTAGAACTCCGCGAGGAATTGCCGCGTCTGGGGCGCCATCCGTTCTCGATAGTTGCTGACAAAGACCGGCTGCCAGTCGAGCCCTGGCGCGAAGTCGGGCACGCCAAGAAATGCGCAGATCTTACCCAGCGTGCGCTCTGTGGCTTCCTTCAGTTCACGGTCTTCGAGGACCAGTACCTGCTCGCGTGGGAACAGATCGAAATAGCGCTTCAACTGCCGGGCATAGAGGCCGCGCCGGACGTAGTTGCTGCCCACGGTTTCTTTGCTGTCGAGGTGGTTTTCGATCTCCAGCCCGACGACTTCCTCGAACCCCTGCTCACGGCCACCTGCCAAGTCTTGATGTCATATGTGCCCGGATCCGGTATGCATGGACACCGGGCCTTGGGCAATATCGTTGTCACAAAGATTTCGTCAGCGTTGCAACAGGTTCCGTGCCTGGCTGGCGATCTGGGCCAGCATTGCCGGGGCAACCGGAGCGGCGGTCTGCGCGCGGGCGATAACGGCGCGGAACTGGCTTACTTCCCGTGCATTGCGCGTCGCCCAGTCGGCGATCAGGCCGGACAGGTCTTCCTTGGCTTGCTTGCGGCGAGCCAGCGCGCGCAGGAAGTCGAAGCGCATTTGCTGGAAATCGCGCGCCAGCCCCGCCACAAGCAGCCGTTCCCACGGGTCGGACGGGCTCATCACGGCGGCGACCGACTGCGCCCAGTCGAGCCCGAGCCGCGCGCCGAGATCGACGAAGGCGCGCGCCAGCTGTGTCGGCGCAAGTCCGCTGTCGCGCGCCAGACAGGCGAGGCCGATCGCCCCGTCCATCGCGAAGAGCCTTGCGACGATCCTGGCGCAGTGTTCGGGCGCCCCGGCCGCAATGAGGTCCCTCTCGATCTTCAGGGCATGGTCGCGAGTGTCTTCGGCAAGCAGCTCGTCGACGTGCTCTCCGAGCTCGGCGACGCCCTTGCTCAGTTCGGCCATGGTCAGTGCCGGGGCCAGTTCGGAGCCACGCGCGCGGAGCAGGTCGGCCATGTGGCTGCGCAGCGCGTGCGCGGTGTGGACGAACAGCAGCAGCCGCGCCGTCTCGGGCATCTTGGCGCTGTCGAGTGTGGCCCAGACCTCGTCGAGCCCGAGCAATGCGCTGGCCGAAACGAACGAGGCACCGACGCGGTCGAGCCCGGCGCCTTCTTCCTCCGCCAGTTCGAAGGGATGGACCATGCCCATGCGGTTGACGATGCGGTTGGCGACAACCGTCGCGACCAGTTCGGGCCGCAGGCGGTGCGCGAGGATCTGCGGACGGAACGGCTTGCGCATCTTTGCTGGGAAATCGCCGAGCAGCAGCGGTTCGACCGCGCTGTCGGAGGTCAGCGAACAGGTTTCGAGCGCGTCCTGCAGCACCAGCTTGGTGTTCGACAGCAGAACGGCGAGTTCGGGTCGGGTCAGTCCCTTGCCGTCTGCGGCGCGGCGCACGAGTGCCTCGCTGTCGGCGAGTCCTTCGGTCTTGCGGTCGAGTTCGCCGATGTCCTCGAGCGTCTCGATCAGGCGCGTCTGGCTGGCGACGGCGCGCGGCCCGCCGGTTTCGGCGATCGACAGAGCCAGCGCCTGGAGGCGGTTGTCCTCCAGCACCAGGTCGGAGACTTCGTCTGTCATTTCGGCGAGCAGCGCGACACGCTTCGGCTCGGTCAGTTTGCCTGAAGCCTTCGCGGCGGCGAGCGCGATCTTGATGTTGACCTCGTTGTCCGAGCAGTCGACCCCGGCCGAATTGTCGATGAAATCGGTGTTGATGCGCCCGCCGCCAAGCGCGAACTCGATGCGCCCGGCCTGGGTGATGCCGAGGTTGGCGCCCTCTCCGATAACCTTGGCGCGCACCTCGCTCGCCGTCACGCGCAGCGCATCGTTGGTCGGATCGCCGACCTGCGCATCGCTTTCAGCCGTGGCGCGGACGTAAGTGCCGATGCCGCCGAACCAGATCAGGTCGACCGGGCTCTTGAGAATTGCGTTGATCAGGCTCTCAGGATCAAACTCACGCTGCGAAGTGCCAAGCGCCGCAGCGACTTCCTTGCTGATCGTGACGGTCTTGGCGGTGCGCGGGTAGACACCGCCGCCCTTACTGATGAGTTCTTCGTCGTAGTCGGACCAGCTCGAACGCGGCAGGCCGAAAAGTCGCTTGCGCTCCTTCCAGCTCGCTGCCGCATCGGGATCGGGGTCGATGAAGATATGCCTGTGGTCGAAGGCGGCAACGAGTTCGATCGACTTCGACAGCAGCATGCCGTTGCCGAACACGTCGCCCGACATGTCGCCGCAACCGGCGACGCGCACGGGGGCCTTCTGGACGTCGATGCCCATCTCGAGAAAATGCCGCTGGACGCTGAGCCATGCCCCGCGCGCGGTGATCCCCATGGCCTTGTGGTCGTAGCCTTTCGAGCCGCCGCTGGCGAAGGCGTCACCAAGCCAGAAGCCCTTGGCTTCGGCGATGGCATTGGCGACGTCGGAGAAGGTCGCGGTGCCTTTGTCGGCGGCGACCACGAAGTAGGGGTCCTCGCCGTCGCGCGTGACGACGCACTCGGGGTGAACGACCTTCTTGCCTTCGATGTTGTCGGTCACCGACAGCAACGTGCGGATGAACACCTCGTAGCTGGCGCGGCCTTCGGCAAACCAGGCGTCGCGGTCCTCGGCCGGGTCAGGCAGCTGCTTGGGGTAGAACCCGCCCTTGGCCCCGGTCGGGACGATGACCGCGTTCTTGACCCGCTGCGCCTTCATCAGGCCGAGGATCTCGGTGCGGAAGTCGTCGCGCCGGTCGGACCAGCGCAGGCCGCCGCGGGCGACCGGTCCGGCGCGAAGGTGGATGCCCTCGACGCGCCGCGAATAGACCCAGATTTCGCGCCACGGCACCGGCTTGGGCAGGTCCGGGACGAGCGCCGAATCGAACTTGAAAGCCAGCGCCTCGCATGCAGCCGGGGCGAAGGCGTTGGTCCGCAGGATAGCCGCAATGGTGCGCCAGACGAGCCGTAGCAGGCGGTCGTGGTTGATCGAATCGACCCCAGCGAGTCCGCTGCGGATCTCGGCCTCGGCATCTTCGACGGCATTCGCGCGGTCGCCCTTGAACGCCGGGTCGTGGTGCGCGCGAAGCAGTGCAACGAGTGCGCGGGTCACCCCCGGGGCGCCGCGCATCGCATCGACCACGGTGTAGATCGTGTAGGCGATCGCCGACTGGCGCAGGTAGCGATAGAGCGCGCGCATCCATCCGGCCTCGCGCTCGTCGAGTCTGGTGGCGATGACGAGTCGGTTGAACACGTCGTCTTCGGCGAGCCCGTTGAGCACCGTACCGATCGCCGCCTCGATCGCCTCGGCGCGTTCGAACACCGCGGCGACCTCGTCGGCGCGCGGCAGGACGAGCTTGAAGTCGTGAATCGTCGCGCGGTCGCCGTTGCACAGCTCGGTCGGAACTTCGGACAGCACGCGGAAGCCGAAGTTCTCCAGTGCCGGGACCGCGTCGCTGAGCGGCATCGAGTTGCCGAGCTGGTAGACCTTGAGGCCGAGCTTGCAGGGGTTGTCGCTGTCGAGGCGGTAGAGCCGCGCGTCGCGGCCCTGCGGTCGATCGGGATCGTCGGGGGACAGGCGGTGGATGCGGGCGATGTCGCGGGCCGCTTCGGCCGGGCCGTAGGTCGCCCGGTAGCTCGGCGGGAAGCTCTCGCCGAAGCGTGCCGCGAGCGCGGCTGCGCGTCCGGCCTCGTAGCCTTGCAGTTCGGCCTCGACCGCTTCGCTCCAGCCACGCAGCACGTGCTGCAGCCGGTCGTCGATCGCCGCGCCGTCGGGCGTATGCTCGTGCCCGCGGAAGTCGAGCACGTAGCGCAGCATGGCAAGGTTGCCGCCCTCGACCACCAGGCTCCAGTCGAGCGTGTCGGCCTCGGTTTCTTCCTCGAGCATGTGCTGGATCTGCAGGCGCACTTCGGTCGACAGCATGTCGCGCGGCAGCCAGACAAAGGCGAAAAGGTGGCGTGCGAGCGGTGCCATGACCAGCGCGGCACGAGGACGCGGGCGCTCGCCGAGCGCCATCATCGCCGTCGCCACTCGGGCGATGTCGCGGTCGGAGAAGCCGATCACGAGGTCGTGCGGCAGCGTGGTCAGGGCGTGGAGCAGCGCCTTGCCGTCGTGGCTGGCCGGCGGGAAGTCGAACAGCTCCATCATCGCCGTGAGCTGACGGCGCAGGACCGGCACCTCGTCGGGCGGCGTGAGCAGCGCGGCGCTGGTCCAGACCCCGGCATGGATCGACAGCGCGACCACCTTGCCGTCTTCGACCAGCGGCACGATGAAAAGGTCGAGCGGGACGCGGCGGTGGACCTTCGACAGGCGGTTGGCCTTGATGATCAGCGGGGCGCGCGCGGCGGGTTCGCCTTCCTGCCGGTCGAACCAGGCGAAGGCGCGGTCGTAGGAATCGTCGGCGAGCAGGTCGCGGGCGCTCTTGCGGCAGATTCCGAGCAGTTGCGAACGGCTGCCGTCGCGGAGGCGGGTGACATGGCCGAGCTGGGTCAGCATGCCGCTTTCGAGCCAGCGCAGCAGGGTCGCGCCTTCCTTGTCCTCGATGCGGTCGGCGTCGGCGGCCATGAGTTCGCGCATCTTCGGCCAGTCCTGCACCGCAGCGCGCACGTCGGCGAGCGCGGTGGCGAGCGCGCGCTCGAGTTCGCGGCGCTCCTTGGCGTCGACCCGCGCGGTCTCGAGGTAGATCATCGATTCGCGCGGCGCGCCGGCGTAATCTTCGGGGAGCGCGGTCAGCTTGCCCTTGGCATCGCGCACCGCGCCGACGATCGGGTGGACCAGCAGGTCGATGGCGAGGCCCTGCGCGGCGATCGCCATGGCAATCGAATCGACCAGGAACGGCATGTCGTCGTTGACCACGGCGACCCGCATGAAGCGGCGGTCGCCGTGGGCGGTGCGAATCAGGATAGAGGGTTCGTCGGCATCGCGCTGCGCGGCGGCTTCGAACAGGAAAGCGGCCGCTTCCGCCATGTGGGCCGTGGAAAGGCCCTTTTCGCCGGGCAGGAGCGAATTCGCCATTCGCTCGCCGAGCTCGGTGACCAACGGCTCCGGCGCCTTGCCGCGCGATTTTCCCGGTGACGCGGCCGGTGACTTGCGAGCCGTCTTTGCGACCGCTTTGCCGGTGCCCTTCGCCGCCATCCTCGCCAGACTCCCAATCGTTACAGTTGAAACGATATCGTTGCGCGCGCCCCTGCACCTGCTTGCGGCGCAGGGCAAGGGCAATTTGCGGGGCGCATCGTCTCTCCGCCTACCATACGCCTGCCGGGCGCCGGGGTTTCCTGTCAGGCGACCAAAGCTCCCGCGGTCAGTTCGAGCGAACGGCGACGCGCCGCCGGATCGAAGGTCGCGCCCGAGACGATGATCTCGTCGGCCCGGGTACGGCGAACGAAGGCGTCGATCCTCGCGGCGACGGTCTCGGGCGAGCCGACCGCACGCGCCACCGAGAGCCGCTCAAGCATCGCCTGGGCGCTTTCCGGCAGGGTCGCGCGATAGCCCGGGATCGGAGGCGGCAGCTTGCCCGGCTCGCCGGTCCGCAAGCGCACGAAGGCCTGGTCCTGCGAACTGGACAGGATTTCGGCCTCTTCTTCGGTCTCGCCGCAGATTACCGTCATGGCCGCCATGACGTGCGGCGTCTCGAGCGCCTCCGACGGGCGAAACTGTTCGCGATAGGCCGCCAGCGCAGCGTCGAGATGGTCGGGTGCGAAGTGGCTGGCGAAGGCATAGGGCAGGCCGAGCCGCGCGGCGAGCTGGGCGCCGAACAGGCTCGAACCGAGCATCCACATCTCGATCTGTGCACCGAAGCCCGGGGTGGCCTTGATCGGCAGGTCGATGTCGCCGGTGAACAGCGCGCGCAGTTCGACGACGTCCTGCGGGAAATACTCGGCTGCGCGCGACAGGTCCTTGCGCAGGGCCTGCCCCAGGATCGGTGCGGCACCGGGCGCGCGGCCGAGTCCGAGGTCGACGCGGCCGGGGAACAGGGCATCGAGCGCGCCGAACTGCTCGGCGATGACGAAGGGATTGTGGTTTGGCAGCATGATGCCGCCCGCGCCGATGCGGATCGTCCGGGTAACATGCCCGATGTGCGACAGGGCGACGGAGACCGCGCCGCCGGCGATGCCTTCGCTGCCGTGGTGCTCGGCCACCCAGAAGCGGCGATAGCCGGCCGCTTCGGCGGCGCGCGCCAGTTCGCCAGCCTCGTGCAAGGCCGTCGCAACGTCGCCGCCTTCGCGGACCGGGACGAGGTCGAGGACGGACAGCGGGATCATCGTCCGCTTACTGGGCCTTGCCCGTCGAGCTGGTCAAGGTAGCCCGCGGCGGTGGCCGCCTCCGGGTTGTCGGGCGCGAAGGTCATCACGTTCCGCCAGTATCCGCGGGCGGTGTCTTCCTCGCCGCTCAGCACGGCGATGACCCCGGCTTCGAGCAGGATCTGCGGATCCTGCGGAGCGAGCGCCAGCGCCGTGGCGATGAAGCCAGCGGCACCGGCGAGGTCGTCCTGCCTCCGGTCGAGCGTGGCCGAGAGCAGCCAGACATAGGCGACCTGCGGGGCATCCTTGCGGGCCCGTTCGAGGGCCTGGCTGGCGGATTGCGGCTGGCCGAGCGCGACGAGCGCGCGTGCGCGGTCGGAGGCGATCGTCCCGGCGAGTTCGCTCTTGCCCGCTGCCGAGGCGTCGACCTCCGCGGCAGCGAGCGCCGCCAGCGCACCTTGCGTATCGCCCGCTTCGAGCGCGGCATTTCCGGCCATGGCCCCGAGCCGGGCGCGCAATTCGTCATCCACCGTCGCGTCGCGTCCGGCAAGGAAGGCCTGTTCAGCGGCATCCCAGCGCAGGAGGCTGACGTAGGCCTGGCCGAGGCATTGCTGTGGCAAGGCCTTGCCCGGTCCGGTGGCTTCGGCGAGCCAGGTGCCGGCGGTGGTGATTGCCGTCGCCGGGTCGCTGCGCGCCTGGTCGAGGCATTGCGACAGCCGCCCGGTTTCGGCGGTGGAGAGCGCCGCTGAAGCCTGCGCAGCGAGGAGAGATAGGGCGGAAAGGATCATCGGGCGTTTCGAGTCACAGTGCTGCCACCGATTGCAACAGCAGGGTGATGTCCTGCTCGCGTGAAAGACGGTGGTCCCCGCCCTTTACGAGAGTCACCTGCACGTCGCTTGAACGCAGCGCCCCGGCGAGACGTAGCGAGATTTCGGGCGGCACGACGGTGTCGTCCTGTCCGTGGAGCAGCCGCACCGGGCCGTCGAACGGAACCGCACCGTCCAGCTGGAGCTGCGCTTCGCCGTCGGTCCAGAAGGCCGGATGGGTCGGAGTCGCTTCGGGACCGTAAGGATTGTGCTCGAATATGGTTTCGCCCGCGGCGAGTGCGGTCTTCTGCTTCGGGTCAAAGCCCCAGTCGGTGAAGTCGGGAGCGGCGGCGATGCCGACAAGCCCTGCCACTTTTGCCCCAAGCGCGCGCGCGGCCAGCAACATGAGCCAGCCGCCCATCGAAGAGCCGACGAGGTTGACCGGGCCGGCAATTCGCGCCTCGATCAGCGCGACCACCTCGTCGCACCACCGGCTCAGTGTGCCGTCGGCGAAATCGCCGGGAGATTCGCCGCAGCCCGAATAGTCGAGCAGCAGCCACTCGCGGCCCTCGAGAGCGGCCCAATCGGCCAGCGCAGTCGCCTTGGAACCGGCCATGTCGGACATGTAGCCGGGCAGGAACACCAGCGCCGGACCGCGTCCTTCGCCGTGGCGGAAGGCGATCTTGCGGCCATCGGGCATTTCGTGGAGTTGCAGTGCGCTCACACCGCATCACATGGCGCCGTGCGGCGCCCGGGGCAAGCGAAGTGCGCCTAGAAGGCGCGGTCGTGGACCACCACGCGGATGGTCGCGAGCATGATCCCGAGGTCGCGCCAAATGGTCCAGCCGGAAAGGTACTCGAGATCGGCCTGCAGGCGGCCGGTCAGGCTGGGGCGCAGCGAATGGCGGTGCCAGTAGAGCTTGTCGACTTCCCAAAACAGCTTGTCGCCGGCGAGCGAGCCGATGGCGTGCGGGCGGGGCTCGGCATGCTAATAACATCTCAGCGGTTGCAGAAGATCGTCCTCTGTGCGCGGATGGCGGTTGTGCGCAGAGCATTAATTCTAATGCTTGAATTTAGGAAGTTGCTTCAATCGCTTCGCGTCAAGCGCGTGGCGGGCTATTTGAGTGAGTTCCTGAGCCAACAGCACGTCGGCAGCTTGGCTGTTGCTGAGGAGCTGGCGATGTGTTTCGGCCAACCGCCGCAAGAGCCGATCGAGTTTTTGCCCGCGCCAGAGCGAGAGCTGGACCTTGAGGTCCTGGGCATCGCCGAAAAACACCCGGCGCGCGGCACGTTCGCTTTCGATGAAGTTGTTGACGTTGCCACGCGGGCCGAGCCGGGCGGCGAGCTGGGCGAGTTGCGCCGCGCGCCGTTCGAAGGCGAGCAGCAGGCCGACCGGGTTGAGCGAAACCTCGCGCAGGCGGCGGAACTCGCCCGCCAGCTCCGGCCCGGTGCCGGAAAGCACGGCGTTGACCAGCGGCATGAAGCCGTCTTCCTCGGTGCTCGCGCCGACCGCATCGAGGTCGGCGGCGGTAAGGGTATGCGGGCTCTGCGGCGAGGCGTCGCAGTAGAGCGCGAGCTTCTCGATTTCCGAGCGGGCGAGACGCTGGTCGAGGCCGGCCGCGGCGGCGATCCGTTCGCTCAGGTCGTCGGCCATCTTGAGGCCGAGCGCGCCCGCCATGCGCCGGACCTCGTGTGCCACCGAGCGCAGGTCGGGCGGGTAGAACATGCCGACGAACCCATCGCCGCGCTTTTCGAGCAGTTTGGCGGTGCGCGCCTTGTCGCTCGCCGAGGTTGCGACGACGACCACCGGACAGGCGCCGTCGCCTTCGCCGGCATCGTAAGTGTCGAGCAGGTTCTTGACCGCATCGTGCGCCTCGTCCCCGCTGGCGCGCACCCAGATGTGCCGGGCGCCGCCGAACAGCGAGGTCGAGCGCGCCTCGTCGGCCAGCAGGACCGGGTCGGAGCGCAGGTCACCTCCCGAGAGCTCGACCCGCTCGCCCGGTTCGGCGAACAGCTCGACGAGAGCTTCGGCGGCGGCGCTGGCGCCGGATTCGTCAGGACCGCAGAAGAAGAACACGCGGGCGTCGCGAGCAGCGCGCGGGGCGTGCTGGCGGAAGTCGCGCTGCGTCGCCTTCATGAGCTGTTGCGGAGCGTCAGCGCGAGGCGCGCGACGATCCGGTCGGCGACTTCCTTCGACAGGTTCTCGAGCGCGGTTTCCTCGGCGGCGATCGTGGCATATTCGCTCGACACGACGTCGATACCGGCGTCGGACCCGGCGGTCGCATCGAGCAGGACCTCGTCGCTGGCGATGTCGACCAGCTGGTAGCGGGCGCGCAACGTCCGCCGCTCACGGCCGACCGAATCGTCGGTCAGCAGGCCGAGCCCTTCGAGCTTGTCGTCGAGCAATACGTCGAGGCGGTAGCGCGGGTTTTGCGATGTCGAACCGGTCTGCCCGAGCCGGTCGTTGAGTGCGTTGCGCACCAGCCAGCCGGCCTTGCCTTCGATCGGGGCGACCTCGACGCTCGACAGCCCGCTCGCCACGGGGCCCGCTCCGCCCCCGGCATACATCGGCGAAAGGCCGCAGCCGGAGAGCGCGAGCGAACCCGCGACGAGGAAGGCCAGCGCCCTCACGCGACGATATTCACCAGCCTGTCGGGCACCACGATCACCTTGCGCACTTCGGCTCCATCGAGCGAACGCTGGACCTTCTCGCTGGCCAACGCAAGGGCTTCGAGATCGGCGTTGGGCAAGCCCTTGGCGACCGTAAGAGTATCGCGCAGCTTGCCCTTTACCTGCACCGCGATGGTCACTTCTTCGTCGACCAGCAGGGCCGGGTCGGCCTTGGGCCAGGCGGCATCGGCGATGAGCCCGTCCTGCCCCATCGCAGCCCAGGCCTCCTCGGCGAGGTGCGGCATCATCGGTGAGACGAGCAGGAGGATGGTACGGATCGCTTCGCTGCGGGTGGCCGACGGCGCGGCCTTTTCCGCCGCGCTGGTCAGTCCGTAAATCCGCGCCACGGCCTTGTTGAAAGAGAGCGCCTCGATATCCTCGCCCACGGCGGCGATGGTCTTGTGGACCTGTCGATCAAGCGCTTGATCGGTGCCCTGAACACTCGCGTCGTATTGTCCGAACAGCCGCCACAGCCGCTGGACGAAGCGCCAGCAGCCTTCGATGCCCGCGGCGGACCACGGCAGGTCGCGTTCCGGCGGGCTGTCGCTCAGCATGAACCAGCGCACCGAATCGGCGCCGTAGCGTTCGATGATCGAGTCCGGATCGACAGTGTTCTTCTTGGACTTCGACATCTTGATGACCGGGCCGATGTCGACCTTGGCGCCGTCCGCCACCAGCACCGCGCCCCCGCCCGAGCGGTCGACCTCGTCGGGGCTGAAGAACACCTCGCGGTCCCCCTCACGGCGCGAATAAGTCTCGTGCGTCACCATCCCTTGCGTGAACAGGCTGGCGAAGGGCTCCTTGACGTCGAGCTGGTGGATACGGGCCAGCGCGCGAGTCCAGAAGCGGGCGTAGAGCAGGTGCAGGATCGCGTGCTCGATGCCGCCGATGTACTGGTCGACCGGCATCCATTTCTTCACCACCTCCGGATCGAACGGGCGGTCCGTGGGCTGGCTGGCGAAGCGCAGGAAATACCACGAGGAATCGACGAAGGTATCGAGCGTGTCGGTTTCGCGCACCGCCGCCGCACCGCACTTCGGGCAGTCGACGTGCTTCCACGTCGGGTGGCGCACCAGCGGGTTGCCGGGAATCGAGATGTCGACGTCCTCGGGCAGCACCACCGGCAGCTGGTCCTTGGGTACCGGCACGACGCCGCAGGCGTCGCAGTGGATGAACGGGATCGGCGCACCCCAGTAACGCTGGCGGCTGACGCCCCAGTCGCGCAGGCGCCACACGGTCCTGCCTTCGCCCCAGCCTTCGCCGACCGCGCGGTCGATAACCGCCTGCTTGGCGCTGGCGACATCCATTCCGTCGAGGAAACCCGAGTTGACCAGCACACCGTCGCCGGCCTCTGCCTCGCTCAGCGGGGCATCGGCGGCGGCTGCGTCGGGGGCGACGACGCGGACGATCGGCAGGCCGTACTTGGTGGCGAAATCGAAGTCGCGCTGGTCGTGCCCCGGCACCGCCATGATCGCCCCGGTGCCGTATTCCATCAGCACGAAGTTGGCGATGTAGACCGGCAGGTATTCGCCGGTGAAAGGGTGCTTCGCGCCGATGCCGGTGTCGAAACCGAGCTTTTCGGCCGTCTCCAGCTCGGCCGCGGTGGTCCCGCCCTTCTTGCACTGCTCGATGAACTTGGCGGCATCGCAGTTGCTCGCCGCGACGGCCTGCGCGACCGGATGGTCGGGCGCGACGGCGACGAAGCTCGAGCCGAAGATCGTGTCGGGCCGGGTGGTGTAGACTTCCAGGCTTTCGCCGTTCGACAGGGCGAACGAGAACTGAAGGCCGGTGCTCTTGCCGATCCAGTTCTCCTGCATCACGCGGACCTTCTCGGGCCACTTGTCGAGCGTCCCGAGCCCGTCGAGCAGCTCCTGCGCGAAGTCGGTGATCTTGAGGAACCACTGGCTCAGCTTGCGCTTCTCGACCGGCGCACCGCTGCGCCAGCCCTTGCCGTCGATGACCTGTTCGTTGGCCAGCACGGTCTGGTCGACCGGGTCCCAGTTGACCGCCGATTCCTTGCGGTAGACCAGGCCCGCTTCGTAGAAGTCGATGAACATCGCCTGCTCGTGCCCGTAGTATTCGGGATCGCAGGTCGCCAGCTCGCGGCTCCAGTCGAAGGCCATGCCGAGGCGCTTGAGCTGCGCTTTCATGTTGGCGATGTTGCTGCGGGTCCATTCGCCGGGATGGACGCCCTTTTCGATCGCGGCGTTTTCCGCCGGCATGCCGAAGGCGTCCCAGCCCATCGGGTGCAGCACCTCGTGCCCGGTCAGCCGCTTGTAGCGGGCCAGCACGTCGCCCATGGTGTAGTTGCGCACGTGGCCGATGTGGATCCGCCCCGAGGGGTAGGGAAACATCTCCAGCACGTAGCAACGCGGGCGTTCGCTCGCGTCGTCGGCGACGAAGACTTGCCGGTCTTCCCAGGCGTGCTGCCAGTGTCCGTCGGCCCGCGACGGATCGAAACGTTGGTCGGTCATGAAAACCCCCTAGGCGGTTTTAGCCGACGTCGGAACGCCTGAGATCGCGCGCCTTGGTGAGGATGATGTCCTCGAGCTTCTGCACCGTCGCGGCCTGGACCGGGGCGGCGACCCACTGCCCGCCGCGGTTGACCTCGCGGCTGGCGGCGACGCGCAGGGCATCGGCGCGCAGGTCCTGGTCGAGGATCGAGACCGAGACCTTGACCCGCTCGCCCGGGTTCTGCGGGTTCGAATACCAGTCGGTGACGATCACGCCGCCGGCGCTGTCGGCCTGGGTCAGCGGCATGAAGCTGAGCGTTTCGAGGCTGGCGCGCCACAGGTAGGAGTTGACGCCGATCGAGGTGATCGAAGCCGATGCGACGTCGGTCGCTACATCGTCCTGCCGGTGTCCGCACGCGGCCAGCGCAAGGCCGAGCCCGGCGACCAGCACGAGGCGGGCGGGCTGCAAGCGGCGGGCAACGGGGCGGATATTCGGAAGTGCCATGAACGGTCCTGTCTGTCTTTGCGGGCGGTTCGCCCGTGAGCGCCTCTATAGCCGCACCGCGGTGGGCGGCAAGCCGCTGCATCCCCGCGATGTGGAAGCGCCAATGCATCCCCGGGCGCTGAACCCGTGCTTAACCCGGCGCTCCCGGTATCCATATGCACCTGTGGACGTGTTGCAACAGTTTGAGAAAACTGGAAGCACCCGACCTGAAAGGCATGGAAATTGGGGCGCTTGCGCCTATCGTCCGGTGAAAGAGGGCGGAGTCGCACGATTTCATACCCGGTCAGGAACCGTTAAGGGCCGGGTGTGTGATAGGCGCAAAGACCATATGTCGAGGAGGTACAGGGTGAAGGTGGGCAACAAGCGTTCAAGCGGCAGGACGGGCGGCATTGCCGCGACCGTTGCGCTTGCCTCGCTCGTGCTTGCCGGCATTCCGACCGCGGGCTGGGCGCTCGATTCTCTCGGCGGCAAGTCGGGCCGGTCGGCTTCTGCGAATCTCCCCTTCACGCCAGCCTCGGTCGATCCGCGCGTTGCCAGGCTGGTCGGCGCAAACGGCTCCGCCGCGCGCCTGCTGCGCTTCACTCCCGCCGGCCTTGCCGAACGGCCGAATCGCTCGGTGACCGTGGCGGTGCGGATCGACGAGGATGCGGCCCACGCCATCCAGGTTCGCTCGGCAATCGATTCGGCGAAGGACCAGTTGGCCAGCGCGCCCGCCGTCCGTATCGCCCCGACACGTTACAACCTCGGCATTTCGCGCGGCTACCAGAGCTTCGCGCAGCCCTCGGTGATCGACAAGAAGCTTTCCGCCGAATCGATCCCCGATCTCGCCACCTTCCGGCCGAGCCCGGGCGCAAGGCCGGATGAGAGCCGCTTCGAGCCGCGTATCGCGCTCGAGGCGGAAGAAAAGACCGGCAGCCTCCCACTGACCCGCGATTCGATCGGCGCGCAGTCGGTCGCTGTCGGCGGCAGCTATCGCCTGACGCGCAACCTCGATGTTACCGCCGGCGTGCGCTACGAACAGGACCGCAACAGCCTCGCTCCGCTGGCCGACGCCAAGCAGACCGACAGCCAGGCGGTATACGTCGGCACCCAGTTCAAATTCTGATCCGCATTTCGTGGCCGCCGGACCCCGCTTCGGCGGGGTTTTTCTTTGCCTGCAAGGCCGTGCCCGCTAAGCCTGCGGTCGGGAGCGGGAAAGCCTGAGGAAGGGAGACTGCATGTCACGCGTTGCGATCGTTACCGGGGGCACCCGAGGTATCGGCAGGGCCATTTGCGAAGCGTTGCAGGCGCAGGGACGCACCGTCGTCGCCAACTATGCCGGCAACGAGGAGAAGGCCCGCGCCTTCAGCGACGCGACCGGCATCAAGTCCTACAAGTGGAACGTCGGCGACCATGAGGCCTGCATCGAAGGTTGCGCCCGTGTCGAGGCCGAAGTCGGCCCGATCGACATCGTGGTCAACAATGCCGGCATCACCCGCGACGGCACGCTGCTGAAGATGAGCTACGAGGATTGGACCGACGTGCTGAGGATCAATCTCGGCGGGTGCTTCAACATGGCCAAGGCGACCTTCGCCGGGATGAAGAACAGCGGCTGGGGCCGGTTCGTCAACATCGGTTCGATCAACGGCCAGGCCGGGCAATACGGCCAGGTCAACTACGCCGCGGCCAAGAGCGGCATCCACGGCTTCACCAAGGCGCTGGCCCAGGAAGGCGCGCGCTACGGGATCACCGTCAACGCCATCGCCCCGGGCTACATCGATACCGACATGGTCGCGGCGGTGCCTGAGAACGTGCTCGAAAAGATCGTCGCGCGCATCCCGGTCGGCCGCCTCGGCCATGCCGACGAAATCGCGCGCGGGGTGGCCTTCCTGACCTCCGACGAAGGCGGCTTCGTCACCGGCTCGACGATGAGCATCAACGGCGGCCAGCACATGTATTGACCGGCATCCGGCCGAGGCCGGGCTGCCGGTTGCACACGGTCGGCAGTGACGCGTGGCATCGCAACGAGTTTCCGCTAGGTTGCGGCCATGAGCGAGACCCGGATCGAGAGCGATACAATGGGCGAGGTCACCGTCCCGGCCGACCGGTTGTGGGGCGCACAGACCCAGCGTTCGAAGGACAATTTCCGTATCGGCGGGGAGCGCATGCCGCTCGCGGTGATCCACGCGCTCGGCGTGATCAAGGGCGCGGCGGCGCGGACCAACCTCGCGCTCGGGCTGCTCGACGCGCGGCTCGCCGATGCGATCGGGCAGGCGGCGGGCGAGGTCGCTTCGGGCGCGCTCGACGAGGAATTCCCGCTGGTCGTGTGGCAGACCGGCTCGGGCACGCAGTCGAACATGAACGCCAACGAGGTCATCGCCAATCGCGCCAACCTCTTGCTCGGCGGCGAACTCGGGGCGAAGAGCCCGGTTCACCCCAACGACCACGTCAACATGAGCCAGTCGTCGAACGACACGTTCCCGACCGCGATGCACATCGCCGCGGTGCGTGCGCTGCACGAGCGGCTGGTCCCGGCGCTCCGGGCGATGCACTCCGACCTCGCCGCCAAGGCGGCGGCGTGGGACGGGCTGGTCAAGATCGGCCGCACGCACACGCAGGACGCCGTGCCGCTGACGCTGGGACAGGAATTCTCCGGATACGCCCGGCAGGTCGAGGCGGGGATCGGCCGAATCGAGGCGGCGCTGCCCGGGCTCTACGAACTGGCGCAGGGCGGCACAGCGGTCGGGACCGGGCTCAACGCCCCGCCGGGCTTCGCCGAGGGCGTGGCGCGCGAGATCGCCGAGGCGACCGGGCTGCCGTTCGTATCGGCGCCGAACAAGTTCGAGGCGCTGGCGGCTTCCGACGCCCTGCTCTTCGTCCATGGCGCGCTGGCGACCGTCGCTGCTTCGCTCAACAAGATCGGCAGCGACATCCGCCTGCTCGGTTCGGGGCCGCGCGCCGGTCTCGGGGAGCTGGCGCTCCCGGCCAACGAGCCGGGCTCGTCGATCATGCCCGGCAAGGTCAACCCGACCCAGGTAGAGGCGCTGACGCAGGTCTGCGCCCGGGTGTTCGGCAACCAGGGGACGATGCAGTTCGCCGCCAGCCAGGGCCAGTTCGAGCTCAACACCTACCGCCCGGTGCTGGCCTATACCTTCCTGCAGTCGGCCGGGCTGCTGGCCGATGCGGTCGACAGCTTCACCGAACACCTGCTGGCCGGACTCGAGCCGCGCGAGGACGAGCTGCAACGCGGGGTCGAACGCTCGCTCATGCTGGTGACCGCGCTAGCCCCGACGATCGGCTACGACAAGGCCGCGGCCATCGCCAAGGACGCCCATGCTCGCGGCGTCACGCTGCGCGAGGCGGCGATCGCCAGCGGCGCGGTGAGCGGCGAGGACTACGACCGGATCGTCGATCCGGCGGCGATGCTCGGCCCCGACCGGTGAGCGGCGAGTTCTACCACCCGCCGGTCAAACGCTCGGTCGAGATCGCGGGACACAAGACCTCGATCAGCCTCGAACCGCTGTTCTGGGACCTGCTGCGCGATGCGGCCGAGGCAGAAGGCGTGCCGCTCAACGCGCTCGTCGCGCGGATCGACGCCGAGCGGATCGAGGCCGCAACCGCCCCGGGGCTGGCCGGGGCGGTGCGGCTTTGGCTGGCGGCGCGCGCCTGCCGTTGAATCAATAGGTCGCCGGCGGGTCGGAAGCCGGGAAGCTTTCGTCGCTCGCCTGATCCTGCTTGTCCCACGAGCGCAGGGGCGGATCGGCCATCGCCGCCGGTCCCGCATCGCGGACCTTGGCGAAGTTGGAATCGCCGCCCTGCCCTGTGGCGAACGCGGCGTGATCTTCCTCGCGACGCTTCTCCAAGAACCTGTATCCGATGTATCCGAGCGCCCCGAGGGTCGCGAGCTTGAGTAGTGCCATGTGCGGTCTCCTTTCCGCCTTGCAACGCTCTTGTCGCCCCATGGGTCCGGACTATCGCGCCGGCGCTCGCTTCCCCGGTTGACGGGTTGTGTGCAGCGCAGCAGAAGGTGGGCCATGGATCGAATGCCCATCAAGAAAGCCGTCTTTCCCGTCGCCGGTCTCGGCACGCGATTTCTCCCCGCCACCAAGGCCATTCCCAAGGAACTGCTGCCGATCGTCGACCGGCCGCTGATCCAGTACGCAGTGGACGAGGCGCGCGAGGCGGGGATCGAGCAGATGATCTTCGTCACCGGGCGCGGCAAGACCGCCATCGTCGAGCATTTCGACATGGCCTACGAGCTCGAGACGACGATGAGCGGGCGCGGCAAGGACCTCTCGGTGCTCGATCCGACCCGCTTCACGCCGGGCGAAATCATCACCGTGCGCCAGCAGGTGCCGATGGGCCTTGGCCACGCGATCTGGTGCGCCCGCGCGATCGTCGGCGACGAGCCCTTCGCGGTCATGCTGCCCGACGAACTGATGATCGGCTCGCCAGGTTGCATGAAGCAGATGGTCGAAGCCTACAACGACGTCGGCGGCAACCTCATCAGCGTGCTCGAGGTGCCGATGGAGGAAGTTTCCAGCTACGGCGTGATCGACCCGGGCGAAAGCAGCGGGGCGCTGACCGAGGTCAAGGGGCTGGTCGAAAAGCCGCCGTTCGCCGAGGCGCCGTCGAACAAGATCATTTCCGGGCGCTACATCCTCCAGCCCGAGGTCATGCGGACGCTCGAAGGCCAGGAAAAGGGCGCCGGGGGTGAAATCCAGCTGACCGACGCGATGGCCAGGATGATCGGCAACCAGCCGTTCCACGCCGTCACGTTCGCTGGGCGGCGCTTCGACTGCGGCAGCAAGATCGGCTTCGTCGAGGCGACACTGACGCTGGCGCTGGAGCGCGAGGACATGGCCGACGAAGTGCGCGCCATGGCGACGCGCCTGCTCGGCTAGGCACAAACGAAAAGGGCGGCAGGATCGACCTGCCGCCCCTTCGCGTGCCCTCCAGGCAACAGGAACTTATTCGTCGCCCGCGTCGTCGCCGCCGCCCTGGCCGCCTTCGACCTGCGACAGCGCCATGTCGGCGGTGATCATGTAGGGGCGCGGATCGACCGCTTCGCCGCCGACGCGCACTTCGTAGTGCAGGTGCGGGCCGGTAGAACGGCCGGTGGAGCCGACGAAGCCGATCAGGTCGCCCTTGTGGACCGTCTGGCCGGCCGTCACGTTGAAGGCCGAGAGATGGCCGAAGCGGGTTTCCATTTCGCCGCCGTGCTCGATCTGGATGTAATTGCCGTAGGTGCCGAAGCGATCGGCACGGGCGACGTAGCCGTCGGCCGTGGCGTAAACCGGAGTGCCGGTCGGCGCAGCGAGGTCGATGCCCTTGTGCTGGCGGCGACCGCCGAGGACCGGGTGCGTGCGCATCCCGAAACCGCTCGACATGCGGGCGGTATCGACCGGCATGCGCGAGGGCACGGCGACGGCCTGGCGCGGGGCTGCGAGCGAGCCCGAACCACGTTCGGTCTCTTTCCAGCCTGCGAAGAGTTGGGTGAATTCCTTGTCGCCGTTGCCGAGAGCCTCGGTCGAGGCGCTGCCCTTGAGGGCGCCGGTCATCTGGGTGGCGGCGGCCGTTTCGTTGGCTGCCGCCGGGCTTGCAGCGATCGCCACCGCGGAAGCGGCGATTGCGGCAATAGAGCGGATTGCTCGGTTAAAATGCATGCGACCTGTATTCCCGTCCAATTTGCGTTTCCCGCCTGGGGCTCGTGCCCCAGACCACCCCGACCGGACTTTGCCCGGTAATATTTTCGAGATGCACGGAACCCCCCGCCGTCTCGTTGGTTCGAAGTTGACCGGGAAAAGGTTAACTAGGCAATGCCGCCGTACCAATCGCGCGGTAAACCGCCTGCGAGACGCGCCGAGTCGTTGAATGGCGGCTTCAGGACGCCCCGGAAATGCAATTTCACGAGATTTTGCCACAATTCCCGCGGCAATTCGTCGCGCCTGCGGCTCGCCTCGCGGAAGTGCTTTGCGCCGATGCCGACGTGGCGAATCTCGTCGTCAAGGATTCGTTCGAGGATTCGCGCGCCGGATTCGTCGCCCGCCTGCCGGACCTTCCCGAGCATCGCAGGAGTCACGTCGAGCCCCCGCGCCTCGAGTACCATGGGCACCACGGCCAGTCGCGCGGCGACATCGTCGCGGGTGTCGTGCGCGGCCTGCCACAGTCCGGAATGCGCCGGCAAAGCGCCGTAACAGGAGCCTAACGAGTGCAGCTTGCGCTCGATCAGGGCGAAATGAAGCGCTTCATCCGCAGCAACCTTGAGAAAATCGCCGGTGAACTCGGGGCCCATCTCGGCCCCGAAGCGCCCCGCCATGTCGAGCGCGAGGTCGATGGCGACGAACTCGATATGCGCTATCGAATGCCACAGGGCAACGCGGTTCCTCTCCGATCCCCCCTTGCCGCGCTTGGGCATCTGCGAAGGCGGCAACAGTTCGAGCCCGGCGGGCCAGGCCGGCTGGTCGGGCATCGCCACGTCGAACTCGAACGCCAGCCGCCCGAGCCTCCAGTCGCGCGCCACGCGCCGCGCGGCCATGACCTTCTCGCGCGCCTCGCCGGTCAGCAGCGCGCCGCGGATCGCGCCGGCAAGGGAAGTACTCACAACGCGAGTGCTCACAACGCCCGGGCCGCCTCCAGCACTTCCTCGGCGTGGCCCTTGACCTTCACCTTGCGCCAGACCTGCGCGATCCTGCCGTCGGCGCCGACGAGGTAGGTGGTGCGCTCCATGCCCATGTATGTGCGCCCGTACATGCTCTTCTCGACCCAGATGCCGAGCGCATCGGACAGGCCACCGCTTTCCGCATCGGAGGCGAGCGGGGCGACGAGGCCGTACTTCCCGGCGAACTTCACGTGTCTCTTCGGCGGGTCCTTGCTGACCCCGAGCAGCGCGGTCCCGGCCTTTTCGAACTCGCCGGCCAGCGCGCCGAAGTCCTTGTTCTCGGTCGTGCAGCCGGGGGTGTCGTCCTTGGGGTAAAAGAACAGCACCAGCTTGCGACCCGCGAAGTCGGACGCCTTCACGCTGCCTCCGTCGGGCGTTTCGAGGGCGATGTCGGGAACGGTGTCGCCAACGTCGGGGCGATCGCTCATGTCAGATCCTCCAGGGTTTCGCTGAATGTCTCGGCCCAGGTTTCGGCAACGCCTTGGCGCGCTTCGCGCAGGCGATGCAAGAGCGATTGGTAGTCGTCGACCCGGCAGGCGGTGGCCAGCGCTCGCGCCGCGGCCTTGGGCGGCTGCTGCGCATCGGGCGCGAGCAGTCGGGCGGCGACCAGCAATCGGCTCATCAGGTCGAAGTCGGCGCGGAACCCGTCAGGCAGGTAGCCCGCCCCAGCCAACGCATCGATCGCGGTGCCGAGGTCGGGCGAGAAGCCGGTTCGCTCGCGCAATTGAAGGAAGTGCACGATGAATTCGCAGTCGACCAGCCCGCCGCGCAGCAGCTTGGCGTCGAGCGGCCCGGCGGGCGGCTTCGCGGCCGCCATCTCGCCGCGCATCTTGAGCACGTCGGTTCGCAGCTGCACCAGGTCGCGTTCCTGCCGCAATGTCTTGTCGACGATCCTCTGCAGTTCGGCGCGCGCTTCGGGCGGGCCGTAGACCGGACGGGCGCGGGTCAGCGCCATGTGCTCCCATGTCCAGGCATCGTTGCGCTGGTAAAGTTCGAAGCTCTCCAAGCTCACCGCAATGGGCCCCTGCGCGCCCTGCGGCCGCAGCCGCGTGTCGATCTCGTAGAGCGCCCCGGCCGCCGTCGGTACGCTGAGCGCCGCGGTCACCCGCTGGCACAGGCGATTGTAGTAGTGCGACGACGACAGCGGCCGCCGGCCATCGGACTCGGCCCCGTACTCGCCGCTGAACAGGTAGACGAGGTCGAGGTCCGAGGCATGCGTCAGCGCCCCGCCGCCGAGCCGGCCGAGGCCGAGGACGACGAGGTCGCTGCCCTCGATCCGGCCGTGCACGCGGGCGAATTCCTCTTCCGCCGCGCTCGCCCCGACTTCGAGCGCCGCTTCGGCGAGCCGGGCCAGCCCGGCGGCGATTTCGAGCGGATCGTGGCGCGCTTCGACCAGCTGCACGCCGAGCGCGAAGCGCTGCTCTCCGACGACCCGGCGGATTGCGTCGAGACGCGTCTCGTAGTCCTCGCCCCCGCGTTCGCGCATGTCGGCGGCGAGACTTTCGACCGGCCCCGGCAGGTCGAGTGCCGTCGCGTCGATCAGCGCGTCGAGCAGGTCGGGGTGACGGCCGAGCTCGTCGGCCAGCCCCTGGGCCAGCGTCACCACGCCGAGCACCTGATCGAGCAGCCCGGGGCGGGCTTCGAACAGGCGGAACAGGTTGATCGCCGTCGGGACGCGCTCGATGATCGTTTCGAGCCGGGCCAGCGCGCGCTCGGGCTCGGGCGCGGCCGACAGCGCTTCGGCCAGCGTCGGGCGCAAGGCGGCGAAGGCGGCGCGCGCCTCGGGCCCGCGCAGCGTGCGCATCGTATCGCGCCAGCGGTCGAAGCGCTCCTCGATCGTCGTCAGCACGCCTTGGTCCGGCGGTGCGACCGGACGCGCGCGCTCCTCGACCCCGCCGAGCAGCGCGTCGTAGCGCAGCGCCACCTCCTGCGCGATCGATCGGACCTCGGCGACCAGCGCCGCGCCGTCTTCGAGCCCTTCGAGGCGGGCGACGTTGTCGAGCGCCTCGGGGTTCTCGGGCAGCACGTGCGTCTGGCGGTCGTGGACCATCTGCAGGCGGTGTTCGAGCGTGCGGAGCCGGTCGTAGCTGTCGCCGAGCAGCATCGCGTCGCCAGAAGCGATGATCCCCTCCTCCGCCAGCGCATCGAGTGCGGCGCGCGTGCCGCGGACCTGCAGCGCGGGATGGCGGCCGCCGTGGATCAGCTGGTGGGTCTGGGCGAAGAACTCGATCTCGCGAATCCCGCTGCGACCTAGCTTGAGGTTGAAGCCCGGGCCCGCCTCGGCCGGTCCCGAATGGCTGTCGCGGATGCGCGCGGTCAGGCGGCGCACTTC
Source organism: Croceibacterium salegens (assembly GCF_009827435.1). Classification (GTDB taxonomy): domain Bacteria; phylum Pseudomonadota; class Alphaproteobacteria; order Sphingomonadales; family Sphingomonadaceae; genus Croceibacterium_B; species Croceibacterium_B salegens. Next base: position 9,672 of record NZ_WTYM01000041.1, on the reverse strand, counting down.
TTCCAGCGCGGTGAAATCGAGGCTGCGGCGCCAGACGAACGGGCGGATCGCGCGCAGGAAGGCCTCGCCGGCGGCAACGTCGCCGGCTGCGGACCGGGCGCGGATGAAGGCGGCGCGCTCCCACGCCAGCGCCGAGCTTTCGTAATGTGTCAGGGCGGCATCGAAGCTGACCGCGAGCGGGCTGACTTCGGAGGCCGGGCGCAGCCGCAGGTCGACGCGAAAGACATAGCCCTCGGCGGTCTGCTCGGTCATCAGTTCCATCAGCCGCCGCGCGACCCGCTGCGCCGCTTCGCCCGGATCGTCGCGCTCGCGGCGCGGCAGTTTTGCCGGGTCGTAGAGCAGGATCGGGTCGATGTCCGAGCTGTAGTTGAGTTCCCGTGCGCCGTGCTTGCCGAGCGCTAGCGCGGTGAACCCGGCAGGCTCGGCACCGGGTACGCGGTGGCGGATCGCCGCGGCAATCGCGACATCGAGCGCGCGGTCGGCGAAGGCGGAAAGCTCGCCCGTCACGCGGGTCAGCGGGAAAGCCCCGGCAAGGTCGCCGATGGCCAGCGCCAGCGCCAGCCCGATCCGTTCGCGGCGCAGCGCGACGGCCACATCCTCGTGCTCTTGCGGTGCGGCGGCCAGCGCCTCCTCGCCGCGTCCTTCGGCCAGCAGCGCGGCAATATCGGCCCGCCGGTCGAGCGCGGCAGCGAGGAACGGCGCGTGGCTGCGCGCCCGCTGCAGCGCTCCGGTCCAGTCGGCTTCGCTCGTTTCGGTCATCGCCTTCCAAGTGCATGGCCGGGGAGGCGAGGGCAAGCCTTGCTTCGCGGCGCTTGTTCCCCGCGCGCGGCTTTGCCAAGGGAGCGCGATGGAGCTTCCCTTCAGGATCATCGCCGCGCCCTGCGCCGCGCTGCTGCTCGCGCTGGCGGGATGCGCGGGCCTGCCGTTCGGGCAGCGTGCCGATACCGGCCCGCACCTCTCGCTCGACACCCTCAAGGACGTGACGCGGACCTTGTCGGCCGACGAATTCGAAGGCCGCGGGACGGGCACGCCGGGCGAGGGCAAGACGCTCGCCTACATGGTCGAGCGCTTCGCCGCCGCGGGCCTTCAGCCGGGCAACAACGGCTCATGGTACCAGGACGTGCCGCTGGTCAAGATCACTGCCGAGGACCTTGGTGCGCTCAACGTTTACGGCCCGGCGGCGGACATGCTTTTTGCAGCGGGCAGCGACTGGATCGGCATGAGCTACCGTGAACAGGAGAACATCTCGCTGCACGACAGCGAACTGGTCTTCGTCGGCTATGGTGTGGTCGCGCCCGAGAGGGGCTGGAACGATTACGCCGGGATCGACATGCGCGGGAAGACCGCGGTGATCCTCGTCAACGACCCCGATTGGCGGAGCGAAACCAATGCCGGGCCGTTCAACGGCAGGGCCATGACCTATTACGGCCGCTGGACCTACAAGTTCGAGGAAGCCGCGAGGCAAGGCGCGCAGGCTGCGCTCATCGTCCACGAAGATTACCCGGCGGGCTATGGCTGGAACGTCGTCGAACGCTCGTGGAGCGGCCCGCAGTCGCGCAACCGCAGCGAAGATCGAGGCGCGAGCCAGACGCTGGTCAACGGCTGGATCTCCAATGACACGGCACAGGCTATCGCCAGCGCCGCCGGGACCACCTTGGCGAGCCTTGCCGCACAGGCCGAACAGGCCGGCTTCCGCCCGGTCCCGCTCGGTCTCAAGGTTTCGACGGCCTTCGACAACAGCCTGCGTTACATCGATTCGAAAAACGTCATTGGCATCCTGCCGGGGCGCGAGCGGCCCGACGAATACGTCGTCCACACCGCGCACTGGGATCACCTCGGCCAATGCCCGCCGAACGAGGCCGGCGACGACATCTGCAACGGGGCGATCGACAACGCGCTCGGCAGCGCCGCGCTCGTCGCGCTGGCCGAGGCGCAGGCAAAAACCGGTGCTGCGGCGCGCAGCATGGTGTTCCTCTCGGTCACCGCCGAGGAGCAGGGCCTGCTCGGGTCGGAATATTATGCCGCGCACCCGATATACCCGCTCGACCACACGGTCGGCGGGCTCAACATCGACGGCGGTTCGATGGCCGGCCCGACGCGGGACGTCGACGTGATCGGCCTCGGCAAGAGCGAGCTCGATACGGTGCTGGCGCGCAACCTGCCCAAGGTCGGTCTCAGTGCTTCGCCCGATTCCGCGCCGCAGGCCGGATACTATTACCGCTCGGACCATTTCAGTTTCGCCAAGCGCGGGGTGCCGATGTTCAACATCAAGTCGGGTCAGGACCTCGTCGAGGGAGGGCGCGAGGCGGGTGCGGCATGGAACGCGGAGTACCGTGCGCACCGCTATCACGCCCCCGACGACGAGTACGACCCGGCGTGGGACTGGCGCGGGGTGGAGCGGCAGTTCGAGCTGTTCTACTGGCTCGGTCGCGACCTTGCATCGAGCCGCCAGTGGCCCAACTGGGAGCCGGGCGACGAATTCCGCACTGCCCGCGATCAATCATGCGCTGCCGCGCCCGGAGGATGCTGAGACCATGACCACGACCTTGCCCATGCCCGCCGAGTTCGCCCGGCAGGACTGGCTGTGGATCGGATTCCCGCATCGCGCCGACCTGTGGGAGGAATTCACCGACCCGGCGCAGGAGCAGATCGCCGCCTATGCCAATACCGTCGCCGCGACCGGGCAGGACGTGAGGCTGGTGGTGCACGACGAAGCCAACGAGGCGCGTGCCCGGCAGCTCGTCAGCGCCGCGGTGACGCTGGAGCGGCATCCCTATGGCGACATCTGGCTACGCGACACCGGGCCGATCGTGCTGTTCGACGAGAGCGGCCGGCGCTTCGCCCGGCGCTTCGGCTTCAACGGCTGGGGTGGCAAGTACGACGACATGGAAGGCGACCAGGAGGTCGGCGAATCGCTCGCCCGTTCGGCAGGGCTCGATGTCGATTTCTGCGACTGGATCCTCGAAGGCGGCGCGATCGACAGCGACGGCACGGGCCTCGTGGTCACAACTGAACAATGCCTGCTCAACCCAAATCGCAACCCCGGCCTGTCGCGCGCGGATATCGAGGCGCGGTTGCGCCGCGATCTCGGCTTCGACCGCGTGCTGTGGCTCGGCGACGGGTTGCTGGGCGATCACACCGACGGCCATGTCGACAACCTCGCGCGGTTCGTGGCGCCCAACACGCTGGCGATCCCGCTGGCGAGCGGTGCAGACGATCCCAATGCCGCCGTCTATGCCGATGCCCGCGCCCGCGCCCGCGCCCGCGAGGCGGGGGTCGAAGTCGTCGATGTCCCTTCGCCCGGCCTCGTCGGCGACGACGAGGATGCCGAGCCGGCGAGCTTCATGAATTTCACCATCTGCAATGAAATCGTCGTCGTCCCGACCTACGGAACCGCGCATGACGAGGATGGCGTTGCTGCGATCGCTGCACTGTTTCCCGGCCGGGAGACGATCGGCCTGCGCGCCGATGCGGTGCTGTCCGGCGGCGGCAGCTTCCACTGCGCCAGCCAGCATGTCCCGGAGCAGGCCTGACAATATTTGTTACGTGACAGGGCCGAGCGAGAAGCTAACGACCACTTCATGAGCGAAAAACCTCCCGTCCTCGTTACCGGCGGCGCCGGCTACATTGGCAGCCACGCCGTTCTCGCCCTCGCCGACCGCGGCTGGCCTGTTGCGGTGATCGACAACCTGACCACCGGCTTCCGCTTCGCCGTGCCCGAGGGCGTGCCGTTCTACGAAGGCGACATCGCCGACGCCGAGCTGCTGGCAAGGATCTTCGCCGAGCAGGGCACGCAGGCAATCATGCACTTTGCAGGGTCGATCATCGTGCCCGAATCGGTCGAGAACCCGCTCAAGTACTACGGCAACAACACCGTGAAGAGCCGGGCGCTGATCGAAGCCGCGGTGACACACGGCCTCGAGCATTTCATCTTCTCCAGCACCGCCGCGACTTACGGCATCCCCGAGAAAAGCCCGGTTCGCGAAGACCTGCCCAAGGCGCCGATCAATCCCTACGGCTGGTCGAAGCTGATGACTGAGCAGATGCTGTCGGACACCGCCGCGGCGCACCCGATCAACTACTGCGCGCTGCGCTACTTCAACGTCGCCGGCGCCGATCCGAAAGCGCGCACCGGGCAGTCGACCGCCGGGGCGACGCACCTGATCAAGGTCGCGGTCGAAGCGGCGCTGGGCAAGCGCGATCACGTTGCAGTCTTCGGCACCGACTACGACACGCCCGACGGCACCGGGGTGCGCGACTATATTCACGTTTCGGACCTCGCAGCCGCGCACGTTCTGGCGCTCGAACACCTCGTCGCCAATCCGGACACCTCGCTGACGATGAACTGCGGCTACGGCCGCGGGTTCTCGGTGCTCGAAGTGCTCGACGCGGTCGACCGGGTGACCAGCCAGTCGATCGAGCGCCGTATGGGCCCGCGCCGCGCGGGCGATCCGGATTCGCTCGTTTCCGACCCCTCGCGCATCAAGGCGACGCTGCCGTGGCGGCCGCAGCACGACAACCTCGACGAGATCGTCAACCACGCGCTGGCCTGGGAACGGCGCCTGCGCGAAATTCGCGGCGACTGACGGCGGCGCTGCCGGGTTCCTAACGCTTCGTTAGGGATTGCGGAGCACAATCCGCCCATGGCCAAAGCTGTCGCACTGACCCGCAGCCTCGTTCACCGCTCGGCGGACGCGATGCGCGTCGTGATCGTGACCGGCTGTGCCCTGGCGCTGATTGCCGCCGGGCAGGCCTTCCCCTTCTAGCCCAGGTTCAACGCAGGTCCGGCGGTGTCGCTTCCGCTGTGAGCATGGCGACCGCCTCGCCGAGCGACATCACCTTCTGGTGCTGTTCGCCGAGCGTGCGCACAGCCACGGTGCCCTCGTCCGCTTCGCGTTTGCCGACGACGAAAAGATGCGGGACCTTGGCCAGCGAGTGCTCGCGCACCTTGTAGTTGATTTTCTCGTTGCGAAGGTCGTTCTCGACGCGGATGCCCGCGGCCTTGAGCTTCTCCGCGACCTGTGTGGCGTAGTCGTCAGCGTCGGAGACGATGGTCGCCACGACTGCCTGCACCGGGGCGAGCCAGACTGGCAGGCGGCCGGCATGGTGCTCGATCAGGATGCCGATGAAGCGCTCGAACGTGCCCAGAATCGCCCTGTGCAGCATGATCGGGACGTGTTTCTCACCGTCTTCGCCGACATAGCTCGCTTCGAGACGCGCCGGGATGACCCGGTCCGACTGAACCGTGCCGACCTGCCAGGTGCGGCCGATCGCGTCGGTCAGATGGAATTCAAGCTTGGGCGCGTAGAATGCGCCTTCACCCGGCAGTTCTTCCCAGCAGAATGCCTCGGTGGCCCGGCCCGAGGCCTTGACCGCGTCGCGCAGCTCCTGCTCGGCCTGGTCCCACATCTCGTCGCTGCCGAAGCGCTTGTCGGGGCGGAGCGCGAGCTTGATCGCGTATTCCTCGAAGCCAAGATCCTTGTAGACGCTGTCGAGCAGGTCGCAGAACTTCCGCACCTCGTCGACGAGTTGGTCCTCGGTGCAGAAGATGTGCGCGTCGTCCTGCGTGAACTGGCGAACGCGCATGATGCCGTGCAGTGCGCCGTGCGGTTCGTTGCGGTGGCAGCAGCCGAATTCGGCCATCCGCAGCGGCAGGTCGCGATAGCTCGTGATACCTTGCTTGAAGATCAGCACGTGGGCCGGGCAGTTCATCGGCTTGAGCGCCATCCATTCGGCGTCGTCCGAGACCAGCGGGCCTTCGTCCTCGGTGTTGGGCACTTCGTCGGGAATGACGAACATGTTTTCGCGGTACTTGCCCCAGTGGCCGGACTTCTCCCACTGGCGAGCGTCCATCACCTGCGGCGTCTTGACCTCGACATAGCCACCCGCATCGAGCCGGCGGCGCATGTAGGCTTCGAGCTCGCGCCAGATGATGTAACCGTTGGGGTGCCAGAAGACCGATCCGTGCGCCTCTTCCTGCAAGTGGAACAGGTCCATCTCGCGTCCGATCTTGCGATGGTCGCGCTTGGCTGCCTCCTCGAGCCGGTGGAGGTGTTCGTCGAGCTGCTTCTTGTTGAGCCAGCCGGTACCGTAGATGCGCGTCAGCTGCGCGTTCTTCTGGTCGCCGCGCCAGTAGGCCCCGGCGACGCGCATCAGCTTGAAGGCCTGCAGGTCGAGCTTGCCGGTGCTGGCGAGGTGCGGCCCGCGGCACATGTCGAGCCAGTCGTCACCCGACCAGTAGACCGTCAGTTCCTCGTCCTCGGGCAGTTCGCGGGCCCATTCGGCCTTGAACACCTCGCCCTCGGCTTCCCACTTGTCGATCAGCTGCTGGCGGCTCCAGACCTCGCGGCGCAGCGGCTTGTCGGCGCGGATGATCTCGCGCATCCGCTCCTCGATCATCGGCAGGTCGTCGAGCGAGAAGGGCGCACGGGAATCGGGCGCCTTCACATCGTAATAGAAGCCGTCCTCGGTCGCCGGACCGAAGGTAATCTGCGTGCCCGGCCACAGGGTCTGGACCGCTTCAGCCAGGACGTGGGCGTAATCGTGGCGCACCAGCTCAAGCGCATCGGCCTCGTCGCGCGCGGTGATCAGGGCCAGCTCGGCATCGCCGTCGAATGGTCGATTGAGGTCGCGGATCTCGCCATTGATCCTTGCAGCCAGCGCGGCCTTGGTCAGGCCCGGGCCGATCGCCGCGGCGACGTCCGCAGGCGTCGAGCCGGCCGGCATCTCGCGCACCGTTCCATCCGGCAGGCTGATATTGACATGTTCCGTCATCTCACTCGCTCTTGACTCGTCGGGTGGCACGCCAATGACACAAGGCAGCGCACACCGGAAGTAGGGCGTCTGACAAGTTGAACAGGTTCAGGAAGTGACGCCGTGCCGCCCGAACCGTGATGGCCCGGGGCGGCTATCGACTCCGTGTCAGGCCGTGACCGACCGCCCCCGGATGAGTCCGGTGGCTGTAGTCGTCGTCACGGTCGAGTTCTTTGCCATGCGTGTAGATATAGGCCCAAAGCGTAAACATGTCACTAGCTCGAGCATTGCGCTTCATTTGCGACAAGCTCGCCAATCATGAAGTCAATGACGCTCGACAAAGAACGATTCGATGTCTGGGTCCCTTTACATTGAATCAACGGAGCTCGACCAATGAATCATGACAAACTACCCTCCTAGTCGCCGGCACAGTCCTCGCGCTGGCCCTCTTCAACCGCTTCGGCGTGATCGGCGACGAGTTGGCTTACTCCGGCGTCATTTCTGTGTTGGTCAGCGGGTTCGCAATCGCCCGCCGCCAGGTCTTTCGGCTGGAGCGCCCGTTAGGAGCAATATGACCTGGGCCCTGTGCCGGGTGGGCACCATGTTCTTCATCGCAGCCGGTGCGAAGTTCAGCTTCCTGGGCCGTGGGGCCGCTAAAGCGACGCTGCTGGTCCTGCCGATCCTCGCCGTAACGACGTTGCGGGCATTGCAGTGCCGGCTGAAAAGCACGGTGTGAGCACCTCGCGGGCAAACGCCCTGCCGGTCCTTTGGATCGGCCTCTTCGTTGCCGGCTCTGCGGCAGTCGCCGCGCTCAAGCTCACCGAATCGATCGCTTCGACCGCCGGGTACGTTTCCTTCGCCGGCGTTGCCGGCCTACTTATCCCGTTATCGCGCGGCATCGCCCGGAGCCGACCGAAATGTTCCTGACCGGCGGTGGTGCGTTACGCCAAAGGGAACGCGGCAAACTCGCTACTCTACATCCTCGGGCTGGGCGTAGCGATCACGCTTGACCGACAGATGGAATTCAAAGGGGGCACGGCATTCCTCGTCGCGCTACTGCCGGTCCTGCCGATCCTCTGGATGATCTACCTGATAGGACGCTATTTCGCCGAAGAGCAGGTCGATTACCTGCGCTACCGCGCGATGCTCGCCTCGGTGATCGGGCGTGGCTTCGTCCTGGCGATCGGTTCGTTCTGGGGTTTCTCAAAACCTTTTGGGCTCGTCGTGCACGTCCCCGGCTGGTTGGCCGTGCCGATTTGGGCACTCGGGATGGGACTTGGGCAGGCGTGGATCAACCAGCGCGACAGGGCGGGAGACGGCGAATGAACAACCGCCTCAAGGCGCTCCTTGCCGAGCGCAGCGGGAGTCACCAGGATCTTGCACTGCGCATCGAAGTCTCCCGGCAAAGCGTGAATGCGATTGAAACTGGCAGGTACGCCCCATCGCCTCCTCTCGCCTTCCGCATCACCAAAGTCTTTGGACCGCCTATAGAAATAGCATTTCTGCAAAATTGACTAGCTAGCGGAGAATCTATTGTGGTAAAAAGCATCATTGTGTGTCGAGCTTTTGGGTCCGTATTTTTCCGATTAGTGCCGTTGGATGGGGCATCTTCTTGTGTGGTACACGGCAAGATTCGCGTGTCCAATCGCTAGTAACCGACCAACCCTCGCGCCCTATCTTTGGTGTGCGATCGAGAACGTACTTGGCCCGATGATGTTCGACTTACCGCAATCAGGACGCATGCCGCCGCTTACCGGTTTCTGTTCATGCAGGGGTCAGTTTTGGTCCCTATTCAGGTTATGCGTGCATGCGCTCGTCGCCACTCATCTAAAATCCCCAACTAAGTAAACTGCACGAGTTGACGTGCGAGCTTCGATTTGATTCATAATAGGTCGCCAAAATGGAGGTAATATTGCGCCGTTTTGATCTCCGGGCGGGCATCCATGGGAGATCCTTGGCGGCGATTACCTTAAGCGCGATCTCGGTTGCTGTCGTGACAGGGGGCATTGTTAAGCCGGAATACATTGGCTTCGATGATGGCGGTGATGCGTACGAGCCAACTTTTGGCGCGGCGCTTTCCGGGCGTGAGTCTTCGATTGATTTACGCAATTCGGCGCTGAACGACTTGCCAGGCTCCAGCCCCACAGGGGGTGAAAGTCTCGGCGAGGCGGAGACTTTTCCGCTCAAGAGCGAAGTTGTTTCATCTAAGTCGCCGTTTGAGCGAGGCGAGGTTAAGAGGTCGCATGGTGGGGGTGTTGCAGATGGTGCTTTGTCACATCCCTCCCCGTCAGAGGTAGGCGACCAAATTGTTGCGGAATTCGCGGTGGGAGAAGCATCGCAGCGAATCGCAAGTGCAAGTATCGATCCTGCGCCAATTCTCAAATCTTCTGATGATTCATATTTGGAAGTGGATGCATATTCCGCCTTCAATTTCTCTGCTTCGGAATTGTCGCTAGAGGCTGATTCTGATGTTGGTGGAACAGTCCACTATGATGCCCGCGGATCGAATAAGGCAGCTTCTCGTCAGGCGGGCACTGAGGGGGTGGGCGCCCGATTGATAGCGAGTTTCCTGCCTGCTCTCAAAAATCTTCCGGTCTCAAAGCTGGCCACTAACGACGGCTTCCATTTTTCGGTAGGCGAAGCTCCTCAGTTTCCAGGTTCTTTTGGGGTAACCGGGCTGGAAGTGGAGAGTTCCCGGCAGTCCCAGCAGGAAGTTGTTCCACCTAGTGCGGGGTTTGCGGGCAATTTGGAGATCGACACAACTGGGGTGGCTGCCGGGCCTGTTGCATCTGCTGGAAACGCGGATTTGGTGAAGCACGCCACTGACCGCGGCTTGGGGCCACTATCTGACGAGGGTAGGTTGGAGATTTCTTCCGATGAGGAAGCGCGCGCTCAGCTTGTATCGAATGGGGCAGAAGC
>NZ_WTYM01000040.1 GCF_009827435.1 Croceibacterium salegens | reverse complement strand
TCGAACAGATCACCAAGCAACTCATCTCTACCCTCGCCGTCACCGACGCCCAGTTCGATGCACTCGAGGAACATGTGGACGCGCTCTCCTTCCGGCTCGACGAAATGAATGAGAGCACGAGGGGCGGTATCGCCGCGGCGATGGCGCTCAGTGGGACGATGGTCGTGCCCGACAGTAACTTGTCGGTGAACTTCAACGCGGCGACTTATCGTGGCGAGCAGGGCTTTTCGGGCACCATCGCCGCCCGAGTGGCCCCACGGGTCTACGTCTCGGCAGGCTTCGCTGGATCGACTGCCAAGAAATCCACTGGCGGAAGAGTGGGCGTTGCATTCGGAATCTGAGACTTAGTGCAAAGCGCACATCCGAGCCGAGCCGATGGCCATCATCCCATTTTGCTTGACCTTGGGTCGCCAGTTTAGACGACACCGAAATCTTAGGACTGCAACGGCAGTTGCTAGCAAAATCGAAGCATCTCGCAACACCTTAATGGCGGCCGGGGTCAAAGAGAATAGGTGGGGCATACGGATTGCGATAAATATCCGTTGCAGTCCCGAATCCTGCAGGAAAGCTGGAGGCCCGAGCCGGAATCGAACCGGCGTGCAAGGATTTGCAGTCCTCTGCGTCACCACTCCGCCATCGGGCCATCCGTGCGGGGAGAGGGGCACCTAGCGAAAGGGCGGCACCGGTGCAATCCGATTCCTCGGCCCAATTTCCCACCGGCTTCGCCTGCTATCTTTCGGTCAGTCTTGCCCGCGGGCGCCAAAAAGCTTAGCATGCTAGTGAAATTTGGGAGGCTTGATGGCCGACGAAGTTAAGCTGCAACGGGTCGAGGGCCACGGGGAAGAACGCTTCCTCGGCTCCGACGTGTTCCAGAGCGACGGTCGCGCCCTGCCGCCCTCGCGCCGCGGCGGCACCGTGCGCGAGGAAGCGCGCGACGTCGACGTCTACCACAGCGCCGACGTCATCGTAGTCGGCGGTGGCCCCGCGGGCTGCGCGGCGGCCTGGGCTGCGGCCAAGGCGGGCGCCGATGTCACGCTGGTCGAGCGCTACAACTGCCTCGGCGGGCTTTCGACCGGCGGCCTCGTCATGTGGATCGACCGCATGACCGACTGGCAGGGCAACCACGTCATCCAGGGCTTCGCACGCCACTTCATCGAACGCATGCCCAAGGAAGGCGTCGCCGGGCCGCCGCCCGAGGACTGGGGCTCGACCGACGAAAAGAAGGTCGCCTACTGGGGCCAGCGTACCACCGCGTTCCACGGCATCGTACAGTGGGCGCCGACGCTCGATCCCGAGCGGATGAAGCTGCTCAACCAGGAAATGCTGCTCGAGGCGGGCGTGCGGATCGTGTTCCACGCCTGGGCCGCGCGGCCGATCGTCAAGGACGGCGCGGCGAAGGGCGTGATCTTCGAGAGCAAGGCCGGACGCCAGGCGATCATGGCCAAGGTCGTGGTCGACACGACCGGCGACGGCGACATGTTCGCCCGCGCCGGGGCGGCGTTCGATACCGACATCGAGGAAGGCGACGTCCACCATTCGATGAACACCGGTTGGGTGCTCGGCGGGGTCGACATGAACCGCTGGATCAACTGGAAGGTGCTTTACCCCGAGCAGCTTCGCGACTTCATGGAGAAGGGGCGCAAGGAACTCGGCTTCTTCCAGACGCCCTACGTCAGCTGGCGGCCCGACATCGCGCTGTTCCTCGGGCCGCGCCAGTCGGGCCTCTCGGCGCTTGATGTCGACGACATGACCGAGGTCGAGATTCGCAGCCACCGGCTGATGGAAGGGCATTGCCGCTTCTTCCGCGAAAACGCGCCGGGCTTCGAGAACGTCTACAGCCTGCAGAGCGCGAGCCAGCTCGGCGTGCGGCATACGCGGCGGCTCGGCGGGATCGAGCGGATCGAACGCAGCGGCTGGTCCGACGGTACGCCGGTGGGAAGCGAGGTCGGCGTCAGCCCCTCGATCAGCCCCAAGTTCCCGGTCGTCTCGGTTCCCTATGGCAGTCTGATCCCGCGCAACCTCGATGGCCTGCTCGCCGCGGGTCGGCACATGAGCTGCGATGCCAACAGTCACGGGTTCATGCGCGAGATCCCGCAGTGCTGGCTGACCGGCCATGCCGCCGGCGTCGGCGCAGCGGTGGCGGCCAATAGAGGCGTGCAGCCGCGCGAGGTCGACGTGGACGAGGTTCGCAAGATTCTTCGCAAACAGGGCGCCCACCTGCACAAAGACTCGGCCGTCGCAGCGGTTCGCAAGGACGAAGCGATCGCTGCCGAGTAGGCCCGCCTTGGCGGCGTTGGTCGCCTTCGCGCACGAACGGGACCTTACCAGCCACAGCGATGTAAGCGACGGGGCAGAGATCAACCGCCGCGGCATCGGCGTGGCAGAACCCTACCGCGAGTACCTCGAACCGTTCGTCCGGGCCTATCGCGCCTGACGTACGCCACGGCGAACCAGTACCGGGCTCGCCGTGGCGTTGAAATCGAACAGCGCCGGAGTCTGCGTCTTCTTCTCGCCCGTGCCCCTTGCCGCAACGAAGCGACCAGCATCGGCGTCATAAAGAAGGTGACGGCGATCGTCGTTGAGTCCGGGCATTCGATCCACTGCGTACTGCAGCCACTCATCGAGACGAATCGAACCGTCTGCGTCGAGATCGCCCTTCGCGGACAGCCCTTCGCCATTGGCGGCGAGCGCGAACGTCGCGAGCCCGTGCTTGAGCTTGCCGTCCTCCATCGCGGATTCGCTCGACTGCGCGGCGGCCAGGATCAGGATACCCTTGTCGTAGGCCAATTGGCCGAGCCCACTGTCGCCGACCGGCGCCGGTTTGAAGTCGCCGGCCTCGACGCTAGCGGCCGAGCGGCAGGCGTCGATGATCAGCGCGGTCTCTCCGGCCTGGTTCTGCGCCAGGGCGTTGCTCAGGTCCGCCGCGGAGACCAGCGATTCGAGGTCGACGTCGTCGCCGAAGGCCCAGGTGCCGTCACTGGGGAGGAGGTAGAAGTTGCCGAACTTGTCGGTGTCGCCGTGGCCCGAATAGGTGAGGATGACAATGTCGTCGGGGGTCGCCGGCTCGATCATTGAGGCATCGATGCCATCCTCGCGCAGCGAGTTGAGCAGGGTCTCGCGGAACGGGTTGTCGTGCAGCAGGTTGAGCGCGCGCAGGATCGTGTAACGGCCGATGCGCCGCGCGGTCCCGGTGCCCAGCTTCGGGTCCTCTGCGGTAAGTACCAGCTTGCGCACCTCGTATCCCGGGATCTCGTCGAGCCTGTCGGAGAGGAGCCGTGCGTCGTTGCCGGCGAAGCGCAGCCGCATGCTCTCGCGGTCATAGTGGTCGATGCCGATATTGATGACGTATGCCCGGCGCGGGCGCCTGGGGGACGGATTCGCCCGCACTGCCTTGCTATAGGCGGTCGCGCTCTTGATACGGTCCTCGTTGAAGGCATAGGCCGAAAAGACTTGCGGTTGGGGATCGAGCCCACTCGGAAGAGGCACGAGGAACATCATGCGATAATCGCCATTGGCGAGCATCCGGCCGCTCGGCCGCACGCCACCCTTGTACGGCAGGACGTTGTCGCTGCGCCACTGCGCAACACTGTCATCCTGTTTCTCGTCGCCTTCAATCACACGATTTATGAAGAACGGATCGGTCGCCACCAGCCGCCCGTTGCGGAACAGGCGCAGGTTGTAGATGCCCTGCGGAGCGCCTCCATCCACATCCATGTCTCGCCCGGGAGTGACGTCCACGGTAACGATTGCCGAGCCGCCGACCTCGGTCTGCAGGACGCTGGCGATCCTGACCGCAGGCAACACTCGGTTGAGGCTCTCAATCGAAGGCAGCGGCTTGCGGAACGGCGTTTTGCAGGTGTCGGCGTGCTCGCGGCACTCGAGGATTTGGCGGTACATGCCCGGTTCGTAGTAGTCGCGCATGAAGGTCTGCGGGGCGAGGCTCTGCCAAGGCTTGTCTGCCATCAGCCAGCGGATCTGGTTGCTGTCGGGCGGCAGGTTGGTGTCGTAGCGCCCCCCCGGTGAGACCGCGAAGAACGTGTTTCCGGGAAAGGTATAGAGGGACATCAGCGCCTGCCCATCGGCAGCGCCCCAGTAATGGATCGCCCCGTCGGAAGATGCGGCCCACAACATGTCGCTTGGGGCGATGTATCCGGCCTTGACCATCGGCGTGTCGGCCAGCTTGTCGTAAAGGATTGCGCCATCGGTCAGGTCGATCAGCGCGGTGTTGTCGAGCCCGAAGGCCCGCTCGTTGCCGATTGCGACGACGAGTTCCGAAGCAAATGGGTAGGTCTTGGCTAGGCCCTGCCCCGAGATCTGCGGCTCTCCGTCGGCTCCCGTGGCAAAAAGCGATGTCGCCTTGTCGGCAGCTGGCAGGACATAAAGATATGTCGCACCCGTCGCATCGAGCTTGCGTGAAAAAATGACGCGCCGCGAATCCGGCGTGAAGCGCAGTTCGCGCACTCCGAACTGTAGGTCGAACGACCACGCCGCCTGGGCAACCGCCGGGGCCAGAGTCTCCTTGATTTCGGCGAGAGAGCGAGGCTCGACGAGCTGGCCATCGGATGAAACCGAAAAAGCCAGTATCCTTATGGTCTGACTGAGACTGCTGTCTTTGCGCGGCGCGCTGCGAAACTTGCGTTCCGCAGGCGACATCCATGGCTCACCGGAAGTGCGCGTCGCCACCACGAACGAACGCCGGTCGGGCGACACCTTGAGCGCCGTTATCGTCTCCCTCGCGTGCAGGCCCGGCACGGCCAGGCGCTGCCACCCATCGGCCGCCGAATGCAGCGAGACAGTGTCGGCTACCGGGCTGTCGGGAAAATCGACCGACGGCGGCAGCGTGGTCACCGAAAACTCCGAATGAACTATGTCGACCGAAAGGCCCGCCTCGCATTCCACACCCGAAATGGCGAAGCGCGAAGGGTACCTGCTGGCGTGACAATGATCGAGGTTGGCGATGCCGAGGAAGCCGCCGACATCATCGACCGGCTCCATGCCTGAATAGCTTTCCACGCCGGCGCAACGCTCCGTGTCCTTGCACTGAGGATCGACAACCAACGCGGGCGGCAACGCCCGCATCATGTCGCGCATCATCGGCGAGACGATCGAGCCTTCGCTGAACAGAGCGAAGCGCCCTGGCGTGATCCAGTTGACGCGATGGTAAGGTCTCTCGAGGGTGAGTGTGCGGCTGTCCTGCCCACTGCCGAGGTCGAGCACGTCGACCGTACTGGCTTCGCCCAGCTGCGCCACTCGTACGACCTGTCGACCGTCGGAGCTGACGTCGGCATCCCGGAAGTAGCTTGGCGGCTCGCCGGTCAGCTCGATGACCTCGCCCGGGCCGAACAGCGTCACGCCGAAGCGACAGGTGTTGATCGAGGGGCAGGTCGAGAAATCGAGCAGCGGCCCGCGATCGGCGTAGATCGAGGCATACCCCGGCTTGCCGTCATCGAAATTCGGCCGCGGCTGGCGGCTGCCGTCGGGCGAAGCGGGAAAGAAGCGCGTGAGGTCGGAGCCGTCGATGCCGCGGACCGCGTCCTCAAGCTCGTAATTGCATCGACCTTCTCTCAGGCAGAGCTTGTAATAGACCCGTGATGGATCGATTGGCGGCGGCGCGCGCAGCGAAGGCGGCGGAGGCGGGGGCTCGGGAACGTGTACGGCCCCGCCTGCGACGGTTTCAGGGACGTGCACCGCACCCCCCAGGTTCGGATCCGGTTCGGGGACCTCGACTTCAGTATCGCCGACGGTGGTAGTGAATTTCCGCAGGCTGATCCGGCGGACCGGTTCCGCCGCTGTCTCCTGCATCGGTGCGTTTTCCTGCCAGGTTTCGACGTTCAGTGTGAAGGCGAAGCGGCGGGTGCCGCCCACCGAGAACCCCGAGCATGCGTTGGCGAGCCGATCGTCGGGAGGTTCACCCTCGCCTTCCTGTTCGACGAACTGGCTTCGGTCTTCTCGATAGGCGACGGTCAAGACGGAACCCGAAAGGGAAAACTCATCGAGCCGGATGCAGCGCTGGCCGAAATATCCCTCGGCAGTTTCGCCTTCGTCAGTCGCCAGGCCCCTATCGCGCCAGTCCACCGGAATTTGTGACCGGCTGATGATCGAACGCGAAGCGACGTCCCACACCACCAGAGAACCGTCGATGCCGAGCGAAATCAGGCCCTCACCGCCCTGCGCCCAGGCAACCGCCTCGACCGGCACGGCATGGCCGACCTGAACCACGAGCTGAGGCTTGATGTCGCTCCGTTCAGTGTAATCGGGCGCGATCTCGTCGCTGCAGGCGGCAGGCAACAACAGGACAGCGCCCGCCAAACCGATACCGGCCCGTTGCAAATGGTGCAGGAAACCCAAGCCGCTCCCTCCCCGAAGGCAAAGGGATTGGCGCTTCCCGGGGGCGAGTCAAGCCAGAGTGCGCTTCAGCAGCTCGGCGGAAGCAGCACGCCACCGGTCGACATGTCGCGCACGTCTTTTCGAAACGTACCGAGGTAGCCGCTCGCGGGCGTCTTCCAACCTGGACCATTGCGGGTCGCGAGTTCGGCCGCCGGCACCTCGACATCGATGCTGCGGTTCTCGACGCTGATGGTGATCGTGTCGCCGTCGCGGATCTTGCCGATCGGGCCGCCGGTCGCCGCCTCCGGGTGGACTTCGGCCACAGTCAGGCCCTTGAGGCACAGGCCCGAAAGCTGCCCGTCGGTGACGAAGGCCGTGGTCTTGGCAAGGCCCGCCGCGTCGAGCGCGAAGAGGATGGCGCTGGCCGAGCCGCCCATCGCCGGACCGCCCTTGAGGCCCTGGTTGCGGGCGACGACCACGTCGCCGGGCTGGACGACCTTGTCCTCGATCGCCTGCATGCACTCGGCACTGCTTTCGAACACGCGCGCGGGACCGGAGAACTCCTCGGGCCGGCTGCCGTCGCGAATGCCAAGGCGGACCACGGCCGTCTCAGCGAAGCTGCCCCTGAGGATGGCGATCGAAGGACCGAGTCCGACCGGATCATCCATCGCGTGGATCACGTCGGGGCCGGGAATTACGTAGCCGTCGAGGTTGTCTGCCAACATCTTCCCAGTGCAGGTCAGAGCGCCGGTGTCGATGCGTCCTTCGAGCCGCTTGAGCACCGCGCGCGCACCGCCGGCATCCTCGAACTGCTCGATCCGCACTTCGCCGGTCGGACGCACCGCCGAGATGACCGGGACGTCGCTCATCTCGTCCCACAGCGCAAAGACGTCGACGCCGTTCTCCGCCTCGATCGCGGTCGCCTGCAGGTGCTTGATGGCGTTGATCGAGCCCGAAACGGCGAGAACCGTCGCCACGGCGTTCCTGAACGCGCCCGGCGTGAGGATGTCGCGCGGCTTCAGGTCCTCGGCGACCATCTCGACGATGCGGCGCGCGGCGGCGCGGGCGTTGGCCTGCATCTTGGGCGAATTGGCGCGTACCGGGGCATGACCCGGCAGGCACATGCCGAGCGCCTCGACCACCGAATGCATGGTGTTGGCGGTCGCCATCCCGGCGCAAACGCCCGGGCCCATGATCGCGTTTTCGGCCATTTGGGCGACGGGGAACTTGGGCTTGGCGCCGAAGCGCTCGCCGATCTGGCCTGACCACAGGTCCTCGACGTCGACCGGCTCTCCGTCGATTTCGCCAGCCTGCTGGTAGCCACCGATGACGAGGATCGTCGGGATGTTGAGCCGCGCGGCGGCCATCAGGTGGCCGGGCGGAGTCTTGTCGCAGCTGGTCAGGCAGATCATCCCGTCGAGCAGGGCGGCCTCGACCTGCACCTCGATGTCGTTGGCGATGATGTCGCGCCCGGCGAGGATGTAGCTGCCGGTCTTGTTCGCCCCGGTGATGAAGTCCGACGGGGCGACGGTACGGACCTCGAACGGCACACCGCCCGCGGCGCGGATTTCCTCCTTCACCTGTTGCGCGATGCCGTCGAGGTGGGCGTAGCAGATCGCCAGTTCGCTAGAGGAATTGACCACCGCGATCTTCGGCTTGTCCATGTCCTCCTTCGACAGGCCGAGCGCGCGCCAGTTGGCGCGGCGGCTCGGCGTGTTGGCGGCGAGCGAGCGGAGTTTTGTCATTCGGCGGGCTCGGCGACCGCACCGGACAGGCCCGCCTCGGCATCGCGCTCGGCGCCGAGGCGGCGGGCGAAGAACGCCAGCGCGACGATGCCCACCACGACACCGGCGAGGCACAGGCCGACGAAGCTGTAGCCGTCGAGCACCGCCCGCTTGTTGGCGAGGAACATCTGCGAGGCGATGATCGGGGCAAGCACCGCAGCGAACTTGGCCATGAAGCTGGCCCAGCCGCCGCCGGTCGCGCGCACCGCGCTGGGATAATAGATGCTGGTGATCGAGATCACCGAAGCGTGGCCGACGCCGATCGTGATCATCCCGAGCATGATTACGGCGATGAAGGCCTCGCCCCCGACCGGTACCGCGCCGGTGCCGATGAGCAGGGCCAGCGGCACGCCGAGGAGCGGTGCCGCGGCGATCCAGATCGGCCCCTTCCTCTCGGTGAACATCAGCAGGAACACCGCCCCGACCGCACCGATCAGGCCGCCGATGGAAGAGAGGTCGCGGGCCGTGTCGACCGGCACGTCGAGGACCTGGAGGAACTTCACCCCGAAACTAGCTTTGATGTAGATCGCGAACGAGGAACAGAAATAGGTCACCCAGATGATCGGGGTGATCCACGCCAGCTGTCCCTTGAACAGCGCCGCCGACTTGGCCCACGGCGAAGACCCGCCCTGCTTGCGTTCATCCGACAGCACAAGTTCGGTGTAGCCTTCCTGCCCGACACCCGGGTCGAACCGGCTCAGCAGCGGTAGCACTTCGGCCGCCGGCTTGCCCTTGGCGACCATCCAGCGGGCGGATTCGGGCATGGTGAACTGCAGCACCACGGCAAGCAGGCCCGTCGCCGCCCCGGCGAAGAAGAACACGCCCTCCCAGCCGTAAGTCGGGGCGATCAGGTTGGTGGTCTGCGCCGCCGCCGCGCCGCCGACGCTGAAGCCGAGCATGATGATCGTGACCGCGGTCGCGCGGTAGGAATTGGGCATCGCCTCGATGTTGATCGCCCAGGCTGGCGCGAGCAGCCCGCCGATCGCCAGTCCGCCGAAAAGGCGCAGCACGATCAGCATCTCGGCGCTGGTCGCGAACCCGGTCGCGAAGGTGAGGACCGCACCGATCGCCGTGCACCACAAGATCACCGGACGCCGCCCGAAAACGTCGGCGAGGTAGGACCCGGCGAGCGAGCCGATCATCTGTCCGAGGAACGCCGCGGAACTGACATAGCCGAGCATTGCGTTCTCGAGCTTCAGCCCCTCCTGGATCTCCGGCAGGGCAACCGAAACGAGCGAGAAGTCCATCCCGTCGAAGAACGTGACGAGGCACGAGATGATGAGCAAACGGTAGTGGAACGGGGTCATCCCCGCGTCCTGCAGGAACGCCGTTACATCGAGCGTCCGTTTGGGCGCGTTGCTGGCCATCGATGATCTCTCCCCATCTATCGTTAGCAAGTCATCAGTATCGCGGTGCGCGCAGCTGCACCACCCGCATTATCGTTCCTCATCCTCGAACACAGCGGTTTCCGGCCAGTTCTGCGAAGCGTTCAGGTAGCTATCGAGCGCTTCATTCGCAGGTTTTTCGACGGCCAGCATGAACGGCTCCTCCTCGGACAGGCAATAGCCGTCGCGCGGATCGGTCAGCACGAGATCGGCGCAACCCACGGCAGCGAGCTTGGTTCGCAGCCGTGAGACATGCAGCTCCACGCTGTTGGTCTCCGGCCCGTGGCTCAGCCGCCAGACGTCGGGCAGCAGGGCCTTGCACGAGACCTTCACGCCCGGCGTGTCGGCGAGCCGCCACAGCAGTCCGAATTCGCGTGGGTGAAGGCCAAGCCAGCGCCCCGAGTGGCGCCCGTCGCGGTGGAACAGGTCGAGCGTCAGAGCCCCGAGCGTGCGCCAGCGCGGGAGCATGCCGAACATCTCGTCGACGCGCCGGGCGCGGGCTTCGAGTTCGCGTAGCCCGACCTCCGCCGACATCGCGTCTGCGCAACCTAGAGTCAGCAGGCGGGCGCGCTCGGCAGGCTCGTCCACACCGATCATCAGCAGGCGCCAGGCCGGGGGGTCAGTTTCTACGAGGCCGAGTCTGGCCTCGGACTCAAGCCTGCGCGTGTCGATCAGCAGGACGTGGCGGCAATCGGCGCGACGGCCGTCATCTCTGCGGCACAAGCGCCAGCCGCGGCGGCGCTAATCCCACCGTACTGGCGGGTCGCGCCCAGCCGCGACCCATCCGAATGTCTTCAACGATATTCTCCGATTGCGCCCGTTTATTCAGGCACTTCACCACGCCGGCGGGGTTGGCGCAACACAGGAAAAAATCGCATGCGGCCTGCAGGCCGTGACGGCGGGCTAGACGTTGACGCCCTTCAACTGGAGATAGCGCTTCACATTGCGCGCGGCCTGGCGCAGGCGCTGCTCGTTCTCGACCATGGCGATGCGCACGAAGCCTTCGCCCTTTTCGCCGAAGCCGACGCCGGGGGCGACCGCCACCTCGGCGTGAGTCAGCAGGTCCTTGGCGAATTCCAGGCTGCCCATTTCCCTCAGTGCCGGTGGCAGCGGAACCCAGGCGAACATCGATGCCGGCGGCGGAGGAATTTCCCACCCGGCGCGGCCGAAACTTTCGACCATCACGTCGCGCCGCTTCTGGTACAGCTCGCGGTTGCGCACGACGATGTCCTCGGGCCCGTTGAGCGCGGCGCAGGCCGCCGCCTGGATCGGGGTGAAGGCGCCGTAGTCGAGGTACGACTTCACGCGGGTGAGCGCGGCAATCAGCTGCTTGTTGCCTACCGCGAAGCCGATCCGCCAGCCGGCCATCGAGAAGGTCTTCGACAGCGAAGTGAATTCCACCGCGACGTCTTTCGCACCTGGCACCTCGAGGATCGAGCGCGTCGGTTTGCCGTCGTAATAGAGCTCGGAATAGGCAAGGTCGGAGATGATCCAGACCTTGTTCTCCTTCGCCCAGGCAACGAGCCGTTCATAGAACTCGATGCCGACCGTCTCGGCCGTCGGGTTGGAGGGAAAGTTGACGATCAGCACGGTCGGGCGCGGCACGGTGAAGTTCATCGCCGCCTCGAGCGACTTCCAGTAATTTTCGTCCGGCGTCGTCGGCACGGCGCGGATCGTCGCGCCGGCGAGGATGAAACCGAAGGTGTGGATCGGGTAGCTCGGGTTGGGGGCGAGGATCACGTCACCCGGCGCCGAGATGGCCGTGGCGAGGCTCGCCAGCCCTTCTTTCGATCCCATGGTGACGACCACCTCGGTCTCCGGGTCGAGATCGACCCCGAAGCGGCGACCGTAGTAGTTGGCCTGGGCCTTGCGCAGCCCGGGGATGCCCTTCGACTGCGAATAGCCGTGCGCGTCCGGCTTGCGCGCCACTTCGCACAGCTTGTCGATGACATGGTCCGGGGGCGGCAGGTCGGGGTTACCCATGCCCAGGTCGATGATGTCGCGCCCCTCCCGCCGTGCTGCGTGCCGCATCGCATTCACCTCGGCGATGACGTAGGGCGGCAGGCGCTTGATGCGGTAGAAGTCGCTGTCCATGGGACCTTTTATTGGCTCGCGCGCGGCCCGATTGCCGCACGGGCCGCGGACATAGTCGGAAACGCGCGACTTTCGCAATTGATTGCTCGCAACTGCCACTTGCGGACGCTAGTCTCGGACAATGGACGAGACCGAGGGCGGCACGGCGGCGGACATTTTCGCCGAGATGCTGAAGATGCAGAGCGAAGCGGCGCGGGCGGTGCTGGCGACGACGATCCCCGACGAACGGGCGGTCGCCGAATGGGGCGAAACGGCCGGGCAACTGCAAAAGATGTGGCTCGATTTTCACGTCCCTGCCGAGCAGGATGTCGACGCGCCCGTCCCGCTGTTTGCCGATCCGGCGCAATGGATGGGCCTGATGCAGGCTTGGTACCAGCAGATGCCCTACCTTGACGTCCAACGGCAGCAGGCGCTGTGGAACGAGGGCATCGCGCTCTGGGAGGACATCCTTGCCCAGTACGGGATCGGCCAGGACGGCACGGGTGAAGCGCTGGCCGAGCCGCACCTGCCGCGCACGGACCGGCGCTTTGCCGACCCGGCGTGGCGCGAACAGCCCGTCTACGCGCTGATCCACCAGACCTACCTGCTGTTCGCGGACAGGCTGCAGGAGATGGTTGGAGAAGTTGGCGGGATCGACGAAGCCGAGCGCGACCAGCTGCGCTTTGCACTGCGCAATGTGCTCGATGCGATGAGCCCGTCGAATTTCCCGTTGACCAACCCGGTGGTGCTCGAGCGCACGCTTGACACCCACGGAGCTAACCTCGTCAAGGGTATGGAGCGGCTCGCTGCCGATCTCGAGAGGGGCCAGCTCACGCACACCGATTCGAGCAAGTTCAAGCTCGGCGAGAACATCGCCTGCACCCCGGGCAAAGTCGTCCACGAAACGCCGCTGTACCAGCTCATCCAGTACAGCCCGGCGACCGATGAGGTCGCAGCGGTGCCGGTGGTGATCTTCCCGCCGTGGATCAACCGCTTCTACATCCTCGACCTCAACCCGAAGAAGAGCTTCGTGAAGTGGGCGGTCGAGCAGGGTCTCACCGTGTTTGTGGTCAGCTGGCGATCGGCGGACGAGAGTATGGCGGACGTAACCTGGGACGATTACGTCCGCGCCCAGATCGATGCGATCGACCATATCCGCGAGCGGCTCGGCGTGCCGTCGGTGCACGCCATCGGCTATTGCGTTGCTGGCACGACGCTTGCCGCAACGCTGGCGGTGCTGGCCCGGCGCGGGCAGGCCGACAAGGTCAGGAGCACGACCTTCTTCACGGCGCAGGTCGATTTCGAACGCGCCGGTGAACTCAAGCACTTCGTCGACGAGACCCAACTCGCGCTGATCAAGCAGGCGAGCCAGGGCGGCTTTCTCGACGGGCGCTACATGGCGGCGACTTTCAACCTGCTGCGTGGGTCCGACCTGATCTGGAACTACGTGGTCAATCACTACCTGCTCGGCGAGGACTATCCGGCCTTCGACCTGCTGCACTGGAACGGCGACGTCACCAACCTGCCCTCGAAGTGGCACTCGGCCTACCTGCGCGACCTTTACCGGGACAACAAGCTGGTCCAGCCCGACGCGCTGAGCGCCGACGGGACCCCGATCGACCTCACGCTGATCAAGACCCCGGCCTATATCCAGGCTGGGCGCGAGGATCACATCGCCCCCCCCGACAGCGTTTGGAAGCTGACCACCACGTTGGCGGGTCCGGTGCGCTTCGTGCTCGCCGGCAGCGGTCACATCGCCGGGGTGGTCAACCCGCCAGCGGCGCGCAAGTACCAGTACTGGACCAACGAGAAGCAGGCCGCATCGCTCGAGGATTTCCTCGCCGGTTCGACCGAGCATCCGGGCAGCTGGTGGACCGACTGGATCGCCTGGCTGGCAACGCTCGACGGCGAACGCGTCAAGGCAACCGGAAAGCGCAAGCCCGGGGGCCGCGGCGACAAGGTTATCGAGGACGCACCGGGACGCTACGTGGCCATGCGCTGACACCAGAAGGACACTGCTCCGACACGCCGCCGGTCATTTTGCTGCACTGCACCATTTTCCCTTGACTTCGCAATTGCGGCGCCTAATTTGTGCACTGCAACAAGACCGGCAATCGTGCGCGGTCGGCATGGAAGCGAGGAACGATGGCAGAGTCGCCCGACAAAGCCGCCGAAAGCGCCGAGAAGGCCTACGCCGCTGCTGCGGAGAAGGCCAAGCCCGTCGCGTCCGAAACTCCCAAGCCCGTGGCCGCTCCGGTGACGGACGCGCCTGCCCCAGCCTCCGAGCCGGCCGCTGCTGAAAGCGCCCCGGAACCGGCGAAGGCCGAGCCCGTCCCCGCCAAGAAGCCGGTTGTTGCCAAGGTCGCCCCGAAAAAGGCGGTCGTAAAAAAGAAGGCCGCCCCAAAGAAGGTCCCGGCCAAAATCGTCAAGAAGCCGGCAGCAAGAAACAAGCCGGTCGCAGGAAAGAAACCAGTTTTCGCGAAGCAGGCGGCCCCCGCGGCCAAGCCCGCCGCGATCAAACCCGAGCCAACGATTACCGAGCTAAAGGAAAAGATCATGGCCACCGCCAAGACCCCCGATTTCATGAAGACCGTGACCGACGCGCTGAGCGAACTGCAATCCAAGGCCAAGGAAGCCTACGAAAAGAGCACTGCCTACGCCGGCGAGATGACCGACTTTGCCAAGGGCAATGTCGAAGCCATCGTCGAAAGCGGCAAGGTCTTCTCGACCGGGGTACAGGACATGGGCAAGACCGCCGTGGACGAAGCCAAATCGGCTTACGAGACGATTACCGCCGACATGAAGGAAATGGCCGCGATCAAGAGCCCGTCCGAGCTGTTCCAGCTGCAGGGCAAGCTCGCCCGCCGCAACTTCGACGCGATGGTCGCCTATTCCTCGAAGACCGGCGACACGGTCATGAAACTCTATTCCGACGCCTTCGCCCCGATCTCGGGCCGCGTCAGCCTGGCCGCCGAAAAGCTCTCGAAGGCCGCCTGAACCAAGCTCTCCCGCCGCTCGTTCTCTCTCCTCTCCCTCGAGCGGCAAAAAAGCGGGCCGGACGGTATTCCGTCCGGCCCGTTTCCCTTTGCACCGGTCGATCTAGCGGGGCACGTTAACCCTGATAGAGGCGATCGAACCTTGCCGTTGCCCCGCACGATACGATATTTGCCATCCGATGCATTTGAATCACGTTTCCTATGCTCCCATCCGGGCCGCCAATCGCGCGGCGGGTAGTGATTCGCCCGACGATGGCGACATCGGCGTGAGCGACGGCGAGGGCCAGGTCGGTCTCGCCACCAAGACCCGCGCCAAGCCGAAGAAGCCGAGCCAGTACAAGGTACTGATGCTCAACGACGATTACACGCCGATGGAATTCGTCGTGATGTGCCTCAAGCGATTCTTCCGCATGGACCTCGAACAGGCGACCCGTGTGATGCTCCACGTCCACCAGAAGGGCGTCGGGGTGTGCGGCGTGTTTCCGTATGAAGTGGCTGAAACCAAGGTCAACCAGGTGATGGATTTCGCCCGCCAGAACCAGCACCCCCTGCAGTGCACGTTGGAAAAGGCCTGAACCGCCAGCGCATTCGGTACATGACCTGAGCGGTTTCGCCGGTTATAGCCCGGCCACCCGAAGCCGCAGACGATCAAAGCTTGAAATTCATCACCGCCCTCGACCGGTATATCCTGCGCCTCGTCCTGATGCCGATGTTCGCGGTGTTCGTGATCGCTGCGTCGCTGCTGATTCTCGACAAGATGCTGCGCCTGTTCGAATTCGTTTCGACCGAAGGCGGGCCGGTCGGGGTCGTCTTCCGGATGCTGCTTAACCTGATCCCCGAATATGCCGGCCTCGCCATTCCGCTCGGCCTGATGCTCGGGATCCTGCTCGCCTTCCGCAAACTCGCCACCTCGAGCGAGCTCGACGTGATGCGTGCGGTAGGGTGGAGCTACCTGCGCCTGCTGCGGGTGCCCTTCCTTATCACAGGGGTGCTGATGGCAGTGAACCTCGCGATCGTCGGCTACCTCCAGCCGCTCAGCCGATACGCCTATGCCCAGCTCGACTACGAGCTGCGCTCGGGCGCGCTCGGCGCCTCGATCAAGGTCGGTGAGTTCACCACGCTCAAGGACCGCATGGCGCTGCGCATCGAATCGAGCGAGGACGAGGGCCGCAAACTCAAGGGCATCTTCGCCCGCGTCGCCGGCAAGAAGGGACAGGTGCTGTCGATTTCGGCGCGCGAAGGCCAGTTCCTCGCCAACCGCGAAAACCGCAACACCATCATCCTGCGCCTGCTCGACGGAACCATCGTCCAGGACGTGAACGGCAAGCAGACGCGTGTGCTCAGTTTCAGCCAGCACGACCTGCCGGTGGACCTTCCGGCGATCGACCGTTTCCGCGCCCGCGGCGACCAGGCTCGCGAGTACGTCCTGCCCGAATTGCTGCAGCTTGGCTGGAACAATTCGGTGCCCGAAGTCGAGCGCGCCGGCCAGCAGGCGAACTTCAACTACCGGCTGGTCGAAGTGGTGATGATGGCGCTGCTACCACTGCTGGCGGTTGCCTTGGCAATCCCGCCCAAGCGATCGACGAGCGCGCTCGGCGTCTTCATGTCGATCATCATGGTCGTAGCCTATCACAAGGTGAACCAGTACGGGGAATCGGTCGCAGAACTGGGCCGGATCGATCCGTTCTTCGCGCTATGGGGGCCGTTCGTGGTGTTCGCCTTGCTCATCGCGTGGATGTTCTACCGGGTTGCCTATGTCCCCGGCGGACAGGCGATCGGCGCGCTCGAGTCCGCCTATGCCAAGATCGGAAAGCGCATCCGCAAGTTGCTCAAGCGCGGCGAACACGTGCGCGGCGCCGGTCTCGACCCACGAGGCGACGACGAGGAGCTCGGTACCGTTGCTGTTTGACTTCTTCCCCTCGCGCACGCTGACCTTCTACCTCGCACGCACCTTCGTGGTGCGCATCCTGGCGGTGCTGTTCATGCTGGTGCTGGTGCTGATGATGCTCGACCTGCTGTCGAACAGTGGCGACATCCTTGCTTATCCCGGCAACGGCGAGGGCGAGCTGTTGCGCTATGTCGGTTACCGAGTGCCACAGCTGATCGCCCGCTTCGTGCCCTATTCGGTCCTGCTGGCGACGATCATCACGCTGGTCACCTTCAACCAGAACAGCGAAGTCGTCTCGATGAAGGCTGCGGGGATGTCGGCGCACCAGATCCTCGCTCCGCTGCTGCTCGCCGCGGGCGTGGTCTCGCTCGCTTCCATCGTCTTCAACGAGTTCATCGTGACGCGCGCGACCGCCTCGCTCAAGGCCTGGGAAGGCGCCGACTTTGGCCCGATCCCGCAGGAGACCGAAACCCGCTCAAACGTCTATTTCGCCGCCGGCAACAACGTACTCACAGCGACCCTGATGGAAGGCAGCGGCAAGGCCACGATCCTGCGAGGGGTGACCTATTACGAACGAGATACGCAGGGCATGATCCTGCGCCGCGTGCGCAGCGAAATCGGCACTTTCGCCAACCCGGGCTGGAAGCTGGCAGCGCCGGAGCTGTTCGATGTCCAGCAGGCCGAGGACAGCAAATTGCCCGGGCCCGTCACCGTCGCACCCGAACTCACACTCGACCAGGTTGAGCTGAGCAAGGTCGATCCCGACGCGCAGTCGTTGCCCGAACTGTCGCGCTCGATCAGCGCGCTCGACGATGCCGGCCGCCGCACCGCGGAATTGAAGGCGAAATGGTGGCATAAGCTTTCGGGCCCGCTTTCGGCGCTGCTCATGCCGTTGCTCGGCGCGGTGGCCGGCTTCGGCCTCGCCCGGTCGGGCCAGTTGTTCGCCCGCGCGGTGATCGGCATGGCGCTCGGCTTCGCCTATTTCGTGGTCGACAACGCCGCGCTGGCGATGGGCAGCTTCGGCGGCTACCCGCCCCTGCTCGCGGCCTGGGCACCGTTCCTGCTGTTCCTGCTGGTTGGCGAGACGGTGCTGGTCCGCACCGAGGAATAAGTCAGCCGCGGCGCATCGTCGAACGGGCGATGCGAACGACCAGCGGCGTCATTCCCTTGTGGCTCGATTGCGCGAAGGTCGAATCCGGCCCGAGGTGCTCACGCAGGCGCCGGTGCGCCTCGCCGAGCGAGTGGTAAGGCATCGACGGGATCAGGTGGTGCAGGGCGTGATAGCGCAGGCCGACCGGGGCCCACAGTGCGGCGAAAGGCGACGGCGGCGGGACATTGACGCTGTCGAGGTACTGCCCGGTAACGGTCATCGCCTCGCCATCGTTCTCCCACAAGTGGGCCACTAGCGTGCGCAACTGGTTGAACACCGCGACCGCCGAGAACACCGCCAGCGCGATCAAGAGCGGACGCCAGCCGAGCCAGAAAATGCTGGCAATCAGGAACAGCGCCCACAGTGCCGCACCGGCTTCCTGCCAGGCGAAGCGTGCGCGCAGTTCAGGTTGGGCCGGACGGCGGCGGAAGGACGGGTTGATCGACAGCGCCGAGAACCGCTCCCAGGTCAGACGCCGCAGCGGCGGGATGATGAGGCCGAGCGGGGCAAGGATGCCGAAACGGATCACCAGCGCCGGCGGCGCCAGCAGCGCGATGAGGATGAAGGCCGGCAGCGACCACGGCTTCATCAGCGCCAGCGGCAGGTACTCGGGATCCTCGATGGTGCCGTAGCGGGTGCGGGCGTGGTGCAGCGTGTGCACAGCCTCGTACATCAGCGAGGGCGTGAGCATCGGGATGCCGACCAGCGCGTTCCACCCCAGCACGAAGCCTGGCACCTCGTTCTTCCGGAAGTGCGAGATCTCGTGGATGAACAGCAGCGCCCGATAGAGCAGCAGCACCGCGGCGATGCCGCTCGCCCAGGCGAGCCAGCCGTGGAGGAGGATGGCGCCCGCGAGCGCGGCATAGCCGGTCATCGCCGAGCCAAGCATGTCGGCCCAATAGACCGCCGGACGGTGCGCGGCGATATCGCGGGTCAGTTCGGCGGCGGTGCGCATCATCGCCTTGTCGTCAGGGATCGTGGCCAGCACCCGGCGTTCCGCGACCTGCGCGGAGGGGGTTTCGCCAGCCTCAATCGAGCCAACCGTGTTCATAGTCCAATCCTAAGTCCGTCGCTGCCTGAAGGCAAATCGCGGAGCTGCTTCTGTTACAATGGTGCTTGCCGACCCTGGTGAAGGCGTGCAATCGGCGTGCCTTCTCCCGCCATGCCCAATACGGCAAAACGAGGCCTGAACGTGTCCCAGCAGATAGATGTCACCCCGGTCTCGGGCAAGAAGGACTTCAATGCATTTGTCGATCTCGGTTATCGACTGAACGCGTCCTATCCGAACTTCGTGCCGCAGCTGCGCTCGGAGACCGTCGAGCTGCTGACGCCGGGCAAGAACCCGTTCTTCGAACATGCCCGGGTGCAGTTCTTCCTCGCCCGCCGCGGCGGCAAGGTCGTCGGGCGCATCTCGGCGCATATAGACGAGCTGGCGCTCAAGCAGCCGCCCGAACAGGGCATGGGCCCGGGCACCGGCAACTGGGGCCTGTTCGACGCCGAGGACGAGCAGGTCGCCAAGGCCCTCATCGCGCGCGCAGAGGACTGGCTGCGCGAACAGGGCATGACTCGCGTGCTGGCGCCGATCTCGATGTCGATCTGGGAAGAGCCCGGGCTGCTGGTCAGGGGCCACGACCATCCGCCGACGGTGATGATGGGGCACCACAACCCGGCCTACCAGGCATGGTTCGAGAACGCCGGCTACACCGAGGCCAAGAAGCTGCTGACCTACGACCTCGACATCACCAAGGAATTCCCACCCATCGTGCAGCGCATCGTCGCCGCCGGCGAGAAGAACCCGCGCATCAAGATTCGCCCGATGGAGATCAAGCATTTCGCCCGCGAGGCGGCGATCGTCATCGACGTGCTCAACGATGCCTGGTCGGGCAACTGGGGCTTCGTCCCGTTCACCGAGGCCGAGGCCAAGTACGGCGGCAAGAAGATGACCCCGCTTATCCGCGAGGACCTCAACATGGTCGCCGAGCTCGACGGCGAGCCGGTCGCCTTCATGCTCACCTGGTCGAACGCCAACGAGCCGATCAAGGAAATCGGCGGCAAGCTGTTCCCGTTCGGCTGGATCAGAATGCTGCGCTGGCTGCGCGACCCGCAGTGCAACACCATGCGCGTGCCGCTGATGGGCGTGAAGAAAGAGTACCAGAACTCGCGCCTCGCCAGCCAGCTCGCCTTCATGATGATCGAATACATCCGCCGCAATTCGGTGAAGAGCTACGGCGCGACGCGCGGCGAGATCGGCTGGATCCTCGACGACAACAAGGGGATGCTGGCCATTGCCGAGGCGATCGACAGCAAGGTGAACCGGGAATACGTGATCTACGAAAAGGCGCTATAGGTCGCCGGGAACCCGGCGCCACCGCCCGTCGTTGAAGCCTCGCGCGGACCCGATCCCGGACCGCCTGGCATGAGGGCCGCAGGACAATGAGCTCGATGATCGAGAAGCCACGACGACGCCCCAAGGCGGGGTCGCCGCTCAGCCGTGTGCTGATCGTCGAAGATGACGCCTTGCTGGCGCTGGCGATCGAGGACGCCTTGCTCGCCGAAGGCCTGGCCCGCGAAGTCGTGACCTGCCCGAGCACCGAACGGGCGATGCACGAACTCGAGAAGGCGGTGCCCGACGCGATCGTGCTCGACGTCCACCTCAGCGACCGCGACGACGGCTGGGCGCTCGCCGAACTCATCGCGGTGCTCGGCGATAAGAACACCCGCATCATCTTCTCGACCGGCTCGCCGGAGGACATTCCCCCGCACATCGCCGAACTCGGGCTGGTGTTCGAAAAGCCCTACGACCCCGACAAGCTCGCCCGGGTCCTCGCCAGCGACCGCAAGGAAGGCCTGTTCGCACGGTTCCGGCGCAACAAGGCATAACCTTTCGCCGCACACTGCTCCGGATCATGCCGGTGCGGGTCAGGGCCTATCTTTGCTAAAATTGCCCATAGCGCACATGGAAAGCTTGCGCCGGAGGTTCGCGGAGCCCGGGCGGAGGCGGACTTGCCGACGACCGGGTGTCGCGGCGGCATCATCAGGCCGGGCGGAGAGATACAATTTGAAGGAGCCGTCAGGACTGTCTCAGATGCGGCGCATGTAGGACAGCGATTTCTCGGATGGCCGATCCTGTTGGGTCGGGTGCGCGCTGCGAAGCGGTTTATCGGCTGGAGTCACAAGCGAACGAGTTGTGTCTCGGCAACGCATGTCGTTCCCGGAGATTCCGATTTTACATTGTGTCCCCGGAACTCGCGCGGCGTTGCGATGATATGGACGTGATTGGGCATCAGACAATAGGACCCCATATCTCCACGCCGGCCTGTTCGGCAGCGTCGGTCAGCAGGTCGAGATAGAGCGCATAGTCGCCATCCTCGAAGAACGTCCGCTCGCGCCGGTTGCCACGCTGGGTGACGTGGTGAGGTATGCCGGGAAGGACGACATGGCGAGACCATAGGTCGACTGGCGGAATTCAATTAAGGGGATATTGCACGCGCCACCGTAATACGCGTAATTCCTAATTCTACTTGTTCAAAAAACTTGGATCAATTGGCGAGAATTGCAAATATCGTCTTAGAGATATACTTGGCTTTAAACTTTCCGCCCTCAAAATATATTTGTTACATTCTCCACAAGAAGCGTAAATGCATTCATATAACTTGCAGAAGATAACTATGTATTGACTATCTACGGACGTCTTCTTGTTCTCATTCTCCAATCTGCATTCGATAAATCTTTCTTGAGCATCCTCAAGACGCTCTTCGGCATTCATAACCGCGGCATCGTACGCTTTGATGAAGGAAAATTCTTCATAATTCGAACTCAATACTAAATCAAGATAATGGTGAGCCTAATTTGTCCGATTGCGCTTCAAATGTACTAGTGATTTAGAAAGTCGGATGGAGTCGATAATATACCGAAACATCTATTTTCGCTTTCCAAATCTGCTCAATAAAGTGCCCATCATCGATACCATTATTGAATTACGGTGGAATTACGATGACAGGTGCATTAATCCCCAAACTCCCACTCCCCACGCCACTACATCGCCGCGCGTCACCGCATAAGCCTCGAGTACACCAGAAAAAAGGCCCCCGTGCTCGCTGCACGGGGGCCTTTCGGGATCGTATCACCAGCCGCTTGGACGGGAGGGGGGGTCTCGGCGGTGACATAGCGATAATGAGCAAAACGGGAGTCGGTTCCCGGTCCCGATCAACTTTTTTTGCGCCCCCCTTTTGCCATGTGCTGCACTGCACGATAGGTCTGGTATAAGTCCGGCTGGCCGCGGCGGTATGGCGGATTATTACAAGCGGCCGTGGAACCTGAACGGCGTTGGGCCGTTCCATGCCCGCCAGTTCTCTCCAGGGAAGGGGAATACATGTCTATCGGTGCCGAAGTCGCCGCACACCTGCCGTACCTCCGCCGCTATGCCCGTGCCCTCACCGGCTCGCAGAACACCGGGGATGCCTTCGTCAAGGCAACCCTTGAAGCCGCCCTCGCCGACAAGGCGCTGGCGGATTCGCTGCGTGGCGGGCGGGTCCCGCTCTATGCGGCGTTCAACAAGTTGTGGGCGAGCGCCTACCTCGAAGTCGCCGAAGAGGGCGACGGTTCGGGCGGCTTCCACGAATTCGCGGCGCAGGACCAGCTGAGGAAGATCACCCCGCTCAACCGCCAGGCGCTGCTGCTGACCACGGTCGAGGATTTCTCGCCCGCCGAAGCGGCGCGGATCATGGACATCGACGAGGACGACATCGACCAGCTGGTGCGCGAGGCGATCGAGGAGATCGACCGCGAGAACGCCACCAACGTCCTCATCATCGAGGACGAGCCGCTGATCTCGATGCAGCTCGAAGACCTCGTCCGCTCGCTCGGCCACGACATCTGCGGCACCGCCGCCACGCGCACCCAGGCGCAGAAGGTGGTCGCCGAAGAGATGCCCGGGCTGGTCCTCGCCGACATCCAGCTCGCCGACGGCTCCTCGGGCCTCGACGCGGTCGACGACATCCTGACGATCGGCAATGTCCCGGTGATCTTCATCACCGCCTACCCCGAACGGCTGCTCACCGGCGACCGCCCCGAGCCGACCTACCTCGTCACCAAGCCCTTCCAGGAATCGACCGTGCGCGCGGCGATCAGCCAGGCGCTGTTCTTCGGCTCGGGCCGCCCGCTCGGCTGAGCCCTTTCCGCCGATCTGCAAAGAGAGCGCCCCGCCATCCAGCGGGGCGTTTTCATATCGAGGCTCAGTCGGCGCCGCGCCTGGCGCGCATGGCGAACGGGGTCGGTTCGCGCACCGGGATGGTCATCACGCAGTGCACGCCCTCGGGCCGGAACGTGAGTTCGACCGGGTTGCCGAGTTCGTGTGCGACAATCTTCTCGATCAGGTCGGTGCCGAAACCGCGCGCCGGTTCGCCCTGCACCGGCGGCCCGCCGCACTCGGTCCATTCCAGCCGCACGCGGTCGTGCGAGGACTTGTGCCACGAGACCCTGACGCTGCCCCCGCTGCTACCCAGCGCGCCGTACTTGGCGGCGTTGGTCGCCAGTTCGTGGATCGCCAGCCCGAGCGAGAGGGCGTCGTTGGGGGCGAGCTGGATTTCCGGTCCGCGCACCTCGATCCGCTCCTCGCCGGCCTGCAGATAGGGCGCCAGTTCGGCGTCGACGACCGCGCCGATAGGTGTCGTCCCCCAGTCGGACTGGGTTAGCAGGTCGTGGGTCGCGGAAAGCGCGCGGATGCGCCCGTCGAGGCCCTCGGCGAAATCCTCGAGGTTCTCCGCCCGGCGCCGCGTCAGGGCGATGATCGACAGGACGTTGGCGAGCGTGTTCTTGACCCGGTGGTTGAGTTCGCGGGTCAGCGAATTGCGGATCGAGGCCTGTTCCTCGAACCAGCGCAGCGCCGCCTCGTTCTCGAGCGCCTGACGCGTCAGCATCCGGACCACCAGCATCAGCAGGCTGGCGACGAGCAGGCCGAAGATCAGCGTGACCATCGACAGGCCGGTAAGCGTCCGGTTGCCGGGCGCATCGAGCTGCAGGGTCCAGTTGTGGTTGGCGATGACGATCGGCTCGCTGTAGGTGGTGCCGAAATCGCTGTCGCGGTCGAAGGTCGCGATCAGGTTCTGAGGGGTCACCTCGCCGTCGTAGATGCGCACGCCGTAGAGGCCGGGCTCCTCGAGCTCGAGCGCCGAGGCGAGGAAATCGTCGGCGTTGAACGGGCTGTAGATGAAGCCCTTGATCTCGCGGCCCGTGGGCGTGGTCACGAACACCGGCATGTAGATGAGGAAGCCGGCGGCGTTGCCCCTCCCTTCCTGCTGCAGGACCACGCGTCCCGAAGCGGTCGGCCGCGCCGTGCGCATCGCTTCGTCCATCGCCGCCCGCCGAACCGGCTCCGAATACATGTCATAACCAAGCGCCCGGCGATTTCGCTCGGTATCGGGCTGAAGGAACGTGACCGGGACCGCGAACGGCTGCGACGCACCCAGCGCCGGATGCAGTTTTGGCGTTCCCGGCGCCTCGCGCCGCATCATGTCATCGAACGCATCCAATTCATTCGGGTAGACCACCTGTGCCCAGCCGATACCCTCCGCACCGCGATAGTCGGCATCGAGCCGCAGCTCGCTGACGAAGCGGCGGAAACGTGCGGCGGGAACCTCGTCGAGCGAGGCGAGCAGCGCCGCCCCCGATCGCAGGTAGGCGCTGTTGGCGTTGGCGCGCCGTTCGAGAGCCGAGGCGACCTCGACCGCGCGGCTGGTCAGTTGGGCTGTTTCGCGCTGGCTCTGCCCGCGCTCGATGGCGAAGACGCTGAGCAGGGTGATGGCGATGACGAGCAGGAAGATCGCGGTGGGCATACCGCGCGGATGCTGCACCAGCCAGTGGCGCGGTCGCCGTTGCTTCCGTTCCAGCTTCTGCACCTCATCCTCCGGCCGCCCGTTCCGGCCTGTTGCGATCCCGACATGCCGCACGGACGCCCCAATCGACCGCGCGCTCTTGCCACCGTATCCGCGGCGGATGTTTCGGGGAACCTTATGGCGGAGGTTTCGTTCCACCCCAACGTCGCAAGATTCATTTTCGATGCAAGCATGCAACAGTTATCGAAAACGCTTGTGAACCATTGATAGGGACGGGCAGACTTGCAGTTCATGGCTGGTAGATCAAAGGATAAGCGCGCGGTGCCGCCCCAAGGGGGCAGGAGCGCGCACGGTGAGGCGGATTGGACCAAGGGGCTCAAGAAGCTCTACGATTCCGTCGTCGATGAACCGCTTCCGGATGCGTTCCGGGACCTGCTGTCGAAGCTGGATTCCGAGGACTGAATGGCCGACGAACGCCCGGACAGTGAGCTGCCCAAGCGCAGCGCGGAAGACAGGCGCGCCTTCAAGCGCGAGCTCACCGAGGTCATCCCCCATCTTCGCGCCTTCGCCCGCGGCCTGTGCGGCCGGCCGGACATGGCCGACGACCTGGTGCAGGAAGCGCTGCTGAAGGCCTGGGCGGCGCAGGACCGGTTCGAACCCGGCACCTCGATGCGCGCCTGGACCTTCGTCATCCTGCGCAACGCCTACCTCACCGATATGCGCCGCAACCGCTTCCGCGGCGAATACGACGAGAGCGTGGCCGAACGCATCCTCACCGCCCCGGCGGGACAGGAAGAGCCGATCCACCTCAGCGACATGCACCGCGCGCTGCTTACGTTGCCGCCCGAGCGGCGCGAGGCGCTGCTGCTGGTCGGCGCGGGCGGCTTTTCCTACGAGGAAGCCGCGAGCATCTGCGGCTGCGCCGTCGGCACGATCAAGAGCCGCGTCGGGCGTGCCCGCGCCGCGCTCGCCGCGATGATCGAGGATGGCAACATTCCCGACCGTTCGCTCGACGATCCCTCCGCCCATCGCGCCATCCTCGAAGAGCTGGAGGACGTTGCCGCCGGGAACGGCCAGGCCGTCGCTACGCGGTGAATTGCGGGCGCGCCGCGGCTTGATCGCCCAGCCCGCGCAAGGCACAACCGCGCCCACCGAAAGAGTTCTTCGCGAAAGAACTAGCGCGCCATGAGAGAGAGCAACCAGCCCGGGATTCCGCCAGCCGCCGCGCCGCCGC
Organism: Croceibacterium salegens; assembly: GCF_009827435.1. GTDB lineage: Bacteria > Pseudomonadota > Alphaproteobacteria > Sphingomonadales > Sphingomonadaceae > Croceibacterium_B > Croceibacterium_B salegens. Next base: position 11,778 of record NZ_WTYM01000040.1, on the reverse strand, counting down.
GGCGCCGCGCACTGACGTTCGCGGCGCAGGAACTGCGGCTGATTTCCTCGCTCGTGCTGCTGCTCGCGCTCGGCCTGTTCCTCGCCCTGCCGTTCGTGCTGTCGATCGGCGCGGTGGTGTTCCTGCCGCTGGTGACCGCGCTGATCCTAACCATCGTGCTCTCGCCGCTGGCCGACCGGCTGGCGCAGGCCGGACTGCCCAACCTGCTCGCCAGCCTGCTCTCGCTGGTGGCGTTCCTCGCCATCGTCATCCTGGCGCTGACAGCGGTGTTCCGCCCGGCTGTCGGCATGTTCGATTCCATGCCCGCGATGCTCGATCGCATCGGTGAGCATTTCCGCCACTTCCAGGCCGATTTCGCGTGGGTCTCCGCGCTCAACCGGCAATTGCTCGAGCTGGCCGGGCGCGAGGAAGGGCGCGAGGTCGTGCTCAAGACACCGACCATGCTCGAACAGGTCGCCTTCGCCACGCCGACCGTGCTGATCGAGGTCCTGCTGACCTTCCTCATGGCGTTCTTCATGATCGAGGGCCGCGTGCGCATGCGCCGCCGCCTGCTGCTCGACCGCCAGCACTTCGGCTCGAGCGTCAAGGCCGCGCGGGTGATCCGCGACGTGCAGGACCGCGTCGCCGCCTACATCCTGACCGTCGGCCTGATAAACTTCGGGGTCGGCGTGATTGTCACGCTCGGCACCTGGGCGATGGGCATGGACGCGCCGTTCATGTGGGGCGGCCTTGCCATGCTGCTCAATTTCCTGCCCTACATCGGGCCGCTGTCGATGGTCGTGCTGCTGGCGATGTTCGGGCTCGGCAACTCGGCCTCGCCGATCGTCGGGATCCTCCCGGCGCTGGCCTACCTCGGGCTGCACACCATCGAGTCGAACTTCATCACCCCGGCGATCCTCGGCGCGCGGTTCACGATGAACCCGGTGATGATCCTGCTCGCGCTGAGTTACTTCACGTGGATCTGGGGCGTGACCGGGGCGCTGCTTTCGGTCCCGATCCTGCTCGCGGTGACCGCTCTGATCGACCACCTCGGCAAGCCCAACCTGATCGGATTCATCTTCGGCGAGCCGCTCTTCGCGACCAATCCGCTCGACCTCGGTCTCGACGAGGACGAAACGGCGGACACCCCCTGATAAGCGAAAGGGCCCGTCCTGCCATGTGGCGGGGCGGGCCCTTCGGTTCAGAGCGAGGAAGGCCTCAGGCCGGGTAGGTCCAGGCCGATCCGCGCGCGAGGTTCTCGGCCGCGAAGTCCCAGTTGAGGTGACCGTCGATCACCGCCTTGAGGTAGCTCGGGCGGGCGTTCTGGTGGTCGAGGTAATAGGCGTGCTCCCACACGTCGATGGTCAGCAGCGGGTTGAAGCCGCTGTCGGCCAGCGTGTCGCCGTCGTGGGTTTCCTCGATCGAGAGGGTGCCGGCCTTCTCTGCGAGCCAGACCCAGCCGCTGGCGAAGTGGCCCACGCCGCGGTCGGCCAGCTTGGCCTTGAGGTCGTCGAGACTGCCGAAGGCGGCATCGATCTTGGCCGCGAGGTCGCCCGAGGGAGCCGAGGACGAGCCGGCCAGCGAATACCAGTAGAAGCCGTGGTTCCAGCTCTGCGCGGCGTTGTTGAACAGGCCCTGGTTGGAACCGCGCGCGGCGGCGATGACCGCTTCGAGCGGCTGGCTGTCGAGCTCCCCGCCTTCGATCGCGGCGTTGGTCTTGTCGATGTAGGCCTTGTGGTGCTTGCCATGGTGGAAGCTGAGCGTTTCGGCGCTGATCGCCGGCGCGAGCGCGTCGCTGCTGTACGGCAGGTCGATGAGTGAGAAAGCCATTCCGGTTCCGTCCTTCCTGTGGTCTGCGGTATTTCACCTGCCCAACGCGCAAGGTACACGCCGGGTTTCGTGTCGTGATGCCATGCACTGGTGACAACTCGGCTGCAACGCGCCATTGCGCGTGGCAGGGCAAGTAAAACTGTTGCAAGGGGCCGTCATGGCACGCAAGTTTTTCGGGACCGACGGCATTCGCGGCCGGGCCAACGCCGGGGACCTGACTCCCCAACTGGCGATGAGGGTCGGCCAGGCAGCCGGGCGCCACTTCCTGCGCGGCGCGCACAAGCACCGCGTGATCATCGGCAAGGACACCCGCCTGTCGGGCTACATGATGGAAACCGCGCTGGTCGCCGGGTTCACCAGCGTGGGGATGGACGTGATCCTGACCGGGCCGCTGCCGACGCCGGCCATCGCCATGCTGACGCGCGAGATGCGCGCCGACATCGGGGTGATGATCTCGGCCAGCCACAACGCCTATCCCGACAACGGCATCAAGCTGTTCGGCCCCGACGGCTTCAAGCTCTCCGACGAGGACGAGGAAGCGATCGAGGCGCTGATCCAGGACGGCGAGCTGCCGCTCGCCCAGGGCGACGCAATAGGCCGCGCGCGCCGCATCGAGGACTCGCGCGGGCGCTACATCCATGCCGTCAAGCGCACCGTCGGGCAGGACCTGCGCTTCGACAGCCTCAAGGTGGTGGTCGATTGCGCCAACGGTGCGGCCTACCAGGTCGCCCCGACCGCGATCTGGGAACTGGGCGGCACGGTCATCGCCATCGGCGTCGAGCCCAACGGCCTCAACATCAACGACAAGGTCGGCTCGACCTCGCTCGAAGCGGTCAAGGCCAAGGTTCTGGAAGAAGGCGCCGACGTCGGCATCGCGCTCGACGGCGACGCCGACCGGCTCATCGTAGTTGACGAGAAGGGTAAGACGGTCGACGGCGATCAGATCATGGCGTTGTTCGCCATGCGCATGAAGGCGCGGGGCACACTCAAAGGTGACGGTGTGGTCTCCACGGTTATGAGCAACCTCGGGCTCGAACGTTTTCTCGCCAACGAAGGCCTAAAGCTGATACGTACTAAGGTTGGCGATCGCTACGTGCTCGAAGCTATGAGAGAGGGCGGCTATAACCTTGGCGGCGAACAGTCGGGGCACATGATCATGCTCGACTATTCCACGACCGGCGACGGCACCATCGCCGCGATGCAAATGCTCGCTTCGCTAGCTAGCACTGGAAAACCGGCAAGTGAAGTGCTCCACCTTTTCGACCCGGTCCCGCAGCTGCTTAGGAACGTGGTATATTCGGAGGGCGATCCGTTGTCCGACCCCGCAGTCAAGGCGGCCATCACAGATGCCGAAAGGCGCCTCGAAGGCTCGGGGCGGCTGGTCATCCGCGCCTCGGGTACCGAGCCCAAAATCCGCGTCATGGCCGAAGGCGACGTTGCCGCCGAGGTCGAAGCGGCGGTCGCCTCGATCTGTGAGGCGGTCGAGAAGGCGGCTGGCTGATGGCGCTGGAAATGCGCCCCGATTGCGAACGCTGCGGCGTCGACCTCCCGGCCGAAGCTCCCGGCGCGTTCATCTGCAGCTTCGAATGCACCTTTTGCGCCTCCTGCGCCGAAGCACTGGACGACGTCTGCCTCAACTGCGGCGACGAACTGGTCGACCGGCCCACACGCGCCGTGCGCTACCACGCCAATAAATCGCCGGGGACCGTGCGCCGGTTCAAGGGATGAGCAGGCCGCCGCGCGTCCTTGTCATCGCCGGCTCAGACAGTTCGGGCGGCGCGGGCATCCAGGCCGACATCAAGACGATCACCATGCTCGGCGGATACGCGATGACCGCGATCACTGCTGTCACCGCGCAGAACACCCGTGGGGTTCAGGCGGTCGAGGCGCTGTCGCCTGACTTCGTCGCCGCACAGATCGATTCCTGCCTCGCCGACATCGGGGCCGACGCGGTGAAAATCGGGATGCTCGGTTCGGCCGACATTGCCGAGGTGGTGGCCGACAGGCTGGAAGACCTTGGCCGTCCCATCGTGTTCGACCCGGTCATGGTCGCCACCAGTGGCGCGGCGTTGGCCGACGAGGCGACTATCGAGGTGTTCGGCTGGCTGATGGACGTTGCCACGCTGACGACGCCCAACGTACCCGAACTCGCCGCGCTGGGCGGACGGGCGGCGCTGGAGGAAGCGGGCGTGACGTTTCTCGCCAAGGGAGGGGATGCCGAAGGCCCGGAAGTCACCGATCTCATCGTCCGGCCCGGCCAGCCCGACAGGATGTGGAGCGCGCCGCGCATCGAGACGCGCCACACCCACGGCACCGGCTGCACGCTGTCGAGCGCGATCGCCACGTTGCTCGCACGGGGTCTACCGCTCGACGAGGCCATTGAAAGCGCCCGCGAATTCGTACGCGCCGCAATCGAGGCTGCACCAGGTTTCGGCGCGGGCAGCGGCCCGCTCGGCCACCAGGCGGTGCGGGTGAACTAGAATTCGGGCCGGTCCGGGGCGTCGATGCGGTAGAAGGCGGCGATATGGCCCCAGGCCTCGTCGGCGGTCTCGCACCAACGGAACAGGTCGAGGTCCTTCTTCGAGATCGTCCCTTCCTCGGCGAAGGCGTCCCAGTCGATCACCCGGCACCAGAATTCCTTGCCGAACAGCAGGATCGGGATCGGCTTCATCTTGCCGGTCTGGATCAGGGTCAGCAGCTCGAAGAATTCGTCGAATGTCCCGAACCCGCCGGGGAAGACCGCCACCGCGCGGGCGCGCAGCAGGAAGTGCATCTTGCGCAGCGCGAAGTAGTGGAACTGGAAGCTGAGGTAGGGCGTCACGTAGCGATTGGGCGCCTGTTCGTGCGGCAACACGATATTGAGGCCGATGCTTTCCGCCCCGGCGTCGCTCGCCCCCTTGTTGGCCGCTTCCATGATCGACGGACCGCCGCCCGAGGTGACGACGAACTGGCGCTTGCCGTCCTCGATGATCGACTTCTCGCTGACCAGCCGGGCGAGGTTGTAGGCCTCACGGTAATACTTCGCCTTCGCCGCCAGCCGCTCGACGATGATCCGCTCCTCGTCGGGCATGGCCTTGGCCCCGGCCAGCGCGGTCTCGACCGCCTCGGGCGGCGGAATTCGCGCCGAGCCGTACATCACCAGCGTGGAGCCTACGCCTGCTTCCTCGAGCAGCATCTCCGGCTTGAGCAGCTCGAGCTGGAAGCGCACCGGACGCAGTTCCTCGCGCAGCAGGAAGTCGGTGTCGCGGAAGGCGAGGCGATAGGCCGGGTGGCGGGTCTGCGGAGTATCGGTGGGGCTGGCGTCGGCAAAGCCGGCTTCCTGTTCCGCACGGTAGAACTTGCGCGCCTTCAGGGCGCGCTCACGCTTTTCTTCTTCTGTCATAGGCGTGCGACTAGGCGCTCACGCGAAGCACGACAAGCGCCGCCTTGGCAGGGCCCGGATCGGAGAAAGCTGGATGCCCCGCGTGGATTCGAACCACGATTGACGGAGTCAGAGTCCGTAGTCTTGCCGTTAGACGACGGGGCAACGAGGGGGCGCACTTAGGCAGGGGCTTGGCCTGCGTCAAGTCGCGTAGAGCGGCAAACTTGCCCCGCCAGCAAGGCTCGGCTAGCCTGCCTGCAGGTTCGGTTCCCCCACGGGGCCGCGAAAGACAGAGAAGTTGGAATTTCCATGGCGGACCACTCACCGCCCGAGCAGCCGCAAATGGCTGCATCGACGGCAAACGGTACGGCGCAGGCGCCCGACGGGTGGCTCCTCCAGCAGCACGTTCACTACCGCCAGGCCTATGCCGCGATCGATCTCGGCACCAACAACTGCCGGCTGCTGATCGCCCGGCCGACCAACGAGAATTTCATCGTCATCGACGCCTTCAGCCGCGTCGTGCGGCTCGGCGAAGGGCTGGCGCAGACCGGGCGTCTGTCCGATGCAGCGATGGACCGCGCGGTCGGGGCGCTCAAGATCTGCGCCGACAAGCTTAAGCGCCGCAACGTCCACCTTGCCCGCTCGGTCGCCACCGAGGCGTGCCGCCGCGCCTCGAACGGCAGCTTGTTCATAGAGCGCGTGCAGCGCGAGACCGGCATCAAGCTTGACGTGATCAGCGCGCAGGAAGAGGCGCGGCTGGCGGTGCTCGGCTGTCACATCCTGCTCGAGGACGGAATCGGCCCGGCGATGATCTTCGACATCGGCGGCGGTTCGACCGAACTGGTATTGATCGAACCCGGCGGCCCGGTGCCGCGGATCATCGACTGGCAGAGCGTGCCGTGGGGCGTGGTCTCGCTGACCGAGACGGTCGGCCATGAGAGTGACGACACCAGCGACGAGGCGCGCGCCGAGCGCTACGCCGAGATGCGCCGGATCGTATCCGGCAGCTTCGCCGAGTTCGCGGCGCGGATCGAACGGCACCGCGCGCCCGACCTGCGCCTGCTCGGCACCAGCGGCACCGTGACCACGCTCGCCAGCGTCCACCTCGAACTTCCGCAATACGATCGCAGCGTGATCGACGGGCTGATCGTGCCGTCCGAATCGATGCGCGACATCGCCACGCGGCTATCGTCGATGGCCCCGCCCGAACGGCGCACGCTGCCGTGCATCGGCAACGAACGCGCCGACCTGGTGGTGGCCGGCTGCGCGATCCTCGAAGCGATCCTCGACATCTGGCCCGCGCCTCGGCTCGGAGTCGCCGACCGCGGCATTCGCGAGGGCATCCTGCGCTCGCTGATGGCGGCCGACGTCGAGGGTAGCCATGCCCGCGCCGAACTCAAGCGCACGCGGAACGGTGAAGCATGAGCCGCGGCGGCAAGGATTCCGACCGCCGGGTCAAGACGGGCCGCGGGCGCACCGCGTCGTCGGTGCGCTGGCTCGAACGGCAGCTCAACGATCCCTACGTCAAGCAGGCCAAGGCCGAGGGCTATCGCAGCCGCGCCGCTTACAAGCTGATCGAGCTCGACGACCGTTTCGGGCTCGTGAAGGGCGCGAAGCGGGTGGTCGACCTCGGTATCGCCCCCGGCGGCTGGAGCCAGGTCGTGCGCAAGCGCGCGCCGCAGGCGGCAGTGGCAGGCATCGACCTGCTCGAGACCGATCCGATCGAAGGCGTAGCGATCCTGCAGATGGACTTCATGGCCGACGAAGCGCCGGAAGCGCTGGCCGAGGCTTTGGGTGGGTCGCCCGATCTCGTGCTGTCGGACATGGCCGCCAACACCGTCGGCCACAAGCAGACCGACCACCTGCGCACGATGGGGCTGGTCGAGACGGCGGCGCACTTCGCCATCGAAACGCTGGAGGAAGGCGGGGCCTTCGTCGCCAAGGTGCTGGCGGGCGGGACCGATGCCGACCTGCTGGCGCTGCTCAAGCAGCACTTCCGGACGGTCAAGCACGCCAAACCCCCGGCGAGCCGCAAGGGCTCGTCGGAGTGGTACGTGGTTGCGCAGGGATTCAAGGGGCGCGGCTAGCGCCCCTTGCAGGCGTCAGCCGGCAGCGGCTTCCGCCGGAGCTTCGGCAGCCGCGTCGGCCGGGGCCGCTTCGCCCTCGGCAGCGTCGGCCGGAGCTTCTTCCGCCGGAGCGGCAGCAGCCGGGGCCGGATAGTCCGGTCCGCCGCCATTGGCCTTGAGGTAGGCGATGACGTTGGCGCGGTCTTCCGGCTTGCTGAGGCCCGCGAAGCTCATCTTGGTGCCCGAGGCCATCGCCTTGGGGCTGGCGAGCCAGTGGTCGAGGTTCTCGTAAGTCCAGGTCCCGCCGATGTCGGCCAGCGAACTGGAGAAGGCGAAGCCGCCCTTGCCTTTGGCAATCGGTTCACCAATCGTACCGTAAAGGTTCGGGCCAATGCCGTTGGCGCCGCCCTGGTTGATCGTGTGACACGACGTGCACTTGGCGAAGACCTTCTCGCCCGCAGCCGGGTCGGCCGCCGCAAGGAGCGTGCCGAGATCGGGACCGCTTCCGCCGCCCGCGCCCTCTTCCGGCGCTTCGACCGGATAGCCGGCAACTTCCGGCCCTTCGTGCGAATCGGCGTGGAAGATGTGCGAGCTGAGGCTGCCGAAGCCGAGCGCGACGATGCCGGAGAATAGAACCCAGCCGGCGATGGTGTTGAAACGGTCTGTCATCGGTGCGGTAAGTCTGCCTAGGAAACTTTGCGCGCCGCTCTAGTGGCGCGCGTCGCGCTTCGCAAGCCCGTTACTGGCCCGAATCTGGCGCAATAGCGGCTTGTACGCTGCCCCCGGCCCGGTTACGCGCGCTTGCACCATGCACAGCTTCCCAATTCCCGCCCTCGCAATGGTCGAGCAGATGGCCGCCGCAGCCGCCGAGAACCCGTCCCGGGCGGTCGCCTTCCAGGGCGCGCCGGGGGCCAATTCGCACAAGGCGGCGCTCGAATGGGCGCCCGGCTGCCTGCCCTTGCCGTGCTTCAGCTTCGAGGACGCGATCGACGCGGTGAAGGCCGGGCGCGCGGGCTGCGCGATCATCCCGATCGAGAATTCGCAGCACGGCCGCGTCGCCGACATCCATTTCCTGCTGCCCGAGAGCGGCCTCGCCATCGTCGGCGAGCATTTCCTGCCGATCCGCTACGCGGTGATGGCGACGGGCGAGGGGCCGTTCGAGGCCGCCTATTCGCATCCGCAGGCGCTCGGCCAGACGCGGTTCTGGCTGCGCGAGCGCGGGATCGTGCCGATGACCTATGCCGACACCGCCGGCGCCGCGGCCTTCGTCAAGGAGCAGGACGACGCCAAGGCCTGCGCCATCGCCCCGCGTATTGCCGCCGATCTATACGACCTCAGGGTCGTCGCCGAGGACGTCGCCGATGCCGACGACAACACCACGCGCTTCGTGATTCTTGCGAATGAAGCGCTCGATCCAGCCGTGTTACAGGGCGAAGCGGCGATGACGACGTTCGTGTTCGAGGTGAAGAACATCCCCGCCGCGCTCTACAAGGCGCTGGGCGGCTTCGCGACCAACGGCGTCAACATGACCAAGCTGGAAAGTTACCAGAAGGGCGCCAGCTTCGCCGCGACGATGTTCTACGCCGATATCGTCGGCGCGCCGGGCGACCCGGCGGTCGACCGCGCGCTCGAAGAGCTCGAGTTCCACTGCAAGGAACTGCGCATGCTCGGCACCTATCCGCAGGCGATGTCGCGGGGCTGACGGCTACTCGCCGGCGAAAATCGCGATTTCGTCGAGCCCGGTGCTGTCGCAGCGGGCGCGGTACATCCCCCGGGTGTTGAAGGCGAAGGCGGATGCACCGTCGGCCGAGACCGCGATAAGCCCGCCGTCGCCGCCAAGGTCCGCGACTTCGGCGACCGCCGCCTCGGCTGCGGTTTGCAGGTCCTCGCCGAGCAGGCGCATGCGCTGGTCGACAACGTGCGCCGCCGCGGCGCGGAGGAAGAATTCGCCCGAGCCGGTGGCCGAGACCGCGCAGCTCCTGTCGTCGGCCCAGGTACCCGCGCCGATCACCGGCGAATCCCCGATCCGGCCCCAGCGCTTGCCGGTCAGCCCCCCGGTCGAGGTGGCGGCGGCGAGATGGCCGTGCCGGTCGCGCGCCACCGCGCCGACGGTGCCGTATTTTACATCGGCGTCGAACCAGCCCGACTTGCGTTTGCGAAACTTGTCCCATTGCCGGCGGCGGCGCTCGACCTCGAACCAGCCATCGGGTGCGGGCTCGATGCCGTGCAGGCTGGCGAATTCCTCGGCCCCGGCTCCGGCGAGGAAGACGTGCGGGCCTTCCTGCATCACCTTGCGCGCAAGCGAGACCGGGTTCCGGATCGTGCGCACGCCGGCAACGGCCCCGGCGGCACAGGTGCGCCCGTCCATCACCGCTGCGTCGAGCTCGAAATGTCCTTCGTAAGCGACGGTCGAACCGCGCCCGGCGTTGAACGCGGGATCGTCCTCGAGCGCCCTCACCGCCGCCTCGACCGCGTCGAGCGCGCTGCCCCCATCGGCAAGGATCGACACCCCGGCACCGCGCGCTTCGGCCAATGCGGCGCGAACCGCGGTCTCATCGTCGGGCGTGATCGTCTTGCGCGAGAGCGTGCCCGCGCCGCCGTGGATTGCGAGGCTCCAGTCGATTTGCGTCATCCCGGTACACCTGCCCATCGGCAGGCCCGCTGGCAAGCTTGCGCGTGCGCCGCGACCATGCCACCACCTCCCGGTGACAACGGGTCGAGGGGATAATGCGGCTAGCGGCGCGGGCAGCGACTTCCTGCACGACTGGGAAGCCGTGCGCCAAGACGCCTCGATCCAGTTCGCCCCGCTCAAGCAGCCCGAACCCGAGCCGACGCCGCAATGGCTTAAGGACCTGTACGAGTGGCTCGGCGACCTGTTCGCCCCGGTCGGGCGGGCGCTTGGCGGCCTGTTCCACGCCATCGGCCTGACCGGCCCGGCATGGCCATGGATCGGCGCGGCGCTGCTGATCGCGTTCGTCGCCTGGGCATCCTGGAACTGGTGGCCGCGAGACAACCGGTCGGTCAAATCGGCGGCGGGAGACGAAAGCTCGTGGACGCCCGATCGCGAGGCGGCGCTGGGCCTGCTCGAAGACGCCGACCGCCTCGCAAGCGAGGGCCGCTACGGCGAAGCGGCGCACCTGCTGCTGCAACGTTCGGTCCGGCACATCGGCGAGCTGCGGCCCGACGCGCTGCGCCCCTCGTTCACCGCGCGCGAGATCGCCGCGCTGCCGGTGCTGTCCGAAGCGGCGCGCACCGCCTTCACCGCCATCGCCGAGCGGGTCGAGCGCAGTCTCTTTGCGCTGCGGCCGCTCGATTCCGGCGACTGGCATGCGGCGCGCGAGGCCTATGCCTATTTCGCCCTCGGCCCCGGCGAGCGCGGCGCATGAGCGGCAATGCTTCACCCTTCAACCCGCGCGTGGTGCTTGCCGTGCTGGCGATCGGCGCGGCGGCCTTCGTGCTGTTCCTCTATTCCCTCGGCGCCGGGTGGACCGGCGGCGACCGCACGACCGGCTCGGGCCACGCGTTGAGCAAGGCGCTGAATGGCTATTCCGCACTCTACCAGCTGCTCGACCGCCGCGGCTTCGACGTTTCGACGACGCGCAATCGCGGCCAGCTCGACACCGATGCGCTGCTGGTCCTGACCCCGCCGCACTACTTCAATGCCGATGCGCTGGCCGACCTGATCGAGGAGCGCCGCTTCCAGGGTCCCACCCTGCTGATCCTCCCCAAGTGGTTCGGCTTCGATGCCAAGCGCTTCTCCACGGCCAAGGACGCGCCGCGCGGTTGGGTCTTCCTGTCCGAAGCGGAAAGTCCCGAATGGGTCGACGAGCTCGGGCTGGGCGACCTCGAAGTGAGTCTCAGCAAGGAAGCCCGCTGGCGCGCGCGCGATACGAGCGGGACCATGCCCGAACCGGGCCAGGTCCAGACGATCGCGGGGCCGGACCTTGCCGGGCTCGTGGGCGGCAGCGACGGCAGGCTGCTCGCCGCCTACCGCGACGATGGCGGCGATTACCAGGCGCCCGAGCAATGGTCCGACGAAACGTCGCGCAATCCGGAAGCGCTGGCGCAGGCACAGAAACAGGTCGTCCTGCTGAAGGTCGATGGCGATGACGATACAGCGGACGACGAAGAGAGCGACAACCCCGCCGACTCGTACTGGCCGCTGGTCATCGTCGCCGAACCCGACCTGCTCAACAACAACGGCATGGCCGACCAGGATCGCGCCCGTCTCGCGGTCGATCTCGTCGAAGCGACGATCGACGGTTACGACCTGCCCGTCGTCTTCGACCTGACCATGCCGGGCCTCGGCAGCCAGGCGAACCTGCTCACGCTGGCCTTCGAGCCACCGTTCCTCGCCGCCACCCTGACGCTGCTGCTCGCCGCACTGGTCGTCGGCTGGCGCGGGTTCGTGCGCTTCGGGCCCCCGCGTGTGGCCCATGCCGACCACGCGGGAGGCAAGGCGCAGCTCGCGCGCGACGGGGCCCTGTTGGTCGAACGCGGTCGCCGCCTTGCGCTGGTCGGTCCGCCCTACGCCGCGCTCGT
>NZ_WTYM01000039.1 GCF_009827435.1 Croceibacterium salegens | reverse complement strand
GCTCGACCGCCCGCTGGAGTACATGCACTTTGGCAAGATCACCTACGGTGTCGACGAGCGCGGCGAAGTCGGCCTGCTGACGCGCAACATCAAGGTCCAGGCTTCGGACGACGCCGAGAAGACCTACTTCGGCGGGCACATCATGGCGATGGCCGGCGCGAAAATGTACGTCTCTGGTGTCGAGCTCTATCGAATGGGGCAGAACATGCACCTCGCCCGCTATCCGATCCACTGGCACATCATCGGCAAGGCCTCCGGGCAATACATCGAGAACGCCTCGATCCACGACACCTACAGCCGTTGCGTTACGGTGCATGGAACCGACGATGTTCGTGTCGAGAATAATGTGACGTTCAACACCGTCGGCCACTGCTTCTTCCTCGAAGACGCCGTGGAGGTGGGAAACAAGTTCGTTCACAACCTCGGCATCTGGACCAAGTGTCACCCGGACAATTCGCCCTGCGTGCCGACCAACCTCGGCCCGGCCGGTTCGGGCGGCAACTTTGCATCCTCGCAGGCCGGACAGGCCGCCAAGGACGTGCTGCTACCATCGGACAACACGGCGGCAATGTTCTGGATCACCAATCCGGACAACGTGTTCCGAGACAACGTCGCAGCGGGGTCCGAGCAGACGGGATTCTGGTTCGCCCTGCCCGAGCATCCGACGGGCGCGCACGAAGGCAAGGAGGGCACCGAAAACATCTGGCCGCGCCGCACACCGGTGCGTGAGTTCAAGGGCAACACCGCACATTCGAACTTCGACGGCTTCATGTTCGACCGCGGCCCGCGTCCGGACGGCACCTTCAGTGTCGGCGGCAGCAACTACCACTTTGCCTTCACCGATCCGGCCGACCCGAACAGCGCGCCCAAGGGCTCGGTGTTCGAGGATTTCACCGGCTACAAGAACCGCCACGGCGCCGTATGGGGCCGCGGCGAGCTGCACCTGTTCAAGAACCTGCGGGTAGCGGACAACGCCATCGGCTTCACCCATGCCGCCTCGGCAGTCGGCCGCGCCGACTATACCTCGAAGGTCGTCGATTCACTGTTCGTCGGCGAGACCGACAACGTCGGCAACCCCACGACCTCGGCGGAGATTGCCTACGGCCGCAGCATGCCCAACGACATCCCTGACTACCCGATCCGCGGATACGAATACTACGACCTGCGCCACGACGTGATGGACACCACTTTCGTCAACTTCCAGCCCAATGCCACGCGCGATGCGGCGGCGGTCTCCTACCTGATGTACACCAGCTTCGGGATGAGCATAGAGAACTCGATCGAAGGGGCAAAGTTCGTCAATTCCAAGCCGGTGGACTTTCCGCCCGTGGTACGCCGCTGGTCATCCGATTTCGGGCGCGGCAATGCCTGGCGGGGCGCGGCGATCCACGACCTCGACGGCTCGGTCAGCGGCGTCGCCGATTCCTACATCGTCATCGACAACGGCATCGCCAACGACGACGAGGCCTGCGAGCTCAAGCCGTTCTGGCATGCTGCCGTGTGCAAGGGCGACTTCGGCTACTTTGGCGTCGGTGGCAATTTTGGCTTCGGCAGCGGGCCGATTGAAGACCCCGTGATGCTCAGCCGCAACGGCCGTCGCTGGGAGTACACCGGCCAGACCACGATCCGCAGTGGTGCGGATGTACGGGTCGAAACTGCCCGGAACGACCTCTCCCTGTCGCTGCGCGAAATGGCCGACGGTTCTTGGGTCGTGTTCGAACTGCCCGGTTTCACCACCACCGCCGGCGGCCTGCAGGAAAGCAGCATGGATGCCTTGCGCGCCGCCAAGAACACTGCCTGGTTCAAGGATGGCAACACGCTGTGGGTCAAGCTGGTGGTCAACAATACCGCCGGCGCGAGCGTCCAGATCGGCCGGGTCGGGCAGGGCGTGAGCACCGTCGGCACCGGACCCGGCGGCGCCTTCGCCGCAGGAGCCAGCCTCGACGTGAGCAGGTAGGATCCTGCTTGCCCAAGATCACCAATGGCGTTTCTACTCGACGACTGCCAACGCACAGGCCGCGGTGGACCAGGTCCTCTTGAAGGGCAAGCGGACATGTCACTGTGCGTGCCTAACAATCGGGGAGAAAGCTTGCGTCGATGGCACCGCCCTCAAGCTTATCCCTTGCCCCTCGTGCACGGAGGATCTGGGACACGCGGGATCAGAGCTTGCGTACTACAAGGAATTATGACCTAAGTGCCGGTATATCTCACTGCCTCGAGACGGCTGCTCAAACATCGCGCACGTGCTTGAGGAACTCGGTGGCCTGGCCCTTGAGGTAGTTCGCCTGCTTCTCCAGCTCGGTCGAGCTCGTCAGGACCTGGCTCGCCGCGCTGCCGGTGGCGAGCGAGGTTTCGCGGACCTGTTCGATATTGCTGGTGACGTCCTCGGCCCCGCGCGCGGCGAGGTCGATCGAGCGGGCGAGGTCCTGCCCGGCGACCGACTGCTGGTCGACCGCCGCGGCGATCGAGACCGCGGTGGTCTCGAGCTGCTTGATCTGGACCGCGATGTCGCGCAGCGCGGTGACGCTGGCGCCGGTGGTGTCCTGCATGGCGCGGATCTGCGCCGCGACCTGCTCGGTCGCCTTGCCGGTGCGGGTCGCCAGTTCCTTCACTTCGGACGCCACGACCGCGAAACCGCGGCCCGCCTCGCCGCCGCGCGCCGCCTCGATCGAGGCGTTGAGCGCGAGCAGGTTGGTGCGCTGGGCGATGGTCGAGATGAGCTCGACGATCTGGCTGACTTCGGCCGCGCTTTCGGTGAGGGCCGAAATGGTCTGGTCGGCGTCGACCGCCGCGATGCTGGCCTTGCGGGCAAGCTCGGCACTGGTCGAGGCCTGGCGGCTGATTTCGCCGATCGACATGGCGAACTCGTCGCTCGCCGCGGCGGCGGCGGTGACGCCGGCGGTCGCTTCGGTCAGGGACTGGCTGACCTTGGCCGACTGGTCGGACGACTGCTCGGCGCAGGCGGCCATCGCCGTGGCGGTGGCCTGCAGCTCGCTCGAGGCCGAGGCGACGCTGCCGACGATTTCGCCGACGGTCTTGTCGAACTTGTCGGTCAGTTCGCGCAGCGCTTCGCCGTGCTTGACGCGTTCGGCGTCTGTTTCGGTGCGCAGCTTCTGGAACTTGAAGGCGGCCTTCTTGATCGTCGCCAGCGCCCGCGCAAGGTCGCCGATCTCGTCGGCGCGGTGGGTGTTGTCGATATCGACCTCGTGACGACCCTCGGCGAGCGCGACGGCGCTGCGCTTGGCGCTGACCAGCGGCCGCACGATGGCTTCGTTGACCAGTTGCTGGGTGAAATAGGCGGTCGCGCCGATGCCTGCGGTGAGGACGCTGAGCATCACGAAGACCCAGCCCGGGACACCGTCGGTGCCGAGCCAGACCGCGAGCGCCAGCGTGGCGTTGCCACAAGCAAGCACGGCGAGAGCGGCGAGCACGGTGCGCGTGCGCTGGCCGATCGAGGCCGTGCCGAACAGGCGCCGGTCGTGGTCCTGAGAACCCGCGGCGAGGCGCTCGGCGCGGTCGCGGTCGAGCTCGTCCAGCACGGGGATTTCAGGCGTTTGCGACATGTCCATGGCGTTCATCTCCGACGGCATGAGTCAATTGGAGGAGGCGGGTCACTTCGTCAGCCGACACCGCCTTGTAGTAAAGCCAGCCTTGCATGTGGTCGCAGCCGGCGGTTCGGGCGAGCACGGCCTGGGCGTCGGTTTCGACCCCCTCGGCAGTCACGCCCATGTTCATGGCCCGGGCGACGGCGATGGAAGACACCATCATCGCCCGGCTGGAATCGTCGTCCGCGGCCTCGACGATCAGCGAGCGGTCGAGCTTGAGCTTTTCGAAGCGGAACTTGCGCAGGAAGCCGATCGAGGCATAGCCGGTGCCGAAGTCGTCGAGCGAAATGCCGACGCCGAAGCCGCGGATCATCTCCAGCGCCCGGCCGGCGACATGCGGGTCGCCGACGAGGTAGGTTTCGGTGATTTCCAGCTCCAGACGCTCGGCCGGGAAGCCGGTTTCCTCGAGAATCTGGCCGAGCTGGATCGGGAATTCCGGGTTGCGCAGCTGGGCCGGCGAGACGTTGACCGAGAGCTTGATGAGGTCCCACGCCAGCGCATCGGTGCAGGCCTGGCGCAGCACCCAGCGGCCGATCGGGTTGATCAGGCCGGTGTCCTCGGCAATCGGGATGAACACGTTGGGGCCGATCGGGTCGCGCTCGCCGCGTTCCCAGCGGATCAGCGCCTCGACTGCGACGATAGAACCGTCGGCGGCATCGACCAGCGGCTGGTAAACCATGCGGAATTCCTGCCGGGCGATGGCCTGGCGGAGGTCTTCCTCGATCTTGCGGGTTTCCTCGCGCGAAAGGTCGAAGTCCTCGATGAACCAGGTGCAGCGATTCTTGCCGCCGCTCTTCGATGCGTACATCGCGACATCGGCCTGGCGGAGCATTTCCGACGAGCTGACCTGCTTGCCCTGCGCGCTGCGGGCCATGCCGATGCTGGCGCCGATGGTGATCTTGCGCTCGTCGATCTCGATCGGCTGGGCGAGCCTCTGCAGCAGGCGGCGGCAAGTGCTCTCGAGGATGTTGCCGGCGATCGGCCCGATCACCGCGATGGCGAACTCGTCGCCGCCGAGGCGATAGAAGCGCGCTTCCTCGCCGCACATCTCGCCGAGCAGCGTCGAGCAGTGCTTGATCAGGGTGTCGCCGACGAAATGGCCGTACTGGTCGTTGACCGCCTTGAAGCCGTCGAGGTCGACCAGCGCGAGCGCGACCTCGTCATCGTCGCCGGCATTGCGACCCACGTCGATGTGCAGCGCGCGCCGGTTGGGCACGCCGCTGAGGCTGTCGGTCAGGCCGAGCTTTTCGAGTTCGGAAATCCCCGACAGGCCGATCCGCACTAGCAGCGCAGCGGCGACGAAATAGGTGATCGAGGCGACGCCGAGCGAGCGTAGCGCCGCGGGCGTGGTGAAGGCACCGGTGCGGCCGAGGTAGCTGAGCAGCAGAGCGAGGATCGCGCTCAGCCCGATGGCCGAGCCGATGACCAGCCATCGCAGCGACAGTTCGTGTTTGGCCAACGAAAGTTGCACCCGGTCTCCCCTTTGGGACGTGGATACGCGCAAAGGGTTACCGAAGATTAAACCAAACATTTACTATGACTCAGGCCGCACTTGCGCATTTGGAGGCGCTGCCGGCTGCGGGGCCGTGCACGTAGACCGCCTGACGCTCCTCGTCGGGCACGAACCAGCCGCTGCGGCCGAGCACCGTCTCGCCGCCGCCGAGGACAAGTCGGCCACCCTCAGACAGCGCTTCGGAGAGGCGGGAAAAGGCCCGGTCGCGCACCGCGTTGTCGAAGTAGAGCAACACGTTACGGCACAGGATGAGGTCGAAACGCCCGGGGTAGGGCGCCGGGTGCAGCACGTTGTGCACCTCGTAGCGGACCTGGTCGCGCAGCTTGTAGTGGGCCTTCCAGCCCTCGCTCGTCTCGGTGAAATTGGCCAGCATCTGCGCAACGCTGAGGCCGCGCTGGATCTGGAAATTGGAGTAGGTCGCCTCGCGGGCGAATTCGAGCACGCTCGACGAAACGTCGGTGCCTAGGATCTCGATCTCCCAGCCGTCCCAGCGCTTGCCCTGTTCGGCGAACATCATCGCCAGCGAGAGGGTTTCCTGCCCGGTCGAGCAGCCGACCGACCAGATCGACAGCTTCTTGGTCTTGGCCCGCGCGCTCGCCAGCCGCGGCAGCAGCGTGTCGGAGATGTAGTCGAACACTCCCCTGTCGCGGAAGAAGTAGGTCTCGTTGTTGAGCAGCGCTTCGACGACGTCCTGCGCCAGCGAGCTTTCGTCGGGCTGGGTGAGCAGAACGACGAGGTCCTGGTGGCTCGAGATGCCGCGCTCGCGGAACAGGCCCGACAAGGCCGGGGCGATGCGCCAACGGCGGTCTTCGGTCAGGCGCTGTCCGGTACGGGCTTCGAGAAGGCCGGCAATGATGCCGATGGCCAGGTCATCAGGATCCATTACGCGCTCCCGACGCCGGCCGCAGAAGCGATCCGCGCGGCGAGGTCGAAGGGGTGGAGAATGGCCGATGCGAGGCCGGCGCGGGCGATCGAACCCGGCATGCCCCAGACCGCCGAGCTGGCCTCGTTCTGGACCAGCAAGGTTCCGCCGGCCTCGGCCAGTTCCATTGCTCCTTCGGTACCGTCGCGGCCCATGCCGGTCAGCACCACGCCGAGCGCGGAGGCACCGTGGGTCATGGCGAGCGAGGCGAACATCGGGTCGACCGAGGGCATGCAGCCGCTCGGCGCCGGGCGCCGGTCGAGCTTGATGACGTGTTCGGAGTGGCTCGGGACGACTGTCAGGTGCGCATCGCCTGGAGCAACCGCAATGCGGCCGGGAAGCAGCACCTGGCCGTCTTCGGCGGCGACGGCCGGCAATCCGGAAACGTCCTGCAGCTGGTTGCGGAAGGCCTCGTTGAACGATTGCGGCAAGTGCTGCGTGACGAGGATAGGGATGCCGAGGTTGCGCGGCAGGGTGCCGAACAACTGGCCGAGCGCGTGGATGCCGCCGGTCGATGCGCCGATGGCGAGCACGCGGGCGCGCTGGCGCGAGGCAGGGCGCAGGGCGGGCGGGGGAGTTTCCGGCGTCGTCGCCGACTTGGCGGCGCGGCGCAGCGGCTTGCGGCCGAGCGCGTGGATCTTGCCGACGAGAATCTCGCGATAGGCCTGGTCGAATCCGCCGGTCGGCTTTTGCAGGGTATCGGCCGCACCGAGGCTGAGCGCCTCGACGGTCGCTTCGGCGCCGTCCTTGGCGTGACTGGAGACGACGAGGATCTTTGCTTCTCTGGCCCGCTGGATCATCTTCGGCAGGGCGTCGAGACCGCCCATGCCGGGCATTTCGAGGTCGAGCAGGATGACGTTGACGCGCTCGGTGACGAGCAGTTGCAACGCGTCTTCCGCGTTCGAGACCGCGGCCGTGAGGACCAGGCCCTCTTCCTGTTCGATAAGGCGGGAAAATGCCGAACGGACGATCAGCGAATCGTCGACAACCAGCACGCGGATGCCGTGACCGCGTTCGGATTCCGGTCCGCTGCCGGGCCGGCCAAGGGTCGTGGCGAAGCCCATGGCGTCCGCCTCAGGCGGCGCCGACGAGCTGCAGCTTGATCTGCAACGTATCGTGATCGAACGGCTTCATGACGTATTCGTCGGCCCCCGCATCGATCGCTTCGCGGATGTGGGCGACGTCGTTTTCCGTGGTGCAGAACACCACCTTTGGAGACTTGCCGTCGGGGCGGTCGCGCAGCTTCGAAAGGAATTCGATGCCGCTCATCACCGGCATGTTCCAGTCGAGCAGGATAACGTCGGGCATCTTAACGTCGCACTTGGCCAGGGCTTCCTGCCCGTCGGCCGCTTCGTCGACGGTGAAGCCGAGCGTTTCCACGATGTGGCGCGAGACTTTGCGGATGACCCGCGAATCGTCGACGATCAGGCAGTACTTCATTTTCTAAGACCCTCTGTTCTCACCTACTGGTTTACCGTGCGCAGGTAAAAATTGGATTACGCCGCTTCCCGGTTCGACGGGCCTGCGACGAGCTGGTCCGGATCGAGCAGGAGCGCAGGGCCGGCAGTTGTCTCGACCATGCCGAGCGTTGCGCGGGTCCAGCCGGGGAGCAGGTCGGCCCTGAGCGGGGCCGGCTCGCCTTCGAGCGGGACCACTTCCTCGACCCGGTCGACGACCAGCGCGTAAAGGTATTCGTCGATCTCGACGACGACCGCGAGCGCAAGGATTTCACCCTCGGATACAGCCTCGCTGGCGGCCAGTTCGAGCGAGCAGCGGCAGTTGACGACCGTCATCGCCTTGCTGCGCAGCGCGGCCAGGCCGACGACATGCGCCGGGGCGCGCGGCACCGGGGTGATGTTGTCGAGTTCGACGACCGACTGGATGCGCTCGGATTCGATGGCGGCCATTTCGCCGGCGATGCGCACGAGCAGGAGCGAGCGTTCTTCCATCGATCAGGCTCCTTCCGCCACGCGGCCGGCGTGGTCGGCCAGCAGGCGCGCCTCGTCGAGCACGTCGACTGGGCGTCCATCGATCAGGGCGAGGCGACTGCCAGTGCGCTTGTTGGCCTTGCTAACCGTGTCCGGCTCGTATTCGACCAGATCTATCATCCGCTCATAGGCGTAGGCGATCTCGCGATCCTCGGCGCCGATGCGGAACATCGCCACCATGTCTTCCGGCAGTTCGCCGGCAACGCCGAGAAACGGCACGATCTTGCCGTCGATGACGATCTGCGCGGTGCCGTCCCTCTCGCGGCGGACGGCGGAAACCGGCAGCTTCTCGATGCGGCGCACCGAATCCATGTCGATTGCCCGTTCGCCGCCGTCGAAGCCGACGAACAGCAGGGCGGGTTGCAGGGCCTTTTCTTCTTCGCGAACTTCGCCGCCCGCGGTGCGGATGGTGCGGTCCTTGACCTCGCTGATCATACCCGCAGAGCGCGCCACCCCGGCGATGTCGAGCATCGGGACCGGGCTGCCATCGTCGAGCTGGGTCGTGCCGACATAGAGCCCGCAGGACATCAGGACCGGGGCGATCGGCTTGACCACCAGTTCCTCGTGATTGTGGATCGCATCGACCGCGAGGCCGAAGACGTCGCCGCCGACCAGCTTGATGAGCACGTAGAGACGAGCGTCTTCCGGGCAGGTCGACTTGAGGCCGAGCACTTCCTCGAGGCCGACGCAAGGGATGCGCTGGCCGCGCAGGGTGATGAACTTGCGCCCGCCCATGCGGTTGCTGTCCATCTCGTCGCCCGAGTTGCGGACGATTTCCTCGACGTAGGAGCGCGGCAGGGCGAAGGTGTGGCCGGCGATGCCGATGGTCAGCGAAGGGACAATCGACAGCGTCAGCGGGATGTTGAGCATCATCCGCGTGCCCGACCCGGGCGTGGAATCGATGACCAGCGAACCGCCGATGCGCTCGATATTGGCGCGCACCACATCCATGCCGACGCCGCGGCCGGAGACCGAGGTCACTTCCTTCGCGGTCGAGAGCCCCGGCTGGCAGATCAGCATGTTGCGTTCGCGAGGGGTCAGCGCCGCGGCTTCTTCGGCGGTTATCAGCCCGGCGGAGATCGCCTTGGCGACCAGCTTCTCGCCGTCGATGCCTTTGCCGTCGTCGACGATGCCGATGCGGATTTCGCTGCCGGTCTGGCGCGCGGTGATGGTCAGCGAACCGATCTCACGCTTGCCCACCGTGAGGCGTTCGGCCGGCTTTTCGATGCCGTGGTCGATCGCATTGCGGATGATGTGGACCATCGGGTCGCGCACCACCTCGATCATTTCGCGGTCGATCTCGACGTCGCCGCTCTCGACTTCGACCATGACCTGCTTGCCCAGTTCGTGGCTGAGATCGCGGACCATGCGCGGGAAGCCTGCGAACAGCGTGTCGATGCGCTGCATGCGAATGCGGGTGATCGCCTCGCTGAGATCGACGAGGATTGCCGAGAGGCGGTTGAACGGCGCTTCGAGCCCGGTTTCGCCCTCGGCCTGGGCGAGGCGGCGGGCAAGGTCGTTGCGGGCCACGGCCATGTCCGAGACCCCGCCCATGACGCGGTCGAGCAGGTCGACGGGCAGGCGGATGGTGCGCGGAGCGGCGGACTGGCGCTTGGCGCGGTTCGATGTGGGCGCGGCCTCCTTGCTGGGCGCTTCGGCGGTCTCGGCGCCTTCGGCCAGCGCGGCAATCAGCGCCTCGTCGTCAGTGCCCGGAAGTTCGGCGCCTTCGCCGATCGCGTCGACCATTTCGGCGATGCGGTCGATCACCGCGAGTACCGCGGAGACCAGCGCCTTGTCGGCGGTGCGGCGCCCGGCACGGCAATCGGCGAGCGCGTCTTCGGCCGCGTGGCTGAGCGTTTCGAGCCGCGGGAAGTCGAAAAATCCGCAGTTACCCTTCACGGTGTGGACGAAGCGGAAGATGGCGTCGAGGCGGTCCTTGTCGGCGGGATCGTTCTCCCACGCGACAATCTCGCCCGACAGCGCTTCCATCATGTCTCGCGCTTCGGCAATGAAATCTGCCAGCAGATCGTCCATGCATCTCGCCCTTTGCTCAAGGGCGGTTATGGCGCGGGATGGTTAAGCGGCGGTTAGCATGCGCGCAATCAGCCGTGCGGCGGCATTCCGTAGGGCAGTTCGGACAGGAACGAGCGCAGTTCCACGACCTTGTCGGCATCGAAGCGCATGAGTTCGAGAATTTCGAAGGTGCGAGGATAGCCGCTGCCGAGGGCCGGACGATCCTCGAAGGTGCGGATGGCGATGAGCCCGCGCGCCTCGTCCACCGCGAGGACCTGGATGTCGCGGACGCGCTCCAGCCCGTCGAAAGCGCCACTGCCGAACACCGCGCCACATGCGCCAGCCGGCTGGCCGTTGACGGTGGCGGCACAATCCGTGGCGACCACGTCGGGCGCCTTTGCGGCGTTGCTTGCACCCGCGTCGAGCATCGCCATCGCCCCGACGCGCATCGCTTCGCGGCTCGTGCGGCGGCCGGCGGGCAGGACCGCGACTTGCGGCGTCGCCGCGTCGCTCGGCTCGCCATAGGGCGCGCCGTATTCCTTGCGGCGGATCAGCGCATCGATGCCGCCGACCTTGTTGCCGTCGGAGGTGACCGTGAACACGCCCCATGAAGGCTGGCCGTGCTCCTCGATCTGCCCGATCCACACCGCCTTGCCGGTCTTTTCGTCGGCGATGACGAGCGGCTTGCTATCGGTCGCGGTGACGGTCGACCAGATGCCCTCGCCGACGCGAATGCCGACGCTGTTCTCGGCGTAGCCGACGCGGTCGGCCCAGTTCACCGAGCGCCACTGGTTGTCCTTCATCGCCCCGATCGCGCCCCGCGCCAGTTTGTCGAGGCAGGCGGTGCCGCATTCGTCCGGCTTCGCCGCATAGGCGGGTGGCGCCGAGTCCGGGCCCCAGAACGGATTGTTCATGAAGTAAGGTACGTAGGTGAACACCGCTTCGATCCGCGAGATATTGCCGTCGCGGATGCGGAAGGCCTCGATCAGCGAGATCGAATTGGGCCACTTGAGCGCGGTCTTCATCTCGCGCCCGTCGGTCAACTTGTAGCGGTCGAACTCGTTGGCGTGGTCGAAGAACCCGCGACCGACGGCCACGCCGCGTTCCTCGTCGATGATGAAGAAGTCGCGGCGGATGCGCTTGTTGATCTTGTAGAGACCGAGCAGGAACTGCGCGCGGCAGCCGCTGGCGATGGCCGCGGCGTTGCCGCCTGCGCCGCCGGGGGGCGGGGCGGTGGTCGAGATCCCATTCTCGAGCCGGCCGCAGTCCTCGGAGAAGTCGGTGAAGACCTGCCCGTCGTTGAGCTCGACCGTGCTGAAATAGCCGTCGGCGATCGACAGCATGCGTTCGCGCGGGCGGCGCTGTTCGGGCGGCAGGACCTCGTTGAACTCGGGGTCGTGAACCATCTTGGTCACGTCGCCGAACGGGGCGGGCAGTGCGGTCTTGCGGTGGACGACGCTCTCCACCTCGTCGATCAGCCCGGCGGGTGTGACATGGATGCGCAGCGCATAGATTGCCGGGACGCCGTTCTCTTTGACCGAGCCGAACCACGCGGCGTTTCCGGTCAGCGAGTCGGCGGCCTCGAGGCCCGTCGCATCGACCCCGGTGACGGTGCGCCACAGGCCGGTGCCGGCGGGGATGACGACGTCGTTCTCGACCACCGTCGCGCCGGTCGCCAGCGGCACCTGGCTGATGTCGCCGGCGCGCAGAGCGTCCATGTGTTTCTTGAGTGCGCCGAGCAGACAGGCGCGGTCGCACTTCGGCGCGACCACGGCGCTGGTCTCCCCGGCGGCCTGCGCCATCGCAGTGACCGGGACCAAGGCCGCCAGTGCCGCCAGTGAAGCAAGAACCGTTCGCATAACTCGTCTCTCCCCAATTCCCTCTTCGTCATGCTGAACCAGTTTCAGCATCCATTCTTTCACCTGCACAGCCGGTCCAGGTGGAGAGATGGACCCCGGACCAAGTCCGGGGTGACAGCCAGATTACCGCGCCGTCGCGTCGCGATAATCCTCGTTGCCGCGCGCGATCAGGAAGGCGTGGATCGCCTCGACCTGGCTCTCGCTCAACTGACCCTTGAAGCTTGCCATGCCGATCGCAGAGAGCTTTCCGCCGAGCACGATGTCGGCGAATTCGCGGTGCGTATCGGCGGTCATGAAGCGCAGGTCCTTGACCCCGCCGACCGCGTTGCCGCCGTGGCAGCGACTGCAGTTCTCGCCGTAGAGTTCGCGGCCCTCGGCGACCTGCGCTTCGCTCGCGCGCAGCGGCGGCGGGGCGGGCAGGTCGGTCTTGACCGCAGTCATCGGCGGCAGTGTGGCGGTGCCGCCGAGCTTGAACACCAGCAGTTTGGCCGTGGCGGTCTGGAACGGGCCGAGGTTGTAGACCGGCGATCCGCCCCAACCGGCATTGATGGCGATGTATTGCACGCCGTCGACCATGTAGGTGATCGGCCCGGCAACCGGCGCCTGATCGATGTTCATTTCCCACAGCTTCTTGCCGTCGCTGTCGCGGTAGATGGCCAGCGTCTTGTCGATCGTGCCCTGCACTAGCAGCCCGCTGGCGGTGGTCAGGACCCCGCCCGAGCCGGGGTGGGCATAAGGTACCCGCCACGCTTCGGTCTGGGCCCTGGGATCCCACGCGAGGAGGTAGCCCTTCTCGGTCGCGTTGGCCTTGGACTGCAGTTCCCTGCGCAGTTCAGGCTGACTGCCGAAGTCCTGCCCGGAATTCGAGCGGCCCGGGCCGGGGGTGTACTTGTACTTTCCGTCCTCCGCCCGTGCGTAGATCGAGCCCTGCTCCTGCGCGCTGAAATAGACGAGCCCGGTCTTCGGATCGTAGCTCATCGGGTGCCAGGTGTGCGCGGCAAGCCAGCTCGGGCTCATCAGGTGCGGCGTGGCGGTGTTGTGCGCGCCTTCGACCAGCACCGGGCGGCCGGTGGCCATGTCGACATGGCTCGCCCAGGTGTTGATCGAGACGTAGCTCTTGGCGCTGATCAGCTGCCCGTTGGTGCGGTCGACAACGTAGAAGAAGCCGTTCTTCGGCGCCTGCATCGCGACCTTGCGGGTCTTCCCGTCGATCGGGATGTCGGCGAGCAAGATCGGCTGGGTGCAGGTGTAGTCCCAGTCCTCCTCAGGCACTTCCTGGTAGTGCCACTTGTACTTGCCGGTATCGATATCGAGCGCGAGCATCGAGCACAGGAACAGGTTGTCGCCTTTGCCCTCGCTGCGGAAATGCCACATGTGCGGGCTGCCGTTGCCGGTGCCGACGATGACCGTGCGGGTGTCGGGATCGTAGGCGAAGCTGTCCCATGCGTTGCCGCCGCCGCCAGCTTCCCAGAACTTGCCGCTCCAGGTGGGCAGGGCCTTCGCCAGCGCTTCGTCGCTCGCCTCGCCGTCGGGGCCCTTCGATGGGTCGCCGGGGACGAGGTAGAACTTCCACGCCTTCTTGCCGGTCTCGGCGTCGAGCGCGATCACGAAACCGCGGCTGCCGTAGTCGGCGCCGCCGTTGCCGATCACGACTTTGCCGTCATACACGCGCGGCGCACCGGTTATGGAGTAGGGCGCTTTCGCTTCGTCGAATGTGGCAGTCGACCAGACTTCATGCCCGTCCTTTTGGTCGATGGCGATTACCCGGCCATCGAGCGCGCCGACGTAGAGCTTGCCGTGCCACGCCGCGATGCCGCGGCTCGACGGGCCGCAGCAGGCGAGGCGGGCCCACTTGGAATCGACTTTGGGATCGTAGGTCCACAGCTTCTTGCCGTTGGTCGCATCGTAGGCGGTGACCACGTTGAAGATGGACTCGTTGTAGAGCACGCCGTCGATCACCAGCGGGCTTGCCTGCACGCCGCGGAAGGTGCCGAGGTCATCGTACCAGGCGAGGCCGAGCTGGCCGACATTGCCTTCGTTTATCTGCGTCAGCGGGCTGTGGCGCTGCTCGTCCCAGCCACGGCTGTAGCTGAGCCAGTCGCCGACGTTGGCCGGGGCGTCGAGCGCGCGCATGGTCTGCGAGTTGGCTACGGTCGGGGCATCGCTCGCGGCGGAAGCTGTAGCCTGCAGGCCATCGGCCGGCTGGCAACTTGCCAGAGCCAGGAGGACAGGGGCCGCCAAGGCCCGCCGCCACATCGCGAAATTCATCAGGTTCCCTCCCGCCCGTTGTCGAGCCTGCCTGCGACTTTGACCGACCGCGCCGGGCTTGTGAAGGCGAAACCCGGCAGGATTTGCTTAGCGTGATAAATAAATTGCTTGCTGGCTTTCGCAGCGCGCCCGGGTGACTTATCGTGTCCAGCGATCGGGAGAGGGAGACGAGCGATCGGCAAGCAGGCGGCATTGGCTCTGGGGCTGGCAATTGCCCTTACGGGCTGCGTGAACTGGAACGTTGCGCCGACGGCGCGGGACGTGACGATCAACGGCAGCCGGGTCTTCCCGGAAAGCATAACCCACGATGCGCAGGGCAATCTCTACAACGCCAGCACCGGGGGAACGATCTATCGAACCCGCGCCGGGGCGGGTACGGCCGAGCCGTGGGTCGTGCCGGGGCCGGACAATGCGCTGAAATCGCTGTTCGGGGTCATGGCGGACAATGCCAGGCGGCTGCTGTGGACCTGCAACAACCCCAACATCTTCGCCGGCGAGAGGGGCGTATCCTCGCTGCTCGCCTTCGACCTGAGCTCCGCGCTGCAGAGCGCACGCTACGATTTTCCCGCCGACGGCCCGGCGGCGTGCAACGACATCGCCATTGCCAGGGATGGCGCGGTCTGGGTCAGCGAGACCAGCGGAGGGCGCATCTTCGTGCTGCGTCCGCACGCCAACGAACTCGAGTTGTTCGCCAAGGATGAGGCGCTGGTCGGTATCGACGGGCTGGCGTTCTCCGGGGACGGCACGCTCTACATCAACAACGTGCGCAAGAACCTCTTCCAGCGGGTCGAGCGCAAGGCGGACGGCAGCTACGCCGGGCTGACCGATCTAACGGTGCCGGTCCAACTGGGCGGTCCTGATGGTCTGCGCTCGCTCGGCGGAAACCGCTTCATCCAGGGCGAGGGGACCAGCGGCCGGGTGGCCGTACTGACCGTATCGGGAAACAGCGTGACCGTGACCGACGTCGTCACCGGGCTCAACGGCCCGGTCGGGGTCACCGTGGTCGGCCGTGAGGCATACGTAGTGGAGGGCAAGATCGGTTACCTGTTCGACCCCAAGCTTAAGGACCAGAACCCCGACCCGTTCGTGATCCGCGCCTTCCCGCTGCCGGTGGTGAAATGAGAAGCCTCGCCGTCCTCGCCGCGCTGGCCCTGATGCTTCCCGCGCCGGCGCTGGCCGACGCGAAGACCGATGCCGAAATCGCCGCGCTGACGCTGCGGGTCGAAAAGCTCGAAGGTCATCGCGCGGTCAAGAAGCTGCAGCGTGCTTTCGGCTACTATGTCGACCGCGGTTTGTGGAAAGAGGCCTCCGACTTGTTCACCGACGACGGCTCGGTCGAGATCGGCATCGACGGGGTCTACGTCGGCAAGGACCGGATCGAGGAATACCTGCGCCGCCTGCACGGCGGGCAGGAGGGGCTGATCTACGGCCAGCTCAACGAATGGGTCACGCTGCAACCGGCGATTGTCGTCGCGGACGACGGGCGTAGCGCCGTGGCGCGCTGGCGCGATCTCGGCATGCTCGGCCAGTACAAAGAGCACGCCGAATGGCGCGACGGCATCTACGAGAACGTCTACGAAAAGGGCACCGACGGGATCTGGCGGATCAAGGCGCTGCACCTCTACGTCAACTTCGTCGCCCCGGTCGAAAAGGGCTGGGCGCGGTTGAAGCCGGGCGAGGGTCTGGTCCGCAGCCAGGCCAGTATCGACTACCCGCCCGACCGCGGCTCGACCTCCACCTACCAGCCCTTTCCGGCGGTGCAGGTGCCGCCGTTCCAGGCTCCCAACCCGGTGACCGGGAAGCGTGTGGAGGCAAGTCGATGAAGCGCTCGATTGCATCGATTGTACCGCTGTTCTTGTTCGCATTGAGCCCGTTCAGTGCTCATGCGCAGTCCGTGGAACAGCGCCTCACCGATTACCGCCAGCGGGTCGAACGGCTCGAAGACCAGGTCGCGATCGAGACCTTGCAGGCCGATTACGGCTACTACTTCGACAAGGGTCTGTGGAACGAGGCCGCCGACCTGTTCAGCCGGAACGGCAGCTTCGAATACGGCCAGCGCGGGGTCTACATCGGCCAGGACCGCATCCGCCGCGCGCTGCTGCTGTTCGGCCCCGCCGGCCTCGCCCCGGCGCATCTCAACAATCACATGCTGCTGCAGAACGTCATCATCGTGGCGCCAGACGGCAAGACCGCGACCGGGCGCTGGCAAGGCATGGTCATGCTCGGCGAGCCCGGTCAGAACGGCGAGTGGGGCGTCGGGATCTACGAGAACGAGTACGTCAAGGTCGGCGGCAAGTGGCTGATTTCGAAGCTGCACTTCTATCCCACCGCGATGACCGACTACGACCTCGGGTTCATGAAGTCGGCGCTGCCGATGGAGGGAGTGAGCGCGCTCTACCCACCCGACAAGCCGCCGAGCGAGGTCTATCGCTCGTTGCCGGGCAACTACATCCCGCCCTTCAGCTTCAAGCACCCGGTCACCGGCGACTCCCTCAAGGACCTGCCGCAGCCGCCCGACACCGTGCTGGGGAGGGAATGATGCGCAAACTCCTCATCGCTCCGCTGCTCCTGCTCTCTGCCCCGGCTGCGGCGCAGAGCACCGAGGAAAAGCTCGACGCCCTTGAAGCCCGGATCGAGCGGCTCGAGGACATGAACCAGATCGAGCGCGTCCAGCGCACCTACGGCTACTTCGTCGACAAGGGGCAGTGGACCCAGCTCAGCGAACTTTTCACCGACGACGCCACGCTGGAGATCGGCGGCAAGGGCCTGTTCCTCGGCAAGGAGCGGGTGCTCGAATACATGCACAAGGCCTTCGGGCCCGACGGCGCGCGGCCCGGCTTCATCGCCAACCACATGCAGTTCCAGCCGATCCCCGACATCTCGCCCGACGGCAAGACCGGGTGGATCCGCAGCCGCGCCTTCGTCATGGCGATCAGCGGCTGGGGCCTGCCGCTCTACGAAAACGAGTACCGCAAGGAAAACGGCGTCTGGAAGATCAGCCGCCTCAGCGGTCCCTTCACAATGTACACGAACTGGGACGGGTGGGGTAAGAACGCCCTCAACAACACCTGGCCCGACAAGTTCGACCCGCCGCCCGACCTGCCGCCGACCACGGTCTACCTGACCTATCCGGCCTACTGGATCATCCCCTACCACTATCCGAACCCAGTGACCGGGGAAGCGTTCAGGGCGGGCACCCAGCCGGCCGGCGCATATCACCGCCCGCCAGGCACGCAGGAACAGGAAGAATCGCTGAAGCGGGGCCGCCTTGCCGACGGGACCCAGCCTATCGCCGAACCTCCGAAGGATTGACGTGAAGAACCTTGTCGCATTCCTCGCCCTGGCACTTGCCGCCTGTGTCGCCTCCAACCAACCGCTGAAAGTCGTTCTGCAGGGTGCGGAAGATATTGAATACGGTCGCTTTGCCGACCCGCTGGCAAATCCCCCGGCGGGCCAATGGCTGATGGACGGCCACGACTACACCGCGCAGCGCTACAGCACGCTGACGCAGATCGACGCCGACAACGTCAGCGGGCTCGGCCTCGCGTGGTTCGACGATCTCGACACCTACCGCGGGGTCGAAGCGACGCCGCTCTATGCCGACGGGGTGCTCTACAACACGCTCGCGTGGAACATTACCACAGCCTACGACGCCAAGACCGGCGCCAAGCTGTGGACCTACGATCCCAGGACCCCGCGCGAATACGGCCGCTATGCCTGCTGCGAGCCGGTCGCGCGCGGGCTGGCGCTGTGGAACGGCAAGGTCATCATCGCCACGCTCGACGGCCGCCTGATCGCGCTCGACAAGGATAGCGGCCAGCCGGTCTGGA
Source organism: Croceibacterium salegens (assembly GCF_009827435.1). Taxonomy (GTDB): domain Bacteria; phylum Pseudomonadota; class Alphaproteobacteria; order Sphingomonadales; family Sphingomonadaceae; genus Croceibacterium_B; species Croceibacterium_B salegens. The sequence continues at coordinate 18,957 of NZ_WTYM01000039.1, read as the reverse complement.
CGACGCGGGTCTTCCCCGAGGACAGCCAGTACGCCTTCTCGATCACCGGCGCGCCGCGGGTGTTCGCAGGCAAGGTCGTGGTCGGCGAATCCGGCGGCGACCTCGGCGTGCGCGGCTTCGTCGCGGCGTTCGATGCCGAGACCGGCGCCAAGCTGTGGAAGTTCTTCCTCGCCCCCAATCCCGAGGACAAGCTCGACGGCGAGGCTTCCGACGGCATCATGGAAATGATGCGCAAGACCTGGGCCGACACCGGAATGTGGCGTGAGCTCGGCGGCGGGGCCAACCCGTGGGATTCGATCGCCTACGACCCCGAGCTCGACCTGGTTTATGTCGGCACCGGCAACTCCAACCCGCACGCCCGCTACTATCGCTCGAACAACGAAGGCGACAACCTGTTCACCTGTTCGATCGTCGCACTCCACGGTAAGGACGGGACCTACGCCTGGCACTACCAGATGAACCCCGGGGAGGAGTGGGACTGGACCTGCACGCAGTCGATGATCAGCGCGGACCTGACGATCGACGGCCGCCTGCGCAAGGTGCTGATGCAGGCGCCGAAGAATGGGTTCTTCTATGTCCTCGACCGGGCGACCGGCGAGTTCATCAGCGCCAGGAACCACGTCTTCCAGAACTGGAACGAGGGCTTCGGGAAGGACGGCCGCCCGATCACCAGCGAAAAGGTCCGCTACGGCTTCGACCCGGTGCTTGTCGCGCCGGGGCCGGGCGGGGCGCACAACTGGTTCCCGATGGCCTACAGTCCGCGCACGAAGCTAGCTTACTTCCCGGCCTACCAGTCCGAATTCGTCTATGCCCTGCAGCCCAATTGGAAGCCGCAGCCGTTCCGTTCGAACAGCGGCTGGGGCGGCTTTACCGGCGAGGCCGGCAAGAAACGCGGCGAGTTGATGGCCGAGGCCAACAAGATCGAGAAGACCTGGCTGACCGCATGGGATCCGGTGAAACAGGAAGTGGCGTGGAAGGTCGAACTGCCGCGCCACGGCAACGGCGGCGTGTTCGTCACCGCCAGTGACCTCGTCTTCGAAGGCACCACCAAGCAGACCTTCGCCGCCTTCGACGCGAGGACTGGCAAGGTGCTGTGGGAATACCCGACACAAAGCGCCCCGGTCGCGGGCGGCATCACCTATATGCTCGACGGCGTGCAGTACGTGGCGATCAACGCCGGTTGGGGTGGCGGCGCGGCGCAGATCGAGCGCGGGGCTGGCATCGAACTTCCGCGCGCGCCGGCGCGGCTGCTGGTGTTCAAGCTCGGTGGGACCGAACAGTTGCCGCCGCTGGCCAAGGTCGAAGCGATCCCCAACCCGCCGCCGGTTCGGGGGACCGAGGCGCAGATTACGCAGGGAGCGCAATTGTTCGCCGAGACCTGTTCGGTCTGCCACGGGCAGAACGCCATCGGCGGGGTCAAGGACCTGCGCCACATGACGCCCGAGACCCACGGCAAGTTCAACGACATCGTGCTCAAGGGCCTCTACCTCGAGAAGGGCATGGCGAACTTCTCCGACATTCTCTCGCCGGAGCAGGCAGAGGCGATTCATCAGTACCTGATCGCCCGCGCCAACGAGGACTGGGGCCGGGATTAGCCTATTCAGGACGCCGTAATTTGCGCTCGGCAAGAAAGGTGATTTAAACAAGCACAAGCCGGATGACTCATGCGCGGCGAGATGCCACATTGCGCGTAGCCGAATACGGCGGGGAGTAGGATTGTATGCGAAAGATGATGGCCGCGCTGGCCCTGATGGGCGCGACGCTGGCGACGAGCGCAGCCGATGCACACCACAGCTTCGGCATGTTCGACATGACCAAGGAAGTCACGATCACCGGCAAGGTCCGCAAGTTCCAGTGGACCAATCCGCACTCCTACATCCAGCTGACGGTCACCGACGCGTCGGGCAAGGAAGTCGAGTACAGCCTCGAGATGGGCGCTCCGATGTACCTCTACGCCCGCGGCTGGCGCCCTGCCACGCTGAAGCCGGGAATGATGATCAGCGTAAAGCTCAGCCCGCTGCGCAACGGCGAGCCGGGCGGTGTGGTGCGCGACGTCTTGACCCCCGACGGCAAGCCGATCGGGACCAACCAGTGATCCGTAGCGCCGCTGCCGCAATCGCCGCAGCCGCGCTCCTCGCAACGGGGCCTGTACAGGCCGAGGACGCGACGCAAGCGGATAGGGTCGCCGCATTCGCCAAGCTGCCGTACTGGCCCGGCTTCTGGGTCAGCGAAAAGTATCACGACACGACGATCACCGGCACGGCTCCGCAGCGGCCGGCAGGCAGCCCCCCGCTCGACCGGCTCAACGGCTTCGACGCGCCGTGGAACGCGGAAGGCAAGGCTCGCCAGGCCGAGGACGCCAAGACCCGCGGCAGCCGCGGTGCGGATGGCTGGGGTTACCCGATGATGATGGACGCGGCGACGCCGTTCCAGGTCATGATCACCCCGGAGGAGACGCTGATCGTCAACGCCTATGGCGAAACCCGGCACATCTACACCGACGGTCGGGAACTCCCAGCTGCCGAAGACATGTGGCCGACCGTATGGGGCACGTCGATCGGCCACTGGGACGGCGACACGCTGGTGATCGAAACCGTGCAGGTACAAAGCCCGGCGATCTACTTCCACGGCGCGCCGACGTTCTCGGAAGACGCGAAGTATCACGAGCGGATGCGCCTCGAAGGCGAACGCCTGGCCATGAGCATCACCGTGGAGGACCCGACCACGCTGACAGGGCCGTGGAGCAAGTCGATCACCTACCTGCGCGAAACCGGTTTCGACCGCATGATCCAGATGGATTTCTCGAATGACCGCACCGATTACAGCGACGGTGTCGGGACGATCGATCCGCCAAAAGACTAGAGGGGGTACGCTTGGGAGTACTTGTAAAGACTCTGGCCGCGGCTCTGCTGGCGACGGCCCTTGTTGGTGCCGCCCCGGCCACTGCCCAGGAAGGTGCCACTGAAGCGCGCGGCGAGGCCTTCGACAAGCTACCTTACTGGCCGGGGTACTGGGTGCCGGTGAACCTGCTCGACATGCCGATCAGCGGCATCCGCAACGATCTCGGGAAACCGCCGGGACCGGAAACCGATACGCTCGGCGTCTGGGCGCCCAACATACCGTGGAACGAGGAAGGGCGTCGCCGCGTGGCGGAAAACGCCAAGACCATGAACGCGCGCAAAGGGAAGGGCTGGAGCTTTCCGACCATGATGACCGCGGCAACCCCGTTCCAGGTCCTCATCACCCCCGAGGAAGTGCTGATCATCAACGCCTACAATGAGGCGCGGCACATCTACACCGACGGGCGCGACCATCCGGCTCCCGAAGACCTCTGGCCGACGACGACGGGCAACTCGATCGGCCACTGGGAAGGAAATACCCTGGTGATCGACACGATCCAGGTGACCAATCCCAATGAGTACTTCCAGGGCGCGCCACCGCTGAGTGAGGAAGCGCATTACGTCGAGCGCATCAGGCTCGACGGTGAAACGCTCCGCGGCCAGATGACGATCGAGGATCCGGTCACCTTGTCAGCGCCGTGGGTCTCTCATTTGGCCTGGTCGCGCGACACCGGCTTCGACCGCATGATACAGGTAGACTGGTCCAACGACCGCACCGGCTCCGATGGAGAGGTCAACACGATCGAACCGCCCAAGGATTAGGGGAGAACAGAGATGCGCAAGGAATTCCTGACCACCGGTCTCGCCAGCCTGGCGCTGGTGCTGGCAGCACCTGCCGCCGCGCAGAGCCAGCCGGGTCCGGCAGTGCCGGTCACAGTGACCGCGATCCCCGGCGTAGTTGCCGCCGGAGCGCAGTGGAAGACTTTCTGGGAAGGCCCGATGATCGTCGACGGCATGGCCGCGGCAAAGGACGGCTCGCTTCTCTTCGCGCAGGAGCAGAGCAATTCGATCATCAAGGTCTGGCCCGACGGCAAGTGGTGGGTCGAATATCCCTTCGTCGCCGGTGCGGGGTCGATTTCGCTGGATAGTGCGGGCAATGCCTTTGCCGCCGATCGCTCATGCACCGATCCGGGCCTCGGCCTGGGAGCGAACTGCACCATCCTCTCCAAGATCGTCCAGCTCACGCCCGAGCGTAAGACCGTTGCCGACAAGTTTGCCGACGGCAGCACGCTAGGCCGCATCAACGACCTCGCGGCCGACGGGCATGGCGGAGCCTATTACACGCAGGGCGGCCTGTTCCATGCCAAGGCGGATGGCACGGTCGATACCATCGTGACCGGCGGCAACCCGGCGCAGGGCGGGATCTTCACCAACGGCGTGGTGCTCAGCCCGGACGGCAAGACGCTCTACGTCACCAACCGCACCGAGATCATGGCCTTCGACGTCGCCGCCGACGGCTCGGTGTCGAACAAGCACACCTTCGCGATAATCGGCGGTGAGCCCGAAGGTAGCTTCGGCGGTGACGGGATGACGGTCGATACCGACGGGCGGCTCTACGTGACCACCGGACAAGGGATCGTGGTGTTCGACAAGGCCGGCAAGCAGCTTGGCGCGATCCCGGTTCCCCGGCGCTCCATTACCGTCGCGATCGGCGGGCCGTCGGGCAAGACGCTCTTCGCCGGGACGCTTGGTGCCGTTACTCCGACCGGCGAGAACTGGCAGACGCCGCAGGGCATCCGCAACATCGCGGCGACGATCTACGCGATCGACACCGAGGCGATGGGGGTCAGGAAATAGCGTTCGCGCTGGGCGCTTCAACGCGCCGGGCCAGCGCGGTGATCAGCGCGATCAGCGCCGGCACCAGCACGAGCGACAGCACGACCTTCGCCAGCGCCTGGCCGGCGATCAGCGCGCCGATAGGGCGCTCGCCGTAGAACGAGACGGTGATGAAGATCAGCGTGTCGATCACCTGGCTGATCACCGCCGCTACCGCGCCCGCGACAAGCGTCAGTCGCCCGGCCATCGCGGCGAGCTTTGAGAAGATGAACACGTTGAGGGTCATCGACACGCCATAGGCGATGATCCCGGCGATCATCAGCCGCACGCCCTGTCCGAGGACGATCGGGAAGGCCGCCTTGGCCGGTTCGTACATCGCCGGATCGGTCGGCAGCTGGATCACCAGCCAGGTCAGCGCGATGGCGGTAACAAGCGGGATGAACCCGAAGCGCACCAGCCGGTCCGCCGTGGCGCGGCCGTAGAGCTTCGCCACCGAACTCGAAATCGCGACCAGAAGCAGGAAAGGCAGGATTCCCGCCTCGACCGCCAGCGGCCCGAGCGCCACCTGCTTTGACCCGAGCACTCCGGCGATGCAGGTCATGCCGCCGTAAAGCAGCGCCAGCGCGAACAGCGGCACGGGAATCGCGGCGGCGGGGGGCGGGGTCTGTTCCATGCGCCCTGCTATTGTTTCACGCGCAATAAGAAAAGTGCGCCGTGCACATCTTTGCCTTTGACCTTTGCGGGCCGCGAAGGGCAAGGATCGGGCAAAGGGATCGTCTCGAAGGAAACCATGGCGCCGAAACTCATCAATCTCGCCGGGATTGTGGCCATTCTCGCCATCGCCTTCCTGCTCTCTACCGATCGCAAGCGCATCCGCATTCGCGTGGTCGGCGCTGCCTTCCTGCTGCAGACGATCATCGCCTTCCTCGTGCTGTGGACGCCGTGGGGCAAGGCCGGAATCCAGGGCGCGTCCAACGGCGTATCTGCATTGCTCGGCTATGCGACGACCGGAACCGAGTTCCTGTTCGGGGCCAGCGCCGACAATCCGCTGTCGAGCAGCTTTGCCCTCGGCGCCCTGCCGGTGATCATCTTCTTCGCCTCGCTGGTCTCGATCCTTTACTATCTCGGGATCATGCAGCGCATCGTGCGCTGGGTCGGCGGGGGGATCGGCTGGGTGACCGGGATCAGCCGGGTCGAATCGCTGAGCGCGGCAGCCAACATCTTTGTCGGCCAGTCGGAAAGCCCGCTGGTCGTGCGGCCCTATCTTGCCGCACTCGCGCCCTCGCAGTTGTTCACGCTGATGGCGGTCGGCATGGCCGGCGTCGCCGGGACGATCCTCGCCGCCTATGCCGGACTGCTCGGCCGCGACTACCTGCCGTTCCTGCTTGCGGCGGCAGTGATGTCTGCACCGGGCGGTATCCTGATGGCAAAAATCATCATGCCCGATCCGGCCAACGTGGTGGAGAGTGACGACGAAATCGCGCTTCCCAAGGGTCGGGTCAGTGCCGAAGGTCCCGCCGCCATCACTGAAGGCGAGAAACCGCACGAAGTGGTTGCGTCAGAGTCGCTCGAAGGCGACCACCAAGCGGCCAACATCATCGAGGCCGCCGCGCAAGGCGCGCAGACCGGAGTCAAGCTGGCGGTTGCCGTTGGCGCCATGGTGCTGGCCTTTGTCGCACTGGTGGCGCTCGCCAACGGATTGCTCGGCTGGGCCGGGGGCCTGTTCGGCTACCCCGAACTGTCGTTCCAGGGCATCCTCGGCGTGCTGTTCGCACCGGTCATGTACCTGCTCGGCATTCCGTGGGGTGAGGCGCAGGTCGCCGGGGGACTGTTCGGCACCAAGATCGTGCTCAACGAATTCGTCGCCTTCATCGATCTCGGAGGTCTCGAAACGGGCGCGCTGAGCGACCGCAGCCGGGCGGTCGTGACCTTCGCGCTGTGCGGATTCGCCAATTTTTCTTCCATCGCCATCCAGATGGCTGTTACCGGGGGCCTCGCCCCAAACCAGCGGCCGATAATCGCCAGGCTGGGCCTGAGGGCGCTTGCCGCGGGATCGCTCGCCAACCTGATGAGCGCCGCGCTCGCCGGACTGTTTCTCGCTAGCTAGGTTCACGTACCATGGACAACATCGCTGTCGTCGATCTCACCAGGCCTCTCGAGGAACTGGCCGACGAACTCGGCCGCTCGTTTTCGGAATTCGGCTTCGCGGTGATCCGCAACCACGGCATCCCGGACGATCTCGTCAAGCGGGTCGAGGAGATGCAGAAGGCGCTGTTCGAGCTGCCGACCGAGGCCAAGATGGCCTACGCCATTCCCGGCGGCGGCGGGGCGCGCGGCTACACCCCGTTCGGCAAGGAAATAGCCAAGGACGCCAAGGTCCACGACCTCAAGGAATTCTGGCACATTGGCCGCAGCCTGCCCGAGGGCCACGAGTTGGCTGGCACGATGGCGCCCAACGTTTGGCCCAACGAACTGCCCGGCTTCAAGGAGACCATGGAGGAGGTCTACGCCGCCTTCGAGAAGGCCGGCGACCGTATCCTGCGGGCGATCGCGCTGCACCTCGGACTGGCCGAGGATTACTTCGTGGCGATTGTGAAGGACGGCAATTCGGTCATGCGGCTGCTGCACTATCCGCCGCTGGCCGAAGGAGCGCCGGAGGGTGCGGTGCGCGCCGCAGCGCACGGCGACATCAACACCATCACGCTGCTTCTCGGCGCCGAGGAGGCTGGGCTCGAACTACTGACGAAGCAAGGCAAGTGGCTTGCAGTCGACGTTCCGGAAGGCGCTTTGGTGGTCAACGTCGGCGACATGCTCGACCGGCTCACCAATTCGCACCTGCGCTCCACGACCCACCGTGTGGTCAACCCGGCCGGCGAGGCGGCACGCCGTTCGCGCTATTCGATGCCGTTCTTCCTGCACTTCCGGCCCGATTTCCTGATCGATCCGCTGCCGGCTTTCGTGGGCGAAGGCGATTCGCCGCAACCTCCGATCACGGCCCACGACTTCCTGCAACAGCGCCTTCGCGAAATAGGGCTCGCCTGAGCGTTGCGGAAATGCCGCACTGCGGCAAAAATGGTTATTTACTGTCTCTGAAGCGCAATATTTCTGCCGGGTTTCAGCCGGGTCGGACTGGTGCAAAGTGCGCAGAAATGCATGAGTGAGGACAGATTATGACCGTCCCATGAGCGACGGCAAATCTGTCACCTAGCCGTCAAATTGGGCGCGTTAAGGAGAGGGCCTGGCAAGGCACGTCATTCGCCGTGCTTTGGCACTCTGCTTGGTTTCGTTCAGTCGCTTAGGGGCACTTAAGTCATGAAAATAGAATATCTTCTCGCCGCCAGTCTGGCGTCGCTTTCGGTCGCCATCGCTCTTCCTCAGGCCGCTCAGGCCCAGCAGATCACCACGGGTGTCAGTGGCACCGTGGCCGACGAAAGCGGCAATCCGATCCCGGGCGCGACCGTGGTCGTCACCGACACTCGCACCGGTTCGGCACGCACGCTGACGACGAACGCAAACGGCGACTTCAGCGCCACCAACCTGGTTACCGGCGGACCCTACACCGTCAGCGCCAATGCCGACGGCTACGAAGGCCAGAGCGTCAACGACGTCACCACGTCGCTTCAGGGTGATACGACCCTGACATTCGCGCTCTCGTTGGGCGGCGGTGAGATCATCGTGACCAGCGCGCGCGTCCAGCTGGCACAGCTTGCGATCGGCCCCGGCACCAGCTTTGCCGGCGAAGTGCTCGAGACGGCGCCGAGCTTCAACCGCGACGTTCGTGATGTCATTCGTATCGATCCGCGCGTCAGCCTCGACCGCGACGACACCGGTTCGGGACAGGACCGAATTTCATGCCTCGGCGGCAATGATCGCGGCAACGCCTTCACTGTCGACGGCATCAGCCAGGGCGACGTCTTCGGCCTTAACGACACCGGCTTCAGCTCGCGCAGTTCGACGCCGATCCCCTACGATGCGGTGCGCGAGACCCAGGTCCAGTTCGCCCCGTTCGACGTCGATTACGGCCAGTTCACGGGCTGCGCGATCAACGTCGTCACCAAATCGGGTACGAACGACTATCACTTCGGTGGCTTCTACGAATATTCGGATGACGGCCTGCGCGGCAACACGGTCGACGGCATCCCGGTCGCGGCCATCAAGTCCGACAAGCGCTGGGGCTTCTACGCCGACGGCCCGATCATCAAGGACCACCTGTTCATCTTCGGCGCCTACGAGCACCAGGAAGCGGGCCAGTCGCAGGACTCGGGCGTCGCGGGCGCCGGCTTCCCGATCGCGATCAGCCAGGTGACCCAGGCGCAGTTCGACGCGATCACCAGCGTCCTGAGCAGCGTCTATGGCATCGACAGCGGACCGCTGGTCTACAACCGCGACTTCACGAACGATCGCTACTTCGTGCGCGCCGACTGGCAGATTACCGACAATCACCGCCTCGAAGTCACCTACCAGCGGCTCGAAGAAGGCACGACGAAGGAAGACGACCAGGCGGTGACGGGATCGTTCGGCGGTACCGCCGTCGGTCTCAATACCTTCTACACCAGCGGCACCGAATCGAATTACTATTCGGGCCGCCTATACTCGCAGTGGACCGACAACTTCTCGACAGAGCTTCGCTATTCGCGGTCGGAGGTGCAGGATCTGCAGGATCCGATCGGTGGTGGTGAAGCGCAGTCGGCAAACCCTATCCCGCGCATCGTCGTCGGCATCGACAATGGGGGGGGCAGCTACGGCGCGGTCGAAGTCGGTCCTGGTTACTCGCGCTCGGCCAACGACCTGCAGACCACCATCGACCAGTGGCGCGCCGCGGCTATCTACGAAGTCGGTGACCACAAGTTCAAGTTCGGCGGCGAATACAACAAGGCCGACCTGTTCAACCTGTTCGTCCAGAACGCGACCGGTACTCTGGTCTTCCGCAACCTGGCCGACCTTCAGGCCGGCATGCTCTCGCCGGGCACTGGCAACTTCGACACGTTCAACACGCCGTTCGGCGTCGCGACCGGATCGGTCGAGGGTGCCTTCGGCAACTTCTCCTACACCGGCGACGTCAACGATGCCGCGGCCTCGTTCAAGCGCGAGATCTTCTCGCTCTTCGCGCAGGACGATTGGCAGCTGAGCGATCGCCTTTCGACCACGCTTGGCCTTCGTGTCGACTGGTACAAGGGCGGTCACCCGCTCCTGAACCAGACCTTCGTCGATCGCTATGGATTCGGCAACGACGCCGGCTTCGACAACCTCGATCCGGTGTGGATGCCGCGCTTCGGCTTCACCTACGACTTCGACGATTTCTCGGCGTTCAGCCGGGCGCAGCTGCGCGGCGGCCTCGGCGTGTTCTCGGGCGGCGACCCGCTGGTCTGGTTCGGCAATGCCTTCCAGAACGACGGTCGCGGGTTTGCTACAGGCACGAGCCAGAGCAGCAACTGCCCTGCAGGTCAGATCAGCGTCCTCGACGGCAGCGGCAACTTCACCGGCGTTCCGACCTGCATCCAGCAGGACGGCATCGACCGTGCCGCGGCCGGCCTCGGCGACGCCCAGTCGATCAGCCCCGACATCAGGATGCCGACGGTCTGGCGCGCCAATCTCGGTTTCTCGACTGCAGTCGACGTGACCACCGGCGGCTTCCTGAGTGGCTGGAACCTCAATCTCGACTATATCTATAGCCACTATCGCAACCCGTTCACGGTCGTGGACTTGTCGCAGACCCCGAATATCACCAAGGGTCTCAACGGCTACTCGATCGACGGTCGTCCGGTTTATGCAGCGATCGATCCGACGGCAGCGGGATGCGGTGCAACCCTGGTCGGCTTGAATCCGGGGCCTGTGTTCGAGAACGTCACTGCTGCGTGCTTTGCCACGAGCCGCGACGACGAATTGATGCTGACCAACGGTCCGGGCTTCGACAGCCACATCGCTTCGTTCATGCTGTCGAAGAGTTTCAACGGCGGCCTCATCACGCAGGGCGGCCACGTGTTCTTCAGCGTGGGCTATGCCTACACCGATGCGCACGACCGCCGGAACATGTACAACTCGACGGCCGGCTCGAACTACGATCGAACGGCGGCCTTTGATCGCCAGAACCCGGCTGAATCGCGCGGTTTCTACTCGTCGAAGATCAACTTCACGATGAACACGACGTTCACCGAGCAGTTCTTCGGGGACAACGACACCAAGCTCGGCATCACCTTTGTGGTCCGTCACGGCCGGCCTTACAGCCTGACCTTCCGCGGGGGCGGCGTCTTCAACGACTCGGCATCGGGAAGCGACAACGCGCTGGCCTACATCCCCTCGGGCATCAACGATCCGAACGTCTCGCCCTTGTCGAACATGACGGCAGTCGCCGACTTCGCCGACTGGGCAGCCGACGAGAAGTGCGCTCGCGATTATGTTGGTTCGTCGATCCCGCGCAACACCTGCGAGGGCGATCGGTACTATGACATGGACCTCTATTTCTCACAGGAGATCCCGGGTCCCGCCAGCCTGTTCGGATTCGGTCACGACAAGATCAAGTTGTACGGGACGATCGACAACTTCCTGAACATCATCGACGACCGCTGGAACGTCCAGCGCCGTCGCGACTTCTCCGGTCTGCAGGATGTTGCTTCGACTTCGGGTGTCGACAGCGAAGGCCGCTACATCATCACCGGCTTCAACGGTGCCCAGGCTATTGCCGACGACAACTTCATCAATTTCAGCAGCTCGGTGTGGCGCATGAAGATCGGCATCAGCTACGACTTCTAGTCCGCTGTAGCGAATGCTGTAGTTTTCGGGGGGATGGCGGTACCGCAAGGCACGGCCGTCCCCCCTTTGATCTGATTTCGCGGGAGAGTTCGATGGGTGTGAGGGTTTCGGGTCTGCTCGCCGTTGCGCTCGCGCTGGCGGGCTGCGCGACCGTTCCCACCGCACCGACGCCCGAACGTGTCCAGATTCTCGCGCTCAACGACTTTCACGGCAGCCTCGAAGTTCCGCCCGGTTCTGAGGAATACCACAGCGCCACAGGTGAGATGGCCAAGGATTCGCTGGGCGGAGCGGCGCGTCTCGGTGCAGAGTTGGCGGCTCTGCGTGCCGGCCATGCCGCGACGATCACCGTGGCTGCCGGCGACCTGATCGGGGCGAGCCAACTGTCCTCGGCACTCTATCTCGACGAGCCCACGATCATGGCGCTCAACCGCATGGGGCTGGCCGTTGCATCGGTCGGCAACCATGAGTTCGACAAGGGCACGATCGAGCTCAAGCGCATGCAATCGGGCGGCTGCAACGGCGGCGAACCGCTCGGGCGGCTCATGCCGTGCCAGCTCGACAGCCCGTTCGAAGGCGCGCGCTTCACCTATCTCGCCGGCAACGTGCTCGACGATGCAGGGCAATCGCTGTTCCCGGCCTCGACCGTGCGGCAGGTCGGCAAAGTGACGATCGCCTTCATCGGGATGACGCTTACCGGCACCAGCCTGCTCGTCTCGCCGAGCGGGACGCGCGGTTATCGCTTCGCAGACGAGGCCGACACCGCCAACGCCGAGGCCGCGCGAATGCGGGCGCAGGGCGTCGATGCCGTAGTCCTGCTGATCCACCAGGGCCTGGACCCGATGCCGATCTACAACGAGACCGGCTGCCCCGATCTCGACGGGGCGCTGTTGCCAGTGCTGGCCCGGCTCGATCCGAAGATCAGGCTGGTCGTCACCGGCCATACGCACAAGGCCTATGCCTGCGAGATTCCCGCCAGCGACGGCAGCAATCGGCTGGTCACCTCGGCGGGCAAGTACGGCTACTTCGTCACCGACATCGAACTGACGGTCGATCCGGTGAGCGACACTATCGTTTCCATGGCCGCGCACAATGTCCCGGTTACCGGTGCCGCCGGCGAGCAGGCCGACGTCGCGGCGATCGTCCAGCGCTACGTCGCCAGCAGCGCTGGCGAGGCGGCGCGCGTGGTCGGCACAATCGACGGTTCGCTCGCTTCGGACCCCGATGCATTCTATCGGCCGATCGACTACCTCGTCGCCGACGCGCAGTTCGCCGCGACGCGTGGCGAGTCGGATGGCGGTGCGCAATTTGCACTGATGAACCGCGGCGGCATTCGCACGACATTCGATCCGGCCCCCGACGGCACGGTGACCTTCGGCCAGATCTTTGCTCTTCAGCCGTTCGGAAATACGCTCGGGATACTCGAGGTTAGCGGGTCAGCCTTGATTGCCGGCCTCGAAACCGCATTGGCGCGGAGCGACATCGAACGGCAGAAGGCCTTGCTGATCCCGTCCGCCAACCTGCGCTATTCCTTTGACTATTCCCGCACGGCGGGATCGCGCCTCGTCAGCCTGACGCTCGACGGCAAGCCGATCGATCCGGCGGCGACCTATCGGGTCGCGGCTAACAATTTCATCGCAGGAGGCGGGGACGGATTCGATTTTCTCGCCAAGGCCAAGCCTGTCGCCGGCGGGGTCAGCGATCTCGATGCCCTCGCAGCCTATCTTGCCGAAGGAGTTGCCGCGCCGCATGATACAAGGGTCGAAAACCTCACCCCATAGGGGGGTATTGTAATCGACTTGTCACATATCTCGGCGAAGCCCAAATTCGTCACGCGATGGAAATGAGCAATCCCACGGGCCGCGACCAATCCGGAGGAGCCGCCGCTCGCTCCGCCGATCGCTATTTCAATCGCGAACTGAGCTGGCTGGCGTTCAACGATCGCGTCCTCGCCGAAGCCTGCAACCCGAAATATCCGCTGCTCGAACGGCTCCGCTTCCTGTCGATTTCCGGCAGCAACCTCGACGAGTTCCTGATGATCCGCGTCGCCGGCCTCGTCGGCCAGGTCTATCGCGGGATCGAGGCCTTCTCGATCGACGGCAAGCCCCCGTCGCAACAGCTCGCCGAAATCCGTCGCCGGGTCCGCGATCTCGAGACCGGCCAGCATGACGCGCTTGCCGACCTGCGCCGCAGCCTAGCCGACGAAGGTGTGCAGATAAGCGACGGCACTTCGCTCAAGCCCGATGCCCAGCGCAAGCTGCGCAAGTATTTCGAGGACCAGATCAGCCGCGTCCTCACCCCGCAGGCGATCGATCCGGCGCACCCGTTCCCGTTCGTCGCCAACATGGGTATGGGCGTGCTGTTCAAGTTGACGCGCAAGGCCGACGACGCCTCGCTGGTCGAGATGGTGCTGGTGCCGTCTGGCATGCCACGCTTCGTCCGCGTGCCGGGCGAAGAGCAGACGTTCATCCCGATCGAGAGCGTCATCAGCCGCCACGCCCATCTCCTGTTCCCCGGTTTCAAGGTCGAGGGCAGCGGCGTGTTCCGGGTGCTGCGCGACAGCGACATCGAGATCGAGGAAGAAGCCGAAGACCTCGTCCGCTACTTCCGCACCGCGATCCAGCGCCGCCGCCGCGGACGGGTCATCCTGCTCGAACTCGACGGCGATTTCGACCGTGCGGCCGAAGCCTTGCTGCGCGAGCAGCTCGGCCTCGAAGAGGCGCTGATCACCAAGACCGAGGGCATGCTGGGCATCGGTGGCCTGTCGGGAATCGTCGACGCGCTCGACCGGCCCGACCTCAAGTTCAAGCCCTATACGCCGCGCTATCCCGAGCGGGTGATGGAGCACGACGGCGACTGCTTCGCTGCCATCCGGGCGAAGGACATCGTCATCCACCACCCCTACGAAAGCTTCGAGGTGGTGGTCGACTTCCTGCGCCAGGCCGCGGCCGACCCGGCGGTCGTGTCGATCAAGCAGACCCTCTACCGGGCGGGCAACCAGTCGCCGGTCATCAACGCGCTGATCGAGGCAGCCGAGGCAGGCAAATCGGTCACCGCAGTGGTCGAACTCAAGGCGCGTTTCGACGAGGAGCAGAACCTGCACTGGGCGGGACAGCTCGAACGCGCCGGCATCCAGGTGATCTACGGCTTCGTCGACTGGAAGACCCACGCCAAGGTGTCGATGGTCGTACGGCGCGAAGACGAAGGCTATCGCACCTACTGCCATTTCGGCACCGGCAACTATCACCCGGTGACGACCAAGGTTTACACCGACCTCAGCTTCTTCACCGCCGATCCGCGCTTCGGCCGCGATGCCGGCCGGCTGTTCAATTTCGTGACCGGGTACGTCGAGCCGCCGCGAACCGAACAGATCGCCATTTCGCCGATCGACCTGCGTGAGCGGCTCTACGAGCTGATCGACCGCGAGATCGAGAACGCGCAGGAAGGGCGTCCGGCGGCCATCTGGGCCAAGCTCAACGCGATTACGGAGAAGGGCGTGATCGACCGCCTATACGCCGCCAGCCGCGCCGGGGTTCAGATCGATCTCGTCATCCGCGGGAACTGCTGCCTGCGCCCCGGCGTACCCGGATTGTCGGAAAACATAAGGGTCAAATCGATCATCGGCCGCTTCCTCGAGCACAGCCGCATCTGGGCTTTTGCCAACGGCTACAGCCTGCCGAGTGCGCGGGCCAAGCTGTTCATCTCCTCAGCCGATGCGATGTCGCGCAATCTCGACCGGCGGGTCGAGGTGCTGGTCCCGTTGCGCAACCGCACGGTGCACGACCAGGTGCTCAACCAGGTGTTGCTCGCCAACCTGCTCGACAACGAACTGAGCTGGCGCTTGCAGCCCGATGGGCGTTATTGCCGTATCGAACCCGAACCGGGGGAGCCGGGCTTCAACCTGCATGCCTATTTCATGAACAATCCCAGCCTGTCCGGTCGCGGAACCGCGATCGACGACGCGAGCGTGCCCAAGCTCACGCTGAAGCGAGGGGCGGCGTCGTGAGTTCGCATTGGCCGTCCGGAACGCTTGAGCTCGATGGTGCGAAGCCCGACCGAGCGGTCGTCGACATCGGTTCAAACACCGTTCGACTGGTCATCTACTCCGGCCCGCCGCGGGCGCCCAATTCCTTCCTAAACGAAAAGGTCGTGGCCAAGCTGGGCCGCGATATCGGCGATACCGGGCTGATCCCCGACAAGTCGGCCGAACTCGCGCTCGCCGCCCTGCGCCGCTACAACGCGCTCATCACCGACCTCGGCGTGCAGCAGGTCGACGTCGTTGCCACGGCGGCCGTGCGCGATGCTAAGAATGGCGGCGAATTCCTCGAACGGGTGCGCAAGCTCGGCCTCGATGCGCGCTTGCTGAGCGGCGACGAAGAGGCGCGGGCCTCCGCCACCGGCGTCATCGCCGCGTTTCCCGATGCGCACGGAGTCGTCGCCGACCTTGGCGGGGGAAGCCTCGAACTCGTTTCGGTCGAGAACGGCCAGGATCACCACGGCGAGAGCTTGTCGATCGGAACATTGCGCCTTGGCGCGCTGCGCAAGAAAGGCTCGGCCTCGTTCAAGCGCACCGTGCACCGCGCATTCGACAATGCCGGCTGGGCGGCGGCGCACCCCGGTCCGCTCTACATGGTCGGCGGCACCTGGCGCGCTTTCGCCAAGTACGCAATGCTCACGTCCGGCCATCCGCTCAGCGATCCGCACTGGCTGCAACTGCCGGTCGAGGAAGCCGACAAGATCGCCAAGAAACTGGTCCGCACCGACCCTGAGACACTGCGCGAAATGGGCGGGATCACGAACCTGCGCGCAGGGGCGTTGCCCGATGCGGCGGCGCTGCTGCGGGTCATGTTGGCGGAACTAGCCCCCACCGAGCTGGTGTTTTCTTCATGGGGCCTGCGCGAAGGCATCCTCTATCAGCGCCTGCCCGAACTGGCACGGCGGCAGGATCCGCTGCTCGCCGGGATGGCGTATTTCACCGCGCCGCGCGGCGCCTCGATCTCGAAGGCGGCGATGATCGCGGGATGGACCGCATCGGTGGCCAACGGCGATGGCGCGAAGAGCGAGCGCTTGCGGCTGGCGGCGACCTTGCTGGCGCAGGCCGCGGCAAGGCTGGAGCCGAACATCCGCATGAGCCATGCGCTCAACTGGGCGCTGGAGAAGCGGTGGATCGGGCTCGACATGCCCGGCCGCGCACGAATCGCTGCGGCGCTCGTCGGGGCCTGCGACAAGCCTGCCTTGCCGTCCGAGCTGCTCGCACTGGCAGACGAGAAGGATCTTCACGAGGCGCTCGGCTGGGGCCTCGCGATCCGCCTGTGCCGCCGTCTTGGCGGAGGATCACGCACTTCGCTTGCCAGCAGTTCGCTGACGGTGGAAGGCAAGACCGTGGTGCTCGACCTCGACAGCACCGGGGCGGAACTGCTCGGCGAACCCGTAGAGACCGAGCTCAAGAATCTCGCCGGATGGCTAGGCATGGACGCCGAGATCAGGGTCGACCGGCGCTTGCCGAAGAGAGCAAATTTGACACTCATGTGACGGGTGCGGCATTATCTTTACCTCGCCCGGAACGCCGGGCGATACGCGGCCCTGTCTTACGGTGGGGAACTCATAATGGCTGAAACTCAGGGGGATATGGCGACGGACATTGCGGCGGAGGCCGCGGTGCGTCCCGACACCTCGTCGATGACCGATCGCCAGTTGGCGCAGGCGGTGCTCGACCGAACGATCCGCGCACGTGTGGCGGAAGTCATGCGGCTGGCCGAAGCCGTCGTCGCCAAGGCGAAGAAGAAGCCATCGAAAAAGGGCAAGACCGCGCGCAGCGGCAAGCTCGCCAAGATCCCCGGCCAGTCCGGCAAGAAGAAAAAGAAGAAGGGCTGAGCGCCCTTCCTCCGGGCGTCAGGCCAGCAGGTCCTTGCTCCGCCCGATCGCGGCGATGCCGCGCTTGCCGTCGCTGCGTTCGAGCTGGACGATCACGTCGATCACTGAAGCGGCGTACTCGATCGTGTCTTCGCGGGTCAGGCCGATGCCGGTCTGCATGACCATCAGCGCCAGCTGTTCGAGCGCGCCGCGCAGGCTGTTGGCATGGATCGTTGAGAAGCTGCCAGGGTGGCCGGTGTTGATCGCGCGCAGGAAGCTGACGCTTTCCGCGCCGCGCAGTTCGCCCAGCACGATGCGGTCGGGGCGCAGGCGCAGGGCGGCCTGAAGCAGTTCGTTGGCAGTGACCTTGGCTTCGCCCAGCTCGCCCTTGACCGCGACAAGACCGACGCCGTTGGCGCCGGGTAGCCGCAGTTCGGGAGTATCCTCGACCAGCACCACGCGCTCGCCCGCGGGAATTTCACCTAGCATGGCGTTGAGGAAGGTCGTCTTGCCGGTGCTCGTACCACCGGAAATCAGGATCGTCTTGCGCGCGGCGATGGCGGCGCGGAGGTAGGCGACCGGCTCGGCCGCAGGGTCCGGCATCGTCGGTTCGCGATTGGCGGTGAGGGGGCCGGTGTCATAGGCGTCGAGCGGCAGGTCGAGCCGGCAGTGACGGCGGATCGCCATCGCCCAATGCCGGCGCGTGGCGGGCGGACCGCAGAACTGGATGCGCGCGCCGTCGGGCAGCGTCGCGCCGAGCAGCGGATGCTCGCGGTTGATGCCCTGGTGGCTGGTGCGGGCGACCTGTTCGGCGAGCCGCTGGACCAGCATGTCGTCGATCTCGGGCGCTTCGACGCGCTCCATCCCGGACGCACTGCTGTCCTCGATCCAGACCTCGCCGGGCCGGTTGACGAGAATCTCGGTCACGCCTTCCCGGTCGAGCCATTGCCGGAACGGCCCGAGATAGGCCTCGAGGTAGGCGCTGCCCGCCACCGCGCCCTCGTCGGGCGCCAGCTTGTGAATATCGGCCGCCATTTTCTGACTCAGATGCGCGGAACGCGGCTGAAGTCGAGGTCGCGCGCGGTGAACACCCGGATCGGTTCGCCCTGGCGCACCCGCACCGTCGGGCCGATATCATTGCCTTGCTGAACTGCTGCCGCAGCCGCACTCTGACTGCCGCCGACAATCAAGCCTGCTCCGCCCGTAGCGATCGTACTGAGTCCTCCAATCACCGACAGGAGCATCGCAGAGCCGAAGCGCTTGAAGAAGTGGCTGTTGACCTTGCCTTCAAGACCGGTCGAACCGTCGAACCCGGTGGCGGGCGAGGAAAGATTGACCGAAACGCCATCGGGCCGGATCAGGCGCGTCCAGATGACGTAGGCGCGCTTCTGCCCGCCCTGCAGGCCCGACTGGTACTGTCCAATCAGGCGGCTCGAACGCGGCACCAGCACGCGGCTGCCGTCGAAGCTGCGGACGTCCTGGCTAACGACGGCGCGGACATAACCCGGCACATCGGTGTTGATCGCGGTCTCGAGGATCGCCGGGATCATGGTGCCTTGGGTGACGGTGGTCTTGGGATCGACGTCGCTGCGCGCTTGAGCTGGAGCGCCACCGACGCCGCCGATCCTGCTGGCGAAATCGCTGGCGCTGTTTCCGGTGCCCGCGACGCCTTCGACGCCCG
>NZ_WTYM01000038.1 GCF_009827435.1 Croceibacterium salegens | reverse complement strand
TCGACCTCGCCAGCCCCGACGCGCAGGCGCGCGCGGCGCATAACCGCGCGCTCGCCGAGGAACTTCGGGCCAAGGTCGCCGAGGCCGCGCTTGGCGGGAGCGAGAAGGCGCGCGAGCGGCACACCAGCCGCGGCAAGCTGCTGCCGCGCGAGCGGATCGAGCGGCTGCTCGATCCCGGCAGCCCGTTCCTCGAGATCGGCCAGCTTGCCGCCAACGGCATGTACGAAGGCGACGTCTCGGGCGCCTCGATCATCGCCGGGATCGGCCGCGTCTCGGGCCGGCAGGTGATGATCGCCGCCAACGATGCGACCGTGAAGGGCGGCAGCTACTACCCGATGACGGTCAAGAAGCATCTGCGCGCACAGGAGATCGCCCGCGAGAACCGCCTGCCGTGCATCTACCTCGTCGACAGCGGCGGGGCGAACCTGCCCTACCAGGCCGAGGTCTTTCCCGATCGCGAGCACTTCGGGCGGATCTTCTACAACCAGGCGCAGATGAGCGCCGAGCGCATCCCGCAGATTGCCTGCGTGATGGGCTCATGCACCGCGGGCGGCGCCTACGTCCCGGCGATGAGCGACGAGAGCGTGATCGTGCGCGACCAGGGCACGATCTTCCTCGCCGGCCCGCCGCTGGTGAAGGCCGCGACGGGCGAAGAAATCAGCGCCGAGGACCTCGGCGGCGGCGACCTTCATGCGAAGAAATCGGGCGTGGTCGACCACCTCGCCGAGAACGACGAGCATGCGCTGACCATCGTGCGCGATATCGTCAGCCATCTCGGCGCGAACGAGGGCGCGAGCCTCGACCTCAAGGAATCGCGCCCGCCGAAGTTCGACGCCGAAGACCTCTATTCGATCATTCCCGAGGATGTCCGCGCACCCTACGACGTGCACGAGGTCATCGCCCGGCTGGTCGACGGCAGCGAGTTCCACGAGTTCAAGGCGCACTACGGCTCCACGCTGGTCTGCGGCTTCGCCCACATCTGGGGCATGCCGGTGGCGATCCTCGCCAACAACGGCGTGCTGTTCTCGGAAAGCGCGGTGAAGGGCGCGCACTTCATCGAGCTCGCCTGCCAGCGCGGCATCCCGCTGCTGTTCCTGCAGAACATCTCGGGCTTCATGGTCGGCGGCAAATACGAGGCCGAAGGCATCGCCAAGCACGGCGCCAAGCTGGTCACCGCGGTCGCCACCGCTCAGGTGCCCAAGATCACCGTGGTCATCGGCGGCAGCTTCGGGGCCGGCAACTACGGCATGTGCGGCCGCGCCTATGGCCCGCGCTTCCTGTTCACCTGGCCCAATGCGCGGATCAGCGTGATGGGCGGCGAACAGGCCGCCAGCGTCCTCGCCACCGTCCACCGCGACGCCGACAAGCGGAGCAAGGAGGAAGAGGAGGCCTTCAAGGCCCCGATCCGCGACAAGTACGAGAGCGAGGGCAATCCCTACTACGCCACCGCCCGCCTGTGGGACGACGGCGTGATCGACCCGGTCCAGACCCGCGACGTCCTCGGCCTCGCCCTTTCCGCGACGCTTGAAGCCCCGATCCCCGAACAGCCGAAGTTCGGCGTGTTCCGGATGTAGCTGCGAAGACCTGTGCGGCTTTGAGTGGGCGGCGGCGTCGCATAATTGTCTCACCGCATTTTTCTCGCCGCCGAGTCTTCCCGAACGGCGCCGGGCAGAATAGGGTTTTGCAAATACCAAAAAGGGGGGTCAGCAGAGGTTACCGTGGAAGAGGCAACCAGCTTCGCGACTTATCGCGGGGGTGAAACCCCGCCGGACATGAGGCTGACCATCCTGCTGGTGCTGGTCGCGCGGCGCTGGCGGACGATTCTCGACGAAAAGCTGCGGCCGACCGGGCAGTCGAGCGCGCGGATGGAAGCGCTGTCGGCGATCCTCAATTCACCCGATCGCAGCGCGCAGGTCGAAATCGCCAAGCGCCTGCGAATCGAGGGGCCGACATTGACGCGCATGATCGATACGCTGGAGAAGGACGGGCTCGTCACTCGCATGCCGGACCCCGCCGACCGTCGCTCGAAACTGCTGAAGCTGACGCAGGAGGGCGAGGAGACGCTGCACGATATCTTCAACCTCGCTGATACCTACCGAGCGCGCCTGCTCGACGGTGTCCCTGCTGAAGACAAGGCGGCGGTCTCGCGGTTTCTCACCGGATTGCTCGACCGGCTCGACACCGGCTTGCCCGGGGACGACGCCTGAGCGCTGCTTGATTGCGCCCCTCGCGCCTCTAACTAGGGGCAAAGGCGATTCTCAAGAGACATACCCATGGCAACCCACACCACCCGCATGCTCATCATCGGCTCCGGCCCGGCCGGCCTTTCGGCCGCGATCTACGGCGCGCGTGCCGGCATGGAACCGATCGTCGTGCAGGGCCTGCAGCCCGGCGGCCAGTTGACCATCACCACCGACGTCGAGAACTATCCCGGTTTCCGCGAGGTCATCCAGGGCCCATGGCTGATGCAGGAGATGGAGGCGCAGGCGGTCCATGTCGGCACGCGGATGATGTGGGACACCATCGTCGATGTCGACATTGCCAGCGGATCGCCGTTCAAGGCGATCGGCGACAGCGGCGACGAATACGTCGGTGACGTGCTGGTCATCGCCACCGGGGCGCAGGCCAAGTGGCTGGGTGCGCCGGGCGAGGAAGCGCTCTCGGGCAAGGGCGTCAGCGCCTGCGCGACCTGCGACGGGTTCTTCTATCGCGGCAAGAAGGTCGCGGTGATCGGCGGCGGCAATACTGCGGTCGAGGAAGCGCTCTACCTGACCAACCATTCCGACGATGTGACGCTGATCCACCGCCGCGACGAACTGCGCGCCGAGAAGATCCTGCAGGACCGGCTCTTCGCCCACCCCAAGATTACCGTGCTGTGGAACAAGACGGTCGAGGAATTCCTCGGCGATCCCGCGGGCGCCGGGCTGACCGGGCTCAAGCTCGTCGATACCGTCACTGGCGAGAGCAGCGAGTTCGGTTGCGAGGGCGCCTTCGTCGCCATCGGCCACGCGCCCGCGACCGAGCTGTTCAAGGGGAAGCTGGAGATGGATTCCTCGGGCTACCTCGTGGTCGAGCCCGGCACGCCCAAGACCGACGTCCCCGGCGTCTTCGCCTGCGGCGACGTGATGGATCACACCTACCGCCAGGCGGTCACCGCCGCGGGCACCGGCTGCATGGCCGCGCTCGATGCCGAGCGCTTCCTCGCGGCAAAGGAATTCGCCGCGCACGAGGCGAAGCAGGCCGAAGCGGCGGAGTAGCGCCGCTTCGCAATCACATTGCCTGACTAGATATCCAGGTTGGCGACGTTGAGCGCGTTGTCCTGGATGAATTCCCGGCGCGGTTCGACGATATCGCCCATCAGGCGGGTGAAGATCTCGTCGGTCACGTCGGCATCCTCGACCTTGACCTGCAGGAGCTGGCGGTTGTCGGGGTCTAGCGTGGTCTCCCACAACTGCTCGGCGTTCATTTCGCCAAGGCCCTTGTAGCGGCTGATGGCGAGGCCCTTGCGGCCCGCGGCAAGCACGGCGTCGAGCAGTTCGGTCGGCCGCGTAATCGCACCGTCGACCGGGGTCGCTGGCACGTTTTCCTCGCCGTCCTCGGTGACGGTGTCGTCTTCGGGTTCCGGCTCCGCGCCGAGCCGGGTGAAGCGGCCCGGGCGGGCGAAGGTTTCGGCATGTTCGGCGGCGAGGCGGTGCAGTTTGCGCGCCTCGGTGCTGTCGAGGAAGCGCGCCTCGATTTCGTGCACGTCGGTCACCCCTCGCCATTCGCGACTGATACGGATGAATCCGTCGGCGCCGATTTCGGCGCCCCACTTGGCTTCGGGGTCGCCCATGCCGAGCCGCTCGGCGGCATAGCCCAGCGCCTGCTCGCGCTGGCTCTCATTGAGCGCAGGGTCGAGTGCACCGGCGAGCGCCAGCTGCTCGACGATGACCGGATCGTACTTGCGCGGGGCGAAGGCGATGAGGTTGCGCAACCGTAGCGCGAAATCGACCAGCGTGCGCAAGTCCTCGCCGCTCCGCGCGCCGCCGGCTGTTTCCAGCACGCGGCCCTGCAGTCCGTTGTCGACGAGGTGGCGGTCGAGCGCCCCCTGGTCCTTGAGGTAGACCTCGCTGCGACCCTTGGCGACCTTGAACAGAGGCGGCTGGGCGATGAACAGGTGTCCGGCCTTGATGATCTCGGGCATCTGCCGGTGGAAGAAGGTCAGCAGCAGGGTGCGGATGTGCGCGCCGTCGACGTCGGCGTCGGTCATGATGACGATCTTGTGGTAGCGCAGCTTTTCAAGCGTGAACTCGTCGCGCAGGCCGGTGCCCATCGCCTGGATCAGGGTGCCGACTTCCTTCGAGGAAATGATCCGGTCGAAGCGCGCGCGTTCGACGTTGAGGATCTTGCCGCGCAGAGGAAGGATCGCCTGGTACTGGCTGTCGCGCCCGGACTTGGCCGAACCGCCGGCCGAATCGCCCTCGACCAGGAACAGTTCGCTCTTCGACGGATCGCGTTCGCGGCAGTCGCTGAGCTTGCCCGGCAGGCTGGCGACGTCGAGCGCGCCCTTGCGGCGGGTCAGTTCGCGCGCCTTGCGCGCCGCTTCGCGCGCCGCCGCGGCGTCGATAATCTTCTGGATGATCGCCTTCGCGTCGTTGGGATTTTCCTCGAGCCACTCGGTCATCTTTTCGCCCATCAGGCTTTCGAGCGGCTGGCGAACCTCGGAGGAGACCAGCTTGTCCTTGGTCTGCGAAGAAAACTTGGGATCGGGCAGCTTGACCGAAACGATCGCGGTCAGCCCTTCGCGCATGTCTTCGCCGGAGAGGGAGACCTTTTCCTTCTTCATCAGCCCCGAGCGTTCGGCGTAGGCGTTAAGCGTGCGTGTCAGCGCGGCGCGGAACGCGGCGAGGTGGGTGCCGCCGTCGCGCTGGGGGATGTTGTTGGTGAAGCAGAGCACGTTTTCGTAGTACGAATCGTTCCACTCCAGAGCGACGTCGATGCCGATGCCGTCCTTCTCGGCCGAGACGGAGATCGGTTCGGCGACCAGCGCCTGCTTGTTGCGGTCGAGGTACTTCACGAAGGCGGCGATCCCGCCTTCGTAGAACAGGTCGTGTTCAACCACCTCGGCATGGCGCTTGTCGCGCAGCAGGATGTGGACGCCCGAGTTGAGAAAGGCGAGCTCGCGATAGCGGTGCTCGAGCTTCTCGAAATCGAAGTCGGTGACGTTCTTGAACGTGTCGGTGCTCGGCAGGAATGTCACGCGCGTGCCGGTGCGCTCGCGATTGGCCGGGCCCACGACCTTGAGCGGGGCGACGACGTCGCCGTTTTCGAAGCGTACCCAGTGTTCCTTGTCTTCGCGCCAGATCGTCAGCTCGACCCATTCACTGAGCGCGTTGACCACCGAGACGCCGACACCGTGCAGGCCGCCCGAAACCTTGTAGGCGTTGTCGTCCGAGGTGTTCTCGAACTTACCGCCGGCGTGGAGCTGGGTCATGATGACCTCGGCGGCCGAAACGCCTTCTTCCTTGTGGATGTCGACCGGCATGCCGCGGCCGTTGTCCTCGACGCTCACCGAGCCGTCGGGATTGAGTTCGATCAGTACCAGGTCGCAATGCCCGGCCAGAGCCTCGTCGATCGCGTTGTCGGAGACCTCGAACACCATGTGGTGCAGGCCCGATCCGTCGTCGGTGTCGCCGATGTACATGCCGGGGCGCTTGCGCACCGCGTCGAGGCCCTTGAGTACCTTGATGCTGTCGGCGCCGTAGCCGTTCGAATTGGGTGCGTTTCCGCCGTTTTCTTCCATGGCGATCATATAGGGATTGGCGCCCGGGTTCCCAAGCTTGGCGGGCATATTGTGCACAAGTGCGGCGAGGCGTTTCCTGCGCACCCGAACATTGCCCGTCGGCGGGCCGGAGGTCGTGCGGGACACGGCCGCCAGGGGTGGGGGGAGGAGAAGGCGGCCGTGTCCCGTACGGGGTCTTCGGCTTGGATTGCCGCACAAGGGAATTGCGGCGGGAAGACCGGGATCGGATGGACTGACTACGCCGGTCCGTTCCGATCCGGAGTTTTGGCCGGCTGGCGGCTAGGGGGGGGAGAGGGGTGCCTGCCAGCCGGCTCGAGGGGTCAGATAGTGTTGCAGTGCACACAACTCAAATGCGAAAACTGCCACGGGTGTTGCATCATTTGCAACACCCGTGGCAGTTCGCAGGATAAGCTGAAGAGCTATTACATCCAGACGAGCGGGAGCGGGTAGCGCCCGGCGCATTCGAAGTATGAATTGAGGATCTGCCTGGCGATGCGCAGCATGGTCGTTTCTTTCTGAAGATGGGTGGGATCAGGTACGGCCACGAGGTCGCGGCCGGCCCAGGGGGAGAGGAGGAGACCCGGACCGGCCGCAATGCCGTGAAGTTCAGCGCAACGCGATGGTCACTGCGTCAGGGGTACCGGCCTTCGCCAGCTGCTCGTCGATCTCGCTGCGCACTTCGGTGCGGCAGTCCTTGTAGAGCTGCCAGCCCTTGAGATCGCGGACGAATGGCTTTTCGCAGGCTTGATCGAGCGCGAGTTCGATCTTCTCGTCGAGCGTTGCGTGATGATCCACTTCCTGCTGCGGGACCGGGCGTTCGCCGATGACGAGCAGCATGGTCTGGGCGGAAGCGGGAGCGGCGCACAACACGGAAGCGGCGAGCGCAGCAGTCAGAATGGTCTTCATGACCTGTCTCCAATCGAAGTGACGGCAGGCTTTGGGGCTCATGCCAATTTGTATGTGTCACTTACTATGTTGCGCTGCACCATCGATATTGCAAGTGCGAAAAGAAGAAGCGGTGGTGCATTCTTTGCAACAGTTATTCGATGCCCTTGCTGCCCTTGCACCGCACGGAAACGGCCGCCCCCGGGGTCTCCTGGCGCGGCCGAATCGTTCTTGCAGAAGGGATTTAGTCCGCGAGGGCAACGGGCGACCCGGGGTCGGGCGCGAGCAGCGCTTCGACCTTTTCCATCGCCGACTTGTACGAGGCGGCGCGGCAGGTTTCCACGCTCGACGAGAGGGACAGCGAGCTGTCCCACGAGCGGGTACAGACCTTCTTCGCTGCAGCGGAAATGCGCTGCTCGAGGGTGGCGATGTCGGCCGGGTCGGTGAGGTCGAGATCCGCGTAGCTGACGACCGTCGA
Organism: Croceibacterium salegens; assembly: GCF_009827435.1. Taxonomy (GTDB): domain Bacteria; phylum Pseudomonadota; class Alphaproteobacteria; order Sphingomonadales; family Sphingomonadaceae; genus Croceibacterium_B; species Croceibacterium_B salegens. The sequence continues at coordinate 68,526 of NZ_WTYM01000038.1, read as the reverse complement.
CTTCTCGCTCGCCGCCGCGGGAGCAGCGGTCATGGCCATGCCGGCCGCGAGGAAAGTAACGAGGATTGCACGCATTGAATTTCTCCGATGACGGTTGTTGACCACCCTTCGAAACATCCGTTGTGTTCTCGCCTTCGATTGTGCGCTGCAGCATTTCCGCTCACAAGTGCGAAAACGGCAAGGACCTTTGCGATGTTCGCAACGAAACTTGTCTCGATATTGTAGCACTGCCCAACGGCGTTCCTTGGCAACCGCCGCGGCTGCCGCTCGCTTTACAGCCCGGCATGGCGTCACTATCGCCCCGCCATGGACGCAGAGCACCTCCCCGATTCCATCCTCATCGTCGACTTCGGCAGCCAGGTCACCCAGCTCATCGCCCGCCGGGTGCGCGAAGCCGGGGTCTATTCCGAAATCGCCCCGTTCAGCTTGGCCGAAGAAGCCTTCGCGCGGCTCAGGCCAAAGGGCATCATCCTCTCGGGCTCGCCCGCCGGCGTGCCGGAGGAAGGCTCACCCCGCGCTCCAGAGGTGCTTTTCGAGGCAGGCCTCCCGATCCTCGGTATCTGTTACGGCCAGCAGGTGATGAGCCACCAGCTCGGCGGCAAGGTCGAGGCCGGAACCGACGGTGAGTGGGACGGAGAATTCGGCCGCGCCTACCTGACGGTGACAAAGGATTGCACGCTGTTCGACGGCTTGTGGCAGGTCGGCGAGCGCCACCAGGTGTGGATGAGCCATGGCGACAAGGTCACCCGCTTCGCCCCCGGTTTCGAGATCGTCGCCACCAGCGACGGCGCGCCCTTCGCGGTGATCGCCGACGAGGAGCGCAAGTTCTACGGTACCCAGTTCCACCCCGAGGTGGTCCATACGCCCGACGGAGGAAAGCTGATCGCCAACTTCGTCCATCACGTCTGCGGCCTCGCCGGCGACTGGACCATGGCCGCCTATCGCGAGACCAAGGTGCGCGAAATACGCGAGCAGGTCGGCACGGGCCGCGTGATCTGCGGCCTCTCGGGCGGCGTCGACAGTTCGGTCGCGGCAATCCTGATCCACGAAGCGATCGGCGAGCAACTGACCTGCGTCTTCGTCGACCACGGCCTGCTGCGCCTCAACGAGCGCGAACAGGTCGAGACTATGTTCCGCGACCACTACAACATACCGCTGGTGGTGGTGGACGCCGAGGAGCGCTTCATGGCCGGCCTTGCTGGCGAGACCGACCCCGAGAAGAAGCGCAAGTTCATCGGCAAGACCTTCATCGACGTGTTCGAGGAGGAAGCGAACAAGATCGGCGGGGCTGACTTCCTCGCGCAGGGCACGCTCTATCCCGACGTGATCGAATCCGTGTCGTTCACCGGCGGCCCCTCGGTGACGATCAAGAGCCACCACAACGTTGGTGGTCTGCCCGAGCGGATGAACATGAAGCTGGTCGAACCGCTGCGCGAACTGTTCAAGGACGAGGTCCGCGCGCTCGGCCGCGAGCTCGGACTGCCCGAGATTTTCGTCGGCCGCCACCCGTTCCCCGGCCCCGGCCTCGCCATCCGCATCCCCGGCGAAGTGACCAAGGATCGCTGCGACATCCTGCGCAAGGCCGACGCGATCTACCTCGACGAAATCCGCAAGGCCGGCCTCTACGACGCGATCTGGCAGGCCTTCGCGGTGCTGCTCCCGGTCAAGACCGTCGGCGTAATGGGCGATTACCGAACTTACGACAGCGTCTGCGGCCTGCGCGCGGTGACCAGTACCGACGGCATGACCGCCGACGTCTATCCCTTCCCGGCGGAATTCCTCACCCAGTGCGCGACGCGCATTGTCAATGAGGTAAAGGGCATCAACCGGGTGGTCTACGACTACACCAGCAAGCCGCCGGGTACTATCGAGTGGGAGTAACTCTCTAGGGCGAGGAACGACTTGCGCTTTTGACCCGTTGCCCTTCCGGTAGGCTGCGCAGATGCGCGGCGAAAGTTCTCGGAGAGGCTGTCATGACCAAGACCATTCTCGCAGTTGTTGTCTTTGCCGGTGCCGCATCGCTCGCCGCGTGTGCCTCGCTGGAGGAAGAGGCCGTAGGCGCCACTTCCAAGACCTACCACGCCGTCATGCTCGGTTCGAACGAGGTCGGCGGAGGCGATCCCGATGGGTCTGGCCGCGCCGAAGTGTCGATTGGCAAGGCCTTCGACCAGGTCTGCTACGAACTCAACGACCTGAACGGCCTCGATACCGTCACCGCCGTGCATATCCACTTCGGCAAGGCCGGAGTGAACGGGGCGCCCGTCCTGACCCTGACACAGTCCAACCAGGGGCGTTGGCAGGGCTGCAAGAACGGTTCGGAATGGGCCCAGAACCGCCTGCAGGGAAATCCGCAGGACTTCTACGTCAACGTGCACACGACGGCATTCCCCGGCGGGGCGATCCGTGGGCAGCTCGTCGACTGATCCCGGCGCCTACTTGCTGCGGCGAATGAGCGAGCGCGCCACCCCGATCAGGTAGAGCACCGCAGGAACGGCGAGTGTCGCCACGCCGGTCATGCCGTTGGGCCCGGGCACGTGCTTCCAGTAGAAAACGATCGCGGCGAGCAGCACGATGCCGGCGCCGATGTAGGCCTTCGTCGGCGCCCCTGACATCGGGTTCACGAACAGGCACTCGTAGTTCTGTCCCGGAAGCGAAGTTTCGCCATCGGCCACCTGCCCCGCCGAGAGCATGTCGCGGTAGTAATGCAGGTAGGCGAAGCACAGCACTGCGTTGAGCGCGACGGTCAGCAGCGCCAGCACGGCCAGCATGGCATCGCCCTCGATAATCACCGAGATGAAAGCGCCGACCACGTTCACCGGCATCAGGGCGGCAAGCGCGAAGGGCACCAGGCGGTTGACGATCAGCAACGCGCCGCCGGCGATGCTGATGAACTTGGCCACCGCCAGCAGGCCGCTCTGTTCGAGCTGGCCCATCAGCCGCACGGCCATCGGATCGTGCCATTCCATCGGCGGCGCGAAGGGGACGAGGAAGGGCAGGAAATAGGCCAGCGAGGTCACGGCCATGACCAGGCCGAGCAGCAATCGGAGGATGTCGAAGGGGCGGATCATGATTGCGCCTCCTTCTTGCCGAAGGGCCATTGCGGGGTGGCGTGGCGCACGAACATCGGCCGGTAGCTGTCCCAGTAGGCGAGACACAGCAGCACGTTGCAGCTCAGCACCGACCAGCCGTAAACCGCCGAGCCGGTCCACCAGCCCTGGAGTTCGGTGTCCCAGTACCAGACGGTGAAGCTCACCGGGAGCACCATGACCAGCAGCAAGGGCAGGCGGAAGCCGAGCAGCACCGCGATCCCGGCGATCAGCTCGGTCGCCTTTACGAAGGTGAACAGCCCGCTGTCGAGCAGCGCGGTGAACACCCCGATGCTGAGCGGCTGGCTGCCGGTCGGCTGCGGGTAGAGACGAATGAAATGGTTGAGACCCGCCGGTATCATCCACGCGGCGTAGATCAGGCGTACGAACCAGATTGCGTAACGCATGTGTAGCCCTCCCCCGGGAGCGGTCGGGACGGCTGTTGTGGCCAGCCTGTTCCCGAGGCGAGACTAGGCCCCAGCGCGCGGGATTGTAAATGCCCCATGGCGCAAGGAAGCCGACCGAGTCTTGCAAAGGTTGCATCCGAAACCTTGCCCCATGGCGCAAGTCAGGCCACAAACGGCCCCGACGAAAGGGACATACATGCGCTCTACCACCGTTGCCGTCGCCCTCGCGCTGGCGCTCGCCACCGCCGCTTGCCAGAACGCCGGCGATCAGGCCGAACTCGCGCAGGCCAGCGAAATCGCCTGGCGCCACGGCGACGTCGCGGACGCGTTGGCCGAGGCCAAGGAAGCCGGCAAGCCGGTGATCCTCTATTGGGGCGCGGTGTGGTGCCCGCCGTGCAACCAGATGAAAGCCACCCTGTTCCGCGATCCCGAGTTCATCGCCGAAACGCAGAACTTCATCCCGGTCTACCTCGACGGCGACACCGAAGGCGCGCAACGCTGGGGCGAGCAGTTCGGCATCAGCGGTTATCCCACGGTCATCATCCTGCAGCCCGATGGGACCGAGATCACCCGTATCGCCAGCGCGACCATGGCCGGCGAACTGCCGAAACTGCTCGAGGTTGCCGCCAAGCGCACCACTTCGATCGAAACGCTGCTGGCCAAGGCAGAGAACAACACTGCAAACCTCGACAAGGAGGACTGGACGATCCTCGGCGGGTTCGACTGGATGAACGACCCCAAGCACTTCTCCGACCTGACCAAGGCGGGAACGCTGCTCGGACGGCTCGCGCAATCGGCACCGACGCCCGAACTAAAGCGCCGCTTCGGCCTGCTCTCGCTGGCGGTCGAGGCCGACGGCAAGCTCACCGAAGAACAGCAGGCGCAGACCGAGCGGATTCTCGGCGGAATGCTCGAAGTCAAGTCGGAAATCCTCGCCAATCGGCAGGAGCTGACTTTCTATGCTCCCGACCTGGTCAACGGCATGTCCCCAGGCGAGGCGCGCGACCGCCTGGCCGGTGAACTGGTCAAGGCCGGCGACACGATATTCGCCGCCGACGGTCTCTCGCTCACCGACCGGGTCGACGCGGTGAACATCGACATCACGCTGGCCAAGGCCGACGGCGGCAAGGTACCGGCGGACGTCCTTGCCAAGGTCCGCAAGCGGGCCAAGTGGGCCGACGCCAACGCCAAGGACAAGCAGCAGCGGCAATCGGTGATGGACGATGCCGCCTACCGGCTGAAGGATGCCGGCGACATCGAGGGCGGGCGCAAGATCCTGCTGGCCGAACTCGAGAAGTCCGAATCGCCCTACTACTACATGAGCAGCCTCGCCGACTTCGCCGAAGAGCAGGGCAAGTCCGCCGAGGCGATCGACTGGGCGCAAAAGGCCTACGAGGCCTCGCAGGGTCCGGCCACGCGCGTGCAATGGGCGATTTCGTGGTCGGGCTACGTCATGCGCCTGACGCCGCAAGACAAGAAGGCGGTCGAAACCAGTGCGCAGGCCGTGCTCGGCGAGCTGGCAAAGAACCAGGACGGCTACTTCCAGCGCACCCGCGTCAAGATCGACAAGTGGGGCAAGACGCTCTCCGAATGGGCGGCGGCGAACGGCGGCAGCGAAGTGCTCGACGGCCTGCGCACCGAGATGGCGGAGCTCTGCACCAGGCAGGGCGGCCAGGCCGACAGCTGCAGCTCTTGGGCGAAAGCCTGATCCGTCACGCCGCGCCTGGTGACAGCCCGGCGCTGGCCCGACTGCTCGTCCAGCTCGGCTATGAGGTGACGGCCGACGAAGTTGCCGCGCGCCTTCCGCAGATGACAGAAGAGGGGCGCGCGGTGTTCGTTGCCGAGCGCGACGGTCGTGTGGTCGGCTGCCTGAGCACTTCGCTCATGCGGGTGATCCATCGTCCGGCGCCGGTTGGGCGTATTTCGATGATGGTGGTCGAGGACCGCATGCGCGGGTTGGGCATCGGGGCGGAACTGGTCGCGGCGGCCGAGCGGCACCTGCTCGATGCCGGTTGCCAGGTCATCGAGGTGACCAGCGCCCTCGCCCGCGAACGGGCCCACGCATTCTACGAAAAGGTCGGATACGAGAAAACCAGCGTGCGCTTGTCGCGCGAACTCGGGCGGGAATGAAAAAGGGCCGCTCGATTGCGGCCCTTTTCGAATTCGTCCTTCAGCTGCGGCCTAGGGGCTGGCGGGGAGGTCGCTGGCGTCGAAGCCGTCGTCCGTCAATACAATGATGAGACCGATCGCTGCGGCGATGAGGCCGGCGAAGGCAAGGAACCCACCCCCAGACACCTGTTCACTCTGCGAAACAGCCGAAGGCTGACGCGCTTCGGCAGCCTGTGCGGTGAGCGGTGCGGCTACAAGGCCAGCTGCCACGACCAAGCTCGTCAAGGTGGTCTTGGTAAACTTCATTTGTGTCTCCCTTAGAAATCTATCGTGTGCCCCCCAGAACGGCGCACCGGCCCAGGCGTTCCCGGAAAATCGCGTGATTGTGTAAACGCTTCACCTAACGACCGCAAGCCTCGGACGATGACGGCATTATTTTCGGCTCAGGCGATCAGTTGGGCTTGTAGGTTGGATGAGCAACAGAACGAATTACGGCACATTCCGCAATTCGGGCGTTGAATCGACATGAAATTATAGTTGGAATTCGATCGCCCGGCGGGCTTACCGCCAAGCGGTCAGCCTTCCTTGGTGTAAGGCACGAACTCGGTCAGGAAGACGACTCCCGTCGTCATGCCGCTCGAACGATCGACCGTGTGCATGCGGTCCTGCACACAGATCTGGCTCGAGCTGAAGCGGTTCATGACCAGTATGTCCGAGGTGTCGAGCTGGTCGGGGTGCACCGGCCGGGCGACGTAAATCGTCTTGCCGTGCTTGTAGACCATGGCGACCCTGTCGATGATCTCCGGGTTGTCGGTGCTGTAGGTGTTGATGCAGCTTACCGGCTCACCCGCGGTGCGGCCTTCGATCAGTTTCGCCAGCCGTTCCTCGCCCTTCGCCGTTCGATCTTTGGCGATTGCAGGCGAAATCGCGCCGAACGCCATTGCAGCGCCGACGATGCAGGAAATGATGGTCTTCATGGCTTGTCTCCTGTCCGCGAAACGTGCGCCCGGGCAGGTGAACAATGGCTGACTGCCCGGCTCAGGCGACACTCGCGTCGCCGGGGGACGGCAGGTCGCCCGGCGAGACTTCGTGGATCCCGTGTTCCGCTGCATTCCCCTCGAGCACGAAACGGCGATCGCAATAGCCGCAATCGACGTAGCCCTTCTCGTCGATTTCGAGCCAGACGCGCGGGTGGCCGAGCGCAGCGGGACGATAACCGGTGCCGCCGCGGATGGCGCCGGCGCCATCGCAAGAGACGCGGCGGGTTTTGGTCACGGTGATTTCGGGTGCGTTTTCCACGTCCCCGCCGTTATCGCGAAGCGCTGCCGCGCGCAACAGGACTTCAGTTGAACTGCACCTGGATGGTTACGGTGCCGCGGTAGACACCCGCCGGCTGCGCCGCGCCGACGTGCAGGGTGCCGCCAAGCCAGAACTCGGTGATCCCGTTGTCGGTGTCGATCCGGTACCGGCCGAGGTTCCAGCCCGGGCCACCGGAAATAGCGGTCATTCCGGAGGTGGCAATCGTCACGCCGTCCATCTGCATGGTGTCACCCAGGGGCGAACTCAGGGAAACGCTGCCACCGGTGATATCCTTGATCCTTATGGTCCAGTTGCGCTTGCCATAGATGCTGAAACGGGCCGCGCGGCACACGCCGGTGCGAACGAGGCCAGAGGAGGCGGTGCAGGTCGCGCTGTTTGCCGGTGTCAGGACGACGGTGCCCGGCGCATTAGGCTGGACGATCGAGCCGAAGGCCATGTCGGCGGTCTTGGCGATCGATCCCGGGGTCATGATGGCAACCTGGGTCCTGGCCGTCGCGGTATCGCCGTCGACCGACTGAGCCATCGCCTGCACAGGGGCCAGCATGCACACCAACGCGGCACCGAGCGCGAAAAGCGCGCGCGTGCAGCGTGCCGGCAGGCATGGCAGGCGGAGTGTTACAGGTCCCATTGCGTCCTGTTTATCGCAACAGGCGATAGGGGATGGTTGCTTGTTATGGTTAAAGCGAAGGTAACAAACGACTGCTTTACGCCGTGGGCCGGCGCCCTCTAAAGGCGGCGGAATGAGCGACACCGCACCCGCCATCGCCATCCGCGACCTCGTCAAGGAATATGCCGGATCGCCCGGCGCGCCGCCCAAGCTGGCGCTCAAGGGAGTCAGCTTCGACGTGCCCGAAGGCGGCATCTTCGGGCTGCTCGGCCCCAACGGTGCGGGCAAGTCGACGCTGATCAACATCATGGCCGGGCTGGTCAACAAGACCAGCGGCACGATCGAGATCTGGGGTCACGACATCGACCGCGACCACCGCAACGCCAAGCTGAACATCGGCATCGTGCCGCAGGAAATCGTCTTCGACCCCTTCTTCACCCCGTTCGAAGTGCTGGAAAACCAGGGCGGGATGTATGGCGTGGCCAAGCACCTGCGCCGCTCGGAGGAACTGCTCCGCGCGGTCCACCTCGAAGACAAGCGCAACGCCTATTCGCGCACGCTTTCGGGCGGCATGAAGCGTCGCCTGCTGATCGCCAAGGCGATGGTCCACTCCCCGCCGATCCTCGTCCTCGACGAGCCGACAGCGGGTGTCGACGTCGAACTGCGCCGCCAGCTTTGGGAACTCGTCGGCGAGCTGAACGCCGAGGGCGTCACGGTGGTTCTGACCACGCACTACCTCGAGGAAGCCGAAGAACTGTGCGACCGCATCGCGATCATCAATCATGGTGAACTTATCGCCAACAAGCCGACCCGCGAACTGGTCGGGATGATGGGCGAGAAGGTGGTCGAAGTGACGCTCGACAAGGACATCGGCGACCTGCCGAGCGACCCGGCATTCCACAGGTGCGAGAAGACCGGCGAGCGCAGCCTCGCCATCACCTTCGACAAGTCCGAGGTCAGCGCCGGGCAGGTGCTCGCCCGGCTGCAGGGGGCGGGGTTTGCCATCGAGGATGTCTCGACCCGGGAGGCCGACCTCGAGGACGTGTTCGTGCAGCTTACCAGTGGCGTCTCCGAAGCAGTCTGAGCGCTTGCCGACGTGCCTTTGCAGCGCCATGACGGCGCCATGACAGGCACGGCAACCGACATCCTCGTCATCGGCTCGGGCGCGGCGGGACTGACCGCGGCGCTCTCGTTGGCGACGCGGCACAAGGTGACGGTGCTCGCCAAGGGCCCTCTGACCTCGGGCTCGACCGCCTGGGCGCAGGGCGGGATTGCCGCGGTGCTCGATGCCGGCGACACTTTCGAGGAACATATCCGCGACACGATGATCGCCGGGGCCGGGCTCAATCGGCGCGAGACGGTCGAGTACGTCATCGAACGCGCGCCGGCGGCAATCGAGCGGCTGGTCGAACTCGGCGTGCCGTTCAACACCGACGGCCCCAACCTCCACCTGACCCGTGAGGGCGGGCACAGCCACCGCCGCATCGTCCACGTCAATGATGCTACCGGCTGGGCGGTGCAGGCTGCCCTGCTCAAGGCCGCGGAGGAAAATCCCAACATCACGCTGCTGCCCGATCACACCTGCATCGACCTGATCACCGGCAAGAACGAGGAGCGCTTCTCCGGCTCGGGACGGGTCTGGGGCGCCTACGCGCTCGATACCGCGACGGGCCGGGTCGAGGCCTACACTGCGCGCGCCACGGTAATGGCCTCGGGCGGGGCGGGGCGCGTCTACCAGTTCTCGACCGCGCCGCGCGGGGCGACGGGGGACGGCATCGCGATGGCCTGGCGCGCCGGTGCGCGCGTCTCGAACATGGAGATGATGCAGTTCCACCCGACCTGCCTCTACAATCTCGAGGTCAAGAACTTCCTCATCACCGAGGCGGTCCGCGGCGAGGGCGGGCGGCTGATCAATCCGGTGACCGGCGAACGCTACATGGAGCGCTACGATCCCGAGCGGATGGAGCTGGCCCCGCGCGACATCGTTGCCCGCGCGAACGACGACCAGATCAAGCGCTACGGCCTCGACTACGTCCACCTCGACATCAGCCACCAGCCGCCAGAGTTCGTGAGGGAGCACTTCCCGACGATTCACGAAAAGCTGCTCGGCCTCGGCATCGACATGACCAGGGAGCCGATCCCGGTGGTCCCGGCACAGCACTACACCTGCGGCGGCATTCTCATCGAGCTCGATGCGCGCACCGACCTGCCGGGCTTATGGGCGGCGGGCGAGTGCACCGAGAGCGGACTGCACGGCGCCAACCGCCTCGCCTCGAACAGCCTGCTCGAATGCTTCGTGTTCGGCGAAGCCGCGGCGCAGGACATTCTCGGCTGCTGGGACAAGCTCGATGCGCCCCCGCCGATCCGCGAATGGGACGAAAGTCGGGTGACCGATTCCGACGAGGAAGTGGTCATCAAGCAGAACTGGACCGAGATCCGCCGCTTCATGTGGAACTATGTCGGAATCGTGCGAACCACCAAGCGGCTCGAACGCGCCGCGCACCGCATCGCCCTGCTCTCGGGCGAGATCGAGGACTATTACGGCCATTTCCGCGTGACCACCGACTTGATCGAACTGCGCAACCTGCAGCAGTGCGCCGACCTCATCGTACAGAGCGCCTTGCGGCGCCACGAAAGCCGCGGGCTGCATTACACGCTCGACTATCCCACCACGGACGCGGTTGCGCGGGACACGGTCCTGGTTCCGTGAACCTGTCTGCGGCCGCGGGCTCGGGCCTGACCCTGACCGATCGTTACGGCACCATGGTGACCGAGCCCGACCTGGCGCTCTCGCTGGCGGTAGCGGTCACGGCGGGCCTGCTGGTCGGGATCGAGCGCGGCTGGCGCCAGCGGGACGAGGCCGAGGGCATGCGTGTCGCCGGGATCCGCACGTTCACGCTGATCGGCGCGATCGGCGGCATTATCGGCGTTCTCGGCCTGACCTATTCCGTCCTGCTCGCCGCAATCCTGTTGGCCGGTGCGCTGGCGCTTCTGCTCAGCGCCTTCCTGCGCGGCCGCACCGAGAAGGAAAAGCGCGACGCGACGACCATGGTCGCCGCGTTGCTTACCCTGTGCATCGGACTGCTGGCGGGGGCTGGCTATGCAGCGCTGGCGATGGCTTCGGCGGCGTTCGTGACTCTGGTCCTGGCGCTGCGGCGGCAGACGCAGGGGTTTCTCGCAGCGCTTTCCGAACAGGAATTGCGCGCCATCGCCCGCTTTGCCGTCATCGCGGGGGGCGTACTGCCGTTCCTGCCCGACGCGAACTACGGGCCCTACGACGCCTGGAACCCGTTCCGGCTGTGGCTCGTCGTCGTGCTCGTGACCGGCTTTTCGATCGCCGGTTACGTCGCCGCCCGGCTGGTCGGGCAGAAGCGCGGGACCCTGACGATGGCGGTCATCGGCGGCGCCTATTCGTCGACCGCGGTGACCGCCGCCTTCGCTGGTCGCCTGAAGGAGGGGGACGCCGGTCCCTTCGCCACCGGCATCGCGCTGGCCAGCGGGGTCATGTACCTGCGGGTCATGCTGCTCGCGGTTATCCTCGCCCCGCGGGTCGCGCTCGAATTCGCCGAAGTGCTCGGCCCGCCCGCCATCGTCGCCTTTGCCGTCGTCGCCCTCGTCTGGCGAAGCGAACGCGAGGCGACGGGCACCGCGACCGAGCTTTCGAAGAAGCCGTTCGAGATCGTGCCCGCCCTCACCTTCCTGTTGCTGGTGGCGGCGGCTTCGTTGCTGGTTCGCTGGGCGCAGGTCGAATACGGCGAGATGGGCAGCGCGGTATCGCTGTTCCTGGCCGGCAGCTTCGATGTCGATGCCGCGCTGGTGGCCTACTCCACCTTGCCCAGCGATTCGGTGCCGCTGGAGACCGCCGCACTGGCGCTTGCGGGCACTGTGGCGGTCAACATGGCGTTCAAGGCGGCGATCGTCGTCGCCAATGCCGGCTGGACCGCCGGGCGGAAGGCAAGCCTGGCGCTATGCGCGAGCCTCGCCGTCCTGCTGGTGATTCTGGCCTGGCGAGCCATTTCGATCTTCGGCTGAGGGGCGATCAGACCGGGGGCGAGAAGCCCTTGGCGACAACCATCCGCGCCATGTCGGAATTGTCGATCCGCAGGTGCTTGATCGCGCTGTATTCGGGCGAGTTGTACCAGGCGCTCGCCGCCTCGACCGAAGGGAACTTGAGCACGATCGTGGTCGGCGGGGTGTCGCCTTCGAGCACGGTCGCGCCGTGGTCGACCACCACCACTTCCGCGCCGTGGGCCTGCAGCGTCGGCAAGACCTTGCCGGCGTATTCCTGCATGCCTTCGGGGTTCGTCACGCGGTATTGCGCGATTACGTATCCAGCCATTGTCCATTCTCCCATGGGAATCTCGCACCCGTGTATCGCCGTGCGGGGCGAATTGACAGACGTCCTGCCGCCCCTAGTCTCCGCCCAAACTGCCGGGGGGCGAGCATGAAGCCAGAGGTCGATCGGTCGCTGTTCCTGGGCCACCCCAAGGGGCTGGTATTCCTCTCCATGACCGAGGCGTGGGAGAGATTCTCGTTTTACGGCATGCGCGGGCTGCTCGTGCTCTACATGGTGCAGGAACTGCTCCTGCCCGGGAGGATCGAGAAGGTCGCCGGGATGGAAGGTTTTCGCGCCGTGGTCGAAGGCGTGTTCGGACCGCTCACCACGACCGCCTTCGCCAGCCAGACCTTCGGGCTCTACGCCGGCTTCGTCTATTTTACTCCGCTGTTCGGCGGGATCATCGCCGACCGCTGGCTTGGGGCGAAGAAGACGGTGCTGATCGGCATCGCGCTGATGACCGCCGGGCACCTGTCGATGTCGTTCGACGCCAGTTTCCTGCTCGCCCTGCTGCTGCTGGTGCTCGGGTCGGGCTGCCTCAAGGGCAATGTCGCGGCGCAGGTCGGGCACCTCTATCCGCACGACGACGAGGCGCGGCGGACGCGCGGCTTCACGATCTTCTCGACCGGCATCAACATCGGCGCGACGCTCGGGCCGCTGCTTTGCGGCCTGCTCGCGCAAGTCTACGGCTGGCACTTCGGGTTCGGGCTGGCGGCGGTGATGATGCTCCTTGCTGGAGCGGTCTACCTAGCTGGCTGGCGCCATTTCGCCGACGACCGGCCGCGCGCAATGCGTGAGGCGGGCGGGGCGGTGCAACCGGCCAACTGGCGCATGCTCGGTCTCGTGTTCCTCATCGTCGCGCTCAACCTGTTCTGGATCCTGCCCTACGACCAGGGCGCAAACGTCGGGATGATATGGGTGGCGGAAAGCGTCGACCTCTCGACCCCGTTCGGCGTCATGCCCGCGGCCTGGTTCAACTCCGAGGACCCGTTCGCCTCGATCCTCATCGCGCCGGTGCTGGTCGCTCTGTGGAGCTGGCAGGGCAAGCGCGGCACCGAGCCGCACGACACCGGCAAGATGGCGCAGGGTTCGGTGGTCATGGCGCTGTCGGTCTTAGCGCTGGCGGCGGGGGCATGGCAGGCAGGCGACGCGGGCAAGGCCTCGGTGATCTGGCCGCTCATTTCCTACTTCCTGTCCGGCGTCGCCTTCATGTTCAGCTGGCCGACGGTGCTGGCGATGGTCTCGCGCCGCGCGCCGGCGGGGGTCAACGCGATGGCGGTCGCGGCCGCCTATCTCGCGCTGTTCATTTCCGGCATCGTCGTCGGCTGGCTCGGGAGGTTCTACGAGCAGATGCCGCACTGGCAGTTCTGGCTGATCCACGCCGCGATGTGCCTTGCCGGGGCGGTCCTGCTGGCCGTGCTCGGCCCGATGCTGCGGCGAAGGATGGACGCCCTCGACGCGGAGGCCTGAGCGGTGTCATAATCGCCGGCGGAGAGGAAGCCGCGGTGGAAAGAACTGAGGTCGATGCAGTGGTGGTCGGCGCCGGGTTCGGCGGCCTCTACATGCTGCACAAGCTGCGCGGATTGGGCCTGATCGTCCGGGTCTTCGAGGCTGGGCACGATGTCGGCGGGACCTGGTACTGGAACCGCTATCCCGGCGCGCGCTGCGACGTCGAGAGCATGGAATACTCCTTCTCGTTCGACGAAGACCTCGAACAGGAATGGTCGTGGACCGAGCGCTACGCGACACAGCCGGAAATCCTCAGCTACGCGCGCCACGTGGCCGACCGGTTCGACCTGCGCCGCGACATCAGCTTCTCGACCCGCGTGACCTCAGCGACCTTCGGCGAAGCGAACGGCACCTGGCTGGTCACAACCGACAAGGGCGAGGAGGTGCGGGCGCAGTACTGCGTGATGGCGACCGGCTGCCTCTCGACCGTCAACCGCCCCGACATTCCCGGCCTCGATGGCTTCGCCGGACCGGTCTACCAGACCGGGCTGTGGCCGCACGAAGGTGTCGACTTCACCGGAAAGGCGGTGTGCGTAATCGGCACCGGGTCGAGCGCGATCCAGTCGATCCCGGTCATCGCCCGGCAGGCCGCGCAGCTCACCGTCTTCCAGCGCACCGCCAACTACGTCGCCCCGGCGCGCAACCAACCGATGAGCGAGGCGTACGAAGAACACTTCAAGGCCAACTACAAGGACCTAAGGCGCAAGCAGCTGCAGGGCTATTTCGGCGCGCTGCCCTCGGGCGAGCCGCGCATGGTGCCCTCGATGTCGGTCGGCGACGACGAGCGCGAAGCGGCCTACGAGGAAGGTTGGGAGCGCGGCGGGCTCGGACTGCTCGGCTCCTTCCCCGACCTGCTGTTCGACCGCGACGGCAACGAGACGCTGGCCGAATTCGTGCGTGGCAAGATCCGCGCCACGGTCAAGAACCCGGCCACCGCCGAACTGCTGTGCCCCGACGACCACCCGGTCGGCTCGAAACGGATGTGCATCGACACCGGCTACTTCGAAACTTTCAACCGCGACAACGTGACGCTGGTCGGTCTCAAGGCTGAGCCGATCGAGCGGATTTCAAGCGAAGGCGTGGTCACGGCGAAACAGGCCTACCCGTGCGACGCGCTGGTGCTCGCCACCGGGTTCGACGCGATGACCGGGACGCTGGCGAAGATCGCCATCACCGGGCGCGGCGGGCGGACGCTGAAAGACGAATGGGCCGACGGGCCGGTCGCCTACCTCGGGCTGATGGTCGCGGGTTTCCCCAACCTGTTCCTCGTCACCGGGCCAGGGAGCCCCTCGGTGCTGTCGAACATGCTTGTCTCGATCGAGCAGCACGTCGACTGGATCGCCGGCTGCATCGAGGCCCTGCGCGAACGCGGGGCCGGTGTCATCGAGGCCGACCCGGCGGCGCAGGAGGACTGGCTCGAACACGGCGCCGCAGTCGCCGCGCCGACGGTCTATCCCGACGGCAAGAGCTGGTACACCGGCGCCAACATCGCTGGAAAACCGCGCACCTTCATGGCCTATATCGGCGGGGTGCCGGGGTATCGGAAGATCTGCGATGCGGTGACCGCGGGCGACTATGCCGGGTTTGCCATCGACGGCGCGGAAGCCGCCCCGCTGCCCGACTTCATGGCCGTGCTGCGCACCCCTCAGCCCGCAGAAGCCGCCGCCTGAGCCATCAGGGCGAGCGGGCGCCCATCGGGATCGTTGAAGAACGCCATCCATTCCTCTGTACCGTCGGCATGGAGGTGAATCATGTGAGGTGCGGAGACGAATTCGGCCCCCCGCGCGGCCAGTTCGCCATGCGCCGCGTGGATGTCGCCGACGCGGAAGTAGAGGATCGATTCCGGCCCCGGCTGTCCTTGCTGCAGGTAGAGCCGTGTGCCACCGCAGTCGAAGAAGGCCAGTTCGCCGAAGGTGAACAGGTGCGGCAGGCCGAGCACGTCGCGATACCACGCCTCCGCTGCCGCGATGTCCGACGCCGTGCGGGCGACCTGCCCGATTGGCCCCAGCTTCGCATCACCCGCCATCGTCCGTTCCTTTCCACCCAGTGCGCTATCGCGGCGGATGCCGTCCCAGCGGCGCAGTTCGGCGCGGCTCGCCATTCCGAGCTTGCCGAGCGCGTTGGCGACGTGGAACTTGACCGCATCGAGGCTGACACCCCGCCGCTCCGCG
Source organism: Croceibacterium salegens (assembly GCF_009827435.1). Taxonomy (GTDB): domain Bacteria; phylum Pseudomonadota; class Alphaproteobacteria; order Sphingomonadales; family Sphingomonadaceae; genus Croceibacterium_B; species Croceibacterium_B salegens. The sequence continues at coordinate 52,981 of NZ_WTYM01000038.1, read as the reverse complement.
ATCTGACGGTTGGTCAGCCCGTGCCGCACGAACTCGACCACCGCCCATTCGGCCGGCGTCAGCTGGTCGTCATGCGGCGGCCTGCCACTGCGCGTTCCTGTCATTGCCGGCACTGTTTAGCGTAACGCAGGGCGAATTTCCCTACCCGGCGCCGTCAGAGGTGGAAGCCGAGTGCCCTGCCAATGAAGATCAATGCCATCGCCCCGAGCACGCTGGCGAGGCACCCCGCGCGCTGGAAGTCGCGGCGGCCGCGGCTGGCGAGCAGGCCGGCGATAAGCGAACCGCCGATGCCGAGCGCGATCGTCTCGATCCAGTCCATCGCCACGACGCCGGGATAGAACCAGCGCGCCAGTGCGCCTACGAAGAGACCTGCGAAAATTGCGGAGACGACATTGATCATCTGCTGCTCCCCCGACCAGACGGCGCGACCTTATCGTCGGCCTGCGCCGGCGCAAGCAAAAGGACCTGCCCGGCCGGTCGCGCATTGTGGGGGTGTGGTTCGCGTCTCGATCGCCTTCGTGCTCGCCGCGCTCATCGCCGCCTGTTCGCGCGGCGAGGAACAGGCAGCGCCAGGGCCCGACGCCACCGATACGCCAGGTCCGGCGCTGGTGGCCGACGAGGTTTCAGGCACGGAGGGGAGCCGCGCGTGGCGCTACACTTCTGTCGCCGATTGCCAGGTGGTGCGCGAGGAAAACGAGGAATTGCCAGAAGTCGAGATGCGTTGTGACGGGCCCGCAGGTTACTCGTTGCGCGTCAACGACTCCGACGAGCGCATCGAACTTTCGATCATCGATCCCGACGGTTCGGAATCGCCTCTCGGGCTCACGCGAATCGGTGGGGGCGGATTCAGCTCGATCGGTGACACCGCCGAGTGGCGCGGGCCGGTCGGCGATCCGTTCGGTCCCGACGCGCTGATCGTTCGCTACGATGTCGCCGAGCAACCCTACCCCGGGCCCGAGACGTCCTACCTGCTGGCGATTCGCCTCGGGCCCCAGCCGTGCGTCGTTTCGAAGATTGCGCCGGGTCCGGCCCAGAATGCGATCGCGCGGCGCCGGGCCGACGATCCGGGAGCCTGCCTGGCGGACTGATTGTTGCGCCGAGCGGGGCCGCCGGATTCCAATATTCCGGCCACGGATTCGATTGATTCAAAGCCGGCCGGGGACAAAAAAAATTTTGGAGAACTCATTTTGACTCTTGCGCCTCGCGCGAGCCCAGCTTTCCCCGCGCGTCGCACTGTATGACGGATGCAAGACACCTGCCGGCGGGCCGGGAAAAGCCCGTCAATCAATGCTTAACCCTCTTGAACCGGATTCGGCATTGAATCACTATGGCTAGTGGTTCGATTGCGGGGCACACCCACAAGACCTAGATTCCGCAGGTGCAGCCAAACGGTGCGCACAGAGGGCGGATTCGGGTCTGCGGAAGGGCCTTGCAAGCGCGACTGGGGACAGGCGGGGGATAAGTTTTTGTCCGCTTTTCGGCTCGGATTGCTAGGGTAGGGTTTCGCTCTCGCGATTCGAACATACATGGAACATCGCGCTCCGCCGGGAGTCGCGGTTTAGGTGGCATCGGGGGACTGCGAGCAATGGAATTTCGAAACGGGGATGACGCGGCAATGAGTCTTGGCGAGCTGGAACTCGAATCAACGGAAAAGGTCGCCAGGCAATCCCCGAACAAGGCGGTGAACATGGAAAAGAAGGACGCCGGAAGCGATTCGCTGGTGATCGAGCAGGCCGCGGCGGAAGCCATGGCCGAAGCCGCCAAGGCGATGGCCGCGCCAGTCGACGATTCGAAGTCGGTCCGGCCGCGCCGTTTCGCCGTCGTGACTGATTCCTCGCGTGACGAGCTGCTGACCGATTTCGGCAAGGAAACCCTTACCGACCGCTACCTGCTGCCCGGCGAAGACTACCAGGACCTGTTCGCCCGCGTCGCCGACGCCTATGCCGACGACGCCGAGCACGCACAGCGGCTCTACGACTACATCTCGAAGCTGTGGTTCATGCCTGCCACCCCGGTGCTGTCGAACGGCGGCACGGGACGCGGCCTGCCGATCAGCTGCTACCTCAACTCGGTGTCCGACAGCCTCGAGGGCATCGTCGGGACGTGGAACGAGAACGTCTGGCTGGCCAGCCGCGGCGGCGGCATCGGCACTTATTGGGGCCAGGTCCGCGGTATCGGCGAGCCGGTCGGCCTCAACGGCAAGACCAGCGGCATCATTCCGTTCGTGCGGGTCATGGACTCGCTCACGCTGGCGATTTCGCAGGGCTCGCTGCGGCGCGGCTCGGCGGCCTGCTACCTCGACGTCTCGCACCCCGAGATCGAAGAGTTCCTCGAGATCCGCAAGCCGTCGGGCGACTTCAACCGCAAGGCCCTCAACCTGCACCACGGCGTGCTGCTGACCGACGAGTTCATGGAAGCGGTCCGCGCCGGGGAGAAGTTCGCGCTCAAGAGCCCGAAGGACGGCAGCGTGCGCGGCGAGGTCGATGCCCGCAGCCTGTTCCAGAAGCTGGTCGAAACCCGCCTCGCCACCGGCGAGCCCTACATCGTCTTCTCCGATACGGTGAACCGGATGATGCCGGCGCACCACCGCGAGCTCGGCCTCAAGGTCTCGACCTCGAACCTGTGCTCGGAAATCACCCTGCCGACCGGCGTCGACCACCTCGGCAACGATCGCACGGCGGTGTGCTGCCTCAGCTCGCTCAACCTCGAGACCTGGGACCAGTGGAACACCGACAAGCAGTTCATCGAGGACGTCATGCGCTTCCTCGACAACGTGCTGCAGGACTACATCGACCGCGCGCCCGAAGAGATGGCGCGGGCCAAGTACTCTGCCATGCGCGAGCGCAGCGTCGGCATGGGCGTAATGGGCTTCCACTCGTTCCTGCAGTCCAAGGGCATCGGCTTCGAAAGCCCGATGGCTAAGGTCTGGAACCTGAAGATGTTCAAGCACATCAACGCCAAGGCCAACGAGGCATCGATGATGCTGGCAGAAGAGCGCGGCGCCTGCCCGGATGCCGAGGACATAGGCGCGATGGAGCGTTTCAGCTGCAAGATGGCGATCGCCCCGACCGCGTCGATCAGCATCATCTGCGGCGGCACCAGTGCCTGCATCGAGCCGATCCCGGCCAACATCTACACCCACAAGACCCTGTCGGGCAGCTTCGTGGTCAAGAACCCGTACCTCGAAAAGCTCCTGCGAGAGAAGAGCAAGGATTCGACCGCGGTGTGGAACTCGATCCTCGAGAAGGGCGGGTCGGTCCAGCACCTCGACTTCCTCTCGCCGGAAGAAAAGGCCGCGTTCAAGACCAGCTTCGAGATCGACCAGCGCTGGCTGCTCGAATTCGCCGCCGACCGCGCGCCGTTCATCGACCAGGCGCAAAGCCTCAACCTCTTCATCCCGGCCGACGTCGACAAGTGGGACCTGATGATGCTGCACTTCCAGGCCTGGGAGAAGGGCATCAAGTCGCTCTACTACCTGCGCTCGAAGTCGGTGCAGCGCGCCGGGTTCGCCGGCGGGGTCGAGGCCGACAACACCGCCGAGGCGGCGAAGTACGAACTGCCGACCACCGACTACGACGAGTGCCTCGCCTGCCAGTAACCGCGCAGGAACCCCGAGGTATTTGCCCTGCGGCCAAGCTGGCGTATGTTCGCTCCCGAGAACTCTGCATCGGGAGAGGCATGATGGCTCTTAGACTTGGAATTCCGGTACTTGCCGCGGCCGCCGCGGCGGCGCTGGTGGCGGGCCCGACACAGGCCCGCACCGTCGGTAGCTGGGAGGTCGGGCGCACCGCCCCCGACGCCTGCATGATGAGCGCGATCTTCGGCTCGGGCGAAAGCACCGTTACGCTGGCGCTGCTGTGGCACGCCAGCGAAGGCCGGCTCGAAATGCTCGCCGCGGGCCGGGGCTGGAAGGACCTGCGCGCCCGCGAAGGCGATACCGCATCGCTCGAATTCAACTTCGACGGCCAGGTGCAGTATTCGCAGTGGCTCAGCGAGCGGGCGACGTTTTCCAGCATGGGCGTCGGCGTCGATGGCATCGTCGGCGACTGGGGCACCGAGCACAGCGGTGACCTTGCCAAGGCAGTGACCGGCTCGAAGAACGTCAACGTGAAGATCGGCAACACCGACCTTGGCGCGTTCGACCTTTCCGGCGCGGATGCCGCCTATCGCGAACTCCTGCGCTGCGGAGAGAGTGCCTGACAAGCGGCTGAGCTGCACCGCAAATTCGCCGGCGGTGGCAAATTCTTAACCAATGCCACCTATGCCTGCGCCTATGGGCGTACCAGTCATCCGCGCGAACAAGTACCACGGCACCGCCGACCTCGGCCTGTCGCGGTACATTGTCATGTACATCACCCAGCTCGGGTGGATCCTTCTCGGCGTCTACCTGCTGAGGAACGCCTACTGGCCCTCAACCTGCACGCCGAAGGGCATTTTCGAGGTCTACACCTGCTCGATGCGCCTGCCGGAAACCCGCAAGTGGGTCGAGGCCGCGCTGCTGACCTGGCTGTGGTCGACCCCGATCCTCGTCGCGCTCGACGTCAGCCGCCGCTACCGCGCCTGGGCCGAAAAGCGGACCGACAAGGCCCCGCCGATCAAGCAGCGCAAGAACTAGTTTCTGCCTTTAGCGCAGGGGCTTGCCTCCGCGAAAATCCGAAATAGGCTGCCGTCCGATGCCGGACTGGTACCTGCAACTGCCGATCATCGGCCACTGGCCTGCCTGGCTGACCGGGGGTGCCGCCGGCGTCGTCCTCGCTTTCATGTTCTCGTGGGACAAACTCGCCGACGTCTTCGTGCGCAGTTTTTCCGGCGGCGAACCGCTCCACACGGCCAATCCGCCGGACCGTGCGCTGCTGAGTGAGGATCCGGATCGCGGTACCATCAGCGAATGGCTGCGTTCCTTCCTGTCGAACGCGGTGAGGATGGCTGCAATCTTCGCAGTGTTGGGATGGGCACTGGCGGGCGGTAGTGACTACTTGAACAACGTCGAACTCGCGGGCGCGGCTGTCGCGTTGGTGGCAGCCTACAAGGTCTACGTCGATCAAGGTCGGCACGGCTCGATGGTTGGCGAGCCGGAATTCGACAAGTCTCTGGCGGATTCCGATTCGAGTCCGGCGGCAGTGCTGTTCTTCGCCGCAATCGGCGTTGTGCTTCCCCTGCTCCTTTGGCTCTTCTGACCCGTCCCGCCACTATTGCGGCGGCATACGCTCCTTCTTCACCGCCTCGTCGCCGCTCTCTTCGGAATAGCCCTCCTGCTTCACGCCGGTCGCGTCGCGTGCTGTGGGCTTGCCCTTTTCGCCGCCGGCGTGGGCTTCCTTGAGGCCGTCGGGCGGCGGCGGCGCGGGCTCTTCGCGCTTCCTGATCTGGGCGCCCTGTTGCTGTTGTTGCGGTAGGTGATGCCACATCGGGCCGAACTCCTTCGAACCCCTGAACCGCCATCGCCTGCACCCGGTTCCGCGCTTTGCGACGAACGCCCCTGCCCATGCGCCCGTTATCCCCAATCGCGAGCCGGGCCGCGCTTCGCCTCGCGCCCGCGCGGGCATAGCGTGCAAAGCTTGAGTCGCGCGGAAACACGCCAGGTTTCCGCAGCCGATTCCCTAATGCCGCTCCCATCGCTATATATGGGGGTGCGACGCGAACCGGAGATACCAGATGCCGCTGCTTGAAGCCCGCAAGACCTACAAGCCCTTTGAATACCCTTGGGCTTTCGAGTTCTGGAAGCGGCAACAGCAGATCCACTGGATGCCCGAGGAAGTCCCGCTGGGCGAGGACTGCCGCGACTGGGCGCAGAAGCTGTCCGATCACGAGCGCAACCTGCTCACGCAGATCTTTCGCTTCTTCACCCAGGCCGACGTCGAGGTGCAGGATTGCTACCACGAAAAGTACGGCCGCGTGTTCAAGCCGACCGAGATCAAGATGATGCTCGCCGCCTTCTCCAACATGGAGACGGTGCACATCGCCGCCTACAGCCACCTGCTCGACACGATCGGCATGCCCGAAAGCGAATACGGCATGTTCCTCGAATATGCCGAGATGAAGGACAAGCACGACTACCTGCAGCAGTTCGGCGTCGACACCGACGAGGACATCGCCCGCACGCTCGCCGCGTTCGGCGGCTTCACCGAAGGGCTTCAGCTCTTCGCCAGCTTCGCCATGCTGATGAACTTCCCGCGCTTCAACAAGATGAAGGGCATGGGCCAGATCGTCAGCTGGTCGGTGCGCGACGAGAGCCTGCACTGCGAAGGCATCACCCGCCTGTTCCACGCCTTCTGCAAGGAACGCGACTGCCTGACCAAGGCGGTCAAGGAAGACATCATCGACATCTGCCAGAAGACCGTGCGGCTGGAAGACAACTTCATCGACCTCGCCTTCGAGGCCGGCCCGGTGCCGGGCATGACGGCGAAGGAGATCAAGAAGTACATCCGCTACATCGCCGACTGGCGGCTCGGCCAGCTCGGCCTGCCGGCGATCTACATGGTCGACGACCACCCCCTCCCATGGCTCGCCCCGCTGCTCAACGGCGTGGAGCACGCCAACTTCTTCGAAACCCGTGCCACCGAATACTCGAAGGCCGCGACCAAGGGGAACTGGAACGACGTCTGGTCGACCTTCGACAAGCGCCAGAAAGCCAGGGCCGCGAACGAGGAAGAAGCCGAGGACGACGGCCCGGGGTTGTTCGGGGATGATGCTGCGGGTGGTGCTGGGAGTGTGGCGGCGGAGTGAGGGATGTCTGAAGCTTCGGTGCCCCCTTATGATGCTCGGGAGGTCAGCAATCACATAATAAAGCTGGCGATAAACTCCCGGCTTGAGTTGACTCAGATGAGCCTGCTCAAGATCGTCTTTTTTGCTCACGGATGGTACTTGGTTTCAAAGGGTGCCCCACTTATTCGTCAGCCTGTTGAGGCTTGGGAATATTGGCCAGTTGTCAAAGTGGTACGTGACGCATTTAAGGAGTTTGGAAAGAAGCCGATAAACAAGTTTGCAGAGAGGGGGAGCACATCCTCTCGCGATTGAGTACATAGACGCAGCGTCGCTCTTGATCTGGAATCACTAGTCCTATCGCCAATAGTCCCGCCGCTCCGAGCCGTCGAACCGGCCGGAGGTGAGGCTGCACTTCCTGAAATCTCTTTCCTGAGCCGCGCTCTCCTTGTTGGCGTCCTCAAGCGCCGGGCGCCGGGCATCCGCCCGGCTTGGCTTCCGCGCAAAGGCGCGGCGGCCGTTCGGCCTTCCGGTCCGCTGGTCGCGGACCGTGCTTCGCTCAATTCGACCGGAATGGCGCCGCGGTCCATTCGGCGCGCGCTCGGGAGATGGAATTCAGACCCACCATGTCCGCGGATTGGGCATCGGCAGGGCGCGCTGGGCGTTGATCAGGGCGAAGGCGCAGCGCACCAGCAGGAGCAAGACCAGCAGCAGCCCGACCCCGAAGCAGGCGACCATGCCCGCCAGCAAGCGCCAGTCGTCGCTATCCGGATCGGGCACGCCGAAGATCATCGCGAAGAAGCCAGCGATGCAGGCGGACAGGCCGAACGCCGCCATCCAGAAGGTGCGGATATGGAAATCGTAGTGCGAGCGCTCCCAGCTTTCCTCGCTCTCGGTGCGGCGGAATACATAGGCCAGGATCACCCCGACGATCGCCGTCACCCCGGCGAACCAGGTCATCAGGTAGAACAGGCACACGATCGTCGGCGGGTTGAGCTGGAAGGTCCAGTCCTTGCGCCTTGCTTCGTCGTTGCTCTCGTCCATGCGTACCCCCCTTCGATCCCGGCTACGGCCTCCGCACCCGAATGGAAAGCACCTGCACGGGGCCACGCGCCAGCTCACCGCCAATAATCTCTCCGCCCCGCGCCGTCGAACCGGCCGGAGGCGAGGGAGAGGATTTGTTGATCCGTAGGGGGGGCTGGCCCACCCCCGGCCCCTCCCGCACGCGGGAGGGGAGAAGAAGCCCACCCCCAGCCCCTCCCGCAGGCGGGAGGGGAGTTCGGCCGCAATGGTTCCCCTCCCGCTTACGGGAGGGGTTAGGGGTGGGCCCTTTGTCAATGTAGAATCATGCGCACCGCCATGACCGCGAACTGCCAGCGGAAGCGGCCGCCTAGCCGGGCTCGGCCTCGCTCGCCATGTCGGGTTCAAGCTGCACACCGGCCCCGACCGCGGCGAGTTCGCCGGCCAGCTTGGCGGTGTCGACGAACTCGGTCAGGTCGCTGATCCGGCCGTCCTCGGCGAAGGTCCACAGGTTGAAGATCTGCGTGGTGAAGGCCTCGCGGCCGGGGAACCGCACGTCGCAATTCCAGATCGCGGCGACGCGGTTGCCGTCGACGAGGGTGGTCACGTTCTCGACCCCGGTCATGTCGACGGTGCTGTCGAGCGAGCTTATGGCTTCGTGGAACGGCATCGCCCCGCTGGTCGCAAAGGCGCCTTCCATCGCGCCCTCGCCGGCAAAGCGGAACGTCGCACCGTCGGCCATCAGGGCCAGCATTCCCGGCACGTCGCGCTTCTTCCTCGCAGCGTAGATCGCGTCGATCGTCTGGAGCATCCGGGCCTTGTCCATGGCGCATCCCCTGTCCTGTCGAGGTCGCGACTCCCATAGCACATTCGGGCGCTTCCGGCACCGTCGCCAAGGCAATTCGCGCGGCTGGCCGACTGCGCGACACCATCATGCCGTCCGACCACGCTTCCGGTGCAAGGCGGAACGACCTTTTGCGGTTAGCTTGCGGCCTGGTCGGTGTCGAAATGGAAGGAGTTGGTCTGCACCCACTCGTGCTCCATCCGCGCCTCGGCCATCGTCATCTTGCGATTGGCTTCCTCGAGGGTGTCGAGGTTTGCACCGCGAGCGCGCATCAGGGCGAAGTCCCGCCCCAGCTCGCGCATGCGGTTGCGGCGGCGGTAGTGCCAATTGGCCTTCTCGACCAGCCGCAGCTGCCCGGCCACCGTGGCCGCCAATGCCGGCAGCAGCGCCACCGTGCCGATCACCGCCTTGTCGAATTCGCCCCACAGCGCCAGCCCGCCCGCGAGGATGCTGCCGGCGACCGACAGCACCATCAGCAGGTAGGAAAAGAAGTAATAGCGCCTTCCATGCAGCGTCGACTTGTTCGCAACGGAATTACACTCCGAAACGAGTGAATTAAGCGCTTCATCAGCAGTATCCATGACGCGATGCTCCCCTGCTATCCCGCAGGGCTAGACCTGCCGCAAACCGTGTGCCGACGGAAGCAGGATTCGCAAACGGCCATGCCGACTCTTCCCCTGCCGCCTCTCTTCCGCTACCGGCCTGCCCCAGGAATTTATGTCAGGAATTGTGATCCGCTGACGGACGCCGCCGGGTAAGCCGGCGGGATGTCCAGATCGCCGGGGGGGCGAGGCCCTTCCGCAAGAGCGCCGTCGCGCGCTCATCCAGCGAATACGGATCACACCCAATGAACATTTCGAAACCGGAGCAACGGACGCTCCACGCCCTCGCGCAGGGTGGGCATATTGCGGTCCTCAAGGACCACACCAAGTTCCTCGACGCCGAGTGCTATACCCGCGACGGCTATCGCCTCGTCGACTGCCGGCTTGCGACCTTCAAGCGCCTCAAGAAGCGCGGGTTCATCATGAGCATGGACGGCCAGCCCTACCGCATCACCCGTGCCGGGCTGGCGGCGGTGCGTGCGCAACTGGACAATCGGTAAAATGGGAACCCGCATCGGGCTTCCCGCGTCGGGTGAGTGGCAGACAAGGAGAGGACATCATGCAAGCCACCACCCGCGCCGACCGCGAGCGCGAACTCGAAACGCTGCTCGCCGAGATCAAGGCGCATCCCGAACGGGACATGACCGCCGAGCGGGAACGTGCCGCGGTGCTCCAGCGTACGCTCGCCTCGGGGCAGGACGCCTGAGCGCATCGGACGCAAAGAGGGCGGCAGTTGCCTGCCACCCTCGGGGTCCGCGGTCGCCCAGGGAGGTCTGCGCCGCGGAAGCCCTGGTGCCGGTCAGTTGCCGGCGTGTGCCCCCGCTTGTGCTTCGGCCGAGACGTGGGTGCCCGGCGCCTCTGCGCTGGCCCCGGCGTCTGTGCTGCCGCCGGCGTGGACGTGGGTAGCTTCGGCCTTCGCTTCGCCGCTGCGCACGGCGCTCTCGGCCTTTGCGGTCTTGTCGGCGGCTTCGGCGCTGGCCGTGTCGGAGGCCTGCTCGGCGGTCGTGGTCACGCGCTGCTGGGTCTGTTCCACGGTCGGGCGAGCATCGGGCAACTGGGCCTCGACGGAGCCTTGCGCGCCGGCGGCTCCTTCAACCGAGGTGGCCTGTCCGATAGCGCCTTCGGCCTGCCCGCCGAGGGCGCCCGCAAGCTGCGCGTCGGCGGCCGTGGCCGTGGCGCCGAGGGCGAGGGCGATTGCGGCGGTGTAAAACGTTTTCATGATCTTGGGTCCTTGCTCCCGATTTGGGACCCCTTGGACGCGCAAGGGAGCACTTCGGCTCCCGAGGATGCGCCGGATCGCCTCGCCGCAGGGACGATCCGTGACCGTTCATCAAGGGTTTAGCTGGCGTTCAGGAAACCCGGGTCGCGAACCCGGCCTTAACCGTGTGGCGCTATGCTCGCGCCATGTTCAACAAGTACCAGAACGTGTTTCGCAGCCGCTGGAAGGCGCTCTGGTGGGCGGCCGGGGTTTGTCTGACAGCCTACTGCACGGTGCCCTCGCAGGAGACGACCGACGCGCAGGTCGCGGCAGCGCATCCCAAGCACGTCAATCCCTGGGCGCTCGACGAGAGCAAGCAGGGCAACCGGTCGGGCGGTTCAGGCGGTTAGTATCAGGCGCGCGGTTCGTTGCGGCGGTCGCTGCCCGAACGGCGTTCGGCGCGGCGGCGCTCGGGGTGCGCAATCTGCACCTTCAGGACCCTGCGGTCGGTGCCGGAGCGACGGCCGCAGCAGTCGTCTTCGAAGCGATCGTTCGTGTTGGCCATGGCGGCCTCCCGGTCCCGTCCTGCGGTGCGCGCCCGTGTGGCGCGCTGGCCGGCGGACAGGTTCTGATGCCGGAAATAGCGGGACTTGGTTGTCAACGCGTTAACGATTGCGCGCCGGCCGGGGGTTTGCCGGGATGGGCATTTGGGGCGGCGACGCTGCCGCCGCCCCGTGCGACCCTCGAAACCGGCCACGGTGAGGGGGAAGGAGGTCCAGGCCGGTTCGGGAAGGCTCCGTCAGGTGCTCTCCCACCCAAGACGCCGCTGGCGCAATCCGGCTCCCGGCCATGCGGCGGGCCGCGCCGCCGAAGCGCCGACCCGAAGTGAGCTCATCAGGCGCCGGCGCATCAGGAAGCAGTCTCTTTGGGGCGTTATTCGGGTCGAATACTTGTGCTAGGCAGGCCGGGACCGAGCGGCTAAAGCCGCGCCCCACGAAACCGAGGGTTGCCGGGAAGGATTTCTAGCGTGAGCCAGGACAAGCAGATGCTCGCCAAGGCCGAGACGCTGATTGAGGCGCTGCCCTATTTCCAGCGCTATGCCGGCTGCACCTTCGTGGTGAAGTACGGCGGCCACGCGATGGGCGATCCCGAGGCGGCGCAGGATTTCGCACAGGACATCGTGCTGTTGAAGGCGGTCGGCATCAACCCGGTGGTGGTGCACGGCGGCGGACCACAGATTGGCGCAATGCTCAAGAAGATGGGGGTGGAGAGCACCTTCGTCGACGGTCTGAGGGTGACCGACAAGCAGACCGCGGAAGTTGCGGAGATGGTCCTGTCGGGGGCGATAAACAAGGAAATCGTCGGCTGGCTGGCGCAGTCGGGCGGCAAGGCGCTGGGCATTTCGGGCAAGGACGCCGGGCTGGTCACCGCCAGCAAGGTGACCCGTACCTCCAAGGACCCGGACAGCAATATCGAAAAGGTCGTCGACCTGGGCTTCGTCGGAGAGCCGCAGACGATCGACACGACGATCCTCGAAACCGCCAGCAAGGCCGGGATGATTCCGGTCGTCGCCCCGATCGCCGCGGGCGCGGACGGTCACACCTACAACATCAACGCCGACACCATGGCCGGCGCCATCGCCGCGGCACTCGGCGCGGCGCGGCTGTTCCTGCTGACCGACGTGACCGGTGTGCTCGACAAGCAGGGCAACCTGCTCACCGACCTGACCCCGGCCGACATCGAGAAGCTCAAGGCCGACGGTACGATCAGCGGCGGCATGATACCCAAGCTGGAGACCTGCATCCACGCGGTCGAGGGCGGCTGCGAGGCGGCGGTGGTGCTCGACGGGCGGGTCGGCCACGCCATGCTTCTGGAGTTCTTCACCAGTCGCGGCGCCGGTACCCTGATCCGCAAGGGCGCTAACGCTTGAAGCCTGCCACTGTCTTAGTCTAACGATACACCGGTAATTCTACCGAAAGGCCCCCGATGTACGCGCTTATCCAGATCATCGCCCTCCTGACGAACATCGTCGTCATGCTGGTGATCGTTCAATTCATCATCGGCTTGCTGTTTGCCTTCAACGTGGTCAATTCCTCGAACCAGTTCCTCGTCCAGGTCTATCGCTCCATCAACTCGTTGCTTGAGCCGGTGCTCGGACCGATCCGGCGGATCATGCCGGAAACCGGCGCCATCGACTTCTCTCCGCTGGTGCTCGTCGTCGGCCTGCAGATCCTGATGATCCTGCTGCAGGGAATCGCCTAACGATGAGCGCCGCGCTGATCGACGGGAAGGCCTTCGCTGCGGGCCTGCGCGACACGGTCGGCACTTACGCTGCTGCATTCGAAGCGAAGGCCGGCCGCAAGGCCGGCCTCGCCGTGGTGCTGGTCGGCGAAGACCCGGCGAGCGAGATCTACGTCCGCTCCAAAGGCAAGGCGACCGAGGCGGCGGGGATGAATTCCTGGGAATACCGCTTGCCCGCCGACGCCAGCGAAGCGACGCTGCTCGCCAAGGTCGTGGAGCTCAACGCCGATCCGGCGGTCGACGGCATCCTCGTCCAGTTGCCGCTGCCCAGGGGTCTCGACGACCAGAAGGTGATCGATACCATCGATCCCGACAAGGACGTCGACGGCTTCCACATCGTCAACGCCGGGCGCCTCGCCGTGGGGCAGGACGGCTTCGTGCCATGCACGCCGTTGGGTTGCGTCATGCTGCTCAAGGATACGCTCGGCGACATGAGCGGGCTCGAGGCTGTGGTGATCGGCCGTTCGAACATCGTCGGCCGGCCGATGGCGCGCCTGCTCGCCGACGAGAACTGCACGGTGACCGTCGCGCACAGCCGCACCCGCGACCTGCCCGAAGTCGTTCACCGCGCCGACATCGTCGTCGCGGCGGTGGGACAGCCGGAGATGGTCAAGGGCGACTGGATAAAGCCGGGCGCGACGGTGATCGACGTCGGCATAAACCGCGTCGGCGCGGTCGGCGAGGTCAAGCGGCTGGTCGGCGACGTCGAGTTTTCATCGGCCAGCAAGGTCGCCGGGGCCATTACCCCGGTGCCGGGCGGTGTCGGGCCGATGACCATCGCCGTGCTGCTCCGGAACACGCTCGTCTCGGCCTATCGCCGCGAGGGCATCGAATTGCCGAAGGATGCCCTGTGATGCGTAGAATCGCCGCCCTCGCCCTGCTCGCCGGCGCCTGCGCCTGCATCGGCGCACCGGCCTGGTGCGGGTCGGGCGGCAGGTCCCGCGACCTGCGGCCGGTCGCCAATCCCAGCGAAGTCATCGCTACCGAACTCGCCTTCGCCCGCTTGGCGCAGGAAAAGGGCCAGTGGGCTGCGTTTCGCGAATATGCCGACAAGGACGCGCAGATGTTCGTTCCTCAGCCTGTCGAAGCCAACAATTGGCTCAAGAGCCAGGAAGAGCCGGCGCAGGCCGTCACCTGGCAGCCCCATGCCGTGTGGTCGAGCTGTGACGGCGAGTACGCGATCACTGAAGGCGCGTGGCAAAGGCCGAGCGGCACCGGCTGGTTCAGCACGGTGTGGAAGCGGCAACGGAACGGCGAATACAAGTGGGTGCTCGACCAGGGCGGCAACGGCGACGCTCCGATCCCGGCGGGCGAATTCATCAAGGCCGAAGTGGGAAGCTGCGAGAACAAGGACGCGATAACGGCGCCCACGCTTTCGGTTCCGACCGGCGACACCAAGATGATCTACGGCGAGTCCACCGACAAGACCTTGCGCTGGATCACCCGCGTCGAGGCCGACGGAAGCCGCTACTATGCCTTCGAATACTGGGACGGCCAGCAGATGCAGCGGCCGATCGCGGAAAACGTCCCGGCAGAATAGGGCTGATGCTCGACCTGTTCCTCTCGGCCTTCATCACGCTCTTCGTGGTAATAGACCCGCCGGGTTGCGCGCCGATCTATGCCGGCCTGACCCACGGTGCGAGTCCGGCGCAGCAGCGCAGCATGGCGATCCGCGCGACGCTGATCGCGGGGCTGATCCTGGTGGTTTTCGCGCTGTTCGGCGAGGACCTGCTCGGCGCATTGCACATCGAGCTCGACTCCTTCCGCCTCGCCGGAGGGCTGATGCTGTTCCTCATTGCGCTCGACATGGTGTTCGAAAGGCGCACCCAGCGCCGCGAGCAGCGCGCCGAGAAAGTCATCGCCGAGCACGAGGGGCCCGAGGTCGAGGACGTCTCGGTATTCCCGATGGCCATGCCGATGCTCGCCGGCCCGGGCGCGATCGCCTCGGTCATGTTGCTGGAGAGTACCGCGCAGGGGCTCGAGGGCACGCTCACCGTGCTCGCCGCGCTCGCCGCGGTCTTGGTGCTCACCCTGTTGGCGCTCATCGCCGCGAGCCCGCTGATGAAACTGTTCGGCGCGCGGGTCGAAGCGGTGATCACCCGCCTGCTCGGCGTGCTGCTCGCCGCGTTGGCCGCGCAGTATGTGATCGACGGCCTGAAGGGCAGTTTCGGGGTGTAAGTTCCTCCCCGGTAGGGGGAGGGGGACCATCCGCAGGATGGTGGTGGGGACTCTCAACTGGCGCTGGCGTGTGGGGAGAGTCCCCTCGGTCAGCCGCCTTCGGCGCCTGCCACCTCCTCGTGCCGGGGAGGAACCATCATTGCATCGTCACCCGCCCCTCGTCGGGGTCGCTGCGGCCGAAGAACTGCATCAGCTGGATCAGCAGTTCGCAGCGTTCGGCGATGGTGCCGGCTTCGAGCAGGGCCTGCTTGGCAGCGGCGTCGAAGGGGGCGATCTGGGCAACGCCGTTGATCAGCGATTCGTCGTCGAGCTGCGCGACCGAGCCCCAGTCGACCGAATAGCCCTGGTGGTCGGAGAAGGTCCGCGCCTCGCGTTCGAAACCCGCCCGTTCGACCGCGCTCAATGTCTCGAACTCAGGATCGCGGATCAGCTCGGCATCGACCTGGCGGAATGGGGTCGAGACGTCGACCTCGCGCAGCAGGCGGAAACGCGCCTCGCCTTCGAGAACGATGTTGTAACGCCCGTCCTCGAGCACCTCCACGTCGTCGATGCGGCCGACGCAGCCCATCGCGAAGAGCGGTGCGCCCTCGCGGTCGGATTGGGGCTGAATCATCGCGATACGCCGATCTTTCGCCAGCGCGCTGCCGACCAACGCGCGGTAGCGCGGCTCGAAGATGTGCAGCGGCAATTGCAGCCCGGGGAACAGGATGACCCCGTGCAGCGGGAAGATCGAGAGCCGCTCTGCCGTCATCCGAACAGGAGCAACGAAAGCCGGCGGCGCTGGGCGGCGACCCACGGGTCTTCCAGCCCGACCGCCTCGAAGATCTGCAGCAGCTTGGCCTTGGCCGCCCCGTCTTCCCATTCGGGCTGGGTTTCGGTCAGCTTGAGCAGCGTGTCCGCCGCGGTATCGCGTTCGCCCGCGGCGAAGGCCGCCTGGGCGAAGTCGAACTGCGCCTGCGCATCGGACGGGCGCTCGGCGGCAGCCTTGCGCAGGGCGTCGAGCTCGCCCTGATCGACATGCGTGGCGGCGAGTTCGATCGCGCTGTGCGCCTGGTGAACCAGCGGGTCGTTCTGCATCTCCACGGACAATGCGGCATAGGCCGCCTTCGCGTCCTCGGTGCGGCCCGCGGCGACGAGCGCGCGGATCAGGCCAGACTGCACGCCGGGCTCATCGGGGGCCATGGCGGCGATCTGCTCGAAGATCGAGGCGGCGCGTTCGCCGTCGCCTTCGGCCAGAACCTGCTCGCCCATGGCAACGAGGTTCGAGATGTCGGGTTGTGCCGGATCGCCATTGCCCGGGGCACCGGCCTTCACCGGCAGCTGCGCGAGGAGCTGGTCGAGCGCCTGCTTCAACTGCGATTCGCTGCGCATCGGCGTCAGGTCGGCGACCGGCTGCCCTTGGAAGATTGCATAGACTGTCGGGATCGAGCGGACCTGGAACTGGCTGGCAATGAACTGTTCCTGGTCGACGTCGAGCTTGGCGAGGACCACGCCCTTGTCGGCGTATTCGCCGCAAACCTTCTCCAGCACCGGGGCGAGCGCCTTGCACGGCCCGCACCATTCGGCCCAGAAATCGAGCACGACGAGCTTGTCCTGCGAAGGCGCGACGACGGCCTTCTGGAAGCGTTCGACCGCCTTCTGCTCGTCGATGTTGAGGCCCATGCTCGCCAAAAGAGTGCTCCTGCTGCAGCTAAGATTTCGCGGGCCCAATGTGGGCCTTCGCGCCGCATTGTGAAGGGCGCGCGTGCGCGGAGCAAGGGGCGGGCAAAAGCGCGCGATTTCCTCTTGCCGGGGCGCAAGTCGGCTGCTAACCGCGCGCCTTCCCACGGAGGCACACGCTTCCGGAACGCCAGTGAGCGGGCGTAGCTCAGGGGTAGAGCATCACCTTGCCAAGGTGAGGGTCGGGCGTTCGAATCGCCTCGCCCGCTCCATTTTCCTTCACGATCGAAGTCTGTCTCGACACCGCGCCATGCGGGCGATAGCGCTCGCGCGCAGAGGAGAGTTCTGAATGAGTATGCTCGATGGACACGTCGCGATGGTCACCGGCGCCGGGCGCGGGTTTGGCCGGGCGATAGCCGAACGGTTCTCGGCGGAAGGCGCCAAGGTCGCGCTGCTGGCGCGCTCGGCGGGCGAGATCGGGGAAGTTGCCGCGGTGATCGGTCCGGCAGCGCTGGCGGTACCGTGCGATGTGACCGACCCGCGCTCGGTCGACAGCGCGATAGCTACCGTTTCGAGTGAACTCGGCGCAATCGACATCCTTGTTTCCAACGCCGGAGTTCCGGGGCCCTTCGGCCCGTTGTGGGAAGTCGATCCCGAACAGTGGTGGCAAGCGCAGGCGGTGCACATTCGCGCGCCGATGCTGCTGCTCAACCGGCTGCTGCCGGGCATGATCGAGCGCGGGCGTGGGCACGCGGTATGCGTCTCGGCCAAGGCGGCGCGGATCGTCGCGCCCAATCTCTCGGCCTATTGCACCGGCAAGATCGCGCAGAACCGCATCGTCGCCGAAGCCGCTGCCGAACTGGACGGAACGGGCGTCGCGGTCTTCGCGATCGATCCGGGCTTCGTCTTCACCCAACTGGCGCGCGACACGATGGAAGACCCGGCGGCGCAGAAGCACCTCACCGGCATGGTCGAGCGGCTCCGGCACCGCGAGAACGAGCCGGGCGCCGACGACGATCTCGCCCGCTGCGCCGACCGCGTGCTGGCGCTCGTATCCGGCAAGTACGACCTGCTTTCCGGCAACTACTACGAACTCGACGACGACCTCGACAAAGCCCTTGCCGAACGAAAGGCCGCGCAGGGCTGATCGGCTCGCCGCAATTCCGGGGCAACCCGGCTCACCGCTGCTTTCGCCCGGGCGGGTCAGGCGGCAAGGGCGGGGCAAATGATACATTGTAACGCAAGGTCGCACTTCTGGCGCGCGCTCGTCTGCGCGGCGCTTCTCGTGCAGTGCGTTTTCGTCCAGTCGCACATCCACCCGGCCGCAGCCCAAGCGCGGACAGCGGTACTGGTGGACGCGGCAGACCGGCATGCAGCCGCGACCACCGATTCCACTACCCCGGCGACCGAGTACTGCTTGCAGTGCTGGGAAGCGGCGATGGCGGGCAGTTACGTCCAGCCGGCCGCCACCTTCGTCCTCCCGCTTCCGCTCGTTCTGGTGTGGGGCGGAATCGCAGCGATGGCCGAATGGTCGCTGCGCCAGCCGCCGCGCGGCTGGTTCGGCCGCGCACCACCGCAATAACTCCGATCCCCTAGCGGAAGGCCCTCGCGGCCTTCGTCCCAGCGGCACCGGCACGCCTTGGCGCGGCCGGGGCGCCGCTCGATCCGGAGTTTTCATAGATGCGTTTCCTGTTTCTCGCCGGTGTGGCCGCCGCCGCGCTTCATCCCCAGATCGCTGCCGCGCAAGACCAGTCCGGCGGCGAAGACGAGATCTTCGTAACCGCCTCGCCGTTCGGCCACGAGTCCGACGATACGCCGGCGATCACCTCGTCGGTCGACAGCGACGACATCCTCAAGAGCGGCGGCGCGTCGATCGCCGATGCGCTGTCGAAAGTGCCGGGAGTCTCCGGCACCGGTTTCGCCTCGGGCGCGAGCCGCCCGGTCATTCGCGGCATGGATTCGAACCGCGTTCGCCTTCTCGAGAACGGCACAAGCGTATCGGACGTGTCCGATGTCGGCCCCGACCACGGCGTTCCGATCGACCCGCTCGCCGCGCGCCGCATCGAGGTCGTGCGCGGCGCGGCGACGCTGCGCTACGGCAGCCAGGCCATCGGCGGCGTGGTCAACGCGATCAACGACCGCGTGCCGATGCAGCTTCCTGGCGCTCCACTCTCGGGCGAGGTGACCGGAAGCTATGGCACGGTCGACGATGCCTGGCAGGGCTCGGGGCTGGTCGATGCCGCGCTCGGCAATATCGCGCTCCACGCCGATGCCTTCGTGCGCGACACCGGCGATTACGAGACCCCGCTCGGCACGCAGGACAATTCGTGGTTCCGCGGCCACGGCGAAGCCTTCGGCGGATCGTACTTCTTCGGCGGCGGCGACAGCCATGTCGGCGCGGCGATCGAGCAGTACGATGCCAAGTACGGCATCCCGGGCGAGACCAGCTTCATCGACATGACCCAGACCAAGGTGCTGACGCGCTCGTCGTTCGCGCTGGGTTCGGGGCTGCTCAAGGCGCTGAGCCTCGACGGAAGCTATGCCGACTACCGCCATTCGGAAATCGACGGCGGCGAGCCCGTCGCGACCTTCACCAACACGGAATACGACGTCCGCGCCGAGCTGCTGCTCAACCCGATCGACATGCTCGCCAACGCCGCTTTCGGCGCCGAATACCAGCACCGCGACTTCGCCGCGCTCGGCGAGGCGAGCAGCTACCTGCTACCGACGACCACCGAGAGCGTGGCCGGTTACGTCTTCGTCGACATGGAGCCGATGTACCGGCTGCACGTCGAAGTGAGCGGGCGTGTGGAGAACGTCGACGAAATCGGCACACCCGTTTCCGGCATCGCCACGAGCCGCAGCTTCACTCCGCTCAGCGGTGCGATCGGCGCATTGTACGAAGTGAGTGACGAGGTCAAAGTCGGCCTGCTGTTCTCCGGCACCGGCCGCGCGCCGGGCATCACCGAGCTTTTCGCACGCGGCCCGCACGATGGGCCCGGCACCTTCGAGTTCGGCGATCCGGACTTGCAGATCGAACGCGCCAACTCGCTCGAAGCCTCGCTGCGCGTCCGTTCCGGCGCGTTCCAGTTCGAAGGAAGCGTCTATTCGAGCTGGTTCAAGCGCTTCATCTACGGCGACCTGACCGGCCGTACCTGCGACGAGGACGGTCTGTGCACCACCGCCCCCGATGGCGACTTCCGGGAGATGTTCTACCGCCAGCAGGGCGCGCACTTCCGCGGGGTCGAGGGCAAGGCAAGCTATGCTCTGCTCGACGCACCCTCAGGCAAGCTCGAGGCCAACCTCCTTGGAGACTACACCCGCGCCACGCTCGATGACGGCAACAACGTCCCGCGCATCCCGCCCTGGCGGATCGGAGGCGGGCTCGACTGGGAAAGCGACCGTTTCGATGCCGGGTTCAGCGTGACGAGGGTCGCGCCGCAGGACAAGGCCGGGGCCTACGACACGCCGACCCCGGGGTACTACGACATCGGTGCGCAGGTATCTTGGCGCCCGTTCGCCAGCCAGCCGGGGATCGAATTCGCGGTGATCGGGCAGAACCTCGCCAACGAGGTCGCCCGCAACGCCGCCGCGCTCAACAAGGACCTTGTCGTGATGCCTGGGCGCAACGTGCGCTTCGTGGTCAAGTTCGCGCTGCCCTGAGCGACGCCGGTGGAGGGGTAATCGCAGTCCGTCGACTAGTGCGCGACATGGCCCTCAAACCGCCTAGCGTGCTCGCTTGGGAGACTGCCTCACGCGTCGGCTCGAAGAGTTCGAAAAGCCTCCGGCTGTGCGTCATCCTTGCACCGCACGGTCAGAGGCGGGGCAGCGTGACCCCCCGCTGCCCCATGTATTTCCCGGCCCGGTCGGCATAGGTCGTCTCGGGCCGTTCGTTGCCCTGCAGGAACAGGAACTGGCACGCGCCCTCGTTGGCGTAGATGCGCGCCGGGAGCGGGGTGGTGTTGGAGAATTCCAGCGTCACGTGCCCTTCCCAGCCCGGCTCGAGCGGGGTGACGTTCACGATGATCCCGCAGCGCGCATAGGTGCTCTTGCCCAGGCAGATCACCAGCACGTCATCGGGCACGCGGAAGTATTCGACCGTCCGGGCCAGCGCGAAGGAGTTGGGCGGGATGACGCAGACGTCGGTCTTGCGGTCGACGAAGCTGTTGGCGGCGAAGTCCTTCGGATCGACCACCGCGCTATCGACGTTGGTGAAGATCTTGAACTCGTCCGCCACCCGCGCGTCGTATCCATAGGACGAGAGGCCATAGGAAATGCACCCGTCGCGCCGCTGCGCCTCGACGAAGGGCTCGATCATGCCCGCCGTCGTCGCCTTGTCCCGAATCCACTTGTCGCTGAGAATCGCCATGGGTGAGGGATTCCCGATGGCGGGCAGGGGGGCAAGCTATCGGGAAGGAATATCCCCTTCGCAGTATCGTTTCGGTCCGGAATTGGGTGGATAGCGGACGTGACACCTGATTTGGGCCAAGCCCGAAATCGGTAATTCTTCCGATTTTTGACACCACCAGACATGGCTAGCCTTGGCATTTGAACTCTCAGGGTTGCGCGCCACAATCGAGCCGGCGCTGAAGCCTGAAACGATCGAGGAGGTTCACGTGGCCACCCTTACCCGCCTGTATCGTGCCGCGCTCATGGCGCTGGTTGTTCCCACAGTGGTTCTGGCCGGATGCAGCGGGCAGGAACCTGAAGGGACCACGGATTCGGCCTATCAAGCGGCAAACGGAGAGAATGAGGTGAACGAAGCAGCTGATCGCCTGGTCGCGATAGACGTCTTGCTCGAACCGGATCAGACCATGCTGAGTGCAGCCGGTGAGTGGAATGCCAGACTACGCGAACAGATGCCGGAGGGATTCACGCTCGACGCCACGCATCGTCCGCATATCACGTTGGTTCAACAGTATGTCCGCGAACAGGATCTCGGCGCGGTGGTCGATGCCGTCGAAGCGCTCGCAGGTTCGTTGAATCTCGACGCGTTAAAGATGACTGCAAACGGTCTCTACCATATTCCGAGCGGGGAAATGGGCCTGCAAGGCATAACCATTGCTCCGACGCCGGCTATCCTGGAGTTACAAGCGAAGGTGATCCAGGCCTTGGCACCGTATCGCAGATCCGGTGGCGATCAGTCGGCATTCGCTCCCGATCCTGACGGAGTGGCGTTCGATCCCTATCTTTTCGAATATGTCGATACCTTCGCGCAGAGCCAGACCGGCGAGAACTACAATCCGCACGTGACGACGGGAACAGCGCCCTTGGCGTGGCTGGAAGCGCGCGAAAAGGAACCGTTTCAGGAGTTTCAGTTCGGAGTTTCGAATCTCACCATCTACAAACTCGGCAATTTCGGAACCGCTGCGGTGCCCCTGGCGGACAAATAATCTGGATCGCGTCGCTTGAACCCATGCAGCGGCTGGCAAAGCGCCGATGTCTGCAATTGGGCCATGAGATTTCGGTCTCGTTTGTACCTCGAAGATACGCGTCGCCCGAGCTCCGCGGGTTCTGACTTGCCAAGTACAAAAACCCTCGCAATGCTGCGTGCAAAGACAAGACCGGCACGCCCGGTCGTGAACGAGGGGATCTGTTTCATGCGTAGCAATGCTCGCTCATTCCTTGTGTCCTTGCTTCTACCTGCCGCCCTCCTGCTCGGCATGAGCGCGGAGGCCGCGGCGCAGGAAAGCCACGATCACGGTGCAGCAGCCGCCGATGCCGCGCCGGTCGCGATGAAGACGGGGCGTTGGTCCGATCCGGCGACCTGGCCCGACGGCAAGGTCCCGGCCAAGGGCGACGCGGTGACCATCGCGCGCGACATGGAGGTCGTCCTCGACGTCAGCCCGCCTGCGCTGCGCAGCCTGACCGTGAACGGCAAGCTCCGCTTTGCCGACGACCGCGATCTCGCGCTCGAGACCGAGTGGATCTACCTGCCCGGCGGCGAACTCCAGATCGGCAGCGAGGCCAGGCCCCACACCCACCAGGCCTCGATCACGCTGACCGACAACGTCCGCGACGAGGACATCAACACCATGGGCGACCGCGGCATAATGATGCTGCGCGGAACGCTCAACCTTCACGGCGACCGCGAGCACACCTGGACCAAGCTGGCGAAGACCGCGAAGTCCGGCAGCAGCGAAATCGAGGTGCTCGACGCCTCGGGCTGGCGCAAGGGCGACGAAATCGTCCTCGCCTCGACCGACTTCGATCCGCGGCAGGCGGTACGGCGCACCGTTGCCGCGATCTGCGGCGACCGCCTGACGCTCGACAAGCCGCTCGAGTACATGCACTTCGGCGAGATCACCTTCGGCGTCGACGAGCGCGGCGAAGTCGGCCTGCTGACCCGCAACATCAGGATCCAGGCGTCGGACGATGCCGATACCGATTACTTCGGCGGGCACATCATGGCGATGGCCGGCTCCAAGATGTACGTCTCGGGCGTCGAGCTTTCGCGCATGGGCCAGAACATGCACCTCGCGCGCTACCCGATCCACTGGCACATCATCGGCGAAGGCGCCGGCCAGTACATCAGGAACGCCGCGATCCACGACACCTACAGCCGCTGCGTGACCGTGCACGGCACGAACAACCTGCGGATCGAAAACAACGTGACCTACAACACCGTAGGCCACTGCTTCTTCCTCGAAGACGCGGTCGAGACCGGCAACCAGTTCGTCCACAACCTCGGCATCCAGACCAAGTGTCATCCGACGCTGCCGTGCGAGCCCACCAACCTCACCGACGCGGCGCGGGGCAGCAAGGGCCAGCAGTCCGACCATATCCTGATCCCCTCGGACAACACCGCGGCGACGTTCTGGATCACCAATCCGGACAACGTCTATCGCGACAACGTCGCCGCCGGATCGGATGCGATCGGGTTCTGGATAGCCCTGCCACAACATCCGACGGGGGCGCACGAGGGCAAGGAAGGCACCGAGAACGTCTGGCCGCGCCGCATGCCGCTGCGCGAGTTCAAGGGCAACGTCGCCCACTCCAACTTCGATGCCCTGATGTTCGATCGTGGCCCTTCACCCAACGGCACGTTCAACGTCGGGGGCGCCGGGCACACCGCCTATGCCGACCCGACCAACACGGCGAGCGGGGCGATCCCCTCGGTCATCGACAGCTACACCGCCTACAAGAACCGCAACGGCGCCATCTGGGGTCGCGGCGAGTACCACCTGTTCACCAACCTGAAGCTGGCCGACAACGCCATCGGCTTCACCCATGCCTCGGGCGGTTACGGCGTGGCGCCCTACACCTCGCGGGTCCAGGATTCGCTGTTCGTGGGCGAGAGCGACAACATCGGCAATCCCTCGACGCCGGCGGAAGTGGCCTACGGTCGCACCCTGCCGCACGTGACGGCGGACTTCCCGATCCGCGGATACGAATACTACGACTATCGCCACGACGTCGTGAACACGACCTTCGTCAATTACGAGCCCAACCAGCTTCGCGAGGCCGGCGCGATCTCGTACCTGCTGTTCACCAGTTTCGGGATGAGCACGGAAAACCGGGTCGAGGGCGTGAAGTTCGTCAACGCCCAGCCGGTCCATTTCCCGGAAATGCAACGCCGCTGGTCCTCCGACTTCGCCGGCCGCGCCGCGTACCGGAGCGCGACGATTCACGACATGGACGGCTCCCTCAGCGGAGTTCCGGGCGCCTATGTCGTGATCGACAACGGCATCGCATCGGCGGAAGACACCTGCGAAACCAGGGCGACCTGGGGCGCTGCCATCTGCAAGGGCGACATGGGCCGCCTCAGCATCGGCAACACCAAGGATTTTCCGGAGTTCGGGGCTCCCGCCACCGACCCCGTGGTGCTCGAGCGCAACGGCAAGCGCTTCGAATACAACGGCGAGACCACCCTTCCCAGCGGCGCCCAGATCAAGGTGGTCACGGCGCGCAACGACCTCGCGCTGCACCTGCGCGAAATGGACAGGGGCTCGTGGGTCATCTTCGAACTTCCCGGCTTCACGCCGCCCGCGGGGACTACACAGGCGGCGAGCCTCGACGCGATGCGCGCTTCGGACACCACCGCCTGGTTCAAGGACGGCAACACGTTGTGGGCCAAGCTGGTGGTCGAAGACGCCACCGCCGACGGTCCCGTCGTCGTGCAGGTCGGCACGCTGCGCGCGCAGGCCTCGCTCGATGTCAGCCGGGGAGAAGGCCTCGGCGGCTAGGCCCTAGCCGCCGGCGAGCAGGCTGGCGTTGCCGCCGGCCGCCGTGGTGTCGACCGTCGTCACCCGCTCCGTCGCGAAGCGGTAGAGGTAGTGCGGGCCGCCGGCCTTGGGGCCGGTGCCCGACAGCCCCTCGCCGCCGAACGGCTGGCTGCCGACCACCGCGCCGATCTGGTTGCGGTTGACGTAGAGGTTGCCGACGCGGGTGTTGGCCTCGACGTGGCGGCGCACCGCGTCGATGCGGCTGTGCAGGCCGAGCGTCAGGCCGTAGCCGGTCGAGTTGATGTCGGCGATCACCCGGTCGAGTTCGCCCGCCTTCCAGCGCGCGACGTGGAGGACCGGGCCGAAGTTTTCCTTCTCGAGCTCGCGGATCGAGCCGATTTCGATGATCGTCGGCGAAACGAAGCTGCCGAGCTTTGCTGCTTTGGGCAGTTTCCGACGCCAAACGGGGTGTTTCGAGCGCTTCATTGACGCGATATGCTTCTCGAGATTGGCCTGCGCCTCCTCGTCGATGACCGGGCCGACATCGGTTTCCAGCGCCGCCGGATCGCCGATTTCGAGCGCCTCGAACCCGCCACGAATCATCTCCAGCATCGAATCCGCCACCTCGTCCTGCAGGTAGAGCACGCGCAGCGCGCTGCACCGCTGACCCGCCGACTGGAAGGCGCTGGCGAGCACGTCGCGGGTGACCTGCTCGGGCAGTGCGGAGCTGTCGACGATCATCACGTTCTGCCCGCCGGTCTCGGCGATCATCGGCACCACCCCGCCGCGTCGCGCGGCGAGGGTGCGGTTGATGGCCTGGCTGGTCTCGGTCGAGCCGGTGAAGGCGACCCCGGCAAGCCGCTCGTCGCCGGTCAGCATGGCGCCGACCTTGGCTCCGCCGGTGACGAGCTGGAACGCCTCGGCCGGGATGCCCGCTTCGTGGCACAGCCTCACCGCCAGCGCGGCGATCAGCGGGGTCTGCTCGGCGGGCTTGGCGAGCACGCTGTTACCCGCCGCCAGCGCGGCCGAGGCCATGCCGGTGAAAATCGCCAGCGGGAAGTTCCACGGGCTGATGGTCACGAACACGCCGCGGCCGTGGAGCTTGAGGTAATTGTCCTCGCCGGTCGGCCCGGGCAGCAGGTGCGGCCGCCCGAACTCGCGCCGCGCCTGCTCGGCATAGTAGCGCAGGAAGTCGACCGCCTCGCGCACTTCGAGCACGGAATCGAGCAGCGTCTTGCCCGCCTCGCGCATGCACAGGCTGATAAATTCGGTGGTGTGCGCTTCGTAGAGCCGCGCTGCCTCTTCGAGCAGCTCGGCGCGCGAGGGGCCGCCCAGTGCGTCCCAACCCGGCTGGATCGCCACCGCCTTGTCGAATGCGAGGTCGACGTCGGCGCGGGTCGCGTCGCGGCAGGCGCCGACGATCGCGTTGTCGTCCTGCGGGCTGATGATCGGCGGGGCCTTGGTGCCCTTGCCGAGCGTCGGCCCGGCCTCCCATTGCCGCCCGGCCATCGAGGCGAGCGCGTCGAGTAGCGGCTCGCGCACCAGCGGGTCGGCGAGGTCGACGCCCGCGCTGTTGAGGCGTCCCGGGAAGAGGTCCGCAGGTAGCGGGATCGACGGGTTGCGCAGGGGGGTGAGCGCGGCGAGGTCCTTGACCGGGTCGGTGGTCAGTTCCGCCACCGGCACTTCGGCATCGGCCATGCGGTTCACGAACGAGGAATTGGCGCCGTTTTCAAGCAGCCGCCGCACGAGGTAGGCAAGCAGGTCCTTGTGCCCGCCGACCGGCGCATAGATCCGCACGCGCGTCTGGGTCTGGCCGACCTTCTTCTCCTGTTCGGCGAGCACTTCGTAGACGTCCTCGCCCATCCCGTGCAGCCGCTGGAATTCAAATTCCTTGTTACCGGCGAGCGCCTTGATCGCGCCGATGGTGTAGGCGTTGTGCGTGGCGAAGGCCGGGTAGATCGCGTCCTCGGCCTGCAGCATCCGCGCCGCGCAGGCGAGGTAGGAAACGTCGGTCGCCACCTTTCGGGTGAATACCGGGTAGTCGCGCAGCCCGTTCACCTGTGTCAGCTTGATCTCGGTGTCCCAGTAGGCGCCCTTGACCAGCCGGACCATCAGGCGGCGGTTGTGCTTGCGGGCCAGCGCGATGGTCCAGTCGACCAGCGGCAGCGCGCGCTTCTGGTAGGCCTGGAGGGCGAGGCCGAAGCCGCCCCAGCCGCCCGCGAACAGGCCGTCGTCGGCGACCAGCGCCTCGATGATGTCCATCGACAGTTCGAGCCGGTCGGCCTCTTCAGCGTCGATGGTGAAGTGGATGTCCACCTCGCGCGCCAGCATGGCGAGCTCGCGGACCATCGGCACCAGCGCCGCCTTTGCGGCATCGGCATGGTAGAAATCGTACTTCGGATAGAGCGCCGAGAGCTTGACCGAGATGCCCGGGCTCTGGCGGAAACCACCCTTGGCCTCGCGCGCCAACCGGCGGATCGCCGCTTCGTAACTGGCGCGGTAGCGCTCCGCATCGGCGAAGGTCATCGCCGCCTCGCCGAGCATGTCGAAGCTGTGCACCAGCCCTTCCTTGCGCTCGGGCGCGGCGCGCTTGAGCGCCTCGTCGATGGTCCGGCCGAACACGAACTGCCCGCCGAGGATGCGCATCGCCTGCAGCGTTGCCTTGCGGATGACGGGTTCGCCGAGCCGGCCGATGGCGCGCTGCACCGCCTTGCCCATGCCGAGCTCGGTCGCCTTGCCGCCGCGCAGGACCTCGCCGGTCAGCATCAGCGAGAAGGTTGCGGCGTTGACGAAAGTCGAGGAGCTGCCGCCGAGGTGCTCGCCCCAGTCGATCCCGGCGAGCTTGTCGTGGATCAGCGCGTCGGCGGTCCCGGCGTCGGGCACGCGCAGCAGCGCTTCGGCGAGGCACATCAGCGCGATGCCTTCCTCGGTGGCGAGGCCGTAGCTGTTGAGGAAGGCGTCGAGCCCGGCTGCCTTGCGCTTGCGCGCGCCGGCAATCAGCTTGCCGGCGAGCGCGGCGGCTTCACCCTGCAGGGCGCTGGCGGCGGAGGCCTGGCGCAGGCGCTCGGTGATGCAGGCTTCTTCGTCCATGCGGAAGGCATGACGCAGCGCGGTGCGGTCGATCGGGGAGGGGGGCATCGCCGCCCCTTGGACCCGGTTTCAGCTGCAATCAAGTAGGGGTTTCAGCCGGGCAGCCACTCGTATTTGAAGGCATCGCCATCACGCAACACGCGTCCGGCGCTGGTGCGGCGGAAATGCGCCGGGAAGCACAGCAGGTCGTCGTCCGCCGCGCGCTCCATCGTGCGCTTGCGGGTCTTGCTGGCCATGACCCCGTCGGTGTCGAAGGCGAAGGGCAGGTCGTGGCGGATCAGCTGGACCGGGTGGTGGATCACGTCGCCCCAGAACAGCGCCGGCGCGCCGCCCGCCTGTGCGGAGATCGTGCAGCAGCCGGGCGAATGGCCGAACGCCGGTTCCATCCACACCCCGTCGGCGATTTCGCCCAGCGCGACGTGGTCCTCGTCGACCAGCTCGCCCTTGCCCGCTTCCATGATCGGCACGATCGAATCGAGGAAGGCCTCGAGGTGGACGATCTCGCTCTCGGGCTGGGTCTTGAAGTATTCGTAGTCGCGCTTGCCGAACAGGTAGCGGGCGTTTTCGAAGGTCGGCACCCACTTGCCGTTCTCCAGCCGGGTGTTCCAGCCGACATGGTCGAAGTGCAGGTGTGTGCACATGACGAGGTCGATGTCGCCCGGCTCGAACCCGGCGCGGCGCAGGTTGCCGAGGTAGTCGGTGTTGAGGTTGCTGACCTCGGGGATCAGGCGATGCTTGTCGTTGCCGTCGCAAGTGTCGATCAGCACGGTCCGGCCGTCGATCTCGATGACCCATGAGTGGACCGAGAAGGTCATCAGGCTGGTTTCGGGATCGGCGTTGACCTCGTCGGGCTGGTCGTACCAGGTCAGCAGCCGCTTCATGTCCGCACCGGTGACGCCGGGCAGCTGGCCGAGCAGCGGCACCGGGCTGTCCATCTCGTGGACCTTGTGAATCCGCATCCGGCCGAGTTGAATCGGTTGCATCGTCGTCTCTCCCTTGCCGCCATCGTGCCCCAACAGCGGGCGCGGCGGAAGCCTGCAAAGCGATAACCGGACGGTTATCATGCCGATAGGCAGGCCCGTACTTCACAGCGCCGGGGCGAGGTGACATTGTACGGACCAATGGAGCGGCACTGCTCCGGGGGAGGGCAAGGACATGAGAATCGGCAGCCGAGCGGAGCTTCGCATCCTCGCGGGCGGCGTCTGTGCAGCAGCGTTGGCGCTGTCCGGATGCGCCCAGCAGGCACCCGCGCCCGATGACCGGCCGCTCAAGGTCGAACTGGCGGGTTCGACCCGCGTCCCCGCGCCGACGCAGGACCGCATGCTGCTGTGGGGCGACACCCACCTGCACACGCGCAATTCGGTTGACGCCTTCGGATCGGGCAACGCGACCGACATCGACACCGCCTATCGCTTTGCCAAAGGCTACCCGGTGGTGTTCCCGCGCACGCAGCAGCGGGTGCGGATCGACCGCCCGCTCGATTTCCTCGTCGTCTCCGACCATGCGGTAAACCTGTCGATCAACTCGCGCATCCAGGACAACGACCCGCGTTTGCTCAAGCTGCCGATCGGCAAGCGGTTGCGTCAATTGTACGAGGCTTCCGGCGCGCGTGCGCTGACCACCTCCGCCATGGGCGGGAGCAACCTGACGCCCCAGGAGCGCAAGGAATACGCCGATACCTTCCACACCGACGAGGTGTTGCACGACAGCTGGCAGGGCCAGATCGACGCCGCCGAGAGGTACAACGAGCCGGGCAAGTTCACCGCCCTGATCGGCTGGGAATGGACCAGCGCGCCCGCGCTGCGCAACCTGCACCGTGTCGTCTTCACCAACGTCGGCGGCGACGTCGCCACCAAGTTCTCGCCTTTCGCCAACTGGATGAGCGAGCGGCCCGAGGACTTGTGGAACTTCCTTGAACAGACCCGTGATCGCACTGGGGCCGATTTCATCGCCATGCCGCACAACGCCAACCTCAGCGACGGGCGCATGTTCGAGCTCACCGACAGCGACGGCAATCCGTTTACTGCCGACTATGCGCGCAAGCGCCAGGCGTGGGAGCCGGTGACCGAGGTCACGCAGTACAAAGGCACGTCCGAGACCCACCCCGAGCTTTCGTCGACCGACGAGTTCGCCGGGTACGAACTGCGCAATATGCTGCTGACCGGGGTGCCGACCGAAGTGTCTGCCGGTTCCTACGTCCGCGGCGCGCTGCTGCGCGGTCTGGCGGAGGAACAGCGCATCGGGGTCAACCCGTTCCGCTACGGCATGGGCGGGGCGACCGACAGTCACACCGGCCTCGTCTCGGTCGACGAAAAGAACTTCCTAGGCAAGCTCGCCGAGGATTACCTGCCCAAGGACCGGCTCGGACCCGACAAGGTGCCAATCATCTTCCCGGCGGCGGAGATGTCGGCGGCCGGGCTGACCGGGGCATGGGCTGACGAAAATACGCGCCAGGGCGTGTTCGACGCGTTCCGCCGCCGCGAGGTCTACGCCACCAGCGGCCCGCGCATGCGCGTGCGCCTGTTCGCGGGATACGGCTTTGCCGCGGGCGACGAGAAGGCCGCCGATTTCGGTACGATCGGCTATCGCAAGGGCGTGCCGATGGGCGGTCAGCTTGCTCCCTCGACCGGCGTTGCCCCGCGCTTCGTCATCCGTGCCGAGAAGGACCCGATGAACGCCGGGCTCGACCGCGTGCAGGTGATCAAGGGCTGGGTGGATTCCGCGGGCAAGACGCACGAGAAGGTCTTCGACGTCGTATGGTCGGGCGACCGTCGGATCGGTGCCAACGGCAAGCTGCCCGCCGTCGCCGACCCGGTCGACAAGGTCCACTGGCGCAACGACTGGAACGCCGGGGCGAGCGAGCTGGCGACCTTCTGGAGCGATCCCGAGTTCGATCCCAAACAGCGTGCCTTCTACTACGTGCGCGTCCTGCAGGTGCCGACGATCCGCCACCACGTCTATGACGCGCTGGCGCTCAACATCGACCCGGCGACACTGAAGCTGCCCACCACGATACAGGAGCGCGCCTGGTCTTCGCCGGTCTGGTACACTCCGTGAAGGCACCCGCCTGGCTGCGCGAACCGCTTGTCCATTTCCTGATTGCCGGCGCGCTGCTCTATTTCGGCGCCTCGCTGTTCTCGCCCGCGCCCGAAGCCGGGCACGTCATCGTCGTCGACGACGATGCGCTGGCGACGCGGCTCCTGCAGCAGACCGGCGCGACCGACCGGGAGGCGGCCCTGCGCGCGCTGCGGGCTATGCCGGCCGCCGACAAGGAGAAGCTGGTCGAGGAGGCCGCTGCCGACGAGGCGTTGTGGCGCGAAGGACGGGCGCTCGGCCTCGACACCATCGATGGCGTGGTGCGCCTGCGCACGATCCAGCAGATGCGTCAGGTCCTGACCCAAGAGGCTTCGGGCGATCTTGCGGTCAGCGATGCCGAGGTGCGCAAGTTCTACGAAGACAACAAGGAAGCCTATGCCGATCCGGGTTCGGCCAGTTTCGGCCACCTGTTCTTCGCAGGCCCTGACGCCAGGGCGCGCGCCGAGGCGGCCCTGGCAGTCCTGCGCAAGGACGCAGGCGCCGAGGAATACGGCGACCGGTTCCTTTACCAGGCCAACTATGCCGATGCCGGCACCGAGGAACTGGCAGCCCAGTTCGGCATCGGCTTCGTGCAGGCCCTGCTTGGCCTGAATCCCGGCACCGGATGGCAGGGCCCGGTCCAGTCCGATCACGGCTGGCACCTCGTGCTGCTGCGCGAACTGACTCCCGCCAAGGTTCCCGCGCTCGCCGATATCGAAGACCGGGTGCGCGAGGATGCGCTGGCGGCGAAGCGCAATGCGGTCACCACGCAGGCGGTGGGCGACTTGCTCGACCGCTACGAGGTGCGCACGCGGTGATGCGGATGCTGTGCCTTGCGCTGCTGCTGGCGCTGGTTCCAGCGGCGGCGCGGGCCGACGACAACCGACCGCTTGCGCTGACCCTCGACGAGGGAAAGCCGGGCGAATGGGACATGCGCTGGCGTGTACCGGCCAACCTTGCCGCCTACATGGTGCCCGAAGTCGGTGTACCCGAGGGCTGTGAGCCGCTCGGGCCGAGCCGACGATGGAGCGACGAACTCGGGTATTGGGGCGGTGTGCGTTTCACCTGCAGCGCGTCGCTCGCAGGAAAGTCCATCACGCTCGCCTATCCGCGCGGTGCCCCGCCGCTGGCGACGATCGTCCGGCTCCACCCTGCTCGCGAGGAGGAGGAGACGATCCTTGCCCAGCCCGGCGAACTCACCGTCGCCATTCCGGCCAAACCAGCCGACGAGAACCTGTTCCTGCGCTTCCTCAGGCTCGGCGTGGAGCACATCTGGACCGGCATCGACCACCTGCTGTTCGTCGCCGGGCTGATCTTCATCGCCCGGACCTGGCGGCGCACCGCGGTGACGATCACCGGGTTCACGATTTCGCATTCGATCACCCTGGCGCTCGCCGCGCTCGGTCTCGTTACCTTCCCGCCCGGCGCTGTCGAGGCGGTGATCGCGCTGTCGATCGTCTTCCTCGCGGTCGAGATCGCCAAGGGCCCGCGCGATACGCTGACCTGGCGCAGGCCGGTGTTCGTGGCGATGAGCTTCGGGCTGCTGCACGGTTTCGGCTTTGCCGCGGTGCTCGGCCAGATCGGCCTGCCGAAAGAAGGGCTGGTGACCGCGCTGCTGGCCTTCAACCTCGGCATCGAACTGGGGCAGGTCGCGTTCGCCGCTGTGGTCTTCGCCGTGCTGCACGGGCTTGCCCGACTGCCCGCGCTGGGACATCCGCAGCGCGTGCAGGGAATTGCCGCCTATGCGGTGGGCATCCTCGCCAGCTACTGGATGTTCGAGCGGATCGCCTGATAGGGATGAGTAGATGAGACAAGGCAGCGGCAAGGCCGACCAGCAAGTGCATGCCAATGGCACGGTGGCCGATGCCATCGCAGCGGTGCTCAAGCGCGAGGGCGTGGAGATCGTCTTCGGCTATCCGCGCAACCAGATCCTCGAGGCGGCGGCGCGGATCGACATCCGCACCGTGATCGTGCGGCAGGAACGCACCGGCCTGCACATGGCCGACGCGATGAGCCGGATGAGCAAGGGCGGCCAGATGGGCGTCTTCGTGATGCAACAGGGCCCCGGCGCGGAGAACGCGATGGGCGGCGTGGCGCAGGCCTTTGCCGAGAGCGTGCCGGTGCTGGTGATGCCGCAGGGTTACGCGCTGTCGCAGATGTACGTGCCGTACAACTTCAACTCGACCCGCTCGATGGCGAGCTACGCCAAGCACGCTGAGCCGCTGACCAGCGGCGGCGATGTCGTGCCCGTGCTGCGCCGCGCCTTCTCGATGCTGCGCAACGGACGCCCGCAGCCGGTGGTGACCGAACTTCCCTACGACGTGCTCGACAAGCCTTACGAGGGCGACTTGGGCTATGTGCCGGGAAAGGTAGTGACCTCGCAGCCATCCGCCGAGAGCGTCTCCGCCGCGCTCGATGTGCTGATGAGCGCGAAGAATCCCGCGATCTACGCGGGTCAAGGCGTGCACTGGTCGGAAGCCTATGTCGAATTGCAGGCGCTGGCCGAGCACTTGGCTATCCCCGTGATGACCAGCCTGCCCGGCAAGTCGACGTTCGACGAGACCCACCCGCTGGCGCTCGGTTCGGGCGGCAACGGCATCAACGGCTGCGTGGCGAAGTGGCTGGCCGAGTGCGACGTGCTGTTCGGCATCGGATGCAGCTTCACTGCGACGCCGTTCGGACTGTCCATCCCCCCGATGAAGCGCTTGATTCACGCAACTCTCGACCCGCTCGACATCGACAAGTCGGTGCCGAGCGAGTTGGCGCTGGTCGGCGATGCCAAGCTGACGCTGGCGGCCATGCTCGATGAAGCGAAGCGGCGCGAACCCAAACCGCGCGATGCCGCGCCGGTGGCGCAGGCGATCAAGGACTGCGAACGCGACTGGCTGGCGAAGTGGGAAACCAAGCGTAATCAGAATACTAGCCCGCTCTCGCCCTACCGCGTGCTGCGCGAACTCTACGACACCGTCGACGTCGACAACACGATCATCACCCACGACGCCGGCTCCCCGCGCGACCAGCTCGTGCCGTTCTGGAAGTCCACCACCCCGCATGGCTACATCGGCTGGGGCAAGTCGACCCAGCTCGGCTACGGCCTCGGCCTCGCCATGGGCGCCAAGCTCACTTGCCCCGATAAACTGTGCATCAACGTCTGGGGCGATGCTGCGATCGGCTTCACCGGCACAGACCTCGAGACCGCCGCGCGCGAGAACATCCCGATCCTCTCGATCCTGCTCAACAATGCGGCGATGGCGATCGAAATCCCGATCATGCCGGAGGCCACGGCAAAGTATCGCGCCACCGACATCAGCGGCGATTACGCGATGTTCACGCGCTCGCTCGGATGCCACGGTGAGCGGGTGACCGAGGCAGACGAGATCGTCCCGGCGCTGCGTAGGGCTATCGCCGCGACCGAGGCCGGCCAACCGGCGCTGGTCGAATTCATCACCGAGCAGGAAACCGTGATTTCGCGCGGATGATGCGCAGCATTCGCCTTTGCGTGAATCAAATGAGCCGATAGGACTCCCGCTCCAAGGAGAGTCGAGGCGATGGGCGAGAGCAAGGACGTAATCGTGGTTGGGGCCGGGCCGGTCGGGATGCTGACCGCGCTGGCGCTGGCGCAAGGCGGGGCCTCGGTCACCGTGCTCGAACGCGAGCCGGAGATCATCAATTCGCCGCGCGCCGCGGTCTATTTCCCCTCCACGCTCATCATCCTCGAGGAACTGGGCCTTCTCGGCGAGCTCAACGCCATCGGTTTCCAGAACCGCGACTTCGGCACCCACGTGCCAGAATTCGGCTATTCTTCGGTGGTCACTACCGAGCCGGTCGAGGGCATTCCCTACGACTACCAGCTCCACGCCGGCCAACACGACGTCGCCCGGGTGGCGATGGAACATGCGGTGAAGCTCGGAGTCGAAGTGCTTTTCGATCACGAGGTGGCCGCCATCGTCGACGGTGAGGACGGCGTTACCGTCGCTGCCAGCACTGCCGACGGCGAGAAGACCTTCTCGGCCACATGGCTGATCGGCGCGGACGGCGCGCGCAGCACGGTGCGACGGCTCGCGGGCATCGAGTTCGAAGGCCACACCTGGCCCGAGCGTTTCGTCGCCACCAACGTGAAGTTCGACTTCCGCAAAATCGGGTACCAGCAGGCCAATTTCGTCTGCGACCCGGTCAACATGGCGGTGATCGCCCAACTCGACCGCGACGGACTATGGCGCTGCACCTACATGGAGGACGCGAGCCTCCCGCTCGACACCTACGAGGAGCGGATTCACGACCGCTACGAGTGGTTCATGCAGGGGAGCAGGGACTACGAAATTGTCTCCTCCAGCCCCTACATGCTGCACCAGCGCGCAGCGGAAACGCTGCACAAGGGCCATGTCCTGCTGGCCGGAGATGCGGCGCATGCGACCAACCCATGCGGCGGGCTTGGCCTGACTTCAGGAGTTTGGACCGGCGTGGTGCTGGCTGACGTGCTCGGCGCGGTAATCCGCGGCGAGGAAGGCGAGGAAATCCTCGACCGCTTCTCCGACGAGCGGCGGCGGATATTCTGGGACATCGTCTCCCCGGCGGCGACAGAGAACAAGCGCATGCTGCAGGAGAAGGACCTCGAGCAGCGCCGGAAGGACCTCGCGGCGATCAAGGCGCTGAAGGAAGATCCCGAGTCCGGCGCGCTGCTGATGCTGTTCGCCTACAAGGTGATCGGTAACGTGCTGCGTTCCGGCTCGCGCTGGAAGGACGCCGATCCGACTCCGGGGGTGGCGATCGACATTGCCGGTCGGCAAGGGCAGATCCACTGATGGGGCGTGACTATCGCCCGGTCGCGCTCCATGCGGCGGGCAAGGCCGATCCTCTCGAATTGGCGGCTCAAGGCTTCTTCTGGACCGGGGGCGAACTGATCGACCACCCGGTGGCCGGCAAGGCCATGCGTGGGCAGCAGTACAACGAGTACTGGATCCCCAGGGACCTTCGCCACCCATGGCCGATCGTGATGATCCATGGCGGCGGGGGGCAGGGCACCGATTTTCTTGGCACGGCGGACGGGCGCGAAGGTTGGGTCCACTGGTTTGTCCGGCGTGGCTGGGCGGTTTACGTGGTCGACCGCCCACAGCACGGCCGCAGCCCGTTCCAGCCCGCCTTTCAGGGTGAGATGGCTGGGCCAGGACCGACCGTGTTCCTCGAGCGCCTGTTCACTCGGCCGCAGGACTTCGACGACAACTATCCGCAGGCCTCGCTGCACGACAAATGGCCGGGGACGGGCAAGATGGACGACCCAGCGTTCCTCTCGTTCCTCGCCGGGACGGGGCCGACGCTGGCCGACGTGGCGCAGTGGCAGGCCGATGCCCAGCGCGCCGGGGCCGAACTGCTCGACCGCATTGGCCCGGCGATCCTGCTCAGCCATTCGGCCGGCGGTCCGCCCGGCTGGCTCATCGCCGATATCCGGCCGGAGCTTGTCAAAGGGCTGGTGGCCGCCGAGCCGCTCGGCCCGCCGTTCCAGGCAATCAGCGGCCCTTTGCCCTACGGCATTACACGCGCGCCGCTCACCTACGACCCGCCACTGGCCGAAGGCGAGGAACTGGCGAGCGAGGACCGCCCGTCGCCTGGCGAAGGGCTGGTTGCCTACAAGGTGCAGGCCGAACCGGCGCGGCGCCTGCCCAATCTCGCTTCGGGTTTCCCGGTCGTCGTCGTGACCGCCGAGGCTTCGTGGATGGCGGCGGACAACCATGCGATCGTCGCGTTTCTGCGCCAGGCCGGGGTCGCCGCCGAACACGTCCGGCTCGAGGAGCGCGGTGTGCAAGGTAACGGCCATGCCATGCAGCTCGAAAGCAATAGCGACGAGGTCGCCAATGTGATCGAAGAGTGGTTGCTGGAGAAGGATTTGGGCTGACAGGCGCGGTATTCAGCGCTAAGCCATGTGAGAAAGTCAAAAAGGTCGCGGAAGGGAGAGGGTCTTGCGGCATCTGGTTACCATGGCGATCCTCGCAGCAGGGCTTGCAGCGCCCGCGTTGGCGCAGGACGCATACCCCGCCGAGGGCGACCTGCCGGCGCAGCCCAACGTGGTGCGTCCGCTGACGCCGATTCCGCCCGAGCGCTACAGCGAAATGGTGCCCAAGCATCCGGGGTACCTCGGTGCGCTGGCGCCGGAGAATCTCAACAAGGCCCGCCCCAAGCCGCCGTTCGATGTGACCGGGACCTGGTTTATCGACCTGCACGAGGGCTTCGCCAAGTTCATGTTTGGCCCGCCCTATCCAAAGTTCTATGCCGAGGGGCGCGAGGCGTTGATCGAGGCGCCGAAGTACGCCGCGCGCAACGAGACTTATCGCGATGCGATCGGCCAGTGCTTCCCGCCGGGCATGCCGATGATCATGACGCGTGTCTGGCCGCATGCCTTCATCCAGTTGCCAACCGCGATCTACATGATTTCCGGCTTCAACAATGCGGTCCGCACGATCTTCCTCGACGGGCGCGAACACACCGACCCGGACATCGTCGTGCCGAGCTACAACGGTGAATCGATCGGCCACTGGGAAGGCGATACGCTGGTCGTCGACACCCGCTATTTCGAGCCGGACAACCACTACATCGACCAGGGCATCCCGATCGACGACCAGTTCGCGATGGTCGAACGCATCACCATGCCCGCGGGTGGCAAGGTCATGCAGATCGAATACATCATGACCGATCCGACGATGTGGGAAGGCGAATGGCGTTCTACCAAGCGTTTCGACCGCGCCGACTACACCGACATCAATGAGAGCCACTGCATCCTGCAGTACAACGAGAACCTGCCCGGCACCGCGCTCGGCAGCGAGGCGGCGAAAGAACGCGGCCAGAGCGAGATCGAGGGGGTCAACGATGACAATTAGCCGATGGGCCCTGGCTGGCGCGGCCGCGCTGCTGGCCGCAGCGCCGGCGCTGGCGCACCACAGCTTTGCGATGTTCGACCAGAAGAAGATCATGACGCTGGAAGGCACCGTGACCGATTTCCAGTGGACCAACCCGCACGCCTTCATCGAGATGGACGTGCCGGGCGGAAAGCATTGGTCGCTCGAACTCAACAGCCCGAACAACCTGAAGCGGCAGGGCTGGCTGCGTTCCTCGCTCAAGGCCGGCGACAAGATCACCTTGCGGATGAATCCCCTGCGCAGCGGGCAGCCTGGCGGGCTGTTCCTCGATCTGAAGAAGGCCGACGGCACGGTGCTCGATTCGGGTCTTCCGAAGAACGGCGAGCCGGTCAACGTGCCGAAGCTATGAGAACTGGAGAGGCAACAATGAACACGCTTGGCAAGCTGCTGCTCCCGGCACTGGCGCTGATCGCGGGGCCGGCGGCGGCGCACCATTCCTATTCGATGTTCGACATGAGGAAGACAATCGCGCTCGATGCCACGGTGACCAAGTTCAAGTGGCAGAACCCGCACAGCTTCATCCTCGTCGACGTCAAGGCGCCGGAAGGTGTCGAGAACTGGGCGATCGAGATGACCAGCCCCAACAACCTGGTGCAGGAGGGGTGGAAGCGTTCCTCGCTCAAGCCGGGCGACAAGGTGACGCTCTACGTTCATCCGCTTCGTACGGGGGCCAAGGGCGGTTCCTACGTCGGGGTCAAGCTTTCGGACGGGTCGACGCTGGGCGACGTCGGCTGATGCGGGTCTGGACCGTTGCCGCCGTGGCGG
Source organism: Croceibacterium salegens (assembly GCF_009827435.1). Lineage (GTDB taxonomy): Bacteria > Pseudomonadota > Alphaproteobacteria > Sphingomonadales > Sphingomonadaceae > Croceibacterium_B > Croceibacterium_B salegens. The sequence continues at coordinate 14,477 of NZ_WTYM01000038.1, read as the reverse complement.
CTGTCGCACTTGCCGCCCCGGCCGCCGCGCAACTGGGTGCGCCGACCAAGTCACCGCCGCCGGACGGCATTGCCGAAGGCGCGGGCTCGGCCAATCCCAAGGGACACTACGCCGAACTCGATGCTCTGCCCGATTGGGGCGGCATCTGGTTCGTCACCTTTGCATTGCCGAAACCGGGCGACCCGCCACCACCGAGACCCCAGCTCAAGGCCGAATACGCCAAGCAACTCGAGGATTTCCGCCAGCAAGTGCAGGAAAACGACGGCGTGGTGCCGCGGGCGCGCTCCAACTGCAGCCCGCCGGGCATGCCGCGCATCATGCGTCTCGCGCAGTACCCCTACGAGTTCATCTTCGCGCCGGGCCGGGTGACCATCAACCAGGAAGCGTGGATGCAGACGCGCACGATCTGGACCGATGGTCGCGAGCATGACCCGGACCACGATCCCGGATTCATGGGGGATTCGATCGGCCATTGGGAGGGCGATACTTTGGTGGTCGACACGGTGGGCATCTCGGGCGATCTGGAGATCGACACCGGCATCCCGCACTCGGAGCAGTTCCACCTCGTCGAGCGTATCCACCTCGACCCTGCCGATGCCGACGTGCTGGTCAACGAGATGACCATGGACGATCCCGAGGCGCTCGAAGCTCCGTTCAAGGTGACCACGCGCTATCGGCGCGATCGCTACGGGAAGTTGCTCGAATTCCAGTGCTCGCAGAATGATCGAAACCCGGTTGACGAGAACGGTCATACGCTATTTGAATGACTTAAATGCAATTGATTGACGTTAGCAAGACGGCACGATAGCGAACTTCCCGGGTCACGTCGGCACGAGCCGGGAAGACAATGATAGAAGTCTATACCTGGGAACCGAATGCGAATTCGGGAAAGCCGCTGTTCTGCCTCTCCGAGAAGGGTGTCCCGTTCACCCATCACTACGTGGACATGGGCGCGCACGAGCATTTCTCGCCCGAATTCCTCGCCATCAACCCCGACGGTACGATCCCGGCCATAGTCCATGACGGCTTCGTCATGACCGAGAGCACCCCGGCGATGGAATACATCGACGAGGTTTTCGAAGGCCCGTCGCTGCGACCTGAGGACCCCTTTCGTCGCTGGGAAATGCGCATCCTCATGCGTTACATGGACAACGTTGTCGCCCCATCGCTGGCGATGATCGCCTCGAACCGGCTGGCGGCACCGCGATTCGTCGGCCAGGACCCCGCCGAACTTCGCGCTCAGCTCGACCGTATCCCCCTCCCGGAACGCCGGACAGCCTGGGAAAAGCTGATGTTCCAGTCGACCTCCGAGGAAGAAATCGCCGAGTCCGAACGCCGCGTGGCCGAGGCGATCGGGCGCTTCGACGCGATCCTCGAACGGCACCCTTGGCTGGCAGGCGAGGAATTTTCGCTCGCCGACATCGGTGTATTCGCGACGTTCTACGGCCTGTCGCAGGCGCGGCCCGCGGAGGTCAACGAAAGCAAAACGCCCAACTTGCTGCGCTGGTTGCGGCGCTGTCACGAACGGCCTGCCCTGCAGGCCGCGTTCCGCATCGGCCGCGGCTTCATCGGCCAGCGCGCCGCCGAAATTCGCCAGCAGCTGAGCGTTAGCGAGGCCACCGTCCGATGATCACGCTCTACTATGCGCCGGGTTCGCCGCATTCGACCGCCGTGCGCATCGTCCTCGCCGAAAAGGACATCGAGCACCAGCTGCATAAGCTCGACCTGGTCGCCTACGAGCAGCACTCGCCCGAATACCTCGAGGTCAACTGTCACGGGATGGTGCCGACCTTGCGGGACGGGGGGCGGTTGTTGTTCGATAGCTTTGCGATCCTGCAGTATCTTGATGAAGTGCATCCGGGGACGGTGCTGGCCGGGGGCGATCCGCGGGAGCGGTATCTTGCCAGCAAGTGGGGCAAGTATGTCGAGACCCATATCGCGTCGCACCTGGCGATCGCGCGGTGGGCGGCGCTGAAGGGGAAGGTGCCCGGGCACGCCAGGGCGGGGCTGGAGCGGCTCCTGCCGGAACGCGCGCAACTATGGCAGCGGGCGATGGAGGGCTTCGGCCCCGAGCAGCTTGCTGTCTCGACCAACGCGTTGGTCAAGGCCGGCGACCGCCTCGCCGACGACCTCGCCGGCAACGAATGGCTGTGCGGCGACACCTTCACGATCGGCGACATCGCGGTGTTCCCGCACCTGTTCCAGTTCGCCATGCTCGGGATCCGCTACCCGCGCGAGATCGACGACTGGATGGAGCGGGTCGCCGCGCGCCCGTCGGTCGCGGCGCTGAAGGAAGACCTGTTCCCGGTCGCGGTCATGGGGCCCGAACCGGGGCGTTGGGGATAACAGGGAAGTGCGCTAGCAAACGCAGTCGGAGGGGGAGAGGGCAGCAATGGCAAGCGAAGCCGCGACGCCGGGGGCAAGCGAGTATCCCACGCCGCGCCAGGCCTGGTACACGGTCGGCGTCCTCGCCGTCATCACCACCTTCGCGCTGCTCGACCAGAACATCCTCGGGCTGCTGATCCAGCAGATCAAGACAGACTTCGACCTGACCGATTCCGAGGCCGGGCTGCTGCTCGGCCCGACGCAGGCGATCTTCTACGCGCTCGTGGCCGTGCCCTTCTCGCGCTACATCGACCGCTGGACACGCAAGTGGATCGTCATGGGCGGGCTGGTGGTGTGGAGCCTCGCCACCGCCGCCTCCGGCCTCGCCGCCAGCTTCAGCCAGCTGTTCGTCGCCCGCGTCGTCGTCGGCGCGGGGGAGTCGGTCAACGGGCCGACCGCCTATTCGATGGTCGCCGACAGCTTCCCGCGCGAGCGACTGCCGCGCGCGGTGGCGACGCTGCAACTCGGCACCGTCGCCGGGAGCGGGCTGTCGCTGCTGCTCGGCGGGGCGATGATCTGGCTGGTCGCGCCGGTCGGCTCGCCCGACCTACCGCTGGTCGGCGTGCTGCGCCCCTGGCAGGCAGTGCTGCTCGGCGTCGGCCTGCCCGGCCTGCTGGTCTCGCTGCTCCTGCTTTCGGTCAAGGAACCGCCGCGCCGCAACCTCACCTTGCGCACCGAAAAGGCGGGCCTCCGCACCACGTTGAGGTACCTGTGGCTGCGCTTCGCGGTGTTCGGACCGATGTTCATCGGACTGACCATCGGTTCGCTCGACGTCGGCGGGCGGGCCTGGGGCGCGGCGTTCTTCGAGCGGACCTATGGCTGGTCGCCGGCGACCTACGGCATCGCTTCGGGGATCATCTCGATCCCTCTCATGCTTACCGGGCTCTTCCTCGGGGCGAAGTGGGCCGAGTGGTTCCAGAACCGCGGCGACCCCGCCGGCGCCTACCGCGTGATCCTCTACACCCGGCTGGCCGCGATCCCGTTCTCGATCATGATGCCGCTGACGCCCACGCCCGAGCTGTCGCTGGCCTTCAACGGCGTCATCTACCTCACTTTGGGAATGAGCGGGCCGATGCTCAACGCGGTCATGCTGGCGATCTCGCCCAACCAGATCCGCGGGCAGATCATGACGCTGTACCTGTTCATCTACACCGTCGTCGGCGTGGGTCTCGCGCCCTACGTCACCGGGCTGACGACCGACGTCATCTTCACCTCGCCCGACGACCTCCGATGGTCGATCGTGCTGCTCCACGTGGTATTCCTGCCGGCATCGCTCGTCGTCACATGGCTCGGCCTCAAGCCCTTCCGCGCCGAGGTCGAGCGGCTCAACGCCGAGGAAGCCGCCGAGGCGAACTGAGCTGCGGCAAGGGATTCAGGCGCGCAGCTCGGCCGCTGCTTCGCCGTTGACCAGCTTCGCGGCTTCGCTCGCCGGGATCGGTTTCGAGAACAGGTAGCCCTGCAGCGTGGTGCAGCCGAAGGCGCGCAGGGCTTCGACCTGTTCGGGTTCCTCGACGCCCTCGGCGGTGGTTTCCATGTGTAGCGCGGCGGCGAGGTCGGTGATGGCCTTGACCACCGCGCCCGCCTCGTCTTCCTGCAGCAGCTCGATGATGAACGAGCGGTCGATCTTGATCTTGTCGAACGGAAATTTGCGCAGGTAGCTGAGCGAGGAGAAGCCGGTGCCGAAATCGTCGAGCGCGATGCGCACGCCGACGTTCTTCAGGCCGTGGAGGACCTCGCGCACGCTCCCGGTGTTTTCGAGGAACAGCGATTCGGTAATCTCGATCTCGAGCCGGTCGGGGGCGAGGCCCGAGGTGGCCAGCGTCTGGAACACCATGTTGACGAGGCCGCTCTGGGCGAACTGCACGGTCGAGAAGTTGACCGCCACGCGGATGTCCTCGGGCCAGGTCGCGGCCTGGCGGCAGGCTTCCTTGAGGACCCATTCGCCGATCGGCACGATCAGCCCTGTATCCTCGGCGACCGGGATGAAATCGACCGGCGAGACGAGGCCCTTCTTCGGGTGGTTCCAGCGGATCAGCGCTTCGAAGGCGGAGAAGCGGTTCTTCGCGAGGTTGAACAGCGGCTGGAAGTAGAGCTCGAACTCGCCGTTCTTGACCGCGTTGTGCAGGTCGACCTCGATCGACCGGCGCTTGTGCGCGTTGGTGTCGAGATCGGCGGTGAAGCGGCGGTAGCGGCCGCGCCCGGCGGCCTTGGCGGCATGCAGCGCAAGGTCGGCGTGCTTGATCAGGTCTTCGGCGCTGGTCGAATCTTCCGGCGCTTCGGAACTGCCGATGCTCACCGCGGCGCGCAGGAAATGCCCTTCGACCGAGGCGGGTTCGTTGACCTGCTCGATGGCCATTGCAGCGATTTGCGCGGCGCGCAGGCGGACGTCCTGTCCGGCCACGATGAGGCAGAATTCGTCGCCCCCCGTGCGCGCCACGAAGGTTCTGTCGTCGAGTTCGACGAGCCGCCTTGCGACGAGCTTCAATAGCTGGTCGCCGACACGGTGGCCGAGCGTGTCGTTGGTGATCTTGAAGTTGTCGAGGTCGAGGAACAGCAGCGCGAAGGGTTCGCTGCCGCCACCTTCGAGCGCCGCCAGCCGATGGTCGATCTCCTCGCGCAGCCGCGCCCGGTTGGGCAGGTCGGTCAGGCCGTCGTGATAGGCCATGTGGCGGATACGGGTCTCGCGGGTGACGATCTCCTCGGCCATGGCGTTGAAGCTGCCGGTGAGCTTGCCGATCTCGTCGCTCGACAGCACCGGCAGCGAACGCGCTTCGCCGCGCTCGAGCGCCTGCGCGGCCTTTTCGAGCGCGACAATGGGCCGCACGATGCGCCGGGCCAGCGAGGCGCTGGCGAAGGCCATGACGAGGAGGCCGAGCAGGCCCGACAGCAGTACCGCGAGCCGCAACCCGTCGTATTCGGCCAGCGCATCGTCGATCGAGAAGTCGAGCATCATCGCCGTCGTCGCCACGCCGTCGGATTCGCCCAGCGCGCGGGCCAGCACCATGGTGCCGCCCATCCGCTGCGAGGTCTGGCCGCTCGCCGCACCGATTTCTTCGAGCCGGGCGAGCAGCGCGGCAAGGTTCCTGTCAGCGACCGGACGGCCGTCCCTGTCGTAAACCCAGCGACCCGCCTCGGTCCGCCGCACCACCGAGACGCTGACCGGGATCGCGGAAAGCCGGCTGATGTCGCGCATCTCTCCGGCATCGAGCTTGCGGCCGAGCACCAGCCAGCCGATCAGCCCGGGGGCGCGGATTTCCGCGGCGACCGCCTGGTAGGTCGTATCGCCGATGCGCAGCGCGCCCGAATGCCAGCCTGAATCGAGCCGGTCCCACAGCTCCTCGTTGTAGGACGAATCCTGTTCCGGCCGCATGCCGACGACGCTGCCGTCGTACTTGACGATGAAGGCGTTGGGCAGGTCGATGCGCGAGGCGATGTTGCCGAGCGCCGAGCGGATCGTGGCGGTATCGTCGCTCGCCACCGCCTCGCGGAAACCGAAGTCGAGCGCCAGCGGCCCGGCGACGCTCTGCAGTTCCTGCGTGCGCATCGACCAGATCCGGTCGATCACCTTGGAGCTCGATTCGAGCTCGCTGCGAACCTTGTCCTCGGCCGAACTTGCGATCGCCCACTGCATGCTCACCGCGACCAGCAGCATGACCAGCCCGAAGGCGGCCAGGTACAGCGCGGTCATGCGCGATTGCAGCGAGGCGAAGCGGATCATCTCAATAGTCGTGGCTCATCGGCGCCGGGCGGCGCAGCTTGACCTTGACCGGCAGCGACAGGTTGCCCGCAGGATTGATCGCCAGCTTGAGTTCGTTGCCCGGTGCGCGCAGCCGCGGGTGCCACACGCGCAGGGTCCGTGCCGAGGCCGGAACGCCCTTGAGCACCGCTCGACCCCTGTCGTCGGTGCGCAGGGCGTAGGGGGTGTCGACCACCCTCACGAACGCCTGCATGGTGTCGTGGATATTGCAGCCGATCGCGACTGTGCCGACGGTGCCCAGCACCGCCGAGCGGACCTCGCCCTTGCCGAACAGCTTGAGCTCGAACTTGTTGCCCGGCGAGAACGAGTAGACGTGGTGGCGGAAGGGATCGAGGTTGGCGAACTCGACCCGCGAGCCGACCGGCACGACCAGCATGAAGGGCACGAAGGCGGTGTCCTTCTGGTCGATGCGGAACACGCCCTTGGGCGGGACCTTGGCGCCGGGAACGTCGGCGATCACCACGGCGTCGGGCACCGGGCGGCCGCTGTCGTCGGTTACGGTGACGGTGATGTCGGCGGCCTGCGCCGCACCGGCGAGCGCCAGTGCGGAGAGGGCCGCGGCGAAACGGGCGATGATGCGAGCGATCATGGGGCGCGCTCTGCTCAGAACCCGAACCGCAGCGAGGTCTGCAGCGAGGTCTGCGCCTGCTCGGCGGGAATGCCGCCGTAGAGCTGGCGGCCCGGACGGTCGCTCGACACGTGCTGCAGTTCGACCAGCAGGGTGAGGAAGTCGGCCAGCGGGCGCTTGTAGGCGACCATCGCCGCCCAGCCGTATTCGTTGTTGTCGTTGCTGGCGACGAAGGTGTTGTCGTGCACCTCGAACCAGTCGCCGCGCAGCGTCACCTTTCCGCTGCCGAACTCGCGGCCGAGGAGGAGGTAGGCGGCAGTGAAATCGGCGTCGCCCGGGATGCCGAACGGCGTCTCGGGACCGGCCAGCGTGTTGCCCCACAAGACCTGCGCCTTGGCGGTGGTGCTGTCGCCCAGCGCGGCGGCAATGCCGGCGTTCCAGAACCGCGTATGCCACTGGATCTGGTTGTCGCGGCGGCTGACGTGGTCGCCGAGGTTGTCGTAGCGGAACAGATTGAGCGTGAACGGCAACGGCGGGGTGTAGTCGATCCGCGCGTAATAGCCGGCGCGGTCGTCGAGTTCCCAGAACGAGTTCGACTGGCGCACCTGGTAGGGCTGTGCCGCGGGCGCGAGCGGCGGCAACGGGTTGTAGTTGTGGACCGTCGCGCGAAAGTCGTCGAGCGCCCAGCCGCGGTAGAACAGCAGGGTGCCGGAGATGTCGTTGTGCAGGAAGCCGGCGCCGGTCAGCTTGAGCCGGTGTTCGCCGAACCGGCGTTCGACGGTGCCCTCGACCGCCAGCACCTTGACCTCCTCGCCGATCCAGCTGTTCGCCGCCGAGGGCGTGATGCTGTCCTCGACCAGCCAGGCGCCGCCGCCGTGCTCCTGCGAGACCGGCGGCCACATCGCCCCGGCGCGCAGGCCGAAGCGGGTCGGGGCCGGGTTGGAGCGCCATTCGAGGTAGGCCTCGTTGAGGTCCACCGCGGGGTGGCTGCGGTCCTGGTAGGTCAGGCTCGCCTTGCCGCTCAGGTTGAAGCTGAAACGCGGCTCCCAGACGAGGTCGGCATAGGCGAGGCGCAGGCGGGCCTGGGTATCGCCGTCGTCGCCGCCTTCGTAGAGCTTGCCGTATCCGCCATCGAGCCAGCCGGTCTCACCGCCGGTGGCGCTGGCGCGCAGGTCGAAATCCGCCGAAATCGCCTCGGGACCGATGATGCCGTCCTGCGCGCAGGCCCAGCTCGGGCAGGCGAGCAAGACAAGCGCCGTGATGGCGGCCGGCAAGGTCGTGATCGGTTTCGCACGCATGGCCCGCGCGATACGGCAATATGGTTAACATTTCGGGGGCGCCCCTTCAGGATGCGGCATCGATAACGAAGGCCGTTTTGCCGGTGAAATCGCGCGCTTTTCCTCTCCCACTCGAAAGGACGCCTAGCGTGAAAGGACTTTTTGACGCGAGCAATACGGGCTAGGAGGGAAAGGGGGAGTAGAAGTTACATGAGCAAGGACGAAGGTGGCCCGAACTCGGCCGCGAGAAACGCGGAACTACGGGGTCTGGTCAGCATGAAGATGATCCACCTGTTCGCGTTGCTGCGCCGGAGCGGGCTCCTGGCGCAGAAGCGGCTGTTCGACCTGTCGGAGATCGAATGGCGCATCATGGTCCAGCTAGGTTACACCGCACCGCTGTCGCTCAACGGCTTGGCCGACGCGCTCGTACAGGACCGCGGCCAGCTCAGCCGCGCGGTCAAGGGCATGGTCGCGCGCGGCCTTGTCACGCGTGAGCGCAAGCCCGGCGGTCCCGAGATCGAGATCGATCTCTCGGATGATGGAAAGCTGCTGCACGGCAAGATGATCAAACTCGCGGTCGACCGCGACCTCGGTCTGACCGACGGGATAGACGGCGGCGCCCTCGCCACCGTCATCGAGGTTACCGAGGTAATGATCAGCCGCGCGGAGGCGATGCTCGACAGGGAACAGCAGGCAGGCACCTGACCTTGCTGACCCTCTACCATTTCGGGCCGGTCGCGAACTCGCTCACCCCATTGCTGTGCCTGCTCGAAAAGGGCGCGGACTTCGAAAACCGCGTTCTCGACAGCAGCAGGTGGGAGCACCACGACCCGGCCTTCCGGGCCGTAAACCCTGAGGGCATGGTGCCCGTGCTGGTCCACGACGGCCTGATCGTGCGCGAATCGACCGTCATCAACGAATATCTCGAGGACATCCTGCCGGACCCGCCGTTGCGCCCGTCCGATCCGTGGCGGCGGGCCGAGATGCGCGTGCTGACCAAATACGTCGACGAGTATTTCTGCCCGGCGCTGACGGTTCTCGGCGCGCACGGCGCAGCCCCTTCCGCTTCAAAGATCGACAAGGCGGTGATGGCGCAGCGCCTCGCCAAAATGCCGAACGAGGAGGTCCGCCTGAAATGGGCGAAAATTTCCGAAACGGGATTTTCCGAAGCCGAACTGGCCGACGCCCGGCGCCGGCTCGACAACTGCATCGCGCGGCTCGACACGCTACTCGATGACGGGCGCGAGTGGCTGATGGGGGCCGACTACACGCTGGCCGACATCAAGTGGTACTCGATGGCCTCGGCGCTGCCGCGGGTCCTGCCCGAGGCGTGCAACGCCGACGCCGCCCCGGCGATCACCGCCTGGCTGGCGCGCATGGCCGAACGCCCGGCAGTCGCCGCACTGCCCGGATACGCTCCCCGCCGCTAGTCGATAAACATGGACATTTCGTCCGGCGCATCTTGCGCAGGCGGATTGCTGTATTACCTTCCTAACACGCAAGAGACGCGTCCGGGACATCCGTCGCGACCAATTCTTACAATTGCCTGCTTGGGGACGGCGGGCAATTCTGTTAGCCTTTTGGCTAATTGATGTAGACCGCAAGGGGGTTTCAGTGGCGTTCGAGGCTAACCGCAAGGCGTATCTGGCGATGCCGCTGCTGCTCGGCCTCGCCGCCTGCGCCACGCCGGTGCCGCCGGCCAATGGCGGACTGGAGCTTCCCGCCGCATGGGCCGAAACGCAGGCGCCGCAGGCCGACATCGACGTCGCCCAATACTGGACGATGCTCAACGATCCCTTGCTGACCGAGTTCGTCGAGCAGGCCATCGCCCAGAACCTCGACATCGCGCAAAGCGCCGCCCGCCTCGATCAGGCCCGCGCGCAGTTGCGCTCGGCGCGGGCCGGCTATGCCCCGCAGCTCAACGCCAGCGGCGGCATCCAGCGCGACATCGGCGATTTCGCCAGCGACGACTTCAACTTCACGTTCGGTGCCGATGCGAGCTGGGAAGTCGACCTGTTCGGCCGCATCTCGGGCAACGTCGCGGCCAATCGCGCCGACCTCGAAGCGGCCGGGTACTCGCTCGCCGATATCCAGCGGCTGGTGGTCGGCCAGGTCGCGCTGGGCACCATCCAGGCCCGCGCCACCGCCCTGCAGCTGGCCATTGCCCGCGACACGCTCCAGTATCAGGACGACAACCTGCAGATCGCCCGCTGGCGCAACCAGGCGGGACTCGTCTCAAGCCTCGATGTCGAGCAGGCGCGCAGCCAACGCGCGGCCACGGCGGCGACGATTCCACAGCTCGAAAGCAGCCTCGCGGCGCGCGCCAATGCCATCTCGACGCTGATCGGCGAGCCGCCCGGACGCGTCCTCGCGCTGCTCCAGGGCAGCGACTTCGTTCCCGAACCTCCGGCACTCGAAGCCTTCGAGGCTCCTGCGGACGTGCTCCGCCGCCGCCCCGACGTGCGCGGCGCCGAGGCCTCGCTCATGGCCGCCAGCGCGCGCATCGGCGTGGCGCAGGCCCAGCTCCTGCCGCTGGTCCGGCTGACCGGCAACATCGGGACCGGGGCGACCAGCGTCGGTCGATTGCTCGACGTCATCACCGGCAGTCTCTTCGCCGGGATCAGCCAGCTGATCTTCGACGGCGGGCGCACGCAGGCGCAGGTCGACAGCGCCAAGGCCGCGGCCGACGGCGCGCTGGCGGCGTGGCGGCAGAGCATCCTCGGCGCGCTCGAAGACGTCGAATCCAGCGCCGTCGACATGCGCGCAACGCGCGAACGCGTGGCGATCCAGGGCGAGGCGCGCGATGCCGCGTCCAACGCCGCCTTGCTCGCCCGCAGCCAGTACCAGGCCGGCATCACCGATTTTCGTACGCTGCTCAGCGCCGAGAACCAGTTGCTGTCGGCACGCAATTCCGAAGTCGGCGCCAAGGCCGAACGCGCCAGTGCTTTCGTCCGCCTCACCCAGGCGCTCGGCGGCGGCTGGACGCCCGCCGACTATCCCGCGATTACCGATCGAGAGACAGACCAATGAACGATACCGCCAACTTCGACGCCCAGTCGGTCGACGAGTTCCTCGGCACTGAGACCAAGCCGCGCTGGCGCCGCTGGATGAAGTACTGGCTGCCGGCCATCGTCATTCTTATCCTCGCCGCAGTCTTCCTGCGCGGCGGCGACGACAAGCAGGAATACGTATCGGAACCGGTGGTCGAACGCTCGCTCGATATCGAGGTCACCGCGACGGGCAACCTGCGCCCGACCAACCAGGTCGACGTTGGTTCGGAAGTGTCCGGCCGGATCGACAACATCCTCGTCGACGTGAACGACCAGGTCAGCCGGGGCCAGGTGCTGGCGCTGATCAACACCGACGTCATACAGGACCAGATCCGCCAGGGTCAGGCCAACGTCAATTCGGCGCGAGCTTCGGTCGCGCAGGCCGCGGCGACGCTCGACGTCGATACCGCCCAGCTTGCCCGCTTGCAGGAAGTCTGGCGCCTGTCGGAAGGCAAGGTCCCCTCGAAGACTGAGCTCGAAGCGGCCGAAGCCAACGTCAAGCGCGACCGGGCCGCCATCGCCTCGGCCCGCGCCAGCGTTGCCAGCGCGCAGGCGCAGCTTTCGTCGGCGATGACCAACCGTGATCGCGCGGTCATTCGCTCGCCCGTCTCGGGCGTGGTCCTCGCCCGCCAGGTCGAACCCGGCCAGACGGTGGCGGCGAGCTTCAACACGCCGACCCTGTTCGTGATCGCCGAAGACCTCTCGCAGATGCAGTTGCGCGTCTCGGTCGACGAGGCCGACGTCGGCCAGGTGAGCGCCGGGCAGAAGGCGAATTTCACGGTCGATGCCTATCCGGGTCGCAAGTTCCCGGCGATCGTGGAGCGGGTCGACCTTGCCTCGAACAACACCGCGCAGTCCTCGTCGCAGCAGCAGTCGTCGAGCCAGCAGGGCAACTCGGTGATCATCTACGAGGCGCGCCTGACGGTGGACAATGCCGACGGGCTGCTGCGGCCGGGCATGACCGCCACCGCCAACATTGCCACCGACAGCACCGGCAAGCGCATGCTCGTCCCCAATGGGGCGCTGCGCTTCGAGCCGCCCAAGGACGATGCGACTGGCGGCGTGCAGCTCAACAACGGCAACGACTTCGGCCTCGATCGCGAGAAGGAGCGCGCGACGATCGGGCGTGGCAGCCAGCAGACGGTCTATGTCCTGCAGGACAACAACGAGCTCAAGCCGGTCGAAGTCGTCACCGGCCAGAGCGATGGCCGCTTCACTGTCGTCACCTCGAAGGAACTCAAGACCGGCATGAAGGTCGTGACCTCGCTCAAGGCGAAGGAAAAGTGACCGGCGGAGCGATCATAGAACTCGAGGGAATTACCAAAACCTTCGGCCAGGGAACCGCCGCGTTCCAGGCGCTGCGCGGCGTCGACCTGTCGATTGCGCGCGGAGACTTCGTCGCCGTCATGGGGGCTTCGGGGTCGGGCAAGTCGACGACGATGAACATTCTCGGCTGCCTCGATTCACCGACCAGCGGCGTCTACCGCTTCCTCGGCACCGAGGTGCAGGCGCTGACCCGCGACCAGCGCTCGCTGCTGCGGCGCCGCTATCTCGGCTTCGTGTTCCAGGGCTTCAACCTGCTCGCCCGCACCAGCGCGGTTGAGAATGTCGAGCTGCCGCTGATCTATCGGGGCGAGAAGAAGGAGGAGCGGCGCGAAGCGGCGCTGCGCGCGCTCGACCGTGTCGGGCTGGTGCCGTGGGCCGACCACACCCCGGCAGAGCTTTCCGGCGGCCAGCAGCAGCGCGTCGCCATCGCCCGGGCGCTGGTGACCGACCCCGAGGTCCTGCTGGCAGACGAGCCGACCGGCAACCTCGATTCCGAACGCTCGATCGAAATCATGGAATTCCTCGCCGAACTCAACAAGACCGGCATCACCATCCTGATGGTCACCCACGAGCCGGAGATGGCCGACTTCGCCAGGACCATCGTCCACTTCAAGGACGGGCTGGTGGAACGCATCGAGAAGGGGCACCGGCACGGCGTCCCGGCGGGAGTCGCCTGATGTGGGGCACGACACTCCTGCTCGCCCTGCGCGAAATCCGCCGGCACATCCTGCGCAGCTTCCTGACGACGCTGGGCATCATCATCGGCGTCGCGGCAGTCATCACCATGGTCACGCTGGGCAAGGGCGTGACCGCCGATATCGAGGAGCAGATCAGCTCGCTCGGCTCGAACGTCTTCTTCGTCTTCCCAATCCAGACCGATCGCGGCCAGATCCGGCCCTTCGACGAGCGTGACGTTGCCGCCGTGCGCGACCAGATCGCCGGCGTGAAGGACGTCGCCGGGCAGGTAGAGAGGAACGTCACCGCAATCCACAACGGGCAGGACTGGCAGAGCAAGGTCGAAGGCGTCAGCAACGACTTCATGAGCGCCCGCGGGATCGAGCTCGACGATGGGCGGCTGTTTACCCCGGCTGAGGAATCCGCCGGCGCCAACGTCTGCATCATCGGCCCGACCGTGAAGGACGAGATCTTCGTTTCGAACCAGAGCCCGATCGGCGAACGCATGCGGCTCGACAACGTCTCGTGCCAGGTCATCGGCGTCTATGCGACGCGCGGCACGGTCGGCGGAAACGGCGACGACGACAACTCGGTGTTCATGCCGCTGACCAACGTGCAGCGCCGCTTCACCGGCAACGACAACATCGGCTACATGGTCGTCTCGTACGATTCCAAGTACTCGAGCGCGGCGATGACGCAGGCGCTGGTCGACCTGATGCGCGAACGGCGCGTCCTGCTCGAAGGACAGGCGAACGACTTCGACATCGTCGACACCGCGGAAATCAACGAGACCGTCGCCAGCACCGTCGGGACGATGACGATCATGGTCTCGGCCATCGCCGCTATCAGCCTCGTCGTCGGCGGGGTGGGGATCATGAACATCATGCTGGTCTCGGTGACAGAGCGCACCCGCGAGATCGGCATACGCCTCGCCATCGGCGCGCTGGCCCGCGAGGTGCGGATGCAGTTCCTGACCGAGGCCGTGGTGCTGTGCTGCTTCGGCGGGCTGATCGGGATCCTGCTCGGCTTCGCGCTATCGTTCAGCTTTTCGAGCGCACTGGACCTGCCGTTCGTGTTCGACCCGTTCATAAACATGCTGAGCTTCGTGATCTCGGCGCTGATCGGGATCATTTTCGGTTACTTCCCGGCCCGCCGTGCCAGCCAGCTCGACCCGATCGAGGCGCTGCGTCACGAATAGCGGGTAGGCGAGTTGACATAACGACTAGCGACATTTCAGAATTTGAACGCGACCTTGACGCTGGATTCTTTCAGCCGGTCCCAGCCGCTCTTCCTTTAAGACTGTAGTTCAGCCGAGCCTCAAGCCGTTCCGACAGGTCAAGGATCATGCCAAAGCCAAAGGTCGGGAGCGATGGTCCGGTCCGAGCGAATGCACTTGCAGTTAAGGAGTTGAGTGCAGGGCGGGGTGATGCCTTGACTGA
>NZ_WTYM01000037.1 GCF_009827435.1 Croceibacterium salegens | reverse complement strand
AGCTGCTAGCGACCCTGGTCACGCGTTCAGCGGGCAGCGAGCTTAGGTATATGAAAGCCGGATACGTCTGCCAGCTTTCGCGTCCTTGCGACGCCGCATGGCGAAACCAAGGACCGCGAAACCCACGATCATCATTGTCCATGTGGCTGGCTCGGGGACTGGCAACTCAGGTTCGCGAACAACCTTCCCGAACGACAAAGTGCCCGCAAAACTCCCGCGTCCGCCCGTATAGCCGGCAACATTCAGGATATTAATCGCCTGCATCATCACGGGTGGAATGGTGCCGAATTCGGAAATGCCACCATCAGGACTGAAAAAGGCAAATGGAATTCCATTCAAGGTTGCTGAAGTAAAATTGATGTTGTTTGAAGCCGCCGTCGCGGGGCCAGTGGTAAGGGCTGCACCAACGAGTTGCCATCCGGGATTGGCCGCGAACGTGCCGCTAGCCGTAAAAATGCCAGCGCATCCTGTGGGGCCCAAATCACAGCTAACCTGATTCAAAGGGCCGATGCCCGACTGGAAAGTGCCTGCTGGATTTCCAGGACCGAAGTCAAACGAAATCACCGTTGCTGCATTTGCGTTGGGGCAAAACGAAATGCTCACTGCAAGCGCCGCAAGAGAAGCCAATCTTTTCATAGCTCTTTCCTAAATTTGCTACTTCGACTCGTGCCCTCCGGCCCAAGTATAGCAGAAAAGGAAGCCTTTAATACGCATCATTCGTCAGGTAATAGGATGGGCAAGTCACCCCTGCATTTCCAACATTCGATTTCTCGAGCATGCCTCTGCAATTGTAGAAAGAATCTGCAATTGTAGGAGAAACGGACTCACGGTTGATTTGTTCCTACGACTCAAAGTTGTCGATGACCCCATCGTCCGCATTCCACCCAATTGCAGCCTCACCATTCAGCCAGATCAACAAAGCCGCCGTGAAGCCGTCTCCTTCCGCCACTCCTCTGCGGTCGGCATCAGCGGGTGGTCGATGCGGTGGAGGATCTTCCATTGGCCGTCCTCGCGCACGAATTCGTCCTCGTACCAGCCGGCGAGGGTGGGGGTCGGGTGGCCGCCCTCGCCGCGCGGTGACCATCAGGTGGCGCGAGCGGGCGGTGGCGTGGTCGCCGTCGACGTCTACCGCGATGTTCGAGACGAGGTGATAATCACTGGCGTTGACGAAACCGGCGGGCGTCGGGCCGAAAAGGCCGGTGAGCATGGCCTTGATCTCGTCAGGACCGTGGCGGACGGTGTTTCCGGTTTGCCAGGTGCCGTCCTTGGCGAACAGGGCCGCGTAACCATCGAAGTCGCGCGCATCGAGCCGGGCGGCGTAGTTGGTTACGACCCGCTGGATCGCGAGCGTGTCTTCGGCCTTGCGCAGGCGCTGCTCGGTCGAGAGCGCCAAAGAGCCTGTTGCCGGGCCGGCGGCCGGCCCTCCCCCGGCGGCGGGTGGCTCGTTGGGATCGCGGAACGGGATTTGCCCCCACGTCGTCCGCCGGGCGATCTTCCATTGCCCGCCCTCGCGCACGAACTTGTCAACGTAACGCCCGGCGAGCAGCGGGGTCGGGCGGTTGTCGGTCGAGGCGGTCCAGAACAGGTACTTCGATTCCACCTCGGCGGTGTCGCCGGCGATAGTGATCACCGGGTTGGTCAGCATGTGGTAGTTGGCCTTGTTGACGAAACCGGGCTCGGGCGCGCCCATGTTGTCGACCAGCATCTTCTCGATCGCCGTCGGGCCGGTAAAGGTGCCGAACCCGCCCTGCCACACGCCGTCCTTCGCGAATAGCCCGGCGTAGGCGCGGTAGTCCTTGGCATCGAGGAACTTGCCGTATTCAATCAGCACGCGGCGGATCGCGCTCTCGGCCTCGATCCGCTCGACCCGCTGTTCGAGCGTCAGGTCCTGCGCGGTGGCGGGCGCGGCTGCGAACAGCAACGCAGCAATCGGGACAATCTTTGATGCCAGCTTCATTTCGTTCCCCTCCCCGTTCGTGTCGAGCCCAGTCGAGACACTTTCGCCAGCACCTCTCGACTTCGCTCGAGGCGAACGGTGACCTTGGTACTCCAGAGATTACTCCTGCGCCACGCCCGGTGACACTACGGGCCGAGGGTCGTATGATCGGGGCCGGAACAGGAGACACCCATGCTCAAGTCTGCCCCAGCCGCCCTTGCCGCCGCCCTGCTTGTCTCCACCGCCTGCATGGCTGCCGCAGCCTCGCCCGACGTTACCGCGATCGTCGCCGACCCGGCGCGGCCCGAGGCTGACCGCGCTCTCGACGCCTCGCGCCACCCGGCCGAGCTGCTGGCCCTGCTCGATCTCAAGGAAGGCCAGACCGTCGCCGACATCTGGCCGGGCGATTACTGGGACCGCCTGTTCGCCGACGCCGTCGGGCCGACCGGCAAGGTCTATGCCGCGCACCTGACCGAAGCCGACGCGGCAGAAAAGCAGGTCACGCCGCCTCCGGGATCGATGCCCATCCCCGAGCACCCCAATGTCACATCGGTCTCGACCACCGCCAACACCTTCAGCCTGCCGAGCAAGGCCGACGTGATCTGGTTCCGCCAAAACTACCACGACCTCTACGACAAGTTCATGGGCCCTTCGGACGTCCCGGCGTTCAACAAGGCGGTCTATGAGGCGCTCAAACCCGGCGGTCGTTTCGTCATCATCGACCACACCGGGAAGCCCGGCTCGAGCGTGGAGGCGATGGAGAAGCTGCACCGCATCGACCCCGCCGTGGTCAAGCAGGACCTCGCCGCGGCGGGCTTCAGGCTCGTTGCCGAGAGCGACACCCTGCGCAACCCTGACGACGCGCTCGACCTGATGGTGTTCAATCCCGCAATCAGGGGAAAGACCGACCAGTTCGTCTATGTGTTCGAGCGGCCTTGAGCGAGGTCGGGCGTGAAGAGGTAAAGCAACCACTGAGGGACAAATTACGGTAGTTCGAACAATCCCCGCATTGGAGGCCCAATTCCGAAACGAAAAGTGATGCGTCCCAAGAGCCCGAAACATACCGTTTGACTTGCTGGTTGAGCTTCCTTTTCGCGGCCGCCGTCGGGCGAGCGCAAAGCTGCCAGTCTGATTCGGTATGCTCACGCACGAATCGGTTGTCGCAACTCAAATGCTATGCAGTACGATCACTCCCCTAGCAGGCACCGTCACTTGCACTTGACCAATTCCATCCGCATTCACGGTCGTGTTGTTCGAGGTGCTGCTACCGTCACCGACAATGGATAAGTGATAGGTCCCATGCGTCAATCCGGCAATTTCGGCAACTGATGCGTTCGGAGAGTAAACGGCAATAACCTCAGAGCCGTCAGGATTGCGGAACGCAATTATTTCATCGCTACCCAATTGGCGCGCCGTCGCGATCGCTCGCGCGCCGAACTGAACTTCGCGCTGGATCGCTGCGATTCGAGCAAACTGAGGAGTTAACGCAAGTTGACCAACAGGACCGCGCCACAAGACATATCCGTTCTTGGCTGTGTCTTTCGAACTTGCAGCGTCCACCACGCCATAGGCCTGCCACGCGCTTGCGCCACCAAATGCCATGTCTGTAAAGAAGTTTCCGATGTCAGCGCTCACGTACTCCAGCATTGCGGTTTGAGCACCATATACCGAGGCACGCTGTCGAATACCCGCGATTGCGCTGTCGGCGGACTTTCCATCGTATCTATGATAAGAAACTGAATCTATTGATCCAGCGGCTCCGGGGACAGTTTCGAGACTATTCAGGAAATTGACCACAACCGATGCACGCGACGTCGATGGCGCGATAATTTTCGGGCTGAGCCCGTTAGATGCCAGCCGACGATTGAGAGCAATTATCGCGTAGCCGATATTCGAGCCTGTCCAGCCATCGCCATTGTCTGGTTCGAGAATGATTTCGACAGCATCAGGGGCGAGGCCGTATTTGTCGCGAAGTCTTGTCGCGCCCAGCGTCATGATTTCGGCATATTCTTCCGCGTTGCGAGAAACGGAAAGGCTGCCCTTCAATGGAGTCCAATTGAAGTCAACGAAGCATAGATTGACGTAAAGACTAAGCCCCTTCTTCGTGAGTTCGCTTCTTAGAGGAAGGACAAAATTTTCGATATAGTAATCGAACGCCGCCCATTGAAATCCTCCAATATTAGCGACATTTGCATTTCCGTTATCGTTAATCTTTTCATATAAATGATCATGAAAAGTGCTATAGCTGATTTTATTCTGCGTAAACTGAGTCCAATAATCAACGGGATTTTCCAATCCACTCCGCAGTTCGACTCTCACGCGATTGATACCGCCAAGCTCGACTACGGCGTGCGTGATTTCAACTTTCTCTGACAGCCATGTGGGGTCGTATCGATCATTGGACTTGTCAAATTCCCAAAACCGGGGGGTTACCTCCCAACCAGTTATCGTCTGGCCAAGTTGGGCCGAGTTTATCGAGAGTTTCGATGTGACGGGACCGCCCGCGCTGGGACTTGGGGTGGGTGAAGCACTGGGTGCCGGCGATTGAGTGGCGGTCGGGAAAGGAGGACTGGAACCATCCGATCCTCCGCAAGAGACAAGCAAGATCGAAAGCGCCGCAGCCGAGATCCGAAGCGCGACCCGCTGCGAACAGATTGAGATTGCCAATTTCAACTCCAATTCTCTTTTTTGGATCAGCTTTGAACTCTTGATTTGCTGCGATGGTTCGGAGCTGACACGAGATCAGCTGCTGACTGCAACGTCCCAATCGATCTTGCGCTGGGTCAAGTTATCCAACCTTGCACAAGTACGGAATAGTCCGGTCAATCGGCTCAAAATCGCGATCAAACTGAAAACCTTACTCGTCTTGATTCTACCACCCGGCGGTGACGCAGCTGCGCAATATGATAATGGATGTACTGTCAGTTCTCGTCTCATTAAATGTGCGAATAACAGAAGCGTTGCTTTGCACGGAGGCTGCAGCTGGAACGGCAAGCGTCGAACGGTCACTCTGCTCGACATAGCGCTGGTCGTGCTGCGCTTCCTAATCGCCAGCAAGCTCGTTTGCTAGTCGACTGAAGAACCAATCGGAAGAACCGCAGCCTACATTATCGCTGTGACGACCGCCAACACAAGTTGGCGGAGCCGCGTCGCCACCTCGGCATATAGCATCTGGTTCGCTGGCTTCATTAGCTTTGACGGAATGACCGTGGCAGCTTCGCACTTCGAACGTGTCCCGGGTGCGGGCGCTACCATACCAATTTTCTCAAAATGGTCCCTATTTCACAGACGCGTCATCGCTCGTGCGGCAGTCTAGTTGCTCCGATTGAATAGTTGTTGTCGGGCGAACACACGGCAATCACTTCTCTATGCACTCTGAATCAGTCAAATCGGCATCTGGTGGTGTTTCCACTCATACGATTGTTGCCGGTGCCACTCTCATGGTCTCCGCATTTGTTGCTTGGAGCAGATGAATACGTTTGCAACGTAGAAAATGTGCAAGAATCGTTTGCGACTTACTAGAAGAACTGTGCAACCGCCGTCCATCCAATTGCGGACTTTTACAGAGTTCCATTCAATAACTCGTGTTTGGGTTCGTGATCGAAAATCTCATACAAGTCTATGGAATCTTGCGGCAAAGCCAAGCCAACTTGACCTCTGCCAGCCCAGACAACTTGCGCCGCGATGCATGCAAACCCCTCGAATACTACCAGCAACGTGCTGCCGATATCGTTGACGGTTCCCAACTCGACCTGCAAGCCGCTTGGGGAGACATTAACGACTTTTGCGGTCTCTCCTCCCACCGACACACTATCCTCTTTACCAATTATTGGAGGATACCGCCTTTCCAAGCGGTGATCTGCCAAGCGAGAAGTGTGACGCCTTATGAGCCCCTGCAGCGATCTGCACCTTGATTGAGTTTGTTTCTTTGCGAGAATTCGCATAAACGGCTCTGCCTGACCTGCAAGTATTTGCTCTTTCCTAGATTTTGAAGATTCGGACGCTCGGTTCGCCGGCAGTCTCTGACCCGGTCTGGCTTCGACGTTGGCGTGACCAGAATTCAAGAAATAGGCGACTACCGAGGGATGAAGAGGCCGATCAAACGCTATGCCAGCGCCATTTCGCTGTACCCAACGTATCGTGGCAGGTTGGCTGTCAAGACCTGGCAATTCGACGCTTATGGCCTGCGGCACTTGAGCCAGAATGCCATCTGCAATGGTGCAACCAAAGGGTGAAATATCTGTCAGCAGGACTTGTTGCGGATCGATGCCGCAGTCGCTGATTGAGATCTTCAATTTCAGCGGGGCACGGAACCCACGGCGCCGTTCTTTACGCATGCATTTGCCCTGTTCCAATTCGTCCATCATTTTGCCTCCGTCACGATCTCAACAGCGGAAGAGCCGTTAACACTGCAATCGCAATATCTCGGAATCGACGCTGTCGTTCTGACTACCAGACACACTTCCGACCCAAAATTCACGCACGCGCAATCGGACCGAGCAGGGCTGTGCCATATTGGGGTTAACCTGAAGGGAGGTATATTCTGTTCAAATGCATTCTCGCCGCCATGGACTATGATGAGGTTCGGGTGAATGAAGTCGCTACAGAAGTTCGCCTCAGTCCACGCCAAAGCCCACGGTCACTTAAACACAAAACACCACCTCGCCGACCAAGAGACCTACAAGCCTGCCGCTTGGCCGCGCTGCTCGAGTGCCCATCGCTCTTGGCCTGAGACGTGCCGGAGTAAGGAACAGCCGAGCCAATCGAAGGCAAGTCCTCGTCAGACCAAGAGCTCCTTTCCGTGCGATCAACTGGCCTTCACCCTGTTGGCAAAGCTCTTGCGCAGCTTGAGCAGCTTGGGCGGGATTACAGCAAGGCAGTAGGGGTTCCGCTGGCCTTCGCCCTCCCAGTATTCCCGGTGGTAGTCCTCGGCCGGGTACCATGGGCCAAGCGGTTCGATGGTGGTGACCGCCTGCTGGCCGGGATGGTCGTCGTTCCAGCGGGCGATGGCGGCTTCGGCTTCGGTCTTTTGCTCGTCGTTGAGCGGGAAGATCGCGCTGCGGTACTGGGTGCCCACGTCGTTGCCCTGGCGGTTGAGCTGGGTCGGGTCGTGGGTGCCGAGGAAGACGTCGTAGATTTCGGCCAGCGAGATCGTGGCGGGATCGAAGGTCACGCGGATTGCCTCGGCATGGCCGGTGTCGCCGCTGCAGACCTGCTTGTAGGTCGGGTCGGACACCGTTCCGCCGGTGTAGCCGCTTTCGACCTGGCTCACCCCGATCACGTCGCGGAACACCGCCTCGGTGCACCAGAAACAACCGCCCGCAACAATCGCCGTCTCGCTCATGGGAATCTCCTTCGAGTGCACAGAAGTAGGAATTGTGCCCGCGCTTGTCATCGTAGGAACAGAGGATAGTCTGTCCGGCCTGAGGAGAATCCCGATGAGACGCACATTCCTTGCCGCGACGCTGTTGGCATTGGCCGCTCCGCTTGCCACCTCGCCCGCGGCGGCGGACACGGCCGCACTGGCCCAGGTGCTGGCGCACGATCGCCGAGCGGACGATCGCGCCCGCGATGAGTGGCGCAATCCGGCCGAGACTCTCGCCTTCTTCCGCGTCGAACCGGGGATGACGGTGGTCGATTACATGCCGGCAGACGGCTGGTACTCGCGGGTCATCATCCCTTACCTCGGTGAATCGGGCACTTACCTAGGGCTCAATCCCGATCTCCATCCGCGCATGACCGGCTACTGGGACATGTACCGCAACGCGGCCACGCGGATCCCGGATGATGCGCGCAAGTGGGTCGGCGGTGAGGGTGCTCGGGTGCTCGGCGCGAACACCGATACCGTTCCGTCCGAACTGGAAGGCACGGCCGACCGCGTGCTCGTCTTCCGCGAGATGCACAACATGCGCCGGTCGGGGTGGCTGCACGATTCGATGCTGGCCTTCCGCAAGCTCCTCAAGGCCGACGGAATGGTCGGCGTGGTCCAGCATCGCGCTCGCGCCGATGCGCCCGCCGCCGAGACTCTGGGCGACAAGGGCTACCAGCGCGAAAAGGACATTATCGCGATCTTCGACAGCTATGGCTTCGACCTCGTCGAGAAGAGCGAGATCAATGCCAACCCGAACGACCCGGCGGACTGGGAAGGCGGGGTCTGGTCACTGCCGCCGGGAATGCGTGGCGCGACCACCGAAGCTGAAAAGGCGCGGCGCAGCGCGATCGGCGAAAGCGACCGCATGACGCTGCTCTTCCGCAAGCGTGCCTGACCTGCCGAGTTCGCTTGTGCGCAGCGCCGGGGGCATTAGATAGCGGCGCATGACCAAGCTTACCGTCGCAGCATTGCAACTCGCGCTGGGTTCCGCCGACGAGGGCGAGAACATCGCCGCCGTCTCCGCGCTGGTGGAGGAAGCCGCCGCCGCGGGCGCGCGGGTGATCCTGCCGCCCGAGCTGTTCTCCGGCCCCTATTTCTGCGCGGTCGAGGACGATGCGCTGTTCGCGCTGGCCAGGCCGACCGCCGAGCATCCCTCGGTAGTGGCGATGCAGGCGCTGGCGAAGGGTCTCGGCGTGGCGATCCCGACCAGCTTCTTCGAGCGCGACGGGCACCACTACTACAACACCATGGCGATGATCGGCCCCGACGGCGAGATCATGGGCACCTATCGCAAGAGCCACATCCCCGACGGCCCGGGCTACGAGGAGAAGTTCTATTTCCGCCCGGGCAACGATGGGTTCAAGGTCTGGGATGTCTTCGGCGCGTGCATCGGCGTCGGCATCTGCTGGGACCAGTGGTACCCCGAAACCGCCCGCTGCCTCGCGCTGATGGGGGCGCAGGTGCTGTTCTACCCGACCGCCATCGGCAGCGAGCCGAAAGACGCCGAAATGGACACCAGCCGGATGTGGCGACGGGCGATGATCGGCCACGCGGTTTCCAACTGCATGCCGGTGGTCGCCGCCAACCGCATCGGGCCCGAGCACGGCCAGAGCTTCTACGGCCACAGCTTCATCTCCGACGAATGGGGCGACTACCTCGAGGAATTCGGCTGCGACGAGACCGGGGTGCTGGTCAGCACGCTCGACCTCGAAACCGGTCGCAAGCACCGCGCCAGCTGGGGCTTCTTCCGCGATCGGCGACCCCAGCTCTACGGGCGGATCTGCAAGGATATCTAGCGCCGTAGCGCCAGCGCCTGCCGGAAGACGCCTGCGAACATCTCCGCCGTCAGCCGTCCGGTGTTCACGTTGTAGCGGCTGCAGTGGAGGCTATCGAGCAAGGTGGTCCCGTCGGGCAGGTGATGGACCGCGCTATGGGCGAAGGGGTGGCGCGCCAACGCTAGCCGGTGATGCCGTAGCACGGCCTCGTGCGCGTCCTTGCCGATGGCGAGCACGACCTCAAGCGATGGCAGGGCGGCCAGTTGCTTCGAAAGGTAGGGGCTACAGCGCTGGAACTCGTCCCGTGTCGGCTTGTTGCTCGGCGGCAGGCATTTCACCGCGTTGAGGATCATTGCGCCCTCGAGAACCAGCCCGTCGCCCGGTTCGCCGCGATAGGTCCCGCGCGCCAGCCCGGCATCGGCCAGCGCGGCAAACAGCAGGTAGCCCGCGCCGTCGCCGGTAAACGGGCGACCAGTCCGGTTGGCGCCGCGGCGCCCGGGCGCGAGGCCGACGATCGCCAGCCATGCCTCGGGATCGCCCCATGCCGGAACCGGCGCGTTCCACCAGTCCGGCTCCTCGGCCCGCAGCGTCTCGCGCAGTCGCACAAGACGGCGGCAGCGGCGGCAGTCGTGCGGCGGCTCGCTGGCGGAAAGAGGCGTTTGCACGGGCACGGTCGCCGGGTAAGCCAGTCGCGATGCCCGCCGCAACCGCCTATCGCTACCTGATCGCCCTCGGCTCGAATGTCCGCCACGTCCGCCACGGCAGCCCGCGCAGGGTGCTCGCGGCGGCGCTTCAGCGGCTGCAGGCGGAAGGCGTCGAGGTCCTCGCCAGCGCCACGCCGGTCGAAACCGCGCCGGTCGGCCCGTCGATCCGCCGCTATGCCAACTCCGCCGCCGTCATCGAAACCGACCTCGACCCGCCCGCCTTGCTTGCCCTGCTCAAGTGCATCGAGCGCGACTTCGGCCGGCGCAGCGGCGGGCAGCGCTGGCGGGCCCGGGTCCTCGATATCGACATCGTGCTGTGGAGCGGCGGCTGCTTCGGCGCGAGCGACCTCGTCGTTCCCCACCCGCTGTTTCGCGAGAGATCGTTCGTCCTTGCCCCGGCGGTTCGGATTGCGCCCGACTGGCGCGATCCCGTGACGGGCCTCTCCATCAGCCAGCTTCACGCCCGCTTGACCCACACCCGGACGCTCCCTAGGTGACCGCCGAAGAGTGTAACTCTTGGGCCCTTAGCTCAGTCGGTAGAGCAACTGACTTTTAATCAGTAGGTCGCTGGTTCGAACCCAGCAGGGCTCACCACTTTTCAATAAGTTAGGCGACAATCACGGCACAGGTGCACAAGGAATAAGCACCTGAGGGCCTGTTGCCTCGGGCTAAGTTGCAGTGCACACTCTCCCGAAAAAGGGGGGAATCATGGCCACCAAGAAGCGTAGTTTCGCTGACATGACCCTCGATCGTCTTGTGGAATTGGTTGCGATCGTGGTTGCGGCAATCTTTACAATTTATTCCGCGCAGAATTGCGGCAACTTCATTGCAGCAAACGCAAGAACTCACCGCGCAACAGATCGAGTACGAGAGCCGACGCGATACCTATGATGATTTCGCCCAAGCGCTGGCCGACTTCAGATCAGAACTCTACGAAATCCGCAATCGCCTTCCATTCGACATCGAAGAGCCTTCTGTGGTCAACCGAGCTGACGCATCCAGTCTTGAGGAATTGCGAATAGTGTTGAGCCAATTGTTGCGGCGAAGCTCACATTTGGCGCGAGTGTTCAGAGAGCGATGCCAATGTGGCCGGAAAAAACCCGTGCGAAGATGCTGGAGGTGCAATCCCATGGGATGAAATTGGCTGAATGTTTCGAGGCGGACGCCATGCGGTCCTTGGACGAAAATGAAGTCGCAGAAGTTAGGGAACTTCTGAACTTGAAGTGCCGAGCCCAAGGGCAGGAATCCAAATTTTTCGATGAAGACTCGGACGCTGCGTACGTCCTTATGGCGAACCAAATTTATGATTCGCTGGAAAACCTTGGCGCTAAGCCAGATGCTGATTAGCCACGCGCCCTCGCGCGCAACTCCCGCAGCATCTTCCGATTGAGCGGTACAATCTTTGCCGGATCGATGACCAAGGCGCTTCCGTCGCGTGGGTCGACCAGGCAGTCGATCTGAGCGAACTTCAGAATGTCGAAGTTCATGCGCGGCCAGATCCAGCGCTCGCAATAGGTCGGATTGGTAGCGTCCATGAGGGCAGTGCGCGGCTCCCCGATGCGGTGCACCTCTTTGCGACTGGCAAACATCGGGGCGCATTCCGGGGCATAGTCGGGGCCCTGGAGCCCCTCGACCATATGGAGCGTGAGAGTTTAGGCCGCCTTCGACGGCGTCCCTGGGTTTAGCCTCCCAATGTCATCATCCCGCCGCCTGATGATCTTCTTCTCGAGCACGATGCATTAGAAAATTGCACCTCCGCTGTAGGTCGACACTAGCGCGTCATGGCAATCTGCCCGGCCTCTCTCGATGAGATCGGTTTCGACACGCCTGTCGACGCGGCGGCCGGTCCCCGGTTCAAGAAAATCCCGATGACAAATGAGGGCGTTTTGAGCCGCCAATTCCACGTTGTAGACGCGAGATCCCGTTCCCCGGCTCAGACGCGCTGCAGCTACGGCCGCTAATGTCAGGTTTAATCTCGGTCGTCCATCGTGACGCCGCCGCGACCCGAAAGCTGTCGTTCGTTTACGTGGCGGCCGCGTAGCAGCGATGATCATCTCGCTCAAAAACAAGGTGGGGTAGGTGCCTTCGCACCCACCCCACTTGATACTCGCCAACCAATGTGGCTTAAGCCGCTTTGTCTTCAGTCAGTTGCGGCGTGTCATCGTTGACATACTCGCGGCTTCCGATGGCGATCTTGCGCGGCTTGAGGGACTCAGGAACGATCCGCTGGAGCGAGATCGTCAACATGCCGTGCTCGTAGTTCGCATCGCGCACTTCGACATAGTCGGCCAGTTGGAACCGGCGCTCGAACGCGCGGGCAGCGATGCCGCGGTGCACGAATTCGACGCCTTCCTCGTCCTTCTCGGTTTTCTGACCGGAGATGACGAGCTGGTTCCGCTGTGCAGTGATGTCGATTTCGTCAGGACGGAAGCCGGCGACCGCAAGAGTGATCCGGTAGCTGTCCTCTCCAGTGCGGACGATGTCGAACGGTGGGTAGCTGTCCTGCGTCTCGGCGCGGAAGCTGCTTTCAATTGCGTCAAAGAGCCGGTCGAAGCCGACCGTCGAACGGCGATAGGGGGTCAAATCAAATGCAGTTCTCATTTCCAAATCCTCCTTGTTGAGCAATCTGGGCATGAGAGGCGCCGGGAACCAAGAGCCGACGCCCTCTGTCCAACCGGACCCGTTTTGGCATCCGGCACTCAGAAAACTAGGAAATACGCTATTGGTTTCAAGACCTGATGATAATTTTGTCCTCGCAATTTCAGTACTTTGAGAGAGAAGACCAGGCGCACCGGTACAGGTACTCCCGGCCTTCTTCCAAGAGACAAAATGGTAGGACCTAACCCGTTGTTACGCGGTCAGCCGATCGCTTCTCGCGTGATTGGAAACGCAGGTTTGCATCTGGTCCTTGAGCGCCAGTTTGAGCTTCTTCAGGCGGGCAATCAGAACTTCGTCTGGCCTGGGTCGCCTGCTTTCCAGCCGGATTTCGTCATCCAGACGCGCATGTTCGCGTGAAAGATACGCAAGGTACCTGTCGGTCATGTTCTCCTCCTCTCATTCGACCGATTGATCCGTGAAGTTCCGCTCGGAACCTGTCCGAATTCAGCCAACGTGAGCAGGTGCCGAACGGGCATCACTGGCCGGGTAGTTTGCGAGGATTGGAGAGCGCGGAACAAGATCCGCGCTCTCCTCACCTAGTTAGAAGTCCATCGCCGGCATCGGTGCTGGCGTGTCTTCCTTCGGCAGTTCGGCCACAAGCGCCTCGGTGGTGATCAGCAGCGAGGCGACCGAAGCCGCATCCTGCAGCGCTGTGCGGACAACCTTTGCCGGATCGATGACACCCGACTTCACCAGGTCTTCATATTCGCCGGTCGCGGCGTTGAAGCCATGGTTGTAGTCGTCGCCTTCGAGCAGCTTGCCGACGATATAAGCACCGTCTTCGCCCGCGTTCTCAGCGATCTGGCGAGCCGGTGCGCGCAAGGCGCGACGCACGATGTCGATACCCGACTGCTGATCGTCATTGGCGGCCTTGAGGCCTTCGAGCGACTTGAGCGCGCGCAGCAGGGCGATACCGCCACCCGGCAGAATGCCTTCTTCGACGGCCGCACGGGTCGCGTGCAGCGCGTCGTCGACGCGGTCCTTGCGCTCCTTGACCTCGACCTCTGTCGCACCGCCAACGCGGATGACGGCGACGCCGCCAGCCAGCTTGGCCACGCGTTCCTGCAGCTTTTCGCGGTCGTAGTCGCTGGTCGTGGTCTCGATCTGGGCACGGATCTGGCTGACCCGGGCGTCGATGTCGGCGTTGTTGCCGGCACCATCGACGATGGTAGTGTTGTCCTTGTCGATGATCACCTTCTTGGCCCGGCCGAGCATGCCGATCGTGACGTTCTCGAGCTTCGTACCGAGTTCCTCGCTGACCACATTGCCGGCGGTCAGGATGGCAATATCCTCCAGCATGGCTTTGCGGCGATCGCCGAAGCCCGGTGCCTTGACGGCCGCGACCTTCAGGCCGCCGCGCAGCTTGTTCACCACGAGGGTTGCCAGGGCTTCGCCTTCGACGTCCTCGGCGATGATCAGCAACGGCTTACCCGACTGCACGACCTGTTCGAGCAGCGGGATCAGCGCCTGCAGGTTCGACAGCTTCTTCTCGTGAATGAGGATGTACGGATCCTCGAGTTCCACCTTCAGCTTTTCGGCATTGGTCACGAAATAGGGCGAGAGGTAGCCGCGGTCGAACTGCATGCCCTCGACCGTTTCGAGCTCTGTCTCGAGGCTCTTGGCTTCCTCGACCGTGATCACGCCTTCATTGCCGACCTTCTCCATCGCTTCGGCAAGGATGCGGCCGACGGTTTCGTCGCCATTGGCGGAAATGGTTGCGACCTGCGCGATCTCGCTGTTGGCCGACACCTTCTTGGCATGGCTTTCGAGGTCCTTGACCACAGTGCCGACGGCGAGGTCGATACCGCGCTTCAGGTCCATTGGGTTCATGCCGGCAGCAACCGCCTTGGCACCTTCGCGCACGATGGCTTGAGCCAGAACGGTGGCGGTGGTGGTACCGTCACCCGCCTTGTCGTTCTGCTTGCTGGCGACTTCGCGCAGCATCTGCGCGCCCATGTTTTCGAACTTGTCCTTGAGTTCGATTTCCTTGGCGACGGTAACGCCGTCCTTGGTGATGCGGGGAGCACCGAAACTCTTCTCGATCACCACGTTGCGCCCCTTGGGGCCGAGAGTTACCTTGACCGCATTTGCAAGCGTATCCACGCCGCGCAGCATGCGATCACGCGCGTCAGACGCAAATTTTACTTCTTTCGCAGCCATCTGGCCTGCTCCTTTCTCTTCCTTCGATTGAACTGAAGATTGGGTTGGTTGCTTACGCCGCCTTCTTGAGTTCGGCGGTGGCTTCGATAATGCCGAGGATGTCGCTCTCTTTCATGATGAGCAGATCCTCGCCATCGATCCGCACTTCGGTGCCGGACCACTTGCCGAACAGTACACGGTGGCCCGCCTGGACGGCGAGTTCGACCAGCTTCCCGGAATCGTCACGCGCACCCGGGCCGACGGCGATGACTTCGCCTTCCATCGGCTTTTCCTTGGCGGTGTCAGGAATGATGATGCCGCCGGACGTCTTCTCTTCGGCCTCGATGCGGCGAACCAGCACACGATCGTGCAAAGGTCGGAAATGCATGCATAACCTCCATTACAAAGCGAAATGACTTACAGCGCCTCCCCCGGATGATCGGCAGGAGGCATTTCGCGATCTAGTTTTGCTGAAAACCGCTTCAAGAGGCCCAAAGCAATTTTTTTTGGCACTCACCGATCGCGACTGCCAGCAGACGTGTTTCGCTGGCTATATCAGGGCCTTGACGGCGCAATTCTGATTCCCAAAATATGCCGAGCGGAGCAATCCGCAGTGAGCGACAAGCGGCAAGACAGAAAGGAGGATGTTCTCATGTCGCAACCTTTCTCACGGTATCTGCATCCATTCGATGTAGCGCATCACCCCTCGCTTGAGCCCGAAGTGAAACGAGCCATCCTGGCATCCTGGGCGCCCGATCGGCATGCCGTCGAAAACCATTCTGCGATGCGCCAGCCTCCCGAACTCAAAGGCCCGGTTTCCGTTGACGATGTGTTCGCGGCACTGCGCTCGCTCGATGGCGCAGATGGCCAGCCTACGCTGCAATGACCGACCGCGCTTTCCTGGTTCAGCTGGAAGGATACGGACTGACCACGGCAGAAATCTGCTATTTCATGCCCGATCACCCCTCGCTCCTGCAGATCTATGCCTGGCAGGAATATGATGCTGCACCGGATTTTCCGGTGCTGTTCGATTTCCTCGCGCATTGGCGGCGCGAGATCGGGGCGGAGATAAGGTCAGTCCGTATCGCTCACGACAAGCTGATCCGACCCGCAAACTGGCGTTCGGCGGACGGCGTGATTTCGTGGGATTGATTTGTCGAGGTTAACCGGGTTTAGCTTACAGGGAAGTTTGCTTTAGGATTATGGCGCGCGGCAGCCTTTTCACAGGACAGACCGAAAGCGGAATGACCGCACATGGGTCATGAGCGGCACGTCGGCTTTTCTATGCTTTAGGCCCGAAAGCGGACAGGCAGCTTACGGCCCAAAAGCCGGCGTGCTGGCGCCGATGGAAACCTTCGGTGGTCGGGGCAATCGGCCTAGATTTTGTATCAGACCAGATCCGACCTCACTTCGGTAAGACCCGTATTGCGCCGGTCAATCTGAAGCTTTCCGAGGCACCAGGTGCTTGGGTGAGCCCCGGGCGCGAGACAGGTTGCCCACCGCCGACCCAGAAATTGACTGTACCCGGATGAACGGCGCGCACGCCCTGCACATCCACGGTGCTGAGCGCGCGTTCGTCCAGGTCGAAGGTGACAGTGCGCTTCTCGCCCTTCGCAAGGTGAATGCGATCGAAGCCGGCCAAGGAGCGGATCGGCTGATCGGGCAAGTCGGACCGCGAAAGGTACAGCTGGACGACCTCGTCGCTATCCATCGCACCGGTGTTGGCGACGTCGACAGTGACGGTGACCGTACCGTTTGCGTTCACTGCTGCGCTTGGGTTCGAATAGGCGAAGCTGGTGTAGCTGAGCCCGTAGCCGAACGGATAGAGCACTTCGCCTTTGTGGTACTTGTAGGTGCGATTCTCCATCGAATAGTCGGTAAAGCCCGGCAGGTCGTCGAGATCGTGGTAGAAGGTCACCGGCAGGCGTCCGGCGGGACTGTAATCGCCCGCGAGTAGCTGCGCCACCGCGTGGCCACCGCTGCCGCCCGGATACCAGGCCTCGACGATGGCCGACACGTTTTCGTCGGCCCAGTTCACGGCCAGTGCGCTGCCGTTCATGAGGACAAGGACCATCGGCTTTCCGATCGCGTGCACTTGCTGCAGCAGATCCTCCTGCGGTTTGGGCAGACCGATCTTCGTGCGGTCGCCGCCCGCGAAGCCGTCGGCTTCGACCCTCATCTCCTCACCCTCGATGCGAGCCGAAAGCCCGCCCACGAAGATCACGAGGTCGGCGTTGCGGGCCGCTTCCACCGCACGTTCGCCGGTGTCACCGGGCCGGTTCCAGACCAGCCACTGCTCACCGCGCTGACCGCGTTGCCAAGACTCGACCCGGATGGGATAGACCTTGCCGGCTTCGAGGGTCGTGCTGCCCGACAGGATCGAAGGCGCGTCGCCCACTCCCCATTCCTCAACAACGGGTTTGCCGTCCACGTACACGCGGTAGCCGTTCTCGGACGCAAAGCGGAAGTTATAGGTCCCGCTTTCCGGTGCCTTGAGGAAGCCTGTCCAGCGGATCGAACTTTCGCGCCCAGCGCTGCGCCATTGCACGTACGGACGCTCCTCGACCGTCGTCTCTGAAGGCGTTCCCTCGAGGTTGCGGTTATCGAAGTGCTCCGCGGTGAGCCCCTGACGCGAGCATGCCGCATCAACGCACAGCGCCGCAGGATCCACGTCCACCTCTGGCGCGCCGACGAGGCCGGTGCCCTGAATGTACTCGATCTCGCTGTCTGGAAAGCGCGCGCGAATGCCGTCGAGCACCGTCACCGGGTCGCTCGGTGTACCGTAGTAGTTACCAACGAGCGTGTCGAAACTGTCGGCGTTGGGCCCGAGCACCGCAATGCGGCGCGGCGCCGACTTGAGCGGCAGCAGGTCGCCCTCGTTCTTGAGCAGAACCATCGAGGCCTTCGCCATTTCGAGCGATTTGGCGTGATGCTCCGGCGTGTCGAAATCGCTCTTGGTGATGTCCGCCCAGGGAAGGCTTTCGTACGGATCGAACATTCCGAGTTTCATCCGCGCGGTGAAAAGGCGCACCAGCGCGCGATCGAGAATTTCCGCGGGGAGAACTCCGCGCTGGACGGCTTCGATGATCTGTTCGGGCTCGGTCGTCAGGTTGTTGCGGTAGTCGCCGCAGATCACGTCCATGCCCGCGATGAAGCCGAGTGCGACACCGTTCACACGGTCGGTCTCGTAAGCCAGCGCATCTTCGCGATAGATGTTGGCTGCACTGCCGCAGTCGGTGACGACGTAGCCATCAAAGCCCCACTGCTTGCGGAGCTTTTCTTCCATCAGGAACTGGCTGGCGCAGGCCGGCACGCCGTAGAGCGCGTTGTAAGCGCACATGATCGATCCGACCTTGCCGTCACGCACTGTGGTGCGGAACGCCGGGAGATAAGTTTCCTCCAGATCCTTGGGAGTGGGGTAGAAGTCCTGCTGGTGACGCCCCTGCTCCGGCCCGCTGTGGACCGCATAGTGCTTCGAGGTGGCGATGGTCTTGTAGTACTTCGGGTCGTTGCCCTGGAGGCCCGAGATGAACGCCTTGGCAATCTCGCCGGTCAGCAAGGGATCTTCGCCGTAGGTTTCCTGCCCGCGGCCCCAGCGCGGATCGCGAAAGATGTTGATGTTCGGAGACCACACGGTGAGGCCTTGGTAGAATCCGCTGGAGCCATCGGGCTGCAGGGTTTCAAGATATTTGGCGCGGAACTCGTCGGAGATGATCGTCGCGCTTTCGTGCATCCGATCGGTATCCCAGGTTGCCGCCATGCCTATCGCTTGCGGGAAGACGGTAGCGACGCCGGCGCGGGCAACGCCGTGAAGCCCCTCGTTCCACCAGTTGTAGGCAGGAATCCCGAGCCGCGGAACTGCCGGAGCGGTATGTCCCGCCTGGTGCGCCTTCTCCTCCAGCGTCATGCGCGAAACGAGATCCTTTGCACGCGTTTCGAATTCGAGCGACGTGTCCAGATAGATGGGCTTTTCCGACGGCGCAGGCGCGGAGGCCGCCTGCTGCTGCCCAGCGGGAGAAGCACTGGCGGGCGTAAGCGCTGCCAGCGGAAGGAGGACGGACGCGGCAATACGGATGGGACAATTCTTCACGGGGTCTCTCTCTCCACAAACCGGCTGGATGAAATTTCCACCGATCTCTCTCCAAAGGGACAGTGCATTGGGGTATCAAGAGGGTCAATAGGTAGCGCTACCATTACCCGGATTTGCGGCGGGTTGGGGCGGTACCAGATTGGCAGCCTTCCAGCGTCTCGCGACGCACAGCTGCCGGTCTGAAAACAGCCCAATGGCCGCCATCCGCGACGCATGAAGCGGCAGGTCTGGAACTGGGCCGTTAGCGGCTGGTCTGCCCTTGGCGCTCTGCCAGCTCGGCGTTGAGGTCGCGAACTTGGGTGGAAAGCGGACATGGGCAGAGTTAGGTTGTCATTGCGTCCCGCTTGAAGAATAATCCCTGATCGAGGGGGAAGCGGATTGTCCGATGTCTTCATCTCCTATTCGCGCAACGACCGGCCAATTGCCGAGCGACTGGCGGGCGCTCTCGAGGCAAGAGGCGTCAGCTACTGGATGGACAGCCACCTGACGGGCGGCACATCCTTCACCAAGGTCACCGAGGACGAACTCAACAAAGCGGGCAAGGTAATCGTGCTGTGGTCGAAGACCTCGGTCGAATCCGGCTGGGTCTGCGACGAGGCACAGGCCGGCCGCGAACAAGGCAAACTGATTCCGCTGACGATCGACGGCAGCCAGCCGCCCATGGGCTTCCGGCAGATCCAGACGATCGACATGGCGGACTGGACGAGGCACGGCCACGCGGACCTGCCCAAGGCTCTGCTCGATGCGCTGACGCTCGGGAGCGAGGCCGGCGAAGCGACAAGCAACTCAATGTTCGTAAGCCGGCGCAAGGTCATTCTTGCGGCTGCAATCGCGCTGATTTTCACCGCGATCGCGGGCATCATGCTGCTCAGCGGATCGCTGATCGGTGGACGGGCCGCAGAAGCGCGGATCGTTGTCATGCCGCTCACCGCGGACGGCAACGATCCCGACGAAGGACCGCTCGCAGCCGGGATCACCTCCGAACTGATCATCCGCCTGCGCCGGGTTCCCGAACTCCAGGTCGCGACCGGCCGCGCGGACGAGCCGCCGGGCGACAATGCGCTCTACGGCTCGGTGCGCAAGGACGGCGAGCAATTGCGGGTCGCGGTGCGGCTCGAGGACAAGGCAGGGAATGTCGTCTGGTCGGACAATTTTGATCGCACGCTTAACGATTTGCTCTACGTCCAGGAGGATATCGCCAAGGCAGTCGCCGATACGCTCAGCGTCTCGCTCGACGTCGGGATCAATTCGCGCGCCTATGGAGGGACCGACAATCCGGAGGCCTTCGCCAATTACGTCCAGGGCCGATCCTATCGCTACATTCCCGACCGCAGCCGCCCCACCGCCTACCTTGAACGCGCGGTCGCGCTCGACCCCGATTTTGCCAAGGGCTGGGAGGAACTCAGCTACATTTACGGGGTCTCGATCTACTCGGCAGGGACCGAAGAGCGGCTCGCCGATCTAATGGCCAAACTCGACTACGCATCGGCAAAGGCTCTCGAGCTCAGCCCCGACCTGTGGAACGGTCTCTCGGCCAGGGCATGGTATGATATCGCCAGGGACGATCTGCGAACGGCCGCCGGGAAATATCGCCGGATTGTAGAGCTCGACCAGGGCAGGGACCCCGACCTACGCAACTCGCTGGTGACCTATGCAATCCAGGTCGGACGCAACAAGCAGGCAATCGAAATCCAGCGATCGATGGCGCTGATCGACCCGATCTACCGCCGCACGACACCCGAGTTCGCATCGGACTATCAGCAAGGCCGATATGCAGAGATGTTGCGCAAGATCGACGAAGCGGCGCGGATCGATCCAACGATAAGGGGGCAGAATTTCGACAGCATATTCTGGGCCAACGTGTTTACGGGCAACTACGCCGAAGCGAGAAAGACCGCCGATGAGTTCAACATGGGCCCGATGACGAAGAGCCTGCCCGACTTCCACTTCGATCCCGTAGCGAATCCCGACTATCCACCCGATCAGCTCAAACTCTGGGCCGACCGGACCTATGGCGTGGGCGGCAGGCGGCAGCTTGCGATGCACGCCGCGCTCGCGAGCCAGTTCGACCATCAGGATGTCGCCATGAATTACCTGCGCCTGGCGTTTGAGCGGCCGGGATATGGCGCCTATTGGATGATCTGGCAGCCCGCGCTCGCCAAACTCCGCAAGACTGATGCATTCGAGGACTGGGTTACCGAGATCGGGCTCGTCGATATCTGGCGCGAGGATAACGACTGGGGCGACTATTGCGCGCCGGTTTCGGAGACCGAGATTGCCTGTAATTGAATGTCCGCAATTGGGTCGCTTGCGGACTGGCAGCTTTCAGTCCGCATTGTGCGCCAAGCCGTCCTCCCGCTAACGACCCAATAGCGGCCCTAAGTTGCTTGTTGGTTCGCTTCTGAATTGGGCGGGGCAATCCGAGCGAGAAAGGCGGGCAGGAGATTGATGAAGTTGCCGAGGTGAAACCCGTTCCACTCGGGTCCAAAATTGAAGACCAAAATCATGAAACCGATCCAGCCGCCGGACAATGCTGCATCGCGCAATCGGCGATAGGTTATCACGATCGACGGCATTGTCAGAGCAATTGCACCTTAACCTATTGGCCATAGCTCAGGGCTGCTGTCAGTCTCGCCTTGTCTCTGGCTTCGCGCCTAGGATCAGAGGTGTTTGGCCAGAATTCGGGCTTCCGAAGCTGGTCAATCTCATCCAAAATCGACCAAGTGCAGTTAGTCTGACAATGC
>NZ_WTYM01000036.1 GCF_009827435.1 Croceibacterium salegens | reverse complement strand
GCTGGTCTGTATCGGGTAAAGGCCCGATGTCACTAATCACTTGCCATTGAAGGTCCGCAAATGGGTCGTTAGCGGACGGTCCGCTCTTATTCCGTTGCGTTTGACAGCCGCCATTCTGCCAGAAACTGAAAGAGAGCGCGATACTAGTCCGTGAACCCATAAATCCGCGAGTGCGTTATGTTCCGCAGAGGGCTTCGTGGAGCGCCTTTAGTATCTCATCGCCTTCGACCGATCCGGCGATCAAACAAGGATCGTCCCATTCATTCTGAAAGGTGAAGTGGCAGCCGCCAAAGTTGTAATCGGCTGAGGCAGGATATTGGCATTTGCCAGGCTCACCTTAGCGATCACGGATGGCGACTGCGACCGAAGGCATGTCCGACGGTTCAAACTCCAAGGAGTAATGTCCGTTTGATAGAGGAAGCAACGTGACTGTCATCCGCTATGGATGTGGGTAGCGCGATCGAAGATCAAGTCCGCTCTTCCAATCAGGCTGGGTTGGTGATTCAAGCTCGCCATGAGCCGATATGATCTGACCGACTTCCGAGTGGCGCGTTATCGAGCCCCTCCTGCCCAACAAGCCGCGAGGCGTGCCGCGCGTAGATGACCGGCGCGTGCTGAACGGCATCTTCTGGGTGCTGCGTTCTGGTGCGCCGTGATGCGACCTGCCTGAACGCTATGGTCCGCGCACCACCTGCTACAATCGCTTCGTTCGTTGGCGAAAAGCTGGCGTGTGGGATCGGTTGATGGACGCCATGACCGTCGCGCATAATGGCGACATCCAGATGATCGACAGCACATCCGTTCGTGCCCACCAGGAGGCCGCGACGGCAAAAAGGGGGATCGAGATCATTGTCTCGGTCGCTCCCGAGGCGGGCTCACGACCAAAATCCATGCGGTCGTCGATGGGCAAGGCTTCCCGATCCGGCTGAACCTGACCGCTGGGCAAAGCCACGATGGGCAAGCCGCTGACGGTCTGCTTGACCATGTGGGTGCTGGAACCATCGTGCTCGCGGACAAGGCCTATGATGCAGATCGCATCCGGTCATCCCTCCGCGAGAACGGAGCGTTCGCCAATATCCCGCCCAAGGCCAACAGGCGTTCGAAACCCTACTTCAGCACGTGGCCCTACCGCGAGCGGAACCTGATCGAGCGCTTCTTCTCCAAGTTGAAGCACTTCCGCCGCGTCGCCACCCGCTATGACAAACTGGCCGAGAACTTCCTAGCCATGGTACAACTCGCCTCAATGCGGCTGTGGCTTCGCGTTTATGATTCTACTGCCTAGTCAGCCCACTACGTCACCTCAGCAAGACCAATCAGGAATTCGTTGGGGATGAAGTGGGAAATCCTTGAAATTGCACAAAGCACATATTGAATAATAGATAATTCTTTCATATATTTGCAAAATTTCAGTTAGACTCTAGCCCGCGTTCAATTCTTACTCGGATAATTGGTAATCGATACCCGCGTTACCACATTTCGCCCCACATAATGCACCGGATGCAACACAGCAATTTCCATCACCTGATCGGAAAATGCCGCAATGTCCCGGCCGAATGACTTGAAAGCGGTGGCGGGCGCGCCGGTGATGGCAGTCTAACACCACTCGCCTCCATTTGATGCGGCTCACCGCTTTGGACGAAACGTAGCAACGTCCTTACCTAAGCGCGTTGCCAGCAGGTGCAGTTGCTATGACAAAGCTCGATTGCCTGATCGCGGACTGGACGTAGGACTGGTCTAGTTTCGGACCGAACGGCCTTGGCTGCATTCAGTCATGCAAGTCCGCCACCGAAAATCTTCTCCTAATCAGCAGATCCTAGGTTCGAGCTCTAGTGCGTCCACCACTTTCCCCTCCCGACGCCTTGCTTTGATTGCCTGTTCCAAGCCGCCCCCGGCTTGGCTAAGCAGGCAGTGAAAGCATTCGAAGGGGAGTTGTCTTGAGTATTCTGGTTGGCCGTGTCGCCGTGGTGACTGGGGCGAGTTCGGGCATTGGCGAGGCCTGTGCGTTGGGATTCGTGGAAAAGGGCGCGAAGGTCGTGCTGGCGGCTCGCCGGGCCGAGCGGCTTTCGGGCCTTGTCGCCAAGATCGAGGGCATGGGCGGGGAGGCGCTGGCCGTCACCACCGACGTGACCGACGAGGCCGCGGTCGAGAAACTCTTCGCCGAAGCGGTTTCGCGCTTCGGTACCGTCGAAGTGCTGGTAAACAATGCCGGCATCGCCGAGAATACTCCCGTCGACGAAACCTCGCTCGATCACTGGAACAGGGTGCTAACCACCAACCTGACCAGCGCCTTCCTGTGTTCCAAGCGCGCCTGGCCAATCTTCAAGAAGGGCGGGCACGGCCGCATCGTCAACGTCGGATCGATTTCGGCAAAGGTGCCGCGCAACGAATGCCCGTCCTATACTGCGAGCAAGTTCGGTCTGTCCGGTCTGACCCATGCACTAGCGCTCGACGGGCGAGATCACAACATCGCCGTGTCGATCTTCCACCCGGGCATCGTCGCGACCGAGATCATGCCGGGTTCGGTCAAGCTGCCGGAAGACTTTGCCGCAACTCCCGAGGAAGCAGCAGGCATCATCGTCCACATGTGCGACATGCCCGACCACCTCAATTTTTACGAAGCGCTGATGGTGCAGAACAAGCTCCCATTCCTCGGGCGGGGCTGAGGGCAAGAACGTGGGGGCGGACCTTGGCTGCTACAATATCGCCGACCTGCGCG
Source organism: Croceibacterium salegens (assembly GCF_009827435.1). Classification (GTDB taxonomy): domain Bacteria; phylum Pseudomonadota; class Alphaproteobacteria; order Sphingomonadales; family Sphingomonadaceae; genus Croceibacterium_B; species Croceibacterium_B salegens. Next base: position 190,138 of record NZ_WTYM01000036.1, on the reverse strand, counting down.
AGAAGGCGCGTCGGCGACTGCCGCTAGGTATCTGGGAGTACCTCGAGCGCGGGGTCGAGGATGAGGCGGGCCTTGCGCGCAACCGTGCCTCTTTCGATGCGCTGACCGTCCGGCCACGGGTGCTGCGCGGAGTCGAGACGATCGACACATCCTGCGAAATTCTCGGCAAGCCGGCGCCCCTGCCCCTCGCTGTCGCTCCGACAGGGGCGGCGGGGATGATGTGGCACGAAGGCGACCTGGCGCTGGCCCGTGCGGCGGCTGCGGCGGGCGTGCCCTTTACCATTTCCAGCGCCAGCACGATGGATATCGACCAGATCGCCGTCGCTGGTGGCCGCCTGTGGTTCCAACTCTACCTGTGGGAGAACCGCGCCCTGTCGCACGCTGTCGTGGATCGCGCGGCAGAGCTGGGCTGCGACACGCTGTTCGTGACGCTCGATCTACCGGTGCCGCCCAACCGCGAGTACATCCTGCGCAACGGCTTTGCGACGCCGTTCCGCCTCAATCCTCGCAACTTCGCCGATGTCATGATGCACCCGCGCTGGCTTGCCGGGGTCATGGGCCGCTACGCCTTGTCTGGCGGGATCCCCTCGCAGGCGAACTTGCCCGACAGGCTTCGTTCGAAAGTTACGGAATCGGCGATGCCCGGCGCCTTCTTCAAGCAGGACGATCTCGATTGGGACGGCGCGCGGGAGTTGCGGCGGCGCTGGCCGGGCAAATTCATCCTCAAGGGAATCCTGCATCCTGACGATGCCCGCCAGGCCGTCGATATCGGCGCCGATGGGGTCGTCGTGTCGAACCACGGCGGGCGTTCGCTCGATGCCTCGATGGCCTCGATCAACGCCCTACCCGGCATTGTCGAAGCGATCGACGGCAAAGCTAGCGTGATCCTCGACAGCGGAGTGCGTCGGGGCAGCGATATCGCCAAGGCGGTGGCGCTAGGAGCCGATTGCATCATGGCCGGACGCGCGGCGCTGTACGGCCTTTCCGCTTTCGGACGGCCCGGTGTCGAACGAGCGCTTCAAATCCTGCGTGACGAGTTCGTTCGTACGATGGCCATGATGGGTGCCCGCTCGATCGCGGAATTACGCCAGGCCCTCGACTGAAAGCGGTTTCGGTCAAAAAAACGGCGGGCAATGCCCGCCGCCTTTCGTAATTCTATCGCTTAGCGACTACGGGCTCGTCGGCAGGTCGTCGTTGTCGTTCGATGCGATGACGCCAATGATGCCAGCAAGAATGAGCAGGCCGAGGAGCAGCGTAAACGTACCCGTACCGGCGAACTCTTCCGAAGACGAAACGTTCGAACCGCCCCGCTCAGCCGGAGCGGGAGCAGCTGCAGCAGCAGTCGATCCGAAGATCAGACCGGCGGCGGCGACTCCAGCGATCGTTTTGCGAATAATCATCTAGATGCCCTTCCTTTGCTTCAAGGTTCCGATATTTCCGTTTGCTGGCCCAGTCAACCCGGTCAAGCCGTTCAAACCATGGTGTGAAAATCGTGTGATTACTTTGCAACGCACATCAAGTTTGGCTCTACGGATCATATTGCCTTATCGAGGCGACTTTTCCTGCTTGCCGACGCCAATTGACTGAGATGAATGAAAATTTGCTTAAGCAATCGGTTCCCGGAGTGCCCCCATTGTCGATGAAGCGCCCCGCACGTGCGACGATCTACTTTGCAAGTATGATCGCGTTGCTATTGAATGCGCCGGCGGTTGCTCAAACCAGCCTTGAGGAGGCCGATCTGCGGCTGCTCCAAGTCGCCGAGCGGCTGCAAAATTCGAACGCACCGCTTTGCGATCGTCAGGCCCCGTCACTTGGTGCCGCACTGCAAAGTCGTGACCAGTACCCGACCGGTTCGGGCCCGGTTTTCCAAGCCGACGTGACATTCGCTGTGCTCCTTCCTGGCGGCTCGGCCGCCGGGGCAGGTATTGTCAAAGGGGACGGACTGCTCGCGGTCGACGGCGCAGCAATCGCCAAACGTCCGGACCTTGCGGAAATGCCGCTGCGCGATTCAGCGTTCGCCATGCTTGCGGACCACCCGAAAGGGCAGGCCCTGCGGCTCACAATCAAGCACGGGGACGAGACGCGCGAGGTGCTCCTCGACACGACGGAGCAATGCCGTGCGCTGGTCGAGGTCCTGGTGGAAGGTGCGACGACCGCCCGTTCCGACGGACGGGTCATCCAGGTTAGCCTCGGCCTCGTACAACGAATGAGCGACACCCAACTGGCCGTCGTCTTTGCCCACGAACTGGCGCATGCTGTCATGCATCATCGCGATCGCCTCGAAGCGCAGGATGTCAGCAAGGGCCTTGGCGGCGAGTTCGGGCGCGATCGCAGGCTCAACGCCGAAGCCGAAATCGAGGCAGACCGGCTGAGCGCGCATTTGCTGGCCAATGCCGGATACGATCCCTACACCGCGACCGAGTTCTGGCGCTCGGACCTGGGGCGCAGCATCGGCGGAGGCCTGCTCCGCAGTCGGGTATACTCTTCGCCGGCCGAACGGGCTGCGATCCTGGCGCGGGAAATCGCTGACTATCTCGGCGGCGGCGCGCCGAGCTGGCCGGGACACCTGCTCGCCAGGCGCTAGGCGGATCAGGCTTTGCTGCCACCTCCGGCAGGCGCCGCCTCGATATCGATGTAGTGCCGGTCGTAATAGGTCAGCGGCCGCGCATCGGCGCGATGGTGGCAGGCGAGCAATTCGCCAATGAAAACCGTGTGGGTGCCGAATTCGTGCCGGTGGGCGGTTCGGCAGACAAAGCTCGATTGGGCACTTTGCAAGATGGGGACACCGTATAGTTCGGCCCACTCGCCTACCGCAAACCGTTCCTCGCCCCTGTTTCTGAAGAATGCATCGGCGACGTCGCGGTTACCCATCCCGAGGACGTTGACGCAAAACGTTTCCGCACAGGCCAGTGGTTCGTGCAGCGACGCGGCGCGATTGATGCACACCAGCAGCGAAGGTGGCTCGAAGCTCAGCGAACTTACTGCCGTTGCAAGAATACCATGACGGCCGCCGACCGGTCCGGTCGTGACCGCATGAACCGTTGCCGCGACGTGCCGCATGGCCGTGCGGAACGATTCGAGCAGGTGTTCGTCGGTCTGCGCGGCGTTGGTCACGGGCGCACCATGGAGCTTCCGGGGGGTGAGTTGCAAGGCAGGGTTTGGGAATTCTTCGGATAGGCAATGTGATCTTTTTCCTAACACGTCACATTGTAATGTGATATTGGCGTCGGCATGAATACACAGATTGTTGAACGTGTTCGAGAACTCGTTTCCGAGGGACGGATGTCGCGGGCCGGGCTTGCTCGGGCGGCAGGGCTCCATGCCAATACCTTGCGCGATTGCACCGAAGAGGGGTGGAACCCGACCGCCGAGACGCTCAGCAAGATCGAGCGATTCCTCGCCGACAACGACGAAACCCCCGTGCTGGTTGGCATCGAGGAAATCATCGACGAGGCGCGCAACGGCCGCATGTTCATCCTTGTCGACGACGAGGACCGCGAGAACGAGGGCGACCTGATCATCCCCGCGCAGATGGCGACGCCCGATGCGATCAACTTCATGGCCACCCACGGCCGCGGCCTCATCTGCCTCGCGCTGACGGGCGAGCGCGTCGAGTCGCTTGGCATCCCGCCGATGAGCCGCAAGAACGGCACCCGCCACGAGACCGCCTTCACCATCTCCATCGAGGCCCGCGAGGGCGTCACCACAGGCATCAGTGCCGCCGACCGCGCGCGCACCATCTCGGTCGCCATCGACGCCAGCAAGGGTGCCGACGACATCGTGACGCCAGGCCACGTCTTTCCGCTCGTCGCCCGCGAAGGCGGGGTCCTGATCCGCGCCGGCCACACCGAGGCCTCGGTCGACATCAGTCGCCTCGCCGGGCTCAACCCGTCTGGCGTCATTTGCGAGATCATGAACGAGGACGGGTCGATGGCCCGGCTCGACGACCTTGTGCGATTCGGCCGCAAGCACGGCCTCAAGATGGGCACGATCCGCGACCTCATCGCCTATCGCCGTAAGCACGACCACCTCGTCGAAAAACGCGCCGAGGCTCGCTTCACCAGCCACTGGGGCGGCGAATGGCGGACAGTCGCCTTCTACAACAAGGCGACAAATGCTGAGACTATCGCGCTGATAAAAGGCCACATCGACCCGGCCAAGCCGACGCTTGTCCGCATGCATGCGCTGTCGTTCTTCGACGACATCTTCGCCCAGGACACCGAACGCGCGGGCCTGCTCGAGGGCGCCATGCGCCGCATTGGCGAGGAAGGACGCGGTGTGGTCGTGCTGATCAACCGCCCCACCCCCGGCTTCCTGACGCGCACCATCGAGAACCTGCACAACACTGGCCCGCGCGATCCCGAGGCCATGCCGTCCGAACAGCGCGACTACGGCGTCGGCGCACAGATCCTTGCCGAGCTCGGCGTGCACGACATGATCCTCCTGACCAACACCACCCATTCCCTCGTCGGTCTCGACGGGTATGACCTGTCGATCGTCGGCGAAGAGCCGATTCCCGTGAAGGACAACTGATGGCCAAATTCCTCATCGTCGAAGCCCGCTTCTACGACCATCTCAACGACATGCTGATCGCCGGTGCGCGTGAGGCGCTGAAGGCGAATGGGCACAAGGTCGAGGTCATCTCCGTGCCCGGCGCGCTGGAGATACCTGGAGCCATCGCCCTCGCCTCGGAAAGCGACCAGTACGACGGCTTCGTCGCCATCGGCGTGGTCATTCGTGGGGAAACCTATCATTTCGAGATAGTTGCGGGGGAAAGTTCACGCGGAGTCATGGCCCTGACCATGGACGGCCTCGCGGTCGGCAACGGCATCCTTACCGTCGAGAACGAGGCCCAGGCCATCGTCCGCGCCGATCCAAAGCAGGCCAACAAGGGCGCAGGCGCCGCCGAAGCGGCCATGGCGCTGCTCGCATTGCAGGGGAAGTACCGTTGACCCAGCCCAGCTTCATCGCCGGTATCCCGCTCGTCCTCGGCGGCAACGTCTTCGGATGGACCGCCAAGGGTGACGAGGGTTTCGCGGTCCTCGATGCCTTCTACGAGGCTGGTGGCCGGATGATCGATACCGCCGACGTCTATTCGGCGTGGATTCCCGAGCACAAGGGCGGCGAATCCGAGAGCTTCATCGGCCAATGGCTGGCCTGCCGCGGCGTGCGCGGCGATATGAAGATCCACACCAAGACGGGGATGCTGAGCCGCAAGGTGCCGATCCAGATCGGCTCCGACGGCGACCCCACTCTCTACGAGCCCGACGAGGTCCTGCGCTCGCTCGATGCCTCGCTCGAACGGCTGCAGACCGATTACCTTGACCTCTACTACGCGCATCGCGACTACGAGCAGCTGCCGATCGGCCAGATCGTCGGCGCGTTCGACGGTGCTGCGAAGAGCGGCAAGGTCCGCGCCATTGGCGCCTCGAACTTCAAGGCCGACCGCCTGACAGCGGCGCTCGACACGGCAGACGCCGAAGGCGCGACGCCCTTCACCGCCCTGCAGAATGAATACAACCTCGTCGCGCGCGGTGCCTACGGACCGGACCTGCAGGACGTGTGCACCAGCCGCGGCATAGCCATGCTGCCGTTCTTCGGGCTCGCCGCGGGCTACCTGACAGGCAAGTACCGCAAGGACGCGGACTTCGAGCAGGGCAACCGCGCCTACCGCGTGAAGGACTATCGCGACGCCGGCGAACCGATCCTCGCCGAAATGGACAAGATCGCCGGGGAAACCGGTGCCAGCCTGCCGGCCATCGCGCTGGCCTGGCTGGTCCGCCAGCCCGGCATCCCCGCCCCGATCGCCAGCGCGCGGACGGTAGAGCAGCTCGAGTCCAACCTCGAGTTCACCCGGCTCGACCTCAGCGACGAACAGGTGGAGCGCCTCACCGCCGCCCTGAAGTGAGCGCGCTCTACGACCGCATCGGCACCGGCTATTCAGCGGCGCGGCGGCCCGACCCGCGCTTGGCTGACGCGATCCGCGCGGCGCTCGGTGACGTCAGCACGGTGGTGAACGTCGGCGCGGGCACGGGTAACTACGAGCCCGCCGATTGCGAGGTCACCGCCGTCGAGCCCTCGACGGAAATGATCGCACAGCGACGGCCCGACGCGGGCAAGGCAGTGCAGGCGAGCGCCGAAGCCCTGCCGTTCCCCGACGACAGTTTCGGTGCTGCGATGGCGGTGCTGACGGTTCATCACTGGAGCGATCAGGCGGCGGGATTGCGCGAGTTGCGGCGCGTTGCCCGGGGCCCGGTTATGATCGCAACCTTCGATCCCGACCACCCGGGCACCTGGCTGACCGACTACCTGCCGCAACTGCGCGCGCTCGATGCCGAGGTGATGCCGCCGCTCGGGTTCTACGGGGAGCACTTGGGCGAGGTGGTGTTCATCCCCCTGCCCATCCCGCACGACTGCAGCGACGGGTTCCTCTATTCCTACTGGCGGCGGCCCGAAGCCTATCTCGACCCGCGCATACGGGCCGGGAGCTCCTCGTTCCACCTGCTCGACGACCTCGGCACGGGGTTGGCGCGGCTTGCCGCCGATCTTGAAAGCGGGGCGTGGGAGGATCGCTACGGCCACCTGCGCGAACTCGACGAAATCGACGCAGGATACCGGCTCGTTCGGACGATCTGAGCCTTCGGGAATTCCAACTTTGCGACACATCGCTTCACATCGCGCTGTGATCGCGTTGGATTTCAGTTCGAATTCGTGGCCCGATGAGCGTCGGAAAATGTGTGAATCAACCGCTTCATTGTTCCGCGGAACACCTTCGCGGGCGTCTGATCGGCTACCGGTATCGGCAGCGAATGGCGGGAACCCGACCGGGTGTGATGCGCTGGGTTTTCCATGAACGGGCCCCTCGAATGGATCGCCGCAATCGGCACGATGCTCGCCGCCGGGCTGATCGCGGCCGACCTCGGGCGCAAGGTAACGGGCTACGGCTTCATCCTGTTCTGCGCGGTCTCGGTCACCTGGATAGTCTCCGGCCTGACCGACAACGCCATGCCCATCGCAGCCATGAATGCGATCCTGCTGCTGATCAACGCATGGGGCGTGTGGCAGTACCTGCTCAGCCGCAAGAACCGTAAGGTGATGGAACGGGTTGCCCCGATCGAGGAGAAGATCGAAGAAGAGGTCGAACAGGAAATCGCCCACGAAAAGGGCTAAGGAATCCGGCGAAGGGGATCAGTCATGCCGCGCAAGACCATCGGTGAAATAGAGGTCGCCAAAGTCTATCCGATGTACGTCAAGAAGGCCGAGCGGAAGGGCCGGACCCGCGCCGAGGTGGACGAAGTGACGCGCTGGCTCACTGGGTATGACCAGGCCGGGCTGGAAAAGCAGATCGTGTCGGACAACGACTTCCAGGCCTTCTTCGACCAGGCCCCTGCCCTCAACCCCAACCGAGACAAGATCACCGGCCTGATCTGCGGCTATCGGGTCGAGGAGATCGAGGACCCCATCGCGCAGAAAGTGCGCCAGCTCGACAAGCTGGTCGACGAGTTGGCCAAGGGGAAGAAGATGGAGAAGATCCTGCGCAGCTAGCGTGCGCGGCGCGGATGGTCGGATTGGGCGGGAAGCCGACGCTATGTGCGTTACCGACGGTGCACCAGGTCACCCGTGTATATCATCGTCTCACCGTGCAAGATTGCAAATAGGCCAGCAACGGTGAAAGATATCAGCGCGAGTGTCGTCAACCTATCCCACCATCTGCTTTCCGAAATCGTTACCCGGTCTACGTTAACGCGACGAAAAACCAATCCAAGCGTTATCCAGAGAACCCAATTCGCACCAATGAAAGGATAGAGGGGCGTCAGCGGAGAAAGGAGCGAAACAACAGCCATGACGAATGAGCAAGACAAGCAGAGCCCGACAACGACGAGAAAATTGCGGAAGGTAACGATTCTCTTCACGAGGTGTGGCTCCTGAGGCCTATCACGATTTGAGGCCTTCCAATGTCTGCAATTGGGTCGTTTGCGGACACTTCGACCTTTGTTGTGTTCTCGCCAGCGTGGTCGGCCACACCCGAACCGCTCCCGGATTAGCGCAAATAAAAAACACTTTCCTACAAGCACCTGAATCGGGTCTATCATCGGGATGACCCATTCAAATCCCCCCATCGCCCGCCCGCGCCGCCTCTCGCCGTGCGTGCCTGCCTTCCACACCGTGCCGCTGCGCGCGATCCACAATGGCTGGTCGCCGGAGCGGCAGGCGCATTTCATCGGCTGGCTGGCCGAGACCGGCTCGGTCAGCGCTGCCTGCGAACGGGTCGGGATGAGCCACAAGGGCGCCTACCAGCTGCGCAAGAAGCCGCATTCGGAAAGCTTTGCGGCTGCTTGGGATGCGGCGCTCGGCTGGCCGGTGCGAAAGGTAACGGTCGACGAGTGGGACGTGCTGGTTCACGGCACCCTGTTCGAACCGCGCTTCCGGCGCGGCCGCTACATCGGTTTCCGGCGGAAATCCGATACCGCCGGGCTCTCCCGCATGCTCAACCGGATCGCGCGGCAGCAGCGCCAGGTGTGGCCCTGAAGGTTGCACCTTTTCCCGCGAAAACGCGCGTTACGTGATCCTGGGGGTAACATGCGGCGACGCAGCAATCAGATCAGGTAACCGACCTCGTAAAGCCCCCACTTCCGACCGGCGAAATGCAGCGGGACGAAGACGCTGCGCAGCGCGCGGTAGCGGCCTTCGCCGAGGTCCTGGCGATAGGCGAAGACGAACAGCGGATCGTCGCCGTCGAGCGCGCGGCGGGTCTGGGAGTCCATGAAGATCTGCCGGTTGCGGCTGACTTCGAGATTGCGCCGGCGTTGGCCCGCAACCTGCGGCTGGCTGCGTTCGCTGATGTGGGTCGGCAGGTAGCCGTTGAGGTCGACGAGGCAGCATCCTGCCACTGGCTTCGACTGCCGGGTCCAGCGATCGAGCACCGGGCGGATATGCGCGTCGGCGAAATCGGCGAACTCGCTGTCGTACTGCACCGGGTCGGTGCCCTTGCGCGGTCGATAGTCGGTGTCGAACAGCGCCGCGTGCGAGAGCTTGCCCTCGGCCAGGGCGATCTCGACCAGCATCGCCACCTCAGCTGCGCCCTGGAGCGCCATCTCCACGAACGGCGTGTTGCGGGTGGCAACGCCTTCCTGGCTGACGCGGTTGAGCATGTCGTTGGCCCGGCTTTCCAACTCGTCGAGCTGGCTTACCGCCTCGGCCGCGCGACGGGCGCTCTCGACAGCCACCTCGCCGAACTCGGTGATGCCATGGTCGAGCTTGGCGACCTCGACGCCCGCGCGTTCGTGGCACCCGGCGAGCGCGTTGGAGCGGTCGCGGAACTGCTCGACGAGCGCGGCCATCTCGACCAGCGAGCCGCGCAAGGCATCGATGTGCCCGGCGGTCTTGCGCCCGCTGGCGATGTTCGACTGCAAAGTTTCGATCAGGTCGGCGGCGCTGGCTTCGAGGCGGACGATCCGGTCGCCGACTTCCCGCGCCGATTGCGAGGTGCTGCTGGCGAGGTTGCGGATCTCGCTGGCCAGCACGGTGAACGGCCGCGTCGCCTCCCCGCCCCGTGCCGCCTCGATGCTGGCATTGAAGCTTAGCAGTTCGGATTGTTCGGCAATGCCGCGCAGCGTGCGTGAGATGTCGCCGATGGTTCCGAGCGTATCGAGAAAGAAGTGCAGCTTGCCGTCGACGCCGGTGACGTCGGCGATGAGCCCGGAAAGCGCGTCGAGCGACTGGCCGGTAACCGCGTTGCCGCGCCGGACGAGCTCTTCGGCCAGCTTGGCGGTCTGGAGCAGTTCCGAGGTCGCCTGGCTGCTTTCCGCGCGGGCGGCGTTGAGCTGGGCCATGGCTTCCACCACTTCACCAAGTCGTTCGGATTCCGCCGAAATCTGCCGGTTGAGCCGCCCGACGATGCCGCCGGTCTCGCTACAGCGGACCGACATGTCGCCCGCCTGCTCGCCAAGGTCGGCGAGCAGGGCGGACAACTTCATGTCGGACGGTTTGCCGAGATCCCCCATGACCGGCAATGTTTGCCGCAGTGCAGCATAAAGTGCAACGGATTTTGCGGTGCACAACAAGAAGATGGCAACCATTTCGCCCCGCTCCGGGTTGCTCAGATTTTGCTCATTTGCCCACCGCTTGCCTCGCGGCAATGTCGGAGCGATGAGCGCGAGCGAGACGATCAGGGACCACACCCGCTTTGCCAGGGTACGCCAGCGGCTGGAGGAGTACACGCCCGCGCCCGGCTGGCCGGCATGGCTCTACGAATTCGCCTTGATCGGCTTCAAGCAGGGTTGGGCCTGCCTGTTCGGGGTTCTGATGCTCGCTCTGCTGCTGACGACGCACCTGTTCTATCCGGCCAACGCTGCCCTCGCCCGCTACGACTTCCTGACGCTGGCGGCGCTGGCCATCCAGCTCGCCATGCTCGGTTTCCGGCTGGAGACGTTGAACGAGGCCAAGGTGATTTGCGCGTTCCACGTCGTCGGTACGGTGATGGAACTGTTCAAGACCAGCGCCGGATCGTGGCTCTATCCCGAACCGAGCCTGCTCAGGATCGGCGACGTGCCGCTGTTTTCCGGCTTCATGTATGCTGCCGTCGGTAGCTACATCGCCCGCGTCTGGCGGATCTGCGATTTCCGATTCGAGCCCTATCCGAAAGCGCCGTGGCCGCAGCTCCTCGCGGTGGCGATCTATGTGAACTTCTTTGCCCACCACTGGCTGCCCGATGTTCGGCTGGCATTGTTTGCGCTGCTCGGCCTGCTGTTCTGGCGCACCCGCATCTACTTCACGGTCTGGCGCAAGCCGCGCTGGATGCCGCTGCTGCTCGGCTGGTTCCTCGTCGCGCTGTTCATCTGGTTCGCCGAGAATCTCGGCACCTTCGCCCGCGCCTGGACCTATCCCGACCAAACCGAGGCCTGGAGCCCGGTATCACCGGCCAAGCTCGGCGCATGGTACCTGCTGATGTACATCAGCTTCGTGCTGGTCGCCGCGGTCCACGGCCCCCGTGCCCGCGATGCGGCTCAGTCGAAGCTGTATGCCAGTTCGACGTCGCCCCAGCGGCGTCCGGCGACGACTAGCGGGACGTAGACGTTGCGCACCACGCGATAGGTCCGTCCGTCGCCCTCGTGGCGATAGACCGCCATCATGTAAGGCTCGCCGCTTGCCTTGGCCTTCTGGTCGATCGTGTCGAGGATCTTGCGGCCATTGCGACAGAACTGGGTGTCGTGGACGACATCGCCGGTAGGCGGGCGCGAGTGCTTCGACAGGTGGGTTGGCAGGAAGCCGTTCATGTCGGTGCAGGCGCTCGCCATGATGCGCGGGTCTGCTTCGCTGTAGCGATCGAGCATCGGCTGCCAGACGCGGTCGGCCCAGTCGGTCAGGCGTGTGCGGTAGCGCTTGGGATTGCTCCCGGCGATCTCCCGGTATTCGCGGTCAAACAGCGCCTCGGCGCTCAGTTCGCCCTCGGCGATCGCGCGCTCGGTGCGTTCGGCAACCTCGCGGGCGTAGCCCTGCGCGCGCTCGACCATTAGGCTGTCCTCGGGTGACAGGCCCGCCTTGACCAACGCGTCGAACATGCCGCTGGCGGTCAGTTCGAGCGCCTCGATGCGATGGTGCGCATGGCGCAACCTTTCCTCGTTCTTGCCCGCGGCCCTGTCGTAGCCTTCGATCACTTCCTGGACCTGGTGGACGTGCGTACTGATCGTGCCGGTGTTCCGCGAGATTTGGTCGTTCTGGTTGTCGACCTCGACGATCAGGTCGCTGACCATCTCGATCGCCCGTTCGATGCCGGCGACCGAGGACTTTGCCTGCTCGCTCGCTTCGGCGCCGCTCTTGATGCGCGCGATAACCTGCTCACCTTCACCGGCCAGGGCCTCGATGGTGCGCGTGATCTCGTTGCTGGCGCGGTGCGCATCGCCGGCAAGGCTCTTCACCTCGTTGGCGACGACAGTAAAGGTCCGCCCGGCCTCGCCCGCGCGCCGCGCCTCGATGGCGGCGTTTAGCGCGAGGATGTTGGTCTTGTCGGCGATCTGTTCGATTTCCTGCGAGGAGGTCTTCACCTGCTCCATCGCGGCGGCAAAGCCGGTCACGTGGCGGGTCAGCGTCTGCACGGCATCGAGCAGGTCGGTGATCTGCGTCAGCGAGGAGCGGATGTGCCTGCGGCCTTCACCGAGTCGCTCGATCGCCCGCTGCGACAGCAGCCGCGCTTCGTCGCAAGCGTCGGTGACCTTCTTCTGGTCGTCGTCGAGCGCCTTGACCGTGCCCTTGAGTGCGTCATGCTCGGCACGCAGCGAGGCGAAGGATTCGAGGACCTTATTGACTACGCCGGCGACGTCGGAACAGCCGACGGTTACTTCCCCGCAGTGCCGCGAAATTCCATCGATACTTTTGTTAGTTCTCGCGAGTGCGACTGCGACGTGTTCCATCAGAGGTCCCAACCAATTCTCCGTTCGGAAAGGACCTAGGTGGGCGTGGTTACCGTCGCCTTAAGGTGAGAAAATATTTCTCGCCTGTTTTCGAATGTTGCAAAAACTAGAACTCACGTGGAACTCTTTCGAACATATCTTTTACCGCCGGCCGTTCGTGAATCTGGTGCAGCCAACGCACCAGATGCGGCGTGTCGCTAGCGTTGACCAGCTCGGCAAAGCCCTGCTCCATCCCGTTGGCGATGGCGAAGTTGCAGATGTCGGCGAGCGAGTACATTCCGCCCGCCAGCCACTCGTTATCGGCGAGGTGATCGTCGAGTTTGCGCACCGAGACGCCGATCTTGCGCATCTCCTCGTCGAGTACTTCCTTGGGGAAGCCCTTGCGCGCGGTGCGCCACTTGACCTGCTGTTCTGGCACCGGGACTTTGGAGACCATTTCCTCGAAGGCCACATCGTCCAGGTGCCTGACCATGTTGCCGACATAGCGGTGCCAGCCGACGGTCGAGACGCACCAGCAGAAGTACTCGTCGACCCACTTGGTCCAGATTCGCATCATCGCGCGGTCGTAGGAATTGTCCGGGCGCAACCTGACCTTGGTCGGGTGTTCATCCTCGAGGTATTCGCAGATTACCGTGCTTTCGGTGATGATCTTTCCGTTGTCTTCCAGCGCCGGAACCTGGCCGCGCGGATTGATCTTCTTGTACCATTCAGCGTGGTGTTCGAACCTGGTGGGGTCGAGCAGGCGGTGATTGAACGCGAGGCCCTTCTCGTAAAGTGCGAGCATGGGCTTGAGCGAATTGGCGCCGGGTCCGAAACTGTAGAGCGTGAGCATGGGGCCTCTCCGGATTTTGCCGCAGCTTGTGTGCCTCAAGCCGGACGGAGTCAATTTGGGCTTGATCGCGCGGAGTGGTATTTTGCTAGCCTGAAGGAGAGATGCCATGCGCCGTGTCGCCGCTATCGCCGTCCTGCTCGCCTGCACTGCCGCCTCGCCGTCCCCTCCGGGCAACGCAACTTCCACAACGGTCCTGACCTTGCCTGAGAAAGCCGATACCGTGTGCCGGGACCGGATCGAGCAGGTCCGCACAGAACGCGGGCTGCCGAAGCTGCAGCGCGAGACCGCCCAGCCTGAAGAGCCCTATTTCATCGCCGCGGTCGACAAGCGGGTCGACGGCTGTTCGGTCATGGTGATGCGCAACAACACCATCGACATCCGACCGTTGCCGAAATTCGATCCGAAGGCGCCGCTGGTCCAGCCGGCTCAGTAAAGCAGCAGGTCAGCCACTTCCTCGCGCCACTTCGCCTCACCGGGTGATGCAAGGGCGTCGAGGTCGCTCGACTGACCGGCGGGGTCGTCAACCCATTCGCGCAAGTCCGGCCCGCCGTTGATCACATCGATAGCCAGCCGGTCGAATTCGTACTCGTAGGGAAAATCGCGCCAGATCGGATAGTCGGGATAGAGCGAGCGGATGGCCTTGAAGGCGAGTGCCTGCAGCCGCCACGGGCGGAACGCTTCATGCGTGTAGAAGCCACCCTCGGCGTGGATCATCAGCGCGTTGCACAGTTCACCGGCGTGCTTGTGAAATGTCGGGGTGAACCAGCATTCGCGCAGCGCGCAGCCTTCCAGCCAGTGCGGGGCGATGCGCTCCATCTCGGCCCTGACCCGCGAGGCATCGATATCCGGAGCGCCGAACAGGACTTCGAGCGGACGAGTCGTGCCCCTGCCCTCGCTCAACGTGGTCCCTTCGAGCATGACTGTCCCGGCATAAGCGCGCGCCATGTTGTGGTTCGCGGCATTGGGGCTCGGGTTGATCCAGATGCGATCCTCGGGCCAGCCATAGCCGGGCGCTGCTTCCGGCAGCCAGTAATGCATCTCGATCACCCGGTAATCGACATCGAGGCCGAAGTGGCGGACGAACCAGAGTCCCATCTCGCCCATCGTAAGCCCGTGGCGCATCGGCATCGGCGCGGCGCCGACGAAACTTTCCTGGCCGCGTAGCAGCAATGTTCCTTCGACCGGGCGGCCTGCCGGATTGGGCCGATCAAGTACCCAGACGCTCTTGCCATGCTTCGCCGCTTCCTCGAGCAGGTAGAGCAGCGTGGTGACGAAGGTGTAGATACGGCAACCGAGGTCCTGAAGGTCAAACAGGAAGACATCGGCGCTCGACATCATCTGCCCGGTCGGCCGGCGCACCTCGCCGTAGAGGCTGAAGACCGGGATGCCGTAGGTCGGATCGGTCTCGTCCGCCGTCTCGACCATGTTGTCCTGCTTGTCGCCCATGAGCCCGTGCTGCGGGCCGAAGGCGCTGGTCACGTTTACGCCGGCCGCAAACAGCGCATCGAGCGAATGGGTCAGGTCCGCGGTGACCGACGCGGGATGCGCGACGAGGCTGACGCGACGGCCGGAAAGCTCTTTGAGTAGGTCGGACTCGCTGACGAGCCGGTCGATGCCGAATTTCATGCCCTGGGCGGTGCCGGAAGCGTGGCCGTGAAGCAAGCGGGGTCGTGGAAATCAGGCGCACGATCTGGGTGCGAAAGTGCCCAGTACGATGTCGTCTGGAGGCGATCTGCCAGCACCGCAGACAGTCCGACGCGCCATTCGCTGGCAAGTGCGGTTGGCTCTACGCCGCCGAGATCGATCTCGACCGAAAGGTCGCCTTGCGCACCTTCGAAATCGAATTGTGGCGGCGGGATATCCAGGTTCCGCATGCCTTCGCGCCGGTCGCTGAACTCGTAGGCCGCCCAGTCATGGGAGAATGCGAAGTTGAACTCGAAATAGCCGGGACCACCATCGGGCATCACGAAGGCTTCGAAGCACGTGTCCTTCCACAGCCCGTCGGTGCGTTGCGGATTCACCGATCGCAGCGCCCGCTTGATCGCTCCCCGGTTGCCGATAAGCGTGAAGTCGAGCTGCAGCCGGTTGCTCGGCAATCGCTTTACCCGGACCTGCACTCCCTCGACCGCCGTGGTAGGAGTCCGTGGATGGCATACGAGCTGGAAGGTCCCCACCATTAAGCAAATCTGCGACATCGCAGGTAACTGCGCAAGCGCCTCGATGCTTGCCCGCAAGGCGAATGGTGCTAAGCGCGCAGCGTCATGAGCCAGTACAAATCAGACCTCCTGCGCCTGCTCGAAGAGCGGGGCCATCTTCACCAGGTGACCGACCCCGTGGCGCTCGACGCGCTCGCGGGCAAGGAGATCGTGACGGCCTATGTGGGCTTCGACCCTACCGCGTCTTCGCTGCACATCGGTAACCTCGCCTCGATCATGCTGCTCAAGCGCGTGCAGCAGGCCGGGCACCGCCCGATCGTCATCATGGGCGGCGGCACGGTGAAGGTAGGCGACCCTTCGGGCAAGGACGACATGCGCAAGATGCTGTCGGACGAAGTTCTTCGCTCCAACATCGCCTCGATACGTGACAGCTTCGGCAAGGTCCTGCGCTTCGACGATAGCGAAACCGGCGCGCTGCTGATCAACAACGACGACTGGCTGAGCCAGCTCGGTTACATCGAATTGCTGCGCGACGTCGGCAAGCACTTCACCATCAACCGGATGCTGACCTTCGATTCGGTCAAGCTCCGGCTTGATCGCGAACAGCCGCTGACCTTCCTCGAATTCAACTACATGATCCTGCAGGCCTACGATTTCCTCAAGCTGTCGCGCGACTACGGTTGCAAGCTGCAGCTCGGCGGCAGCGACCAGTGGGGCAACATCGTCAACGGCATCGAGCTCGGTCGCCGCATCGACGGAGCGGATCTGTACGGTGTGACTGGTCCGCTGGTTACCACTGCCGACGGCAAGAAGATGGGCAAGTCGGTCTTGGGCGCGGTCTGGCTCAACGAGGACATGCTGCCGAGCTACGATTTCTGGCAGTACTGGCGCAACACCGACGACCGCGACGTCGGCCGCTTCCTGCGCCTGTTCACCGACGTGCCGCTCGACGAAATAGCACGTCTCGAAGCGCTCGAAGGTAGCGAGATCAACGCCGCCAAGGTCGTGCTGGCTAACGAAGTCACCAAGATGGTCCGCGGCGCCGACGCTGCACATGCGGCCCAGGACACCGCCGCAGCAACGTTTGCCGGCGGCGGCCTGGGTGAAGACCTTCCGGTCCTCGAAGTTCCCGCGGAAGGTATCCGTCTGGGTGCGGCCTGCACGGAAATCGGCTTCACCGCCTCGGGCGGCGAGGCCAAGCGCAAGATCGCCGAAGGCGCGGTGCGCATCGACGACGAACCGGTCAAGGATCCCGGCTTTCTTATCGAACTGGCCCCCGGAGAAGAGCGCAAACTGTCGCTGGGCAAGAAGCGCCACGGGATTCTGCGCAGAAACTGACCGCCCGGTCCTTTACCGTTTATCCAGCATTTACTGCCACAAGGACCTTTCCACGCAGCAGAACGGAGGGGTCCTGACAGTATGAGCGGGGCACAGCTTTCGGTTACCGATCAGCGTCGCGCTACGCGGCACCCGGTCGACTTCCCTGTCATCGGCGAACACCGCAGCCGCGGTGACCTGCCGCTGCATGTGTGCAACATTTCTGCCCATGGCTTCATGGTCGACGGGGCGCCCGATCTCGGTCGCGGCGACCGCGTCATCATCCGCCTGCCGCACATCGGCCGCATCGAGGCCTATTGCATCTGGATGTCCGACGACCGCGCCGGCTTCCAGTTCGAGAGAATCATCCGGCTCGACGATTTCGTGGCGATGATCGAATCGCTGCAGCCGAACCCGCGCCTGCGCCGCCGGAACTAAAGCACCACTCCACGTTGGAATAGTTTCAGCCGCTTGGCAGGTGCCCCCGCGCCTGCCATTGGCCTGTGCGTGAGCGAGCCAACGTCACCTCTCCAGATCGGCGACTACCGGCTCTATTGGCTGGCCCGGCTGTTCGCCGTCTTCGCCACCATCTCGATGGTCGTGCTGCTCGGCTACCAGGTCTACGACGTGGCGCGCAGCGACTACGGCATGGCGCGGCCCGAAGCCGCCTTCCAGCTCGGTCTGCTCGGTCTTGCGCAGTTCGTTCCGCTGCTGCTGCTGACTCCGCTCGCCGGGATCGCTGCCGACCGCTTCGACCGCCGTCGCGTCGTGCTGGCCGCCAATGTGACCGACTGCCTGATCGCCACCACGCTGGCGGTGCTGACCTGGCAGGACGCGCTCAACCTGCCGGTCCTGTTCACGCTCGCCGCGATGCACGGCAGCGCACGGGTGTTCAACGGACCGGCGCTGAGCGCCATCGCGCCGAACATCGTGCCGGCAAGGCTGCTCCCCCGTGCCATCGCCATGGGTTCGATCGCCTGGCAGGCCGGGTCCGTCAGCGGGCCCTTCGTCGGCGGTCTGCTTTTCGAGCAGATGCCGGCCCTGCCCCACTTCCTCAGCGCTGTGTTGCTGCTCGCGTCTGGCCTGCTGATTTCGCTCGTGAGGCCTGTCCGCGCCAAGCACGAAGGGCCGCCGCTGCATCCGGTGCAGCAAATGATCGAGGGCTTCCGCTTCGTGAAGCACGAGCGCTTCCTCGTCGGCTGCATCACGCTCGACCTGTTCGCTGTCCTGCTCGCCGGTGCCACGGCATTGTTGCCCGTCTATGCCCGCGACATCCTGCAGGTCGGGGCAGATGGGCTCGGCCTGATGCGCGGAGCGGTCGCCTTCGGCGCGGCGATCATGGCGCTGTTCCTTTCCTTCCGGCCACTCGAGCACAATGTGGGCGTGAAGATGCTGTGGGCGGTCGCCGCCTTCGGGGCCATCACCTGCGCCTTCGCCGTTTCGACCAACTACATCCTCTCGCTCGCGCTGCTGGCGCTGCTCGGATCGGCCGACATGATCTCGGTCTTCATTCGCTCCAGCCTGGTCCAGCTCTACACCCCCGACACCATGCGCGGCCGGGTCTCGTCGATATCGGGCCTGGCCATTTCCGCCTCCAACGAGCTGGGAGAATTGCAGTCGGGCATCGCTGCCGCGTTGCTTGGTACTGTCGGTGCGGTAATGTTCGGCGGGATAGGCGCGATAGTCATCACCGCGGCGTGGGCCTGGATATTCCCGGAACTTCGCCACGCGCGCACTTTTGCTGCTAAGTACGACGAGGAAACTCCGCACAGGGAGAGCACGACATGAAGGCCGACAACGTTCTCGCCACCATCGGCAACACCCCGCACATCCGCCTCGCGCGGCTGTTCCCCGACCACGAGGTCTGGGTGAAGAGCGAGCGGGCCAACCCCGGCGGATCGATCAAGGACCGCATCGGCCTTGCCATGGTCGAGGCGGCAGAAGCCGACGGTAGCCTCAAGCAGGGCGGGACGATCATCGAGCCGACCAGCGGAAACACCGGCATCGGCCTCGCCATGGTCGCCGCGGTCAAGGGCTACAAGCTCATCCTCGTCATGCCGGAATCGATGAGCATCGAACGCCGCCGGTTGATGCTTGCCTATGGCGCCAGCTTCGACCTGACGCCGAAGGAAAAGGGCATGAAGGGCGCGCTCGAACGCGCGGCCGAACTCATTGCCTCGACGCCCAATTCCTGGATGCCGCAGCAGTTCGAAAACCCGGCCAACATCGCTATCCACGCCCGCACGACCGCGCAGGAGATCCTCAACGACTTCGCCGACGCGCCGCCCGCGGTGCTGATCACCGGCGTCGGTACCGGCGGCCACCTGACCGGCTGCGCCGAAACGCTCAAGCAGTCGTGGCCCGGGCTCAAGGCCTACGCGGTCGAACCGACGCTTTCGCCGGTCATTTCAGGCGGCCAGCCCGGCCCGCACCCGATCCAGGGCATCGGCGCCGGCTTCATCCCGGAAAACCTCCACACCCGCGCCATCGACGGGGCGATCCAGGTCGATCCGGAGGACGCCAAGGAAATGGCCCGCCGCTGCGCCCGTGAGGAAGGCCTGCTGGTCGGGATTTCGAGCGGTGCAACGCTCGCGGCGATCAAGCAGAAGCTCGCCGACCTTCCGGCGGGCACCCGCGTGCTCGGATTCAATTACGACACCGGCGAACGCTACCTTTCGGTCCCGGACTTCCTTCCGGTCGAGTAAGAC
The DNA here is from genome assembly GCF_009827435.1 of Croceibacterium salegens. Lineage (GTDB taxonomy): Bacteria > Pseudomonadota > Alphaproteobacteria > Sphingomonadales > Sphingomonadaceae > Croceibacterium_B > Croceibacterium_B salegens. Next base: position 170,715 of record NZ_WTYM01000036.1, on the reverse strand, counting down.
TCCACGATCTCCGCTTGCGCGCGTCAGGCGGAGTGGTACCTTTTGCCAAAGACAAAAGGGGAGAGGTAATGCGTAGAATTCTGCCGTGGGCTGCTGCCGCGGCCCTGCCACTGGCGCCGCTCGCCGCGCATCACTCGTTCGCGATGTTCGACAACACCCGCTCGATCACGTTGCACGGGTCGGTGACCAAGTTCCAGTGGACCAATCCGCACGCCTTCCTCGAGGTCGAGGCCGACCAGCCGGGCGGCGGGACCAAGCACTACACGCTGGAGATGACCAGCCCGAACATGATGAGCCGCGGCGGCTGGAACGCTCGCACGATCAAGACGGGCGACGTGGTGACGGTCTACGTCTCGCCGCTGCGCAACGGTTCGCCGGGCGGACTTGTGCTCGAGGTCATCCTGCCGAGCGGAAAGCACATGCTGCCCGGCGTACCCAACGCCAGCCGTTACGCACGGACCTCGGATTGAGCATGCGCGCGCTTGCCTTGCTCCTGGCCGCGACCTCGGTCGCCGCCTCCGCCGCCGATCACCCGGACTTCTCCGGCGAGTGGGAGCGTTATCCCACCTACCAAGGGGATGAAATCGATCCGCGCTACGCCCCCACGCCAATCCCCGATCCGCCGCTGAAACCGGAATATATGCCGGACTGGCTGGAGAAGCAGAAGATCCTCGCGCAACGCCAGGAAGAGGGTCAGCCAGCGGGCGACAATTACGTGCACTGCATCCCCGACGGAATGCCGGCGATGATGATGGGCATGTTCCCGATGGAGATCATGCAGCGGCCCGAGAAGATCACCATCCTGCAGGAAGCCTTCACGCAGATTCGCCGCATCTACATGAACGAGGAACTGCCCAAGTGGGACGAAGTGAACCCCACGTTCTACGGCGCGTCGGTGGGGCATTGGGAGGGCGATACACTGGTCGTCGAGACCACTGGGGTGAAGGACTACGTGACCTTTCGCTGGGCCCCGCATTCGGAATCGATGAAGATCACCGAGCGCATTCGCCTGCTGGCGCCGGACTACCTGACCGACGAGGTCACCGTGGAGGACGAGCATTTCACCAGGCCGTGGAAATGGTCATGGGTCTACAAGCGGATGTCCGACTACAAGATGCAGGAATATGTCTGCGAGGATAACCGCGAGATCATCGGCGAAGACGGTGTGCAGGTGTTCGTACCCAAGGGTAAGTCGGAGTGAGTGAAACGATCGCCTATTCCGACGGCGAGACCGCTCTCAACGGCATCGTTTACCGCCCGTCGGGAACGCCGCGCGCGGCAGTCGCCGTCTATCCGACAATCATGAACCAGGTCGGCGTCGTTCTCGACAAGGCGCAGGCGTTGGCCGACGCGGGTTACCTTGCGATGGTCGCCGACTTCTACGGCAAGCAGCCTGAGAACTTCGACCAATCGCGCGAGTTCGTCGGCGAGATACGCGCAACCCCCGAAGACCTGCGGCGCCGCATCCGCATGGGCCTCAAGGCTCTGGTCGAAGTGCCCGGTTCCGAAGGCTTACCGCTGCTGGCAATCGGATTCTGCCTCGGCGGGCGCGCGGTCCTCGAACTTGCGCGCGAGGGCGCGCCGCTCGAAGCAGTGGTGAGCTTTCACGGGCTGCTCGACACCGAACTCCCGGCCGAGCCGGGCAAGGTCGCCGCGCGGATCCTCGTGTGCCACGGCGATGCCGACCCGATGGTGCCGCGCAGCCTGGTCGTGGCGTTCTGGGAGGAAATGGATGCCGCCGGAGCCAACTGGCACTTCCATTCGTACAGCGGGGTCAAGCACGGCTTCACCAACCCGAACTCGCCCGCGGGGAACCCGGCAGTCGACTACGACGCCAGCGCCGACCGGCAGAGCTGGGCAGCCATGCACGAACTGTTCGAAGAGGTACTAGGCTAGGCGCGCACGAACTGCTCGGGTGCAAGGGCCATCAGCGATTCCGACCCGGCTTCGACCTTGCGCCGCAATGCCCCGCAATTGGGCAGAGCGTGACCGGCGTAGTGCCACGCGGTCACCAATTTCGCGGCCATAAACGGATCGTCCGACGATTTCGCGGCAACCGCTGCCATCCGCAGCCACATCCACCCTACTGCGATAGTCCCGATGATCTGCAGGAACGGATAGGAACCGGCGCCCAGCACGTCCGGATCTTCCTTCACCTTGTGCAGAAGGAAGCGTGCAGCATCGCGCGCTTCATGGACGCCTTCGCGCAGCGGTCCCGAAAGCCACCGCAGGTCCTCGCTTGCCCCCGCGCAGGCGCCTTCGACCAGGCCCAGAAATGCCTCGCAGACAAGCCCGCCGTCGCGGGCCAGCTTGCGCCCCGCGAGGTCGAGCGCCTGCACGCCGTTCGCGCCCTCATAGATCATGCAGATGCGAGCATCGCGCACGATCTGCTCCATGCCCCACTCCTTGACGTAGCCGTGCCCGCCGAAGACCTGCTGCATGGCAACCGCGGTTTCGAACCCGCAATCGCTGCCGAACGCCTTGATCACCGGGGTCAGGAACGAGGCGAGCGCATCGGCCTGCTGGCGCGCCGCCTTATCCTCCAGCCCGTGCGACAGGTCGATCTGCAGCGCGGTGAAGGCGGCAAGGGCGCGGAACCCTTCGGTGAAGGCGCGCGCATCCATCAGCATTCGCCGCACGTCGGGATGGACGATCAGCGGATCGGCGGCAGCCGCCGGATCGGGCCGCTCGCCCATTGCCCGTCCCTGCTTGCGATCGAGCGCATAGGCTGCGGCCTTCTGGTAGGCGTTCTCGGCGTGGGCCAGGCCTTGGATGCCGACCCCGAGCCGCGCGGCGTTCATCATGATGAACATGCCGGCGAGCCCGAGGTTCTCTTCGCCGAGCAACCACCCGGTCGCTTCGTCGAAGTTCATCACGCAGGTGGCGCTGCCGTTGAGCCCCATCTTGTGCTCGATCGAACCGCACGAGAGCGTATTGCGCTCTCCGTCCGGCAGAATCTTCGGCACGAGGAACAGCGAAATGCCGCGTGAGCCCTCGGGCGCATCCGGCACACGCGCGAGCACGAGGTGGACGATGTTCTCGGTCAGGTCGTGCTCGCCGCCCGAGATGAAAATCTTCTGGCCGCTGATCGCATAAGTGCCATTACCGCGCGGCACGGCCTTGGTCCGCATCAGGCCGAGGTCGGTACCTGCATGCGCCTCGGTCAAAGCCATCGTCGCCAGCCATTCGCCGCTGACCATCTTCGGCAGGTAGACATCCTTGAGGTGGTCGGTCGCCGTCGACTGCACCGTGCTGACCGCGCCGGGCAGGATACCGGGGTACATCATGAACCCCGCGCAGGCCGAGTTGAGGTACTCCTCGATCACCGCCAGCAGAACGTGCGGCATGCCCTGCCCGCCGTACTCCTCGGGCTGGGCTAGCGTGACCCAACCGGCAGCGACAAGCTGGTCATAGGCGGCGCGAAAGCCGCTCGGCGTGGTGACGGTTCCGTCATCGTGCCGCGTGCAGCCCTCGCGGTCGGCGACCGGGTTCAGCGGGGCGACGACATCGGCGCAGAATTTGCCCGCCTCGGTGACGATGGCCTCGATGGTCTCGCGGTCGAGCGCGGCGAGCTGCGGCAATTGCTCGTTGCCGGGCAAGTCGAGCAGGTCGTCGAGCACGAACATCGTGTCGCGCACCGGCGGCATCCACAGGGTCATTCAATCGTCTCCAAGCGGGGCCAGTCCGTCTCCATCGAGCGCTCGATAGAAGCAGCTCCGGGCGCCAGTGTGGCAAGTCGGTCCCTCGGGCAAGGCTTTCAGCACCAGCGCGTCCTGGTCGCAGTCGACGAGGACCTGCTGCACGCGCAACACATGACCCGAACTCTCGCCCTTCATCCACAGCCTGCCGCGACTGCGCGAATGGAAGTGCGCGAGTCCCGTCTTGCGGGTCGCGACAAGCGCCTCGGCATCCATGAAGGCAACCATCAGCACTTCGCCCGACTCGGCATGCTGCACCACCGCGGACACGAGCCCCGCAGCATCGTATTTCGGCATGAATGCCGTACCGGTCTCTCGCTCCGAAATGAGCTATCCTTTCACAAGGTTGCGCGTTGCGCCGACGGAGGTGTCGGCTTGTTGCACGATAACCACAGATAACGGGCAAAATCCACGCCCAGAAAGCTAGCCGCTTTCGTTACGAACCTTTCGGTGGAATGAATGAGACAGCGGTTCGGACGAGCCGCAAACCACACCGGCCGCGCCGGAAACGCGCCAAGGTATGGGAGGGACCGGTACCGCAATCGGACCGGTTTTATGAGGGTTTGGACCTAGGCATCCAAAATGGGGGCGATGCCGACAGTCCAGCGATTTTCGTCACGCGAACGCCCGGGGTAACCCCCCGGGCGTTTTGCTATCCGGTATGATCGAGCGCCTCGTCGAGCACTCGTGCAAAGCAGGCGATGACGACCTTCTCTGCCCCGGCGCGCTTGAGCGCCGTGACACAAGCCGTGCTGGTCGCGCCGCTGGTCATGACATCGTAGACCAGCAGGACCTGCGCGCCCTTCAGAGCGGTCGCATGCTTGGGATCGATGCCGATCGCGCCCGATAGCGCCCTCGCCCGTGCCCTGCGGCCGAGTCCGCCAAGCGTCGGAGTCGGCTTGCGGCGAACGAGGCCATCGACCACCAGCGTCGCACCGGTTCGCTTCGACAGCTCGCTGGCGAGCAGCGACGATTAGTTGAACCCTCGCCGCCATAGCCGCCAGCGATGGAGCGACACCGGCACCACCATCCATTGGCCCTCAATCGGAGGCAGGCGCGCCGCCATCAACCCGGCAAGCAGCCTGGCGAGTGCAATGCGGCGGCCGTGCTTGAAGGCCAGCACCAGCTTGCGCGAAGCCTCGTTGTAGAGCGTCCCCGCAGCGATCCCGTCGTGCTTCGGCGGGTCGCCGAGGCACGGCAGGCATATCGCACCGACAGGCACCCCGTCGCCGAACGGTCGCTGGTATTTTGCACAGCTCGGCTCGCCGGGGATCGCCAGTTCGGCCCAGCAATAGGCGCATAGCCCGTCCTGCGCCGCCAGTCCGGCACCGCACAGCGGGCAGCGCGGTGGGTAGACGAGGTCGACGACCGGGCGGAGAGCCTCACGTAACATACTGACCATGCTGCCCTTTAAGCGGGCGCACGGCAAGCAGGCTTGCGCCGGCGCCTCACACGCGGCAGGGCCGCGCCATGTCCTCCACCCCGCCGCGTATCTTCGACCGCAAGCGCCGCCTCGCCGTGCAGCGCAGGCTCGAGTCGCGGCAACGAACCGAAGGCGCGGCGCGATTTGTCATCGACGACATGATCGTCGACCTGATCGAGCGCATCGCCTTCGTCCGGCAGCAACCGGGCGAGGCGCTGGTGATCGGCGACTGGACCGGTGCGCTCACGCCCGAACTGGTGGCGCAGGGCCACGAGGTGATGTGGCGCGGGATCGACGAGATCGATGAGGAACTGCCCTATCCCAGCGGCGGGTTCGACCTCATTGCGGGCCTCGGCACGCTCGATACGGTCAACGACCTGCCGGGCGCGCTGATCCACATGCGCAACGCGCTTGCGACGGGTGGGCGTGTGATAGTCCAGTTCCTGGGGGCTGGCTCGCTACCCAACTTGCGGACCGCCATGCTGGCGGCGGATGGCGAGCGGCCGGCGGCGCGGATGCACCCGATGGTTGATGTCCGCGCTGCCGCCCAGCTTCTCCAGCGCGCCGGGTGGAGCGACCCGGTGGTCGATAGCCGCACCCTGCGCGCCAGCTACGCCTCGCTCGACCGGCTCATCTCGGACCTGCGCGACCAGGGCCTTGGCTCGGTCCTCGCCTCCTTTGCGCCTCCGCTCACCAAGGCGGGGCTGGAGCGCGCCCGTGAAGCCTTTCTCGCCAATGCCGGTCCCAACGGGCGGGTGGTCGAGGACTTCGAAATCCTCACGCTCAGCGGGCGAAGATCACTCGCCGGAACGTAGCGCCGCCTGCGCTGCGGCCAATCGCGCGATCGGCACGCGGTAGGGGCTGGCGCTGACGTAATCGAGGCCGACGCTCTCGCAAAAGGCGATGCTCGCCGGGTCGCCGCCGTGTTCGCCGCAGATGCCGAGCTTGATGTCGGGCCGCGTCGCCCGGCCTCGCTCCGCCGCAAGTTCGACCAGTTGCCCGACGCCTTCGACGTCGAGGCTGACGAACGGGTCGCGGGCGTAGATGCCCTTGTCGACGTAGACGGCGAGGAAGTTCGCCGAATCGTCGCGGCTCACGCCGAGCGTTGTCTGCGTCAGGTCGTTGGTGCCGAACGAGAAGAACATCGCCTCCTCGGCGATCTCGCCGGCCATCAGCGCGGCGCGCGGCAGCTCGATCATCGTGCCGACCATGTAGTCGAGCGTCAGGCCCGTCTCGGCGAACACGGTCTTCGCGGTGTCGTCGACGACATTCTTGAGCAGCGCCAGCTCCTTCCTGGTGCCGACCAGCGGGATCATTACCTCGGGCACGACCGGCTCGCCGCCTTTGGCCGAAACCTCGCACGCCGCCTCGAAGATGGCGCGCGCCTGCATCTCGTAGATTTCCGGGTAGGTCACGCCGAGGCGGCAGCCGCGATGGCCGAGCATCGGGTTGAACTCGTGCAGCTCGGCGGCGCGGCGCTTGAGGTGGTCGACACCGACCCCGGCCGCATCGGCCACTTCACCGAATTCCTCGTCCGAATGCGGCAGGAATTCGTGCAGCGGCGGGTCGAGCAGGCGGATGGTGCACGGCAGCCCGGCCATGGTGGTGAAGATCTCGACGAAATCACTGCGCTGCTCAGGCAGCAGGCGAGCAAGCGCCTTGCGCCGCCCGGACTCGTCGTCGGCAAGGATCATCTGCCGCACCGCGCCGATCCGTTCGGCGTCGAAGAACATGTGCTCGGTGCGGGCAAGGCCGATGCCCTCCGCCCCGAACTGGCGGCCCATGCGGCAATCGGTGGGGGTTTCGGCGTTGGTCCGCACTTTCATGCGGCGGTGGCGGTCGGCCCATTCCATCAGCGTGCCGAAGTCGCCGGCCAGCTCGGGTTCGATGGTCGGGACCTCGCCGGCCATGATCTCGCCCGTCGAACCGTCGAGGGTGATCACATCGCCCTCGGCCAGATCGCGGCCGCCGATCTTGACGGTGCGAGCCTTGGTGTCGATCGACACGCCCGAAGCACCCGAGACGCAGGGCCGCCCCATGCCGCGGGCGACGACCGCCGCATGGCTGGTCATCCCGCCGCGGGCAGTCAGGATTCCCTGCGCGGCGTGCATGCCGTGAATGTCCTCGGGGCTGGTCTCCACGCGCACCAGCACGACCTTTTCGCCGCGCCCGGCCCAGCTTTCGGCTGTGTCGGCATCGAGTACGATCTTGCCGCTCGCCGCGCCGGGGCTGGCCGGCAGGCCCTTGCCGAGCACGTCGCGCGGCGCCTTGGGGTCGAGCGTGGGGTGGAGCAACTGGTCGAGCGCCATCGGGTCGACGCGGCAGATCGCGGTCTTCTCGTCGATCAGCCCCTCGCCCGCCATGTCGACCGCCAGCTTGAGCGCCGCCTTGGCGGTGCGCTTGCCGCTGCGGGTCTGCAGCATCCACAGCTTGCCCTGCTGCACGGTGAATTCGATGTCCTGCATGTCGCGGTAGTGCTTTTCGAGCAGCTCGAACACCGCGGCCAGTTCGTCGAAGGCGGCGGGCATGGCCTCTTCCATGCTCGGTGCGCTGGCACCGGCCCTGACCCGGGCCGCTTTCGTCAGGTACTGCGGGGTGCGGATGCCGGCGACGACGTCCTCGCCCTGGGCGTTGACCAGCCACTCGCCGTAATAGGCCTTCTCGCCGGTTGCGGGGTCGCGGGTGAAGGCGACGCCGGTGGCGCTCGTCTCGCCCATGTTGCCGAAGACCATCGCCTGCACGTTGACCGCGGTGCCCCAGTCGGCGGGAATGTCGTTGAGCCGGCGATAGACCTTGGCGCGGTCCGAATCCCAGCTGTCGAACACCGCGCGGATCGCGCCCCACAACTGCTCGCTCACGTCCTGCGGGAAGGCATGGCCGAGTTCTTCGGAGACGGTGCGCTTGTAGGTGTCGACCAGGCCCTGAAGGTCCTCGGCGGTCAGCTCGGTATCGTTGAAGTAGCCGTGGTCTTCCTTGGCGATCTCCAGCGCTTCCTCGAACAGCCCGTGGTCGAGGCCGAGGACGACGTCGGAGTACATTTGGATGAAGCGGCGGTAGCTGTCCCAGGCGAAGCGCTCGTCACCGCTGGCGGCGGCGAGACCGGCCACGGTGTCGTCGTTGAGGCCGAGGTTGAGGACGGTGTCCATCATTCCGGGCATCGAAACCCGCGCGCCGGAGCGGACCGAGACGAGCAGCGGGTCGGAGGCATCGCCGAAGCGCTTGCCCACCGCTTGCTCAACGTGGGTCAGTGCCTTGCCCACCTCGGCGCGAAGTTCGGCGGAGAAGTCGCCGCCTTCCTGCAGGTAGCGGACGCATTCCTCGGTGGTGATGGTAAAGCCGGGCGGGACCGGCAGGCCGATGCTGGCCATCTCGGCCAGGTTCGCGCCCTTGCCTCCGGTGACGGTCTTGTCTTTCTGGCGCGGATCGTCGTGCATTACGCCGCCGCCGAAGCTGTAGACCGTTCTCACGGCTGCAAGATCCCGGGTCACGGAGTTCTCACCTGTGACCCAGGCGAAAAACGGTAGGTACTTGAATACCTGAATGAATTACTGGCCAACGCCGGGTCACACATGCCGCCCTCTGAAAAAATCTAGCCCTCGATCCGACTGAAATCGGCCACATTGTGCACTGCAGCACGAAAGCGTGCAAGTAAGTCGAGGCGGGCGCTGCGCTTGGTCTTGTCCTCGGCATTTACCGTCACTTCATCGAAAAACCGGTCGATCGGGGCACGCAAGCTGGCCAGCGCGGTCATCGCGGCAGCAAAGTCCTCCGCCTCGATCGCTGACCCCGCCTTGGGTTCGGCCGAATCGAGCGCCTCGATCAGCGCCTTTTCCGCAGGTTCGGGCGTGTAGGAAAGTTCTTTCCCGTGCCGCTCGGCCATCTTGGCCTCGACCACGGCCCTTAGATCGGGATCGTCGACCATCGCCAGCGGGTCTTCCTCGCCAGTGCGGGAGATTTCACCCTCGATGCCGCGCCAGTCCTCTTTCTTGAGGATGTTGGCCGCGCGTTTGTACCCGGCGAGCAGGTTGGCGCCGTCGTCCGAACCGAGGAAGTCTGTCAGCGCCCGTGCGCGGGCTTCGACCCGGTCGACACGCAAGTCCATGCGGCCCTGCCAATCACGCGACGCCGCGATGTAATCGTGGCGCACACCCTCGTCGCGCAATTGCACGGCAAGGCGATCCAGCAGGAAGGCGGAGACCTTTTCCGCGAGGGCGACATTGGGACGCCCATCCCACGCGTGCACCACCGTATCGAGCGATAGCTTAAGGCCATTCGCCTGGACGAGCCGCAGGTACCCCAATGCAGCCCGCCGCAGCGCGAAGGGGTCCTTAGACCCGGTCGGCAGGATGTCGATCTTGAAGAAGCTCAACAGGTTGTCGAGTTTGTCGGCAAGGCTCACGGCAACAGTCGTGGGTGCAATCGGAACTTCGTCGTCCGCCCCGGCGGGCTTGTAGTGATCGCGGATGGCGTCGGCGACTTCCTCGGAAATCCCCTCGGCGCGCGCGTAATAGCCGCCCATCAGGCCCTGCAGTTCGGGAAACTCGCCGACCATTTCGGTAACGAGGTCGGCCTTGCACAGTTCGGCAGCCTCACGGGCGAGCTTGTGATCGCCGTTCGGTTCCTTGGCATCGAAGACCAGCCAGTCCGCAAGCTTTGCGACCCGGTCGACCTTTTCTCCGACGGTTCCGAGCTTCTCGTGGAACGTAATCCTGTCGAGCTTCTGGGCCTGTTTGCGCAGCGGCACCTTGCGGTCCTGCTCCCAGAAGAAGCGCGCATCGCTGAGGCGCGCGGCGAGGACCTTGCGGTTGCCGTCGACGATCGCCGCGCCGCCGTCTTCGGCCGAGATGTTGGCGGTGCAGACGAAGGCGTTGGCGAGGCGCAGATTCTCCCCCTCTGGGGGAGGTGGGCCGGACGCGCCAGCGGCCGGGTCGGAGGGGGCTGCACGCCCACTTCCCCCACCGTCAGCGCTTTGCGCTGCCACCTCCCCCAGGGGGGGAGAGTCGGTCAGCACGAAATACTTCTGGTTCACCCGCGCGGTGAGCTGGATGACCTCGGGCGGGACGTCGAGGAACGCCTCGTCGAAGCGGCCGAGCAGCGGAACCGGCCATTCTGTCAGCCCGGCGTTCTCGATCACCAGTCCCTCGTCGGCGACCAGCGACAGGCCCGCCTCGGCAGCGACTTTCGCGGCACCCTTGCGGATCATGTCCTGCCGCTCCTCGTGATCGACGATCACGTGGCAGGCGCGCAGCTTTTCGGCGTAGTCGGCGGCCGATCCGATGGTGACTTCGCCGCTGTGGTGGAAGCGGTGGCCCTTGGTGACGTAGCCGCTGGCGATGCCGCCGACTTCGCACGGGACGAGGTCATCGCCGAGGATTGCGACGATGCCCGACAGCGGGCGGACCCAGCGCAGGCTCTCGGTCGAGATCGAATCCGCACCCCAGCGCATCGACTTGGGCCAGGGGAAGGCGCGGACGATGGCCGGGATCGCCTCGGCGAGCAGGTCCTTCACTGCCCGGCCCGGCTTTTCAATCACCGCGAACCAGGTCATGCGACCTTTGACATCGCGCAGTTCGAGCTGGTCGCGGGAGACGCCGGCCTTGCGGCAGAAGCCTTCGATCGCGTCATCGGGCGCGCCTTCGGGCGGTCCCTTGGCTTCCTCGCTGACGGCCTCGGTTGCTTCGGGCAGGTCCCTGGCGATGAGGGCAAGGCGGCGCGGGGTGGACCAGACGGTCACCTCGCCCGGAGTTACGCCGGCGGCCTCAAGCTCCCCGCGGAACAGCTTTTCAAGATCGGCACGCGCACCGGCCTGCATCCGCGCGGGGATTTCCTCGCAGCGCAGTTCGAGGAGGAAGTCAGTCATTGCCAGAAACTCCCCCCGTTGGGGAGGTGGCAGCGCGCAGCGCTGACGGAGGGGGCGCGCCTAGCGAAGCACCAGCCCCCTCCACCACCTTCGGTGGTCACCCTCCCCCAAAGGGGGAGGTTCTTGCCCCGCCCACTCACGCCGCCCACTCCGGATACTCGGCGGCCCAGCGATCCTTCTCCTTGGCCATGTAGGCCTCGCACGATCCGCGCGCCAAATCACGCACGCGGCCCATGTAGCTGGCCCGTTCCTGCACGCTGATCACGCCGCGCGCCTGCAAGAGGTTGAACACGTGGCTCGCCTCGACCGCCTGCTCGTAGGCGGCGATCGGCACGTCGTGGGCCAGCGCGTTGCGGCACTCGGCCTCGGCCTTGTTGAACAGGTCGAACAGGGCGTCGGTGTTGGCGACTTCGAAGTTCCACTTCGACATCTGCTTCTCGTTCTCGAGGAACACCTGCCCGTAAGTGTAGCCACGCCCGTCGAAGTCGAGATCGTAGACGTTGTCGACGCCCTGAATGTACATCGCGAGGCGTTCGAGCCCGTAGGTCAGCTCGCCGGCGACCGGGCGGCAGTCGAACCCGCCCATCTGCTGGAAGTAGGTGAACTGGGTCACCTCCATCCCGTCGCACCAGACCTCCCAGCCCAGCCCCCAGGCACCGAGCGTCGGGCTTTCCCAGTCGTCCTCGACGAACCGGATGTCGTGCTTGAGTGGGTCGATGCCGATGACTTCGAGGCTGCGCAGGTAAAGCTCTTGCAGGTCCGGCGGGCTTGGCTTCAGGATCACCTGGTACTGGTAATAGTGCTGCAGCCGGTTGGGGTTTTCGCCATAGCGCCCGTCGGTTGGGCGGCGGCTCGGCTGCACGAAGGCGGCGTTCCATGGCTCCGGCCCGAGCGCACGCAACGTGGTCGCGGTGTGGAACGTCCCCGCCCCCATGCGCATGTCGTAGGGCTGCAGGATCAGGCACCCCTGCTCGCTCCAGAAAGCATGGAGCGCAAGGATCATGTCCTGGAAACTCAGGGCGTCGGAACGGCTCATGGCGCGGCGCTTTGCAGGATGCCCCGTTACCCGTCAATGCCACCTGCTCAAAGCAAGTAGGGCTTTCTTTTTGTCAGGTTCTCTTGACTTCGTCAGCTTATGACGACAAATCGTCAGGTGGACCTGACATAGAGTCGGGTGGAATTGCTCGGAGGATACCGTGCCTGCAATCGGAAAGATCTTCTACTCGCCCCGGACTTTCGACCTTGTCTTTGCCGGAGCGGGACTTCTCGCGGTCTTTGGACTGGTCTCCCTGGCGGGCAAGCCTTTCCCGGCCATAGAAGCGCCGGACAGCCCGCTCCTGAAGGGAGTGATCGTCCTCGCCGTGGTCATCGCCGGCGGCGCAATGTCGCTGGTCACCACCCGCGTCGACCAGAAGTGCGCCGACGACTTCGTGTTTTCGACGCTGACGAAGTCGGCGTTCCAGGGCTTCATGGGCTACATCCTTGCCTCGACTCTCTGGGAAGTCCTCTTCTCGCATTCGATCGGCGCCATCTCCACTCCGATCAGCATGATGATCGCGATGGGCAGCTGGAGCCTCGCCTACCTCCTCACCCGCTGGAAGGGCACGCGGGCGTGAAGAACCGCCTCAAGGTCCTGCGCGCCGAACGCGACTGGTCGCAGGCCGACCTTGCCGAACGGATCAGGGTTTCTCGCCAGGCGGTCAACGCCATCGAGACGGGCAAGCACGATCCCTCGCTGGCGCTCGCCTTCCGCATCGCCCGACTGTTCGAAACGCATGCGGAAGACATTTTCTTCGCCGACGAGGAGTAATTGCGACAGAATTGATACACCTCTCCCCCTACCCTAGCGGCGACCGGTGCCTTAGATAGGATGAAAGCCACAGGGACCGCACTCCGCACCGATGTTTTCGCTTCGCAAGCTTGCCGCGACAGTCTTCGCCTCCGGGCTCGCGCTCGTGCTGCCCGGCTGCGCGACGAACCTCTATGCGCCCGATCCGCAATATGTCGCGCCGGCGATGTGGAAAGTCGCCGACAAGGACACGACCATCTACCTGTTCGGCACGGTCCACGCGCTGAGCAAGGAAACCGCGTGGTACGGCGGACCGATCGAACAGGCTTATGAATCGTCCGACGAGCTGGTGACCGAGATCAAGCTCGGCGATCCGGTCGGCGACGCAACGGCGATCGTCGAGCGCGCCGCCCTGCCGGCCGGCGAGAACCTGCGCGACCTGATGACGGTGGAAAATCGCGCCAAGTACGAAGAGACGCTGGTCTCGCTCGGGCTTCCGGTCGATGCTATGGACAAGTTCGAGCCGTGGTACGCGGCGATGACGCTGTCACTGCTGCCGGTCATGCAGAAGGGGTTCGACCCGCAAAGCGGTGCGGACACCGAACTGGCGGGCAAGGCCGAGGGCAAGCAGCTCGCGGCGCTGGAGAATGTCAACGACCAGATCGACATCTTCGACGGGCTGCCGATGGACGCGCAACTCACTTTCCTCGCCGAGACCGTCGGGTCGGTCGGCCAGGCGGCCGATGAGCTCAACGTCATGGTCGGCAAGTGGCTGCAGGGCGATGCCAAGGGCCTTGCCGCGGTGATGAACGAAGAGCTCGACGATCCGGTCCTCTACAGCCGCCTGCTGACCCAGCGGAACGCACGCTGGGCGGACTGGATCAAGCAGCGCATGGAGCAGCCCGGCACGGTCTTCGTCGCCGTCGGCGCCGGGCACCTTGCCGGCAAGGGCAGCGTGCAGGACGTATTGCAGAAGCGTGGTGTCAAAGTCACCCGAGTCAGGAAATGATCCGCCGGCTACTTCTGGCGCTGGCCGGGGCGGCGCTGCTGGCCGGCTGCGGCGAACCGGCGCGCGACTGGCCCGATCCCAAGCCCGCCTTGTGGGAAGTGACAGGTCCCGAGGGTCAGCAGGGTTGGCTGTTCGGAACGATCCATACGCTGCCCGCCGACGCCCGGTGGCGCACTCCCGCGCTCGACAAGGCGCTCGGCGCGTCGGGCACACTGCTGGTCGAAGTCGCCGACCTCGACGACACGGCGCGCGCGGCGGGGGTCTTTGCACGGCTGTCACGATCCGAAGGGCTACCGGTCCTGTCCGAGCGTGTCGAACCAAAGGACCGGCCCGCCCTCGCGCGGTTCCTCGACCGGGCCAATGTCGACGACGATGATTTTTCCGACATGGAAACCTGGGGGGCAGCACTGGTCATCTCCAACCGGGCGCGGCCCACGCGTGAGGAACAGAGCGTCGACAAGCAGCTGATCGCCGCCGCCCCGAGTGTCGTCGGGCTCGAGACCTACGAACTGCAATTCGGCGCGTTCGATACCCTTCCGCCTGCCGAACAGGCGGACCTGCTGATCGCCCTGTCGCAAGACGTCACCGGCCAGGACAAGCGCATCGAGGAATGGCTCACCGGCGATCTTGCTGGCCTCGAGCGCGACAGCGCGGCCATCCTCGGCGATCCGGAATTGCGCCTCGCCCTGCAGGTCTATCGCAACAAGCGCTGGACGCCGACCATCGCGTCGATGATCGCCGACGGCAAGAAGCCCTTCGTCGCGGTCGGCACCGCGCACCTGTTCGGCGAGGATTCGGTGCCGTCGCTGCTCGAAGCGGCGGGCTACAAGGTCACGCGTATCCAGTAGGATCGGCCCCGGGCCCGCTAGCCTTGCCCATAATCCTTGCAACGCCGCGCCCTTTCCACTAGGGGCGCGCCTTCCGTCATGGTCATCCCTGGAGGCGTGGCGGCAAACCCAATGCAATTCGAAAGGTAAATGCGATGAGCGATGCTCTGACCCTGCCGGCCGAAGCGCGCGAACGGGCTGGCAAGGGAGCCTCCCGTGAACTGCGCCGAAATGGCCGTGTCCCCGCCGTGATCTATGGCGGCAAGGAAGAACCCACCCCGATTCACGTCGAGGCGAAGGAATTGGTCCGCCAGCTTGGCACCGGCCACTTCATGAACTCGATCGTGATGATCGACATCGGCGGCAAGTCGGTGCGCACCCTGCCCAAGGACGTTTCGCTGCACCCGGTCACCGACCGCCCGGTTCACGTCGATTTCCTGCGCCTTTCGAAGGACGCCAAGATCCAGGTCGCCGTGCCTGTGGTGTTCGTCAACGAGGAAGCCAGCCCCGGCCTCAAGAAGGGCGGCGTGCTCAACGTCGTTCGTCACGAGCTCGAACTGGTCTGCGAATCCGACAAGATCCCCGACGAGATCTCGCTCGACGTCACCGGCCTTGAGGTCGGCGATTCGATCCACATCTCGAACGTGACGCTGCCCGCTGGCGCGGAGAGCGCCATCACCGACCGCGACTTCACCATCGCCACGCTCGTCGCCCCGTCGGCGCTCAAGCGCGCCGAAGGCGAAGCTGCCGAAGCCGGTGAGGCCGCCGAGGCTCCCGCAGCCGAAGCCGAAACCGCCGAAGAGGCTGGCGAAGAGGAAGCGACCGAGGAGTAATCCTCCCGCTTTCACTACCGGACAAACGAAGCGCCGGCTCTCGCAAGAGGGCCGGCGTTTTCCTTTCCGGGACTATTCCTTCCCCGTTCGTGTCGAGCGAAGTCGAGACACGCCAGCACCGCACTCGCGCATCTCGACTACGGACTTCGTCCTCCGCTCGATACGAACGGGGGTTGTGCCGATACCAGCGACGGCTAAGCAGCGCGCATGCTACTCTGGGCAGGCCTTGGAAATCCCGGTCCGCAGCACGCGATGCAGCGGCACAACGTCGGCTTCATGGCGCTCGACGTCATCGCCGACATGCACGGCTTCGGACCGGTGCAGAAGAAGTTCCAGGGCTGGCTGCAGGAAGGCCGCATCGGCGGCGAGAAGATCCTCCTGCTCAAGCCGGCGACCTACATGAACGAGAGCGGCCGCTCGGTCGGCGAGGCGCTGCGCTTCTACAAGCTCGGCATCGAAGCGCTGACGGTGTTCCACGACGAGCTCGACCTCGCCCCGTTCAAGGTCAAGGTCCGCACCGGCGGCGGGCTGGCGGGCCACAACGGGTTGCGCTCGATCGACCAGCACCTTGGCCCCGACTTCCGCCGCGTCCGCCTCGGCATTGGGCATCCCGGCCACAAGGACCGGGTCCACGGCTACGTCCTGGGCAACTACGCCAAGGCCGAGATGGACGACCTCACCGACATGCTCGCCGCGGTGAGTTCGGAGGCAGCATGGCTGGCCAAGGGCGACGACGCGCGGTTCATGAGCGACGTGGCGCTTCGGCAGCAGTCGTGAGCGGCGCGGCTACTGTTTCCCATCCCCGCGCGGCGCTGGAAGGTGCGCCTGGATGTAAGCGCTGACGGCCCAGATTTCGTCGGCCGAAAGGCTGTCCTTGAACGCAGGCATCGCGGTCCCGAACTGGGCGCCGCCTTCGGCTACGGTCCAGTAGATGAACGGATCCCACCGGGCCATCGGCATGTCGGACAGCCAGGCAAGGTTCCCCGGAGGCGGCGAGAGTCCGCGGCCGGCTTCGCCATCACCATAGCCCTTCTCGCCGTGGCAGGACTGGCAGTTCGCGGCATAGATCGATGCTCCGCGATCCACCGTCTCCTGCGTAAGCGGCAAGGGATTGGTCATCGAGGCATAGGGTTGCGGAATTCCCCACATCATGGCCACGTGGTGGCGCGGCATCGGGCCCGACCCGCTCCATCCGGGGCCCATCTGCCACATGTGGCCCTCTCCCCAGCGGCCCCATCTCATGTGCCCTTGCCCCGCCTGGGCGACCTCGTCAGGCTGCTGCGAGTGCGTCGGCTGCGAACAGGCGATCATGCCGAGCAGAAGCGAAGGAATGAAAAGGATGGCGGTTTTGTAGATGCTCATGTGCACCTCCACGACGGAAATCGGCACTTGTCCGAAGTCATCATAATTGCCGGCCAGCGCACGACCTTGATGCCAGTCAAATCTACCACATGCAGCGGCAAGTTCCGAGGTGGAAGGACTTGCCAAAGGCGGTGACGTGCGTTTCATGAGCGACGTGGCGCTGCGGCAGCAGGCCTAGCTCCGCCGGGTATTTCGATGGGGCAATTCAGGGGAGACTGCACGTGGCGATAACCAGGATGATCCTTCTCGCACCGTTGGCGCTTGCCGCTTGCGGCCCGAACGTGCCGGGGGAATCGGCGGAATCCTCGGCGACGGCAATCAACGCGATGCTGCCCGACGACCTCGGCGCCGGCGCGATCATCACCACTGCATCATCGGACGGGAACCTGCTGATCCTCAATGTGGTCAACATGCTCGAAATCGAAAGCCCCGATGCCGACAAGGTGACGGCCGATTCCGTGCGGCGATTTGCCTGCCGCGATGCGACGTACAAGATGGTGACCGCAAAGGGCATCGAGATCCGCTTCGACCTGACCGGGACGAGCGGGCGCAAGCTACCCTCGGTCATGCTCGACAAGTGCCCGCAGGCTGCCTGAGTCCGATCCGATGATCCGGGAAGCTACTGCTGCCGACCAGTCGGCAGTGACCGCGTTGTGGGAAGTGTGCGGACTGACGCGGCCGTGGAACGACCCCGTCGCCGACTTCACCCGTGCGCTCGGATTCGACGGCAGCACCGTGTTCGTGGTCGAAGTGGACGGCCTGATCGTCGCCAGCGCGATGACCGGGTACGACGGGCACCGTGGCTGGGTGTACTATCTGGCCGTCGCACCTGAGCACCGGCAGCAGGGTCTTGCCCGGCAGTTGCTCACGGCTTGCGAGGTATGGCTCGCGGCGCTCGGCTGCCCGAAGGTCGAGCTGATGGTGCGCGACGGCAATCCCGATGCAGCGGTCTACGAGAAACTCGGCTGGGAAGCGCAGCCGGTGCGCGTCTTCGCCCGGTGCATCGCAAAAAGGGACGCTTAGGTTGGTAACAGCAGCCTGCCACGGGGCGCAGCCAACCAGGTGAGCGACGTGGCGCCCCACCAGTGGCAATGAGGCGGCATGGAACGCGTGATGATCATCGGCCCCTGCGGCGCCGGCAAGTCGACTCTCGCATTTGCGCTGGCCGAGCGGACCAGGCTGCCGCTGTTCCACATGGACAAGCTGGCGTGGAAGCCCGGATGGGTCGATCGCGGCAACGATGAACTGCGCGAAATCCTCCGCCCTATCGTCAGGCAGGATCGCTGGCTCATCGAAGGCAACTACGGCAGCACGATGGTCGACCGGCTGCCCTATGCCGACACCGTGGTCTACCTCGACTTTCCGATCCGGCTTTGCCTGGCGCGCATTCTCAAGCGCTTCCGGCAGTACCTTGGCCGCACCCGGCCCGAAATGACCGAGGGTTGCCCCGAGCGGCTCGATCCCTTGTTCCTGTGGTACGTCATGCGCTGGAACGCGCACTCCCGTCCCAGGATCGAGGAACGGATCGCTCCCTTTGCCGACAAGGTCGTGCGACTGAAAAGCCCACGCGAAGCGAAGGAGTGGCTGGCGAGGATTCTACCTGCCTGATCGCTGGCAATTGGCGCCTTCGCCCGCTAAGGGCCGCGCCACACCTCACATCCGGAGTCATTCATGGGTTTCCGTTGCGGAATCGTCGGCCTGCCCAATGTCGGCAAGTCCACGCTGTTCAATGCACTGACCGAGACGCAGGCGGCGCAGGCGGCGAACTATCCGTTCTGCACGATCGAGCCGAACGTCGGCCAGGTCTCGGTGCCCGACGAGCGGCTCGACAAGATCGCCGCCATCGCCAAGAGCGCCAAGATCGTACCGACGCAACTCGCCTTCGTCGACATCGCCGGACTGGTGAAGGGCGCGAGCAAGGGCGAAGGGCTCGGCAACCAGTTCCTCGGCAACATCCGCGAGGTCGATGCGATCGTCCACGTGCTTCGCTGCTTCGAGGACGACGACATCCAGCACGTCGCCAACAAGGTCGACCCGATCGCCGACGCCGAAGTGGTCGAAACCGAGCTGATGCTGTCCGACCTCGAGAGCCTCGAAAAGCGTGTCCCGGCGGCGCAGAAGCGCGCCACTTCGGGCAACGACAAGGAAGCCAAGCTGATGGTCAGCGTGCTCGGCCAGGCGCTCGAGCTGCTGCGCGAGGGCAAGCCGGCGCGGCTGACCGAGCCGAAGGACATCGAGGAAGAGCGGGTATTCCAGCAGGCCCAGTTGCTCACCGCCAAGCCGGTGCTCTACGTCTGCAACGTCGCCGAGGAAGACGCGGCGAATGGCAACGAGCTATCCGCGAAGGTGTTCGAGAAAGCCAGGGCGGAAGGTGCCGAAGCGGTCGTCGTTTCCGCCGCGATCGAGAGCGAACTGGTCGCCATGCCGATGGAAGAGCGGGCCGAATACCTCGAATCGCTCGGCCTGACCGAGAGCGGCCTGAGCCGGGTCATCAAGGCGGGCTACAAGCTGCTCGGCCTCAAGACCTTCTTCACCGCCGGCCCAAAGGAAGCGCGCGCCTGGACCTTCCCCTCGGGCGCCAAGGCGCCGCAGGCGGCGGGCGAGATCCACACCGACTTCGAACGCGGCTTCATCCGCGCCGAGACCATCGCCTTCGACGACTACGTCTCGCTGGGCGGTGAAACCGCCGCACGCGAGGCCGGCAAATTGCGCCAGGAGGGCAAGGAATACCTCGTCCAGGACGGCGACGTGATGCTGTTCAAGTTCAACGTCTGACACGAAAACGGCGCGGGAACCGAAGTCCCCGCGCCGTAAACAATTCACCGAACGCCTGAATCAGGCGCCGGTCGACTTCTTGGACCCGGCATAGGCGATCCACATCTGCGCGACGGCCTGGTTGCCGCCGGCCACCTGGCCGAGCGTGGCAGTGCCTTCGTCGTACTTGCCCTGCATGACCTGTGACATGCCGAGGCGCAGCAAGGCCTGCTGGCGGTCGTTGACGCCCTTGTCGAGCGCAGTCTTGAACATGTCTTCGGCCTGAGCGTAATCGCCGAACGACAGGAACGCGTTGGCGTTGCCGAGGGCGATCTTGCCGGTCGCCGACGAGCGGGCCTCGTCTACGGACGCGGGAACGTCCTTGCGGTCCCCGGCGGCGCGCGGCTCGGCGTCGGCCAGGTTGTCCGTGTAGAACGGTTCGTTGGCCTGGAACACGCCCGCCTGCTGTCCTTCATGGAGAACCGACACGACTTCCGCCGGCAGGCCGCTTTCTGCCGCCGTCCTGACGTATTCCTTGTACTCGTAGGATTCCTTCATCGAGCTGGTTGCGCGCATCAGGCGCAGCAGGTCGAGCGACGCCTGCGTGTCGAGACCGCCGACCCGTTGGACCGTCTGCAACGCAATCTGCCAGTTCTTCTCTGTACCGTTGTTGGAGACCAGACGCTTGGAATATTCGAGAACCGCATCGGTCTGCTTGGCGTCGAGCGCGACCTTCAGCCCGCGCATGATCCACTGGTCGTCGACCGGCAGTCCGGCGGCGGCGCGCTTGTCGAGCAGGCCGGAAAGATAGGTCAGCCCCTGCGCCGTCTCGTTGTTGTTGAAGTAGGTGTCGGCAATCAGGACGTCGGGCAGGCCTTCGGTGTAACCGGCATCGGCGGAGGCCTGGTAATACTGGCGCGCCGCGGGCCAGTTCTTTTCGCCGGCGGCGAAGCGGGCGAGGTAGTAGTTGAAGACGCCCACCTGCTCGGGCGGCGTCTTGCCGCTGGCGAGGGACAGTTCCAGGCCCTGCTTCTGAACGCCCGTGTCCTGCAACTTGCCACCCAGCGAAATGAGCGACTGGCCCATCACGTAACGGTCCTGGTCGTTCTCGATCGTCGCGGTGACCGATGGGACCATCGCCTTGGCGGCAGCGAAATCGCCCGCTTCCGCGTTGACGATAGCGGCATAGGGTTCGTAGGCATCGGCGAAGGCCTTGGAGTTCTGGTTCTCCTTGGCCACCTTCTCCTTGGCGAAGGCCGGCGCCGTCATTGCAGCGCTGCCGAGCACGCCGCCCGCGGCGAGCGCGAGCGCCAGCGCCAGCGGCGAGCCGAACCGTCGGCTGGGGGCATGAGTGGACTTGCGAAGCATCGGTATTCTCTCCTGTCGGAAACTGTTGCCTTGCGGCCATAACTATACGCGCGCCTGCCTCTGCCGGGGGACGCGGCGTTTTGCAAACCGGTTATCGTTTTCCCGGGGTGAATAGCGATTGAATGGGCCGTTTTTGCGGCGCAATCCGGCGGTCCGTGGGAATTGAGCGGCAAGTGTGGAAAAAGCGTCGTTCGATGCCCATCTGAGGGACCCTAAGCTGGCTAAGACCTGCCCCTTCCCGTAGGGTCCGCGCCGAGCCAAATCCGACAACAGAACAGGCATTTTTCGCAGGTGAGCGACGACACTGACATTATCGATCCCCCGATCGAAGGCGGCGGGTACGATCGCATCGACATCGTCGATGAAATGAAGACGAGTTACCTCGATTACGCGATGAGCGTGATCGTCAGCCGCGCGCTGCCCGATGTGCGCGACGGCCTCAAGCCGGTGCACCGGCGAATCCTCTGGGCGTGCCACGAAGGCGGCTTCGTCGCGGGCCGGCCTTATCGCAAGAGCGCCAAGATCACCGGCGACACGATGGGCAACTACCACCCCCACGGCAACCAGGCGATCTACGACGCGCTCGCCCGCATGGTGCAGCCGTGGTCGATGCGCGTGCCGCTCATCGACGGCCAGGGCAACTTCGGCTCGATGGACCCCGATCCCCCGGCCGCCGAGCGTTACACCGAAGCGCGATTGGCCAGGGTTGCCAACGCGCTGCTCGACGATATCGACAAGGACACCGTCGATTTCGTCGACAACTACGACGGCAGCCGCCAGGAACCCTCGGTCCTCCCGGCGCGCTTCCCCAACCTGCTGGTCAACGGCGCCGGCGGCATCGCGGTCGGCATGGCGACCAACATCCCGCCGCACAACCTCGGCGAAGTGATCGACGGCTGCTTTGCCTACATGGACAACCCGGCGATCAGCTCGGAAGAGCTGATCGAGTACATCCCCGGCCCCGATTTCCCGACCGCGCCGCTGATCCTCGGCAGCGCCGGGGCGCGGTCCGCCTACACCACCGGGCGCGGATCGATCATCATGCGCGCGCGCCACGTGATCGAGACCGGCCGCAACGATCGCCAGTCGATCGTCTTCACCTCGATCCCCTACCAGGTCGGCAAGGCCAACCTCGTCGAGAAGATCGCCGAGGCGGCGAAGGAAAAGCGGATCGAAGGCATTTCCGACATCCGCGACGAATCCAACCGCCAGGGCGTGCGCGTGGTCATCGACCTCAAGCGCGACGCGACGGCCGAGGTCGTACTCAACCAGCTGTGGCGGCATTCGCCGGCCCAGTCGAACTTCCCGGCCAACATGCTGGCCATCCGCGGCGGCCGGCCCGAAACTCTCAACCTGCGCGACTTCATCCAGTCGTTCATCGCCTTCCGCGAGCAGGTCATCACCCGCCGCACGAAGTACGAACTGAACAAGGCGCGCGACCGGGCGCACGTCTTGCTTGGCCTGGTCGTGGCCGTCTCGAACCTCGACGAGGTCGTGGCGATAATCCGCGGCGCACCGAACCCGGCAGAGGCGCGCGCCCGGCTGCTGGCCAAGGAATGGCCGATCGGCGACATCGCCCAATACATCCGGCTGGTCGAGGCGATCGAGCCCGATTCAAGCGAAACCGGTGGTACCTATCGCCTGTCCGAGCGGCAGGTGAAGGCCATCCTCGATCTCAGGCTGCATCGCCTGACCGCGCTCGGCCGCGACGAGATCGGCGACGAGCTCAAGGAGCTTGCCGTTGCGATCGCGGAATATCTCGCGATCCTCGCCGACCGCCGCCGCCTCTACGAGGTGATGCGGCAGGAGCTGGCCGAGATCAAGGATGCCTACGCCACCCCGCGCCTCAGTGAAATCGCGCCGGCATGGGACGGTCTCGACGACGAGGACCTGATCGAGCGCGACGAGATGGTCGTGACCGTCACGCTCGATGGTTACATCAAGCGCACCCCGCTCTCGACCTTCCGCGCCCAGCATCGCGGCGGCAAGGGCCGCGCCGGCATGGCGACCAAGGAAGAAGACGCGGTAATGGAGATGTTCGTCACCTCGACGCACAATCCCGTGCTGTTCTTCTCGACCGCCGGGAAGGTCTACCGCCTCAAGGTGTGGAAGTTGCCCGAAGGCGGCCCGCAGACACGCGGGCGGCCGATCGTCAACCTGCTCCCTCTCGATGACGGCGAGACCATCGCTACCGTCCTGCCGCTGCCGGAGGACGAGGCCACCTGGGGCACGCTCCACGTGGTCTTCGCCACGGCAAAGGGCAACGTCCGCCGCAACTCCATGGACCTGTTCACCAACGTCCCCAGCAACGGCAAGTTCGCCATGCGCTTCGAGGAGGGCAGCGAGGACCGGCTGATCGGCGTGCGCCTGCTCGAGAGCGGCGACGACGTCCTGCTCGCCAGCCGCCAGGGCAAGGCGATCCGCTTCGACGGCGAGGATGTGCGCGAGTTCCAGAGCCGCACCAGCACCGGTGTGCGCGGCATGAAGCTGAAGGGCGACGACGAGGTCGTTTCACTTGGCGTGCTCGCCGGAGGGTCCGCATCGCCCGACGAGCGCGACGCCTACCTGCGCGTCGCCCCGTGGAAGGCCGACGAGGATGCGCCGCCGCTGTCCGACCAGCACGCTGCCATGGCCGAGGCAGAGGAATTCATCCTCACTGTTTGCGCCAACGGCTACGGCAAGATGAGCTCGGCGTACGAGTATCGCCAGACCGGCCGCGGCGGCCAGGGCGTGACCAACATCGATAACATCGCCCGCAACGGACCGGTCGTCGCCAGCTTCACCGCGACCAAGGACCACCAGCTCATGCTGGTGACCGACAAGGCCAAGCTGATCCGCATCTCGCTCGCCTCGCTGCGCGTCATCGGCCGCGGCTCGGCCGGCGTGCGCCTGTTCGATGTCGGCAAGGACGAGCATGTCGTCAGCGCCGTCCGCATCGACGAGGAGGAAGCTCCCGAGAACGAGGCGGAGGAAATGGTGGTCGAGGAAATCCTCGCGGGAGAGAGCGGTGCGACAACCCAACCCGAGACTCCGGCGGCCCGGGATGAAGACATCGACGGAGACCAGCCCGATAGCTAGCTCGCTGAAAAGGGTTCGCAATTCCCGATTCGCCGGTTAACCTCCCCTTCTATCGATCAAGGGGGGATCAGATGGGAATCAAGGAAACCGCTTTCGAATTCTTCGACGCTTGCGAAACCGGCAAGGGTTGGGACGTGTGCAAGCAATGGTGCCACGAAGGCGCCGGTTTCGCCGCACAGACCGGCGCGCTTGCCGACGTGACGACGCTAGAAGGCTATGCCGAATGGATGAAGGGCCTGCTCGGCCCGATGCCCGATGCGCGCTACGAACTCACCTGCTTCGCGGCCGACGAGGATCGCGGAACGGTCTGCGGTGCGGCAGTGTTCCATGCGACCCATTCGGGCGAAGGCGGCCCCGTCCCACCGACGGGCAAGTCGCTCGTCGCCGATTATTGCTACGTCATGCACTTCGAAGGCGGAAAGATCGCCCGCATGACCAAGATATGGAACGACGGCTATTCGCTGGCGCAGCTCGGCTGGGCCTGAAAACCGCGCTTGACCCTCACGCGGCGTGAGAGACTATTGAGTCGTCCTTGCGAAGGAAGGACGACGAAGAAATGGCCAATTACACCGTCAAGCAGCTTGCGCGCCTGTCCGGCGTGTCGGTGCGCACGCTGCATCACTATGACGAGATCGGCCTGCTCAAGCCGTCCTTCGTTGGCGAGAACCGCTATCGCTACTACGGCCGCGAGGAACTCCTCCGCCTGCAGGACATCCTGTTCTACCGCGAACTGGGTGTCCCGCTTGCGGATATCCCTCGCCTGATCGAGACCGACGGCCGCGACCGACTGGCCATCCTCGCCGAGCATCGCACGATGCTCGCCGACCGAGTGAAGCGCTCCCGCCAACTCCTCCGCACGATTGACCGCACCATCGCGGACATCAAGGGAGAAGAGACGATGACCGACAAGGACATGTTCACGGGCTTCGACGAAGCCAAGCAGGCGGAATACGAGAACTGGCTGGTAGACCGCTTCGGCGGCGATACGCGAAAGCGGATCGAGGCCAGCAAGGCCGGACTCGCATCGCTCGACAAGGACGTCCTTGCTGCCCGCCTGGCCGAGGGCAAGGCGGCTTCGCATGCCCTGGCAGACGCCTTCAAGGCCGGGACGGAAGCAGAAGACCCCGCAATTGATCCCCTGCTCCAACGTCATCACGCGTGGATTGCGGCAATGTGGAACAGGGAGTGCTCACCCCAAGCCTATGTCGGACTATCCGTCCTCTATCTCGAAAACGCGGACTTTCGCGCGACATTCGAAAGGGAGCGGGAAGGTTTCGCCGAATGGCTGTCGGCCGCGATGAAAGCCTACGCAGCCCGGCTGGAAGCGGCCTAGAGCCGCCGCTGCAGCCGGTCGAGGACGCCGATGCAGATCAGGAACTGGCCAAGATAGTAGAGCGGCCAGATCAGCCACGTCTGCCACTGCTGACCCATCAGCGGCCCCATCCCGGCGATGATCAACAAGTCCGAAGCGAGGAACATCACCGCGCCGACACCGACCCGGTAGCGTGAAAACGCGCTGAGCCAGGCGCAGGCGGCCATGCCGCCCACCGTGAGGCCGTACAGCGCGGCCGGCAGGGCCTCGCTGCGGTCGAACGGAAACAGCCAGCAGATCGCCGGGGTGAGCAGGAGCATTGCCGCCGCGGCGATCTTCTGCGTCGTGGCGGTATGTTCGCGCGGGTGCCTGAGGTAGAGCGCGATGGCGCCAAGCTGGTACCCGGCGAAGAGCAGCGCCCCGGCGACCCGGTCGACCTCCATCGCGATATCGCCGAACGCGGCGACGATCATGATCGCTCCGAGGTGGTAGGCGTCGCGCCCGCGGTGGCGCATGAAGGCGTAGAGCGCCAGCAGGCCGCAGGCAGCGCCCTTGAGCGGGACGAGGAACAGCTCGGGCAGCGGCGATTGGCGCAGGACGAAGAACGCCAGCGCGGCGGCCATGCTGGCCAGCAGGATCGGCCGTTTCTCGCTCAGCGCCATGTTCGACACGAATCCACCCTCCGGGTTTGCTTGGGCTTGATGCAGGACGCCTACAAGCACTAGGCGCCTTAGCAATGTCTTACGATGTCCACATCATCGGCGGTGGCCTAGCCGGCAGCGAAGCGGCCTGGCAACTCGCCCGGCGCGGCGTGCGCGTGCGCCTTTCGGAAATGCGCGGGGGCGGCGACATGACACCGGCGCACCAGGGCAGCGGGCTGGCCGAACTGGTCTGCTCCAACTCGTTCCGTTCCGATGACGACGAAAAGAACGCCGTCGGCTTGCTGCACCATGAGATGCGGCAGCTCGATTCGCTGATCATGCGGGCCGGAGAGATCGCGCGAGTGCCTGCCGGATCGGCCATGGCTGTCGATCGCGAGGCGTTTTCGGCCGAGGTCGAGAAGGCGCTCGACCAGCACCCGAACGTCGAGGTGGTGCGCGAGAGGATCGATGCCCTGCCCGCTTCCGGACCGACCATCGTCGCCACCGGCCCGCTGACAGCGGCGGCGCTGGCGGAAAGCATCGTCGCCGCCACCGGGCAGGACCGCCTCGCCTTCTTCGACGCCATCGCTCCGATCGTCCATTTCGACAGCATCGACATGGAGGTTTGCTGGATGCAGTCGCGGTGGAACAAGGTCGATCCGTCAGGCGGCGACGGCAGGGACTACATCAACTGCCCGATGACCAGGGAGCAGTACCTCGCTTTCCACCAGGGCCTGCTCGACGGCGAAAAGGGCAGCTTCAAGGAATGGGAGGCGAACACCCCCTATTTCGACGGTTGCATGCCGATCGAGGTCATGGCGGAGCGCGGGGTCGATACCTTGCGCTTCGGGCCGATGAAGCCGGTGGGGCTCGACAACCCGCACGACACGACCCCCGAATTCCCGCAGGGCCGCTGGCCCTATGCCGTGGTGCAGCTGCGGCAGGACAACAAGCTCGGCACTCTGTGGAACATGGTCGGCTTCCAGACCAAGCTGAAGCACGCCGAGCAAGTCCGCCTGTTCCGCACCATCCCGGGCCTGGAGAACGCCGAGTTCGCCCGGCTCGGCGGGCTGCATCGCAACACCTTCCTCAATTCGCCGACCCTGCTCGACCGGCAGCTGCGGCTGCGCGAGGCCCCGCACATCCGCTTCGCCGGGCAGATCACCGGCTGCGAAGGCTATGTGGAAAGCGCGGCGGTGGGCCTGCTCGCCGGCATGATGGCGGCGCACGAGGTGACCGGCGCGGAGTGGACCGCCCCGCCCGCTACCTCGGCGATGGGCGCGCTTCTGGCGCATATCACCGGCGATGCCGAGGCGGAGAGCTACCAGCCGATGAACGTCAACTTCGGCCTGTTCCCGCCGCTTCATGACATCGGCAAGAAGCAGCGCAAGGAAGCCTACACCGGACGCGCCAAGGCCGACTTCGGCGCCTGGCTGGCGGCACTGGACCGCGTACCCGCCTAGGCGGACCTCACGACGTGCACGCGCAGGTATTCGCCGAGCGCGGCTTGGGCTTGGGCGCGCTCGTGGCGAACTCGGCCGGGGTCAGCTTGCTGTCGCCATTGCCGTCCATCTCCGCAAAGCGATCCGAGGTGGTGACGGCCCATTCCTCGAAGGTCGGCAGGTTGTTCCCGTCAACGTCTAGCGCGCGGAAGCCGTCGGTACGGGTCGCCATCATCTCGTTGCGGGTGATGACGTGGTCGCGGTTGCTGTCGTAGCGATAGAAGCGCTGTTCCTCGCGGGTCAGTTCGCTCGCCTCGGGCGGCGCGGGACCTTCGAGCCCGGCGATGTCGGCGCTGGGCAGCCCGGTCGGCGTGGCAAGCGATTCAGGCGACGGCGGCGGTGCGCCGCGCTCGACCTCCGCGCGACCCTGCGACTAGACCAGGGCAATCGCAAAGAGCACCAGCACGCCCAGCGCGCCGATGACCATCCTGTTCATTTCGCGACCCTTTCTCGGGCGCGACAATAGCCTAACGGCCGAACATGCCAACCCGCATTGCCACCAGCGCCGCGCCGCGCCCTTCGAGCAGAGGCCGTCCCCCCCGGACTATGGACCGGCGGCCCAGAGCGCCGAGGATGGCGAGCGGGCGCAGTTCGGGCTGGCGTGGCAAGTCAGCGTCCTCCCGCGATGCCATAGCAATCACCCGTTCGCGCTCGGCGGGATCCGAAAGGTTGGCGGCGAGATCGGCAAGCGCCCAGTTGCGGCCGGCCTGCGCCGCCGCCGCATCGCGCACTCCCAGTTCGTCTGCGAGCGCTGCGAAGGCCGCTGTTCGGCCTGCGGCAAAGCGCTCGATCACACCCGCATCAAGCGCTTCATCGACAAGTCCTTCCCACCCATCGACGAGGGAAACCAGCGCTTCGGGCGAGCGCCAGCCACGCAATTGGTCAAGCACCGGATCGCCCTGCGGCCAGTTCCCGGGAGGCTCGCCAAGCCGGTCCCGCCACCAGGCAATGCGGACCTGCGCGAGCAGCGGTTCGTGGGCATTGCGCACGAATGTGGCAAGCCGCAAATCGAGCGCGAGAACCGCTAGAATCGGCCCCCGCGCACCGGTCCGCGCATGGGCCAGCGCGAGCCGTTGCGGCTCCGGTAAGTCGTCAACAGAGCTCTGATCCAAAGAGTTTTTCCCGCGTATCAGAGCTGTCTCCAATCAATCCGGCGGCAGTTGCCGGCTGCCATAGTGAAATCACCGTTAACTCTACCTTTTCACGGAGTGGTGAACATGAATGCTTAGAAGCGCGCTGCTGGGACCGAGAAACCTATTTGTAGCGGGGGCACATGGCTAGCAAGAAGCTCCAGATTTTCAAACGGCTGCTCGGTGAAAAATCCGGAAATGCCGTATTGCTTACAGCGCTCGGCATGCCCGTCCTGATTGGCGCGGCGGGCTACGCTATGGATATGGCGCAGATGTACGCTTGGAAGCGCGAACTGCAGCAAGCGGTTGACCAGGGCGCCCTCGCGGGCGCGTGGACTCTCGCGTATGACAAGACTTCGCAAGACTACAGCACACGCGCCGAGCAGGAATACGATTCAAATCTGGCTATCACCAAGACGTTCGCAGATTCCGATTCCACGATCCAGTTGGGAAGCTATGGCGGCGGAACCAACAACAGTGTCATCGTCTCTGCTCGCGCAACTAAGGAACTTCCCTTCACCGGCTTTATCGTTGGTAAGGCTATGACGGTCTTTGCTACAGCACAGGCGACGTATGCCGAGGGTGGTACCTACCAAGCCTGCTTGATGGCGCTCAAGAAAAATGTGGACCAGACATTCGTCGTAGGTGGCAGTGCGACGGTCAACGCATCGTGTGGTCTCGGTGCCCTTTCCTGCGAAGACGACGCAATCAAAATCACGGTGGATCCAAATGACCCCACTAAGAAAGGGGTAACCACCGATAGCATTGTTGCGTGCGGGACGGTCGATGTGCCCACCTACCTTGAAAGCAAGGTTACTGAAGGCGCAACTGGCTTGAGCAACCCGTTTGAAAATCTCCCAACGCCAACATCCACCGATAACACGAACCGCTCAGTGAATTGCCCTAATGGCGGATCAGCCACCAGTACGACTACCTACCTTTCGCCGGGCGTTTACAGCGGCATGAACATGAATTGCAAAATCGTGATGAATCCTGGCATCTATGTCGTGAATGGTGGCGTGCTCGACATGACCGACCAAAAATCGAACATTACAGGAAATGGCGTGATGTTCGTCCTCAAGAACGGAGCTCAGCTCAAGCTTGGCGGCTCCGGTAACGCTGGGTCAGTAAACCTGACTCCTATGGAAGCGGCTGACTTTGTCGGCACGCCGAACGAGCCCTACAAGAACCTCTACGGCGGAATGCTGATTTACGAAGAGAAGGGGTCGCAGACGAGCGCCGTGAGTCACGCTTTCAACGGTAACGCCAACATTACGGTCCGTGGTACATTCTATATGCCGAATGGCGACTTGACTGTGAATGGCGGATCTTCCGCGGCTCCGCTGTGTTTCCAGTTGTGGGCTTCAACCCTCTCAATTTCTGGTAACACCTCGATCACCACGACCTGCACGTCGACGCAGACCAACTCGGCCGGTTCCTCGGCCGGCGGCGTAAGGCTGGTGGCATGATCGCGCTGCGTAGACTCTTTCGCCTGGACGACGACAACCGTGGCACGATGGCGATCGAAACGGCGCTCATCGCGCCGCTCCTGGCCACTATGTCACTTGGAGTATTCGAGGTCAGCAACCTTGTTTCCCGCGAACAACAACTGCAGAGCGCAGCGAGTGAGGCCGGAGGAATTATTCTTGCCGCTGCAGGGGGGTCTGGAATCACATCGAGCGAACTCGAAACCATCATAGAAACCTCCCTCAATCTGAACAGTAATCAGCTGACAATTATCGATAAATATCGCTGCGGCACAAGTTCGACGCTGTCGTCGACAGTGCCAACCTGTACAGGACAGCAGATATACTCTTATGTCGAAATGACCCTTACTGACACTTATACACCGGTCTGGACCCGTTTCGGTGTCGGACAGCCAGTAAACTTTAACGTTGTACGAACGGTCCAGGTGTCGTGATGGCTAGGAAATCAATTCTCCATCGCATCCTAAGCGACCAGCGCGCCGCCTCTGCGGTCGAGTTCGCATTGCTCGCCCCTGTATTCTTTGCCTTGATGTTCGGCGTCATTTCTGTCGGCGTCTATATGCAGAATTACAACGCGATCCGATCACTTGCGAGCGATGCTGCACGGTTCGCGACGGTCGAATATCAGAAGAACAACGCGATGAATTCCAGCACGCTGGCCGCCAATATCGAAGCAATGGGCGTTACTACGCCCTACAACCTCAATCCCAACCTCTTGACGATTTCCGTCAGCCCCGTGACACCAAGTCGAGTCAATGGCGCTCTCGAATTTGATTTGGACATAACATACGCCTTGCCGGACATCATCGGCGGAACTTCAATCGATAACATCACATTGAATTATTCGCGCCCGCTCTTTGTTCTTCAATGAGAAGTTGAGCATCTTCAAACCAGCAATGTTCTCAGATTCTCGTCCTTGACGAGCTAACGGAACATAATGCTGGAGTTTTATAGTTGCGAACGGGCGAAAATCTCGTCGGAAATATGCGTTACCGATTCTTCGGCGAACCACAATAATTTGACCTTAGATACCAACGCGCGCGAGTCTAATCCTTGTAGCAGACCTTGCGTACAGCCTCGGCGATCTTCGCCGCATCGATCAGCGCCAGCTTCTCGAGATTCGCCGCATAGGGTAGCGGTACGTCCTCGTTGCACACCCGCATGACCGGCGCGTCGAGGTGGTCGAAGCCCTGCTCCATGCACACGGCGATGACTTCCGAGGCGATCGAACAGGTCGGCCAGCCCTCTTCTGCGACCACCAGCCGGTTGGTCTTGGCGAGGCTTTCGAGAATCGTCTGCGTGTCGAGTGGGCGCAGGGTGCGCAAATCGATGACTTCGGCGTCGATTCCTTCGTCGGCCAGACCTTCGGCCGCTTCGAGCGCAAGACCGACGCCGATCGAATAGCTGACGATGGTCACGTCCGAACCCTCGCGCATGACCCGCGCCTTGCCGATCGGCAGGACATGGTCGTCGAGCTGGGCGAGCTCGAACGAACGACCATAAAGCAATTCATTTTCGAGGAATACGACCGGGTCTTCACACCTGATGGCAGCTTTGAGCAGTCCCTTCGCGTCCGACGCATCGTACGGCGCGATGACGATCAGCCCAGGGACGCTAGCGTACCAGGGGCCGTAGTTCTGGCTGTGCTGCGCGGCGACGCGGCTGGCCGCGCCGTTGGGACCGCGGAACACCACCGGGCAGCGCATCTGGCCGCCCGACATGTAGTTTGTCTTGGCCGCCGAGTTCACGATGTGGTCGATCGCCTGCATCGCGAAGTTGAAGGTCATGAACTCGACGATCGGACGAAGGCCGCCCATCGCCGCACCGGTGCCGATGCCGGCAAAGCCGTATTCGGTGATCGGCGTGTCGATGACACGGCGCGGGCCGAATTCCTCGAGCAGGCCCTGGGTGACCTTGTAGGCGCCCTGGTACTCGGCCACTTCCTCACCCATCACGAAGACGCGGTCGTCGAGGCGCATTTCCTCGGCCATCGCGTCGCGCAGCGCTTCGCGCAGGGTGACGGTGATCATGTTGGTCCCGGTCGGGATTTCCGGATCCTTGGCACGCGCTGCTGGAGCCGGACGTTCTGCCGCGGGGGCGGGAGCCGGTGCCGGTGCAGCGGCGGGTGCGGGAGCAGCTGCTGGAGCGGCCGCGGACACGTCCTCGCCCTCGCCTGCCAGTACGGCGATGACCTCGCCGACCTTTACGCCCTCGGTTCCTTCAGGAACGAGGATCTTGCCGACTGTGCCCTCGTCGATGGATTCGAATTCCATCGTCGCCTTGTCGGTCTCGATTTCGGCCAGCACGTCACCGGCGGAGACGGTGTCGCCTTCCTTGACCAG
Source organism: Croceibacterium salegens (assembly GCF_009827435.1). Lineage (GTDB taxonomy): Bacteria > Pseudomonadota > Alphaproteobacteria > Sphingomonadales > Sphingomonadaceae > Croceibacterium_B > Croceibacterium_B salegens. The sequence continues at coordinate 138,300 of NZ_WTYM01000036.1, read as the reverse complement.
CCACTTGGCCAGGGTCCCCTCCTCCATTGTCGGGGAGAGCGCGGGCATCTTCAGCTCGATCGACATCAGTAGTTCTCCACCAGCACGTCGGTGTGGAGCTCTGACGGCTCCGGCTCGGGCGAGTTCTCGGCAAATTCGGCGGCTTCGTTGACCCGCGCGCGGATTGCCTTGTCGATGTCCTTCAATTCTTCCTCGGTCACCTTGAGCTTGGCAAGGTCGGCCTTGGCGCGCTCGATCGGATCGTTGTGTTCACGCTGGTCCTGCACTTCCTCGCGGGTCCGGTACTTGGCCGGGTCCGACATCGAGTGACCGCGATAGCGATAGGTGTTGAGCTCCAGCAGCACCGGGCCGCCACCGGCGCGCACGTGCTTGAAGGCGACCTCGGCCGCCTGCCGAACCTCGAGCACGTCCATCCCGTTGACCGCGATGCCCGGGATGCGGAACGCCGTGCCGCGGCGGTAGAAATGCGTCTCGGCGCTCGACCGCTGGACCGATGTGCCCATGGCGTACTGGTTGTTCTCGACCACGAAGACCATCGGCAGCTGCCACAGGCTGGCCATGTTCATGGTCTCGTAGACCTGGCCCTGGTTTGCCGCGCCGTCGCCGAAATAGGCCAGCGTGATGCCGCCGTCGTCGTTGTACTTGTGGGCGAATGCGAGGCCGCCGCCGAGCGAAACCTGCGCGCCGACGATGCCGTGGCCGCCGTAGAACGCATGATCGGTGCTGAACATGTGCATCGAACCGCCCTTGCCGCGCGAAATGCCCGCCTCGCGCCCGGTCAGTTCGGCCATGATCACGTTCGGATCGATGCCGTAGGCGAGCATGTGACCATGGTCGCGGTAACCGGTGATGACGCTGTCCTTGCCCTCGGTCAGCGCCGACTGCAGGCCCGTCGCAACAGCTTCCTGCCCGATGTAGAGGTGGCAGAAGCCACCGATCAGGCCGAGGCCGTAGAGCTGGCCGGCCTTTTCCTCGAACCGGCGGATGAGCAGCATCGTCTCGTAGAGCGAGAGCAGCTCTTCCTTGGTGGGCTTGTAGCGGCGATTGGCCTCGAATTCCTCCTGCAGGCTGCGCAGGGCGAAATTGTCGTCTGCCGGGGCTGCTTTTGCTGGAGATTTGATGACCACCGGCTTCTTGGCGGCGGGCTTGCTGGAACGTGGGCTGGCGGCTTTAGCCAAGGTGGTTCGTCCTGTCCGTTTGTGGTGCCAAGCACCGTATCGTGGGCAGGCCTATAAGCGCAGAAACGGGCGCGTTGCAACGCCTGCAAATGGTATCATTTGCGGCGGAAACCTCGCCTCAGCGCTCGGGCAGGTCGAGGATATATTCGTCGGGATGAGCGACGTTGAGATCGCGCCGCAGGAGTTCGGTCGAAAGGTCTGGATCGACGTGGTGCGGATCGAGCAGCGTGACGAGGTTCTGTAGACGAACCCGTTCCTGCTTGAGTTCCTTGATCTGTTCCTGGCGCTTTTCGAGCAACGAGAGGTTCTCGCCCCATGCCAGCACGCCGTACGGACCGGCCAGCGCCATCCCCCCAAGCAGCAACAGCCAGCCGAGCGCGCCGAACTGGATCAGCTTTTCGCGCGGCATGACGGAAATGCAGCGGGGTCGATTCATGAACCACTAGAATCACAGTTAATCCCCCGATTCAAGCGATTTGCGGTGAAACCCGTCCACAGCTTTGAACATGGCTCCGGATATCGCCACTTGTCGATTTCCGGCAAACTTGTTACATTTGAAACTATGACCGACCTCTTCGACAATCCGCTCGGCCTCGACGGCTTCGAATTCCTCGAATTTTCAGCGCCCGAGAAGGGTGTGCTGGAAGAATGCTTCAAGGGCATGGGCTTTACCCTCGTCGCGCGCCACCGCAGCAAGGACGTCCAACTCTGGCGGCAGGGGGCGATCAACTTTATCGCCAATTACGAGCCGAAGAGCCCGGCCGCTTTCTTCGCCGCCGAACACGGTCCGTCGGCTTGCGGCATGGGATTCCGAGTCCGTGACGCCGGAAAAGCCTATGCCGAAGCCCTGGCGCGCGGAGCCGAGCCGGCCAACGTCAACACCGGCCCGATGGAACTCAATATCCCGGCGATCCGCGGCATCGGCCATTCGCTGATCTACCTAATCGACCGCTACGAGGTGGACGGCAACGGCGCGTTGTCGATCTACGACATCGATTTCGTTTGGGAGGAAGGCGTCGACAAGCACCCCGAAGGCGCGGGACTGAAGATCATCGATCACCTGACGCACAACGTCTACGGCGGGCGCATGGCGCACTGGGCCGCGTTCTACGAGCGGATCTTCAACTTCCAGGAGATCCGCTACTTCGACATCAAGGGCGAATACACTGGGTTGACCAGCAAGGCGATGACCGCGCCCGACGGCAAGATCCGCGTCCCGCTGAACGAGGAAGGCCAGAAGGGCGGCGGGCAGATCGAGGAGTACCTGCGCGAGTTCAACGGCGAAGGAATCCAGCACATAGCCATGAGCTGCGACAACCTTTACGAGGTGTGGGACCGGCTCAAGGCCTGCGGCACTCCGTTCGCCCCTGCCCCGCCTGCGACCTATTACGAGATGCTCGAAGACCGGCTACCGGGCCACGGCGAGCCGGTGGCGGAACTGCAGACACGCGGCATCCTGCTCGACGGTTCGACCGAGGACGGCGATCCGCGCCTGCTGCTGCAGATCTTCAGCCAGACGATGATCGGCCCGGTGTTCTTCGAGTTCATTCAGCGCAAGAAGGACGAGGGCTTCGGCGAAGGCAACTTCACCGCGCTGTTCAAGTCGATGGAAGCCGACCAGGTGCGTCGCGGCAAGCTGCAGGTCGAAGACATCGAAACCGCCAGCTGAGCGCGCTTCCCCGTGTTCAGCGCGCCGCAAGCCTCTTGCGCGAAGATGGGCGAGCCGCCAGAAGCGCGACAACGAGAGGGAGTTCACTCGCATGACTTTGGCGCTCCGCGCGACACTACTGCTGGCGGGATCGGCTATGGCCGTTGCCGCGACACCTGTAACTGCGCAGGTGAGCAACGATATCGTCCTCAACATCATGCGCGAGTGCGCCAAGATCGACGACCCCACGGCGCGCCTTGCCTGCTATGACAACAACATTCGCGCGGCCGGCGGCAACCCGAGCTCCGTGCCGGGGCAGATGCCGTCCCCCAGCGGCGGCGGGGCCGTCCTGCAACCGCAGGCCACCGCCGGCGGCTTCGGTTCGGACGACCTGCGCGCCCGTTCCGACGTGCGCTTCGATCCTAACCGTTACGGCGCGCGCCAGATCACCCCGACGGTTTCCGGCGTGCGCGAGCGCCAGCCGCACACCTACCTCGTTGAACTCAACGATGGCGCGCAGTGGCTGATGACCGAGAGTGGCGGCACCTCGTTCCGTCCGCCGCGCAAGGGCGATTCCATCGAAATCCAGCGGGGCGCGCTCGGCGGCTACCTGATGGTAGTCGGTTCGCAACAGGCTGTACGGGTCGAGCGGGTCAAGTAAGACCCACCCGCCAGCCGGCAATCAATCGCGGTCGAGTTCTTCGAGCGCCCGCTCACGCTCCAACTGCGCGACGGCATTGCGCCTGAGCTTGTCGAACGTCGCCAGGAACCTGTTACGCTCCTCCTCGCCCAGCGGAGCCATCAGGAAGCTGCTGCGCTCGACACTGGTTTCCTGGATTAGATTGTATAGCCGCTGCCCTTCGGGGGTGGGATAAAACTTGCCGTGGCGGCGCCCAGGGCGGCCGTCGCGCGCGATCAGGCCGCGATCCATCAAAGCCTTGACCGTGCGTCCGGCCTGGCTGTGATCGCGCTGCAAGGCGGAGGTCAGCGTCGGCCAGTCGATCGGTGAGGCCCTGCCGATCTCGTTGAGCACCCATGCCTCGAAATTGGAAAGACCCGTGCTTCGCTTGAACGCAAGGGCGCCGCTGCGGCTGAAATAAGCGCTGAGCGTCAGCAACGGAGACATGATGCGAGCGCGATCGACAAGGATTGCCTCGTCGCCCCGGCGCTGGGTCTGGGTCAGATCGATTGCCTCACCGCTGTCGCGCGCGTTTGCGCGCGCCCGCTCCTGCTCGTAAAGCGCGGCAGAGCGCTTGAGCAGCACCTCGATCGTAGCAAAGAACTGTTCCAGCTCGTCATCGCCGACATCGAATATAAGTTCGCGGTTGCGCAGGTCAGCGAGGCGCAGCAGGCGGTCCGCCAACTGCTCGCCCTTGCGCGTCAGAACGACGGGCGAACGGATCTGCTCGCGCTCCACAATCCGCAGTTCGAGCAACCGCTTCACCGATCGGCTGACCTGCGCCTTGTCGACGCCGACGGCTGATGAAAGGTCGGCCGGCACCAGCGAGCCCTTGGTGCGCAGAAGGAACAGGATGCGCCGGTCGAGTTCGACGAGGTCGACCTCGCGGGCATAAGACAGTTCCGCGCTCTCGCGCATCTTGTGCAGGACTTGCCAAAGCTCGCTCTGGAAAATCAGCGGCGAACCGTCGCTGGCCGGGGATGCGTGGCCTTGTACGCTTGGTTCGAGACTGTTGAGGATCAGGCTCAGCTGGTCGAAGAATTCAGCGCCGGGTTGGACCGCGGCATTGCCGTGGCGCCGCGCCCGGGCCAGGGCACCGAGAGTGAACGTCTCGATCAGCGATACGGCCTCTTCGGCCATCTGGCCAAGCTCGGGCAGTCGATCGATGGCTTGGCTCGAGGATTGTCCACCATCGGATTTCCACGTCGCAAGGGCATGATTTCGCAGAATTTCGCGCCAAGCTGCGTTCGCACCCTGCCCGCCCCGGACAGCGGCATCGCCACTACGCGTTCCTGCACGACGCGATTTGGTCATTTGGACAACTTCTCCCGCCTCCCCAGACGGAAACGCTCTAGCACCTTTTGCTGCGTTGAACAGGGAGCCCGCTCTCCCCCGCCCCGGACATTATCAACGGAATGTGAGGGCGACAAAAAGGGTAAGCGATGCAGGTTGGCAACACTCGCTCACCCCAAGTACCTCGTGAGTACCTCAACTATATATAATTGCTATATTTTCCCCTTTCCTGACCTCATCTCATCCTGCAACTTAATGCGGTCGATGCCGGTTCTGGATGGAAAAAAGTTGCGCGCAGACGGCATTTTCCGGGCCTGAAGGCATGCTCCGAGGCTAGACACTATCAACAAGGCGGAATAATAACGGATGTGACGGACCTGTCCCGAGTCAGGGGCTGGCCGTACGGGAGGGAGATCTGATGGGGGAAGCGCACAAATGCGCAATCGGGACGGCGCTGCGGCGCGTTCCTCCCTGCACGCCCCTCCCCCAACGGTTGCACGGTCGGCGTCCTGCCGCCCGAAAAATCATATCAAAATTGCAAGAAACCGACAGCGGCTGGGAGGCCGCTGGCAATCTGTGTGAAGGGAGCTCGAAGTGAGGAGTTTGCAGATCAACCGCGTCACGGCGTTCAAGGCCGTGCTGCTGGCCGGCGGTGCCGGTCTCATTGCGATGTCGCAGCCTGCGCTTGCGCAGGACGATTGCGATCCTGCCGTCGACGGGGATTGCCCGGTTGCCAGCGAAGGCACTGGCATCGTCGTCACCGGTTCGCGCATCGTGCGCAAGGACTACGATTCGAACAGCCCGATCGTCACCGTCGACGAAGGTCTGCTCGACCAGTCCTCGACCGCCGCTCTCGAACAGAACCTCAACAAGCTGCCGCAGTTCGTGCCGGCGCAGACCCCGACGGCCGGTGGCGACATCCAACCGACGGCGACCAACACCCCGGGCGCTGCGACGGTCTCGCTGCGTGGTCTCGGTACCAACCGTAACCTCGTGCTGATCGACGGCCGCCGCGCCACTCCGGGCAACGCTTCGGGCGTGGTCGACATCAACACCATCCCGTCGGCCGCCATCGAGCGTGTCGAGGTCATCACCGGCGGCGCCTCGGCGACCTACGGTGCCGACGCTCTCGCCGGCGTTACCAACTTCATCCTCAAGAAGAACCTGCAGGGCCTCGAACTCGACGGCTCCATGGGCCTGACGCAGCATGGCGACGGCTTCGAATTCCAGGTGTCCGGTATCATGGGCGCCGACTTCGACGATGGCCGCGGCAACGTCAGCTTCGCGATGTCGATGAACAAGCGCGAATCGAACCTGCAGACCGGCCGCAAGTGGTATCGCGACCTGTACGCCGACCCGCAGATCGGCGGTAACCAGTTCTTCATCGAGTACCCGGGCGTTGCCTTGTCGTCAGGTGAACTCGGTTACAACTTTGTCACGTCTCCCGTCATCGATGCGGCGTTCCCGAACGCGAACCCGACGTTCATTTCGACGGGACCGAACGACATCACCACTCTGTTCGGCGCGACAATCTACAACCAGCCGAACTATCCGAACCAGCCGTTCACCTGGGGCTTCTTCAACCGCTTCCAGCAGGGCGGCCTCGCCGACTTCCAGGGCTTCACCGACGAACCGCTGCGCTACAAGCGTACGGCTGACGGTGGTGCGGCTGCGAACTACACCGACTTCTACCTGATCCTGCCGCTCAAGCGTTACAACATGTTTGCCCGCGGCAATTACGAGATCAACGACTGGGTCGGCGTGTTCGGCCAGGCGATGTACAGCCACGTTACGACCGCAACCCGCAACCAGGGCGGCGCGATCGTGGGCGGCTGGGACGTGTTCGTGCCTTACGGAACGGGGGTCTACACCGGTAGCGCCCTGCCGAACATGGTCGGTAACATCAACATCAACGGCTACGGCAACCCGAGCTCGGTGCTACTCAACGGCTTCAACGGTTACGTCGATCCGACCCCGGGCGTCCTGTCCGACAACCCGACCAACCCGGCTTTCACCACGCTCTATGGTCAGAACTTCGCCTGCGCCAACAGCGCAGTCGGCGGTTGCACCAACAACCAGGTCATCGGCCAGTTCTTCCCACAGGTCATTCAGAACGCCCTGAATGCCCGCCCGAACCCGAATGCTCCGGTGCAGCTCAACTACGGTATCCCCGAGCCGCGCACGGTGTTCACGGACGTCGATACCTACAACCTGACCGCCGGTCTCGAGGGCTCGATTCCCGATACGGACTGGACCTGGGAAGCTTTCGCCAACTTCGGTGAATCGATTACCTTCGCCCGCCAGACGGGTACGTACTCGCTGACCCGCGCGCGTTCGCTGATCCAGGCACCGGGCTTCGGTCTCGACTACGTCAACAATTCGAACACGGCCTCGATCCGCCAGAACGTCGTCAACGGCATTCCGTACGGCTTCGGCGCCAACGTCGCGACCTGCGAGAGCGGCTTCAACATCTTTGCCGGCTGGGACAACATTTCCCAGGACTGTAAGGATGCACTGAAGGCCGAACTGAAGAACCGGTCGAAGATCCAGCAGAACATCTGGGAAGCCAACGCGACCGGTACGCTGTTCGAAATGCCTGCGGGCCCGCTCCAGGCGGCGCTCGGTGCGAGCTATCGTGAAGTGAACTACGAGTTTATCAACGATACGATCACCACGCAGAACGCTTCGTTCCTCGACCAGTCGATCGGCATTTATCCGAGCATCGACTTCGGAGCCGAGATCAACGTTAGCGAACTTTACGGCGAGTTGCTGATCCCGGTTCTCCGTGACAGCTTCATCAACGACTTCACCCTTGAAGTCGGTGGCCGTATTTCGAACTATAACACGACAGGCGCCAGCTATACCTACAAGCTCCTTGCGGATGTTGAGATCAATGACTGGCTCCGGTTGCGTGGCGGCTACAACCGTGCGGAACGCGCTCCGAACATCGCGGAACTTTACCTGACCCCGCAGCAGACCTTCGCCTTCAACGCGATCGGCGATATCTGCTCGAACAACTCGAACTACTTCGTGTCGACCAATCCAAACGCTCCCGGCAACAACGCGGCCCAGGCAGCCGACGTTCAGGCCGTCTGCCAGGCAGTCATGGACAACACGGGTGGTCCGGGCACTGCCGCAGCGTACTACAACCCCGCTCGCGCTCAGCCGGGTGCTGGCGGCGGTTTCTCGTTCCCGACCATCTCAGGTAATCCGAACCTCCATCCGGAAGTCGCGGACACCTGGACGGCTGGTATCGTCGTGAACTCGCCGTTCACGTCGGAAGCGCTGTCGCGGCTGCGCTTCACGGTTGACTGGTTCAGCATCAAGATCAAGGACGCCATCGGCGTGTCGCCTGCGGCAACTGTCCAGCGCTGCCTCGATCCGTTCTACAACCCGCTGGTTGCCGGAGCCGCCGGCAACGCGGCCCAGGCATTCGCAGCGGCGACGTCCGATGCCTGCGCCGGTCCGCGTACGACCATCACCTACGACCCGGCTCCGGGTCTGGGCCTTGGCCGTATCACTGCCAGCTACACGAACGAAGGTGTGGCCAATATCTCGGGTATCGACTTCCAGGTCGACTACGCCGTCGATATCGGCCCGGGTACGCTGACGGCCAACCTGGTCGGCAATTACTACTTCCACTATCGTGTGAAGGAACTCGCGAACAACCCGCTGGTCGATTACACAGGCACCTTCGGTACTTCGGCCCTCGGCCTTCAGACCGGTGCCTTCGAGTACCGCCTGCTCGGCAATATCGGGTACAGCATCGACAAGTTCCGTCTCGGTCTCCAGTGGCAGCACCTGCCGTCGGTGGAGGATAGTGGTGAAGCGGTGCAGCCGACCCAGACCGTCGGTAACGACAAGTCGTACGACCTGTTCAACCTGAACGGCAGCTACGGTCTGACGGAGAACATGACGATCCGCTTCGGTGTGGACAACCTGTTCAACCGTCGTCCGCCGCTGACGAACTACAACTCGATCTACGACAATACCGGCGCAACGCCGGGCGCCGCGACGCTGCGTGGCGGTGCGTACAACTCGCAGTTCTACGACACCAACGGCCGTCGCTTCTACCTGGGTGCGAACGTCAAGTTCTGATCCCGCCTGGACGGCAAGAAACTGGGGCTCCTCCTTCGGGAGGGGCCCTTTTTCTTTGCCCTCCCCTCACCGCGCTGGACATTGCTGGCGTCGGCTAGCAATCATTCGACAAACGATAAGAACTTGGGAGAGGCAATTATGGCGCGCGTAATCAGGGTCCATGAAACCGGGGGTCCCGAAGCCCTGCAGATCGAAGAGATGGACGTCGGCGACCCCGGCGAAGGCGAAGTGCGCATCAAGGTGCTTGCAGTCGGCCTCAATCGTTCCGAGGCTATGTACCGCGCGGGTCGTTACCCGATCAAACCGCAGATGCCGACACTGATCGGCTACGAAGGCGTCGGCGTGATCGAGGCGATCGGGCCCGGTGTCAGCGACTACAAGGAAGGCGACCGCGTCTGCGTTCTGCCGATGATCCACCAGGGCCAGTACGGCATCTGGGCGGAGCAGGCGATCGTCCCGGCGCGCATCCTCCTGCCCGCGCCCGATTTCCTCTCCGATGCCGAGGCGGCCTCGATCTGGATGCAGTACATGACCGCGTTCGCAATCATCGAGGTTGCCGGTGTCGGCATCAACGACGGGGTGATTATCCGCGCCGCCTCCTCGAGCGTCGGCCTCGCCGCGATCCAGCTCGCCAACTGGGCGGGAGCCGTTTCGATCGCCGCGACCCGCACACACGCCAAGTCCGAAACGCTCCTCCGCGAAGGCGCAGCCCATGTTATCGCCACGGAGGAAGAAGACCTGGTCGCACGCGTGATGGACATTACCGCAGGCGAAGGTGCCTATGTCGCGTTCGACCCGGTCGGCGGCCCCTATGTCGACACCTTGGCCCAGGCACTGCGCCAGCGCGGCATCCTGTTCATCTACGGCGGCCTGTCGGAGAGCGCGACGCCCTACCCGCACTGGCCGATGGCATTCAAGGGCTGCTCGATGCGCGGCTGGGTGGCGAGCGAAATCTGGAACCACCCGCACCGTTTCCAGAAAGCAAAGGAGCGGATTGTTGCAGGGCTCAAGGGCGGGCAGCTCAAGCCAGTCATCGCCAGGCAGTTCTCGGGCCTTGAAGCGCTCGTCGCCGCGAACGAGTTCCTCGAATCGAACCAGCAGATCGGAAAGGTCGTAGTGACCTTCTGACGGCTACTTCGCTGGCGGCGGCTCAAGGCCCTGCTGCTTGAGGATCTGCCGCATGACCGTTTCAAGCCGGGCGATATGGTCGTCGATTTCCTTGCCCGCCTCGCTGCCTTCGGGGGCACGGCGCGCCGCCTCGCCCCAGAGAGCGCGGACATCCATCAGCTGCCCGGCGTTTGCCTGGGCAATGCCGAGAAAGAACGGGACCCCGGGGCTTTCGGGGCTGAGCTGCTCAGACTTGAGGTAGGCAAACCGCGCGGCCGCAGTCATTTGCCCGTCGGCATCCTCGACCAGTGCGTTGCCGAGAGCAAGCCACGCTTCGGAGTCCTTGGGGTTCTCTCGGATTGCGCCGCGAAGGATTGTCGCCGCATCGGCCGGACGGTCGCGGCGAGCGAGAGCGTCGGCCGTGATCATCCGGCCGCTGGTGCTGCGGAACTGCTCGGGCACGACGACGTGGCGCAATTCGACAAGCGTTTCGCCGGTTCCCGCGGTGGCAACGCTGGCTTCCTTCGGCGCACCCGGCAGTTCCGGCTTGCCTTGCAGAGCATACCCGACCAGCCCAAACGCCAGTGCCGCTCCGACCGTCGCCCATGTCGCCTTGGGCAGGCGGAACGCGAAGGCGATGACAGCGAAGGCAACAAGCGCCAGTCCAATGGCAAGAACCCAGGTCATGCACTCTTCCGAAAACGATGGCGCATCAGCAGCAAGCCGACGACGAGCAGCACCAGCGGAATGACGAAAAGCGGCCAGGTCACACTGTTCACCTCGGGCTTGTAGCTGACGTAATTGCCGTAGCGGTCGATCAGCCATTTGCGGATGTGCCCGGGGGATTCACCCGCGGCGATGCGGGTGCGGATTTCATGGCGCATGTCGCCTGCCATTTGCGCATCGCTGTCAGCGATCGACTGGCTCTGGCACTTGAGGCAGCGGATCGTTTCCATCAGCGCCTGCGCCTTGGCCTCCAGCGCCGGGTCGTCGAGCTGGCGATAGGCGTAAGGCGCGGGCGGCATGCGGTCCTGCGCGGCAACCGGCGCGGCGAACATCGCGGCGATCAGGACAAACAGGAACCCCGTTCGCATCGAGCGAAGTCGAGATGCGTTGGCGCTGGCGTGTCTCGACTTCGCTCGACACGAACGGAGGAAGGAAAGGATCAAGCCCCCGCCTCCTTGAGTTTGGCGAGCAGGACGGGAATGTCCTCCTCGCGAATATCACCGATGTGCTGGTAGCGGATTATACCCTTGCCATCGATGACGAAGGTCTCGGGTACGCCCGAGCTCCCGATAGCGAACTGGATTTCGGACAGGTTGTCGGCGCCGATACGGGTAAACGGGTTACCGTTGCGCTGCAGAAATGCAACGAGATCTTCCGGCGTATCGCGGATCGCGACGCCGACAATCGGCGCGCCGGCGCGTTCGAGTTCGGCGAGCTGCGGCGCCTCGGCGATGCACGGGACGCACCAGCTCGCGAATATGTTCATCAGCTTGGGCGTGCCGTCGGCGAGGTCCACGCTCGAAAGGCCGGGCCGATCCGCGGCCGCTGCTTCAAGGGTGAACTCGGGGACCGGCTTGCCGATCATCGTGCTCTCGACGAAATCGTCTTTCGGGCGCGAAAGCTGCCAGGCGAACAGGGTCATCAGCGCCGCGAACAGGACGACCACGCCCCACAAGGTCCAGCGCATCGTCTTCACGACACCGCCTCCCCGTGACGCTGCGCAATCAGGCGGCGGCGCTCCCGCAGTCGCAGGTCCCCGGTGACGCGGCCCAGCAGGGAGAGCAGCCCGCCAAGGGCGATCAGGATGCCGCCGAACCAGATCCAGGTGACAAACGGCTTCCACCACAGACGGACCTGCCAGCGGCCATCCGCGGCCTCTTTGCCGAGCACGGCATAGAGCTGGCCGTTCCACCGTGTCAGCAATGCAGACTCGGTGGTCTCCTGGGGCGGGGCCCAGAAGCTGCGCGCCTGCGGAGCCAACTCGCGCCCTTCCCCGCCGTCGTAACGCGCGGTCATGCGGCCTTCGATCGCGGTCCAGTTGGGCCCGGCGACCGGCTCGATGCTGTCGAGCGTCACCTGCCAGGGGCCGACCGCGATGGTATCGCCAGCCTTTGCCGCGGCGAGCTTTTCGACCGTCAGGGCGCTGTCGCAAGCCACTCCGAACAGCGACACGGCGATGCCGAAATGGGCGATCACCATGCCCCAGACGGGTAGCGGCAGGCGGCGCAGCGAGCGGCCACGCAGCGGTGCGAAGGCGGCCACGGCAACTGCGGCCGCCAGCGCCATCCCGAGCAGCGGCAGGATGCCGAGCCCGGCCAGCACTCCCACGCCGAACAGCACCACCAAACCGACCGACACGGCGAGCACCACGCTACGCTGCACCCTCGCAAAGCTGTCACGGCGCCAGCGCAGTAGCGGGCCGGCGATCAGGACGAGCAACATCGGCAGGAAGAACGAGGCGCTGACCGGGTTGAAATATGGCGGCCCCACCGAAACTCGTACGCCGAAGGCTTCGGTGAGCAACGGGTAGAGCGTGCCGAGCAGCACGATACCGAGGATCGCCGAGAGCGCGACGTTGTTGACCACCAGCGCGCCTTCGCGGCTCATCAGGGCGAACCGTTCACCCTCGGCGATGGTGCTCGCGCGGGCGGCGAACAGCGCCAATGCGCCGCCAATGTAGATCGCCAGCAAGGCGAGGATGAAATTGCCTCGCTCGGGATCGACGGCAAATGCGTGCACGCTGGTCAGGATGCCCGAGCGCACGAGGAAGGTCCCGATCATGCTCATTGAAAAGGCGACCACGCCGAGCATCACGGTCCAGGTCCGCAACGCATCGCGCGCGGCCAGTACGCTGGCCGAATGGAGCAGCGCGGTCGCGGCGAGCCACGGCATCAGGCTGGCATTCTCGACCGGGTCCCAGAACCACCAGCCGCCCCAGCCCAGCTCGTAATAGGCCCAGTAGGAGCCGGCGGTGATGCCGAGCGTCAGGAAGATCCACGCGCCGAGCACCCACGGGCGCATGACCCGGGCGAAATCGGGTGTCACGTTGCGCGTCAGCAGTGCCCCGACGACGAAGCTGAAGGCGACCGACAGGCCGACATAGCCCAGATAGAGCCCGGGGGGATGAACCGCGGCGGCGGTGTCCTGGAGCAGCGGGTTCAGCCCTGCTCCCTCAACCGGGACAGGCGAAAGGCGCTCGAACGGGTTGGAGGAAAACAGCAGGAAGGCATAGAAACCGAGGCTCACGAAAGCCTGCGCGCCGAGCGTGGCGAGCATGGTCTTTTCCGGCAGGCGCCGCTCGATCAGCGCGATCAGCCCGCCCGACACGGCCATGATCACGACCCACATCAGCATCGAGCCTTCGTGATTGCTCCACGCGCCGGAAATCTTGAAGATCAAGGGCTTTTCCGAATGGGAATTGCTGGCCACCAGCAGGACCGAAAGGTCGGTCCGGGCGAAGACCCAGATCAACATCAGGAAGGCAAGTCCGGTCAGCGCTGCCTGCACCACCGCCGCCGGTCGCACCACAGCGACCAGATCGGCCGAGCCGCCACGCACACCGGCAAATGCTCCGAACAGCTGGAGTAGCGCCAGCGCAGCGGCCAGCCACAACGCGGCAAGTCCGAACTCGGCAATCACTCTGTTGCCTCGGCCACGACCTGGTGTTTCTGCGCCTCGGTCATATCCTTGAGCTCGCGCGGGACGTATTTCTCGTCGTGCTTGGCGAGCAGGCCGTCAGCATGGAACACGCCGTCCGCGCCCATGCTGCCGTCGGCGGTGACGCCCGAGCCTTCCTGAAACAAGTCGGGAAGGATCCCGGAGTAAGTCACCGGTACCTTCGCCTCGCCGTCACCGACGATGAAATGCACCGTAATGCCGTCGGCATCGGTTCTAAGCGACCCGGCCTCGACCATCCCGCCAAGGCGAACTGCCTGACCGGCTGCGGGGGGATCGGCGACCAGTTCGTTCGGCAGGAGGTAAAAGCTCGCCTGGTTGCGCAGGCCCCACGCCGCGAGCACGCCTGCTCCGATAATCGCCACCAACGCAACGATCACCAGCACCAGCCTTTGGTGCTTGGGCTTCAGTCTAGCAGTCATTTCCCGCGTGCCTCCTCGCGGCGCTTTTCGGCGCGCACCATCGCCTGCCAGCTCCAGCCGGCGAGCAGCAGGGTCGCGACGATGCAGATCGCATAGGCGGCGATCACGAAGTCCCACTGGTCGAGCGCTTCCCTCATGCCTCGAGCGCCTTTCGCCGCAATCTTGCTTCGGTCTGGATGTCCGCCAGCAGCGCGCGCATTCGCGCCAGCACGACCCCGGAGAACAGCAGGGTAAAGCCAAGCGTCGCGGCGAGCAGGCCCCAAAGGAAGGGCCCGGCCATGGCCGAACCGCCGGTGGTGATGCTCGGCGGCTGGTGCAAGCTGTTCCACCAGATCACCGAGTAATGGATGATCGGAATGTTGATCGCGCCGATGAGGCCGAAGATCGCCGGGATGCGGCTCGATCCGCCTTCGCGATCGACCGCGCCGGCCAGCGCCATGTAGCCGAAATAGAGAAACAGCAGGACGAGCATCGAGGTCAGCCGCCCGTCCCACACCCACCAGGTGCCCCAGGCCGGCCGGCCCCAGATCGAGCCGGTGACGAGGCACAGGAATGTGAAAACCGCGCCGGGCAGCGCGCTCGCGCGTGCCGCCAGCGCCGCCAGCGGATGGCGCCAGACCAGCTCCATCAAGCTCGAAATCGCGATTGCGCTCCACCCGGCCATGCCGAGCCATGCGGTCGGCACATGGAGGAACAGGATCCGCACCGTCTCCCCCTGCAGCTGCTCTGCCGGGGCGAAAGCCAGCCCATAGACCAGCGACGCGGCAATGATCCCCAGTCCGGCCAACAGCAGGACAGGGGTCAGCGGGCGGGCAATGCGCAGGAAGCGGGCGGGATTGGCGAATGCGTGCATCGAGTTGGTCGTCTCTCATGAGACGCCACCGCGTTAGGATACCCGCACGCCCGGCTCAAGTAGCGAAGCGATAGCTGGATCAAAAAGGGTCTCAAGTAGCGAAGCATTACGCGAAGCAACAATCTTCCCCGTGGCGCCATGTTGACACTGTCAATTAATGCAGTTGACAGTGTCAACCGCCGTAGTAGCTTCCCGGTCAACGAATTGGTTCGCGCGTCGCACGGAGCCGACGATCGTTCGCCTGCTCCCTGTGTCTCGACGAGCCGCATAAGAGGCCGCCGAAAGCGGCACACAGGGAGAGAGCATATGACGAAGCGTGTTTCGCAGCGTGTGCAGCGCATTTCCACCTTGAGCACCATCGCACTCGCAGCCGGCCTCGCCGCGCTGCCGGGAACGGCCTGGGCGCAGGATGACGGCAGCGGCCAGGACGAACAGGCGAGCACCGACGTCGGCAAGGAAATCATCGTCACTGGTTCGCGCGTCGGCAAGACCACCTTCGACACCACCAGCCCTGTCACCGTCCTCGACCGCGAGGTGATCGACAACCTCAATCTCAACAACGTCGGTGAAGTGGTGGCGCAGTTGCCGTCGAATTCGAACTTCTTCGCGCCCAACAACGTCGGTCTCGGCAACTTCAACGTCGGCGCCCAGTTGGTGAACCTGCGCGGCCTCAACCCCTTCTTCGGCACTCGCACGCTGACCCTCGTCGACACGCGGCGCGTCGTTCCGACGACAACCGGTGGTGGCGTCGACATCACGTTGATGCCCTCGATGCTGGTGCAGCGAACAGAAACCGTAACCGGCGGCGCTTCGGCGATCTACGGGTCGGACGCCATCGCCGGCGTCGTCAACATCATCCTCGATACCCAGCTCGAAGGGTTCAAGGGCCAGGCCGACTTCAGTCGGACATGGCGCGGTGACGGAAACGACATTCACCTGTCCGGCGCCTATGGCACGGGCTTCGACGACAACCGCGGCCATTTCGTGATCGGCGTCGAATACGACAACCAGGACGCCATCGGCATCTGTTCGACAGAGCGCGACTGGTGCGGCGAACGGAACGCCCTGTTCACCAACACCGACTACCTGACCAACGGACAGCCGCACTACATCATCGGCGACCGGGCCTATTCCGCCAACACCAGCCTGACCGGCGCGCTGTTCCCGTGCACGGTGTTCGTCCCCGGCGCGGGTGTCTGCGTCAACGTCGCTCCGGTCAGCGGGGCGCCCTTCCAATTGACGAGCAACGGCCAGGGCACCCAGCCATTCGACCGTGGCAGCTATTCGCCCGGCGCGGGCTTCTTCGGCTTCCGCCAGGGCGGCGATGACCTAGCTGTGGGGGCATACGACACCACGACGCTGCGCCCCTCGGTCGAACGCTGGACCGCGCTGGGCCACGGCACCTACGATTTCACCGACACGCTGACGGGTTTCGTCGAAGTCTCCTATGCCAACACCAAGGGGGTGAACCCAGTCGCCAACGGATCGATTGGCCCCTACGCGCTCGAGGTCGGCAACTTCGTCTACGTCGGCTCGCACATCGCTCCCGACAACGCCTTCCTGTCTCCGGCGGTGGCAGCAGCGATTGGTCCGAATGGCGCCGAGTTCGGCCGCAACATGGTCAACGTGCAGAACGCCAGCAACGAGACCAACAACGAAACCTGGCGCGCACTCGGTGGGCTGAATGGCGAAATCGGGCCGCGCTGGGCGTGGGATTTCTATTACTCCCACGGCGAGAACAAGAACGACCAGCACCTCTATCACAACGTCGTCGGGCAATACCTCAACTACGCGCTCGACGCAGTCGATGACGGTACCGGCAACATCGTTTGCGGCGTCACCATCCCGGGCCGAACCAACCCGGCGAATGGGCTGCCCTATTCCGCAGCCGATGTGGCGGCGGCTAACAACTGCGTGCCGCTCAACCTGTTCGGAATCGGCAATGCGGACCCCGCAGCGATCGACTACGCCTTCCGTACGCTCGAGGAATTCAACACCACCAAGCAGGACGTCTTCGCCGCCAACGTCCGCGGCGACCTGACCGACGGATGGGGTGCCGGGCCGGTCAAGCTCGCCGTTGGTGCGGAATGGCGCAAGGAATCGGTCGTCTCGACCCACGACCTGGCCAATTCGCCGTGGTACAACAGCTTCACGCTCAGTTACGGCCTCGACTTCGGTGGCAACATCCGCGTGCTCGAAGGCTACGGTGAGGTGAACGTACCGGTCTTTGCCGACGCGCCGATGGGCAAGTATTTCGAACTCGACCTCGCCGCACGTTACACAGACACCAAGAACAAAGGCACGCTGGGCCAGTATGCTGGGTCGAGCAGTGCGCGCAATTTCTGGACCTGGAAGATCAACGGGGTCTGGGACGTCACCGACTGGGCGCGCCTGCGCGTGACCCGCTCGCGCGACGTGCGGGCGCCGCAGTTCCGCGAGCTATACCAGACATACGCTCCGCGTATCGGCGGGCCGTTCGGCAGCGTGAACAACCCGTGGAACGGCGGCATCACCGATGCGGCGATCGTGACCACCGGCGGCAACATCGACCTCAAGCCGGAAAAGGCCGACACCTGGACCATCGGCGCGGTATTCTCGCCCAAGTCGGGCTTCATGTCCGGCTTCCGCTTCTCGGCCGACTGGTACCAGATCAAGATCAAGGACGCGATCGCCGGTCCTCCCGGCGGCGTCGGGGCGCAGAATATCGTCACGCTGTGTTACGCCGGCGTGCAGGAATACTGCGACCTGATGGTCGGTGAGGGCACCAACGACATCCAGGATATCGTCAGTGTCGCCGGCAACCTCCAGGGGTTCACCACGCGCGGCATCGATTTCGAGGCGGGCTACACCACCCCGCTCGGCGATGGTTCGCTCTCCATCCGGGCGCTTGCCTCGTATCTCTATGACCAGTTGTTCGCCACCGGGCTGCCCGGCCGGGATATCGTGAACTATGCCGGACAGACGGGACCGACCGGGGCGTTCGGCAGCTTCAACACCTCACCGCACTGGCAAGGCAACCTGCTCGTGACGACGGTGCAGGGGCCGTTCACCGGCACGGTGCAGGTCCGCTACGTCGGCAGCGGCCGGTTCTACACCCTCACCCCGAGCGGCGGTTCGCCGATCGACCCGACCGATCCGGGCTACGACAACACTAATCCCAATTCGATCAACAACAACCACGTCGCTTCGGCGACCTACGTCAACCTGTCGGCTTCCTATGACATCATGGAGGAACTCCAGCTTTTCGGCTCGATCAACAACCTGTTCGACCATGACCCGCCGGTTGCGCCGGGCGGCAACGGTTACCCGACCAACCCGGTGTACTTCGATACGTACGGGCGGCTTTGGCGCGTGGGCGTGCGCGTGAAGTTCTGAGGTAAGGAGGCATGGGCGACCGCTCCCGCGCCGCGCAATGCCTCCATTGCTGCCGAACTGACTCCTTTGGGTCGTCGCCATGGCAGCTCATGAGGGGCCATCCCGCGAGGGGTGGCCCCTTTTCCTTCCTCAAGGATGAAAGTCTTCGACCTCAAGTAGCGAAGCGATAGGACGAAAAATGGTGCGCCCGACAGGATAGGCGCCTGCGGCGCCGTCTCCGCTTCGCTCCGACTCCGAACGAGGATCGAACAGCCTGGGACAAACCAATAGGGGCCGCCCCTTTGGGACGGCCCCTATTGGTGCGCCCGACAGGATTCGAACCTGTGGCCCCCGGATTAGGAATCCGATGCTCTATCCTGCTGAGCTACGGGCGCGCCGGTGCGGCAATAGTCAGCGCTTCAGCCGCTTGCAATCAGTTGAGTTCGTCGGGCGGTGCGAAGGGAATAAGGATTGGCATGACCGGAACGCCTTCCTCGGCCAGCGCCCTCGCCTCTTCCGGTGTCGCCTTGCCGTGGATGGCTTCGGCCTCGCGCTCGCCGTAGTGCATCTCGCGCGACTGCTCGGCGAAGCCGTCACCCACCCAGATCGAGGTCTTGAGCGATTCCGCCTGCATCCGAGCGATCTGCTCGAGCATGGAAATTGCCTCGGGCGGTAGCTTGCCCCCGGCAACGTGCGCGCTCGGCTGCGAAGCCGCCTGCTGGTTGCCCTTCTTCGGCACCGCCGGCGCCATCGGCGCCTTGGCTACCTCGACAGAACCGCACTGGGGACAGGAGACGAGGCCGCGCGCCTGCTGGGCAGCGAAATCGTCGGACGAGCCGAACCAGCCCTCGAAATTGTGGCCCTCGCCGCAAGTGAGATCGAAGACGATCATGATGCCTGGAATCTAGGGATCGGCCGGCGGTTGGCAAGGCTCGGCAGTTGGGCGCGTATCTCTGCGGTGCGCGCCTGGTCGATCTGGGCAAAGCCAAGCCCCGCTGTTTCGCCGCCCATGTCGAGCACGACCTCACCCCACGGATCGACCACGAGCGAATGGCCATAGGTCCTGCGGCCGTCGGCGTGTTCGCCGACCTGCGCGGCAGAAACGACCCAGGCGCTCGCCTCGACCGCGCGGGCCTTCTGCAGCAAGTGCCAATGGGCCTTGCCGGTCGGTACGGTGAATGCAGCCGGAATTGCGATGACATCGCAGGAACGATGTCCAAGCTCTTCGAACAACGCGGGAAACCGAATGTCGTAACAGACCGAGAGACCGAGCCGGCCGACCGGCGTGTCGTCGACCGCGACGACCTCTTCCCCAGGCACATAGGCCGCGGATTCACGCCAGCTTTCGCCCGTCGCAAGGGTAACGTCGAACATGTGCATCTTGTCGTAGCGCGCCACGATGGCGCCGGCGGAGTCGATAACGAACGAACGGTTGGCCCAGCGCCCGTCCTCGCGTGCGATCGCAAGCGAACCGAGCGCCACCCAGATACCCGCCGCCACTGCCGCCTCGCGCGCCGCGGCGAGTGAAGGATCTTCGCTTTCGGCAACAATCGAACCTGCTGCACGCGTGCGGTCGCGGTCGAGCAGTCCGGACATTTCGGGGGTGAACAGCATCGCCGCCCCGCCCTCGCCCGCCCGGCGCACGGCATCGGACAGCGTCGCGGCGTTGGCGGCAGGATCGATGCCGCTGGTCATCTGCAGGAGGGCGATGCGCGTCATTTACAGGCCCAGCAGTTCGTCGAGCTTGCCCTCGCGTTCAAGCGCGGCGAGGTCATCGCTGCCGCCGATCGCGACATCGTCGATGAAGACCTGCGGCACGGTGCGCGCGTCGGGCTTGCGCTCGCGCATTTCCGCCGCCTTCTCTCCGCCCAGCGTGATGTCGTACTCGCTGTATTCGACACCCTTGGAATCGAGCAAACGCTTGGCCCGGAAGCAGTAACCGCAGAACATCTTGGTATAGATCTCGACCTTGGCGGCCATCGTTTATCCCTTCATTCCAGCGCCTTGCCGCCTCTTGAATCGGCGCGCCGCGACCATATGTAACATGGTGAGGCGCCATACCGGGCCTCATTCGCACTCAAATTGCTCAATAGAGGATTTGTTTCAAATGAACCGCTTCGATTTTACCCCCTATCGCCGTTCCACCGTCGGCTTCGACCGCCTCTTCGACCTGCTCGAAAACACCGCGCGCAATACCGGTGGCGGCGACAATTACCCCCCCTTCAACATCGAGCGCCGCAGTGAGGACAGCTACCGCATCACCCTGGCGGTGGCCGGCTTCCGCCCCGACGACCTCGACATCACTGCACAGCAGAACCTGCTCGTCGTGCAGGGCCGCAAGCGCGAGGAAGAGCCTGCCGGCGAAATCCTCCACCTCGGCATCGCCAACCGCGGGTTCGAGCGCCGTTTCGAGCTGGCCGACTATGTGCGTGTCGCCAATGCCGACCTCGCCGACGGCCTGCTGGTGATCGACCTCGTGCGCGAAGTGCCCGAGGCGATGAAGCCGAAGAAGATCGGCCTTCCGGGCCAGCGCAAGCTCGACCTCGTGAAGGACGACAGCGAGGATGACGCGGGGCAGGCCGACGCCGCCTGATCCGGTGTAAATCCAGAAGAAATCGTGGAAAAATGTGGGGGCGGAACCGGGATAGGTTCCGCCCCCTCGACGCCTGAGCGCCGACTCACCATCGATACTGGCCGTCCGGGTCGCAGAAGACGGCCAATTTCGATAGGCGAACCGAAGAGGGAAACCATTGAAATCAAGGGCTTCACGCTCCGCGCACCCCCCGTTAGGTGCGCAATGTAAGTAAACGATAATGAACGCGAGGCCTTTGCTCAAGCCCGCTAATTGACGCAAGGCGTAATCTTAGTGCGTCCGTCCCGAATTTAGACGAGGCGCGACTGTGCCAAAGCTGCTTCGATGAACCCGGCGAACAGCGGGTGCGGGTTGAACGGCTTGCTTTTGAGCTCCGGGTGGAACTGAACGCCGACGAACCACGGGTGCTCGGGACGCTCGACGATTTCGGGCAGCAAGCCGTCGGGCGACATGCCGGAGAAGATCAGTCCCTCGCCCTCCAGCGCATCCTTGTATGACGAGTTGACCTCGTAACGATGGCGGTGGCGTTCCGAAATCTGCTTCGCGCCGCCGTAGATCTGCGAAACATGGCTGTTGCCAGCCAGGACCGCGTCGTAGGCGCCGAGCCGCATGGTGCCGCCGAGGTCGCCCTCGGCGCTACGCTTCTCAAGGCCTTCCTTGCCCATCCATTCGGTGATGATGCCGACCACCGGGTCCTCGGTCGGGCCGAACTCGGTCGAGCTGGCTTTCTCGTACCCGGCAGCGCGCGCCGCTTCGATGCAGGCCATCTGCATGCCGAGGCAAATGCCGAGGAACGGCACATTGCGCTCGCGGGCGAAGCGCACCGCCGAAATCTTGCCTTCGGAACCGCGCTCGCCGAACCCGCCGGGCACGAGGATCGCGTGCATCGGCTCGAGCCGTGCGGCGATTTCGGAATCGTCCTGTTCGAAGATCTCGGCGTCGATCCAGCGGATGTTGACCTTGACCCTGTTGGCCAGGCCGCCGTGGACGAGCGCTTCGTTGAGCGACTTGTAGGCATCGGGCAGGCCGACGTACTTGCCGACCACGGCGATCGTCACCTCGCCCTCGGGATTGAAGTAGCGTTCGGTGACGTCGTCCCAGCGCGACAGGTCGGGCGCCGGGGCGTCGGTGATGCCGAACCCGCGGAGGACTTCGGCGTCGAGCCCCTCGGCATGGTACTGCAGCGGCACCGAGTAGATCGACGGCGCATCGAGCGCCGGAATGACCGCTTCGGCCCGGACGTTGCAGAACTGCGCAATCTTGCGCCGCTCGTTGTCGGGGATCGGGTGTTCGGCGCGGCACAACAGGATGTCGGGCTTGATGCCGAGGCTGGCCAGCTCGCGCACCGAGTGCTGCGTCGGCTTGGTCTTGAGCTCGCCGGCCGCGGCGATGTAGGGCACCAGGGTGACGTGGACCGACAGGGTCTGCAGCGGCTCGAGCTCGTTCCTGAGCTGGCGAATCGCTTCCATGAAGGGCAGCGATTCGATGTCGCCGACCGTGCCGCCGATTTCGCACAGGACGAAATCGAGGTCGTCGGTATCGGCCAGCGCGAATTCCTTGATCGCGTCGGTCACGTGCGGAATCACCTGCACAGTCGCGCCGAGATAGTCCCCCCGCCGCTCCTTCTGGATGATCTGCTGGTAGATCCTGCCGGAGGTGATGTTGTCGCTCTGCCGCGCCGAAACGCCGGTGAAGCGTTCGTAGTGCCCGAGGTCGAGATCGGTCTCGGCCCCGTCGTCGGTCACGTAGACCTCGCCGTGCTGATAGGGACTCATCGTCCCCGGATCGACGTTGAGGTAGGGATCGAACTTGCGAATTCGGACTTTGTAGCCACGCGCCTGGAGAAGGGCAGCAAGGCTTGCCGCCATCAATCCCTTGCCAAGCGATGAGACCACGCCGCCGGTAATAAATATGAACCGCGCCATGGGAGTCGGGCCTTAAGCCGCCAAGTGGATTCGAGGCAAGCCTTAGCTCACCCCGATTTCACACAATGGGTGGAAAACGCCTTTACTGCGCGACGTCGCGCAGCGGATCGTCGTTGGCCGGAGCCGGCGCCTCATCCGTGGTTGCCGGTCCCGTCACTGGACCGGTCACAGGAGCCTGCTCGGTCGGGGTCACCGTACGATCGAGCGAATCGTCGATGGCATTGCTCTGCGTCGTGCCGACCGCGACCGCCGCCATGGCGATGGCGAGGACGACGAACAGCACCGCCAGCCACTTGGTCGTGCGGGTCAGGAAATCGGCCGCGCCGCGCGCGCTCATGATCCCGCCGGGACTGCCGCCACCGCCGATGCCGAGACCGCCGCCTTCCGAACGCTGCATCAGCACCACGGCGACGAGCGCGGCGGCGATGATCGCCTGGACGACGGTGAGGAACAGGAAAAGGCTCATGACTTCGAATATCCCGGTGGGTCTGCTTGGCCGCCAGATAGGCGCGCCGCGCTCGAATTACAATTGCGCCGGAGCCTCAGGCCTCGCCGCGCTCGGCCGCCGCGGTCATGATGCCGACAAAGCTTTCAGCGGTCAGGCTCGCCCCGCCGACCAGCGCGCCGCCGACTTCGGCGATGTTGAGGATTTCCGCGGCGTTGTCCGGCTTGACCGAGCCGCCATAAAGAATGCGAACGCTTTCGGCCGCATCGCCATAGATTTCGTGCAGCCGCTCGCGGATTGCCCTGTGCATCGCTTCGATGTCGTCCAGCGTCGGCGTGCGGCCGGTGCCGATGGCCCAGACCGGTTCATAGGCCACGGTGACCTTTTCCGCGGCGCTGTCGGCCTGAGGCAACGAGCCGTCGAGCTGCTTGGCAACGACCCTGACGGCCTTGCCCGCGTCACGTTCGGCCTCGGTCTCACCGACGCACACGATGACCGACAAACCGACCGCCAGCGCCGCCTCGGCCTTGGCGCGGACGTCGGAATCCTTCTCGTCATGATCGGCACGGCGTTCGCTGTGTCCGATGATGACGAATCCGGCACCGGCATCCTTGAGCATCGCAGCGGAAATGTCGCCGGTGTGCGCACCGCCCTCGGCGGCGTGGCAATCCTGCGCGCCGACGCCGATCAGCGCGGCTTCCTTGCGGGTGGCATGGATCAGAGTGAAGGGCGGCGCGATCGCGACCTCCACCTTCATCAGGCGCTCGGCCGCGCGATCGATGGCGCGTGCTTCGGACAGCATGGCGCGGGTGCCATGCATCTTCCAGTTACCGACGATGTAGGGACGTTCCGCCATTGCTTGGAAAAGTAATCTCGCCTCGTGGAAAGCCTGCCTGGCAGGCGTGGTGGAGGGGCGCTAGTCCGCAGGGCCAGTGTTGTCAAAGTCCCATTTCGACAAAGTGGGCAAGGTTGAGGGCAACTGTTGCGAGCGCGCCGCAGCAACGATATGGCGCGAGCCCGTTCCCCCCAGAGAATTGGCCATATGCTGCACCTGTTCCGCAAGATCTTCCAGTCCAAGTTCGGCATCGTGCTGACGCTCGGCTTCCTCGCCCTGATCGCGCTGGCCTTCGCCAGCTCGGACATCGTGAGCAATAACCCGACCTTCGGCGGCGTTGCCGGCGGCGACCAGGTGGCAGTGGCGGGCGATCGCAAGATTTCCGCCGCCGAGTTTCGCCAGGCCATGACCAATGAACTGGAGAGCCGCCGCCAGCAGCAGCCGACCCTGACGATGCAGGCCCTGATCGCCAGCGGCGCTTCCGAGCGCGTTGCCGACCAGCTGCTGCAGCGTGCCGCGCTGGTCGAATGGGGCCGCAAGTACGGAATTCGCGCCGGCAAGCGGCTGGTCGACAGCGAACTGGTCAAGATCCCGGCCTTCTTCGGTGCCAACGGCCAATTCGACCAGGATACATTCAAAGCAATCGTCGCCCGCGAGGGCCTCACCGAGGCGCAGGTCCGGCAGGACATCGCCAGCGGGCTCATCGGTCAGCAGATTCTCGTCCCGGCGAGCCACGGCGCTGTTGTGCCGGTATCGCTGGCGAGGCAGTATGCCTTGCTGCTGCGCGAACGGCGCACGGGCGCCATCGCCCAGCTGCCGAGCGAGCTCTACGCCCCCAAGGACGGCCCGACCGACGCGCAGCTAAGTGCCTACTTCAAGGATCATGGCGACGACTACATCCGGCCCGAACGCCGGGTGGTCCGCTACGCCACCTTCGGCGAGGAGGTGCTCGGCACTCTCCCTGCCCCGACCGCAGCGCAGGTCAAGGCGCGCTACGAACAGAACAAGGCGCAATACGCCGCCAAGGAAGAGCGCACCTTCACCCAGATGGTCGTCCCGACCGAAGCTGCCGCCAATGCGATCGTCAACGAACTGGCAAGCGGCAAGACCATGGCAGTCTCGGCTCGAGAAAAGGGTCTTTCGACCACCACGGTCGGCCCGGTCAGCAAGACTGTATTCGCCACCCAGGCCTCGCAGGCCGTGGCAGATGCGGGCTTTGCCGCCGCCGAAGGCGGCCTGGTCAAGCCGGCTCGCGGCAATCTCGGCTGGTACGTCTTGAAGGTCGAAAAAATCACCCGTCAGGCCGGCCGCACGCTCGCCGACGCGACTCCCGAGCTGACC
The DNA here is from genome assembly GCF_009827435.1 of Croceibacterium salegens. Taxonomy (GTDB): domain Bacteria; phylum Pseudomonadota; class Alphaproteobacteria; order Sphingomonadales; family Sphingomonadaceae; genus Croceibacterium_B; species Croceibacterium_B salegens. The sequence continues at coordinate 112,848 of NZ_WTYM01000036.1, read as the reverse complement.
AAGTCCCTCGCGGATGAACAGCGCCGCCAGGCCTTCGTCGACATGGCGAGCAGGATCGAGGACGAGTTCGACGATGGCAATTCGATCGAAGATGTCGCCAGGGAACTCAAGATCACGCTCAAGGACACTGCCCCGCTGACCGCCGACGGCCGCGTCTACGGCAAGCCTGAAGCCGCTCCCCCGGAACTGGCCAGCGCGCTCAAGACCGCGTTCGAAATGCAGGAAGGCGAACCGCAAATCGCCGAAATCGTGCCCGGCCAGACCTTCCTCGTCTTCGGCGTGAGCGACATCACCGCCTCGGCGGTCGCCCCGCTGGCCGAAATCCGCGACGACGTGACGGGCGACTGGCGCCGGTCCGAGGGCGCCAAGGCGGCCAAGGCCGCGGCCGACCGCATCATGAAGGCGGTCGACGGCGGCAAGACGCTGGCCGAGGCGGTCGCCGCCGAAAAGGTTGCGCTGCCGCGTCCGGAAGCGATCTCGATGGGCCGCGAGGAGCTTGCTCGCGCCGGCCAGGTGCCCCCTGTTCTCGCGCTCTTCTTCTCGATGGCGCAGGGCACGACCAAGCGGCTCGAGGGCCCGCGCGACCAGGGCTGGTTCGTCGCCCACCTCGATTCGATTACCCTGCCCGAAGTGCAGGGCGACGATCCGCTCATCGGCCAGACCCGGCAGCAACTCGCCTCGGTGTTCGGGGACGAATATGCCGAGCAGTTCGTCAGAGCGGCGATGGCCGACGTCGGCACCGAGAAAAACCAGGCGGCAATCGACGCAACCCTCCGCCAGCTCACCGGCCAGGCCGAGTAGGACACGCGCCCTGCCCGGTGGCCTGCCTGAGAATGCGACAGCGGCCCGCGAGCAACTCGCGGCAGGCCGGCCGGCGCTCGTCTGGCGCAAGCTTGTCGCCGATACCGAGACCCCGGTCAGCGCGGCGCTCAAGCTGATCGAGCCGGGCCGCGGCGACTTCCTGCTCGAATCGGTCGAAGGCGGCGAGGTGCGCGGACGCTATTCGCTGCTCGGCATCGACGCCGACCTGATGTTCCGCGCTACGGGCAATGCGTGTGAGGTCAATCGCAGCTGGCGGCACGACCGTGAGGCGTTCGAGCCGCTGCCCGGCGGCAGCCTCGAGGAACTGCGCGCGCTCGCTGCCGCCTGCCGCATCGACGTGCCGGAGGACCTGCCGCCGATCGCCTGCCTCGTCGGCTACTTCGGCTACGAGACCATCGGCCTCGTCGAAAAGCTGCCGCGCGCCCCGCAGAGCGAGCTTTCCCTGCCCGACATGCTGTTCGCCCGCCCGACGCTGATCTGCGTGTTCGACCGGCTGAGCGACGACCTGTTCTGCATTGCCCCCCTGTGGGTCGGCAGCATCGATCCCGACGCGGCCATCGAAGCCGCCGGCGAGCGGATCGACGAAGCGATGCGCAAGCTCTCCGTCGCCGCCCCCGAGCCGCTGCGTGCTCCCGACCTGCCGGCGATGGCGCTCGAGCCGGTCATGGACCCCGCCGAGTACGAGCGTATCGTGCTCGCGGCGAAGGACTACATCACCGCCGGCGACATCTTCCAGGTGGTGCTGGCGCAGCGCTTCACCTGCCCCTTCCCCCTGCCGCCGTTCGCGCTGTACCGCGCGCTGCGCCGGGTGAATCCCTCGCCGTTCCTCTATTTCCTCGACCTGCCCGGTTTCGCAGTGGTCGGTTCAAGCCCGGAAATCCTCGTCCGCGTGCGCGACGGCGAAGTCACTATCCGCCCGATCGCCGGGACCCGCCCGCGCGGCGCGACGCGCGAACTGGACGAAGCCGCCGAGGCGAGCCTTCTGGCCGATCCCAAGGAATGCGCCGAGCACCTCATGCTGCTCGACCTCGGCCGCAACGACGTCGGCCGCGTGGCGGCGGCGGACAGCGTCCACGTTACGGCGAGCTTTACCGTCGAGCGATACAGCCACGTGATGCACATCGTCAGCAACGTGGTCGGGCGGCTCGATCCGAAGAAGGACGCGCTCGATGCGCTGTTCGCCGGGTTCCCCGCGGGCACTGTCAGCGGCGCGCCAAAGGTCCGCGCCTGCCAGGTCATCGCCGAACTCGAGCCCGAGACGCGCGGGCCCTACGCTGGCGGCGTCGGCTACTTCGCGCCCGACGGATCGGTCGATTCGTGCATCGTGCTGCGCACCGCGGTGGTGAAGGACGGTGTCATGCACGTGCAGGCCGGCGCCGGCATCGTCGCCGACAGCGACCCGGCCTACGAACAGCGCGAGTGCGAGGCCAAGGCCGGTGCCCTCATCGCCGCGGCGCGCGAGGCGGCGCGAGTGGCAACGGAACCGGGCTTCGGTCAGTGAGGCCACGGATCAGCAGAAGGTCACTCCTCGCTGTCCTTTCCTTCACGGCACTCGCCGCCTGCCATCAGGCAACCGAACCCGACGCAGACTCGACCGCCTTCGATCCCGGCCCACCTGCCTGCGGCCCGGTAGTTTTCGAGGACGTACCGCTCACCGAATGCATCGCCGTTCCCGGGCGCGACCATATCCGGCTTGTCCTCTCCGGCGAGGACGGCAAGCCCTATCGCAGCTTCAGGGCCTTCGCCGACGACCGCCCGGGCGATGCCGCGCCGGTCGCCTTCGCGATGAACGCGGGCATGTTCAACGACGAGGGCGAGCCGATCGGATACTACGTCGCCGACGGAAAGCGCCTGACGGTCCTCAATCGCAACAACGGCCCCGGCAACTTCCACCTCAAGCCGAACGGGGTGTTCTTCGGCAGCGGCGATAGTTGGCAGGTCCTCGACACCGATACCTTCGCCAAGGAGGTCACCGACCGCCCCGATTTCGCCACCCAGTCGGGCCCGATGCTGGTCATCGACGGCGAGTCACATCCCGGGTTCGATCCCGACGGCACTTCGCTCAAGATGCGCAACGGGGTCGGCGTGGACGAGACCGGGCGGGCGCACTTCGTGATCAGCGAGGCGCCGGTCAGCTTCGGCAGGTTCGCGCGATACTTCCGCGATGTCGCCAGGACGCCCAACGCGCTGTTCCTCGACGGCAGCGTCTCCTCGCTGTGGGACCCGGTGCACGAGCGAATGGACAGTCGCGTTCCGCTGGGCCCGCTGGTCGTGGTCGAGCGCGATCCGCGCCGCGTTCAGAAGTAATCGGGCAGCTCGACCTGGTCGCGCAGGCTGCGGCCGACGAGCAGGTCCGCAATCCAGCCGATCCCGAGCAGGCGCGTGGCGATATCGCGGGCCTTCAGCCCAAACTCGGTGCGCGGCACGAACGAGCTGGCGAGGCCCAGCGCGGCATCCTGCTTCGAGCGCATGAAGGGCGCGAGGCGCTGCTCGTAGGCGGCCAGCGCAGGCTCCAGTGCACCGCCGGAGCGTTTCAGCTCGCCCGCCAGCACGTAGCCGCCGATCATCGCCAGCGCAGCGCCCTGCCCGGCGAGGAACGAGGGCGCATAAGCGGCATCGCCGACCAGCGCGACGGGTCCCTTGTGCCACGAGTCCATCCGGATCTGGCTGACCCGGTCGATGTAGAGGTCGTCCGCGGTATCCAGCGCGGCGAGGAAATCGGGCACTTCCCACCCCGCCCCGGAATAGCGCTCACGCAGTAAGGCGCGCTTCGCCACCTCGTCGCCGTGGGGGATCGGCTCGCGCTCGTCGTCGCGCCAGATCAGCAGCACCAGCGAGGCGCCGTCGCGCAGCGCGAACCGCGCTGCCTGCCGTCCCGGCTCGCCGTACATGACGTAGGTGTCGACCGCGCGCCTGCCGTAGGTCTCGGCGGTGAAGGCGGCGAAGGTGTAGCCGAGGAAGCGCTCGAACCGCTCCTTCGGCCCGAAAGCGAGGTCGCGGGTGCGCGAATGGATGCCCTCGGCTCCGACCACGAGGTCGAAGCGCCGCTCCGATCCATTCGTCAGCCGCACGTCGACACCGCCTGCGTCCTGCTCGAATTTCTCGATCTCGGTGCCGAGCAACACTTCGGCACGGTCCGCGACGCTTTCGTAGAGGGCCAGCGAGAGTTCGCCGCGCGGCAGGCTGATGTAGCGCCCGCCGGTGGCGCGAGTGAACACCTGCGCGGCGAACCCGCCGGTCTCCTTCCCGCCCTTGCCGAGGAAGCGCACCTGCTCGACGTGGTACCCGACCTGCTGCAGCCGCGGCATCAGGCCCATGCGCTCGGCGAGGTCGTAGCCCTTGCCCCAGAAGTCGATGATGTAGCCGCTGCGGCGCGGCTCCGGCGCCTTTTCGAGCATGGTCACGCGGTGCCCGCCCTGCGACAGCCACCAGGCGAGGTTGGGCCCGGCGATGCCCGCTCCGCTTATCAGCACCTCCATGAGTCGACCCTGGCAACAAGGTGAAGGCATTGCAAACCATGCCCAGTGATTGCCTTTGTCGCAGTCCGACCTTACGCAGCACGCCCATGACCGGATATCGGCCCCTGTACCCCGAGATCGAGCCCTACGAGAGCGGCATGCTCGACGTGGGCGAAGGCCATTCGCTCTACTATGAGCGCGTCGGCACACCAGGCGCGAAACCGGCGGTATTCCTCCACGGCGGACCCGGCGGAGCGATGAGCCCGAACCACCGCCGGCAATGGAACCCCGAACTTTACGACGTCGTGCTGTTCGACCAGCGCGGCTGCGGCAAGTCGCTCCCCTTCGCCGAGATCGTGCACAACGACACCTGGCGCATCGTCGCCGACATCGAACGCTTGCGCGAAATGTGCGGCCACGAGGCCTGGCAGGTGTTCGGCGGAAGCTGGGGCTCCACCCTCGCGCTCGCCTATGCCGAAACACACCCTGAGAGGGTGACCGAACTGGTCCTGCGCGGCATCTTCCTCGCCCGCCGGAAGGAGGCCGAGTGGCTCTACAGGTTCGGCGCCAGCGAGATGTACCCCGAGCAATGGGACTCGTTCACCGGACACATCCCGGAAGACGAGCGCGGCGACATAGTGAGCGCCTATTTCCGCCGCCTGACCAGCGACGACGAGGCGGTGCGCCTTACTGCCGCGAAGGAGTGGGCGTCGTGGGAAGGCAGCGTGATCACGCTGGTGCCCGACCCCGACCTGTTCGTCGACTTCACCGACGCGGCCAAGGCCGTGCCCTTCGCCCGCATCTGCGCGCAGTTCTTCCTCGACGAGTTCTATCTCGAGGACGGACAGCTTCTCGCCAATATCGAGCGCATCCGGCACATCCCGGCCATCATCGTGCAGGGCCGCCACGACACCTGCACCCCGCCGGTCTCGGCATGGGACCTCAAGAAGGCCTGGCCCGAAGCCGAGCTGTGGATGATCCCCGACGCCAGCCACATGGCCAGCGAACCGGGCATCGTCGATGGACTGGTGCGCGCGACCGACAGGTTTGCCGGAAAGCTTGGCCCGACCGAATAGTCGATGATGGGGGCGAAAAAATACGAGCCTACGGAAGCCCATCACTCGGCGGCGATCGGTCTAATTAGTCGTCACCGACGCCAGCGCGTATTGCGTAAGTTGGTTTGGACAGCGGCCTTCTACCTTGTGCTTCTCGCCTGGAGGTCGGATTTCGATTTCCCTCCACGATTCCACTTGGCGGACATCTTCATGGCGATGGCCATCTTTGCCGGAAGCGAGATTTGGTGGTTCTTCGACAAGACGGGTGCGGCAAAAGCCAAATTGTTCACGCAGGAACTTGATCAAAAAAAGCTCGGGCCGATGCGATATCGTGTTGACCTCAACAGACTGGAATGGTGGTGGCAAGAACATCACGACAATGAGGACTGGGAATCCGTTGACCGCTACCGATTGACCGACGATCTGTTGATCGTCGCCCATTCGAGAAGGGGTGGCTACTGGGCCCTGCCTCGCAGCGACATAGGACCGGACTTGGTCTCTGATTTAATCGAAAAATTCGAACAGATCGGGCTCGAATGCATGCCCGAAAGCGGAAAATTGCCTTTGGCTCAGCACTCCACTTGATTGTCAGCTGCCAAACGGCAAGAGCACGAACATGATCCTCGTCGTCGACAACTACGACAGCTTCACCTTCAACCTGGTCCATTACGTGATGGAGCTGGGCGCGGAGGTGCATGTCGTGCGCAACGACCAGATTTTGGTCGCGGACTGTATGGCCAGCGGCGCCAGCGGCATCCTCATCTCGCCCGGGCCGTGCACGCCCAACGAGGCGGGCATCAGCCTGGCGCTTGTCGCCGCCTGCGCGGAAGCGCGGATGCCGCTGCTCGGGGTGTGTCTCGGCCACCAGTCGATCGGCCAGCACTTCGGTGGCAAGGTCGTGCGCGGCGGATTGATGCACGGCAAGACCTCGCCTGTGGACCATGACGGCACGGGCGTGTTCGCCGGCCTGCCGAGCCCGTTCATCGCCACCCGCTATCACTCGCTGATCGTAGAGGACATTCCCGATTGCCTGGTGGTCAACGCCACCAGCGAGACCCCGGGACTCGACGGCACCGCGGTCATGGGCTTCCGCCACCGCGAGCTGCCGATCCACGGCGTCCAGTTCCACCCGGAATCGATCGCCACCGAGCACGGCCACGCCCTGCTCGGCAATTTCCTCGAAATCTGCGGCCTGCCGGTCAAAGTACCGGCATGAAGACGCTCCCGCCGGTCGAGCCGCACCTCTCCGAAGAGGAGGCCGAGGCCGCGTTCGCTGCGATGCTCGACGGCGAGACCAGCGACGAGGAAATCGCCCGCTTCCTGGTCGAACTGTCCGACCGCGGCGAGACCGCGAGCGAGATCGCCGGCGCGGCGCGGGCTATGCGCAAGCGTCTGATCCCGATCGAGGCGCCCGCCAACGCCATAGACGTCTGCGGAACCGGAGGCGACGGTAAGTACACGCTCAACGTCTCGACCGCCGTATCGCTGGTCGTCGCGGCCTGCGGGGTGCCGGTGGCCAAGCACGGCAACCGCGCGGCCAGCTCCAAGGCGGGCGCGGCCGATACGCTGGAGGCGCTCGGTCTCGACATGGAAGCCGCCGGACGCACCGCGGAGATGACCCTGCGCGAGGTCGGCATCTGCTTCCTCTTCGCCGCCAACCACCACCCGGCCATGCGGCGCATCCAGCCGATCCGCCAGAAACTCGGCCGCCGCACGATCTTCAACCTGATGGGCCCGCTGTCGAACCCAGCGCACGTCAAGGGCCAGCTGCTCGGCATCGCCCGTCCCGCCTATGTGCCGATCTACGCCGACGCGATGGCGCGGCTGGGCACCGAACATTCGATGATCGTCGCTGGCGACGAGGGGCTCGACGAGCTCAGCCTCGATGCCGGCAACGAAGTCGCCGACGTCGTGGGCCACGATTACGAGATGCGCCGCGTCGATGCCTCGATGGCCGGGCTGCCGCACAGCCCCGTCGAGGCGATCCGCGGCGGCGACCCGGCGCACAACGCCGCCGCCCTGCGGGCGCTGCTGATGGGCGCGCCCGGACCCTATCGCGACGCGGTGCTGTTCAACGCCGCCGGGGCGCTGATCGTGGCCGGCGAGGTGAAGACATGGGCCGACGGCGTCGAGGAAGCGGCCGAGGCGATCGACAAGGGGCTGGCCAACGCCTTACTCGACTGCTGGATCGCGGCGGCGAAGTGATCCTTTGAGACGCGCAAGGCCTTCGACAAGCTCAGTCCTTCCGCTCCTCAGGATGAGCGGTTATGAGACATTCCGCTCATCCTGAGGAGGGGCTGAGCAGCCCGCAAGGCGGGCGTGTCGAAGACCTGTCTCGAAGGATAAGATGGACAAGCTGACCGAGATCTGCGCCACCAAGCGCGAGGAAGTGGCCGCCCGCAAGACGTTGTTCACCCTGAACGACCTTGACCTCGCGGCGCACGGTGCCTCGGCTCCGCGCGGATTTCGCAGCGCTCTCGAAGCCAAGGCCGCCTCGGGCTTCGGCCTGATCGCAGAAATCAAGAAAGCTTCACCTTCCAAGGGATTGATACGAAGCGATTTTCGTCCCGCTGAACACGCCCTCGCCTACAAACACGGCGGGGCCGCCTGCCTCTCGGTCCTGACCGACGCGCCCTATTTCCAGGGGCACGAGGACTACCTTATGGACGCCCGCACCGCCTGCTCGCTGCCGGTGCTGCGCAAGGAATTCATGGTCGATCCGTGGCAGGTTGCCGAGAGTCGCGCCATCGGGGCCGATGCAATCCTCATCATCGTTGCCGCGCTCGACGACGTCACGATGGCGGAGATCGAGGCCGCCGCGCTCGAACGCGGGATGGACGTGCTGGTCGAGGTCCACGACGAGGCCGAGATGGAACGTGCCGCCACCCGGCTCCAATCGCGCCTGATTGGCGTCAACAACCGCGACCTGCGCACCTTCAGGACCGACCTCGCCACCACCGAACGCCTCGCCCCGCTCGCCCCCGAAGGGACGCTGCTGGTCGGCGAGAGCGGCATCAACAGTCACGCCGACTGCCAGCGCCTCGCCACGTCAGGCGTGCGATGCTTCCTCGTCGGCGAAAGTCTTATGCGACACGATGACGTCGAAGCTGCTACGAGGGCCCTGCTTGGCAACTAGGGGAGAGGTGCCGTGGGTTCTCTGTTCAACGTCGTGTTCCGTATAGTCAGCAGCCTCGTCGGCATCCTGATGATCTGCGTGGGGGGTATCTGGATCCTGCAGGGTCTCAACATCGCCTTCCTCGACAGCTTCATGGCCAACGACAAGCAATGGGTGCTGTGGGGCGCGGTGCTGGCGCTGTTCGGCCTCGGGCAAGTGGTGTGGAGCAACACCCGCCGCTGACGCGGCCGGGGCCGCCAGATCGGCCCTGTCCTACACGGGTGCGATCTGCCATGAGGCGGGCATGACCTGCCCTGGCACTTTGCGCGTTTCCGCCTTCCCCGCCGCGCTTGCGGGGCCGGCGAGTTTTGCCCCAGGACACTGTCAACCTGTCAACTTTCGTTCACTGATGGGCGTGCCAGAATGAACAAGCTCACCCACCTCGACTCGGACGGCGCGGCGCGCATGGTCGACGTCGGTGGCAAGCCCGAGACCGCTCGCTCTGCCACCGCCGAGGGCCGCATTCGCATGGCGCACGCGACTCTTGAGGCCATTCGCGAAGGCAGCGGCCCCAAGGGCGACGTTCTCGCCGCGGCGCGCATCGCCGGGATCATGGCGGCCAAGAAGACCGGCGAGCTCATTCCCCTGTGCCACCCGCTGGCGCTCGATGCGGTGGCGGTCGACTTCGAATTCGAGGCGGATGGGGTGCGCGTTACCGCGCGTGCCTCGCTCACCGGCAAGACCGGGGTCGAGATGGAGGCGCTGACCGCCGCCTCGGTCGCGCTGCTGACGATCTACGACATGGCCAAGGCGCTCGAGAAGGGCATGGTCATCGAAGGCGTGCGCCTTCTCGAAAAGACCGGCGGCAAGAGCGGCGACTGGCGGGCCCAGTGACCCCGCCGCTGCCGCTCGAAGCGGCGCAGGCGCGCCTGCTGGGTGCCGTGGAGCCGCTGGCGGAAGAAGCCGTGGCAGCGGAACAGGCGGTGGGGCGTTACCTCGCCGGACCGCTCCTCGCCTCCCGCACCCAGCCAGCGCACGACCTTTCGGCAATGGACGGCTACGCCATGCGCGGCGACGACCTCGACGGCCCGTGGACCGTGATCGGCGAGAGCGCAGCGGGGCATCCCTTCCTCGGCACACTCGCCCCTGGACAGGCGATCCGCATCTCGACCGGGGCGATGATGCCCGACGGCGGCGGGGCGGTGCTGCTGCAGGAGAATGCCGCGCGCGACGGCGACACGCTGAGCCTCAACGGCGAGGGCCCGCCACGCTACCGCCACATCCGCCGCGCGGGGTTCGATTTCCGTGCCGGCGACGCCCTGATGGCGGCGGGAAAGCGCATCGGCCCTGCCCAGCTGGCGCTGGCGCTCGCAGCCGGGCACGGCGCACTGTCGGTTCGCCGACTCCCGACGCTGGCGATCCTCGATTCGGGTGACGAACTGGCCGCCGATCCCGCCATCTGCGCCCCGCACCAGGTCCCGGCCAGCAACGGCGCGATGCTCGCGGCGATGTGCGCGCCGCATTCCGCTTCGGTCCTCCGGCTCGGCCCGGTGCCGGACACGATGGAGGCGATGCTCGCGGCGCTCGGGAAAGCCTCCGATGCGGAGGTAATCGTCACCAGCGGCGGGGCCTCGGTCGGCGACCACGACCTCGTCCGCCCGGCGCTCGAACAGTGGGGCGCGGAGATCGACTTCTGGCGCGTGGCGGTCAAGCCGGGCAAGCCGCTGCTCGTCGCCCGCAAGGGGCCGCAGTGGATCCTTGGCCTGCCGGGCAACCCGGTGTCGAGCTACGTTACCGCCTTTCTGTTCCTGCTGCCGCTGCTGCGCCGCCTCGGTGGGGCGGCCGAGCTTTTGCCGCGCCCGCTGACCCTGCCGCTCGGGATGACGCTGCCGCCTGTTGGCGATCGCACCGAATTCCTCCGCGCTCGGGTCGAGGATGGAGCACTCGTTGCCGTCCACGAGCAGGATTCGAGCGCCCTGCGCGCGCTTTCCGCCGCCGAAATGCTGATCATGCGCCCTGCCGGAGCTGCGGAGGCTGGACTGGGAGAGCCTGCCCTGGCCTATCGGCTCGAAAACGGCGGTATCGCTTGACGGCCTGAAAAAAGTTGCCTACCTGTTCCGCATTCGTTCCCAAATTGGAACACTTTTTGCGGAGAGCCCAGGGATGTTGACCGCCAAGCAGCACGAATTGCTCCTCTACATCCAGCGCAAGCTGGAGGAGACCGGTATTTCACCGTCCTTCGAGGAGATGAAGGAAGCACTCGACCTCAAGAGCAAGTCCGGCGTCCACCGCCTGATTTCGGCGCTGGAGGAACGCGGCTTCCTCCGCCGCCTGCCCAACCGCGCCCGCGCGCTCGAAGTGCTCAAGCAGCCCGAGAACGTGAAGGGCCAGGCGCCCGCCGCGGCCAACTCGAACGACCCCGTGTCGAGAGTGACCATGCCGCCGCGCGCCGCCTCCCCGGCCAACGACGTGATCGAGATCCCGCTGCACGGCAAGATTGCCGCCGGCATGCCGCTCGAAGCGCTCGAAACCGACCGCACGCTGCCCGTCCCCGCCGCCTTGCTCGGCGCGGGCGATCACTACGCGCTCGAAGTCTCAGGCGATTCGATGATCGAGGCCGGTATCCTCGACGGCGACTTTGCGCTGGTTCGCAAGACCGACACCGCGCGCGACGGCGAGATCGTCGTCGCCCTCGTCCGCAACGAGGAAGCGACCCTCAAGTACCTGCGGCACGAGAACGGCATGATCCGCCTCGATCCGGCCAACGGCGCCTACGACCCGCAGATCTACGCCGAGCACGAGGTCCAGGTTCAGGGCAAGCTCGCCGGCCTGCTGCGCCGCTACCACTAGGTTCGATACCCCCCGCGGCCTGTACCCGTCAGGCCGGCGAGATGCGCGGCAACCCGGTTGCCGCGCATCGTTGCGTCAATCGGTCCGCCCGCGCCACCAGCCATGCTGCCCCTGCGTCGCGGCCACCGTTTCGACTTCCAGCCCGCCGTCACGAAAGACCAGCGACAGCCCGCCGGTCCGGTCGAGCATCCGGCGGTCGGCGAGCAATTCGCGCGGCCGGCAGGAGCGCGGGAGGTAACGGTCGGCGACCACGATGTCGGCCTTCTCGCAGGCGGCAGCCAGCGCGCGTTCCTCGATCAGGTTGCGGCTGCGCGCCAGCAGCAAGTGCCATTGCCGCCCGCCCCGCGCGATGGCGAGGGAGCAGAAATCGCGCGAACACTCCGCGCCCCGCCACTTCCCAAGCGGGACAGGTTCTGCCGTCACTCCGGCGAGTTCTATCAGGTTGTCGCGGGTGAACTCGCTGCGGGTGTCGCGCAACGACAACAGGCGGCCATCTTCGCTGACGATACCAACCTGCTGCCCATCGCCCGAGACCAGCATGTCGGGAGTCGGTGTGAGCATCAGCATGACTGTCGCTACCCCGGCGGCACCGAGACCCCACAGCCGCGCCCTGCCCCGCCACAGCGCCAGCCACAGACCCCCGGCGACGAACAGCGCGAAGGTGCCCCAATCCAACTGCGGCATCAGCTTGACCGCGCCCGGCTGATTGGCGGCAAGGTGGGCAAGCCACAGCAGCAGGTCGAGCGACTGGCCGGCCAGCCACCACAGCGGCGCGCCCATCCCGAACAGGTCGAGCAGCAACGCCAGCGCGATCAGCGGCATCGAAACGAAGGTCACCAGCGGGATCGCCAGCACGTTGGCGAAGGCCCCGTAGATCCCGGCGCGGTGGAAGTGGAACAGCACGATGGGCATCAGCGCGAACTCGATCACGAACCCGGTCAGCAGCAACCCGAGCGCCCCGCGCAGCAGCCGCTTGCCTAGCCCCTCCTCACGCCGCCCCAGCAGGTCCTGCACCGGCCGCGCGTTGTGCAGCGCGACGATGGCGATGACCGCGGCAAAGCTCATCTGGAAGCTCGGCCCGGCGAGCGATTCGGGCCACAGCAGCAGGACGAACGCTCCGGCGACCGCGACCATCCGCAGGCTCAGCGGCTCCCGGCCCAGCGCCAGCGCCCCAAGCACCAGCAACGCGCCGACGCAGCTGCGCACTGTCGGCACCTCCGCCCCTGTCAGCAGAGTGTAGCCGATCCCGGCCAACGCCCCCACCGCCGCCGCCACGACCGGCAGCCGCACGCGCAGCGCCAGCCACGGCCACGCCGCCAGCACGAGCATCGCCAGCATGTACCCTGCGGCGATGACCGCGCTGACGTGCAGCCCGCTGATCGACAGCAGGTGTGTCAGCCCAGCGTCGCGCATGGCGTCCTCGTCGTCCCGCGAAATGGCGCCCCGGTCGCCGCTCGCAAAGGCCGCTGCAATCGCCCCCGCCGATCCGCCGAGATTGGCGCGGACGTGCTCGGCCAGCCGTCGTTGCAGCGGCGCCAGCCAAGCCTCGCTCTCGGACGGCGCAACAAGTTCGACCTCGCCCTGCACGCTGCCCGTGGCGGCATAGCCCGCAAACCACGCGGCGCGGGCGAAATCGTACCCCCCCCCCCGGCAACATCGGCGAGGCCGGCGGCATCAGCCGCGCCTTGAAGCGGACGACGGCGTCCTCGCGGAAGTCCTTGCGGTCGGCTTCGAGCGGCACGTTGACCCGCACCCTCACCGCCTCGCCCGTCGCATCGCGCGCCGCCAGCACCAGCCGGGTGCGCTCTTCGGCAGGCTGTTCGATCCGCTCGAGGATCCGGCCCTCGACGGTCATCGACGCCGGGCGAGCGAAAGGCTCTGCCCCGACGGCCACCGAGCGCGTCCAGATCAGCACCGTTCCCACTGCGAGCAATGCGCCCACGCTTGCGACGCCAATCAGAAGGTGTCCGCGCCCGTCCTCGCCACGCCACAGCGCCACCGAACCTACCGCCGCAAGAAGCCCGGCAGCGATGGTCCGACCCACCAGGCAGGAGACGGAAGGGCAAGCCACGCGGCAATCCCGGCGCCCAACGCCACCGCCAGCCAGGGCCCCCGGTCGAACGCCGCACGAGCGAGAAATTCGTCCGCTCCATCGAGGAAACTGGACAAGCGCACGCGCTTTCGCCAAGGCGTCTGCTGCAACGCAGCATCGCCCCGTTCCTCCCCTAGCGGGACCAGTGGCGCGTCGCGCGTAGTCATCGGTCGTATTGGAAAGGAAAGTCAAGTACATGGCAAGCGGCAGCGAGGGACAGGTGGTGACCCGTTTCGCGCCCTCGCCCACGGGATTCCTGCACATCGGCGGCGCCCGCACGGCGCTGTTCAACTGGCTCTATGCCCGCCACCACGGCGGCAAGGCGCTGCTGCGGATCGAGGATACCGATCGCAAGCGCTCGAACCAGGAAGCGATCGACGCGATTCTCGACGGGCTCGACTGGCTCTGTCTCGATTATGACGAACCTCCCGTGTTCCAGAGCGAACGCGCTGTGCGCCATGCGGAGGTCGCCGCCGAATTGCTCGCCAGCGGCAATGCCTACAAGTGCTATGCCACGCCCGAGGAACTCGAAGCGATGCGCGAGGAGCAGAGGGCGAAGAAGCTGCCGCTGCGCTACGACGGACGCTGGCGCGACCGCGACCCAGCCGATGCACCCGACGATGCGCCCTACGTAATCCGGCTGAAGACCCCGACCGAGGGTGAGTTGGTCATCGAGGACCGCGTGCAGGGCCGCGTGGCGGTGAAGAACGCCGAGATCGACGACTACATCCTGCTGCGGGGCGACGGTACGCCGACCTACATGCTCGCCGTGGTGGTCGATGATCACGACATGGGCGTGACCCATATCGTGCGCGGCGACGATCATCTCAACAACGCCTTCCGCCAATTGCCGATTTACCACGCGATGGGCTGGAAGGAGCCGGTCTACGCGCACATCCCGCTGATCCACGGCAACGACGGCGCCAAGCTGTCGAAGCGCCACGGGGCAATGGGCGTCGATGCTTACCGCGACGAGCTCGGCATCCTGCCAGAGGCGCTGTTCAACTACCTGCTTCGCCTCGGCTGGGGCTACGGCGACCAGGAAGAATTCACCCGCGAGGAAGCGATTGCCGCCTTCACGCTCGAAGGCGTCGGCAAGAGCCCGAGCCGTTTCGACATGAAGAAGCTGCTGAGCATGAACGGCAACTACATCCGCACGGCCGACAATGCCCGGCTGGCGGAGCTGGCGGCGGCGGAAATCGGCCCGCAGGCCGACGTCGCGCTGTTGACCGAGGCAATGCCGGTCCTGAAGACCCGCGCCCGCGACCTGCACGAGTTGGCCGACGGCGCGGCCTTCCTCTTCAAGACCCGCCCGCTGGCCATGAACGAGGCCGCCGCGGCGCTGCTGACCGACGATGCGAAGGCGCTGCTGGGCGAGGTTTCGGCCCGGCTGAAAGCGGAACAACACTGGACAACAGAGGCGCTGGAGGCCAATCTCAAGGCCTATGCGGAGGAGCAGGGGCTCGGCCTCGGCAAACTCGCGCAGCCGCTTCGCGCGGCGCTCACGGGGCAGACCACCTCCCCCGGAATTTTCGATGTGCTGGCCCTTCTCGGCAGGGAAGAGAGCCTGGCCCGGATCGACGCTCAGGCGCTCGAACCGGGTAAGTGAATGCGAGAGACAGGAGACGCAAATTGGCGGACAAGGCGAAACTGACGGTCGGCGGGAGCGACTACGAGCTTCCCGTCCTTGAAGGAACCACCGGACCCGATGTGGTCGATATCCGCAAGCTTTACGGCCAGACGGGGATGTTCACCTACGACCCGGGCTACAAGTCGACGGCGAGCTGCGAAAGCTCGCTGACCTATATCGACGGCGAGGCCGGCGTCCTGCTCCATCGCGGCTACCCGATCGGGCAGCTGGCCGAACACTCGAGCTTCATGGAAGTCTCCTACCTGCTGCTCAACGGCGAGCTGCCGAGCGCCGACGAACTCGACCAGTTCACGTGGACGATCACCCGCCACACCATGCTGCACGAGCAGCTGATCCAGCTCTACCGCGGTTTCCGCCGCGACGCGCACCCGATGGCGGTGATGTGCGGAGTGGTCGGCGCACTGTCGGCGTTCTACCACGACAGCACCGACATCTCCGATCCAGAGCACCGGCGCATTTCAAGCCACCGCCTGATCGCCAAGATGCCGACCATCGCGGCGATCGCCT
The DNA here is from genome assembly GCF_009827435.1 of Croceibacterium salegens. Lineage (GTDB taxonomy): Bacteria > Pseudomonadota > Alphaproteobacteria > Sphingomonadales > Sphingomonadaceae > Croceibacterium_B > Croceibacterium_B salegens. The sequence continues at coordinate 97,298 of NZ_WTYM01000036.1, read as the reverse complement.
ACAAGTACTCGATCGGGCAGCCGTTCCTCTATCCGGACAACTCGCTGAGCTACACCGGCAACTTCCTGCGCATGACCTTCGGCGTGCCGGCGGAAGAGTATGAGATCCACCCGGCGGTCGAAAAGGCCATGGACCGGATCTTCATCCTCCACGCCGACCACGAACAGAACGCCTCGACCTCGACGGTGCGGCTCGCCGGCTCCTCGGGCGCCAATCCTTTCGCCTGCATCGCGGCCGGCATCGCCTGCCTGTGGGGCCCGGCGCACGGCGGCGCCAACGAGGCGGCGCTCAACATGCTGCGCGAAATCGGCACTCCGGACCGCATCCCGCACTACATCGAGCGCGCCAAGGACAAGAACGACCCGTTCCGCCTGATGGGCTTCGGTCACCGAGTGTACAAGAACTACGACCCCCGGGCGACGGTCATGCAGAAGACCGTGCGCGAAGTGCTCGAGGCGCTCAAGGTCACCGATCCGGTGTTCGAAACCGCGCTGCGGCTCGAGGAAATGGCCCTTCACGACGATTACTTCATCGAAAAGAAGCTGTTCCCCAACGTCGACTTCTACTCGGGCATCATCCTTTCGGCGATCGGCTTCCCGACGACGATGTTCACCGCCCTGTTCGCGCTGGCCCGCACGGTCGGCTGGGTGGCGCAGTGGAACGAGATGATTTCGGATCCCGCGCAGGTCATCGGTCGTCCGCGCCAGCTCTACACCGGGCCGACCGAGCGTGATTACGTTCCGGTCGACAAGCGGTAAGCGTCAGCGGCGCATCCGGCGCCGGTCGTCGAAGGCGGGGAGGTCGAGCGTAAAGCGCGCCCCCTGCCCCGGCGCGCTCTCCACCGAGAGATCACCTTCCATCGCCCGCGCCAGGCGGCGCGAGATGTAGAGGCCGAGGCCCGAGCCACCGTCGCCGCTACGACCGAGGCGTTCGAACTTCTCGAACACCTTGGCCTGCTGCTCTTCGCTCAACCCCTCGCCCTGGTCGGCGACGGTAATGCGGGCGCGAGCGCCGTCGCGTTCGGCACGCAGCCAGACCTGCGAGCCTTCGGGGGCGTAGCGCAGGGCATTGCCGAGCAGGTTGAGCAGGATCTGCAGCACGCGGCGGAATTCGCCCACCGCCAGCACGGATTCGCCCGCCTTGGGCGCGTCGATCGAAATGTCGCGCTCGCGCGCCCGCACGCCGAGGATGCCCGCGGCGCGGCGGGCGACGTCGGCGAGGTCGATCTTGTCGGGGGCGGTGTCGAATTCGTCCGCTTCGACCACTTCGAGATCGGCGAGGTCGTCGATCAGCGCCAGCAGGTGTTCGCCCGCGGTGGCGATGTCGGCGGCGTACTTGCTGTATTCCTCCGACAGCGGCCCGGCGAGCTGGGTGCGGATGGTCTCGGCGTTGGCGATGATGCGGCTGATCGGCTGGCGCAACACCGGCGCGATGTCGCGGCCAATGGCGGTGCTGAAGACCGACTTCGGAGGCTCCTTCTTCTTCACTTCCGCTGCGGGCGGCTCTTCGGCGACGAACAGCAGGTCGAAACCGGCCTTGCCCGGCTCGGCGCGGCCGAGCGGGAGCAGCACGGCCTTCCACTTCCGAGGCGAGCCTGGAATGACCAGCTTCGCCCCGTCCAGCAGTCGCCAGTGAAGGTCGTGGTGGCGAGTGTCGCCGGCGATCTCAACCAGGTCCGTCCAGCGCGTGCCCTGCCCTTCGCGCAGGCGCTTCGCCACATCGGCCAGTTCCTCGCTGTCGCAGTCGACGGAGATGACCTCCTGCTTCGGACCGAGCCGCGCGGTGAGTTCCGCCACGTGCCGCTCAATCGCCTCGCGGCGCTGCTCGACAGCGGCCTGGTCCTCGGCGTTCAGCGGGGCTGACTGCCAATTGGTCAGGCCGATGCGGCAACCCTCGCCGCCCTCATCGGGCTCGATCTCGACCCAAGCAGTGACGCTCTCGCTGTCGTCCTGCGCCTGGATCGCCCGAGCCAGCCGCAGCCCGTACTTGCGCGACTTTCGGACCAGTTCGAGCAGCGCCGGTGTGGCGACGATGCCCGGCAGTTCGCCGCCGCTGCGCAGCTGCAGCGCCGAGAGCGGTTCTGCCGCCTCGACCAGCCAGTCGCGCCCGTCGGTCCGGGCCGTGGCGATGAAGTGGGCCGCCCCCGCCATCGCCTATTCCCCGGACCGCAGGTCGGATGCGGCGAGCAGCGCTGCTGCGCGCTCGGATGTCAGGTGGTCGAAGTTCTCGGGCAGCGAGACCTCGGGATGGAGGTAGAGGAACTGTTCCTCAAGGGCATCGCTCTTCAGCCCGGCGGCGCGCAAGGCCAGCGCAAAGCGGGCGTATTGCCGGTCGGAAAAGGCCAGAACCGTCACGTCACGGTCCTGCCCCGCCGCCATCGCCAGCCCGGTCGCGAAGACCGCCAGTCCGGCCGTATCGACGTCGAGCGAGCGTCGGGCGTTCTTGCCGAGCCGCATGACCAGTTTCGCCAGCAGGCCGATCCGGCCAAGGCTCTCGTCGAACCCGTCGCGCAGCTTGCGCTCTGCGGCCTTTGCGTGCTCGTCGCCTTCCGAGATCCGGCGAAACGCGATGAGGGCATGGTGGAACAGGTCGCCGGGCAGTTCGCCGAGCGGCATGGCCATGCGCTGCAACTGCTGCATGAAGCGCGCCTGCGCGGCGATGGCAGACATGGCTGCCGCGGCCATCGCATCGTCCTTCGCCGCGACCAGTTCCTGCAACAGCGGCGAGAGCACCGGATCGAGCCCGGTGCGGTTCTGCAGCTTGCGCGTGAGCTGCCCTTCGATCGTCAGGGTGTGCAGGTGCCCGAGGAAGGCGGGATCGTTGGCCAGTTCGGCCACCAGCGCCTCGCTGCGAGGTTCGGCAAAGGCCGCACGGTCGGCCGCCTTGGCGACCTCGGCCTGCGCAAACAGCATCTGCCGGGCGACGTCCGCCAGCATGCCGTGGACCCGCGCGACGATCTCGTCGCTGAACAGCGCCTGGTCCTCGTTGGCGAGGAGATGGCGCATGATCGGAGCGACAGTGGACAGCACGGAATCGCCCTGCGCGAGCTCGTCACGCATGGTCGTCTCAACCGATTCGAGACTGCTCTCGGTCACGGGGCCTTTGTCCATCGCTCACCCATAGTCCCAGTGGGTTAAACGCGCGTTATCCTCGTTTGCCCATAAATGGCCAAGTCCGCACCGCCAGCAGGACGAGCGCGACGGCCATGAACCCCTTTTCGGCCGCGTCGACTCCGACCGAAAGCCCAAGCGCCAGCGCCAACACCGCCCGGTCCGAAAACAGCGTCCGCCAGTCTGGCGGGACAGGCACCGGCCTGACATGCAGGAGACCGACGGTGAGCAATGCGAGAAACAGCCTGCGGTGCAGCGTTCCGGGCAGCGCCAGAGCCGCGACAGCGAACAGCGCGATATCGAAGGCGATCCGCAAACCGTCGGAAATGCGAGAAGGTCTGCCCTCACCGGCAAAACTCGGGCGCATCAGGCGGGAAATCCCGTCACCCAGTTCAATCGCCAGCGCGGACAGCACGAGCAGGGCGAAGCCGGCGAGCGGATAGGCGAACCACGCAGCCGCGACCGCACCGGCCAAAGCAAACACCGCAATTGCCTGTGCAAACGGCCTCGCCCGGCGCGAAGCGGTCATTCCGGCGCCGAAGCGGCGCAACAGCATGCGCGCGAACCAGCGCGTCGGCTGGAGCAGCGAGACGGGTGGCAAGCGCCGACGCATCCAGCTCGGTTCCGCCGCGAGCGCCTGGTCGGCATTGCGCAGGAGGCCCCAGCGCCCCTCTGCAAGTTCGCTCTCGGGCAGTGAGCGCTCGGGCACGCTGGCCTGCCGGGCAATGCGCAGCAGGCCGGAAATCGGCTCCGCATCGTCGGGTAGCATGTCGAGACGGTCGGCAAGGCGCCCGGGAATGACCATCGCCCCGCCCCAGGCCGTCGTCAGGTCGAGCAGTTCGAAGCCTGCGCCCGCGCCCGGCTGGACCGGCAGGGCAAGGATAACCGGCCCCTTGTGCAATTCCTCGAAGGCGCGAGGCGAATCCGGCAGCAGGCCGCGCGCGAAGACCAGCAACTGGTCGTCGCCGCGCACCGCCGCCGGAAGGTCGCGCGCGCCGCGCAGGACCTGGAACTGCGCCCCGGCCCGCTCGGCTGCGTGGCGCAGGGCGATGGCCTCGGGAGAAGCGCCGTGCCCGAGGCACAGGATCTTCTCACAACCCTGGCCGAGCGCAAAATCGAGTTGATGGAGCGACAGCGAGCGCCCGCCGAGGACGGCGGGTTCGCGGGCCGGATCGTAGCCCGCGTCATCGGTCGCGATCAGGGCAATGCGCACAAAGGGATTTCTAGGCTGCGCCCGGCACGCTGCCAAGTTGCGCCGCCTCAGCTGGCGGGAATCTCCCCGGCAAATTGCGATAGCTTGCGAATTACCGTCGGATCGCCCGGCGCGCTGTCTAGCGCCAGGTCCGCCAGTGCGACCAGCGTGGGGGCGTTGAACGAGGCGCCGAGGCTCTTCAGGCGCTGCGCCGCGACCGCCCAATTGCCGTCGCAACGGGCCCGGCTGAGCAGGTCGACCTGCCGCTCAAGACTTTCGATGAATACGGCACGCAACTCTGCCAACAGCGCCGCGTCTTCACCCGCCGCCGCCGAAATCGTCGCATCGAAGCCGTTGCTCAGCACTGCCATCCACAACTCCATGCATGCATCAAGGTTAATGAAGGGTTTTTTGCCGCTGTCGCTGTGATATCCTGCCCAAATGTCTCGACGGGAAAAACTGATCGCAGTCGGCTCCATGCCGGAGGATGCACAAAGCGTGGAATCGCCCGAACCGGTTGATTTCCCATTGGAAGAACTCGATGTCACCGAGGAATCCTGGCATGAAGAGCGGCGTTCGCGGCGCTGGGGCTGGGTCGTGCCCACGCTCGCCATCCTGGCGATACTCGGCTGGACCGGCTTCTTCGGCTGGGTCCACCAGGGCGAAATCCTTGCCCGCGCCACGCCCGAGCAGTGGAGCAACTGGATCGTCGCCTGGGCCGTGCCGGTCCTTCTGGTTGTATCCCTGTGGCTGCTCGCCCTGCGCAATTCCCGGCGCGAGGCGTCGCGGTTCTCCGAAACGGCACTGTCGCTGTCGCGGGAAAGCGCACGGCTCGAGGAACGCCTGTCGGTGGTCAACCGCGAACTCAGCCTCGCGCGCGAATTCCTCGCAGCGCAATCCCGCGATCTCGAGGCGCTCGGCCGCATCGCCAGCGAACGCATTTCGGAACACGCCGGGCGCTTGCAGGAACTGATTGCCGACAATGGGCAGCAGGTCGAAACGATTGGCCGGGTCAGCGAAACCGCGCGCGACAACATGGAGCGGCTGCGCAGCGACCTGCCGGTCATCTCCAACTCAGCGCGCGATGTCAGCAACCAGATCGGCCATGCCGGTGACGTTGCCCAGGGCCACCTTCAGTCGCTGGTCGAGGGCTTCAACCGCCTCAACCAGTTCGGCGAAGCCAGCGAACGGCAGGTCGTTTCGCTGCAAGAAAGGATCGACCAGGCACTGTCACAGTTCGAGACCCAGCTCGAGGAACTCGAGCAAGCCGCAGGCGAACGCTTCTCGGTGCTCGAACAACAGAGTAAGGAATTCCGCGCCCGGCTCGACGGCCGCGAAGTCGAAGCGCTCGCCTCGCTACGCCGCCAGGCATCCGCACTCGACGAAGAGCTGACCGCGCGCGGAACCGAAATCCAGGGCCGCACCGAACGGGAAATCGTCGCGCTGCGCGAACGGGTCGCGATGGTCGGCGAAGAAGGCCGCGCGCTGCTCGACCAGATGCGCAGCGGTCGGGAAGAGGCCGCCGAGAGCTGGGCCACGGCCATCGAGGATTTCAAGACCCGGTTGGGACAGGCGATCAACGACATCTCGCGCATCGACGCCGCCGCGCTCGACCAGGCCCGCCGCCGCCTGAGCGCGCTGAGCGAAGAGGCTTCGCGAGTCGATGCGACCATGACCGAGCGAACCGAGGCGTTCGAGGAAGCCATAGCTCGCCACCGCGAGTCGGCGGAGGCGCGCGAAAGCGAAGCCGTTATCGCGCTCGAAAACCGCCTCGCAAAGCTCGACCAGCACGTCCGTGAGCGGCAGGAAGAGCACCTCGCGCACGTTTCCGGCCTGGCGGAGCGCGGCGATGCCATGGCTGCGCGCCTCGGCGAACTCGCGCACAAGATGACCAGCATCTCGGCGCAGGGCAGCGAAGCCGGCAACGCACTGCAGGAGGCAACAGCCAACCTCGCAGCGAGCCTCGCCGAATCGCGTCAGGAGCTTGAAAGGAACAGTGCGCTGATCGCCCGCCTGACCGACGAGAGCGTGCGCCTGCTCGAACTCGTTCGCGCCGGTTCCGAACATACCCAGCGCGACCTGCCGCGCGCGCTGGCCGACGCCTCGACCGTGCTCGATGGCTTCGAGAGCCGGATCCGCGACACGCGCCAGACCATCTCGGAAGCGGTCAACAAGGGCGCGGTGCTCGCCGAACATGCCGCTGCTGCTCAACAAGCTGGAACAGGCGCGATCGAGCAGTTTGCAGCGCTTGATTCGCAGATCGTTGACGCAACCAGGGCCCATGCCGAGCGGCTCGCCGAGCTCGAAGCTTCGCTCAACGCAATCGCCGAGAAGTCCGACGCGATAGCCCAGACGGCGCGCGCCACCCTTGGCGAAGCGCTCGAAGGCATGACGGAACGCTTTGCCGAAGTCAGTGCGGTGTCGATCGAGCGCGCGTTGCGCGAACACGCCGACAGCGCAATCGAAGAGCTTCAGGAAAGCGCCCGCAAGGCGAGCGAAGTGAGCCGTGAGGCGGCCATCCAGTTGCGCGACCAGTTCGCGGCAGTCAACGAGCTTGCCGGCAACCTCGAACACCGCGTCGCCTATGCCCGCCAGCGGGCCGAGGAGCAGGTCGACAACGACTTCGCCCGGCGCATGGCGCTGATCACCGAGAGCCTCAATTCGAGCGCCATCGATATTTCCAAGGCCTTCGATACCGAGGTGACCGATTCCGCCTGGGCAAGCTACTTGCGCGGTGACCGCGGCATCTTCACGCGGCGTGCCGTTCGGCTGCTCGAAAGCCAGCAGACGCGCGAGATCAGCGAAATCTACGGCGAGGATGGCGATTTCCGCGAAACGGTCAACCGCTACATCCACGATTTCGAGGCGATGCTGCGCAGCGTGCTGTCGACCCGCGACGGCCATGCGCTCGGCGTGACGTTGCTTTCTTCCGACCCGGGCAAGCTCTATGTTGCACTCGCCCAGGCGATCGAGCGGCTGCGAGACTAGTTTCCCGAGCTTTCGACCGTAAGGACCGGCGTGACGAAGTTGAGATCGTCGACCACCACCCAGCCGTAGATGTAGTTGGCGACGAACAGGGACGTCAGCAGCGCGGCAAGAATCGTCGCGCGTACGGCCACCCTGCCCGGGCGGAAGTTGGCCGGCGCACTGTCGGCCTGCCCCGCGGTCTTCTCCTCGCCCAGTTCATCATGCGTCCGTATGCCGAGCGGCAGCATGATGAACGCGCTCATCACCCAGACGAGACAGTAGATCGCGAGAATCGAGGTCCACTGCATCAGTCGTCGCCTACAAGTATGACCCGCGTCTGCGGCTTCTTGCCCGACCAGCGCTGCGCCGCGCGGCGGGCAGCGAGCCGGGCCGTTTCCATCACCAGCTCGCGGTCGCGCACCTGCGCGCCCTTGAGCCGCTTGAGGGCGTCGACGATATCGTCCCGCGCTTCCTCGATGAAGGCGTCGTAGTCCTCGTCGAGCGGAAGGCCGTAGCCCTCGACCTGTGGACGTCCCGCCGCATCGAGCACCACGAGCAACATCCCGTCGCGCGCCAGACGCCGCCGCATTACAACCGCCTCGCCGTCGGCCGGGACGATGATCTCGCCATCGAGCACGAGCCGCCCTGCCCTGACCTGCGCGAGCCGCGATGGCACGCCCGGCGCTAGTCGCACGATGTCGCCGTTCTGCTGGAACACGCAGTGCTCGATCCCGTTGCCCTCGCCGAGCCGGACCTGCTCCTGCATATGCCGGATTTCGCCATGAACCGGCACCAGGATATCGGGCCGCAGCCAGCCATAGAGCGCTTCGAGTTCGGGCCGACCGGGGTGGCCGGAAACGTGGATCTCGCTCTGCCGGTCGGTGACCATCACGATGCCGCGCTCGGCGAGCCGATTCTGCACCCGCCCGATGGAGAGTTCATTGCCGGGGATCTGGCGGCTGGAAAAAAGCACCACGTCGCCTTCGGTGAGGCTGATGGGGTGGCTGTCCTCGGCAATGCGGGCCAGCGCCGCACGCGGTTCGCCCTGCCCGCCGGTGGCGAGGATCAGGACCTGCCCGCGCGGCAGCCCCATCGCGGTGTCGAAATCGACCAGCGGCGGGAAGTGCTGCAGGTAGCCGTTGTCCTGGGCCACCTCGATTATCCGGTCGAGCGATCGCCCGGCAACGCAAAGCCTGCGCCCTGTCTCCTCCGCCACGTGGCCAAGCGTCTGCAGCCGCGCCACGTTGGAGGCGAAGGTTGTGACCAGCACGCGTTTGCCGGAATGCTTCTGCACTTCCTCAAGCAGGCCGCGATAGACCGCACCCTCGCTGCCCGAAGGGACCGGGTTGAAGACGTTAGTCGAATCGCAGACCAGCGCGAGGACGCCCTCATCGCCGATCTCGGCCAGTTCCTCGTCGGTCGCCGGTTCGCCGATCAGCGGTTCGTCGTCGAGCTTCCAGTCGCCGGTGTGGAACACCCGGCCCAGCGGGGTGTCGATCAGCAGCGCGTTGCCCTCGGCGATCGAGTGGGCGAGCGGGATGTAGGTGACTGCGAACGGGCCGATCTCGAACGAGCCGTGGTCTTCCTCGATCACGTTGAGTTCGACCTTGCCGGCGATGCCCGCTTCCTCGAGCTTGCGGCGCACGAGGTCGGCGGTGAACGGGGTGGCGTAGAGCGGTACGCCCAGTTCCTCGGCGAAGTAGGGGACCGCGCCGATGTGGTCCTCATGGGCGTGGGTCAGGACTACGCCGAGCAGGTCTTCACGGCGGTCTTCGATGAATTCCAGGTCGGCAAAGACGAGGTCGATGCCCGGATATTCCTCACCGCTGAAGGTCATGCCGAGGTCGACCATCAGCCACTTGCCTCGACAGCCGTAGAGGTTGACGTTCATGCCGATCTCGCCCGATCCGCCGAGCGCCAGGAACAGCAATTCGTCTTCGGGAGTGAAATCCTTCTTCACGCGGTGCCTGCCTGCTCCGCGATGATGGCGAGGCCTTCCAGTGTCAGGTCGGCATCGACGTAGTCGAAGATCTCGGTGTGCTTGTCGAAGAGGATCGAGAGGCCGCCGGTGGCGACGACCATTGCCGGGCGGCCGATCTCCACACGCAGGCGGGCAATCAAGCCCTCCATCATCGCCACATAGCCCCAGAACACCCCGATCAGCATCTGCTCCTCGGTGTTGCGGCCGATCACGCTGTCGGAATGCGGGTCCTCGATCGCAATGCGCGGCAGCTTGGCGGTGTTGTTGACCAGCGCATCGAGCGAGAGGTTGATGCCCGGTGCGATGATCCCGCCCTTGTACGTGCCGTTGAAGTCGACCACGTCGAAGGTTGTCGCGGTGCCGAAGTCGATGACGATGAGGTCGCCCGGATGCCTGGCGTGCGCGGCGATGGCGTTGACGGCGCGGTCGGCGCCCAAGGTGTGCGGCTCGTCGACGTCGATGGCGATGGACCAACCGCCCTCGCCCGCGAAGCTCGGTGTGACACCGAAATACTTCTCGCCCAGCACCTCAAGGTTGTGGCGTGCGCGCGGGACGACGGTCGAGACGATCATCGCCTTGACCTCGGCCCGTTCGATCCCCTCCATGGCCATCAGCTGCGCCAGCCAGACGGCGTATTCGTCGCCCGTGCGGCGCGGGTCGGTGGCGATGCGCCAGCGCGTGCGGATGCGGCGCCCCTCCATCAGGGCGAAGACCACGTTGGTGTTGCCGACATCGACCGCGAGCAGCATTGCCTATCCTTCCAGCAAGACGTCGCCGGCGTGGATAGGCCGGATGGTGCCGTCTTCCAAGCGTAGCCGCAGCGCGCCATCGGGTTCGAGGCCGTCGAAGGTGCCAGAAACGGCTGTTCCGTCTGCCCCGCGCACCCTCAGCGACGTACCCGGCGGGTGAGCGGCGGCACGCCAGCGGTTCAGCAGCGGCTCGAGCCCGAACTGCCGCCAGCGGCCAAGTTCTCGGTCGAAACTCACGGCGAGATCTGCCGCAAAGGCATCGCGCGAGGGAGCGGGCCCGAAGTCCGCCAGCGAGCATGTCCTCACGCCCTCGATTTGCGGGGCCGAAACGAGGTTTACGCCGATACCGACCACCGCGCTGTCACCCTCCCGTTCGAGCAGCAGCCCACACAGCTTCGCGCCTCGCGCAAGCACGTCGTTGGGCCACTTGAGCATCAGGTCGTGCGGCTGGGCGATATGCGGCAGGACTGTCTCGTAGACCGCCAGGGCCGCTACGAACGAGAGCCCCGGCGCCGCGGGATCGTGCGCGCCGAGATGGACCACGGTCGAACCCATGAAGTTGCCCGCCCCGTCGAACCACACGTGTCCCTGCCGCCCGCGTCCACTGGTCTGGCGGTCGGCGACCAGCCAATCGCCCTCGGGAATGCGCTCGCCTGCCGCGATCCGGGCAAGCAGGTCGGCGTTGGTGGAGCCTGTTTCGGGGACCGTGCGGATCAAGCGGCGTGGAACAGCGCGGCGGCCGCGCCATCCGCAAGAGCGCCCAACCACTTGGTCAGCAGGTAGCCGAGCGGCGAGACCGCGACGGCGCTGATCGCCAAAAGCGCCCAGTGCGCCCAGTCGCTCTTGCCGGTGACCGTCCCTGCGGGTTCGTCGAAGTACATTACCTTGACGATCTTGATGTAGTAGAACGCGCCGATCACGCTGGCCGCGATACCGAGCGCGGCGAGCGGCACGAGGTCGGCCTGCACCGCTGCCTGAAAGACCACGAATTTGCCCCAGAAGCCGAACAAGGGCGGGATGCCGGCGAGGCTGAACATCATCATGGCAAGGCACAGCGCCAGCAACGGCTGGGTGCGTGAAAGGCCCGCGAGGTCGGCGATGCCTTCGACGTAGTTGCCCTCGGCGTCCTTGAGCATCAGCACGGCGACAAAGCTGCCGACGGTCATGGCGACGTAGATCGCGAGGTAGACCAGCATCGCGCTGGCACCCGCCTGCGTCGCGGCGGCAAGGCCGATGAGGATGAAGCCGACGTTGTTGATCGAGGAATAGGCGAGCAGCCGCTTGATGTTGGCCTGTCCGATCGCGCCCAATGCGCCGACCACGATCGATGCAATCGCGGCGAAGACGACGATCTGCTGCCAGGCCAGCCACTGCGGCCCGAAAGCGTCGAGCGCGACGCGTGCCGAAAGCGCGATCGCCGCAACCTTGGGCGCGCTTGCGAAGAACGCGGTGACCGGCGTCGGCGCGCCTTCGTAGACGTCGGGGGTCCACATGTGGAACGGCACGGCGCTGATCTTGAAAGCGAGGCCGGCGAGCATGAACGTCACGCCGAACAGCGCGCCGGTGGTCATGCCTCCCGACAACGCGGCGCGGATGCCGTCGAAGCTGGTGGTGCCGGTGAAGCCGTATGTCAGGCTCATGCCGAACAGCAGGATGCCCGAGGCGAGCGCGCCGAGCACGAAGTACTTGAGGCCCGCTTCCGCCGATCGTCCGTCGGTCCGCAGGAACGACGCCAGCACATAGGCGGCGAGGCTGTTGAGCTCGAGGCCGACGTAGAGCGTCAGCAGGTTCGTCGCCGAGACCATGATGCCCATGCCGAGCGCGGCGAAGAGCACGAGGATCGGATATTCGGCGCGCATCATGTTGAAGCGCTCGAAGAACGCCGGGGCGATCACCAGTGCGGCGCCCGCGGCGGCGTAGATCATCAGCTTGGCGAGACCGGCAAAGGCGTCGGCGGTGAACTGTCCACCGAACGCCATCGTGTCCGGGCCGAGCGCGCCGCCGCACACGGCAGGCGCGACAAGGAAGAACGCCCCGCCGAGCGCGACGCACGACAGGATCGAGATCAGCCGGCTGGCCTTGTCGCCAACCCATGCGGCGACCAGCAGCAACGCCAGCCCGCTCAGCGAGAGCAGGATTTCGGGCGCGATCAACGCGAGCGATGCCTGGAAGTCCATCAGTGGGCTCCCTCGTGCGCGGCGGCTTCTGCAGCCGGGGCCGGTTTACCGATCTTGAGCAGCGAATCCCCCGCCGGCTTCACACGGGCGAGGCGCGCGTCGAGCGCGGCGATGTCCTGGCGCATCGGGGCGAGGAAACTTTCCGGATAGACGCCCATCCACAGGACGCCGGCGGCGATCGGGCCGAGCATCAGCCATTCGCGCAGGTTGAGGTCGGGCATGGCGGCGGCATCGGCGTTCTTCTGTTCGCCAAAGGCCACGCGGCGGTAGAGGTAGAGCATGTAGGCCGCGCCGAGAATGATGCCGGTCGCGCAGACCGCGGTCACCACGGTGTTGGCCTGGTAGATGCCCGCGAGGCTGAGAAACTCGGCGACGAAGCCGCTGGTCCCCGGCAGGCCGACGCTGGCCATCGTGAACAGCATGAAGAACAGCGCGTACTTGGGCATGTTGATCGACAGGCCGCCGTAGCGCGAAATCTCGCGGGTATGCAGGCGGTCGTAGATCACGCCGACGCAGAGGAACAGCGCGCCCGAGACGAGGCCGTGGCTCAGCATGACCATCATTGCGCCTTCGAGGCCCTGCACGTTGAAGGCGAACAGGCCCACGGTGACGATCGCCATGTGCGCGACCGAGGAATAGGCGATCAGCTTCTTCATGTCGTGCTGGACCAGCGCGATCAGGCTTGTGAGCACCACCGCGACCATCGAGAGGCCCCAGATCAGCCACACGAACTGCAGCGAAGCCTCGGGGAACATCGGCAGGCTGAAGCGGATGAAGCCGTACCCGCCCATCTTCAGCAACACGCCGGCCAGGATGACCGAGCCTGCGGTCGGCGCCTGGACGTGCGCGTCGGGCAGCCAGGTGTGCACCGGCCACATCGGCATCTTCACCGCAAAGCTGGCGAAGAAGGCGAGGAACAGCCAGGTCTGCGCTTCCGGCGGGAAGTCGTAGGCCATCAGCGTCGGGATGTCGGTCGTGCTGGCCTCGTTCACCATCCATAGCATGGCGATCAGCATCAGGACCGAGCCGAGCAGCGTGTAGAGGAAGAACTTGTAGCTGGCGTATATCCGGTTGTCCCCGCCCCAGATGCCGATGATCAGGTACATCGGGATCAGGCCGGCTTCGAAGAAGATGTAGAACAGGTACAGGTCCTGCGCGCAGAACACGCCGATCATCAGCGTTTCCATGAACAGGAACGCCGCCATGTATTCGCCCACGCGCTTGGTGATCGAATCCCAGCTCGCGCCGATGCAGATCGGCATGAGGAAGACCGACAGGATAATCAGCATCAGCGCGATGCCGTCGATGCCCAGCGCGTACTGGAAACTGGCGAAGATCGGGGCCCGTTCGGTGAACTGCCACTGCGCCCCGCCGATGTCGTAGTTCGCCCACAGCACGATGCCGAGAGCGAGGTCGGCCAGCGTCGCGACGAGCGCGATCATGCGCGCGGCCTTCGCCTCGGAAAACAGGCAGGCCAGCGCGCCGACGAGCGGCACGAGGAGCATTACGGAAAGGATCGGAAAGCCGCTCACTGCGCCATCACCCAGGTTACTGCGGCGACAAGGCCGACAAGCATGATCAGCGCGTAGCTGGTGAGATATCCGGACTGGAAGCGCCTGGCGACGACCGAGCCCTTCTCGACCACCCAGGCCGCGCCGTTGGGGCCGAAGCGGTCGATGATGCCGACGTCACCCTTCTGCCAGAACAGGCGACCGAGCCAGAACGCCGGCTTCACGAAGATGAAGTCGTAGATCTCGTCGAAGTACCACTTGTTGTAGAGGAACCTGTAGACCGGGCCGAGCTGGGTCGCGACCTTGTGCGGGATCGAGGTGTCCTTGATGTAGGCCAGCCACGCACCGAACAGGCCGAGCAGCATGACGATGGTCGCCGACAGCTTCACCCACAGCGGCACCTCGTGCATCGCGTGCATAAGGTGTTCGTTGTAGGCGATCGCGCCGTTCCAGAAGGCCTCGCTCTCAAGGAAATAGGGGCTGAAGACCCAGCCGGCAAAGATCGCTCCGATCGAGAGCGCCACCAGCGGAACCGTCATGGTCAACGGGCTCTCATGCGGATGATATCCGGCAGTGCCTTCGTGCGGACGCACCTCGGCATGGGCGGTGTCGCCATGTTCCTCGTCAGGACTTTCGTGATGGCCGTGGACGGCATGCTGGATGTGCTCGCTGTCGGCCCAACGCGCCTTGCCCCAGAACGTGAGGAACATCAGGCGCCAGGAATAGAAGCTGGTCAGCAACGCGGCGAACGCGCCAATGAAGAAGGCCGACCGCCCCATCTCGGAGCCGCTGGCGAAGGCTGCTTCCAGTATCGCGTCCTTCGAGTGGAAGCCGGCAAAGCCCGCGTGAAGCCAGTAGATGCCGACGCCGGTGATCGCCAGCGTGCCTGCCAGCATGGCGTAGAAGGTGAGCGGGATCTCCCTGCGAAGACCGCCGTAATACCGCATGTCTTGCTCGTGGTGCATGGCATGGATGACCGAGCCGGCCCCGAGGAACAGCAGCGCCTTGAAGAAGGCGTGCGTGAACAGGTGGAACATCGCCGCGCCATAAGCGCCGACGCCCGCAGCGAAGAACATGTAGCCGAGCTGCGAACAGGTCGAATAGGCGATGACCCGCTTGATGTCCCACTGCGTCGTGCCGATCGTCGCGGCGAAGAAACAGGTCGCGGCGCCGATGAAGGTGACGAAGGTCAGCGCCACCGGCGCGGCCTCGAACATCGGCGACAGGCGGCAGACCATGAACACGCCCGCGGTGACCATCGTCGCGGCGTGGATCAGAGCGGAAACCGGGGTCGGACCTTCCATCGCGTCGGGAAGCCAGGTGTGGAGCCCGAGCTGCGCCGACTTGCCCATCGCGCCGATGAACAGCAGCAGGCACAGGATCGTCATCGTGTCGAAGCGGTGGCCGAGGAAGCCGATCGTGCTCGCGCCCTTCATCGCCGGGGCAGCGGCGAGAATCTCGGGGATTGAGGTCGTCTGGAAGACGAGGTAGGTGCCGAAGATGCCGAGCATGAAGCCGAGGTCGCCGACGCGGTTGACCACGAAGGCCTTGATCGCTGCTGCGTTGGCGCTCGGCTTGCGGAACCAGAAGCCGATCAGCAGGTAGCTGGCGAGACCGACGCCTTCCCAGCCGAAGAACATCTGTACCAGGTTGTCCGCCGTCACGAGCATCAGCATCGCGAAGGTGAACAGGCTGAGATAGGCGAAGAACCGCGGCTGGTCCGGGTCCTCCTCCATGTAGCCCCAGCTATAGAGGTGGACGAGCGCAGAGACGGTGGTGATGACCACCAGCATGACCGCAGTCAGCGTGTCGACGCGCAGCGCCCAGTCGAAGGTGAGCGTGCCCGAATGGACCCACTGCAGGACGGGGGTGACCGTCGCCGGGACGTCGCCGCCGAGGTGCTCGATGAAGATCGGCCACGACAGCGCCGCCGACAGGAACAGGCCGCCGGTGGTGATGAGCTTGGACGGGAAGTTGCCGAGCGCGCGGTTGCCCAAGCCGGCCACGATGGCAGCCAGCAGCGGCGCGAAAACGATGATCAGGATGGAGGATGACACCGGGTTATCCCTTCATCCGGTTGACGTCGTCGACGGCGATGGTGCCGCGGTCACGGAAGTAGATGACGAGGATCGCCAGCCCGATGGCAGCCTCGCCGGCGGCCACGGTCAGCACGAACATCGCGAAGATCTGCCCAGTCAGGTCCTGCAGGAAGGCGCTGAAGGCCACGAGGTTGATGTTCACCGCCAGCAGGATCAGCTCGATCGCCATCAGCACGACGATCACGTTCTTGCGGTTGATGAAGATACCGAGCACGCCGAGCACGAACAGGATCGAGCTCACGACGACATAGTGTTCGATGCCGATCACAGTTCGATCCCCTGTCCGACCCCGGGATTGGTGTTGACCACGGCCTCTTCCGGCCGGCGGCGGACCTGCTTCGTCACGTTCTGCGGCCGCTGCATCTTGCGTCCGCGATAGGTCAGCGCGATCGCGCCCACCATCGCGACCAGCAGGATGATGCCCGCGGTTTCGAACAGGAACAGGTACTGCCCGTATAGGAGCGCACCGATGCTCTCGATGTTGCTTTCACCCGGCAGCGGCGTGGCGGTGCCGTCGGGCGTGCCGAGCTTGAGCGCCCCCGCCTTGTACGCGCCAGCGCCGAGCACGAGCTCGGCCAGCAGGACGATGGCGATGGCGATGCCGAGCGGGAAGTTCTTCACGAAGCCGGATCGCAGTTCGGCGAAATCGATGTCGAGCATCATGACGACGAACAGGAACAGCACCGCGACCGCGCCGACGTAGACGATGACCAGCAGCATGGCGATGAACTCGGCCCCGACCAGCACCATCAGGCCGGCCGCGTTGAAGAACGCGAGGATCAGCCAGAGCACCGAGTGCACCGGGTTGCGCGAGGTAATGACCAGCACCGCGCTGGCGATGACCATGAAGGCGAACAGGTAGAAGGCGATGGCGTGGATCATGCCAATCCCCCCAGATCGTCACCCCCGCGCAGGCGGGGGTCCAGATGAGCTGTCGTCATGCAAGCCCAGTGCGTTATCTGGGCCCCTGCCTTCGCAGGGGCGACGGTGGTTGAAATCGAAGGGAACCCTGTCACGCGCGCCGCCTAGCGATAGGGCGCATCGGCTTCAAGGTTCGCGGCGATCGCCCGCTCCCACTTGTCCCCGTTGGCCAGAAGTTTCGTCTTGTCGTAGAGCAGTTCCTCGCGCGTTTCGGTCGCGTATTCGAAGTTCGGCCCCTCGACGATCGCATCCACCGGGCAGGCTTCCTGGCAGAAGCCGCAGTAGATGCACTTGGTCATGTCGATGTCGTAGCGCGTGGTGCGACGGCTGCCGTCGTCGCGCGGTTCGGCTTCGATGGTGATCGCTTGCGCCGGGCACACGGCCTCGCACAGCTTGCAGGCGATGCAGCGCTCCTCGCCGTTGGGATAGCGGCGCAGCGCATGCTCGCCGCGGAAGCGCGGGCTCAGCGGGTTCTTCTCGAACGGGTAGTTGATCGTCGCCTTGGGCTTGAAGAAGTACTTCAGCGTGAGAGCGTGCGCCTTCACGAATTCCCACAGCGTGAACGCCTTGATGGTCTGGGCGATACTCATGCGCCGTACCTCGTGAACATCAGATAGCCGGATACGAGCACCACGAAGATCAGGCTCATCGGCAGGAATATCTTCCAACCGAGGCGCATGAGCTGGTCGTAGCGGTAGCGCGGCACGGTCGCCATCACCCAGCTGAACATGAAGAAAAAGAACAGGATCTTGCCGAACAGCCACACGATGCCCGGCACGTAGTACAGTGGCGCCCAGTCGATCGGGGGAAGCCAGCCGCCGAAGAACAGGATCGCGTTGAGCGTGCACATCAGCAGGATGTTGGCGTACTCGCCGAGCCAGAACAGCGCGAAGCTCATCGAGGAGTATTCGGTCTGGTACCCGGCGACGAGCTCGCTCTCCGCCTCGGTCAGGTCGAACGGCACGCGCTGCGTTTCGGCGAGGCAGGAGATGAAGAACACCACCCACATCGGGAACAGCAGCAGGTTGAAGAAGTATCCGTTGACGATCCCGAAGCCGTGACCACGCTGCGCCTCGACGATGTCGCTGAGGTTGAACGTGCCAGCCCACAGCACCACGCAGATGAGGATGAAGCCGATCGAGACTTCATAGGAAATCATCTGCGCAGCGGCGCGCATGGCGCTGAAAAACGGGTATTTCGAGTTCGACGCCCACCCGCTCATCACGATCCCGTAGACCGACAGCGAGCTGATCGCGAGGATGTAGAGCAGGCCGACGTTGATGTCCGCCAGCACCACTCCGGCATCGAACGGGATCACCGCCCAGGCGGCCAGCGCCACGGTGAAGGTGACGATCGGCGCGAGGATGAAGATGCCCTTGTTCGCCGCGCTCGGGACGATGGTTTCCTGCAGGAAGACCTTGAGCCCGTCGGCGAACGATTGCAGCAGCCCGAACGGCCCGACCACGTTGGGCCCGCGCCGCAGGTTGATCGCCGCCCAGACCTTGCGGTCCATGTAGATGATCATCGCGACGGCCAGCATAAGCGGCAACGCGATCAGCAGCACGCCGCAGATCGTAGCGACGGTCCAAGCCCATTCGTAGGGCAGCCACTGAGCGAAGAACTCGGTCATTCCGCCGCCTCCGCGAAGGTCTCGCCGTGGAGGAGTTCGGCCGAGCAGCGCTGCATCGTCTCGCTGGCGCGGGCGATCGGGTTGGTCAGGTAGAAGTCCTTGATCGGATAGCCGATCTTGCCGGACTTCGCCTTGCCGCCCTTGGGCAGCTTCGAGCCGTAGTCGGCCAGCCCCTCGACGCCGAGCGCCGGTACTTCGCCGACCATGGCAGCACGCAGTTCGGCGAAGCTGTCGAAGCCGACCGAGACGCCGAGCGCATCGGCCAGCGCGCGCAGGATCGTCCAGTCTTCACGGGCATCCCCGGGGGCGAAGACCGCCTTGTCGGCGAACTGCACCCTGCCCTCGGTCGAAACGTAGGTTCCGGCCTTCTCGGTGTAGGCCGAGGCCGGGAGGATGATGTCTGCCGCATGCGCGCCCTTATCGCCGTGGTGGCCGATGTAGACCTTCAGCGCATCGCCGAACTGGCTGTAATCGGCCTCGTCCGCGCCGAGCGCGAGCAGGACCTTGGGCTTGGCCGCCACTAGGTCCTTGAATCCGCCCTTCTGCACGAAGCCGAGCATCAGCGCGCCCATCCGCGCGGCGGAGAAGTGCATGACGTTGAAGCCGTTCCAGCCGTCACGAACGAGTTTCCACTCGGCCGCAAGCGCCAGCGCCGGGTCGAGACCGCCCGCGACCACGCCACCACCGCCGAGAATGATCGCCGGCTTTTCCGCCTTCGACATGCCGTCGGCGACATGCCCCGGCAGCTTGCCGAGCACCGAAACATCGTCACCGAGGAACTCAGCCGGGTAGGTCGTTTCCCAATGCGGGCCGACCACGAAGACCTTGGCCCCGCGCTTGACCGCCTTGCGCAGCCGCACGTTGACCAGCGGCGCTTCCCAGCGGACGTGGCTTCCGACGATCAGTACGGCATCGGCTTCCTCGATACCCGCGAAGGTCGAGTTGAAGTTCATCGCCGCAAGGTTGTCGGTCGGGTAGTCCATCCCGGTTTGGCGACTCTCGACCAGCGTCGAACCGCAGGCCTTGAGCAGCGCCTTGGCGGCGAACATCGTCTCGCAGTCTTGCATGTCGCCGGCAATGGCGGCGATCGCCTTGCCCGGTTTGGCGGCGGCGATCTTGGCGAACGCCTCGTTCCAGCTCGCCTTGTCGAGCTTGCCCTTCTTGTTGCGGATCCACACCGTGTCGAGGCGGCGGCGGGTGAGCCCGTCGACCTGGTAGCGCGCCTTGTCGCTGATCCACTCCTCGTTCACGTCGTCGTTGATGCGCGGAAGCACGCGCATGACCTCGCGGCCGCGGCTGTCGATGCGGATATTCGAGCCCATCGCGTCCGAAACGTCGATGCCGAGCGTCTTCTTGAGCTCCCACGGCCGCGCCTCGAAGGCGTAGGGCCGGCTGGTCAGCGCGCCGACCGGGCACAGGTCGATCACGTTGGCCGAAAGCTCGTGCTCGGCCGCCTGCTCGAGGTAGGTCGTGATCTGCATGTTCTCGCCGCGATAGAGCGCGCCGATCTCGTCCATGCCGGCGATCTCTTCCGAGAAGCGCACGCAGCGGGTGCAGTGGATGCAACGGGTCATCACCGTCTTGATCAGCGGACCCATGTACTTCTCGGTCACCGCGCGCTTGTTCTCGTGATAGCGCGTCGCGCCGCGCCCGTAGGCGATCGACTGGTCCTGCAGGTCGCATTCGCCGCCCTGGTCGCAGATCGGGCAATCGAGCGGGTGGTTGATGAGCAGGAACTCCATCACCCCCTCGCGCGCGGTCTTGACCATCGGCGTGTCGGTACGGATTTCCTGGCCTTCGGCGGCAGGCAGCGCACAGCTCGCCTGCGGCTTGGGCGGCCCCGGCCTCACCTCGACCAGGCACATGCGGCAGTTGCCGGCAATGCTCAGGCGTTCGTGGTAGCAGAAGCGGGGAATTTCCTTACCGGCGAGCTCGCAAGCCTGGAGCACCGTGGCGCCGTTTGGTACCTCGATTTCCTGGCCGTCGACCGTGACTTTGGGCATGCTCGATCCGATTGATTCCGCGGGGCTGCGGGGGTGCCCTTAGAACGCAGAAGCTTATGCGTCCATGCCTGCAGGCCACCAAAATTGGATAATTTTGGCAAATTTGCCCGGCCCATCCGGTTGGCTGGTCCAAACCGTAGCCGAAGACGGCAGATTACCGGGGAATTGGGCTTCAGGATGCGCCCTTGTTCTCACCGCTGCGGGTCCAGTGGTAGAGCGCTTCCGCGAGGTAGCTGCGATGCACTACGGCAGCTTCCTCGTCGCTGCCGATCGGGTTGCCGCAAGCCTTGGTAGCATCGGCCAGCTTGCCACGAAGCGACTTTTCCCCCGTCGACGCCGGATCCTCCCCAAGGAGATCCCGGACGAGACCGGGCGCGAGCAGGACCTGGCATTGCGTAAAGCGGGAAAAGGCCGCGATTTCCTCTTGCCCCTCTTCATTGCCGGGCGTCGCGCCGGAAAATTGCCGAACCCGCTCGGAATCGATCTGCGTGGCCACCTTGGGGTCGGCGATCTGGACATCGTGCAAAGCCGCTTCCGCGACCGCGCCGCGAAGGAGCGGGATGCTGACGTACACCGACTGGCCGAGGCACCCGGGTGCAAATCGCATCAGGGAATAGGCCGCGCGGCGCTCCGCCGAACTCGCGAGCGGCTTGTTGAGCAGTGCGGCCACCCTGCCCGGTGAAATTCGCTCCGCACAATCGGCGAATTCTCGCGCCATCCGGTAGTTGGACAGTCGCGTTTCCTGCTGCATCAACTTGTTGTGAAAATCGAACTCCTGGCGCCGCAGCGTTTCCGCCCGGGTATAGTCGGGGACAAAAATCAGGGGCGGTGGTTCAGGCCTGGAGGGCTGGTCGGGTGGAGGCGTCTGGCCGGCAACCTGCGCCTGCGCGATGCCGAATGGCGCCGCCAATACGAGCAAGAGCCCAACCGCCGCCGCGCCGGCCTTTCGGCTGACACGGCGGCAGTAAGCGAAAGTTGACATCAGTTCTTGGCCAGTGTCGGCGCGAAATTGACCCAGTGGTACAGCGCCTGAGCGTAAAAGGCCCGCTCGAACCACTGGCTGAGCGGCTTGTCCGCCACCTTGAAGGAATCGCACTGCGGCGTGACCGACTTCAGCGCATCGAGCGCATCCTTCTCGGCAGGGGATCCTGCCTCCATGGCCAGCACGCTGCGAACGGGAATCGGAGCGAAACCTGTGCGGCATTCCGCTTCAAGCTGCCCCATTACGAAGGGATCGTCGGTCTTGGCGCTGCCGGCCTTCACAGCGGCAAGGAAAGCCTTCACCGATTCGACATTGCCCGAAGCGGGAATCGTAACGCGGTTGCTCGAAGCGACGATGATGGCTTCCGCCATTGCGCCGCGCAGGAAGTCGCGATCGAGACCGGATGCCACCTGCACACAGCCCTGGTTTCGCTTGATGAACTGGTCGAGTTCCAGCTTGGGCGCCTTGCGGCTCGGAACAGCCTGGTCGAGCAGGTCGCGCACCCGCTGTTCATTGAAGCCCACGGCGCAATCCGCAAAGTGCTGCGCGCCGTCCCAGGATTCCTTTTGCCGCTGGCTGTCTTCGAGGAACGCCGCGCGCGCCGTGTAGTCGCGCTGCGAATTGTAGACCTGCGCAAAGCCTCCGGCGTCGTTCGCCGAATTTCCGCCACGCTGCGGATTCGGCGAGTTGGTCGGGCCTGAAGAACTCTGCGCGGAAGCCCCGCTCGAAAAGGCGAGCAGGATTGCCGGCGCGATTGCACACAAACCGCTGACCAGCGACCTGTAACTGATGTTCATAGGGTTGCCCCCTCCTTGCGAGCGGCGTCGGGTCCCCATGCGATGGGGCATTGCGGCCCACAAAAGGGCCTGCAGGGCCTGCGCCGATGATTGATGGCGCCAGATTGAACCCGACTGCCGTGGGCGGTCAAGCCTTTGAAGCAGGTGGGGCTTTCAAGGAGGCGTCGCCGCCGGTCCGGTGGCGGCAACCGCCTATTCCGCCGCCTGCGCCAGTTCGCCCTGGCGTTCTGCAATACGCCGCTCGAGTTCGGGCCTGTAGTGCCGGATCAGGCCCTGGATCGGCCAGGCCGCTGCGTCGCCAAGGGCGCATATGGTGTGGCCTTCGACCTGCTTGGTCACCTGGAAGAGCATGTCGATCTCTTCGGGCGAGCTGTCGCCGGTGCGCAGGCGTTCCATCACGCGCCACATCCACCCGGTGCCCTCGCGGCACGGGGTGCACTGGCCGCAGGACTCGTGCTTGTAGAAGGCGCTGATGCGGCTGATCGCGCGGACCACGTCGGTCGACTTGTCCATGACGATGACGCCCGCGGTGCCGAGGCCGGAGCCAAGTTCTTTGAGCCCGTCGAAGTCCATCGGCGCGTCCCAGATCTGCTCGGCCGGGACCAGCGGGACCGACGAACCGCCGGGGATCACCGCCAGCAGGTTGTCCTTGCCGCCGCGAATGCCGCCGCAGTGCTTCTCGATCAGCTCGCTGAACGGGATGCTCATCGCCTCTTCGACGACGCAGGGCGTGTTCACGTGGCCGGAGATCTGGAAGAGCTTGGTGCCCTTGTTGTTCTCGCGGCCGAACGAACTGAACCACGACGCGCCGCGGCGCAGGATGGTCGGGACGACGGCGATCGATTCGACGTTGTTGACCGTGGTCGGGCAGCCGTAGAGGCCGGCACCCGCCGGGAACGGCGGCTTGAGGCGCGGCTGGCCCTTCTTGCCTTCGAGGCTTTCGATCATCGCGGTCTCTTCGCCGCAGATGTAGGCCCCTGCCCCGCGGTGGACGAACACGTCGAAGTCGTAGCCCGAACCGGCAGCGTTCTTGCCCAGCAGGCCCGCGTCATAGGCTTCGGCGACCGCCTTGAAGAGCGTCTCGGCCTCGCGGATGAACTCGCCGCGGATGTAGATGTAGGCGGCCCGCGCGCGCATCGCGTACCCGGCGATCAGCGCGCCTTCGACCAGCTTGTGCGGATCGTGGCGGATGATCTCGCGGTCCTTGCACGAACCGGGCTCGGACTCGTCGGCGTTGATGACGAGGAAGCTCGGACGGCCGTCCTTACTCTCCTTGGGCATGAACGACCACTTCAGGCCGGTCGGGAAACCCGCACCGCCACGGCCGCGCAAGCCCGAGGCCTTGATTTCCTCGATGATCGCGTCCTGGCCGACGGCCATCAGCTTCTTCGTCGCATCCCAATCGCCACGCGCCTGCGCCGCCTTCAGGCCCCATTCCTGGAAGCCGTAGAGGTTGGTGAAGATGCGGTCCTTGTCAGCGAGCATTGCGCTGCCTCCACTGCCAAATACGGATAGTCATCATGGCGAATATCAGTAGTCCAACCACGGATGACGGCCAATGGGCACGCGCCCCCATTACGACCGCGTACACAATTGAGATTGCCGCGAGCGCAATCCATATTGCGACAAACATGGCCGGTGGCTGATTCTGCTCAGCGTCTCGCTCGGTCCCTTCGAGGTGATCGCTGCCAGCCATCACCACTCACTCCGGTAATCGTGGTTTTCGGTGACCATGTCCTTGAGCGTGGTCGGCCCGCCGCTCGGCTCGCAGGAGTGGCGGCCGGGTTCCTGCGTGCCTTCCTTCGGCGTCTCGCCACGGGCGAGCGCGTCGAGGATCGCGTCCATCCGCTCGGACGTCAGGTCCTCGTAGTTGGCGTCGTTGATCTGGACCATCGGCGCGGTGGCGCAGTTGCCCATGCATTCGACCTCGGTGAAGGTCCAAAGGCCGTCTTCGGTCGTGTGGCCGGGCTTCATGCCGCGCTTGAAGCAGGTGGCGATGATGTCGTCCGAACCGCGCAGCATGCACGGCGTAGTGCCGCAGACCTGCACGTGGAAACGCCCGACCGGAGCGAGGTTGTACATGGTGTAGAACGTCGCGACCTCGAGCACGCGGATCACCGGCATGTCGAGCTGTTTGGCAATGAATTCCATCACCGGCAGCGGCAGCCAGCCCTGCGTGTTGGTTTCCGCGCCGATCTGCCGCTGGGCGAGGTCGAGCAGCGGCATGACCGCCGACTTCTGCCGCCCTTCGGGATAGCGCTTGATGATCTCGTCCGCCTTGGCCGCGTTCTCGGCGGTCCAGGCGAAGTTGCCCCAGCGCTCGCGCAGTTCGGGGGTATCGGGATGGGGTGCGCGCTCAGCCATTAGCGAATGAACTCCACTCGCGAGCACTTGTCGCCTTCGAACGAATAGACACTCATCACCTCAAACGGCTCGGCATCGGCCGAGCGCCAGACCTTCTCGTGCAGCACTGCGTATTCGCCCAGTTCGTATCCCTTGACGATCTCTGCGCGGTTTTCGGGAAACTCGGCGAACATCTTGTTGAGCCCGGAGCGGACGCCTTCGCGCCCCTCACGCAGCACACTACCGCGATAGCCCGCTTCGCAGGAATCGTCGGTCATCAGCGCAACGTAGGCGTCGGCATCTTGCGCGTTGTAGTGCGCGATCATCTCTTCGGCGATGGCAAGTCGACTCACCGGTCACACTCCCCGAAGACCACATCGATCGCTCCCAAAATCGCGGTCGCGTCGGGCAGCATGTGGCCGCGGCTCATGAAGTCCATCGCCTGCAGGTGGCTGAAAGCGGTCGGGCGGATCTTGCAGCGGTAGGGTTTGTTCGACCCGTCGCTGACGAGGTAGACGCCGAACTCGCCCTTGGGGCTCTCGGTGGCGACGTAGACTTCGCCCGCGGGCACGTGGAAGCCCTCGGTGTAGAGCTTGAAGTGGTGGATCAGCGCTTCCATCGACTGCTTCATCTCGCCGCGCTTTGGCGGGACGACCTTGCGGTCATCGGAAGCGATCGGGCCGTCGGGCATTTCGGCGAGGCACTGCTTCATGATGCGCGCCGACTGCTTCACTTCCTCGACGCGGACCATGAAGCGGTCGTAGCAGTCCGAGTTGGTGCCGACGGGCACGTCGAACTCCATCCGGTCGTAGACGTCGTAGGGCTGCGACTTGCGCAGGTCCCACGGCAGGCCGGCGGCGCGGATCATCGGGCCGGAGAAGCCCCAGCGGACCGCATCGTCGCGGCTCACTTGCGCGATATCGACGTTGCGCTGCTTGAAGATGCGGTTGTCGGCGACGAGGCTGATGGCATCGTCGAAGAGTTGGAACAGCCGGTTGTCGAGCCAGTCGGCGATGTCGGCCAGCAGCTTGAGCGGCACGTCCTGGTGCACGCCGCCCGGGCGGTACCAGGCCATGTGCATGCGCGCTCCGGCGGCGCGTTCGAAGAAGTTGAGGCAGTCCTCGCGGATCTCGAACATCCACAGGTTCGGCGTCATCGCGCCGACGTCCATCACGTGGCTGCCGAGATTGAGCATGTGGTTGCAGATGCGGGTCAGCTCGGCGAACAGCACGCGCAGGTACTGGGCGCGCTCGGGCACTTCGAGATTGAGCAGCTTCTCGATCGCGAGGACGTAGGAGTACTCCATCCCCAGTGGGCTGCAGTAGTCGAGCCGGTCGAAGTACGGCAGCGCCTGCAGGTAGGTCTTGTACTCGATCAGCTTCTCGGTGCCGCGGTGGAGCAGGCCGACATGCGGGTCGATCCGCTCGATGATCTCGCCGTCGAGCTCCATCACCATGCGCAGCACGCCGTGCGCCGCGGGGTGCTGCGGGCCGAAGTTGATCGTGTAGTTGGTGATGACCTCGTCGCCGGTTGTCGGCGCCTGGTCGATCATGAGGCCACTCATCAGCTGCACACCCACTTGCCGTTCACGGCGTTCGAAGCTCCAGTGGCGCTCTGTGCCGTCAGCACGGCATCGCGGAACGCACCGGTCTGCGCCCTGGGCGTAACGGTCACCAGCACGCCCTCACCAACGTAAGTCGCACCGCTCTGCACTGCCGACAGTCCGCCGCTGGCGAGCGAGAGCAGGTAGAGCTTGCCGCCAAGCCGCACGACCGCCTTGCCGGGCGCGGAAGGATCGGACTTGGCGCCCGCGAGCATCATCTCCGTCTCGCCCGACTGGAACGAACAGCCGCCGTCGCGCGGACCAAGGTCGGCGCCGGAAATGTCGCCGAGCTTTTCGAGCTGGGTCACGTCGACGCCTGCCGGGGGGTCGGCTTCGACCGGGGTGGCATCGGCCAGGGTGGTCGAATTGCCATCGGTCGAACCGGCTGCCTGCCCGTTGCCCACACGCGCGGCGAAATCGTCCGCCGACTCGCCGTCGTCCTGCGAGGAGCAGGCGGCCAGCGCGAGCGGGAGGGCCGCAAGGAGGATCAGCTTGCGCGCCATCACTTCTTGTCCCCTTCGGCCTTCTCGTCGCCCGGAAGGACGTAATCGGCGCCTTCCCACGGGCTCATGAAATCGAAGCTGCGGAAATCCTGCGCCAGTTCGACCGGTTCATAGACAACGCGCTTCTCCTCTTCGGAGTAGCGCAGTTCCTGGTAGCCGGTGAGCGGGAAGTCCTTGCGCTGCGGGTGCCCCTCGAAACCGTAGTCGGTGAGGATGCGGCGCAGGTCGGTGTTGCCGTCGAACAGCACGCCGTACATGTCGAAGACTTCGCGCTCGAGCCAGCCGGCGTTGGGCCACAGCGTGGTGACGGTCGGCACCGGGGTATCCTCGGCGGCGCGGACCTTGACCATGATGCGGTGGTTCTTCGTCAGGCTGAGCAGCATGTAGACGACCTCGAAGCGCTCCTCGCGCTCCGGATAGTCGACCCCGGCCATTTCCATCAGCTGCTGGTAACCGTGCTCGTCACGCAGCTTGCGCAGGGCATCCTCGATGCCTTCGCGCTCTACGCCGATGACGATCTCGCCATGCTCTTCCTTGCTGGCCAGCACGAGCTTGCCGAGCGACTTCACGAGCGCTTCGCGAACCCCTTCGTTCGAAGAAATCTTCGGGGCGGGATGCAGGACGGTTGCCATATTAGCGCTCAATGGTCCCTTCGCGGCGGATCTTCCGCTGGAGCTGCATCACGCCGTAGAGCAGCGCTTCCGCAGTCGGCGGGCAGCCGGGGACATAGATGTCGACCGGCACGATTCGGTCGCAGCCGCGAACGACGCTGTAGCTGTAGTGGTAGTAACCACCGCCGTTGGCGCACGAGCCCATCGAGATGACGTACTTGGGGTCCGACATCTGGTCGTAAACCTTGCGCAGCGCCGGGGCCATCTTGTTGCACAGCGTGCCGGCGACGATCATCACGTCCGACTGGCGCGGGCTGGCGCGCGGGGCGACGCCGAAGCGCTCCATGTCATAGCGCGGCATGTTGACGTGGATCATCTCGACCGCGCAGCAGGCGAGGCCGAAGGTCATCCACCACAACGAGCCGGTGCGGGCCCACTGGAACAATTCCTCGGTGCTGGTGACGAGGAAGCCCTTGTCGTTCACTTCGGTCGACAAAGCGTTGTAAAAGTCGGCATCCGGCATCCGAACATCGCTGTTCGGCGCCGAATGAAGCGTTTCATTCACTCCCATTCGAGAGCTCCCTTCTTCCAGGCATAGGCCAGGCCGACCGCCAGTTCGAACAGGAACCCCATCATGGTGATCCAGCCGGGCCAGCCGGTCAGGTCGAGGCTGACCGCCCAGGGAAACAGGAACGCCGCCTCGAGGTCGAAGATGATGAACAGGATGGCGACGAGGTAGAAGCGCACGTCGAACTGGCTGCGCGGGTCCTCGAATGCGGGGAAGCCGCACTCGTATTCGCTGTTCTTCTGCGCGTTGGGCTGGTGCGTGCCCGTCAGGCGGGAAACGCCCATCGGCAGGAACACGAACAGCGCGGAAAGCGCGACGGCGATGCCGAGGAAGATCAGGATCGGCAGGTATTGTGAAAGGTCGACCAAGCGCCTGACTCGATTGCTAGCGGTTCGATGCGCGCCCTAGTCCGTGGCAATGCGCGGCGCAAGGGCGCGAAGGCGGGTTTTTGGGCCTATTTCCCGAGCGGAAGGGCGCGGATCTGCGTCGGCCCCGGAGGGTTGTCGGGATCGGGCGCCCCGCCCTCGCCAAAACGATTCCACTGGCCGTTGCCGATATAGAGGAGCTGGTCGCCCACCAAGGTGCCGCCGAGCGGCTCGGTCCACGCGGGGTTGGCCTGTTCGAGCACGCGCGCGGACTCGATCGATTTGCCATCGGACGACAAGACCAGCCGCACGATCCGCATGGGCCGATTCCCGTTCTGCACCGCAATGAGTGCATCGCCATGCAGCCAGAGGCCGTCGATTCCGTCGAGGTACTGCAGACCGGGACCGCTGAGCCGGTTCACCTTGCCGCTCGGCACGTCGACCCAGGCGAGGCCGTAACGGTAATCGCAGACGTAGAGTCGCTTTCCGCCGCGCACCACCGCCAGCCCTTGCGGTGAACGGAACGTGCCGACCGGTACCGCAACCTCAAGCGATTCTGCGCCGGGCGCCGCTCGATAGATCACGCCTGCCAGACCGTCGCTGACATATAACGTACCGTCGGGCGCAATGGCGAGATCGGAAGGGTTCGAACCTTCAGGCGCGGCGATCCGACGGACAATTGCGCCCTTCGCGGGATTGTAACCGATGAGACCCCGAAAGCCGGGCAATGGCTCGCTTCCCAGACCCGGGTCGCCTGAGGAAACCCAGATCATGCCGTTCCTGGGGTCGCGCACGATACCGGTTAGAGCAGCCGCATCGCGCAGTCCGAGTGCGCGCCATTCGCCTCCGCCGACCGAGACGAAAAGGTCATGCGAGACCACGCTCGTCGCATAGAGTGCCCCGGATTGCGGGTCCTGAGCAAGGCTCTCTACCAGCAGCGCATTCGCCGGGATCGTCGCGAAAACCGTACTGGCCTCGATCGACTGCCGCTCGCGTCCAAACAGGCTTCCGAGCCAGGCGGCCTGGTCGGCATCGGCCATGTCGAGCAAACGCTCCTCGCTTGCTGCGCTCAATCGATAGCCGCGCGAGTAGAGAACGACGATCTTCTGCAGGGCGGCAGTCATCTCTCCTGCCGCCAACTGGGCGTTGAGCAGCCGCAGGGCCACCGAACCGCTGTCAGGAAACCTCGCTGCGAGCCGAACGAGACCAGCAATGTCGGCGATCTGCCCGGTTTCGGCATCGGCCCCGGCCCAGTCTTCGGCACTGGCCTTCCCAACGGCAAGCGACGCTAAAGCCGCCGCCAGCGAAACCATCAGTATCCGGGCACGATTGCATTGCCCTCCCCGCATCACTAGGTGCCACCCATCCAGATTCCATTCGTACGAGGTCCTAGCCCCCATGGCCCAGTTTTCCGAATCCGATCCGATCGTCATCCTCAGCTACGCGCGCACGCCGATGGGCGCGATGCAGGGGGCGTTGTCCGACGTGGCGGCGACCGATCTCGGCGCCACTGCGGTCAAAGCGGCGGTCGAACGCTCGGGCGTTGCGGGTGAAGACATCGATCGGATCTACATGGGCTGCGTGCTTCCCGCCGGGCTCGGCCAGGCCCCTGCCCGCCAGGTGGCGATCAAGTCCGGCCTGCCCAAGAGCGCCGAGGCGACCACCGTCAACAAGGTCTGCGGCAGCGGAATGCAAACGGTAATCATGGGCTCCGAAGCGCTCGCCTCGGGCGGTGCCGACATCGTCGTCGCCGGCGGCATGGAGAGCATGACCAACGCCCCTTACCTGCTCAAGAAGCACCGTTCGGGCGCGCGCATCGGGCACGACACCGCCTACGATCACATGTTCCTCGACGGGCTCGAAGATGCCTACGAAGCGGGCCGCGCGATGGGCACCTTCGCGCAGGACAAGGCCGACGAATACCAGCTCACCCGCCAGGACATGGATGAATACTCGATCGCCTCGCTCGAGCGCGCCAACGCGGCGATCGCCAGCGGCGCGTTCGAAGGCGAGATCGTCCCTGTCACCTTTGCCACCCGCAAGGGCGATGTGACGGTCGATACCGACGAAGGTCCGGGCAACGGTCGTCCCGACAAGATCCCGACTTTGCGCCCCGCCTTCGCCAAGGACGGCACAATCACCGCGGCGACCTCGTCCTCGATCTCTGACGGTGCGGCGGCGGTCATCATCACCCGCAAGAGCGTCGCCGAAGCAAAGGGCCTCGAACCCGTCGCCACGATAATGGGCATGAGCGCCCATGCACAGGAGCCCAAGGACTTCACCACCGCCCCCGTAGGCGCGATCATGAAACTGCTCGAAAAGACCGGCTGGGGCGTCAACGACGTCGACCTTTGGGAAGTGAACGAGGCCTTTGCCTGCGTCGCCATGTTCGCGATGCGCGACATTGGCATCCCGCACGAAAAGATCAACATCAACGGCGGCGGCACCGCGCTCGGCCACCCGATCGGAGCCAGCGGCACCCGCATCATCGTCACCCTGCTCAACGCACTCAAGAAGCAGGGCAAGAAGCGCGGCATTGCCTCGCTGTGCATCGGCGGCGGCGAAGCCACCGCGGTTGCCGTGGAGATGTGCTGAGCTTCCGTCTGCGCGGAACCTGAATCCACGCATTGCGTTCTTGCGGTGATGAGGAACGGACCGCCCGCGCGGTCCGCACTGGGAGAACGTGCCATGATAAAAGCAATTCTGCTTGCCGCACCGCTGGCGCTCGCCGCCTGCAATCAAGCCAGTGAAGAAGCGGCCCCGGCAACCGAAGCCACCGTCGCTCCAACGGCGATGGAAGAGTCCGGCGTGGTCGACCCGAGCAAGGCGGGTTTCGAAGCCGTTGCGCCCGGCGATTACGAAGTCACCCGCTCCGACGGCACGGTCGACCAGCTCACCGTCCACCCCGGGATGACCTGGTCGCGCGTCAACTCCGATGGTTCGGCGGCGGGCGGTACGATCTTCATGCAGGACGGCAAGACCTGCTTCGTGACCGAAGGCGTCGAAGGCCACCGCTGCTTCACCGACGGCCCGCCCGAGCCCGACGGAACGATGCGGGTGACCGCTGACGACGGCTCGGTCGGCGTCGTGCGTCCGAAGGCAGCTGCGCCGGCCGGCTAGATTCCTCCCCATCGCGCCGTCTATGTGCTAAGCGGCGCAAGGGACGCGTTTTCTTTGGGGAGAGAAGGCCATGAAAAGACTTATCTTGCTCGCGGGACTCGTTGCTGTTGCGGGGTGCAACCAGTCCGAACCCGCACCTGAGCCGACCGAAACCGCAACGACGGCTCCGGCACCTGTCATGCTGACGGCCAACGGATCGGCACCCGGCGCCTACACCGCGACCACACCGGAAGGCACTGTCACCACTTCGACACTCAAAGCCGACGGCACCTACACCGACACCGACGCCGACGGCAAAGTCACTGCCGAGGGCACCTGGGCAGTGACCGACGGAAAGACCTGCTTCACGCCCACCACTGAGGGCGTCGAGGCGATGTGTTACACCGAAAGCCCGGCGGGAGCGGACGGCACGTTCACCGCCACGCCAGACAAGGGTGATCCGGTGACCGTCAAGCCGGCAGCGGCTCCGGCAGCGGAATAAGGAAATCCCGCAAGGGAACAGGAAGGGCGGCCCAGGGGTCGCCCTTTCGCTTTACAGGCCCTCCATGCGCGGAGGGACCAAACACGGGGGTAATTCGATGAAGAAGATTGCCATGATCGCCGGGCTCGGCCTGCTGGCTGCGTGCAGCCAATCCGAACCGGCACCCGAACCGACCGAAACCGCCAAAGCGCCGATGCCGGGCGCCGAATGGGTCGGGACATACACCGAGGCCGGAGACAACGGTGCAACGGTCACCACCGTGATCAGCGCCGACGGCAGCTATACCGAAGGCGACGGCGCCGAAATGAACGAAGCCGGCAAGTGGTCGATGGACGGCGAAAACGTCTGCTTTGACCCGGACGGTGATGGTGCCGACCAACAGAAGCGCTGCTATAGTGTCACCAAGCCCGATGAGAGCGGCAAGTTCACCGCCACCGAAGTCGGCGGCGACGGCAGGTCGATCGAAGTGACCAAAAGGCCCGACGCTCTGGCTCCGGAGGAATCGTCTGCCGACGACGTCGATTGATCGACTTGGCATGACAACTGGAAGGGCGGCCCGGTGGGCCGCCCTCACCTGTCAGGGGTCGCCGTCACCCCACAGGCGCTCGGCATCGACCCAGCCCTTGCGGCCGCCAGCGTCGAACTCACACCAGCCCTGCTGGCAGTCGCCGAGCTTGCCGATGACGCCGGGTTCGGCGTTCCAGCGAAGCGCAGAGTTCGAATCAGGTTCTGCACGGATCGCGGCGAGGCCCTTGCCGACGATCACAGCAGCACGGTCGGGGCTCAGCAGCGGGGCATAAAACCAGCCCTGCGCGCCGTCCTGGTCGACCACAAGGCGCCAGCCTTCCATCACCCGCACTACCTTCACCGGCAGGCCCTTGCGCTTGTAGACCCAGTCGATCGGGAAGTTTTCGCTCGGCCCGACGCGCATGTTCGCCACGTCGGCACGGATCGAGGCCCAGTAGGGCGTCTCACGGTCTTGCGCGGCCGCCGGGGCAGCCAAGGTCAAGAGGATCAGGCCGGACAAGTAAGAACGCATCGGCCTTACCTAGACAGGCGCACGGAGTCGCCGCAAGGAGGGACCGTTCGCGGGTGGGCGAACGGACATGGGAGCTGGATTGATGGACCGGGCAGCCTACGAAGACTACGTCGCCGCGTTCAACGGCCGCGATTACGACCGCCTCGGGTCGTACTACGCGGACGACGTCGAGTTCATCCTCAACCCGGCGGCGGGTCTCGTCTTTCACGGGCGGCAGGCGATCCTCGACCTCTACATCCCGTTCCATCAGGCGGTCGAAGAGCGGGTCGACATCGTCAAGTTCGCCGATGGCGGGGACTGTATCTTCGCCGAGGTCAACGCCACCTTCAAACCGCGGCCGGGCAAGAACCAGTCGGTGATCGAGCTGCCGCACGGCAAGGTGTTGAAAGTCAACACTTTCGCGATCTACGACCTCGATTCCGACGGCCGCTTCAACCGCATCCGCGCCTGCAGCTACTCGCGGCACTACGAAGATGCCGAATAGCCACGAGCTTCAGCAGGTGTCGGCTCCTCCCCGTGGGCCCGCGATCCTGATCGGATTCTTGAATCGATAGTCACCGGGTATTCGGTAGCTGCACAGCGCACCGCTCCCGCATATTTTCTGGTCGGCATACTTCAGCGTTGCGCCCATGTTGCACTTGCCACCGCCGACCCGCGTGATGTGGCGATCGACGACCTTCAGTTCCACGGACTCGATTTCTGCCTGCACGGTCAATGTGAACTCAATGGGATCGCTGACCATCGGACCAAGGCGGAAGGAGAGGGCCGGAAGGAAGTCGTGCTCGATCACGTGCTTGCCTAACCGCACATGTGTGCGCTTGCCTGCGGGAATGGCAGCCAGTTCGCTCCATTTCGACCAGCATTGTGCGAACACCGACAGAGGATCGAACGCCGCCAACTCGTCGTCGATTGCACAGCGGATGCGATCGCCGAGCAAGGGAATGGCAACCTTGGCCCACTTTCTCCCATTCTCTTCGGCGAGAACCTCTGCGGCCTTTACACCGGCTGCCTCGACGGCCTCCTCGCTGAGCATGACTTCGAGGTCGAAGCGATCGACTTCAATCATCCCTATCCTCCCGCAGTTGAATGTCGCAAGGCGTCGCCACAAGCCTCCCCGAATCTATCAGGACAATGATCTCAACCTCCGGCAGCGAAACGGCGGGACCTTCGTGCCCGGAATCGCGCAGCCGGCCTGGCGTGATCCTGCAAATGACCTCAGGTAAGGCTGGAGCAGCGAAAAGGCGGCGCGCCGCATATCCGACCGCCGCAATCCCCGCGCCGACTAGCACGACGACCAGCCATGGCACCTGCTCCCACCATTGTGGCTCGGACGGTGGAGGTGGAGGTGGAGATGAAGGTGGCGGCGGTAGTGGTGGCGGCCACTGGATTTCCGGAGTTGACGTTGGTGTTGCCGTCGGTGTGGGCGAAAGGTCAGCCTCTGGTGTTTCGAATTCGGTTGTCCCCGTCTCGGTGGCAGTCGGGACCGAGACGGGGACAACAACCTGTGGACGAGGCCCCATCGATCGCCAAAGTCCGATGAACATCGGCCCCGTCACGCGCGTTCCGGCAGGCACGGTCTGGGCCGTAATCATGTCTTCGGGGAGCGTGCCGTATTCCTCCTCGGTAGGAAAATCGACAGTCAGCCCACATTCCCGCGCCCACCTTTCCGCT
Organism: Croceibacterium salegens; assembly: GCF_009827435.1. Taxonomy (GTDB): domain Bacteria; phylum Pseudomonadota; class Alphaproteobacteria; order Sphingomonadales; family Sphingomonadaceae; genus Croceibacterium_B; species Croceibacterium_B salegens. The sequence goes on along the minus strand of NZ_WTYM01000036.1, from coordinate 62,875 downwards.
TGCGGCGGCATGCATCCCCTGAAATCCGGCAGAGGATTGCAAGAGATCGAAACGACCTCTCGCGAACACTGCGGAACTGATGCCTGCGCCCAAACAATGCCAGGAATTGCTCCGGTGCAAGCCAGTAGTACCCAGAAGACTGGAACAAGTTTGCGCAACCTGCCCCCCGTTCTTGAATGGTCAGGGAGAGCATAGACCGCTGAATAGCCTATGTCACGAGCACCACCAGCGCGGCCGTCGGCAACGGTGGCAAGATTCGCAAAGGCACGAAAGCGCTCGGCTTGTGTCGCGCCAAACATTCGCTAGGCCGCTGTAGTCATGGATAGCTTTGCCACAAAGATCGAAACGCTCGAACACCAGTGGATGCGCGCCTGGATCCAGCGCGACCGCAAGGCGATGAAGGCGCTCGCTTCGCGCGATTTCATCTTCCTGATGGGCGGCACGCGCGCGGCGATCCTCGACCGGCCGAGCTGGCTCGACGGAATCGACCGCTTCCGCTGTGAATCCTACCGGTTCGGTGAAGTCTATGTCCGCCGCCACGGCGCCACCGCCGTCTTTGCCTGCCAGTTGACGATTGAAGCGAAGATCGGCCGCCACGAACTGTCGGGCCAGGTCTGGGTCACCGACCTGTGGCAACGCGGCAAGGTGCGGCGCGGCTGGAAGCTAATCGAACGTGTCCTTTCGCGCCCTGACGCCGACGAAACGATTCCCGCCGAGATTCGCGAACTGCAGCTGTGGCGCTAGACCTCTCGTCTACAGCCCGAGATCGGCCAGCGTCCGTTCGATGAGTTCGCGCCCCTCGCCTTGTGCGAAGGGGAAGGACTTGAGGAAGTCGGCGGCGCTGACCCCGGTGTCGCGGCTGTGGGCCCTTGCCACCCAAGCTTCGGCCTCCGAGCGCCGCCCTGCCAGCGCTGTACCGATCGCAGCGATGACGTCGATATGCTTGTGCGCTCCGGGGGTCAGCGCAGCCTGTATTCCCAGTTCCGCGGCCTTCTCGTAGTCGCCGCGCAATGTGTAGACGAAGGAGCGGCTGCCGATCATCGCGTAGCGCAACGGATCGAGCGGGCTCAGGGCGATGGCGTGCCTGAGATCGTCGTCGGCAGTGTCGGTATCCCCCGCCAGCGTCGAAGCCAGCCCGTGCACGTAGACGCCCTGGGCAAAGTTCGGACAGAGTTCGACCGCGTGCGAGAGCGACGACCGGCTGCGGTCGAGATCGCCCTCGAGCCAGAAGCTGCGCCCCATGTTGAAATGGGAGAACGGATCGAGTCGATCGTTGTCGATCGCCTGCTGGGCGAAGTCGCGGGCCTGCGAAACAAGCGCATCACGATCGGCGTCGAAGCGCATGAACGCACGCTGGAAGCTGGTAAACGACAGCCCGCCATAAGCGCGGGCAAAGTGCGGGTCGGTTTCCAGGGCGCGCCGGAAATAGTCCGCCGCAAGGTCGGTATCGGCGCGGTTGAACCGGAACATATGGTCGAGGCCGAGATGATATGCCGACCACGAACCGAGCGAATTCGCCTGCTGGGCACGGGCAAGCTGCGCCTCGTTCTGGGCGATGCGAATCTCCACGTGCATGACCACCTGGCGGAGGATTTCGCTGCGCAATTGCTGTAGCTCGTCTGCGCCGCTGCGATAGGCCTCGGCCCAGAGTACGCTGCCACTTACGGTGTCGCTCAACTCGAGCCGGATGACGATCTCGTTTCCGGCTTTCTCGACCGATCCTCCAAGCAGGTAGCGCACCCCGAGGGCATCGCCGACCTCGCGATCTCGGAAACGGAAGCTCGAGCCGCGGGCGATCACGAACAGCGAGCGAAGCCGCGATAGGTCCATGATCAGCTCGTCGGGCATGGCGTCGGCAATGAAGTCGTAGGGCCCGGGCTCGCCGATGCGCCGCAGCGGCAGGACGGCGATCGACGGCCGCTGCGAACCCGCCGCTTCAACGCCCTGCCCTGCTCCCGATGCGAACTGAGCAGGTTCTGCTTCGGCTCGCGAAACGAATTCGAGATCGCCAATGAAGCGGAAGCCCCGGCCGTGGATGGTCTTGATAAGGCGCTGCGCGGCGCCATCGTCGCCGATCGCCTTGCGCGCCGACTTAATCCGCGCGGAAATCGCCGCTTCGGATACGATTCGCCCGTCCCAGACCTTTTCGACGATCTCGTCCTTGTCGACCAGCCGGTCGGAATTGGCGCACAGCAACAGCAGAAGCGAAAGAACCTGCGGTTCGCACGGCACCGGCTCACCGTTATGACAAAGCTCGAAGCGCGCTTCGTCGAGCGCGAAATCGCCGAATTTGTAGGTGACAGCCGCCGGATTCCCCATTTTTCGGTAAATCTCCAAGAAATCTTCAGGCGGTCTTCAAGCATGCCCGCGGCATCGAACCTAGAAGCCGGGTTATCGGGTCACACCGGCCCGAATGCAAATCCGAGGAGAAAGAATATGCCGCTCGTTACCATCGACGTCATCAAGGACGTTTTCACCGCCGAAGAAAAGGCCGAACTGATCCAGGGCGTTACCGACGCCATGCTCGCCGTCGAAGGCGAAGGCATGCGCCAGGTCACCTGGGTGCGGATCATGGAGGTCGAACAGGGCGACTGGGCCATCGGCGGTCACCGCCTCGGCGCCGGCGATGTTCAGCAGCTCAAGAACAAGCAGCCCGAGCCTGCCTGACCCCCGCGCACCCCCCGCGCAAAGAATAGAGGCCGCAGCGCACCAGCGCCGCGGCCTCTTGCTTGTCCGGTACCTGAAAGCTCAGTCGCCGGTCAGGATGCGATCGACCAGCTGCTTCACGGTTGGCGTGAAGTTGTTCGAATAGAACGGGTCCTGCTTGAATCGGAACGCGGCGTGGCCGGCGAACATCAGGTTCTCTTCCACCGGGGCGCCGTGGGCGATGTCCTGCAGGGTCTTCTGAATGCAGAAGCTGCGCGGATCGGCGAGGCGCCCGGTGGTGAAATCGTCGTGGTCCTTCCACGAAGAGAAGCCGCAATGGCTCAGGCATCCCATGCAGGCGGCCTGGTCTTCGCGGATGACGGCGCGTTCTTCGGGGCTGACGAAGACGACGGTGTCATCGGGCGTCTTGAGCGCCTCGGTGTGGCCTTCGCCTACCCAGTCGCGAGCGCGCTGGAGGTCCTTCGGCGCGACCCAGAAGTTTTTGCCCTTTACCCCGACATCGAGCTGCACGGTGTGCTCCCCGGCTTCGACCTTGGAGTAGGGAATCTGCCGGTGGCTGCGCGCTTCGAGGTTGCGGAGGAACGGGTTGCGCACCGCCGAGCTGTAGAAGCCGGTCGGGCTGAAGCGGTGCAGCAGGACGTCACCTTCCTCGAGGTAACGGAGTGCTTCCTTCCAGCCGGTCGGGATCGGGCTTTCCTCGGTCAGCAGCGGACGAGTGCCGAACTGGAAGGCGATCTGCCCGAGTTCGGGGTTGTCGATCCAGTGGTCCCATTCGCGCAGGAACCAGACGCCGCCTGCCATGATGATCGGGACGTTTTCCGCAACGCCTTCGCTCCGCATCGTCTCGCGCAGCGCCTTTACGCGGGGATACGGATCCTCGGGCTTTTCCGGATCTTCGGCGTTCGACAGGCCGTTGTGCCCCCCGGCCAGCCAAGGGTCTTCGTAGACCACCGCTGCCATCAGCTCGCTGACCTTGTGATAGCTGCGCTTCCACAGCGCGCGGAAGGCGCGGGCCGAGCTGATGATCGGCAGGTAGTTGACGTTGAAGCGCGCGGCGATCTCGGCCAGCTTGTAGGGCATGCCCGCACCGCAGGTGACGCCGGTGATCAGGCCCTTGCAGTTCTCCAGCACCCCCTCCAGGACCTGCTGTGCCCCGCCCATTTCCCACAGCACATTGATGTTGATCGCGCCCTTGCCGCTGGCGATCTCGTAGGCCCGGCGGACCTGCTCGGTGGCGCCGTCGATGGCATAGCGGACGAGCTGTTCGTGCCGCTCCTTGCGGGTCAGCTGGTCGTAGATCTGCGGGATGATCTTGCCTTCGGCGTCGTAGCTGTCGGCATTGACCGCGCTGACCGTGCCGATTCCGCCCGCGGCCGCCCATGCGCCCGAACTCATGTGATTGGTCGCCGAAACGCCCTTGCCGCCTTCGATCAGCGGCCAGACCTCTCGGCCGCCATAGGAAATCGGTTGCAGCCCCTTGAATGCCATTTTGGTCCCTTGTCCTCGCCCTAGCTCTCTAGACCGTCGGCGGATGTTCCGCCGGGCTGGCTACAGGGCTCGATATCATGCGGATCGGGCCTTTCACCCACCGCTTCAAAGCGTGCGAAATAGCCCGCTATCTCCGGCTTACGAACAAATTCGGCGAGTCGGAAGCCCACGCGTTCGAATTCGCAGAACAGCAGCTTGGGCGGAATGCCGTGTCGGTCGGTCGGCCGGTCGACGTCGACAACGATCACTTGCCCACCTTCGCGCAGCGCGGGGCGCAGTCGCCACAGGAACGCGTAGGGTTCGCTGACTTCGTGGTACATGTGTACCATGAATATGCGGTCGAAGCTGCCCCGCGGCAGCCTAGGGTCGTCTTCGGTGCCGCGCTTGATCGACACGTTGTCGAGCCGCTCGGCCTCGACGCGGTTGCCGAGCCGGGCCAGCGCGTCGCCGTCGATGTCCTCGGCCAGAACGCGTCCGCTCTTGCCGACCCGTTCGGCGAGCCGGACCGTATAGTAGCCTTCGCCCGCGCCGATATCCGCGACGGTCATGCCGCTGCGGATTTCCGCCAAGTCCATCACGGTCTGCGCCTCGCGCCGGTCGTCGCGCGACTGCTCGTTGGAGAACGCATTGCCGCTGACCGCCGAAACCGGGCGATAAGCGCGCGGAAAATCCCGCGCGGTCGGCGGGCGCGTGGTATCCTCCGCCTGTTGGCAGGCTGACAACGCAAGACACGCCGCGGCAAGGCCGCACCGGATGAGAAAACGATGCATTAGCGCGCCCCCTTAGCTACGCCGGTTCTGCAAGGCAAAGCTTGCGTGACATAACATGGGGGTTAGTCTCGCGGCTGCAATTTGGGGGTGATCATGGGACGGACGCTGCTTGTACTCGCGCTGGGCCTGGCACTGACTGGCTGCTGGATATCGGAGAAGCCGCTGTTCGGTCCGGGCGACTACGCCCATCTCGATATCGCCGGCAGCTACAATAGCGAAAACAAGGACGGCGATGTCGAGGGGCATGTCGACCTCACTGTACGCCCCGACGGGCTGGTCGAGGGCGTTGCGATCAAGAAGGGTGAGAGCGGCTCCGAGACCTCGATCATGGGTTTCGTCCCCATCAAGGGCGGCTCGGGCGAATACTTCATCCTCGTCGACCGCTCCAAGGAGGATTCCGACGGCGAGCTCTACCTTCTCGGCCACGTCGGCACGGACGGCGACATCGAAATGTACTGGCCCCAGTGCGCCGGTACACCGGATATCGACGGGATGGTGCGCGAGAAACCGGATTTCGGAATCCCGATCGGCCCGAAGAACGACGCCTCCCTGTCGAGCTGTACTTTCACGACCAAAGAAGCTCTGCAAAAGGCTGCTCTGGCGGCGGAAAAGTTCATTTCCGTGCCACACATCGTCGATCTCCAGCCGCTTGGCATCCTGCGCAAGGAGGATGGCTCGAGTGACAACGGGGAGAGCTGGGATGCCGAACCGGGCGACGATTCGGAATCTGCCGACGAGTAGACCCTACTCGACGTCCTCGACCTCGACCGTTTCGCCGGTTACCTTCTGCGCCAGCGCTGCGGCGATGAACTCGTCAATCTCTCCATCGAGCACGTCGTCGGGCGTCGGGCTGGTCACGCCAGTGCGCAGATCCTTGACCATCTGGTAGGGCTGCAGGACGTAGCTGCGGATCTGGTGGCCCCAGCCGATGTCGGTCTTTTCCTGGTACTCGCCTGCCGCCACGGCCTCGCGCTCGGCCATCTCGCGCTCGTAGAGCCGGGCCTTGAGCATGTTCATTGCCGTGGCGCGGTTCTTGTGCTGGCTGCGGTCGTGCTGGCTGGCAACGACGATACCGGTGGGGATGTGGGTGATGCGCACCGCCGAGTCGGTGGTGTTGATGTGCTGGCCGCCGGCGCCGCTGGCGCGATAGGTGTCGACCCTGAGGTCTGCCGGATTGACCTCGATGTCGATGTCGTCGTCGATCACGGGATAAACCCAGACCGAACTGAAGCTGGTGTGGCGCCGGGCGCTCGAATCGTAGGGGCTGATACGGACAAGGCGGTGCACACCACTCTCGGTCTTGGCGTAGCCGTAAGCGTTGTCGCCCTTGAGCAGCAGCGTGGCGCTTTTGATACCGGCCTGTTCGCCGGCCTGGTATTCGACCGTCTCGACCTTGAAGCCGCGCCGTTCGGCCCAGCGGGCGTACATGCGCAACAGCATCTCGGCCCAGTCCTGGCTTTCGGTGCCCCCAGCCCCGGCGTGGATTTCGAGATAGGTGTCGTTACCGTCGACCTCGCCGCCGAGCAGCGCCTGGACCTTGTCGGCATCGGCGCGGTCGGCGAGACCGGCTAGCGAAGCAAGCCCCTCGGCGACCACAGCGTCGTCACTCTCAGCTTCGCCCAGTTCGACGAACTCGACAGCGTCGGCCATCTCGCCGGTAATCTCGTTGACCGTGCCGATCGCGCTTTCGAGCCGGCGTCGCTCGCGCATGACTTCCTCGGCCTGCTTGGGATCGTTCCACAGCGTCGGATCCTCGACCCGGGCGTTGAGCTCGTCGAGGCGACGCACCGCACGCTCCCAGTCGAGCGACTTGCGCACGAGCGCCAGTGCCGCCTCGATACGGTCGATATGGGCCTGCCCTTCGGCACGCATGAGAAAATCCTTCGGTCAAAAAAAAGAGCGGCCCGCCTAGCGGAAGGCGGGCTGCGGGGGAAGTAGGGGAGGCAATTCCTCCCCTCGCCTATGCGTAATCAGCCCTTCTTGAGGGCGCGAACTGCCGCGAGGCTTTCGGTGATGTGATCGTTCGGCTTGAGGTCCGAATAGCTCAGCACGATCTTGCCGTCCTGTGCGATCACGAAGGTCGTGCGGTTGGTCCAGCCGTTGGCGTTGTTGGGCAACGCCACGTCGTAAGCCTTGACCATCGCCGGGGTGGTGGCCGCGACGGGGAACTTGCCCGCGCAGTGCTTGCCCGAGAAATCGGCAAGCTGGTCGGTGTTGCCCGCGGTCATGCCGACCACGGTCGCGCCCGCCTTCTCGAAATCGGGGATCGCCTCGGCAAAGGCGGCCGCCTCGATGTTGCAGCCCGGCGTGAAGGCGGCGGGGAAGAAGTAAAGCACGACCGGCCCCTTCTTCAGCTCCTTGTTCAGGTCAAAGGTGATCGGCTTGCCCGCCATCGCGCCCTTGGCGACGATTTCGGGCGCCTTGGCGCCTTCCTTGAGCGCAGCGTAGGAAGGCGATGCGACAAGCGCGATCGCGGCGAGTGCGGTGAGCGGGGCGAGCTTGTTCATGCTGCGCATTTTGCCTCGTCGCATTGACATTGTCCAATGCAAACAGCGACGGCTTCGGCGCTAGTAGATTCCGCCCTGCTCGGCGGCGAAGTTTTCCTGCGCCTCTCCGTTCGTCGAAGCATTCCGCGAAGGCCCGGCCTCGATGCGGCGCAGTTCGGCGAGGATCGTGTCACGCATCGCGTCGATCTCGTCCTGGCGCTGGGTGCGGCGCGGTTCGGAATCGGGTTTGAATGCTTCCCAGATTACCGAAGAGAGCGGGTCGCTGGTCGGCTCGCCGTCGAACACGCGGGTGCCGGTGCGCCGGTCGATTCGGACCATGCGGATACCGCGAGGTGCAAGGAACGGGCGTCCGTTCCAGCGCTCGCGCGTCGTCTCGACGAACTGCTTGAAGATCGGCGCGGCAGTGTTGCCGCCCTGGACCCAGCCGCCGAGATTGCGGGGCTGGTCGAAACCGACGTACATCCCGGCGATCATGTCGGGACCACCGCCGACAAACCAGGCGTTGGTCGGGCCGCTGGTGGTACCGGTCTTGCCGGCCAGCGGCATGCCCAGAGCGCGCAGCCGTACAGCGGTGCCGCGCTGCACGACGCCTTCCATCATGTGCAGCACCTGGAATGCGGTGCGCGGATCGAGCACCTGCTTTCCGGCGTCGCCAAGGCGCGGCATCGGCTTGCCGTCCCACTCGGGCATATTGCAGCCATTGCAGGCGCGATTGTCGGAGCGCCAAATGACCTTGCCACGGCGATCCTGCACGTAGTCGATCAGCGTGCCCTTGTGCTGCAGTCCGTGGTTGAACAGCGCCGAATAGGCGTTGACCATACGCATCACCGTGGTGTCCCCGGCGCCGAGCGCAAATGACGGGTAGTTCTGGTAGTCGCCGATTCCGACGCGGCTGAACGTCTTGGTGACGTTGTCCATGCCCGCATCCATCGCGATGTGCACGGTCATCAGGTTGCGCGACTGTTCGAGGCCCCAGCGCATGGTGTGCTCGCCGCCGCCGCCGCCGCCGAAGTTACGGAAGCACTTCTCACCGAGGTTGGCGCCCTGATAATAACAATAGGTCGCGTCGGGGACCATCGTCGCCGGAGTCATGCCCTGATCGAGCCCGGTAGCGTAGACAAACGGCTTGATGGTCGAACCCGGCTGGCGCAGCGCCTGCGTCGCCCGGTTGAAGTCCGACAGGCGGCTGTCGAACCCGCCCTGCATGGCGACCACACGGCCGGTGTGAGGGTCCATAGCCACGAACCCGCCTGAAACTTCGGGCACGGTCCTGACGGCCCATACATTTCCATTCGGAGCGGCGGCGATTACGTCGCCAACCCGAAGTGCGTCGGGCAGTCCGGTCAGAGGACCTTCCTCCCCGCTGGCGAAGCCGATGCGCGCGCTCGGGCCACTGCGCTCGGTGACGACGCCGATGCGCCAATCCTTGTAGTTTATGCCGAGATAGCTGCTGGCGAGTTGCTTCTTGAGGTCGCCATTCTTCGGATCGATCGTCGCAACCGGACCGTGCCAGGCCTTGCCCGCCGAATAGCGCAGCAGGCCGTCCCGCAAGGCGTCGCGCGCTGCGATCTGCATCTTCGGGTCGAGCGAGGTGCGGATCCACAGGCCCCCGGCATAGACGCTGTGCGGCCCGTCCTCAGCCTGCTCGCCGTACTTGTCGATCAGTTGCCGACGCACTTCCTCGAGGAAATAGCCGGCATCGACCGAACGCGGATCGGGTCGTTGGGTCTTCAGGCCGAGCGGCGCTGCCTTGGCCTCGTTTGCCTGGGCCTGGGTGATGTGGCCGTTGTCGACCATCTCGTCGATCACCCAGTTGCGGCGCTCGATGGCGAGATCCTGGTACTTGCTGCGGCCATAACGCTCCGGCGCCTTGGGCAGGATCGCCATGAAAGCCATTTCCGGCAGGGTGAGTTCGTCGACGTCCTTGTCGAAATAGGCGCGGCTAGCCGCCTGCACGCCGAAGCTGCGGCGGCCGAGCGGGATTTCGTTGAGATAGAGGGTAATGATTTCCTGCTTGGTCAGCACACCTTCAATGCGCCGCGCGAGGATCATCTCCTTGAGCTTGCGGGTGACCGAGTATTCGTCACCGACCAGGATATTCTTGGCTACCTGCTGGGTGATGGTCGAACCGCCGACCGCGCGTTCGCCCGAACCGATCTTGCTAACGTAATCGATCACCGCGCCGACGAAGCCACCGAAGTCGATGCCGCCGTGGGTCCAGAAGGTCTTGTCCTCGGCCGAAGTGTAAGCGTTGATCAGCTGGGTCGGGAAATCCTGGAATTCGAGCTGGACGCGCCGTTCGCGGGCATAGGAATGGACGATCTCGCCGTCATCGCCACGCACCACGCTGGGTAGCGGTGGTTCATAGTCGACCAGCTTGCCCGCGTCGGGCAGCCCGGCAGCGAGCACGGTCCAGCCGATGATCCATATCGCGAGGCCCAGCCCGAGCGCGCCCGAGATCCACTTGAACCACCACTTCGCGTGCCACTGCTGCTTGAACCACGTGACCACCCCGCTCGCGTCGCGGCGGATGCGGTAGTGGAAGTATTCCCTCGCGGACTGGTCGGTCTCGGCCATATCGAGCCGCCCCTAGCACGCGGATTCTGAATGAGGGAAGTTCGTTTGCGGCAGGCCGAGCTGCTATGCACCGGACTCGCGAGCAAAATAGATGCGGATCGCCTGCGACATGACTTTCGCGAAGCGTTCGCGACCTTCAGGAGAGGACAGGCGTTCCGCGTCTTTCTTGTTGGTCACGAAACCGCTTTCGTAGAGCACCGACGGCACGTCGGGCGCGCGCAGCACGACGAGTGAAGCGGAGCGTCGCGGCTGCGGGTGGAATTGCAGTACGCCATCCCCCTCTCGCACGATCAGCCCGGCGAACATGGCAGAAGCCCCAGATGTGCGCCGTTGCGCCAGGTCGACGAGGATCGAGTTGACCGCGTCGCTGCGCCCCGTGAGCGCAACGCCGTTGATCGTGTCGGCGCTGTTCTCCCGCGCGGCAAAACGCTCCGCCGCTTCACTCGATGCTTTGTCGGAAAGGGTATAGACGCTGGCCCCGGTAACCTGGTCCTTCTCGCCGGCGGAATCGGCATGGATCGAGAGGAACAGGTCGGCACCGAGCTGGCGGGCAATTTCGGCGCGTTCGTCGAGAACGAGGAAGGTATCGTCCGAGCGGGTCAGGGCCACGCGGATGCCGCCTTCCCTGACGAGTTCGTCGCGAAGCGCCTTGGCAAGGCCCAGTGCAAGGGTCTTCTCCTTGAAACCTTCACCGACGGCGCCGGGATCGTGCCCGCCGTGACCGGCGTCGATAACGACCAGCGGGCGGCTGGCGTCCTGAGGCCCCTCGATCTTCGGAAGGCCGACGTGCGCGCCCGGCTCTGGCAGCGGGATGCGGATCACGTAGTCGCGCCCCAGGACCGGCACCGGGATCGCCAGCCCCAGCAGGTTCAGTCCCCCGACGAGCGCCACAGGCAAAAGGAAGACGAACGCAATTTGCAGGCGATGCCACATCCCAAGCGCTTCGATATCGGGCGCATCGCGCAATGAACAAGTAAAAATTGCAAAGCGCTGGGGATAGCTGCCAAATCAATGGGCCAGATCGGCCGCCTGTGAGCCTGCCGGAGACGAAGCTGGACTGGCGCTATCATCCGATTGCCAATCGCGAAAGCGCCGCGAGTGCAGCGCAATATAGTTGCCCTGCACCGGACCCGGTGCTAGCTAGCGCCAGCCCGATAGAGTTCTTGCGGGCAGCCCGGCAGGCCCAGTTTCGGCTCCCGGTAATCACTCCAAGGTTGATGCCATAGTGACAAGATTGTGCCCTCCTACTCCGTTGCAGCCCTCGGCTGGCAGCGCAGTGGCCGGTACATGCGCGCAGATCGAAACCCTGCGCCTTATCGCCATGACAGACACGTCAAGCCGCGCCGGCGCGATCCATCGCACCAGCGCCTATTTATCCTCCGGCCGCGCTCGCGGGTGCGCCGGTACATTCACAGAGATGCGTGGCCACGCGATTGCCCGGGTAGCAACCCGGCGCAAGGCAAGGGCGTGGCGCGCATGGAGACAATTCAATGGCAACGCGCATGCTTATCGATGCGCGCCACCAGGAAGAAACCCGGGTGGCGGTGCTCAAGGGCAACCGGATTGAGGAATTCGATTTTGAATCTGCCGATCACAAGCAGATCAAGGGGAATATTTATCTAGCCAAGGTCACGCGGGTCGAACCGTCGCTCCAGGCGGCGTTCGTCGATTTCGGCGGCAACCGGCATGGCTTCCTCGCCTTCAACGAAATCCATCCCGACTACTACCAGATCCCCAAGCAGGATCGCGAGGCGCTGATCGCCGAAGAACAGGCGCACGCTGAGGAAGAGGCTGCGCTGCGCGCCTCCGAAGACTTCGACGACGAAGACGACGATGAAGCGCTCGATCGCGACGACGAAGACCATGACGACGATGGCGTCGAGGAAATCGACACCAACGAAAAGGATCACGTCTCGACCATCGAGGACGGCCAGGTCGAAAACGGCGATGACGGTGACGAGGATTCGTCCGATGAGGACGAAGACGACGCAGAGAGCGCGGAAGGCGATGAGGACGACTCCGGCCGTTCGCGCGGCCGCGGACGCGGGCGTGGTCGCCGGCAGGGCCGCGGCGATGGCCGCAGCCGGGCCAAGGAAATGGACGAGTTGCGCGCCAAGCGCCTCGCGCTGCGCCGCCGCTACAAGATCCAGGACGTCATCCAGCGCCGCCAGGTGCTGCTCGTCCAGGTCGTGAAGGAAGAGCGTGGCAACAAAGGCGCCGCGCTGACTACCTACCTCAGCCTTGCCGGCCGCTATTGCGTGCTGATGCCCAATTCGAGCCACGGCGGCGGCATTTCGCGCAAGATTTCAAGCGCTGCGGACCGCAAGCGGCTGAAGTCGATCGTCGGCGAGCTCAGGCTGCCCAAGGCGATGGGCATGATCGTCCGCACCGCGGGCCTCCAGCGCACCAAGACCGAGATCAAGCGCGACTTCGACTATCTCGCCCGGCTGTGGGACGAAATCCGCGAGAGCACGCTGAAGTCGACGGCCCCGGCGCTGATCCATTCCGACAGCGACCTGATCAAGCGCGCGATCCGCGACATCTACAATCGCGACATCGAGGAAGTCGTGGTCGAGGGCGAGGAAGGCTATCGCTCGGCCAAGGAATTCATGAAGCTGCTGATGCCCAGCCATGCGCGGCGCGTGAAGGCCTATTCCGACCCCGTGCCGCTGTTCCAGCGCTACGGCGCGGAAGACCAGCTCTCGGCGATGTACGACCCGGTCGTGCAACTCAAGTCGGGCGGCTATCTGGTGATCAACCCGACCGAGGCGCTGGTCTCGATCGACATCAACTCGGGCCGTTCGACCAAGGAGCACGGCATCGAGGCGACCGCGCTCAACACCAACCTCGAAGCGGCGCGCGAAATTGCCCGCCAGTTGCGCCTGCGCGACATGGCCGGCCTCGTCGTGATCGACTTCATCGACATGGAATACGGATCGAACGTCCGTAAGGTCGAGAAGGCGATGAAGGACGCGCTCAAGAACGACCGCGCGCGCATCCAGGTTGGCCGCATTTCCGGCTTCGGGCTGATGGAAATGAGCCGCCAGCGCCTGCGCACCGGCGTGCTCGAGGCAACCACCCGTTCGTGCCCGCACTGCGACGGTACGGGCCTCGTCCGCACTGCTTCGTCGGCCGGCCTCAGCGCGCTGCGCCTGATCGAAGACGAAGCAGCCAAGGGCCGCGGCTCTTTGATCACACTCTATGCTTCGACCGAGGCCGCGATATACATGCTCAATGCCAAGCGCGCCGATCTCGCCGAGATCGAGGACCGCTACGGCGTGGCCGTGGAAGTCGTGCCCGAGGGCGAGGACGAAGGCGCCAAGATGCGCGTTACCAGCGCCGGACCACGCCCGACCGCAGCACCCAAATTCGAAGCGATCATTGACGAAGACGACGGCGACGAGCCCGAAGTCGAAGAGTTCGACGACGAAGAGGATGTCGAGGAAGAACGCGACAGTGAGCGGCCGCAGAAGCGCCGCCGCCGCCGCCGTGGCGGACGTGGCCGCAATCGCCAGCAGGACGACGAGGCCCGCGGCGACGAAGAAGGCGGTGAAGAGCCTGCCGACGAGCGTCCCACTGGCGACGACGATTCCGGCGAGGAACGACCCAAGAAGCGTCGCCGCCGCCGTGGCGGTCGGGGCCGCAACCGCCGCCGCGAGGAGGGCACCGGCGAGGAGAACGGCGAAGTTGTCGACGACACCTCCGGCGAAGGCGAACAGGTCGAGGCTTCCGAGCCGGTCGAAACCTCCGAGCCGGTGGCCGAAGAGGCTGCTGTCGAGGAAAAACCGAAGCGTCGCTCGCGCCGCAAGAAGCCGGCCGAAAGCGAGGCCGATGCAGCTGAGCCCGCGGCGGAAGCCGTAGCCGAGCCGCCGGAAGACGTTGCTGCGGACGCGCCCAAGCCCAAGCGTACGCGCAGGAAGAAGGCGGAAGTCGAAGCCGAAGCTGCTGTCGAACCGGAAGCCGAGCCTGTGGCTGAGGAAGCACCGAAGCCCAAGCGCGCGCGCAAGAAAAAGGTCGAACCCAAGGCCGAAGCTGAAACCGCTCAGGTCGACGAAGAGCATTCACCGGCGCCCGAAGCCGCCAATGACGCCAATGGCGGCGCCGAGGAGGGGCTCGAAGACGACGGCACGCCGCGCCGCGGCTGGTGGCAGCGAACTTTCGGCGAATGAAATCTTGACGGGCCCGCTCCGTTTCGGTGCGGGCCCGTCACAGTAGTGCAACCGGGTCTGCTCATCAGGGGGAAGCATGACCGGAAAACCCGTCACCGTCATACTCCTCGCGGCCCAACGCGCCGGCGTCGTAAATCCGCTCGCGGCACGCGCCGGGGTGTCGCACAAGTGCCTTGTCCCGATCTGTGGCCGACCGCTGATCGACCATGTCCTCGACACGCTGTCGACCATTCCGGAAGTCGGCGAGATCCACGTCTCTCTGGAGCCTGAGGCGCATGAGGCGGTCGAACGGATCTTCGACGCCTATCGCGAGCGCGGCCCACGCTTCGATCTCGTCCCAAACGACCGCAACATCATCGCCAGCGTGCTTGCCGCAGCCAAGGCGCGCGCAGGCCCCTTCGTCATTACTACGGCCGACAACGTGCTGCTCACGGCCGACGGCTTTGCCCAAATGGTCGCCGCGCTCGACGGTGCCGATGCCGTGATCGGTGTGGCGAGGCGCAAGAGTGTGCTCGCCGCCCATCCCGAAGGACAGCGCAATTCTTACAAGCTGCGCGACGGCGAGTACGCCAACTGCAACATCTATGCTCTCAGTGGACACGACGCCTTCGCCGCTACTGAGCTATTCCGCAAAGGCGGCCAGTTCCAGGCCAAGCCGGGCCGTCTCATGCGCGCAATCGGCCCCTGGAACATCGTGCTCTACCTATTGCGTCGCGCGACCATGGAAGAGGCCTTCCAGCGCATTGGCGCGCGCTTCGGCGTCAAGGCCAGGGTCGTCACCTTTGCCGATGGATCTCTGGCGATCGACGTCGACAACGAGCGGACCTACGCCTGCTGCGAGGCGATCCTGAAGCAGCGCGAGGCGGTTGCCGGGGGGATAAAGATTCTTCTTCCCGGCAAAGCTGGGCGATAGGATATTCCCGAATATCTCCCAGGGATCGCTTGTGTTTGAGAGCTTTACAGTACTCGCGCATGTAGCCCCCGGCGCAGACCACACCGTCACTTCAGGCTGTCACAAAATCCTGCATATTGAGAACCAGTGTCACGGGCGTATGTTCGTAGGCCTAGCGGGTCGCAGCGAATCGATTCAGACAGGGCGAAGGGGGCCAAGTCGAATGATTAGCGCTATCGAGCCACTGCGCTTGACGCAGGCGGATAGAACGCGGGTGCGCACTCTTTTCATGGCCAAGCACGCCTTGTTCGGCGGCGGCATGCATCCCGAAGACGGCAACCACGCAATCTACCACCACGAAGTGCGCTGCACGCTGGATGGGCTCGGGCTCAACCTGCAGCTCGCCGACAAGCGCGACGTGCTTTACCGGAAGCCTGACGCCGACTTCGTCTTCCCTCTGCTCAACCGCGGCGGGTTCGTAAACAGCGAAATGTTGATCCCGATCCTGTGCAACAAGCACGGCATTTCATACCTTGGGGCCATGCCCTTCCTGCGCGGACTGGGAGACGACAAGTCGGTCGCCAAGCTAGTCGCGCTCCACGCCGGCGTCCCCACCGCACCGTGGTTCTGCTATCGTCGCGGCGGCCCGGTCGAGCAAAGGAACCTGCCGCCCGCGCCAACCGGTCGCTGGGTCATCAAGCCCAACGCCTCTTCGGCGAGCTGGGAAGTGTCCGACGCCTATGACTGGCAGGGCGTCGCTAACGCCATCGCCGACATCCACGGCCAGGGCCACGACGCCATCGTTGAGCCCTATCTCGACGGTTACGACGTGCAGTGCGCTTTCATCACCCTCGATGGGCGCCCCATCCCGCTACCGATACTGTGGTACGAGCGCGAGAACACGCAGAAACTGTGGACCTACTACGAGAAGCGCGACCTCGTGCAGAACACCGAGAAGGCCGCGTTGAAGCGCTTCGATCACCCCGAATTCGCCCAGAAGATCATGCTGCTGGCACGAGATTACGCTCGCGAACTGGTGCCGTTCGATTACGGGCGGATCGAATTCCGCGTCGACCTCGACACCGGCGAAATCAATTTCATAGAGATCAACCTCAACTGAAACCTGTGGTCGGAGAAGGTCATGGCCACGGCCGCGGCGGAGGCAGGGTTCAGCCATGCCGACCTGCTCGAGACACTGCTCGCCGAATGCTGGCGGCGGCGGGGACTAATCAACTAGCGCTGCGCTGCGCCAGGTGCTTCAACCTCGCGCCGTGCCGCCTCGCGCAGCACGACTAATGCGAACAGGCTCAGGAGCGCCCAGGCCAGCGCCATGCCGAGGCACACCGCCCAGCCGACGCCGACAGGTCCGGCGCTCACGAACAACAGGATCGCGGCAACGGTGACCGCTATTCCGATGGCGCGGACGATCAGCGGGTAACGCGGGTGCGCGGTGGCGTAGAACATCGGCTCGTAGGCGACGCTGGCGAGCTGGAACGAGGCACCTATCGCTAAAGGCACCATCACCGCCGCCCCGCGCGCGTAGGCCTCGCCTCCCACCAGGTCGAGCAGGTCGGCACCGAAGAGGATCATGACGACGGTAACGGCGAACCCGGCAGAAGCGGCAATCAGCGTAACCCGGGCGAACAGGCGGCGGAATTCGGTGGCATCGAGACCGATGTGCGAATGCACGAATTCGGGAAAGATAGCTCGCGCCACGATCTGGGCGAACTTGCCGATGCTCTGCGCCAATTGGTCGGCGAGTCGGTAGATTCCCGCTGAACTGGTGCCGAGGAAGTAGCCGACGGCGAGCAGCGGCCCTTGCTTGGTCAGGGCATCGAGCGTGGCCGTGACATAGGTAATGCCGAAGAAGGCCGCTATGCCCGGGTTCTCGGTCACGGACGCGCGCCAGTCGCCCCAGTTGCTGCGATTGAGCGCTTCCGGTGCCAGCCTCCAGCAGGCGAACCAGTAGACCGCCGCGGCAAGCAGGTCGAGCAGGGCCCAGGCGAGCAGGAACCGCTCCACGCTGGCCCCGGCGAAGGCAATGACAAGCGCCGCGATCAGCCGGCCAGCCGGCACGATCGCCTCGACATAGCTGCCGATGTCGAAGCGATTGAGCACGCGGACGATTCCGTTCGGCGTCGTCATCCGGGCCCACAGCAGCGCGACGCTGAACCAAAAGCCGAGGTCGACGAAATCGGGATTGAGGTCGAGCACGCCGCTGAAGCCATAAAAGATCGCCGCGGCCAAAGCCGTGCCGAGAATGGCGCCGCCGATATCGAGCGTGCCGCAGAGCCAGATGAGACGGCCGAACCGCTGCCAGTCCTTCTCCACCGCATAACGCGCGCCGAACCGCACCATCGTCTGCCAGGTCTGGAAGCTGGCGACCGCGACCAGCGCCTGCGCGGTGCCGAAGATCAGCGAGAAGTGCCCGAACCCCTTCACCCCGAGCGAGCGTGACAGGATGACGATGTAGACGAGGCTGACGATGGCGGCGAAGCCCTTGCCACCGAGCAGCCAGCCGAGGTTGCGCACGATGTTGGCAAAGCCGTCGCGCGATGCGGCGAGCAGGGAGCTGGCGGCGTTGCTCATCGCGCTGTGGGCATACCCTATCGTGCCGGGCTGGCAACCAGCGCTGCGTGTTAGTTTGTCGCAATGCCGCACTGCCAAGAGCCCCCACCGCGACTGCGGCAGGGGCCCGGTTCGCCTGCAGGTGGCTCAGGCGCTGCAATATAGTTCGGTGGTCGGGTCGATAATCGTGAGGACCTCTGTCACGACGTTCGCCGGGAAACCCGATTTGGCGGCATGCTCCTGGATCCGCTCCTCGCTTTCGGCGAGGTAGATGCAGAAGGTCTTGTCGCCGGCGACGTAGGAATGCTCCCACTGCACGCCAGGAATTTCATCCAGGGCCGCGTTCGACGTCTTCGCCGCGCCTCCCAGGTCGGTGTTGCTCATCCCGCCGACGCCCGGCAGGTCACGCTCGATCACATAACGCTTCAACATGATTGCTTCCTTCCTCTGTTGGTGAGGCAAGGGATACCCGGCACACGGGCAGTGGACGAGATGGCAAAAATGCAATAGTTGCGGGGCAATCCTGCCAAACGAGGGTTCGATGCAGAGAATCGTCATCCTGTTCGTCAATGGAGGACTTCCGTCGACCGCGATCCTGCCGCTCGACATCTTCAAGAGTGCGGGCACGTTGTGGAACGCGCTCAACGGCGTGGAGCTCAATGCGCACTTCGACGTCGTCACCGCCAGCGCCGACGGCAAGCCCGTGGTCGGCAGCCGCCACGTCACGCTGACGCCCGAGATGTCCTGCGCCGAGGTCGGCCAGCCTGACCTCGCCTTCGTCGCCGCGGGCGGGCTCGAGTTCGACGCTATGGTAAGCCACGCCTACGACCCGATTGAAACGATCGCTCATAACGAGGGCATTCTTCCCTGGCTGAAGACGTGGCACGAAGGCGGCGCAACCATCGTCACGGCCTGCTCGGGCGCGCTGCTGGCGGCAGCCGCCGGCCTGCTCGACGGGAAACGCGCGACCGCGCACTGGGGCCTGACGCAGCTCTATTCGGAACATTTCCCCGATGTGGACTGGCGCGAGGAATACCTCGTCACTGATTGCGGCGACGTAGTCTGCGGCGGCGGGGTCAACGCCGCGGCCGACGTCTCGCTTTACCTCGTAGAGAAGTTCTGCGGGCGCGAGATCGCGCTCAAGACTGCGCGCAGCCTGTGCATCGAGATGCCGCGCACCTGGCAGAACAGCTTCACCCATTTCGAACTGCGCGCGGCGCATGAAGACGAGCCGGTGCTCGCCGCCGAGCACTTCATCCGCAACAACTTCGCGAAGGATCTCAAGTTCGACGCTGTAGCGAAACACGTCGGGATGAGCCCGCGCAACTTCGCGCGCCGATTCAAGGACGCGACCGGCGACACGCCCCTCGCTTACCTTCACGGGCTGCGCATCGCGGTGGCCAAGCAACTGCTCGAAACCTCACCGACGGCGGTCGCGGAGATCGGCCAGACCGTAGGCTATGTCGACCCGGCCTTCTTCCGCCAGCTGTTCCAGCGCAAGGCTGGCATCACGCCGAGCGAATACCGCCGCCGCTTCGGACGGGTTGCCGCCTAAGGCTCGGCGCGACTGTTCCACCAGCCGGCGAGGAGGCTGCCGATCACCACGTGCCAGACTGCCGAAAGTGCCGCAGGAACCGGTGCGAGCGCGGCCTGCATCGCGTCGGGGAACTGCGCCGCGAAGCTGGGCGCTTTGGTGAGGCCCGATCCGAGGCCGGAGTTCTGCATCCCGACCTCGATCGAGATCGTGCGCTGCTCAATCGGGCCGAGCCCGAACGCCCGCGCCGCTGCATGGCCGAGCGCAAAGCCAAAGGCGTGCAGCAGGAACGTCGCCAGCAGCAGTTGCCGGGCGTTTGCCAGGATTAGGTCCTTGGCCCCGCCCACGATCCCCCCCACGATCAGCACCACCAGCACAGCCGCGAGGAGAGGCAGCCAGTCGCCAATGCGTCTTGTGAAGCCGGGCAGGAATTCGCTGACCAGCGTTCCGAGCACAACCGGCACAAGTACCACCGCCAGCATATCGCGGAACAGCGCCCAGCGGTCGATTTCGACATAGGCCCCGGCAAGCGCGCCCGTCAGCAGCGGCGTCGCGACGACCGCGATCAGCGTCGAGCACATGGTCATCGCCACCGACAGCGCGAGGTTGCCGCGCGCTAGGTAGGTGACGATGTTCGAGGCGGTGCCGCCGGGGCAACAGGCGACGAGGATCAGCCCCACCGCCAGCCCCTGCTCCAGCCCAAGCGCCTTGGCGACGGCGAAGCCGGTCAGCGGCATGATCACGAACTGCGCACAAACGCCGATCGCCAGGGCCTTCGGCATATGCGCCAGTGCGCTGTAGTCGGCGAAGGTCAGCGTCAGCCCCATCGCCAGCATGATCAGCCCGAGCGCAACCGACAGCAGCGGCTGCCCCGCGACGGTGATCGACCCGTTGGTCAGCCAGGTGAACAGCGACGGCTGGAGCCACGCCAGCGCCACGCCGGCGAGCGTCATCAGCGCAAAGTTGGCCGTAATGGCGCGTATCACAGGCGACTGTTCCTTCTGGCCTAGGGAGCCGGGGGCGGACCCACGGGGCGGAAATTGACCGAGGCGACCTTGCCCTCTTCATCGACTATGATGGAGAAATCCGCCGCACCGCGTTCGAATGTCACCCGGAACGTGTCTGCCCCGCCGAGATCGACCGACTTGAAGGCGACGTCCTTTACGGCTCCCAGCTCATCGAAGATTCCCTTGAGCTGCGGTAGTTGTTGGCGCGTAAGGTTCTGCATCGGCGGCGTCAGCGCCTCGTAATCGGGCTCGCCCGCGGCAGTCCCCGCGATGAGCTTGCGCAAGGCAGGTTCGCTAGCCAGCGCTGCCGAGGTGCGTACATCGGGGATAGTGCCGTCGCCGGTCAACGCGCCCATGATCAGGTTCTCAACCGCGCCAGACGGCAGGCCCTCGCTGTTGGAAATCACAGAAACGCGCATGTGCTTGGCCGGGATATAAGTCAGAATCGAATTGAAGCCGTTGATCCCGCCGGTGTGCGTGATCCGCGTCTCGTCGCCTTGTCCGGCCATAATAAGCCCGAACCCGTACCTCGAATCCCCCTGCCCGGTCGGCACCGTCGAGGTAATCATCTGCTGGTAGGAGGCCGGACTGACGGCTTTCCCGCCGGTCAGCGCAATCTGCCAGCGCACTAGGTCTCCTGCGGTCGAGGATAGCGCCCCGGCGGCGCCGGGCACGTTCATGCTGATGTTCGGATCGTTGCTGAATGTCTCGGTCGAGGGGTCGTAGGAATAGCCTTGCGCGCGATGCGGGATGATTGGCCGTTCCCCTCCGTAGTACGTGTGAGTCAGCCCCAGCGGCTGGAACAGGTGGGTGCGAACATAGTCCGGGTACGGCTCCCCGCTCGCCTTCGCCACGACCATGCCGAGCAGGTAGTACCCGGTGTTGGAATAGTTCCAGTTACTGCCCGGCTCGAAGTCGAAATCGACGCCCTTGACGGATTCGAGAAGCTGCTCGTCGGTCAGGTCGAGCGGCGCCGATTTGGCAAAGAAGCCTGGCTGCACGGTGTAGTTGGGAATGCCCGAGGCGTGGTTGAGCAACTGGCGGATGGTGATAGTGCGCCCACCGCTGTCGAACTCTGGCACGTACTTGGACAGCGGGTCGTCAAGCGCGAGCTTGCCCGCCTCGACAAGCTGCATGATCGCCGCAGCGGTGAACTGCTTGGTCACCGATCCGATGCGGAACACCGAAGTTTCGTCGGCCGGCACGTTCCACTCGAGATCAGCCTTGCCGACGCCTTCGTCGATTATGACATGATCGTCCTTCGCCACCGCAATCGACAGCCCGACCGCCTCGGGCCGGGCCATGACCTGCTCGACCACCGTCTGCACCCTGGCGGCGATCTCGGCGTCACTGAGCTGCGAGAACTCGGCATGAGCAGGTGCAGATGCGGCAAGCAGTGCGGCAACCAGAACCCCCTTGCGCGATGTCATGACCTTTCCCCTTGAACAGACCTGCTAGCTTTCGCTTGGCATCTTGCACTGGTAGCTCTCGGGCTTCGTCGCGTCGCCGCCGATGTACTGCGCGTGCGCCGGAAATTGGCACAGCGGGCGGCTTGCGCTGCCGTCGGAGCGGCTGGCGACGGGGTTGTTCGGCGCCTTGCCCTGTTCGACCCAGTTCACGACTTCGCCGAGCAGGTCGAACCTGTCGAAGCTGTCGCCACCGGCGCAGTGGAGCATGCCGGGCACCATGTAGAAGCGGCTTGCCTCGGCGAAACGGGGGCCGTTGGTCTGCAAAGCGCGGGCCCACCAGTCCCACGTTGCCCAGGGGCTGAAGAACAGGTCGGCGGTGCCGTGGAAGAAGATCGTCTTGCCGCCGCGGTCGAGGAAGGTGTTGAGGTTCGTCCAGTAATTGGTGTCGATCAGGCGCTGCATCGGGTCGTTATGAGCGGCCAATGCCGCTGCATCGAGGTCATAGGACAGAGCTTGTGTCGTCGGGCCGAACGGACCGGGCGCGCCGCTTGGCAGGATGCCGCCCTGCAGGTTGGTGACACCCGGATCGTAGGGGAAGCGCGGGTAAACCTGCCGCCCGAGAGAATCGATCGCCGGCTGAAAGCCCTGGTCGATGGCGCTGGCCAGCTTGGGGCTAAAGCAGCCCTCGGTCTGGCCGGGCTTGCAGACCAGTTTCTTGGGGTCGAAGCGGCACTGCGAAACGTTTTCGACCACCCCGTCCTTGAGCCCGTCGAGCGCGTCGCACTGGTCGAGGATGCCCTTGCTCAGCAGAGCGCGCACCGCAGGCGTGAATATCTCGGAGATTATCGGCTTGCCTTCCGCATCGAGCGAAGCGGCCTGGTTGAAGGCGACGCGCATGCGGTCGATGGCGGCATTCGAATCCCCGGTCATCATCGCCGGGGCTCCGATCACCACGCCGTCGAACAGCTCCGGATAGCGCTCGATCGCCAGCATCCCCTCGCGCCCGCCGGTCGAGCAGCCGGTCATGTAACTGTGGGCGATCGGCTTGGCGTAGAAAGATTCGGTGATTGCCCGCGCCGCCTTTGTCACGGTCAGCACGCTGGTCTCGGCGAAATCGAGCGCGGCGCGCTGATCAACGTTGAAGCTGCTGTCCCACACCGTGCCGGCGTGGCCGCTGTCGTGCGCCACCACCGCGAAACCGCGCGCCAGCGCCGGGGTCATCCCTGCCGCAACCGGGCCCCACGGCTGGCCGACGGTCCCGTTGAGCCCGCCACCGCCCATCACGAGGAAACGTCCGCTCCAGTCCGTGGGCAGGGCCAGAGCGAACTGGATGCCGTAGGTCTTTCCGCCAGCTCCCGTGCGCTTGTCGATGATCCCCTTTACCAGGCAATGCGCCGGCAAGTCGGACTGGTTGGAGAACGGCCCCTGCCCGAGAGTGCCCTTCGCCGCCGCGGCGACCTGGGCGGCCGAGGTAATCTCTATCCCACCGCCAAAATCGCGTCCGACCAGCGAGGCACAGCTCTGCGACGCTCCGGTCGACGACTGCGCCCCACCGCTGGTCGCGGTCCCCGCGGCGAGCATGGCGGCGACAATAAGGCTGGCGGTCTTGTGCATCGGTTTCTCCCTCTTGCCATTGAGATACCGTTTCACGAGATGCAAGCAAGGCCCGTGGGGCCCGCGAATAGCTGGGGTTTCATGTCAGTCTACCGAATAATCGGCCAAAGCCGCACCATCCTCGTGGACCGCTTCTATCCAACTTCCGGACCCATGAGAGGATAAACTCCACGAGGTCACCGGTGCGCCCCAGCTCTTCACTTCGAACGAAACGCTGTCCCAGTCGGGTGGCGGTGGCGGGCTCGGCGGGGCCATCTGCGCCGTCGCACTGGACAGGCTGCCTGCAGCACAACACAGTGTAGCCAGTGAAAGAAACAGGCGGGGCCAAGGAGGGAATACACCGATGAAGATCGCGTTTTTCATATACGTCTTGCTCTACGGCATCGCCCTTGCCCTGCTCGCTATCGGGACATTCGGCTGGTTCGGGCAGGAGCAGGACCCGCTTTCGGGTGTGTTCCTCATTCCGCTTGGCCTGCCATGGAACCTCGTCGCCGACCGCATCGGCCTGGCCGGGCCTATTTCCGCCATCGCTGCCCCGGCGATCAACGCCGGGATTCTATACTGGTTGTGGAAGCGTTGAGCCTTGGTCAGCCGCCTTCTACCAGCGCATCGACCACGACGTAGGTCTCGGGACCGTACTTGATCGTCACCGTGTCGCCGTTGCGCGTCGAGCTGAATTTCCAGCCGGCAGAGCCATCGGCCTGAGCACTGTCCGCACCGGTTGGAGTAGTACCGTTGAAGTAGATCGCCCGCTTCGAACCATCGACCTTCGTTACTTCGACCATGTTCATTCCGTCGCTGCCCCAGTCGCGGATCACCCCTGCATCGCAGGTGCCGGTCGGCGCCGCGCCGCCGAAGCCGCATTTGATCACGCTGGTCGCGTTGAACTTGGTGCCGGCAACGAGCGCGTCGTTCGAGGCAATCGGCGCTTCCGCCGTGCCCGGCATGCCTTCGTTGGCGTCGCCCTGCGGAATCGAGATCAACTGCACGCCATCGACATTGCCGACGGCCTTGCCGCCTGCGGCCTTGGCGGACGCTTCGCTCGGGCAACCGACGAGGATCGCGCTGTCGTCGAGGTATTTGGCGGTCGCTTCCGACTCGCCGAGGCGGCGGCACGGGTCGCCGACATTGGGATAGCCGTCACCGAACGGGGCAATAATATCTGGAATGGCAACGGTTGCCGCCGCGGCCGTTGCGGTTTCCTCGTCGCCTCCACCGGAGTTGCAAGCCACGAGGGCAAGTGCAGTCGCCAGCGCAGCAATCGATGCAGTTCGCATATTCAACTCCCTCACTATCGCCGACACGTTCCCGTCTTCCATTTCGGGAAATGCGGCGACCCGTGGCCTGGCGACGATCCGATGCGATCGTCAAGCCGGAAACGTGCGTTCCGCCGAAAAGTGTCCCGGAGGAAAAAGGGAGGGAGACCTTGGCTCCCGGGAAACCTCCGGCGAAACGCGCGCTTTCAACGGTTTCCCACCCCGGCGCGGCGCGAGCAATACGCACTTTGGGGTAGGCTCAGCCCCCCGTCCTGACGCCGACGCCCCATTCCATCCACCCTGCCCAGCGTGGCATCTTTTCCATGTAGATGCTGCCGATGCTCGCCAGGTCGAATCCGCCATTGCTCACCGCACCGGAGACCTCGCGGGTGAGGTGGCAATTGCCCATCGCGCGTTTCCATACAGGTTCGATACGGCGCTGCCATTTCTGCGGGCCGGCGTCGGGCGAGCGGCCGTGTTCGAGGAACAACAGCTTACCGCCGGGCCTGAGCACGCGCCGCAGTTCGCTCAAGACCTGGTGCTGGTCGTCGACCGAACACAGCGTATAGGTACAAACCGCGCTGTCGAAGCTGGCGTCGGGGAACGGTATCGCCTCGCCCTTCCCCTCGCGAATGTCGGCCTCCCAGCCCTTATCGAGCGCCGCCTTGCGCGCCTGTTGGAGCAGCGCGCCGTTGGGATCGATACCGGCGAAGCTCGTCACCTTGTCGCGATCGTAGAGCGGATGGTTGAGCCCGCCGCCGCAGCCTATCTCGAACACCCGCCCCTCGGCCAGCGGCACCACGTGCCCGCGCAGCGCGGCGATCTTGGGATCGGCGCAGGCGCAGCCGATCATCTTCGGGAGGATCGTTTCCTCGTACCAGTTTCGAAAGCCCATTCATTCCCTCCCATCGGACCCGAGGGGCACTTTCGTACAGACCATTGCCCGGGGCAAGCATGGCCTTGCTCCCGCGGCTGGGATCGTTAGATAGGCGGCGAAACGAGGTACCGATGGCCGAATTCACGCTTCCCAAGAACTCCAGGATCACCGGCAAGGGCCGCACCCACAAAGCCGAGGGCGCGAGCAAGGTGCAGAAGTTCAGGATCTACCGCTGGGACCCGGAAAGCGGCGAGAACCCGCGCTACGACACGTTCGAGATCGACCTCGAAGCCTGCGGCCCGATGGTCCTCGACGCGCTCATCAAGATCAAGAACGAGGTCGACCCGACGCTGACCTTCCGCCGCTCCTGCCGCGAGGGCATCTGCGGCTCCTGCGCGATGAACATGAACGGCAAGAACGGCCTCGCCTGCACCACTTCGATGGAGGACCTGTCGGGTGAGATTCGCATCACCCCACTGCCGCACATGGAAGTGGTGAAGGACCTGGTGCCCGACTTCACCCATTTCTACGCCCAGTACGCCTCGATCCGCCCGTGGCTGCAGACGGTCACGCCGAACCCGACCAAGGAACGCCTGCAAAGCCCCGAGGAGCGCGAGAAGCTCGACGGCCTCTATGAATGCATCCTGTGCGCCTGCTGCTCGACCTCGTGCCCGAGCTACTGGTGGAATTCGGACAAGTTCCTCGGCCCGGCAATCCTGCTGCAGGCCTACCGCTGGCTGGCCGACAGCCGCGACGAGATGACCGGCGAGCGGCTCGATGACCTCGAGGATCCGTTCCGGCTCTATCGCTGCCACACGATCATGAACTGCGCGAACGTCTGCCCCAAGGGCCTCTCGCCCGCCAAGGCGATCGCCGAGACCAAGAAGCTGCTGGTCGAACGCCAGCTCTGAGCTTTGTCCACGCGCGACGGAACTCTGCTCCCCTGCCCGGACCAGCCCGGTTGGCAGGAGTGGCACGTTCCCGGGCCATTCAACCGGGATATCCTCGGCCGGTTGCTGGTCCGCGACGCGGGTGACGGCACCGCGCGGACCCGCATCGATCCGCTACCGCACATGGGCAACGTCGCCGGCTACGTGCACGGCGGCATAATTTCCGCCTTTGCTGACGTCTCGCTCTTTGCCGGCCCGGGGATCCTGCTCGGCAAGGATTTCGCCGCGGCCACGACGATCGAACTCTCGGTCCAGTTCGTCGGAGCGGGGAGCATGGACCAGCCGCTTGAGGCGATCGTATCCGTCTTGCGCGAAACCGGCCGCATGATCTTTATCCAAGGCCGCATCGTGCAGGGTGACAGCCCTGTCGCCGGCTTCTCCGGCATCGTCCGCAAGCTGTCGGCATGAGCGGGCTGCTCGCGCGCTACGACGCGCTTGTCGCCGCCGGTGAACTGCGGCCTGACCCCGACCAGCGCGCTGCGGCCGAGCGGCTGCAGCGATTGCAGGATGAACTGGAGGCTCCGCCCCCCAAGCGGCGATGGTACACCTATCGGATCGGTACCCCTGCGGGTCGACCCGACCCGCGCGGCGTCTATCTCTGGGGAGGCGTTGGTCGCGGTAAATCGATGCTGATGGACCTGTTTTTCGAAACGCTCGACATCAAGCACAAGCGGCGGGTGCACTTCCACGCCTTCATGCTCGAAGTCGATCGCATGATGGCCGAGGCAAGGAAAAAACAGAGCCAGAACCCGATCATCGCCACCTCGCTGAAGATTGCGGAACAGGTTCGCTGCCTCGCATTCGACGAAATGGTCGTGAAGAACACCGCTGACGCCGCGATAATGGGCAGGTTGTTCACCTCGTTGATCCAGGGTGGGGTCACCGTCGTCACGACCTCGAACCGCCCGCCCGCCGACCTCTACAAGGACGGCATCAACCGCAGCCTGTTCCTGCCCTTCATCGCGCTGGTCGAAAAGGAACTCGACGTGGTCGAACTCGACGGGCCGACCGACTACCGCCTCGACCGGATCGCCGGGCTCGACACCTGGCACACTCCGCTTGGCGACGCCTCGACGGCACAGGTTCGCGAGGCCTTCTTTCGCCTGACCGATTATCCGCCCGAGGACGCCGCGCACGTCCCCTCGGCCGACCTCGACCTCGGAGGCGGACGGACGCTACACGTGCCCAAGAGCCTCAAGGGCGTGGCGGTGTTCAGTTTCAAGCGGCTCTGCGGCCAGCCCCGAGGCGCGGCGGACTATCTCGCCATCGCCCAAGCGTATCACACCGTCATCGTGGTTGGCATTCCGGTCCTGGGACCGGACAACAAGGACGAGGCCGCGCGTTTCGTTACGCTGATCGACACGCTCTACGAGAACAACGTCAAGCTCTTCGCCACTTCCGCCGCCGAGCCCGAGAGCCTCTACCCATCGGGAGAAGGAAGCTTCGAATTCGCCCGCACGGTCAGCCGCCTCAAGGAAATGCAGAGCGACGATTACATGGCGCGCGGCCATGGCCTGGGGGCTTGAAGGGTGCGGGTTCGCCCCTATCTGACTGCTATTCCGGCGGAAACACCCCGCCGAGGTGGACTACCCAGATGATCGACATTCGCCCGTTCGCCGGCCTGGCGCATCGCGACCATGGCTGGCTCGATACCCGTTATCACTTCAGCTTCTCCGACTACCATGACCCGCAGCGCATGGGCTGGGGCCGCATTCGCGTGTGGAACGACGATACCATTGCCCCACAGACCGGATTCCCGCCGCACTCGCACTCGGACATGGAAATCATCACGTTCGTCCGGAAGGGGGCTATCAGCCACAAGGATTCGATGGGCAACGAAGGCCGCACAGCGGCCGGCGACGTGCAGGTGATGAGCGCCGGCCGGGGCGT
Source organism: Croceibacterium salegens (assembly GCF_009827435.1). GTDB lineage: Bacteria > Pseudomonadota > Alphaproteobacteria > Sphingomonadales > Sphingomonadaceae > Croceibacterium_B > Croceibacterium_B salegens. The sequence goes on along the minus strand of NZ_WTYM01000036.1, from coordinate 34,700 downwards.
CGCCCATGCCGAGTACAATCTCGAGGACGAAGACACGACGCTATTCCAGATCTGGATCATGCCCGACAGCGCTGGCGGCGAGCCGGACTGGGGCATGCGCGAATTCCCGCATGGCGACCGTGCCGGCCGCTGGGAAGTGCTCGCCAGCGGCGATCCCGAAGGCGATAGCGCCCTGCCCATTCGCGCCGACGCGAAGATCCTCGCAGCGACCGTCAAGGCAGGCGAAACCGTGACCTACGAGGCAGCGCCGTGGCGCCACCAGTACCTCGTCGCGGTCGGCGGGCGCATCCGCATCAACGGCGCCGAGGCCAACCCGCGAGACGGCATCGCCATTACCGGCGAGGAAGCGCTGATCGTCGAGGCGATCGAAGACTGCGAACTCGTGATGGTGGACGCCCGCTAGGGCACCGCGATCAAGCCGCCGCGACCCGTTCCTGCGCGCGGGTCAGGCGGCTCATCACCTTGAGGTCCTGCTCGGTGAGCTGGATTGCCGCATCGGCCCACATCTCGACGATGTCCTTGAGCTCGCGCAGCTCGATAGGCCGGGTGTACTTCATCGCTTTGCGCGCGCTGACGAGGCCGGGATGCCGCCTCTCGCTGCGCTTGATGAATTCGCGGCAGGCTTTCGCTCCTTCGCCCGGCTCGGCGAGGTAGTGGACGATGCCGAGATCGTGCATCTGTTCGGCAGTATAAGTCTCGTTCGACAGAATCAGCCGGTCGGCCATCGCCGTGCCGAGCTTGCGCGACAGGATGGCGTGCGCCCCCATGCCGGGGAAAAGGCCGAACAGGGTCTCGGGCAGCCCGAAGGTCGCGCCCCGCTCGGCGATAATGAAGTCGAACGACAAGAGCGCTTCGAACCCACCGCCGAGCGCTGCGCCTTCGACGAGGCCGATTGTCAACATCGGCAGGTCGAGCGAACGCATGTTGCGGTGAAGGATTTCCACGCAGCGGAAGCCGTACTGCGCCAGCGCCTGCCGGTCTCCCGACCGGATGAGGTCCTGGAAAAGCGCCAGGTCACCGCCGAAGCAGAATACGCCTGGCGAACGGCTACCGAGTATCAGGTAACGCAGTTCGGTCTGGTCCGATCCGAAGTTGCTCGTAATCAGTCTTTGCCAGTTGTCGAAATCGCGAAGCATCGGCGGAGTAAAACTCGGGCGACCTCTGGGACGCATATAAGTCCAAAGACTCGCGGTCTCAGTTTCGTAATGACATTCCAGCTCGTTCAGGCGGAATAGCTGCGCATCGATTTCCGATGGATAAGTGTGCGATGTAACAAGGTGTTCATCGCCACTACCGAAGGAAATTACCGAGGATTCAGTATCAGAGGATACCGTATCGTCATCTTCGATATGACCCGACAAACGGTCCATTGCGCCCCCGTTTCGACCCTGAATTCGCATCCAGTTTGCTGGTCTTTCAGGAATCTAGGCTTGGCGGAGTCAATTTGGCAATGAATTATTTACCCTAATCACCCGCTCAGCCGGCGTTGTTTCACTTTGAAACAAAGGTCGTGGTTTTGCAGTCACACAGACAAAAATCAGGTGGCGACACCTAACTTTCGCAAGGACCGGTCGAGCATGATCAGTTGCCACAATAGCCGCGAATGGTCGGATTTGCCGGCGATATGCGCCTCCGCGATGCCTGCCACCTTTCGGCTGTCGAGCCACCCGGTTCGGGCCAGCGCGGCGCTGCTGGCGATGGCCTGCGCCTCCCCGGCGAGCGGTCCGCACAGCCACTCGGCGATCGGCGTGACGAAACCCTGCTTGGGACGATAGAGGATATCTTCGGGCAGGTAGCGACGCATCGCCTTCTTGAGCAGCCACTTGCCCTGCCGGCCTCTGATCCGCACCGATTCCGGCAATGTTGCAGCGAATTCGAGCAGCCGGTGGTCGAGCAGCGGCTCGCGCGCTTCGAGGCTGACGGCCATGCTCGTGCGGTCGACCTTGGTCAGGATATCGCCGGGGAGCCAGAACATCAGGTCGGCATACTGCGCGCGGTCGAGCCCGCTGCGCGCGGGCGCGCGCTGCATGACTTCGACAAGCCGGTCCTCGGCCCGATAGCCCGCAATGCCGCGGGCGAAGTCCGCCGAGTAGAGCGACTGGCGCAGGTCCTGCGGCGTGGTCGATAGGGCGCTGGCGTATCCTTCCGCCCCACTGCCCGCGAGCGAGAGCAGCGTCGTCTTGAGCCGCAAGGGCCGCGGCGCCCAGTCGGCCTTGGGATAGGCCGCGCCGAGCGGACCGAGCAACGAGCGGCGCACACTGCCGGGAATCCAGCGACGCGCTTGTTCCTCATGGGCGTGGAACACCTGGCGGCGATAACCGGCGAAAGCCTCGTCCGCCCCGTCACCGGACAACGCGACGGTCACCGTCTCCCGCGCCAACTGGCAGACCCGCCACGTTGGCAATGCCGAGGCATCGGCAAAGGGTTCATCGAACATCGCGGCAAGATCGTCGATGGCGTCGAACTGGTCGGCGCTGACGGTGCGCTTGCGGTGGTTGGTATCGAACAGCCGCGCGATTTCGTCGGCGTAGGCGGTTTCGTCGTGTGCGGCGACGTCGAAGCCGATCGAGCAGGTTCGCACCGGTTCTCGGCTTGCTTCGGCCATCAGCGCAACAACACTCGACGAATCGACACCGCCCGACAGGAAGGCTCCGAGCGGAACGTCGGATACGAGCCGGCTCGTCACCGCCTCGCGCAAGTGGTGCAGCAGCTCGGCCTCGAGGTCTGCGACGCTGCCCTTGCGCCGTTCGGCGAAGGAAATGTCCCACCAGCGGATCGGCGCGGCGGGAGGACTGTCGTGCCGAAGCAAGCGGTAGTGCCCGGCGGGCAGCTTCTCGACGCCGCTAAGGATCGAGCGGTGATCGGGCACGTAGCCCCAGGCGAGGTAATCCTCGACCGCCAGCGGATCGACCTCGCGGCGCAGCAGCGGATGCGCCAGCAGGCCCTTGAGCTCGGAGGCGAAGGCGAGGCTTCCGTCAGACAGCGGCGCCATGAACAGCGGCTTCACGCCGAGGCGGTCGCGCGCCAGCAGCAGCTGGCGCTTGTCGCTGTCGTAGAGCGCGAAGGCGAACATGCCGTGCAGGCGCGGCAGGCAGTCCACGCCCCAGCGCGCGTAGGCGGCGAGGATGACCTCGGTGTCGCCATCGGTGCGGAACGTCGCCCCGCCCGCGCCCAGTTCCTTGCGCAGCTCGCGGTAATTGTAGATCTCGCCGTTGAAGACGATGGTCGCCGGGCTGTGCGCGCTCTGCATCGGCTGCGGCGATCCGGCGATGTCGATGATCGACAGGCGGCGGTGGCCGAGGCCGACGCCCGGCGCGGTCCACACGCCCGAACCGTCAGGCCCGCGATGGGCCAGCGCATCGGTCATCCGCTCGACCCGCGCAGGATCGACCGGCTTGATCGTGCCGCAATGAAAGATCCCGGCGATCCCGCACATGGCGCGGCGCTTAGGGGACTTGTGCGATGCCGTCCATCCACGCGCCGGGTTGCCCGGCGGCGGACAGGAAGGCGCGGATGGCAGCCTGCGGGTCGCTTTTCGGCCCCGCTTCGGCGGAGAGGATCAGCGTCGAGACCGGCTGCGCGCGCATCGCCAGCTTGTCGCCCATCGTGGAGAGTTTGAGCCGCGAGCGGTCGCCGGTGGTCAGCGCGCCGCTGTGGTACCAGGTCATGGCGAGCCTGCGAACCTTGCCACGCGCCTGAAGCCATTCGCCCTGCCCTCCGGCAATCGCAGCGGCAGGTTCGAGCCAGCGCCATGCGGTCTCGGGCATCAACGCGCCTTCGCCGTAGGCCCCGGCCTCGCGTCCCTCGTCCTGCCGGGCGTAGAGTGCGTAGAAGATATCGACCTCATGTCCCGCCGCATCGCGATAGCGGCCGAGCAGGCGGTGATCGGCACCGGCGGCGCGCGGCTCCCACCATTCGTGCGGGGCGTAGTCGACGCGCTCCCATCCTGGCACTTGGGGCAGCGAGATCGCGGCGGGGAGCGGCGCTTCGAGCGAGCGGGTCGTGGCCGACCACAGCGAGACGGCCAGTACCATCCCACCAATCGCCAGCAGCGCCGCACGCCCGTCGATACGGAAACCGTCGAGCCGGGCCAGCAGCGGCGAATTCGCGATTGCGGCTGGATCGGGTGCGGTGTCGTCGGGAGCGCGGTCGAAGAAGCGCCAGCTTGCGGCGAACAGAACGGTCATCACCAGCGCGAAGAAGATCCAGCCGTAAAAGATGTGGTCGAACCCGGCAGCGAATTCGAGGCCCTGCGATTGGGCGATATAGATCGTCCCCCAGGCGCGCACGCCGTTGGCGAGGATCGGCACCACCACCGCCGCCGCCATGAACAGCGCGCGCCGCTTCCAGCTGCGGAAGCAGGCGTGCGCGACCAGTGTGCCGAGCGCGACCATGGCTATGAGGAACTTCACCCCCGAACACGCCTCGGCGACCTCGAACAGGCCCACGGGCGTGTCGATGAACACCCCTTCGATGCGCGCCGGGACCCCGCTCAGGTGCGTGAGGGCGATGGTCAGCTTGGCGGTGACGAGTTGCAGCGCCGGGACCAGTTCGTCACCAAACGGGACGAGGAAAAGCATGTAGGCGAGCGGGAACAGCAGGGCAGCAGCCACGCGCGGCCCGAGCAGTGTCAGCAGCGCCGCCTGCAGCGCCAGCACCGCGCCGAACTGGCTCGCCGAATTGAGGCCCGACACTGAGCCGAGCAGCCACAGGAACAGCGCCCCGGAGACCGGCAGGAGACCGGGCCACCATGCCGCAGGCGCAAGCCCAGCCAGCAACGGCCTGCGCAGGTAGACCAGCCAGCCGATGATGGGCGGGACCAGCAGTACGTGGTTGTAGGTCGATACGTCCCACCACTGATGCGCCATCGCCGCCCAGTCGGCCGAGGCGAGCGCGAACAAGGCCAACCAGGCAAGCGCGAGCCAGGTCAATGGGCGGCGCCAGGCCTGCGGCAGCGATGCCGGGTGCAGCGCCGTCAGGCGCGGAAGGGCGAGCTCACGCGGCATTGCGGCGCAATTGCCCGCGCGTCTGAGCCACGATTTCGGGAAGCCCGGCCAGCATGGCGGGCCAGCTCATGGTGTCGACCACGATGCGACGCGCGGCTGCGCCGATGGTTTCGGCTCCCGGCTTGTCCGCCAGCAGCGCCAGCGCCCGCTCCGCCAGTTCGGCGTCGCTCCCGGCGGTGACGAAGTGCTCGCCATCGCGCGCCGCGATCCCGTTAGCGGCCTGGGGCGTCAAGAGCACCGGACGCGCCATGGCCATCGCTTCGAGGACCTTGTTCTGCACCCCGCGCGCGAGGTCGAGCGGCACGACCACAACGTCTGCACCGGCGAGGAACGGCTGCACCGCAGGCACTTCGCCCCAGACGCGCACTCCGCCCTTTCCATCCAGAGCGGTCACCTCGGAACCCGGCTTGCGGCCGACGACGTGAAACTGCGCCTGTGTGTGGACCTTGCGGATTTCCGGCAGGATGTGGCGCGCCATGCGCTGCACGGCAGTCATGTTGGGCACGTAATCCATCTGCCCGGTAAACACGAAATGCGGTCCCGCCCCCGGCGCCAGTGCCTCGTGCGGCTGCCAATTGGCCGGATCGAAGGCATCGGCATCGATGCCGTTGCCAAGAACCTCGATATGCGCCGAACTCGCCGCCGGGATGCGCGAGCGCATCAGCTCCGCCTCGGCCTCGCTCACCAGCAGGGTACGATCGGCAATCCGGGCGAGCCGCGCTTCGAAGTCGCGCAGCATCCGCGCCTCGCGGGCGTAGACCCCGGCCATCAGGCCGCCGGATTGCGCATACTGTTCGAACTTGGCCGAATCGACATCGACCATGTCGACGACCAAACGCCCGTCCCAGTCGCGCGGGACATACTGCCCCATCTGGCCGGAAAAGACGTAGATCGTGCGGACCGGCCGCTCGCGTTGCGTGCGCTGGACGAAGGCGGCGATGTCGGGATGGTGGAACGCGGTCAACAGCACTGGCAGGCCGCGCGCGATCGCCTCGACACCGGCGAACGGCACGGGCTTGCTGCGGGTCGGCATGCAGTAGCTTGCGGCACATTCCGCCAGCAGGTGCTCGTTGGCGCGATCGGCCGTGGTCTCGGCAAAGCAGGCGACATGCACCGGCGCCAGGTCCGCCAGCGCCTTGAGGAGGTGGTGCGAGCGGATCTTGTCGCCGCGATCGGGTGGAAACGGCAGGCGGTGCGCCAGGAAGAGGATTTCGCCGTTCACCCGAGACCCCGAGCGATGTGCGGCCCGAGGCGGTTGGCTACGCCGAGCGGCAGGCGCTTCCAGACGGAGACCTGGGCGGCGTGCTTGCCGCTGTTGGGATCGGCATCGCGCGCTTCATGGCCCGGCGCGGTCCAGCTGGCATAGGACAGCGGCACGCCCTCGAAGCCCCAGTTGTGCTTGAATGCGGCATGCCCGCTATCCGCCTTGGAGCGGCCGAAATCGAACCGATCGCAACCGCGACGGCGGGCGTGGAGCATCAGTTCATAGTAGTTGCGGTCGTTGGCGCGGAGCGCGCGGGCTTCCCAGACGCCGCCGCCCCAGTAAGGCATGACAGCGCCGTCGTGGTAGAACGACAGCACCGAGGCGACCGGCTTGCCGTGATGCCAGACGACCTGGACGTCGCTATCGAGCGCGTCCATCGTCTCGTCGAACAGCTTGCGCGGAAATACCGGCGTGCCGAGATTGCGGACGCATTCGGAATAGACCGCGTAATGGGCATCGCGATCTCGCTGCCCGCGCCCGACGGTGGTTTCCAGATCGCAGTCCAGTCCCTTGCGCACTTCGGCGCGTTGCTTGCGGGGAATGGCGAGCAGTTCCGCCTCGTCGTCGGCTTCGAGAGGCTTTTCGAACGTCAAGTGGCTGTTGGTGCGCACTTGCCAGTCCTCGGGCGACGGACCGCCGCGCAGTTCGATCGTTGGGCAGGAGCGGCGTAGCGCCAGTTCCTCGGCGGCGCGGCACAGGCTCACGGCAGCCGACTCACGCGTAGCGAGAACGCCGCCGCCGACAGCAAAGCCGCTCGAAGCGAGCATGCGGCCAAAGATCGGCGAATGGATTTCGTTGAGCGGCAGCCAGCCCGTCAGCGTGGCGCCCTTCTCGGCGACCAGCCCGAGAGCCGCTTGCCCGGTGCCGCGTTCGACGGCCCGCAGCCAGGCGGGACGGTGGAACAGGCTGGCGCGTTGCTCGGCCACGAATCCTTCGATCCGCGCCACCTCGTCGGGCTGGCGCAGGTCGGCGAGGCGGACGACCTCGCTGGTCAGGGCAAACGGCGCATTCACGCCACCGTCTCGGCATCGAGGCGAGCCGCCTCGCGATGCGCCAGCAAGTCCATCCGCCCCCAGGCGAATTCGCCGACCAGCTGGCGTAGCTTGCCCGACATGCGATCAAGGTTGGTGTAGTGGCGGAGGCGCGACTTGAGCGGCGCACCGGCCACACGCGGCTGGCCCGGGTCGATCTCCCAAGGGTGGAAGTAGAACACCGCCGGGCGGCCTTCATGCCTGTTCACCTGCCGGATCGCCCAGCGCGAGAAGGCGTAGGGAATGACGCGGAAGAAACCGCCACCGCCCGCAGCGAGGCGCCGGCCAGCGAACATCGCGGTGGTGACAGGGATCTCGATGAGGTCGGACCAAGGCAGCGGGCGGAAAGCGAAGCGCGGGGCTTCGGCCCAGCCGTAGTGGTCGTGCGCCACAGGGGCGACGCTCGACGAATAGGTGTAGCCCTGCTCGGCCAGCTCCTGGAAGGCCCAGGGCGTGCGCACGTCGATCGAGAAGCTCGGCGCGCGATAGCCACGGACTCGGCTGCCCGAAGTATCTTCGAGGACCTTGCGCGCGCGTTCGATGTCGGCCCCGAAACTGGCCCGGTCCATGCGGAAAACTCGGCCATGGTCCCAGCCGTGGCTCGCCAGTTCGTGCCCGCGGTTGACGATCTCGCGCATCATCCCGCCGTGCCGTTCGGCCACCCAGCCTAGCGCGAAGAACGTCGCGCTGACCCCGGCTTCGTCGAACATGTCGAGGATCGCGTGCATGTTGCGCTCGACCCGGTCGACCAGCGAGGGCCAGTCGTCGCGTTCGATCACGCTCTCGAAGGCGCCGACCTGGAACCAGTCCTCGACATCGACCGACAGGCCGTTGACGATCGACGCACCCGTGGCGCCTGCGGCTGCGGCGTCTTCAAGGGGCGTAATGGCATTCACGGGGATTCTCCTCCCGCCCTCAGGCGGCTTGGGCCTCGTCCATTTCGCTTTCGACCCACTCGATGAGCATGGTCAGCGTGTGGCGGATCGAGCGTTCCTGCTCGAAGCTGCGGGCGGCGAGCTGGGCCATCTTTTCCTGCAGCGCGGCGATTTCGGGCATCAGTGCGGCGGCTGCTTCGTCCGCGCTACCGTTGGCCATATCGACGATCGCCTGCTGAAGCTCGGAAATCTGGTGGTCGCGTTCGGCCAGCATCGCTTCCACGGTCGCCTTGTCGAGGCGCGGTTCGTGGTTGAGCGGGGCCGGCGGAATGGGCGCAGGCTCGACCTTGGGCATCGGCCGGGGCGCAGCCTCGGGGAAGGCCTTCTCGCCGGCCATCTCGTCGAGCACGGCCTTGAGCATGGCGGAATCGATCCGCGTGCGCTCTTCGACCGCGCCGAGCAGGAGCAGGCGGTTGGCGGTCTGGTTGACGCGCCGCGGGATTCCGCCGCTCGCCTCGTAGAGTTCCATGAACACGCGCTGGTCGAACGACGGGTTGCCGCTGTAGCCGACCTTTTCGAGGCGGTGGACGATGTAGGGCTCGATCTCGCCCTTCTCCATCGGCTCAAGATGGTGCGCGGCGATGACGCGCTGGCGCAGTTGCTCGAGGTCCGGGCTTGTCTGCAGCGTGGCGCGGAACTCAGGCTGGCCGAGCAGCAGCGTCTGCAGCAGCGGGTGGTTGCCGAGCTGGAAGTTCGACAGCATCCGCAGCTCTTCGAGCGCGGGAATTTCGAGGTTCTGCGACTCGTCGACCACCAGCAGGCAGCGCCGACCGGCACGCGCTTCCTCGTGCAGGAAGCCCTCGATCGAGCCGAGCGCGCTGGCCTTGTCGTGCTCTTCGATGTCGAGCCCGAAGCTCTGCGCGACGACGTGGATGATCTCCTCCTCGTCGAGCTTGCTGGTAACAATTTGGCCGACCGTCAGGCGCTCGGGATCGATCGTGCTCATCAGGTGCGCGACGAGGGTCGACTTGCCCGCGCCGACCTCGCCGGTGATGACGATGAAGCCTTCGCCCTGGGCGAGGCCGTAGCCGAGGTAGGACAGCGCCTTCTTGTGCGTCACGCTGCGGAAGTAGAACGCAGGGTCGGGCGTGAGCTGGAAGGGCTTTCCGGTCAGGCCATAGAAGTTGTCGAACATCGAAACTGCTCCAAGCGTCAGAAGGTGTACCGCAGGCCGAGCAGGGCCGAGGCGGCCTGCAGGTCGGGCAGGGAATCCCGGGTGATGCCGTCGAGACCGACAGCGGCGGTGCCGCTGAGGCCGGCGATCAGCTGGCGATAGTATGCGAGCGAAGCGCTGTAGGCGAACGAGGTCTCGCCGGTCAGGCCGTTCGAAAAGCGGCTGCCATAGGCGTTGGCGCTCAGGCTCGAACGGCGGTCGATCTGCGTGGTGGCGTAGATCGTCGCCCAGTACTGTTCGTCTTCCACGCCATTGAAGGCGGCGAGGACGGTGCCGGCTGCGGCGATGTACTTGCGCCGGTCGTAACCGATGCCGAGGCCGGCCTGGGTGCGGCCCATGTTGATGCCGTAGCTCAGCGACACGCCGCGGTTGCGGTAGACGACCGAATTGAGCGAGCCGAAGGCGTCGCCGATGCAGTTGCCGCCTTCGGTGCTGTTCACGCAGGTGCCGACATCGCCCGAGAACGGGCTGCGGATGGCCTGGAATTGCGAGGGAAGCCCGGCGAGGCGGTCGGTGATCAGGCCGCCGAAAGTCTGAATGCCGTCGTAGACCGAGACGTTGAAGCTCTCGCGGCCGTTCGGCGCGTAGGCAAAGCTGCCGTAATAGGTCGTCGAATCGTAGCGCTTGCCGACGAAGGCCTCGAGCGAGGTCCGTCGACTCGGGCGCCACATGACCCCGGCATCCCAGATTAGGCCGTCGGATTCGTAGGCGATGACGCGCGGTGCGCTCTTGTCGGTGACGTAGCGGCCGTTGGGGCCGATCACCGGATCGTTGGTGACCGGGTCGCGCACGGCGTCCCGGCTCGAAATCTCGACGTCTTCGTATCCGACGCCGCCCACGAGGGCCATCGTGGGGCTGACCGGAACGGTCATGTCGGCGCGCAGGTGGCGGTCGCGCACGCGCTGGTCGAGGTTCGAGGTGTTCTGCTCGTTCCAGCCGCCGCCGACACCCACGCCGACGACCGGCAGGACCCGGCCCGGGGCAAAGCCGACGCGGGCCTGTGCCGAATGCGTCGTGCTCTCGTCGGCGAGGTCGACCACCTGCGGCCCGCTGGCACCGACGACGAGCGCGTCAGGCGTTTCGACCTTGGTGTAACCGAAACGGTAATGGCCCTCGACCTCGATCGCGCCCTCGCGCGACTGGATCGAAGGACCGGCATAGACCGAATAGATCCGGCTGGTGCTCGAATCGTCGCCCGGCAGCGAATTCCCGAACGCCGTTCCGTCGCCGTTGACCCACGACTGCGAGGCGAGGCCGCCGGCTTCCATGGTGATGTTCGGCGAGCCGAGCGCGACCGAGGCGCGGGCGATACCGCTGACCGCGTCGCTGTCGCGGGTCGAACTGTCGTTGGCGAAGTGCCGCTCGTAACGCAACGAGGCCGAAGCCGACGAGTAGCGCCCGGTGGCCGAGACATCGACACCCGCCGCGAGCGTCGTGTAGGTCACGGTGTCGCTGTACGGGTCGAGCTGCGCGGACAGGACCTCCGCCGCCTCGATGTAGGGCGCGACCTCGATGTGCGGGCCGCGCACCGATGGCGTCGCCTTCTGCGCGCCGTCCTGGTCCTGCGCCTGCGCGCCCGCCGGAACGGCGAGCGCGGCGAGCGCGAGAGCGATGATGCGGATATGACCGGTCATTCGATCACTCCCCGTATCCGTAGTAGGTGCCGAAGCGGCGGCCGCTCGGGCTGTACTGCGCGCCGTTGAGCAGCAGCTTGATGTCCGGGCAGTGCGACAGCAGCGACAGGGCATCCTCGAGCGCGCTCTGCCCGGTGGTGTCGGCGCGGGCGACGACAAGCGCCTGGCCGACGTACTTGGCCAGTTCCGCAGCGGGAGATGCGGCCAGCGCCGGGGGCGAATCGAAGATGATCAGGCGGTTGGGCGCACCCTGCGTCAGTCGGTCGAGCACCGCGGCGGTGCGCTTGCTCGAAAGGAATTCGCTGTCCGAATTGGTCTGGTTGCCGGCCGGCAGGACGTAGAGACCGGCGACGTCTGTCGCCATGACGCAATCCTCGACCCGCAGGGAGGGGTCGGCCAGCGCGTCCATCAGCCCGCGCCCGCCGGTCAGGCCGAGCGTTGAGAGAATCGACGGCTTGGCGAAATCGGCGTCGACCAGCACGACCTCGCTGTCCTTTTCCGCCGCCATCGCCAGCGCGAGGTTGGCGGCGCAGAAGGTCTTGCCCTCGCCCGGCAGCGGCGAGCAGATTAGCACGCGCTGCGCCTTGGCCCCGCCGCCGTTGGCCTGGGCGTTGCGCGCCGCGAGCAGCACCTGCCGCTTGACGATGCGGAACTCCTCGAGGAGCGCGGTGACCTTGCCATCGGGCTGGATCAGGCCCTGCTGGCGAAGATGCTTGCGATCGAGAGTGTGGCGCTTGGTCGGAAAGGACACGGCCTGCTCGTCGGTCGTGACGACATGAGCGGCCGGGGCCGGCTGGGTCTCGACCGGCGCCGACTGGCTGGCCACTGGCGCGGGCTCCGGCTTAGGCTCCGGCGCAGGCTCGACAAACGCGCGCTCGACAACCGGCGCCGGTGCCGGTGCCGGAGCCGGTTCGGGAATGGGCTTGGCCGAAGACGCCTTGCTGCCGCGTTTTGCCTGCGGCTTGGCGAGGTCCGCCGGGACCGGAGCGCCGCCAAAGCCGAACAGGTCGTCGGCGCGCTCGAACAGCGACTTCTTGCACCCGCCCTCGCCTTCGCCACTACCCGGCAGTGGGATCTTGCTGTGCTCGGTCATCGCAGCCCCCTCACGCCACCATGCCGCGCTGGATGAACTCAGCGGCGAGCAGGACGATGAACAGGGCGCCGAGACCCGCCGAAGCGGCGGCGAAGCGGCGCAAGCGGTGCTTGTGCAGCGCGCGCGCGGCGTCGGTCATGGCGAGCGAAATGGTGCCGATCACGGGCAGCCCGAAAGTCTCCTCCAGCTTGCCCGCCGTGGCGAACGAGGAGCGCATGCGGCCGAGCATGTAGGCGGTGCCCGAACCCGCGCCGACGCCGAGGAACAGCACCGCGAACAGCAGGATCGGTCGGTTCGGCCAGCTCGGCGCGCGTGGCGTGCTCGGCGGGTCGATGACCTCGAACTTGATCGCGCTGCGCTCGGTCTCGACCTGGCCGCGCAGGCGCAGTTCCTCGCGATCCTGCAGGAGCTTGTCGTACTGCTGGCGCAGGACGTCGTAATCGCGGCTGATGCGCTGCGCCTCGGCGGCAACGCCCGGTTCCTTGGCCTGGCTGGCGGCGAAATCGGCCAGTTCGGACTGGATCGCCGCGGCGCGCGAGGACAAGGCCTCGACGGTCGCCTGGCGCTCGATCCGCAGGCCCTGCAGCGAGGTGTAGGCGGGGTTCGGCGTGCCGTAGTCGCCGCCCGCGCCCTGCGCCTGGATGCGCAGCGCGGCAATCTGCTTCTTCACCGCGACGACGTCGGGGTGGCTGTCGGTCAGCCCGCGCGCCTGCAAGCTGGCGAGGTTGGACTGCGCCTGCGCCAGCGCGGCCTTCGGGCCGCCGCCGTCTGCCGTAACGAGCGTGCGCGGCGTGCTGGCGATCTGGCCGTCGATCGCCGCGAGCGCGCTCCTGGCGGCGGCGAGGTCGGCCTGGACCGCGCGCAAGTCGTCGCGGTTGTTGTTTATCTTGGCGGAAATCGCCTCGGTCCCGCCGGCAAGGTCGGGGTGCTCGGCTTCGAACGCGAGCCGCTTCTGCTCGGCTTCCTCGAGCTGGTGGCTGCGTTCCTCGAGCTGCTGGTCGAGGAAGGAAATGGTGTCGCGCATCTCGCCGCGCGATTCACCGAGGTTGGATTCGCGAAAGATGTCTATCATGCGGTTGGCGATGTCCTGCGCCAGCTGCGCGTTCTCGGCGTCGGACAGGTCGCTGCGGCCGCTCGTGGCAGTGATCTCGAACAGGTTTTCGCCCTGCGCCACGACGACGATCTTCTTGGCCAGCGCCTGCACCGCGCGTTCCATCTGGCCCGGCGTGGTGATGTCGTCACCGATGCGCGTGGAGCGGATGACCTTTTCGAGGTTCACCGCGCTGGTCAGCGTCTGCTGGACGCGCAGGATGTCCTTCTCGCGGGTGGCCGAGCCGATGCCGATCTGCTGTGCCAGCGCGTCGTCGAGCTGGACGAAGATGCGGGTCTTGGAATCGTAGGCGTTGGGGATCAGCGCCACGACCAGCAAGCCGAGGATGCACAGGCCCCAGGCCACGGCGAGCGCGTGCCAGCGGCGGTTCCAGACCGTCCAGAGTGCCGAGCGCACTTCCTCGATGATGCCGTTCAAGCTCCGGGCCCCCTGCTCAGAACATGCTCTCGGGGATGATGATCACATCGCCGGGCTGGAGCATCACGTTGGCCCGGCTGTCGCCCTTCTTGAGCAGGTCGCCGAGGTGGAGCTGGTATTCGCGCTGGCGGCCGACCTGCTTGTCGAAGCGGATCAGCTTGGCGCGGTTGCCCGCGGCGAACTCGGAAAGCCCGCCGACCGCGATCATTGCGTCGAGCACGGTCATGTTGGCGCGGTAGGGGATCGAAGCGGGCTTCTCGGTCGCGCCGACGACGCGGATCTGCTGGCTGAAGGTGCCGGCGAACTGGTTGACGATCACCGTCACCAGCGGCTCGGCGATGTACTGCGAAAGCTGCAGGCGAATGTCCTCGGCCAGCATGGTCGGGGTCTTGCCCACGGCGGGCATGTCGGCGACCAGCGGGGTGGTGATGCGACCGTCGGGGCGAACCTGGACCTGCGCGCCGAGCTCGTCGTTGCGCCAGACGTGGATCGTCAGCTGGTCGAGCGGGCCGATGATATATTCCTCGCCCGGCCCTTCCTGCATCGCGACGAAGCTCGCGGGGGCGAGCTGGGCGTCGGGAGAGCTGGCGCAGCCGGCCATGGCAGCCACCGCAACGCTGGCGGCCAACAGGCGGGAAACGGCGGAAAATCGCATGGTCCGTCCTCGAGTTTTGGGCAGGCCGCACCCGGGGACAGCAAAACGCACCCGGTCCACGGCCCGTGGATCCGCTCCGGCTTGTCCCGGAAAAGGGTGAACATTGCGTTAGCCTTGAGGCCCAAAACCGCCCGATTCCGGGGGTTTCTGAGCGCCTGTCCCATCGCGGGACAAGCCGGGAGCCAATCCTAAACCAGCATCTCGCGGGCCGGTCCCTGGCCGAGGAAGGCCGAGGGGCTGGCGCTGGCCCCGTAGGCCCCGGCGCAGAACACCGCGACGATGTCCCCGACCTCGGCGTGCGGCAGCAGTGCCTGGTCGGCGAGACGGTCGAGCGGAGTGCAAAGGCACCCGACGACGTTAGCCTCCTCGGCCGGCTCGGCGGTGAACTTGCTGGCGATCGCAACGGGATAGTTGCGGCGAACCACGGTGCCGAAGTTGCCCGAGGCAGCGAGCTGGTGGTGCAGCCCGCCGTCGGTCACGAGGTAGGTGGTGCCGTGGCTGACCTTCCGGTCGAGGATACGCGTCAGGTACACGCCCGCCTCGCCGACGAGGTAGCGGCCGAGCTCGATGGCGAACTCCGTTTCGGCCAGTTCGGCGGGAAGTTCGGCGAAACGCTTGGCCAATTCAGAACCCACTGCACCGATATCAAGCGCTTCATCGCCATGGAAATACGGGATCCCGAACCCGCCGCCCATGTTGAGATGCGGCAGCGGTGCGCCGCTCTCCCCGGCAATCCGCGCCGCCAGGTCGAGCACATTGCCCTGCGTTTCGGCCACCGCCCCGGCGTCGAGCGCCTGGCTCCCGGTGTAGATGTGCAGCCCGCGCCACTCGGCCCCTGCGGCGATGATTTCCCTCGCCAGCGCCGGCAAGCGCTCGGCGTCGACGCCGAACGGCTTGGCCCCGCCGCCCATCTTCATGCCAGAGCCCCGAAGCTCGAAGTCCGGATTGACGCGGATCGCCAGCCTGGGGGTCGTGCCCAGTTCCCCGGCAATTCGCAGCGAGCGCCGCGCCTCGTTCTCGGATTCGAGGTTGAGAGTCACGCCATGCCCAATCGCCGCCTGCAGTTCCTCGTCGCGCTTGCCCGGTCCGGCGAAGCTGACCTTCGAGGGATCCTGCCCGGCTGCGAGGACCATCGCCAGTTCGCCGCCCGAGGCGATGTCGAAGCCATCCACCAGACCTTCCATCAATTCGAGGATAGGCTGGTAGGAATTTGCTTTTATTGCATAATGAATGCGAAGCTGCGACGGCATCGCCTCGCGCAACGCGGCCATACGGCGGCGCATGAGATCGGCCGAATAGACGAACAACGGCGTGCCGCCGGCCTGCTCGACCAGCGCGCTCGCGGGCTTGCCACCGACAGCGAGTTCGCCGCCGATGCTGTCGTATCCGGCAGGGATCGGGCCGAGCGGCTTCATGCGGCTTCCTTCCGTGCCATCTCGGCCTGCAGCGCGTTGCGGTCGATCTTGCCATTGGGGTTGAGCGGCATCGCATCGACCCAGACGACGTCACGCGGCTGCATGAAATTCGGCAAGTCGCGCTTCAGCGCGGCGCGCAGCCCTTCCTCGTCGCCCGCGCCGCGCACCACCAGCACCACCGCCTGTCCGAGCCGCGGATCGGGCACGCCGACCGCCGCCACCTCGCTGGCGAAGCCGCTGGCGAGCACCGCCTCCTCGATCTCCTGAGGACTTATGCGGTTTCCCGCGCTCTTGATCATGGCGTCACGCCGCCCGACGAAATAGAGCAGTCCGTCCTCGGCGCGCTTGACCCGGTCTCCCGACCATACCGCCGTGCCGCCATATTCGGACTGCTCCGGGGCCGGCTTGAACCGCTCTGCCGTCCGCTCCGCGTCCTGCCAGTAGCCGTGCGCCACGAGCGGGCCGCAGTGGACCAGTTCCCCTTCCTCGCCCGCCGACGTCACGCGGCCATCGTCGCCGATGACGAGGATTTCGGCGAACGGTATCGCCTTGCCCATCGAGGTCGGGTGCGTGTCGACCAGCGAGGGATCGAGATAGGTCGAGCGGAACGCCTCGGTCAGCCCGTACATCGGGAACAACCGCGCCTGCGGGAACTGCGCCCTCAGCTTGCGGACGAGGTCCTCGGTCAGCGCGCCTCCGCTGTTGGTCAGCCGCCGCATCGACGCCACGGCTTCCTCGGGCCAGTCGAGCTCGGTCAGCTGCACCCACAGCGGCGGAACCGCCGCCAGCGTGGTGACGCCGTACTTGGCGCAGGCCTTGGTGACGTCGCGCGGGGTCAGGTAGTCGAGCGGCGCCACGCTGCCACCGGCATACCAGGTCGAAAGAAGCTGGTTCTGCCCGTAGTCGAACGACAGCGGCAGCACGGCCAGAGTGACGTCGTCGCGCGCCAGACCGAGGTAGCTCGCCACACTGACGGCACCCAGCCACATGTTGGCATGGCTCAGCATGACGCCCTTGGGCCGCCCGGTCGAACCGCTGGTGTAGAGGATTGCCGCCAGTTCTTCGGGATCGCGCTGCGACGGCGCAAGCGGCGTGGCGTCACGCGAGGCGTCGAGCGCGTCCTGCTCGGCCATGGCGCGGCATTCATCCGGCACATCTCCATCTTCGAGCGTCGCCAAACGGGCAGGTGTCCCGATGAGCAGCTTCGATCCGCTGTCGGCAATGATATGCGCCACCTGCGCCCGCTTGAGCAGCGGGTTGACCGGCACGTGGACCAGCCCCGCACGGGCCGCGGCCAGCGGCAGCAGGCAGGTCAGTTCGCCCTTGGCCGCCCAGCTCGCCACGCGCGCGCCGTCGATTGGCACCTGGTCGCGCAGCCAGCCGGCCAATTTTGCGACACGGGTCTTTAACTCATCGAAGCTAAGCGTCTCGCCACGAAGGACGAGCGCCGGGTCGCCGCCTGCCCCTCGTTCGGCAAGGTGGTCGAGCGGCCGGGGCACAGGATCGGGACGCGGCATGGAAGCTCCGAACGGGGGACGCGAAGAACAGTGACGGCCATCAGCTATCACGACACGGTTAACGATGTGCAAGCCATAGACTTGGCCTCGCGCGGCCCGTTCGGGCGGCGCGACTGGTTCGCCGCGCTCGAAAGCAGCGCCGGAAGGCCGTTCTATGCTGTGGCCGCGGACGCCTCGGGCGGCGTGGTCTTTCCGTTGCGCCGCACCGGACGCAGGCTCGAAGCGCTGCTCAACTGGTACGCCTTTACCTGGCGCCCGCTTGGCACGGCCTATGCCTCGATCGACAGCCTTTCGATCGCGCTCGCCGGCGACCTTGCCCGACAGACTTCACATGTCGTTCTCGACCGCATTCCCGACGAGGACGGCACTGCCCGCCAATTGCAGCGCGCCTTCGAACGCTCCGGCTGGCTGGTCGTGCGCGAGGCGTGCGACACCAACCGCGTGCTCGAAGTCGGCGGCCGCAGCTTTGCCGAGTATCTCGAAGGCCGCCCCGGCCAGGTGCGCACGACACTGAAGCGCAAGGCAATGAAGGTCGATGTGACGATCCTCGACCGCTTCGACACCGCCGCCTGGGAAGACTACGAGGCGATCTATTCCGAAAGCTGGAAGCCGGAGGAAGGCGACCCCGCCCTGCTCCGCCGCTTCGCAGAGGCCGAGGGCGCCGCGGGGCGGATCCGGCTCGCGGTGGCGAA
This sequence comes from Croceibacterium salegens, assembly GCF_009827435.1. Taxonomy (GTDB): domain Bacteria; phylum Pseudomonadota; class Alphaproteobacteria; order Sphingomonadales; family Sphingomonadaceae; genus Croceibacterium_B; species Croceibacterium_B salegens. The sequence continues at coordinate 16,756 of NZ_WTYM01000036.1, read as the reverse complement.
GCAGGACGGCGTGGCCGTCGCGGCGCAGTTCTGGACGGTCGAGGACGGCGTGGCCTACATCCACAAGCTCGCCCACCGCGAGAGCGCCAAGCCGCTGTCCCCCGGAACCACCCTTACGGCCGCACTGATGGAGCGCGTGATCGACGGCGACGGCGTGCAGTGGGTCGATTTCGGCACCGGCGACGACCCATACAAGCAGGACTGGATGGAGGACGCGCGTCCCCGCTACCGCCTGCAATGCTGGCGCGCGAACGACCCGCGCAACTGGCCGGCGATAGGCAAGGCGAAGCTGCGCACGCTTGTTTCACGCGATTCTCGCGGCTAACCGGGCTCCCGCAATGCAATTGAGGACCCCGATGAGCCGCGAAACCGCTCTCGACGATTCTGCCGACGCGACCGACGCGGCACTGCGCCAGATCCTGCAGGACGTGCTCGGCATCTCGGCCGAACGCGCCGCCTCCGTCGGCGCCGACACCGGCCTGTTCGGCCACCTGCCCGAACTCGATTCGATGGCCGTCGCCGGCCTGCTGACCGAAATCGAGGACCGGCTCGCCATCGTCATCGAGGATGACGAGGTCGATGGCGAGATGCTCGAAACCTACGGCGGCCTGCTCGAGTTCGTTCGCGCCAAGTGTGACGCAGGCTGACGCGGCGCAGTGATCGCCGGCTGGACGTCCCCTTCCGGTGAGGAATTCGCGCTCACGTTTGACCGCGACCGGACAAAGCGCGTTCTCGTGCTTCCGGCCTGGTTCGACGAGAGCAACAAGGTGCGTCGGCTGACGGTCGAAGTGATGCGGCGGCTGGACGGCGCAGGGGTCGACACGATCCTCCCCGACCTGCCCGGATGCAACGAAAGCGAAATTCCGCTCGAAACGCAGACAATCGCTTCATGGCGCGCGGCTGCGCAGGCCGCCGCAGACGAATTTTCCGCGACCCACGTGCTAGCAATCCGGGCCGGCGCGATCCTCGCCCCCGACCTGCCGGGCTGGCGCTATGCAACGGTGAACGGCAGCCAGGTCCTGCGCGCGATGCTCCGCGCCCGCACGATAGCCGCGCGCGAGGCGGGCCGCGAGGAAACGCGCGATGGCCTTCTGGAAACGGGTCGGCGCGAGGGGCTGGAACTGGCCGGATACCGGCTGGGTGCCGAAATGATCGGCGAGCTCGAAACCGCCGAGCCGACCGACCTTCCGCAGCAACGCAAGATCGCCCACGCCGACATCGGCGGCGCTGCCCTGTGGCTGCGGGCCGAGCCGGACCATGACGCGGCCCAGGCCGATGCGCTGGCGGCGATCCTGTCGATGGAGCTGCTGGCATGAACCGCAAGCACATCGCCTTCGATTGCGGCGGCGCGCAGCTTGCCGGGACGCTCGACGATGCCGAGGGCACGACTGGCCTGCTGCTCGTCACCGGCGGAAACGAAACCCGCGCCGGGGCCTTCTCGGGCCAGGCCGCGCTCGCCGATAGGATCGCCCGCGCCGGCCACCCGGTGTTCCGCTTCGATCGCCGCGGAGTCGGCGACAGCGAAGGCTACAACATGGGCTTCCGCCACTCGCAGGAAGACATCGCCGCCGCGCTCAAGGCCTTCAGGGATGCCTGCCCCGGCCTGTCGCGCGTGGTGGCGCTGGGCAACTGCGATGCCGCCAGCGCCCTGATGCTGGCCGGTGGTGCTGGAGCCGACGCCCTCGTTCTCAGCAATCCGTGGACCTACGAGGACGGTGATGCCGACGCCGCGCCGCCACCCGAAGCGATCCGCGCCCGCTATGCGCAGAAGCTGAAGGACCCGCGCGAACTGTGGCGGCTGCTGACCGGCGGCGTGAACCTGCGCAAGCTGGCCGGCGGGCTGCGCAAGGCCGCCAGCGCCGCGCCGCCGCCAAGCGACCTTGCCGGGGCGATGGCGCAGGGGCTGGAAGGCTATCGCGGACCGGTAAAGATCCTCATCGCCGGGGCCGACCGCACCGGGCAGGCGTTCCTGTCCGGGTGGGATCGCGGCGACAAGCGGCTGGCGATCTGCGAAGGCGCCGACCACGCCTATTCGGGCGCGACCGGACAGGAGTGGCTGCTCCAGCGGATCCTAGCCGTTCTCGCGGACAAATAGGCTCGCCAGTTCGACGTGGGTCGACCAGCGGAACTGGCCGACCGGGCGGATTTCGGCGAGGATGTATCCGGCATCCGCGAGCACCTTTGCATCGCGCGCCCAGCTTGACGGATTGCAACTGACGTAGACGATCCTGCCGATCTTGCTCGCCGCAACCTGCACCACCTGCTCGCGCGCACCGGCGCGGGGAGGATCGAGCACCACGCCGTCGAACCCCGCTAGCTCCTCGGAGCGCAGCGGGTTGCGGAACAGGTCGCGGTGGACGGCCTCGACCGGCAGCCGGGCGCGGTTGGCGGCCGTCCGGCAGGCGAGATGCGCATCGCGCGCCGCTTCGGCCGCGACGACTTGCGCCGTATCGGACAGCGCGAAGGCGAAGGTGCCAAGCCCGGCAAAGAGGTCCGCCACCCGCTTGCCGCCCGCCAGCCACTGGCGCGCTGCTCCGGACAGGGCCTCCTCTCCGTCGCGCGTAGCCTGCAGGAAGGAGCCCGAGGGATATTCGACCGCCACGCCCGACAGGGTGACGGTGACCGGCTCGGGCGCCCAGTAACTTTCCATGCCGTAGCCCTGGTCGAGCGAGAGACGGGCAAGGCCATTGGCGCGGCAGAATTCGAGCAGCGCCTCGGTTTCCTCGAGCCCGTCGACTTCCAGCCCCTTGATCGCGCAATCGACGCCGGAATCGGTCAGCGCGAGGTCGATCGAGAGCGCGTACTTGCCGCGACGGGGCGCAAGCAGGCGGCGCAGCTTGCCGACCGTGTCGAACAGTGCCGGGTCGAGGACGTGGCATTCGGCGAGGTCAACGACCTTGTGCGACCCGCCCTCGTTGAAGCCGATCAGCGGACGGCCGCCGCCGTTGATCGCCTTGAGCGAAGCGCGGCGGCGCGAACGCGGCGGGGAGAGGTGCACCGCGGCCACGACACCGGGTGCCAAGCCCTGCCCCTCGGCGGCATTGGTCACCCGGTCGCGGACGAAGTCGGCAAGCGAGACATCGTCACAGTGCTGCAACTGGCAGCCGCCGCAGCGCGGGAAGTGCCGGCACGGCGGCGTGGCGTGGTGCGGCCCTGCCTGCACGCTGCCATCGGGCAGGATCGTGTCGCCCGGCGCAGCCAGTGCGACATGCCGCCCCGACGCGGTGACACCGTCGCCCTTGGCGGCAACGCGGACGATCTCTTCAGCCTGGCTCACAGGCAGGCCGCGTAGGCTCCTGAAACATGCGCCGCAAGCTCGCTCGCGGAAAAGGCCGGGCCCGCCCGCCGCGCCGCCTCGCCGTGGAGCCAGACGCCGTGGCAGGCTGCCGCAAAGGCGTCGTCACCGGAGGCGAGGCGGCTGGCGATGATTCCGGCGAGCACGTCGCCGGTTCCGGCAGTCGAAAGCCAGCTCGAGGCCGGCGGCGCTATGGCAAGTCGTCCGTTGGACCCGGCGACAAGGGTATCCGGCCCTTTGGCGCCAACGACTCCGCCGACAGCCGACGCCAATGCACGCACTGCGTCGATCCGTCCTTCCGCCTCGACGCCGAAGGCCTGGGCCAGTGCGGCGAACTCCCCGGCGTGCGGCGTGATGACGAGCGGTGCCGAGCGGCCCGCCACCATCGCGGGATTGAGCAGGTGCAGGGCATCGGCATCGACCAGCGTCGGCAGGTCGAACGCCAGGGCGGCTTCCAGTTTCGCCTCCGCCGCCCCGTCGCGCCCGAGGCCGGGACCGACCAGCAGGGCCGCGATCCGCCGATCCTCCAGCGCCTCGTCCAGCGGGCGAGGATCGGCCACTGCCCAGACCGGCAGCCCGGATGCTTCGCCCAGCACCTTGATGTAGCCCGCGCCGGCATGGACCGCGCCGCTGGCGGCCAACGCGGCGGCGCCCGGCATCGGCCCTTCGACGATGGCCAGAAGCCCGCGCGTATACTTGTGCGCATCCTGAGTAGGCGCGGCCAGAGCCGGACGAGAAATCACCCGGGCAGCTTCATCGACCCGGGCCACGCCGATATCGACCAGCCGCAATTCGCCCATCGCCTTGCGCGCGGGGAGCAGCCGGTGTGCAAACTTCCACGCCCCGAGGGCAACGGTCAGGTCGTATCGGGGCAGGTCTTCATTCAGCAACACCCCGTCGTCGCTCGAAATCCCGCTCGGCAAGTCGACCGCCACGCACGAGGCATGCGTCCCGGCGAGTGTCCGGACCAGCCCGGCAAGTTCGTCGCCCAGCGGCCGGCTCAAGCCGCTGCCGAACAGGCAATCGACGAACACGCCGCCATGCCCGACAGCGGAAAAGCCACCCCAATAGGCGGTGCGGGCGTTGCGCGCCGCATCGGTCGCCGGTTCGAGTGGCGCGACGACGGTCACCGGCAGGTCCCACGCCCGCAAGGTCTCGGCGATGACGTAGCCGTCGCCGCCGTTGTTGCCCGGCCCGCACAGGACGGTTACCGGTCGGTCCACTGCGAGCCGGAAGATCCACTCCGCAGCACCGCGTCCGGCTTTCAGCATCAGGCTGTCGACGCTCTCGCCGCCGTCGATCAGCGCCTGCTCCGCCGCCTGCATCTGGGCGACGGTGAGAACCTGGTCACTCGGCGGCATGTATCTCGCGCTCTATCGCAGGCAGGACATATCGGTCGCCGCCGATCGCCACGGTCATCTTGCCGTCGGCATATGCGAGGGCGATCGGCTGAGCTCCGTCGGCCACCTCCAGCCCGCGCCCGTCGTCGACGATGCGGAAGCGGTGGAAGCTTCCGTCTGGATTATGGACGACGATAAGGTTTTCGCCGTCGCGCTCAGCCAGTTCGAAGGTGCAGTCTGCCCCGAAAACTTCGGCTCCCGCAGGGGCGCAGTCGATGCGGTCCGACGCCTCGGCCGCCTGCGGCGCCTCGCCCGTCCCGCCGGTGCACGCAGCCAGCGCCGCAATCGCGGTGAGCAGGGCGCTGAGGCGCATTACCCGCGCTTGAGCTGCGACACGTCGCGCACGGCGCCGCGCGCGGCGCTGGTGGTCATCGCGGCATAGGCCTTGAGCGCATCGGACACGCGGCGTTCGCGCGGGCGGGCGGGATGCCAGGCGGCCTCGCCCTTCGCTTCCATGCGTTCGCGGCGCGCCGCCAGTTCCTCGTCGGAGACCGCGAGCTCGATGGTCCGCGCCGGGATGTCGATCTCGATCGTGTCGCCGGTCTCGACCAGCGCGATCGCCCCGCCTTCGGCCGCTTCCGGCGAAACGTGGCCGATCGACAGGCCCGAGGTGCCTCCTGAAAAGCGCCCGTCGGTAATCAGCGCGCAGGCCGCACCGAGGCCCTTCGATTTGAGATAGCTGGTCGGGTAGAGCATTTCCTGCATCCCCGGCCCGCCGCGCGGCCCTTCGTAGCGTATGACGACCACGTCGCCCTCGCCCACTTCGCCGCCGAGGATCCCGGCGACCGCCGCGTCCTGGCTCTCGAACACCTTGGCCGGGCCCGAGAACCTGAGGATCTTCTCGTCGACCCCGGCGGTCTTCACGATGCAGCCGTCGCGGGCGATGTTTCCGTAGAGCACGGCGAGCCCGCCGTCCTGGCTGAAGGCGTTTTCCTTGCTGCGGATGACGCCGTTGACCCGGTCGGCGTCGAGTTCGTCCCAGCGGCGCGCCTGGCTGAACGCGGTCTGCGTCGGCACGCCGCCCGGCGCGGCCTTGTAGAATTCCTGCACCATCGGGTTGTTGGTCAGGCGGATGTCCCAGTCGGCCAGCGCATCGCCCATCGTCGGGCTGTGCACCGTCGGCAACGCGGTGTGCAGCAGCCCGGCGCGGTCGAGCTCGCCGAGGATCGCCATGATCCCGCCGGCGCGGTGGACGTCTTCCATGTGCACGTCGGACTTGGCCGGGGCGACCTTGCACAGGCACGGCACCTGCCGGCTCAGCCGGTCGATGTCCTTCATGGTGAAATCGACGCCCGCCTCGTGCGCGGCGGCAAGCAGGTGGAGCACGGTGTTGGTCGACCCGCCCATGGCGATGTCGAGGCTCATCGCGTTCTCGAACGCCTCGAAACTGGCGATGGCGCGTGGCAGGACGCTCTCGTCGCCCTCCTCGTAGTAGCGCTTGGCCAGCGCCACCGAGAGGCGCCCGGCGCGCTCGAACAGGCTCTGGCGGTCGGCGTGGGTGGCGAGTTGCGAACCGTTGCCGGGCAACGAAAGTCCGAGCGCCTCGGTCAGGCAGTTCATCGAGTTGGCGGTGAACATCCCCGAGCACGAACCGCAGGTCGGACACGCCGAGCGCTCGATCTCGGTCACTTCCTCGTCGGTGTACTTCTCGTCGGCGGCGGCGACCATGGCATCGACGAGGTCGAGCGCGACCTCCTTGCCCTTGAGCACGACCTTGCCCGCTTCCATCGGCCCGCCCGAGACGAAGACGGCGGGCACGTTGAGCCGCATTGCAGCCATCAGCATGCCGGGGGTGATCTTGTCGCAGTTGGAGATGCACACCAGCGCGTCGGCGCAATGGGCGTTGACCATGTACTCGACGCTGTCGGCGATAAGATCGCGGCTCGGCAGGCTGTAGAGCATGCCATCGTGACCCATGGCGATCCCGTCATCGACCGCGATGGTGTTGAATTCCTTGGCCACGCCGCCGGCCTTCTCGACCTCGCGCGCGACCAGCTGGCCGAGGTCCTTGAGGTGGACGTGGCCGGGCACGAACTGGGTGAAGCTGTTGGCGATGGCGATAATCGGCTTGCCGAAATCCTCGTCCTTCATGCCCGTCGCGCGCCACAATCCGCGCGCGCCGGCCATGTTGCGGCCGTGGGTCGAGGTACGGGAGCGGTATGCGGGCATGATCGGCTTTCAGGCTGCTGAATTCAGGGGTTGGTTATACCAGAAGGGGTCGCAGGCGGAGAACAAAACCGCAAGGCCGCGGTAAAGCGGGGCTATCGCAGAAGGCGCGCCTCCCTGTCGATGACACGAAATAAAAGTCCGCCGGCCTTCAGTAATCCTGCCGTCGTTGACCTGGTCTGCCCGGTGTGAGACCTTCGATCAGGGTTAACAGGGAGACATCGTCCATGTCTCGAATTGCTTGGGGCATAATCCTTCGACTTTCGATAGGCGCGGGCATTGCCGGAACGATTGCATCGTGCAGCGAACAAGCGGCGGAAGACGCCGTCGCTGAAGTCGAGGGCGATTATTGCGATGCCATTTCGGATTACGCGACGGCGGAAGATTGCGCCGATTTCCAGAAGCAGGCCGACCGCCAGACCGAAGGTACAGCATCGTTCAACGCGCCCAACCCGATCAAGCGGAACGACAGTTTTACCGTGTGGCTCGCCGTCGCCGCCAATCCGCCCCCGGCTTCACGCGGAACAGAAGCGACGGATACGAAGGAGCCCACGCCCGACCCCAGAGACGCGGCCACGGACGAAGCAGAGTCCCCGCGCGGGGATCCGCAACCTATCGCGGACCCCGAACCTGCACTGGCCGTCGCGCCCCGCCCCGGCGAAATCATCGCCAAGATGCCGGGCAGGCCCAAGGAGTTCACCGTCACCGTAGGCGAGCGCGTCAAGGCCGTCCTCCAGGGCGACGAAGCGTTCCAGATCGAGGCGAAGTCGGAACCGGTCCAGCGCGTCCATCTAGGCTCGCCCTACCCCTCGACGATGTGGAGATGGGAGGTCACCGCGCTGCGCGGAGGCGACCACACCATGACCATCACTACGGTCGCGCAGGCGATTGATCGCGAGGGCAATTATCACGACCTCACCCCGACATCGGAATCGCTGTCGTTCCAGGTGCAGGTCACGCCGCTGCAGAAGATCGAGGAAGGCGTTAAGGGGGCGCCGACGTGGATCAAGGCGGTGACCGCGATATTCGTCGCCCTCGCCGCGCTCATCGCCGCGATAAAGTCGGTGCGCGACGGGCTGCTCGACCTGCTGGGCATCCGGCGCAAGCCCGAGGCCACCCCGACAGAGCCGGAAGGCAACGACACGCCCTAGGTCAAGGCGGCGGCCACCTGCGGTATCACGCGAAGCAGCCTTTCAGCCCAGTCGGCCTGCCCGGCGGCGTCGCGGATCTGGTCCTGCCTAATTTCGATGCCGAAGTAGGGCCGGCGGTGGGCTTCGGCGTGGCGGTTCATCGTCTCGTTGAGCAACTTGCCGGAGTAGGGCTGCTGGTCGCCGACTTTGAGCCCCTCGGCTTCGAGCAGGGGGATGACGAGGCGCGCGGCGCGGTCGTCCTCATTGTAGAGGATCCCGCATTGCCATGGGCGCTGCTCGTTCGGCGCGCTGGCAAGGCGTGGGGTGAAGCTGTGCAGCGAGACGATCAACCGGGGCGGTGCGCGATCGAGCAGGGCCGCCAGCGCTTCATGGTAGGGACGATAGAACCGCTCGAGCCGCTCCTCCCGTCCGGCAATGTCGAACAGGTTGCCGGGGATCGCGTGCCCGTCGCTGGCATGCGGGATCACGCCCGGCGAGTCCTCCGCCCGGTTGCAATCGCAGACGAGGCGGCTGACGTTGGCGAGGAAGGCCGCGTAGCCCCGATGTTCGACCAATTGCAGGGCCACCCCGGCGACGCCGATGTCGATCGCGACGTGCTCGTTCAGCAGCTCGGGATCGATGCCGAGGTCGATGTCGTCGGGAACGCGGTCGGAGGCGTGATCGGAGACGATCAGCACACCCCCCGCCTGAGACTCTCCGGCGATGCAGAAGGCTTCTTTGCAGATCACCTGAGCTTGCCCTGCAACTGCCACCAGTCCGGATGCCCAGAAGCCAGCTTTTCCGCCGCCGCCCGCATGGCGTCCGCGCTTCGGTAGAGTGCGAAGCACGTCGCCCCCGAACCGCTCATCCGCACGAGATCGGCCTCCGTTTCACGCAGGGCGGCAAGGACTTCGGCGATGGCCGGGCACAGCGAGATGGCCGGCGCTTCGAGGTCGTTGCGTCCCTCGCGGGCGATCAGCGAGGGCGAGCCTTCGGGCAGCGGTCCGCGATCGACGCCGTCCCATGCCTTGAACACCGGCCCGGTCGGCAGCGCCACGCGCGGATTGACCAGCAGCACCGGCGTTCCGGCCAAGTCGCTCTCCATCGGCTCCAGCTCGGTCCCGGTGCCGCGTCCGATGCAGGTCACGCTCTCGACGCAGGCCGGGACGTCCGCCCCCAGCGCCGCCGCCCGCTCGCGCCAGTCGTCGGGCAAGCCATACGCATCGCGCACCATCCGAAACACCGCGCCCGCATCGGCCGACCCGCCACCCAGCCCGGCGGCGACCGGAAGGACTTTTTCGAGGGTGATCGACAGGCCGTCCGGACGCGGCAACTTGCCGAGCGCCTTCGAAACGAGATTGCCAAAGGGATCAGCTATTTCCGTGGCAAACTCGCCAACGACTTTCAACTCGTCCTTTTCGCTCGTCCGTGCCGAAAGCGTATCCCCCGCATCGACGAAGGCGAACAGGGTCTCGAGCTCGTGATACCCATCCTCCCGCCGCCGCCGCACGTGCAGCGCGAGGTTGATCTTGGCGTAGGCGGTTTCGGTGAGGCGCAAAGCGGCGATCAGTCCGCAACTGCTGGGTCTTCACGCCAGATCACGCGATCGCCCCAATGCTGGATGGACTTTGGGCCGCCATCACAGATGATCTGAAACCAGAATTCGTCATCCCATACTTCCTTGGTGCCTGACGTGATTCCGCCCATCTGAAGGGTGCCGTCTTCCTGCTCAACCAGGTCGACATTCCATCGCATGTCATGACCGGCAATGGATACGCTGATGACGCCATCCCACTCGTCGGTCGGTGCGTAGTCGATGCGATAGCGGCCCTCCGCGCCTTCGAATATCGCCTCAAAGGCTTCTGTCGAGGGGACCCGCATCACATATTCGGATAGTTCGGACCGCCGCCACCTTCGGGCGTGACCCATTCGATGTTCTGGGTCGGGTCCTTGATGTCGCAGGTCTTGCAGTGCACGCAGTTCTGGGCGTTGATCACCAGCCTGGGCTCGCCCTCCTCGACGCCGACGAACTCGTAGACCCCGGCAGGGCAGTAGCGCGCCTCGGGCCCGGCGTAGACCGACAGGTTGATGCGCGTCGGCACCGTGGGGTCCTTTAGCACCAGATGGCAGGGCTGGTCTTCGACGTGGTTGGTACCCGAGAGGAACACCGAGGAGAGGCGGTCGAAGCTGATCTTCCCGTCCGGCTTGGGATAGGCAATCGGCCTGTAGAGGTCGGCGCGGCGCGTTTCCTCGGCGTCGGTGTGGTGCTTCATCGTGAACGGCAGACGGATCTTCAGCGTGCGCAGCCACATGTCGATCCCGGCGAAGGCCGAACCGAGAGCACCGCCGAACTTGGCGACCAGCGGCTGGGCGTTCTTCACAAGCTGCAATTCGGTTGCAATCCAGCTTGAAAAAACCTCGCTATCGTATTCGGAAAGCGTGTCTTTCTCGCGTCCCCCGGCAATCGCCGCAGCAACGGCCTCGGCCGCCAGCATGCCGCTCTTCATCGCGGTGTGGGTGCCCTTGATGCGCGGCACGTTGACGAAGCCGGCCGAGCAGCCGACCAGCGCCCCGCCCGGGAAAGCGAGCTTGGGCACGCTCTGCCAGCCGCCCTCGTTGATCGCCCGCGCGCCGTAGGAGACGCGCTTGCCGCCTTCGAGCACCGCGCGGATCGCCGGGTGCTGCTTCCAGCGCTGAAATTCCTCGAACGGGTACACGTAAGGATTAGCGTAATCGAGCGCGGTGACGAAGCCGAGCGCGACCTGCCCGCCGGCCTGGTGGTAGAGGAACCCGCCGCCCCAGGTATCGCTCTCCGACAGCGGCCAGCCCTGCGTGTGGATCACCCGGCCCGGTTCATGCATTTCGGCAGGAATGTCCCACAATTCCTTGATACCAAGGCCATAAACTTGCGGCTCGCTCTCGGCATCGAGCGCGAAGTGCGCCTTCATCCGCTTGGTCAGGTGCCCGCGAGCGCCCTCGGCGAAGAGGGTGCACTTCGCGTGCAGTTCCATGCCCGGCTGGTAGTCGGGCTTGTGGCTGCCGTCGGCGGCGACACCCATGTCCTGCGTGGCGACGCCCATCACCGCGCCGCTTTCGTCGAAGAGGACTTCGGAGGCCGGGAATCCGGGGAAAACCTGAACGCCCAGCGCCTCGGCCCGTTCGGCCAGCCAGCGGCACAGGTTGCCGAGCGAGCCGGTGTAGTTGCCGTTGTTCGACATCAGCGGCGGCATGGCGAGGTGCGGCAGCTCCCACTTGCCCCGCTCGGTCAGCACCCAGTGATGGTTCTCGGTCACCGGCACCGCGGCCAGCGGGCAGGATTCGCGCCAGTCGGGCAGCAGTTCGTCGAGCGCGCGCGGATCGATAACCGCGCCCGAGAGGATATGCGCCCCGACCTCGGACCCCTTCTCGAGCACCACGACTTCGAGCGCTTCATCGACCTGCTTGAGGCGGATCGCGGCGGCGAGGCCCGCAGGCCCGGCGCCGACGATCACGACGTCGACCGGCATGGATTCGCGCTGGGATTCTTCTGCGCTCACCGGACTACCTTCATTCGCGTGAATAGCATGGACGGGGCTTGATAGCTGGGCGGCGGCAGGTCAAGACCTGCGTCGGACATGCACATGGATACGAGACGCGACATTCCCCTCGGCGAAGCGCTTGCCGGCGCGCAGGACTGGTGGCGCGAAGCGGGCGTCGACTGCGATTTCGCCGACGAGCCGCACAACTGGCTGGAGGTACCGGAAGCTCCCTCGGAGACGCCTGCTCCGGCGATGGCAGCGGTCGTCGCTGCGCCAGTAAAGCCGAAGCAACCGCCGCTCGGCGGGGAGCGCGATACCTGGCCGAAGACGCTCGTCGATTTCGCGCACTGGTGGCGGGCCGAACCCTCGCTCTCGGCCGCCGGCAACGGGCCGCGCCTGGCCCCGCGCGGATTCGCCGACGCCAAGTTGATGATCCTCGTCGCCATGCCCGAGGCCGGCGACACCGATACGCTGCTCTCGGGCCCGCACGGCCAGCTCCTCACGGCCATGCATGAAGCCATGGGCCTCGACGAGAGCGAGATATACCTCGCCACCGCCCTGCCCTGCCATGCGAGCCATGCCGACTGGACGGGACTTGCCGCGCGAGGCTTCGGCGATATCGTCCGCCACCACATCGCACTCGCCGCCCCTCAGCGCATTCTGCTGCTCGGTCGCGATATTTTGACTCTTTTTCAGCACGATCCGGCGCAGCGCAGTGTAAATCCACGGCAAATCGCGCTTGATGCGGTCGACCCGGCCGTACTTGCCGCAGTCGGCCCGGAAACGCTGCTGCAGGGACACCGCTTCCGGGCCGCGCTATGGCGTGCCTGGCTCGACTGGAGGGAATAAGTGAGGAAATTCGCAGCCGCCACGGCGGCCGTGCTCCTGATGCAATTGGCCGCCCCCGCCGCGGCGGAGACGACGCGCGAGTACTTCACCGCGCACGCCACCCAGAACGGTGCGCCGCAGCAGCTCGACCGCGAGACGCGCGAGTACTACAGCGCCGTCTTCAGCGCGATCGACCGGAGCGACTGGACGACGGCGAGCACCATGCTCGACCAGCGCGACGGCCTTCTGCATCCGGTGGCGCGCGCCGAACTCTACCTCGCCGCCGGTTCGCCCAAGGTCGAACTGCCGCAGATCCAGGCGTGGATGGAACGGGGCAGCCGCCTGCCCGAAGCCGCGCAGCTCGCCCGCCTCGCGATGACCCGCGGCGCGACCGAAATGCCCTATGTGCCGCAGGAAGCGAGCTTCTATCCGCTCAGCAGCATTCCGCGCCGGGTCCGGCCCCGCTCGATCGAAGATGGGTCGATGCCGACGGCGATCCGCGAACAGATCCTGCAGCGGATCACCGAGGACGACCCCGACGGCGCCCGCCAGCTGCTCGACGGGATCGATGCGACACTGACGCCCGATGCCCGCGCCGAATGGCGCCAGCGCATCGCCTGGAGCTATTACATAGAGAACCGCGATCCGCAAGCTCTCGCCCTGGCGCAGACGGTTGCCGCGGGCAGCGGTCCATGGGTGGCCGAGGGCGACTGGACCGCTGCGCTTGCGGCGTGGCGGCTGGGCGATTGCATTCTCGCCGGAGACTACTTCGAACGCTCCGCCCGCGGGGCGCAGAACACCGAGCTTCGCGCCGCCGCCTACTACTGGGCGAGCCGCGCGGCCCTGCGCTGCCGCAAGCCGGAAAAGAGCGCCGAGCTTCTGCGCGGCGCGGCCTACGACGACCAGACGCTCTACGGAATGCTGGCGAGCCAGCAGCTCGGCAAGGACCTTCCGGTCAGCGTCGAGACGGCCGACTTCAGCAAGGACGACTGGCGCAGCCTCAAGGACAACGAGAACGTGCGCACCGCGGTCGCGCTGGCCGAAATCGGTCGCGACGTGCTCGCCAGCGAGGTGCTGATCCACGAAGCCAAGATCGGCAACCCGAAGGACTTCGGCGCGCTGACCCGCCTTGCCCGCGATCTCGGCCTTCCGCAGACCCAGCTTTACTTCGCCTACAACTCGCCCTCCGGCGCCAATCCGGACCCGGCCTCGCGCTATCCGACGCCGAAGTGGATGCCGACCACCGGATGGCAGGTCGACCCGGCGCTGGCCTATGCCCACGCCCTGCAGGAATCGGCCTTCCGCTCGAACGCGGTGAGCCCGGCGCAGGCCAAGGGGCTGATGCAGATCACCCCGATCACCGTGCGCGAACACGCCCCGCGGCTCGGCATGAGCGCCAGCGCGGTCAACATCTTCGACCCGGCGACCAACCTCGCCTTCGGGCAGCAGAACCTGCAGATGCTGCGCGATTCACCCGCCACGCGTGGGCGGCTGCCGCAGGTTATGGCCGCCTACAACGCCGGCCTGACCCCGGTGACGCGCTGGGCCTACGAGATTCACGACCAGGGCGATCCGCTGCTCTACATGGAGAGCATTCCCTACTGGGAGACGCGCAGCTACGTCGCCATCGTGATGCGCAACTACTGGATGTACGAGCGGCAGGCCCGCGCCCAGTCGGCCAGCCGTCTCGCGCTGGCCGAGAACCAGTGGCCGGCATTCCCGAGCGAAGGCGGCAGGACCGACGGGCGGGTCTACATGACCGCATCGGAGAACTAGGGTGGCGATCGACGAGAGCCGGCCGTTCAAGCCCATCTCCATCGCCCTGCTGACCGTCAGCGACACACGCGGTCTGGCCGAGGACACCTCGGGCGACATCCTCGCCCAGCGCATCACCGGGGCCGGGCACCGGCTGGCGGTGCGGGCGATCGAGAAGGACGACGCCGACGCCATCGTCCGCCGCCTCAACGGCTGGATCGACGACCCGGCGATCGATGCGATCGTCTCGACCGGCGGCACCGGCCTGACCGGCCGCGACGTGACCCCCGAGGCGCTGCACCGCGTCGCCGACAAGGTGATCGAAGGCTTCGGCGAACTGTTCCGTTGGGTCAGCTACCAGACCATCGGCACCAGCACCGTCCAGAGCCGCGCCCTCGCCGTGCTGGCGCGCGGAACCTACATCTTCGCCCTGCCCGGCTCGAACGGCGCAGTGAAGGACGGCTGGGACCGGATCCTGGCGGAACAGCTCGACAGCCGGAATCGACCCTGCAACTTCGTCGAGCTGATGCCACGGCTGCGGGAGGTTTGAGCCGCCATTCGGCCGGCGGCTCAACTGTGGGCGGTCACGATGAATAAGTGAACTGATGCTGGCACTCTACCCGCTCGGCGTCCTCGATCTTGAAGCGGGACACGATGGCGTTGTCCTCGTCGTTGCCCTTCAATGCCGACCCGCTCAACCAGATGAGTAGCTTGTTCGTTTCATAGTCCAGAGGGTCATAGATCGCGTATCGGGGCTCACTCACGATCCGGTAGACCGAGGTCTTGCCGCGCTGGAGGATACGCTGTTTATCCTTCTTGGTATCGGCCCAGACTTCGCCTTCCGCGATGCGAAGCTCACTCTTGCTGCTCGCGACAAGAACCGAGATTTCCTCGGAACTTCCGGGGACCTCGGTCAGGCGCTCTCCGTTGTTCAGGCTGAAGGTGTTGTATTTGAAACAGACCAGTTGAGGTCCGATCACCGGTTTGCCGAGCTGGCCCGCACTCGCCGCACTCGACGCTGCAAGGAGCATCGCAAGAACCGAACGCGCGATAAGGGACTCCTTCGACATCCGCTCCCCCTCCCCCTATTCTTCGACAGGGTATGTCACCCCCCGTCGCTGCCTGCCAGCGCCCGAAAGAAGTCCGTTACTGCAACTTTGTCCGCTCTGCCCAAATGTCCCAACGACCTGAAAGGCTATTTAGCCAGCTCGATTGAATACAACCTGTTATCAGGCTGAGACATTGACTCAGTCAGCATTCCTGGCGTCAGTTATATCACTGGCCAGCTCCGGACGATTTTCCATCGCCGCTAAAGTGCATGACCATTGCACCACTTCGGTCGGCAACCTCGCCTGACTTGCCCTAGATACGTCCGACGCACCCGAACGCGGCATTTGGCCCAGTGTTATTGGGGTCAATCGGATTGCAGCCGAGCAGCAACGAAACCACTCCGCCCTCCGCGTAATCGTCGGCTGAAGTCACAAGACGGGACCAGTGAAAATATCTGCGAAGGATGCTGGTTCATGCCGACACAATGCGCGGTAGCGATCACCTTGGCGCCATCGTCAAGGGCCACATCGACTTTGCCTGGTGCGTTGCCGGACCTCGCCGCCATTCCCTGCTCGCCGACACCTCCAGTGAATTTGACCTCGCCCCAGGTTCCCGAGATCGTGAAGGTTTGCGCCTGTGCACCGGTTGCCACCATCAAGGCGGCCATCGCTCCAATAGAGAGTATCGTTTGATGATACGCTCCTCAATCGGTTTGCGACCAGAGCGCGCGCGACTATCTCGCTACGAGATGGCGCCAAGCAAGGTTTCCTACTGATATTTCCGAGATAGTTGGCACGCCCGTTTCCCAGTCCGGCGTCGAACTGGGCATTTCCCTAGCACAATTGCCGAAAACTCGAAATCAGCGCGACTTGTCCAAGGTTGAACTTATTTGTCGTCGCGACAGTGGGTGCTATGTGGAATTGTCGCCTTATCGTTTCGAACCGACGAGCATAGAAAATCAATGTCCGCTTCCCGCCCAGTTTCAGACAAAAGGTCCGATGTCCGAGTTTGAGAAGCGGCCCTTCCGCTTCCGTTTTGGGAAAGGACCGCCTCGACCTCAGATTTCCGTGCGCTCGGCGAGCAATAGCGCGTCCTCGATGTCCACGCCCAGGTACCTGACGGTGTTCTCGATCTTGGAATGGCCAAGCAGGATTTGCACGGCACGGAGATTGCCCGTCGCCTTGTAAATCATCGAAGCCTTGGTGCGCCGCATCGAGTGCGTACCGTATTCCTCACGTCGCAGCCCAATGGCAGTCACCCATTCATCGACCAGGCGCGCGTATTGTCTCGTGCTCAGGTGCTTTGTTCGATCGATGCGGCTTGGGAAGGCGTAGTCTTCGGTCGATCCTCCACGCCGCTCGAGCCACGCCAAAAGGCTGGCACGAACATCGCCTGTCAGTTCGAACTGAACAGGGCGCCCGGTCTTCTGCTGGATAACCGTCGACCGGCTTCGTATCTCCTGGCTGGCGACAAGATCCCCGATCCTGATCCTGCTCCTGACGCCACTGACAGCCTCACTGCATGGGAATAGTAGCGGAGAAAGGCGCCAAACCCCCGACCAGCCAACTTGTCCGCGAAGAATGTCCACTTTCGGGAACTAAGAAGTCGGGCTCT
>NZ_WTYM01000035.1 GCF_009827435.1 Croceibacterium salegens | reverse complement strand
GGCGGCTATGGGTGCGGGCATGAGCGGGGCCTATCGTTTTGCCATCGACCGGGGCGGGACCTTCACCGACGTGGTGGCGGAAACGCCCGACGGGCCGCTGGTCGCGGCCAAGCTGCTCTCCGAAGACCCCGAGCACTACGCCGACGCGGCGAGCGAGGCGGTGCGGCGGATCCTCGCCGAGCACGGCGATGCGCCGATCGCCGAAGTCAGCATCGGCACGACCATTGCCACCAACGCCCTGCTCGAACGCAAGGGCGAGCGGCTGGCGCTGGCGATCACCCGCGGTTTCGGCGACGCGCTGCGCATCGGCACCCAGGCGCGGCCCGACATCTTCGCCCGCCACATCGTCCTGCCGGAACAGCTCCCCGCCGAGGTGATCGAGATCGACGAGCGGGTCGGGGCAGACGGCACTGTGGTGCGCCCGCTCGACGAGGACGCGGTCCGCTCAGCCTTCGCCGGGGTGCGCGCCAAGGGCATCGACGCCATCGCCATCGTCCTGATGCACGGCTGGCGCTACACGGCGCACGAGGCTCGGTTGGTGGCGCTGGCGCGGGAGGCCGGGTTCGCGCAGGTCAGCGCCAGCCACGAGGTCGCGCCGCTGGTCAAGCTGGTGCCGCGCGGCGACACCACGGTGGTGGACGCTTACCTGACGCCGAACATCCATCGATACGTTCGACAGCTCGATCAAGCGCTTCATCCGCACGATGTCTTGCGCTTCATGCAGTCCAACGGCGGCCTCGCCGATGCCCGCGCCTTTCGCGGCAAGGACGCGATCCTCTCGGGTCCGGCAGGCGGCGTGGTCGGCATGGTCGCCTCGGCGCCGGGGCACGACCGGCTCATCGGCTTCGACATGGGCGGCACCTCGACCGACTTGTGCCACTACGCCGGCGAGTACGAACTGACCGGCGACCGCGTGGTGGCCGGCGTGCGCGTCGCCGCGCCGATGATGCAGATCCACACCATCGCCGCGGGCGGCGGCTCGGTCTGCCGCTACGAGAGTGGCCGCTTCCAGGTCGGGCCGGAGAGCGCCGGGGCCGATCCGGGGCCGGCCTGCTACCGCAGGGGCGGGCCGCTGACGGTGACCGACTGCAACCTGTTCCTCGGGCGGATTGACCCCGGGTTCTTCCCGCAGGTCTTCGGTCCCGATGCCGACCGGCCGCTCGACCCCGCTGCCTCGCGCGCCCGGCTCGAGGAGATCGCCGCCAAGCTGCCCGAGCCGATGCCGCTGGAGGAGATCGCCGAGGGGTTCCTCGCCATCGCCGTTGACGCCATGGCCAACGCAATCCGCAAGATCAGCACCGCGCGCGGGCACGACGTGACCCGCTACGCGCTCGCCTGCTTCGGCGGGGCGGGCGGGCAGCACGCCTGCCGGGTGGCCGACGCGCTGGGGATCGAGACGGTGCTGGTCCATCCCTTCGCCGGAGTCCTCTCGGCCTACGGCATCGGCCTCGCCCCGGTGCTGGCGATCCGCGAGGCGGGGGTGGTGCGGCCCTTGTCCGAACCCTTCGCCGGGCGGCTGGCGGAACTGGAGAAGGAGGCACGGGCGGCGCTGGTCGAACAGGGCATCGCGCCCAATCGCATCACGCTCACCCGCCGCGCCCGGCTGCGCTTCGAGGGCAGCGACACCGCGCTGACCCTGCCGGTGGGCGAGGCAGCGGAGATGGACGCCACGTTCCGCCGCGATCACCGCACACGCTACGGTTATTCCGACGACGAGGCCGCGATCGTGGTCGAGGCGTTGAGCGTCGAGGCTTCCGGTATCAGCGGAGGCCTTTCCGGCGCCCGCGCTGAGGCGGCAAGGGTGGAAGGCCAACGCACCGGGTCGTGGCTGACAATGCAGCGCACTGAGATCGGCGATGCCTTCACCGGCCCGGCGCTGCTCGTCGATCCCGGCTCGACCACCGTGGTCGAACCCGGCTGGAGCGCGCGGCTCGACGAGGGCGGCAGCCTCGTCCTCACCCGCAGCGCGCCGCTCGAGCGTGTACACGCCGCCGGTACCGAGGCCGACCCGGTGCGGCTCGAGATCTTCAACAACCTGTTCATGGCCATCGCCGAGGAAATGGGCGTGGTGCTCGAAGCCACCGCCTCCTCGGTCAACATCAAGGAGCGGCTCGATTTCTCTTGCGCGCTGTTCGACGCGAGCGGTGCGCTGATCGCAAACGCGCCGCACATGCCGGTCCACCTCGGTTCGATGGGCGAGAGCGTACGGCGGATCATCGAGGCGCGGGGAGGGGCGACCGACGGTCGCGGCATCCGGCGCGGCGATGCCTATGCGCTCAACGATCCCTATCGCGGCGGCACGCACTTGCCCGATGTGACGGTGATCGTCCCGGTGTTCTACGGCGAAGGCGGCGAGCCCGACGCTTTCGTCGCTGCGCGCGGGCACCATGCCGACATCGGCGGGATCGCGCCCGGCTCGATGCCGCCAGACAGTACCACCATCGCCGAGGAAGGCGTGCTGATCGACAATCTGCTGCTCGTCGACGAAGGCCGCTTCTGCGAGGTGGAGCTGCGCGAAGTGCTCGCCTCGGGCGCATGGCCGGCGCGCAACCCGGACCGCAACGTCTCCGACATGAAGGCCCAGCTCGCCGCCTGCGCGCGTGGTGCGGAACTCCTGCGCCAGTCCGCGGCCGACCTCGGCGCCGAGGTTGTGGCGAGCTACATGGACCACGTCCTCGCCAACGCCGCCGAATCGGTCCGCCGCCTGCTCGACCGGCTCGACGACGGGGAATTCGCCTACGAGATGGACAACGGCGCGGTGGTGCGGGTCGCTCTGCGGATCGACCGCGACAACCGCTCGGCGGTGTTCGACTTCACTGGCACCAGCGGCCAGCTTCCCGACAATTTCAACGCCCCGCGTTCGATCGTCCGCGCTGCGGTGCTTTATGCCCTGCGCACGCTTATCGACGATCCGATTCCGATGAACGACGGCTGTTTGCGGCCGGTCGAACTGATCGTCCCGGCCGGATCGATGCTCGATCCGCACCCGCCCGGCGCGGTCGTCGCGGGCAACGTCGAGACGAGCCAGGTGGTGACCGACGCGATCCTCGCCGCCACCGGCCGCCTCGCGCCGAGCCAGGGGACGATGAACAACTTCACCTTCGGCGATGCGACGCGGCAATACTACGAGACGATTTGCGGCGGCTCGGGCGCGGGGCCGGATCACGACGGGACCAGCGCGGTGCAGACACACATGACCAACAGCCGTCTGACCGATCCCGAAGTGCTCGAAATGCGCTTTCCAATCCGCGTCGAACGCTTCGCCATTCGCCACGGATCGGGCGGGGCGGGGCTGTATCGCGGCGGCGATGGGGTCGAGCGGCGTGTGACCTTCCTCGAAGCCATGCGCGCCAACATCCTCGCCGACAGGCGCCGCGTTCCTCCGCGTGGCCTTTCGGGCGGTGGCGATGCAGCGCCGGGCGAGAACTGGGTCGAACGCGCCGATGGCTCGGTCAAACGCCTCGACTATCACGGCAGCGCGCAGATGGAGCCCGGCGACAGATTCGTGATCCTCACGCCTGGGGGCGGGGGATACGGATCGGTTTGAGAAGGCCGAAGCAGCCCTTCGCTTCGTTCGGGAATGGTTTGGCCCAAAGCATCCCCTGGATGCTTTGAAGTCCAAAACCACTGGTCGGGACGACAGGATTCGAACCTGCGACCCCCACACCCCCAGTGTGATGCGCTACCAGGCTGCGCTACGTCCCGATCCAGTGGAGGCCGGGCCTATAGGGCCGAGCCCACGCCAAGGCAAGCCGGGCTGATTGCGCCAGTGTTGCATTGCTGCTACGCGCCTCGCCGTTTCGTGAACGGTCCTTCACGGTCCTCTTCACAAGTCGGATCGCAACCCCAATTCACCTCATCATAATGGGCGAGAGAAATGCTTGATATCCTATCCGCCGGTACCGCGGCCGCTGCGCCCGGTTGGACCGGTTTCCTGCCGATCATCGGCATGGTCGCAATCTTCTGGTTCCTTATCATCCGGCCGCAGATGCGCCAGCAGAAGGAACACCGCGCGAAGATCAGCGGCATCCAGAAGGGCGACCAGGTCGTCACCGCCGGCGGTATCGTCGGCAAGGTAATCAAGGTCGACGACAGCTATGCCGAGATCGAAATCGCCCAAGGCGTGAAGGTCAAGGTGATCAAGCAAACGATCGGCGATGTCGTCGCCTCCGGTGGCAAGCCGGCCAACGACTGAGCCCGGACGCAGGACGAAAACCAGACATGCTCGATTTTCCCCGCTGGCGCCGAATATGGCTGTGGTCGCTGACCATCCTGGCAGCCCTTGCCGCCATCCCTTCGCTCGTCGTGCATACCGGCGGGAGCTGGCCGTCGCAGTTGCCCGACCCGCAGGTCAACCTCGGGCTCGACCTTGCCGGCGGCAGCCGCATCCTGCTCGAGGCGCAGCCGACGCAGGTCGCCAAGCAGCGGCTCGACGCGATGGAAGAATCGGTCCGCACTGCAATGCGCCGGGCCGAGCCGCGCATCCGTGCCGGCAGCTATTCGAGCGCGGGTGGGAATTTGTCCTTCATCGTCAATGATCCGGCCGATGTTGACCGGGCACGCGACCTGATTGAGCCGATGACCACCGGCGCGGGCCTGACGGGCCAGCGCGACTGGACCATTGAGGTGGTCGACCAGAACAAGCTCGTCCTGACCCAGTCCGAGGCCGGACTGAAGCAGGCGGTCGACCAGGCGATGGACACCGCCACCGAGGTGGTGCGCAGGCGCATCGACGCGCTCGGCACGCGCGAGCCGACCATCATCCGCGAAGGCGATGACCGCATCTCGGTCGAAGTCCCCGGCCTCGACAACCCGCAGGCGCTCAAGGACCTGCTCGGCAAGACCGCCAATCTCGAATTCAAGCTGGTCGACACAACCGCGCTGCAATCCGACATCCAGCAGGGCATCGCTCCTCCGGGCAGCGAGATCGTGCCCTACGATCCCAACTCGCCCTATGCCGGACAGGCGATCGCGGTGAAGCGGCTCGGCGGTATCCGTGGCGACATGCTGACCAACGCGCAGCAGTCGAACGACCAGCAGACCAACGAACCGATCGTCAACATCACCTTCGACAGCCAGGGCGCGCGCAAGTTCGCCGACCTGACCAGCCAGAACGTCAACAAACCCTTCGCCATCATCCTCGACGGCAAGGCGCTCTCGGCGCCGAACATCAACGAACCGATCCTCGGCGGCACGGCGCAGATTTCGGGCGGGTTCACGGTCGAAACGGCCAACAACCTCGCCATCTCGCTGCGTTCGGGTGCGCTGCCGGTCGATCTCACGGTGATCCAGCAAGGCACCGTCGGGCCGGAACTTGGCGCGGACTCGATCTCCAAGGGCCTGCTGGCGATGGGCGTCGGCGCAGGCCTCGTCATCCTGCTGATGATCGTCACCTACGGCCGCTTCGGGGTCTATGCGACCATCGCGCTGGTGTTCAACGTGCTCATGCTGGTCGGCATCATGTCGATCATGAAGACCACGCTGACGCTGCCCGGCCTCGCCGGCTTCGTGCTCACCATCGGTGCCGCGGTCGACGCCAACGTGCTGATCTACGAGCGCATCCGCGAAGAGCGAAAGCGCGGGCGCAAGGCATTCACTTCGGTCGAGAACGGCTACAAGGAAGCGAGCCGCGCGATTTACGACGCCAACATCACCAACTTCATCGCCGGCGTCCTGCTGTTCATGTTCGGCTCCGGCCCGGTCAAGGGCTTCGCGATCGTGCTGATCGTCGGCCTGTTTACCTCGGTCTTCACCGGCGTCACCCTGACGCGCATGTGGGTCGCCCAGTGGCTGCGCAAGGCGCGCCCGACCGACCTCGCAATCTAACGGACACCAGCATATGCGCCTGCTCAAGCTCGTCCCCGACAACACCAACATCCACTTCCTGCGCTGGCGGGTGCCGTTCTACCTGATCAGCCTCGCGCTGATCGCGGCCAGTCTGACGCTGGTCTTCACCCGCGGCCTCAACCTTGGCGTCGACTTCGTCGGCGGACAGCAGGTGCAGGTGACCTTCACCCAGAGCGAGGAAGCGCCGGTCGCCGAACTGCGCGAACGGATCGGCTCGCTGGGTTACGGCGAGCCCGTGATCCAGCGCGCCGACGGGCCGAATTCGGTCAACATCCGCTTTCGCCTGCCGCCCGAGGTGCAGGAAGACCCCAAAGCGTCGGACGCCATGACCAGCCAGGTCACAACCACCATCACCAACAACTTCCCCGGCGCGCGGATCGACGACCTTTCGGCGGTCTCGGGCAAGGTTTCGGGCGAACTGTTCAGCACCGCGATGTGGGCGCTCGGCCTCGCGATGCTGGCGATCTCGGTCTACATCTGGGTGCGCTTCGAATGGCAGTTCGGCGTCGGCGCGCTGTTTGCGCTGTTCCACGACGTCTCGCTGACATTGGGTATGTTCGCGCTGTTCCAGTTCGAATTCGACCTCAAGATCGTCGCCGCGATCCTGACCATCATCGGCTATTCGCTCAACGACACCATCGTGGTCTACGACCGCATCCGCGAGAACCTGAAGAAGTATCGCAAGATGCCGCTGCCCGAGCTGCTCGACCTGTCGGTCAACGAGACGCTGGCGCGTACGGTGATGACCTCGCTGACGCTGCTGCTCGTGCTCGTCTCGCTGCTGTTCATTGGTCCGGCGAGCCTGTTCGGCTTCACCGCGGCGATCACGCTGGGCATCTTCGTCGGCACCTATTCGTCGATCTACATGGCCGCGCCGATCCTGATCTGGCTCGGGGTGACCAGCCACAGCTTCGTGCCGAGCGAAAGCTCGGGCGACGTGCAGCCGGCGGCATAATCCGACCTTTCGTCATTGCGAGGAGCGTAGCGACGTAGCAATCCAGTGCGGCAATGTGCTGCCACCGGATTGCTTCCCCCGGCCCAAGGCCGGGGTCGCAATGACGAGCTAACGGGGGGCGACAATCTCTTCGTAAATCTCCGCCAGCGCTTCGGCGTGGGCCGGCCAGCTGAACGTCTCCACTGCCGCGGCGACCTTGTCGCGGTCGAGTGGGGCGGAGAGTATGTCGCGGATCCCTGCGGCAATCGCCCAGGCACTGCGCTGGACGATGCGCCCGGCGGTCGCGCTGCGCACCAGTTCGCGCGCGCCGCCGGCCTCGGTGATGACCAGCGGACATCCGCAGGCGAGCGCCTCGACCCAGGCGTTGGCGAGGCCCTCGCTGGCTGACGGCAGGACCATCGCATCGCTGGCCGAAAGCAGCACCGGGAGCTGCGTGTGATCGAGCGAGCCGAGGAAATGGACCCGGTCCGTCACGCCGATCCCGTCCGCCAGTGCGCGCAGGTTCGCCTCGTCCGGCCCCGTGCCGACCAGCAGCAGGTGCGCGGCGGGCAGGGCGGGCAGCGCCTCAATCACCATGGCCTGGCCCTTGCGCTCGATCAGCGCGCCGACGCAGGACAATAGTGGCGCGCCGGCGGGAAGGGCGAAACCGAAGTGCTCGCCGGCGCGGCGGCGGCATTCGATGCGGTCGAGCGGGCGGAACAGGTCGCGGTCGAGCCCGGTGTAGTGGACGCGGACCTTGTCGGGCGGGAAGCCGAGCGCTTCCATGTCGTTCGCCAGCGCCTCCGACACCGCGAGCAGCCGCGTGGCGCGTCCGGCGGCGGCGCGCATCTGGCGCAGCGGGGAAGAGCGTTGCCCCCAGTACGAGATGTCCGCCCCGCGCGCCTTCATCGCCAGCGGCACGCCAAGGTCGGCGGCGATCCGCGCTGCGGCCGGGCCGTCGGGGTAGAAGAACTGCGCGTCGACGAGGTCGAACGGCGCCGCGGCATGGAGGCTGCGGGCGAGAGGCAGGACGCTTTTCGCGATGGCGGCCGGGTTGATGTTGCCGCTGAGGCCGGGGAGCAGGCGAAAGGTCGGGCGGAAGACCTCGACCCCGTTCTCGCGCCCGCCTTGCGCCGCCTGGGCCAGCTCCTTGTAATGCCCGTAGAGCAGTGGCGGCAGGCCGATCGGGTTGATGACGCAGACTTGCCAGTCGCCGCGCGCGGCCAGCGCCTCGAGGCTGCGCGCGACGAAGGTGCCGAAGCGCGGCGTGTGCGGGTTGGGATAGAGCGTCGCCAGCGACAGCAGGCGCATCACAGCTTGCGAACCAGCATTTCCGCGACAGCCAGCCAGGCGGGCTTGTCGATCACCACCTGCCGCTGGCCCGCGCCGGGCGGGAGCAGGCCGACGAGAGTACCCTGCCGGTCTATCAGGCGGCCAAAGGCGAAGCGCCCGCCGGGCCTGGGCACGAGGACGTCGCGGTTGATCATCTTGGGCGCATCCTCGGGCGGCAACTGGCGCAACCACAACTGGTCGCCAATGCGGTATTCGCCCTGCGAGCTTTCAATCGCGAGACAGAGCAGCGGTGCGCCGCTGTCGAGTTCGGTCGGCAGGATCGCGTCGCGAGGCGCGGATAGCGCCTCGGCACCGGCATCGGTCAGGCGGGCGACCACCTGCGGGGTTTCGGCCTCTTCGCCCTTGAGGATCATCTCGGGTTCGACGCCCAATGCCGCGGCGATGCGGTTCATCCAGTCGAGCGAGAGATTGCGCATCCCGGTTTCGAGCCGGCCGATGGTCTGCGGCGTGGTCGGCGGGTCGCAGGCTTCGGCCACTTCGGCCAGGGTCATGCCCTTCTGCTTGCGGACGTCGCGGATGCGATTGATCACGGATGACGCTCCCGAATAACCGAATTGGTTATTCCACTTTCCTACACGAACCCGATTTGTCAAGGCCTGCGACCCACTTCCCCTCCGGAGATTCGCATGCAGAGAGCTTTGGTCGAGCGTGAACTGACCCCCGAAGGCCCGAGACGCCGTGGCGGCATGGCGCGGCGACGTCGTAGTGTCACCGTCAACCTCGCCGAATCGCCGCTGACCTGGCTCCACTCGCGCGGCCATCTCGACGATCGGCTGTTCGAGGCGGGCGAGCGGCTGCGCGTCGATTACGAACGCGCCGGCCTTTCCCCCGGCGTGACGATGCGCTGGGACGTGGTGCGGATCCGTGGCACCGCCGACAGCGGGCTCTCCCCGACCGAACGGCAGGTCGCGGCGCGCCAGCGCTTCGACGGCGCCATCGCTGCAGCGGGCCGGGGCCTCGCAGATATCCTGTGGCGCGTCGCCTGCGCCGGCGAGACACTGACCGCTGCCGAAAAGGACCTCGACTGGCCGGCGCGCAGCGGCAAGCTGGTGCTGCGCCTGGCGCTCGACCGGGTGGCCGATTTCTACCGCATAAGGTGACGGTTTGGGCGCGAAGCGAGTTTTGCCCCAGGACACTGTCAGATGTGTCAACCCCGTGTAAGCCTCGCCGCCTTGTTTCCGCCTGCGCTGCCCGGTAGCCATTGCAGCAAAGGAGAACGGCATGTTGCGGAGCGAGGACACCGGCGGTCACGGCGAACACCAGGGCGATTCGGCGCTGCACGCGGTGTTCGAGGATGTGTTCGCCGGCGACATGGCTCTCGATCCGCAACAGATGACCGCGCTCGGGCTCGACAAGGGCGAGCATTCGGCGTCCCGCTCGCGGCTCAATGGCGGCGGCAAGGCGCAGGAGCGGGCACGGTTCGACTATGCCCGCGCGTCCTTGGCGAAGGTCCGCGGGGTCGATCCGGCAGGGTTGTCAGAAACCGGGCGCGTGCGCCGCGAGGTGGCCGAATACATGCTCGAACAGCGCCTCGCCGCCGAGCCGTTCGGCATCGGCCAGCTCGGCTATCCCTACCGCATCACGCAGATGAACGGCGCCTACTGCAAGCTGCCCGACTTCCTCGATTCGAAGCACCCGGTGGAGAATGCCGCCGATGCCGAGGCCTACCTCGTGCGGCTGTCCGGCCTTGCCACGGTGCTCGACGAAGAATGCGCGGCACAGGCCGAAGATGCTGCTCGCGGCTACCTCGCGCCGGGCTGGGCGCTCGACTACGCCGAGGCGCAGATGGGCAAGCTGCTCGCCGCCACGCCCGAAGCCAGCGGAATGACCGCCTCGCTCGCCGAGCGCACCGCGTCCAGGGGCATCGCGGGCGACTGGGCGGCGCGCGCGGCAAAGATCGTCGAGAACGAAGTCTATCCCGCGCTTCGCCGCCAGGCCGATCTGGTTCGCGACCTGCGCCCGCAGAGCGCGCCGGGCGACGGGCTCGTCCGCCTGCCAGACGGCGAAGCGCACTACGCCGCGTCGCTTGCCTACTACACCACCACCAACTTCTCACCCGACGAGGTTCACGCGACCGGCCTCGCGCAGGTCGAGGAACTGAGCGCCGAGCTCGATGCGATCCTGCGCGGGGCGGGGCTGTGCGAGGGCAGCGTCGGCGTCCGGCTGGCGCAGCTAAACGAGCGGCCCGACCAGCTCTATCCCAACGACGATCAGGGCCGCGCCGACCTCATCACCGCACTCAATCGCGGCACGCGGTACATGCAGGACCGGCTGCATGAAGTGATGGCGCAGGTGCCCGAGGTGCCGATCCAGGTGCGCCGCGTGCCGCCAGACATCGAGGACGGCGCCTCGGCCGGATACTACTACTTCGCTGCGCTCGATGGCTCGCGTCCGGCGACCTACTGGGTCAACCTGCGCAGCACTCACGACTGGCCGAAGTACACGTTGCCGGCGCTGACCTACCACGAGGCAAATCCGGGCCATCACTACCACTTCAGCCTGGTTCACAGCGATCCCGACCTGCCGCTGCTGCTCAAGAACTACTGGCTTTCCGCCTATGGCGAGGGCTGGGCGCTCTATGCCGAGATGTTGTCCGATGAAATGGGCGCCTACGAGGGCCTCGAACGCGCCGGGGCCTTGCAATCGTGGCTGTTCCGCGCCGCGCGGCTGGTGGTCGACACCGGGCTGCATGCGCGCGGCTGGAGCGTCGAGGAGGCGACGAGGTACTTCTCCGACCACGTCGGCTTCACACTCCCCCGATCGAGGGCGGAGATCGAACGCTATTGCGTGATGCCGGGACAGGCATGCAGTTACAAGGTCGGGCAGAACGAATGGGTCCGCCAGCGCCGCCGCGCCGAAAGCGCGCTGGGCGAGCGGTTCGACCTCAAGCGTTTCCACGACCTGCTGACCGAAGGGCTGATGCCGCTGACGATGTTCGACCGCCGCGTCGAGGCGTGGATAGGGCGCGGGGGCGGATAGGCGCGATGTGGCGCTGGGTCCTCGGCTATGGCGCGGTGCTGGCGGCGCTCGCCTCCATTCTCGAATGGCTGCAGTACCGTCACCTCGTCCAGCAGTTGCCGACCCCGACCTACATCGTCGCGGTGGCGCTGGCCTTCATCGCGCTCGGCGTGTGGGTCGGGTGGCGGCTGACGCCGCAGCGCCCTGCCGGGGACTTCGAGCGCAACGAACAGGCGATCGCCTCTCTCGGTCTCACCCGCCGCGAATGCGATGTGCTCGAGCGGCTGGCGAAGGGCGAATCGAACAAGGAAATCGCCCGCGCGATGGGGGTTTCTCCCAACACGGTGAAGACCCACGTGGCCAACCTCTACGACAAGCTCGGGGTCACCGGACGCGGCAAGGCGGTCGACGCGGCGCGGGCGCTATCGCTCCTGCCGTGAGGGTGATTTGGGCGAATTCACCCCTTTGGGCGATGGTCCGGGGCGGGCTGTGGTGGCAGGTCCGCCGGGTCTGACAGGAGGAATGCAATGCTTCGCTATTCATTGATCTTCGGGGCCATCGCCGGCGTCATCACCATCGCGATTATGGTGCTCAACATGAACTTCGGCCCGGAGGAATTCGGTTCGAGCGAGGTCGTCGGTTACCTCATCATGCTGGTCGTGCTGTCGCTGATCTTCGTCGGCGTGAAGCGTTATCGCGACGTCGAGCGGGGCGGGGTGATCCGCTTCCTCCCGGCGCTCGGCCTCGGACTTGGTATCGCCGCGGTCGCCGGGGTTTTCTACGTCGCGAGCTGGGAAACCTACGTCGCGCTGAGCGGAACCGACTACGTCGAAAGCTATGCCGCGGCGATGATCGCCCAGGCACAATCTCTGCCCGAGGCCGAACGCGCGGCAAAGATCGCGGAGGCGGAAAGCCTCAAGGCCCTGTACACCAACCCGCTGACCCGCTTCGGCATGACCTTCATGGAAGTCTTCCCGGTCGGCGTGATCGTAGCGCTGCTCTCGGCGGCGGTGCTGCGCAACCCGAGAGTCCTGCCGGCGAAAGCTCCGGCCTAGCCCTCGACGCGCTCGGCCAGTTCGAACCAGCGCTCCTCCGCCGCGTCCTTCTCGGCGCGGGCGTTTTCGATGCCCTTGGTGATGTTGGCGAACTTTTGCGGGTCGCTGGCGTAGAGGTCCGGATCGGAGAGAATGCTCTCGCCGCGGGCGATGGCGGTCTCCAGTACCTCGATCCGCTGGGGCAGCAATTCGTAGTCGCGCTGGTCCTTGTAGGAGAGTTTCTTGCTCCCCATCCCGCTGCGACTAGCCTCGCCTTCGGCTCGGGCAATTCTCGCTCCCCTCCCGCCTGTGGGAGGGGTTGGGGGTGGGCTGCTGCGCTCGCGGCGCTGCTTCTGCCAGTCCTCGTAGCCGCCGGCGACGACGTCGACCTTGCCACTGCCGTCGAGGCCGAGAGTGATCGTCACCGTGCGGTCGAGGAAGTCGCGGTCGTGGCTGACTATCAGCACGGTGCCGTCGTAGTCGGCGATGATTTCCTGCAGCAGGTCGAGCGTTTCGAGGTCGAGGTCGTTGGTCGGCTCGTCGAGCACCAGCAGGCTCGAAGTGCGGGCAAACTCGCGCGCCAGCAGCAGCCGCGACTGCTCGCCGCCCGACAGCGTGCCGACGCGGGCATCGACCAGCGAGGGATCGAAAAGGAAGTCCTTGAGGTAGGCTTGCACGTGCTTGCGGTTGCCGCGCACGTCGATCCAGTCGCCTCCTTCGGCCAGCACGTCGCGCACCCGCCTCTGCGGCGTCAGCAGGCTGCGCTGCTGGTCGATCGTCACTCCGGTCAGCGTGCGGGCGTGGGTCACCTCGCCCGAATCCGGTTCGAGCTCCTTCGTCAGCAGCTTGAGCAGCGTGGTCTTGCCGGTCCCGTTGCCCCCGACGAGTCCGATGCGATCGCCGCGCTGGATGCGCAGGGAGAAGTTCCTGATGATCTGGCGTTCGCCGAACGACTTCGAGACGTTCTCGGCAACGATTACGGACTTGGACTTGAATTCCTGGTCGGCGTTGAGCTGCAGCTTTGCGGTCCCCGCCGGGCTCAGCATCGCCGCGCGCTGGGCGCGCATGACGTGGAGCTTTTCGAGCCGCCCCATGTTGCGCTTGCGCCGCGCGGTGACGCCGCGCTCCAGCCAATGCGCCTCGATCTTGAGCTTGGCGTCGAGCTTCTCGGCGGCTCGCGCTTCCTCGGCGTAGACCTGCTCTTCCCACGCCTCGTAGCCGCCGAACCCGATGTCCTTGCGGCGCAGGCTGCCGCGGTCGAGCCACAAGGTCGAACGGGTCAGGCGCTTGAGGAAGGTACGGTCGTGACTGATGACGAAGAAGGCGCCCCGGTAGCGTTCGAGCCAGCCTTCGAGCCATTCGATCGCCGAGAGATCGAGGTGGTTGGTCGGCTCGTCGAGCAGCAGCAGGTTGGGATCCTGCGCCAGTGCGCGGGCGAGCGCCGCGCGGCGCTTCTCTCCGCCGCTGGCAGTTGCCGCCTCGCGCGCCATGTCGATGCCGAGTTGCCCGGCAATCGACTCGACCTCGTGTTGCTGCGGCGCTTCCTTGCCGGACAGCGCGAAGTCCATGAGCGTCTTGTATGGCGAGAAGTCCGGCTCCTGCTCAAGCAATACGATGCGCGTGCCGGGCTTGATCTTGCGCTCGCCCCGGTCGGCATCGATGCGCCCGGCGATGAGGCGGAGCAGTGTGGTCTTGCCGGCGCCGTTGCGGCCGATCAACGCGAGCCGGTCGCGCGGGCCGACGTGCAGGTCGAGCCCGCCCGTATCGGGCGCACCGAACAGCCAGCCGCTGCCTTGCTGCAGGCCCAGGCCTTCCCAGGAGAGAATTGGAGGTTCCGCCATGACGGGCGCCACTTAGGGACAGGCGCGGGCCGGAACAAGCAGGTTCACCGGCGCGTAATGGCGGCAATCCCAATTGCCGGGTGAAGGAGACCATAATGACCCGCCTTGCCATTCCCCTTATCGCCTTGACCGCGCTGGCTTCGCCCGCCGCCGCGGCTGAAATCCAGATCGCCGTGCAGAACCCGGTGGTCGAACTCAGCGCCTCGGAGACCGTGACGTCAAAGCCGGACATCGCCACCGTCAGCTCGGGCGTGACAACCGAAGCACAGACCGCGGTCGAGGCCATGCGGCTCAACGCCGATGCGATGGACGCGGTGATCAAGCGCATCAAGGCGCTCGGGATCGATGCGGATGACATCCAGACCACCGGCATCAACCTCGGCGCGCGCTACGACTACGACCAGCAGGCCCAGCGCCAGGTCTTCCGCGGCTATCAGGCGTCGAACCGCGTCAGCGTGACCCTACGCAACGTTGCCCGTGCGGGCGAAGTGCTCGATGCCCTCGTCGCAGCAGGAGCGACCGACGTCGGCGGGCCGGATTTCTCGCTGGCCGACGACAGCGCCCAGCGTGCCCAGGCGCGAAAGGCGGCGTTCGACCATGCGAAAGCGCAGGCGACCCAATACGCTGTCTGGTCGGGATATACCGGCGTGCAATTGCTCGAAGTCGACGAGAGCGTCTCGCAGACCGCCCCGCCGCCGCCTTTCCCGCCCACCGTGCGCATGCAGGCGGCGGAGGCCAAGGCGACTCCGGTCGAACCGGGTCTCGTCACCACTCAAGCCAACCTCACGGTCAAGTTCGAGATGACCCGCTGACCTGAACCGGCGGGGGCGTGAACATTCACAGCTTGTTCAAGCCCCCGCGACTAGGCATCTCGGCAAGATGCGAAACGCCTTTGTGAAACTCCTTGCTGGAGCCTTGCTGACTTCGGGAGTGCTTGCTGCACCCGCCGTCGCCGACCAGCGGCGCGAGCAGGACAGCGCGCGCGAGGAAATGCGCGCGGGCAACGTGCTCAAGCAGCGCGACATCGAACGCATCGTCGTGCCGCAGATCACCCGGCGCAATCCCAACCTGCAGTACCTGACCTTCGAGTGGGACGAGGTGGCACGCGCCTATCGCTTCAAGTTCATCGACAACACCAACGGGCACATCGTGTGGGTCGATGTCGACGCTCGTAACGCGCGCATCCTGCGCATTCGCGAATAGGGCACGGAAACGGCGCGCCAGTTGACGCGTTTATGAACAAGGCCCAATTTCCACCAGCGACAGCAGGGGTACAGACACAATGAGGATCCTGATCGTCGAGGACGAACCTACCCTCGGCCAACAGTTGAAGAATTCTCTCGAGCAGAACGGCTATGCAGTCGATCTCTCGACCGACGGTGAGGACGGCCATTTCCTCGGCAGCACCGAGGAATACGACGCCGTGATCCTCGACCTCGGCCTGCCCGAGATCGACGGGCTCACCGTGCTCGGCATGTGGCGCAAGGAAGGACGCAACTTCCCGGTGCTGGTGCTGACCGCGCGCAATTCGTGGTCCGACAAGGTCGCCGGGCTCGACGCCGGGGCCGACGATTACCTTGCCAAGCCGTTCCAGACCGAGGAGTTGATCGCCCGCCTGCGCGCGCTGATCCGCCGCGCCTCGGGCAACGCCAGCTCCGAACTGATGGCCGGCGACGTGCGGCTCGATACCCGCTCGGGCCGCGTCACGCGCGATGGCGAGCCGGTCAAGCTGACTGCGCAGGAATACAAGCTTCTCAGCTACCTGATGCACCACAAGGGCAAGGTGGTGAGCCGCACCGAACTGATCGAGCACATCTACGATCAGGATTTCGACCGCGATTCGAACACGATCGAGGTCTTCGTCACCCGCATCCGCAAGAAACTGGGTGCCAACGTCATCACGACCATCCGTGGCCTCGGTTACAGCCTCGACGACCCCGACGAACCGCCGCGCGAGTAGCGACACCGCGCCGCCGGACGTCGATCCGCCCACCGTGGCGGAGGACGGCGCTGGCGTAGGCGAGACGGAGCCGAGCCAGCCGCACACCGGCAGCCTTGCCCGGCGCATGATCCTGATCGCCGCGGGGTGGATCTCGATCCTGCTGCTGCTCGGCGGCATCGGCCTCGACCGCACGCTGACCGCTCTGGTAACCAACCAGTTCGACGACCAGCTGGGCTACAGCCTCAACGCCATGCTGGGTTCGGCCGAGATCGATCCCGAGGGCGAAGTCTATTTCAACCGCCCGCTCGGCGACCAGCGTTTCCTCGAGCCGAACAGCGGTTTCTACTGGCAGATCAGCGGGGAAGGGCACGAGGACTGGCGCTCGCGCTCGCTTTGGGATCGCCAGCTCGAAGGGGGCGCCCGGTTCAGGGATGGCCAGCCGCACTACTACGATTCGGACCAGTTCAGCGAAGAGCCGCTGCGCATGGTCGAGCGCACCATCAGCCTGCCGGGCAGCGAAACCGAATGGCACTTCGTCGTCGCCGGGTCGCGCGACGAGCTCGACCAGCAGATTTCGGACATCCGCTCGATCCTCGCCTGGTCGTTCGCGATCCTCGGCATCGGCCTGTTCCTGATGGCCGGGCTGCAGACCTGGTACGGCCTAAGCCCGCTGCGCCGCGTGCGCCGGGCGATCGTGCGCATCCGCACCACCGGCCGCAACCGAGTGACCGACCCGCTGCCGCTGGAAGTGCAGCCGATGGTCGAGGAACTTAACGCGCTGCTGGAGCACTCCGAGAAGCAGGCCGAAGAGGCGCGGCGCCATGCCGGCAACCTCGCCCATGCGCTCAAGACGCCGCTGACGGTGCTCACCAACGCCGCTTCGGCACATTCGCCCGACCTCGATGCGACGGTGCTTCGCGAAGCGGCGACGATGCGCCGGCAGGTCGACCACCACCTTGCCCGCGCCCGCGCCGTGGGACGCCGAGCGGTCGGCATGGCGCGCACAAACGTCATGGCCAGCGCCGACGCGGTTGAGCGTGCGGTCGCCCGCCTCTATCCCAACGTCCGCTTCGATATCGACGGCTCGCGCACCGCCGATGTGGCGATCGAGCGGCAGGACCTCGACGAAATCCTCGGCAACCTGGTCGAGAACGCCGCCAAGTACGGCGGCGGCAGCGTCTTCGTGACGGTCGATGCCGAACCCAATGCCGACGGCTGCGCGATCTGGGTCGAGGACGACGGCCTCGGCATTCCCGAGTCGAAGCGTGATGCGCTGTTCAGCCGCGGGGCGCGGCTCGACACCGAAAAGCCCGGCACCGGGCTCGGTCTCGCCATCGTCCGCGACGTGACAGAGATCTACGGCGGCAGCGTCGAACTTGGCGAAAGCGAAGACCTCGGCGGCTTGCTGGTCAAGCTGGTCCTGCCGCGCGGGGCCTAGTCCAGAATTCCGGGGCGCGGGGGCAGGCCGGGGAAGTGCGGCAAGCTCTCGTCGAGCCTGTCCCAGCTCAACCGGTCCTTGACGTAGATGCAGTTCTCCGGGCTAACTTGCCCGGGATCGTCGAGCGAACCGGCCTGGACCATGATGTGGTCGCCCGGCGCGTCGCCCGATGTGTAGAGCCGTCCTCCGCAGGTTCCGCAGAAATGCCGCGTGACCTTGCCGCCCGTATCGCCGGTGTTGGTGAAGGTCGCCGGCTCGCCCTCCATCTTCAGCTGGTCCTTGTGGATGCCGATGATCGTGGTGTGCCCGGTGCCGGTCGCCTTCTGGCAATCCTTGCAGCAGCACTGGCTGACGAACATCGGCTGGCCTTCGATGCGATAGCGGATCGCGCCGCACAGGCAGCCACCAACAAGTCCTTCGTTCACGGGCGTTCTCCTCTGCGCACTACTTGCCCAGCCGAACCTTTGCTGTCGAGCCAGTTCAGGGCGAGTCCATCGCGGGCCTCGTAGTTTTCGGGCTCACAGACTTGGGGAGAGATCGAATGTTACGACACCTGATACGCCCCGCCATCCTGATCGCGGCGACCGCAACGCTCGGCGCCTGCACCTCCTACGGCGGATACGGCCGGAGCTATGCGTCGGTGGGCTACAGCAGCGGCGGGTATTATCCCTACACCAGCCGCTACCCGCGCTACGGCTACTACGGGTGGTACGGGGATTTCTATTACCCCGGCACCGGCTACTACGTCTACGACCGTCATGGCCGCAAACACCGCTGGGATGACCGCCAACGCAGGTACTGGGAAAGCCGTCGCGGTGACCACCATGACGGGCGCGCCCACTGGGACGGCTATCGACGCGACGACCGGCGCGGCAACTATTCACGGGGCCGTGGCTACGATGACCGGCAAGGATACCACGGCCAACGCGGCGATCGTCGCGACGATCATCGATCGGGCCGGGGCGAGCGCCCTTCGAAATCGGTCGATCGCGGCAAGGAATTCAGCAAGAAGAACCGCAACTAGGGTTCTTACTCGCGTCTAGCGCTTGGCCGCCTGCTGGTGGTGGCGGATGACCTCGTCGATCACGAAGCGGATGAACTTCTCGCTGAACTCGGGATCAAGCTCGGCATCGATGGCCAGCGCACGCAGGCGCTCGATCTGCCGCGCCTCGCGGCCCGGATCGCTCGCCTCGAGCCCGGACTTGGCCTTGTACTCGCCGACCGCCTGGGTGATGCGGAAGCGTTCGGCCAGCATGTGGATGAGCGCCGCATCGATGTTGTCGATGCTCTTTCGATAAGCGGCCAGGACCGGGTCCTGGCCTTGCGGTGAAGGGTTTCCTGCCATGTCCCGCGAGGCGTAGCACGAATTCCTCGCTTGCCAAGACGGGGCGAAACCTCCATCGCCGCGGCGATGAGTGCACAAGTCGTCCCCCTGCCGCGCAAGCAGCCGAGTCTCGCACCGATCCTTGGCCTCACCGCGACCGCGATGAACTCGGTCAACGCGATCATCCTCGACCGGATGCAGAGCGAAATTCCGCTCATTCCGGCCCTCGCCGGGCACCTGATTTCGGGTGGCGGCAAGCGCATGCGGCCGATGCTCACGCTCGCCGGGGCCGAGCTGGTCGGCTACAACGGCGCGCGCCACCACAAGCTCGCCGCGGCGGTCGAATTCATCCACACCGCCACTCTGCTGCATGACGACGTGGTCGACGGCAGCGAACAGCGGCGCGGCAAGAGCGCGGCCAACATCATCTTCGGCAACCCGGCCACCGTGCTGGTAGGCGACTTCCTGTTCTCCCGCGCTTTCGAGCTGATGGTCGAGGACGGCAGCCTCAAGGTGCTCAAGATCCTCAGCTCGGCCAGCGCGATCATCGCCCAGGGCGAGGTCGACCAGCTTACGGCGCAGCGCAAGATCGAGACCAGCGAGGAGCGCTACCTGCACATCATCGGCGCCAAGACCGCCGCGCTGTTCGCCGCAGCCAGCCGCATCTCCGCAGTGGTCGCCGAATGCAGCGAGGCGGAAGAGCGTGCGCTCGAAGACTACGGCCGCAACCTCGGCATCGCTTTCCAGCTGGTCGACGACGCGATCGATTACGACAGCGCCAGCGCCGACATGGGCAAGGACCAGGGCGACGACTTCCGCGAGGGCAAGATGACCCTGCCGGTGATCCTTGCCTACGCGCGCGGCAATTCCGAAGAGCGCAAGTTCTGGGAAGAGGCCATCGCCGGCTTCCGCACCGAGGACGAGGACCTTGCCCACGCGATCGGCCTGATCCGCAAGCACGACGCTGTCGTCTCGACCCGCGAGCGCGCCCGCCACTTCGCCCAGCGCGCCTGCGATGCGCTGTCGATGTTCCCTGACGTCGCGGCACGCCAGGCAATGGTCGAAGCGGCCCAGTTCGCGGTAAGCCGAGGATACTGAAATTGGCGCCCGGATGATGACTTATGCCTCTTCGGATCTATGGCTGGCCGACGCGGCGGACTGGCACGGCCTCTTCTCGAAAACGTGCGCACGGTAATCCAAGCCGTGCGGCGCGTTCGAGGAGTAGAACAAGTGGGGAAACCTGGTGTTCCTGCACAATGTCACGTGCGTTCTCATCCGGCACGAACCCGGGCAGGTGATCGTTAGCTTCCTGCGCGGCAAGCAGCTTCGCGGAATCGAACGACGCCTCTAGAAGATCGGCATGTGTGAGCTGGCGAACATCGAGTTCCGCCAGGACTCGACGGAATCGCCCGCCGACTTGACGGTTCTCGTCTCGGCCGCCGCCGATCTCAACTACCGGCGAGGCGATTCGATGAAGACGTCTGCTTGGTCGGCCCGGGCACCCGGACGGGCAGCCGGGAGATCTTTAGGTCCTAGCTCCTGCTGATAGATACACGTCCTGCTGACGTAGAGACTGGCCCCTGCAATGATAGCGCCGCTGGTGCCGACTGTCGCACTCGCCGGCAGCCTGGGTCGATCTCGACGCTCGCGCGCAGAGCACTCATACGACCTTTTTGCTCGCCTTGAGTGTGGAGGTCCAATGACGACGCAACTCAAGGGCATATCGTCGTTTGATGCTCAAATTGACGGGCAGGAGGCGATGTCGATTGCTCGCGTCGCGCGTCCCGGCGAGGCCATGCGATCCCTCAACTTCCCTAATCTGGGCGCGACTTTTGCATTGCGGTTCAAAGAAACGTCTAGAAAAACCCACATCGACCGTTTCTATGCTTGATAGGATACTGCAAGCGTCGCGTTCGGTAGAGCCGATGATTTGGCGAGTAGCTGTGACCTCTCTTTTCTTGCTTAGATGGCAGGCACATATCACTTAGTATGTTTAGGTGGTCATACTGTGACGGAGCACAGGAATCCTCGGTCCTTTATGCATAGGATAAAAAGAAGGAACGATTTCAATAATTTAGAAATACAAATTGATTGAAAGATTATAGAATTTGTAAAATCCAATTTGGATGGAAATTGAATTCCTACCTCTTTGCGTGTAAGTGTTGACGAAAATGAACGCAATTTACAATATGTTAAGATTGTTTCTGGTGACCGCCTTCGGGGCGGCCACGTTGGCGCAGACTTCGTCGACCGCATCAATCATTGGTGCTGAGTGCGCTAAACCAATTTGCGTCAGCTCCAATGTCTCAAAGTCGGAAATGTCGAAACTTTACGCGCAGTGCGGCTTGCAACGGACTGATAACGCTGCCTGCAAGCGAATTAATCCACTGCTGACTACGAAGAATAGGGCTTCTTTGGTGCATCATGGAATTCTGATGCCTAGGACAATTGTCTCTCGAGGGCAAACTCTGCTCGAGGGTGAGGGCTATAGGCAAGCACCCCAGGTTGCGGACGAGCTCGATGTCGCAAGTCTGACAGGCCTGCGGACGCAATCTTTGAGTGGCAAGCCAGATGTGGTCGGTGCCTTCCGCCTGATCTGCCCTCCGAGCCATATCTCATGGGATGACCCGATCGTGCACCCGGGCCAGCCGGGAGCAAATATGCATCTGCATATATTCTTCGGAAACACCCGCACTGACGCCAATTCGACCTACGAGAGCCTGAGAACCACTGGGGATAGTACCTGTTTCAATGCTTTGAACCGCTCCGCATACTGGCAACCAGCGCTGGTGGGCGAACTGGCTGGTGGTGAGGATGTGGTCATAGTCGAGGAATACACGAACTTTTACTACAAGCGCCGCCCCAAAGGCGACCCGGGTGCCGAGGGTATTCCCATTTCCATCCCTCGCGGTCTCAGGTTCGTCTTCGGCGACCCGCAGCACCCGGCACAATTCAAGTGCGTTAGCGCCAACGAGGGTAGCAACGTCACCAGGTTTCAGGGCTCAATGCAGGTTGCGCTCGCGGCCTGTGCGACGGGACAGCACCTCGTTATTCTGCAAAGTACTCCCGAGTGCTGGAACGGTTCGCAGCTCGACAGCGATGATCACCGCTCGCACCTAGCTTATCCGATTAAAGATGCGTCAACAGGTTGGAAGAAACGGTGTCCGGCAACACACCCCTATTTGATACCGAAGTTGACATACCAGCGAGTCTTCACAATCCGCGCCGACGACGTCAAGACGTCTTGGCACTTCGACCATGACGTCTATCCACACGCCGATTACATGATGGCATGGGATGACCTCATCATCGACACCTGGACGGCCAATTGCATCGATAAGCTACTGAATTGCAGTGCAGCCGATCTGGGAAATGCGACTGGCCTCAAGAAGAGCCATCTATACAAGGAGCGCATGGCACAGGCCGCGGTGCGAGTCCCGATTCCGGCAAGAGGGCAGCGCGCCGAGGCTTCCGGGGGGATTTAGACGAGCCAATCACTGCAAACTCTGTGAAGCGGATTGGCCTTTGGGACTGGTAGCAGTGAGGTCGGTAGAGATCGGGAGAGACAGTACAACCAGGCTGGTTGGAGTGGATTTCGAAAAATTCAGACCGAAGATGATGTTCTTTAGGAATCGATTGAATAGCTTTCATATTGAAATTAATTTTGAGACTTGAATATTAGACCTTGAAGATTTTCATTTCGCGTCGAGTATTATCTAAACTTAATGATTAAGAATTTTTCAAGCATCTCTTCTTCTCCTGAACGTCTATTCAATGTTTGTCCATGAGGGCAAAATAGGTGTTTCTCCGGCCTCGACATAAGGGGGGAGTGGGGGCATGCAGGTTGAATTTGCTGGCCGTCGCCCAAACATCTTAGCTGATCAAATGACTTTGTGTCGCGCTCGCGGTGGGTTGAAGGGCGGTCTTAAATGGTGCGAAGGTCTCCGGATCATTTCAACAAGTCGCGCGCCTATTTTGAATTTCGTTAGGACTTGCAGCTTTCCGACGAGGGAGAGCAATCGCTAGGCTTCCCTCGTTGCTTCATCAGATGAACCTTTGTATCAGGCCGGCGCAATTCACTGAGGGGGCAAGTCGGTGAACCGTTATTTCTCGAGAAGGGACAGACTTGCAACGACCCTTCCGACTACCGCTGACGAAGAAAGGATTTACGCCATTGGCGATGTGCATGGTCGGCTTGATTTGCTTGAAGTACTAATGCAGCGTTTGGAGCAAGATTCTCGGTTTAGAGATGACTGCCCGACGCGCTTGATCCTACTGGGAGATCTAATTGATCGCGGGCCAGATTCGCGGTTGCTTCTGGAGCTTGCGCAGAGAGCACAATATGAATGCGATCGGGTGACGGTGCTTCTCGGCAATCATGAAGACCTTCTTCTCGAGAGCACCTTTGGAAATGCTGCGGCTCAACGAGCTTGGTTACAGCATGGAGGAGCCGCTACGCTTCGAAGCTACGGTCTCGACGTTTCAGAGATGGAAGCGGCGTCAGCCGAAGAAATGGCAGCCATTCTGTGTGAAGTCATAGGCGACAAGGCCCTCGCTTGGATGAACTCACTGCCGCTATACTTCCAATCAGGAGATTACTTCTTTTGCCATGCCGGAATTCGACCAGGAGTGCCACTCTCCCGACAAGGGAGGCATGATTTACTTTGGATTAGGAAGAAGTTTCTCTCAAGTCAGAGAGATCATGGTGCGGTTGTCGTTCACGGCCATAGTGAGACCAACGAACTTGTGTTCGCTCGAAATCGCATCAATGTAGATACCGCGGCATACCGGACTGGTGTGCTGAGCGCCGTCGGCCTTCAAGGAACGATCCAATGGTATGTTTCCACTGACCGAGATCGGTAATCAGATGACTTTTTAAATGCTTACAAATTTTGTCAAAAGATCTCTTTTCCGATGGTTCTACGCTAAACTCATCGTATTACTGACGCCCTCATTAGTAGTGCAGTCATTGTTTTGCGACAGGGATTTGCTGCCATGTTTCTAGACCCAATTCAACTCAGTCCGTACCGGAGTAAATGCGATGTGATGCAAATGAGTGTGTCCCTGCAGACCAAAAATGATCGAATTTGGTTTGGCGCTATGCTTTTATGTCAGGGCTACATTTGATCGAAACCTTAAGAAGCAACTGTCTGCTGGTCTGTTTTGGCTTCCAGGTCGACGAGTGTTCGGTGTCGGTAAATAGTTCTCGATTAAGAACCGTCTAACCGATTGCGCGAGCGGGAGATGTCCACCGACGACGTTGATGGGCAATTAACAGTGGAGCAATGGCGAACGCCTTGAATTT
Organism: Croceibacterium salegens; assembly: GCF_009827435.1. Classification (GTDB taxonomy): domain Bacteria; phylum Pseudomonadota; class Alphaproteobacteria; order Sphingomonadales; family Sphingomonadaceae; genus Croceibacterium_B; species Croceibacterium_B salegens. The sequence continues at coordinate 42,018 of NZ_WTYM01000035.1, read as the reverse complement.
GTCGAGAGCGGCCATCGAATTGGAAGCGTTCACGATCGGACTTTGGTAGCCGAAGCGCAAATAATCATTAGCGTAGAAGTTCACGACAAGGTTGGCGACACGATCGGACACCAACGCTTCGCGCTTAGGGCTGACATTGATGAATGGCACGCCTTCCTTTGGACCCGGAACTCCCAAGACTCGATCAAGACTGGATATCAGTTGGTCGAAGCCCTGCTCGTAACGAAAGACCTCTGTGCCTTCAGGAATGAAATCGACTTGAGGTCGAAGGTGATTGCCGTAGATCCGCGGCTCGCGACGCGCTGCTTCGATCATTAAATGTGCCCAACTTGAGAAACTGAGGCGTGAAGCACGCGATACGCCAGATTGGTAACGATACTCACTCACAAGTCGATTCATAGGATCGCGCACAAATGCGAATGAATAGTCAATGCTCGCGAGGTCCAAACAGGTTGCAAGGTCCTTTTTTGTGAAGTGGTCTGGGGTCGTGATGAGCCCACCAGGAACATCCATGTTGGTTCGGGCTAACATTGGATTGCCAAAGCGCCGTGTAAGATAGTCAAGCAGAGCAGATCCCGCCGTCTTGGGTATGTGCACGAACAAGATCTTTTTACCGCCGGAAAACCAAAGAGGCATTCTGAACTTCCCTCCGCAGCGCGACAAAGTTGGGAGTATCCCCGAGACAAGTCCTACTGACTAAGGCCCTTGGTTCACAAGAGAAATTACTTCGCCTCTGCGTGGCAGTGGAACGCGGCGTGCTGATGCGGCTATTCCGGATTTATATATGGGGTTCTCTACCATCTTAAAACCGTCACCAAGATCTCCGGCCGAACAGCTCAATAGTTGGTCGATGCACGCCGCCATAATACGACCCATTATCTCGTCATTCCACGCCATCATGTAATCTGCATGCGCCATAGTTCCGGCCGGATATCCTGACATATCGCTAGATAACCGCCAAGTGCTGGTGACATCGTCGGCCCTGATCTTGAAGATCCGCTGGAAATTTAGCTTGGGTATTACGTAAGGATGTGTCGCTGGGCATCGTTGCTTCCAACCGGTCGACGAGTCTCTGATCGTATAAGATAAGTGTGAGTTGTGATCGGGCGAATCGAGGTTTCGGCCATCCCAACAGTTGGGAGTGCTCTGCTGCATGTCGATGTGCTGTCCTGCAGCGCACAATGAAAGCGCTTTTTGCAAGGTAGGTACCCATTGCGTGACATTTTTGTTTCCTGTTTCATCAATACATTTGAATTGTGCAGGATGAGACGGGCCACCAAAAACAAACTTGAGTCCGCGCGGTATCGCGACGGGGATACCTTCGATTTCCGGATCACTTGCCGGTCTGCGCTTATAGTAAAAGTTAGTAAATTCCTCCACAACTACAGCTTCACTTCCGTCGGTTAGGGTGCCGATCATAGCCGGTTGCCAATACGCGGATCTGTTCAACATATTTCGGCAGGTGCTGTCACCGCTCTGTCTCAAGCTCTCATATGTTGAATTTGCGTTCGTCCCAGTATTGCCGAAAAAGATGTGCAAATGCTCATTGCCACCTATATCTCCGGGGTGCACAATTGGATCATCCCAGGAGATATGACTTGGTACGCAAAAGAAGCGGAACGCGCCAACTACGTCCGGCTTTCCGCTAACGGCGAGAGTGGTTGCCTTCAGGAATGACGAAACCGCTATTCCGTCGTCTACCTTGGCCTTTTGCAAAGTCCCTGTCTTTGCATCGAGCGTTCCTACGTCGGTGGCTGTTGGCGAGGGTGTCGGTGCAGGCGATGGACTTGGAGTTGGAGAGGGATTGCTGACGTGGATTTTTCGCCTTTCATTTTCTTTTCTCGCCAAGGTCGTTAGCTGATTTTGGGCGGAATCGTCTGGTCCGCATCCCTGAAGACAAAGGCACGCGGCGCTAATAATGAGCCAATGGCGATATGGAGACTGCGACATTTTTTTCCCTCCAAAGTTCTTGAAGGAAATGTCACCTCATCCTTAAGTTCAGGTAAACGGCAGCGTAGATTGGAGCCTAGCGAGAAGCGAGTGCTTTCTGGTTCATCAGAACGGGCCGGTGCAGCTCGTGTTGAGGGGTTTCGAAACGAGGGTGACACTCTGCAGTTCGAGGACGAACGAGCCTTCGCTCCTGACCTGCACTTCGCCCAGCTGGCCTTTGGCGAGACAGGTCAGCGGAATCTGCAGCGTCCGCCATTCCTTGCCTGCGGCGATGGCGAAGGTCTGGGTCAGGTCGATCGGCGAACCCGAAGGCGCCGCGAGAGTCACCTTCTTCGTCGGTGCAGTGGCGACGCGGTAGCGGAACTCGACTGCCTCGGACGCGGGTAGCTCCTGCGCCTTCCAGGTCAGGGCCAGCGTGGCCGGTGCCGACCAGGTCAGCCTGCGCGAATCTTCCTGCGCCGCAACGTCGAAGGCGGTGACGGCGAGGCCGTTCGCCTTGCCAACGAAGTTCGGCATCGCGGTGCCCTCGGCCCCAGCCGTGACCCCGGCCTTCAGGCCGCGCGAGTAGAGCGAAATGGTATCGCCCTTGTTGGCATTCTCGAGAGCGCACTTCGTCGCCAGTTCGGGAACCTTGGGGGCCGTGGCGTAGGTACCGCCGAAGCCGCGAGAGAAGAGCGCCTTGGCGCCCGGCTCGCAACCGGCGGGCCAGTCGAAGGACAGGGTTCCGGCGAACTGCCGCGCGGTCTTGCCGTCCTTCCCCGCGACGAGGACGTCGGCCACGCCAGCACCTTGCGATCCGGGCAGCCATGCTGCGACGAAGGCGTCGGACGCTGCCATCTCGGGTCCGACGAACAGCGGGCGGCCGGAGAGGAACACCGAGACGACTGGAATACCCTGCGCCTTGAGCTTCTTGATAAGCGCTAGGTCGGTGGCGTTGCCGGGCTGGTAATCAAGGTATGCCACATCGCCCTGGAACTCGGCATAGGGCGTTTCGCCGTAGATAACGATGGCGACGTCTGGCTTCTCGCCGAAAAAGCCGTCGGCCGAGAGGCGAGCGGTACCGCCAGCCTCCTTGACGGCATCGACGATGCCCTCGCCCACGGTCTGCCCGTTGGGGAAGTCCGCCTTGGTCACGTCCACGCCCTGCCAGCTGATCGTCCAGCCGCCGGCCTGCATCGCCATGTTGTCGGCACCCGGCCCAGCGACGAGGACCTTCGCCCCCGCCTTGACCGGCAGGACCGAACCCTCGTTCTTGAGCAGGACGAGCGACTTGGCGACCGCCTCGCGCGCAAGGGCGAGGTGCTCTGGGGCGCCGACGACGGACGGATCGGTACGATCGACCTTCGCCGGGCCCATCAGGCCGAGCTTGAACTTCACGCGCAGGATGCGCCGCACCGCGTCGTCGATCCGCTCCTGCGGGATCTTCCCCGCCTTGGCCTCGGCGACGAGGTTCTCGAACAGGGCCTTCCAGCTGTCGGGGGCCATGTAGAGGTCGAGTCCGGCCATCAGCGCCTGCGGGCAGTCGGTGGGGGTGCAGCCGGGGACCTGGCCGTGGGCGTTCCAGTCGCCGACGACGAAGCCCTTGAAGCCCATCCGGTCCTTGAGGACATCGGTCAAAAGCGACTTGTTGCCGTGGTTCTTGGCCCCGTTCCAGCTCGAGAAGCTGGCCATGACGGTCAGCACCCCTGCGTCGATCGCGGGCGGGTAACCGGCGTCGTGGATTGCGACGAGGTCCTCCTCGGATATCTGCGCATCGCCCTGGTCCTGCCCGCCTCGGGTGCCCCCGTCGGCGAGGAAGTGCTTCGCGGTGGCCGCGACCTTGTCGGCGGCGAGTGGCCTGCCGGCTTCGAGCCTGCCCTGGATGCCGTCGACCATCGCCGTGCTGTATTCGGCGACGATCGCGGGATCGGAGGAATAGCCTTCGTAGGAGCGGCCCCAGCGCAAATCCTGCGGCACGGCGAGCGTCGGGGCGAAGGTCCAGTCGATCCCGCTGCCGGCCACTTCCGCCGCAGTCACCGCGCCGATGCGCCGGAGCAGTTCCGGATCGTGCGCCGCGCCGAGACCGATGTTGTGCGGGAAGAGCGTGGCGCCGGGAATGTTGCTGTGTCCGTGCACCGCGTCGATGCCGAAAATGATCGGGATCGCAACGCCGTTTGCCGCGGGCCTGAGCGAAATCTCGCGGAACTGCGCGACCATGCGCGCCCAGTCGGCGGCCGAGGCGCGCTCGTTGCCGTTCGGACCGCCGTTGCCGCCGGCGAGGATCGAGCCGAGCGGGTACTTTTCGAGATCCGCCGGGGTGATGAAGGAAATGTCGGCCTGGACTAGCTGGCCGACCTTCTGTTCCAAAGTCATCTTCGCCAGCAGGTCGTCGATGGCTGCCTCGGTTGCCGGGTCGGTGAAGGCGGCGGGGCTGGCGGCCTCCGGCCACTTGTCGGGATGCGCGGAGCCCGACATCAAATCCTCACCCCGGTCGCTTGCGGCCGAGCAGGCGGCCAGCGCAATTGTCCCAAGTAGCGTAACGCCGAACCTGCGGATCCTCATTGTCTTCCCAACTTCGTATGTGAACGTTCTCAAAGGAGAACCAATACACGGATAGGGGGGGGAATCAAGCGGGAGGGGACGATGTGTCAGTCCTGCCGCAACAGCGACAGCAACAGGGCGCCGGATACCACTGCGAGACCGGCAAGCAGGAAGAAAAGGGCGCCGAAACCGAAAATCGGCACCATCGCCAGCGTCAGCCATGGCATCACCATCGAAGGCACTGTATTGGTGAGGTTGAACAGGCCCAGGTCGCGAGCGCGATGCTCGGGACGCGAGAGGAAGCGGAGCGTCTGGGCCGAGTGCAGCGAGAGGAACGCGGTCGAGGCGAGGCCGAAGATGAAATACCCAGTGATTGCGATCGGTATTGAACCGGCCAGGCCCATGACGACGAGCCCGGTAGCCGAAAGCGCCGTCCCGATCGTTAGCGGCAGGGCCGGGCGTCCGGTGCGGTCGGACCAGTGCCCGGCAAGGAAAGCGATGGGTATCGAACCGCTGAGCACGATGCTGAACAGTCGCGCGGTATCGTTGTCAGTGATGGAGTCATCGAGCGTGCGCAGCCAGATGTAGAGGAAGGCGAAGAGCGCCGCCTCGGCAATCTGGATCAGCAGGCGCGCGATCCACATCCTGCCGACCGCGGAATGCACCAGCCCTGTGATGGCCTGCCGCAGCGGGACCTCCGGGGCGTCGCTGTACATCAGCTCAGGGAAGGGCCGCGGTCGCCCGAACAGCACCGCCGGCAGGACGCACAGCGGCACCAGCACGGCGACGAGCCAGAGCCGCCCGTCGCCGCTCGCCAGGCCCGGTAGCGTAACGAAGGCGCCCGACAGCGCGCCGACCGCCGGGGCGAAGGCGATCAGTCCGCCGAGAGTTCCCTTCTGGTGGTGCGGGATGCAGTCTCCCGCCCAGGCGGAGAGCGGTGCGAGCATGAGGTTGAGCGAGAGCTGCCAGGCGACGATTTGCGCGAGGAGCCGGTAATATCCGCCGTCGATCGGCATCGTCACCAACAGGATGCTCGACGCCGCCACCCCGGCGACGATCAGTGTCCTGCGGTTGCCCGTTCTGTCGCTCAGCCAACCGAAGCCGATGTTGCCGAGGCTCGCCGCGACAGCACCGATGAAGGCAATGTGCGCCAGCCATTCGACGCTTTGGTCGGGCACCACCGCGCTGACCCGCACCGGCAGCAGGATCGACAGGAACGGGACGTAGGAAATCGATCCCCCGGCCCAGGCGAGGGCGTAGAGCAGCAGGAAACGGGTCGACTGGTTGGAAGTCGGCAAGTCAGCTTTCATCGGCCAGGTCAGGTGCCGGGTGCTGATACCGAGTCACGTTCGACGAGACTACCCGAAACGATTACAGGCTGTTCCGGCAGTTCCTCGCCTTTCTGGGCAGCAATGATCAACTCGACCGCCATGGACGCCGTTGCGGCAATCGGCTGGTCGATCGCCGTCAGCGCGGGCTGGGTAAAGCGCACCGTTGGCGTGTTGTCGAAGCTGATGAGCGAAAGCTCGTCGGGCACGTCGAGGCCGAGTTCGCGCGCCACCTTGAGCGTGGCGAGCGCCATCTGGTCATTGCTTGCGATGATTGCCGTGGGCCGCTGGGGGGATTTCAGCAGCTTGCGCGCCGCTTTCTCGCCGGATGCGAAGCTGAAGTCGCCGCGTTCGAGCAGGCCATCGGTCGGGACACCAGCTTCCGCCATGGCGGCGCGCCAGCCGTCGATGCGCCAGCCGCTGAGGCTGTATTCGTCCGAGCCTGCAATCAGGCCGATGCGTTCGTGGCCCATGCCGAGCAGGTAATCGGTGGCAAGCCTGGCCGAACGCTCGTCGTCCATCAGCACCAGGATTCCGGCGCCGTTGCCGCGCGAACCGATGCGTACGAATGGGATGCGCTGCTTGTCGAGCAAGCCGACGATGAGCGGGTTTTCGGAGTGCGGCGGGGTCAGGATCACGCCATCGGGCTGCAGTGCGGCAATCGCCGCCGACAATTCGCGCTCGACGTGGTCGTTGTGGGTGTCGACCAGCTCGATGATTAGCCGGTATCCGTGCTCGGCGCACTTCAGCATGCCGCCGAGCAGCATCTGGTCGACCCAGTCTGTGCCTTCGCGCGCGCGCCAGTCGGCGATCGTCCGTTCGCGGTCGTTGAGGGCAAGGATCAGGTACGAGCGCGAGCCGCTCATCCGCTGCGCGGCGATCGACGGGACATAGCCGAGCTTGTCGATCGAGGCCTGGACCCGCTCCTTCATTTCCGGGCGGACGTTGGGCTCGTTGTTGATGACGCGGCTGACCGTCTGCAACGACACTCCGGCGTCGGCAGCCACGTGCCTGATCGTCACAGCTTGCTTCCGCCTGGCCATCTACGCTGCCGCCGCCCCGAAATTGTTCCAATCGGCGGTAGCCGAGCTTGGCCGCCGTTGCCAAACAGCAGCGTGCTTCACGAGCATTTCTCTGGGGATACGGGCAAAATTCATGCCGCGGCGGCCTGCTGCGCGCCGCAATAGCGCGCGACGTAGGCCTGGTGATCGGGCAGACCGGCAACGGTTTTCTCGACCGATTCCCGGATACTGTTCAAGAGGTGGTCGAGTTCAGCCTGGGTCAGCTTGGCGGCGATCGGGTGATAGCTCCTGGGCATGATGCCCTGTCCCATCATGACCTGCACCCAGCTGTTTTCGACGAACAGCTCCTCGTTCTTGCGGAAGACCCGGCCGGTTTCGCGGAACAGTTCGATCTTGTGCTGCAGGCTGTCGGGAACCTCCATTGTCGCGCACTGCCGCCAGAACGCCGAATCCCGCCGCTCGGTGGCCTTGTAGTGGAGGATGAGGAAGTCGCGGATCTGCAGCATGTCGGTCATCTGCTGGTCGTTGAACTCGTCGATGTCGCGCTGGCTGACCTCGCCCGCCGGGAGCATGCGGATGATCCGCAGGACGGCGCGCTGGATGAGGTGGATGCTGGTCGATTCCAGCGGTTCCATGAACCCGCCGGAAAGGCCCACCGCCACGCAGTTGCGATGCCACTGCTTGCGCCGTGCGCCGGTCTGGAAACAGATGAAGTTGGGTTCGGTCAGGCGTTCGCCTTCGACCGTGGTCAGCAGCCGGTCGAGCGCGGTGTCGCGGTCGAGGTAACGGCTGCAGTAGACGATGCCGTTGCCCTGCCGGTGCTGCAGCGGGATGCGCCATTGCCACCCGGAATCGTGCGCTATGGCGCGGGTATAGGGCAGCGGCGGGCGGACGCTGGCGGTCTGTACCGCGATGGCGGAGTCGCACGGCAGCCAGTGGGTCCAGTCGTCGTAGCCGACGTGCATGGCGCCCTCGATCAGCAGCGCGCGGAAGCCGGTGCAGTCGATGAACAGGTCGCCCTCGATACGCTTGCCGTTGTCGAGCTGCAGCGCGGCGATGTTGCCGACCTCGTCGAGCTCGACTTCTGCGATGCGTCCCTCGACGCGCTTGGCACCGTCGCCCTCGGCCATCTTGCGCAGGAAGGCGGCATAGAGCGAGGAATCGAGCTGGTAGGCGTAGTTGAGGCCGTTGTCGGGCAGGTGCGAGAACTTCTGCGCGTAGGCCGCCTTCAGTTCGAGGCAGTATTCGTCGTAGTTCGCGTCGTGGCCGTTCTCCAGGCCGTGCATCCAGAAGTGCTGGAAGCCCGCCGACCAGTGATCCTTCCCGGTCGAGCCGAACGAGTGGAAATACTTCTCGCCCTCGACCTTCCAGTTCTGGAATTCGATGCCGAGCTTGAAGGTGGCCTGGGTGGCGCGCATGAAATCGGCTTCGTTAATGCCGATCAGCCGGTTGTAGAGGACCAGCGGCGGGATCGTGCTCTCGCCGACACCGACAGTGCCAATGGCATCGGATTCGACCAGCGTCAGGTCGATGACCTCACCGAAAGTGCGGGCCAGCGCCGCGGCGGTCATCCACCCCGCGGTGCCGCCGCCGGCCACGACCACGCGCCGCTGGGGATTGGTACTCTTCATCGATTGAGCGTCCTCAGGAGAAAGGCCCTGATCCGGCCTGCGCTTTCCGGCGTCAGCCGGTCGAGAATGCCGCGCTTGCCGGCGGGAATGTGGGAAATGACATCGTCGCCGCTCTCGAAGACGTAGTGGTCGAACAGCGCGCGCCAGATCGCCTTGTCTTGCGGCGGCAGGTCGCGGATCGACAGGATGGCGTGATTGAGTGCCTCCTGCGGCTGGCCGAGCCAGCGCGGCGTGTCACGCCACCAGTAATTGACCAGCACGTTGAACGGCGCGAGCCCCTCGACGTGGTGCCACCACATGCTCGGAACGAACACTGCGTCGCCCGGCAGCAGGTCGGCGACCTGCGCGTGCCGCAGCGCCTCGGCGAAACGGGGGTGGGCGTCGAGGTCGGGGGCGTGGAAATCGACCATGCTGACAGCGCGCCCGGCAGGGGTATTGTCGATCGGGCCGAGGTAGAGGTTCTTGAACTGCTCGGGCGGGAACAGCGTGAAGCGGCGGCGTCCGACGGCACAGACCGCGAGGTTGTCGGGAAAGTCGTTGTGCGCGGCAATGCGCGTCGCGGTGCCGATCCAGATGCTCGCCAGCGCGTCGCGTTCGCCCAGATCGACGTGGTTGGCCTCGTGCAGCCCGTCGAAGAAGTCGTGCAGGTCGAGCGATGTCAGGTAGATCGACGGTGCGTGCTGGCGGCCCTCGTTGTCGTCGATGCCCTTGAAGATGTCCGCCAGTTGCCCGCGCGCGGTCTGGAAGTTCATCTCCATATCGTCGTTGTAGAACATCCGCCCGTCATGCCCCGGCGGGCCGATCGAGACAGTGAAGGGGCGCTGGCGGGCGTGCTTCACTATGTAGCCTCGCGCCTCGCGGGCGGAGCGCAGGCCGGCAGCCACGAGCGGCCAGTCGGCGGCCAGCCCGCGGACGACGAACGGCTGGCGGGTGCTGCGCAACAGGGCGTCGAGCGCGGCGGCGTCGGCGACTTCGCGCTCCTCCGCATGCTGCATGGAGGCAAAGATCGTGGGATCGGCCTCAGCCACTCGTCAGCCTGCGGTTCTTCCGCGCGATGAGGTCGCCGAAGTGCGACAGCGAGGCGAGCGCCATGAAGATCGGCATCAGGTGGTTGCCCGAATGCAGGTCGGCCAGTTCGTCCGGCCCGAGCGCCTGCAGCTTCTCCTCGTTGATGATGTGGAAGCCGACCAGCGAATGCTTCGATCCGTCGGAGAGCGGAACCTCGAGGGTGAAGGGCTCGAGCAGTTCGTAGCGCTTGAGCGCAGCGTAGAAGTCGCCGCTGGCGCGGTACGCCACGTCGAGATTGCCGAGCTTTTCGGCGATGCTTTCGAGGTAGGGCGTCGCCCGCCCGTCCTCGTCGAATACCCGTACGCCTTCGCCGCTGGTCGAGATGCGCGGGTGCTCCATGTCGACATGCACCTGCGATTCGCCTTCGCCGCCGGCCGGCCGACCGACGAGGAACGGCTGGATCGCCTGCGCAAGCGGCTTGAAGGGCGCATCCCACTTGCCGTTTTCGAGGAACAGGTTCTCACCGTTGGTGAAGCCGAACAGCGCGAGGGCCGAGAAGGCGTCGCTTTCGAGGTCGCGGCGGAAGACGATGGGGTAACAGGCCTGCACTTGGCGGAACTCGTAGGGCACCGTCAGGCAGGCCATGACCGCGTCGCCGAGGTCCGAAGATGCGTCGGTCAGCACGCGCAGTTCGCGGTGGTCCCGGTCGTTGAGAACGCGGTGCTGGTTCATCTCAGGCGGTCTTTTCCATCACTGCCACCGGCGTGCTCGCCGCGGCCAGGTTGTCGAAATAGGTTCGGTTGGTGGGCAGGGCGGAGGCCAGCGCCCGGCCTTGTTCGCGCACTTCAGCGAGGCGCGCAAGCGCGGCTGGCGACGCTGCACAATTGGCGGGTGGGGCAAAGCCCATGCCGTAGAGCACGTATTGCTGGCTCGCCGCCGAAAAGATCTCGTCGACTTGCGGAAAGTCCCAGTTCGACGGCGGCTGGTCGCGCCACAGTTGGATCTGCTCGGCAAGGCGCGGCGGGATCGTTGCCGGGTCGCGCTGCGCCACCCAGTAAGGCTCGGATCGTTGGCTGAGCACATAGTGCAGTTTAAGGAACTCCACGATCCTGTCCCAGCGGTACCGGAACAGCTCGTTGAAGCGCTTCATATGAATGTCCATCGCACCGCGCGAGGCGGGAAAGTTCTCCGCCAGTGCGCGGAGCGACAGTTCGATCAGCACGATTGCCGAGGCCTCGAGCGGTTCGATGAACCCGGCAGAAAGCCCGATGGAGATGCAATTGCGATGCCAGAACTCGGCGCGATGCCCGGTGGCGAAAGCCAATTTTCGAGGGGCGAGCGCGGTAAGATTTGCCTCCGGCAAATGTCGCGCGACATACTTGCGCAGGACCTCGTCAGCCCGCGTGTCGTCCATGAAGCGCGAGGAGTAGACGCAGCCGATCCCGCGGCGGTGGGGCAGGGCGATGTCCCAGATCCAGCCCGCCTCGTGCGCCGTCCCGACGGTTTGCGAGGCGATGGCGCAACCTGGCTCGGTCGGGACCTGCAGCGCGAGGGCGCGGTCGTTGAACGAAACGTCGGATCGCTCGATCCAGCCGACCCCCAGCTCGCCACCGATCAGTAGCGCGGCATGGCCGGTGCAGTCGAGGAACAGCTCGCCAGCGATCCGTTCACCTTCTTGGGTCCGAACGGCGGCAATGTCGCGATTATCGATGCGCTCTAGGCCGGTGACATGCGCTGCGATGCGCGTCACACCGAGGCGCGTGGTGGCGTGGCGAGCGAGCAGCGCGGCGAACTTTCCGGCATCGAGGTGGTAGGCGTAGTTCGCCGCCCCGGCGTAATCGGGCATGAACCGCTGACGCGGTGCCAGATCGCGCGAGCAAAGCTGGGCTTGCGCCGTCATGGCTGCGGCAAATGGCAGGTCGGGCGCCGCACTGCGCCAGGCAGCCAGCAGCGCGTCCATCGGGCCATCTGCCGGCAGGTTGAAAGGATGCAGGTAGCTGTCGCGGGGTTCGCCCGTCACCCAGCCGTCGAAGCGCGAGCCCTGTTTGAAACTGGCGTCGCATTCGGCGAGAAATTCTGCTTCGGTAATGCCGATCGAGGCGAGCGTGCTGCGCATCGTCGGCCAGGTGCCTTCGCCGACGCCGATGGTCGGGATGTCGGGCGCCTCGACCAGCGTGATGGACAAGTCGGGGAGGCGCGCGGCCAGCACGCAGGCGGAGAGCCAGCCGGCAGTACCGCCCCCTACGATCACCACTCTGCCAATCTGCCGTTTCATCTCACAAACTCATAGCCCGTCCGAGCTACTTGCACAAAAAACGAGGGCCGCACTGCGGTTGGCAGTGCGGCCCAGTTCCAAGCGGGAAGAAGGGAGGGCCCTCCCGCGTCAGAAGGTGTAGCGCACACCCGCCGCGTAGCGAGCGTAGCCAGGGGCCGCGAAGAACACGGTCTGCTTGTTGCGCATGTGACCGCGGCGATCCTCGTTGGTCACGTTGATTCCCTCGGCGAAGACCGAGAAGCCGTTGCCGAACTCATAGCTCGCGCTGACGTCGACCTGGCCGTAGGCCTCGATGTAGAACGGATCGGTGCCGTAGCCCGACAGGAATTTGTCGCGCCAGTTGTAGGCAACGCGGGCCTGCAAGCCGTCCTTGTCGTAGAACAGCACCGCGTTGGCGCTGTCGCTGACACCGTTGACCGCGAACTGCCCCGGCGTGGTGAAGGCCGGGATCGTGTTGTCATAGGCCGTGTCGCTGTTCACGATCGTGTAGTTCAGGATTGCACCGAAGCCGGTTTCCCAGAAACTGTGCTGAACCGCGAATTCCCAGCCCCACAGCCGCGCTTTCTGGTCGCTGTTGATCGGTGAGGTGATGTTGAAGTCGACAAACGGATCGTCGGGCTGGCCGAGGATACCGCCCGAGGCGGCGTCGACGAACTGCGAGTAGTTGGCCTTGATCCAGTTGCGGATATCGGTGGTCGTGGCCCCCGCTCCGAGCGCTGCTTGCGCCTCGGCCACTCGCGGTCCGATGGCCGGGTTGGTCAGGTCGAAGGCGGTGGTCTTGACGGTGTTGTTGGCGATGAAGTTCTTCACGTTCTTGTTGAAGAACCCGACCGAGACGTAGCTCGACGGACCGTAGTACCACTCCGCCGACAGGTCGATGTTGTTCGACTTGTAGGGCAGCAGGCCAGGGTTGCCGCTGGCGCCCGTGCTTCCGCCGACGCGGATCGGCGCGGCCAGAGTCGTCCCACCCTGCAGGCTGTTGTAGTCGGGCCGCGTGATGGTCTGGCTGTACGAGGCGCGGAAGATCAGGTTGTCGACCGGCTCGATGTCGAAGTCGGCTGCCGGCAGGAAGTTCTCGTACGAACCCTTCAAGGTCTGGAAGTCGGACCCGCCGCCGTAAAGGATGGCGATTTCGTTGTCGCCGACCCACGAGGTGCCGGTCGGGATCGGCACGAGCGCCGAGGAAACGACCCTGGTGTCCTCGAAGCGGACGCCGAAGCGGAAGTTGATCGGCGCCATGCCCCAGTAGAACTTGTGCGTCGACTGGACGTAGAACGAGGTGGTTTCTTCCTTGATCCGGCGGTCGGCCTGGAATTCGGCCAGGCAAGTGCCGGGGATCGCGGAGCCGGTCCACGGGGCGCTGCAGATGTTCACTTCGTTTTCGAGCAGGTTGATCAGGTCGACGGTGTTGACCCGGAAATAGCTCGGAATGATAGAGGAAGACTGCGAACCCGCCATGCCGGCAAGGTCGTGCGGCAGGTTGACCATCGTATAGAGGTCATCGGGCGTATCGGCCGCGCCGAGCGTGCCGCCCCAGGAATCGGTCTGGATGAAGCCGTACGCCGAACGGACCTTGTTCCGGGTTTCGACGACACCGAAGTCGAGGCTCTGGATAAAGCTTTCGTCGATGTCGAAGCGGCCCTTGAAGGCGACCTCGTCGATCGTGTCCTTCATGTAGGCGTTGCGGAACGCGTTGCCTGCCGGGCGGATGTTCGACGCGTCGATTTCAGAACCCGGATACATGTTGACCGAAATCACCGGCATTGCGGTGGTGTAGTCGACCCTCTGGTTCATCACCCCGAAGATCGCGCTGCCGACGGCGATGTTGCTGCCATACGGCGTGGTCGGCTTGCTCTCGGCGGTCGAGTGGTGCCCGTCGATTTCAAGATGGAGACCGCTGAAGCCGTCCCACTGGATGTTGCCACCGATCGAGTTGTTGATGTTGCGATTGGCCGCGATCGCGCCGGTGACCGCGAGGTCCTTGCCCGGACCGAAGTCCTCGGCATAGAAATTCGGGCCGGCCGCGGGGCCGTCGGTCCAGCTGCTCGAGGTCGATGCGTGGTTGAACCACACGCCGATGCTGCTGGTGCGGGCCTTCAGCGTGTTCTGCGAGAATTCGTAGTCGATCGCTACCGCAAGGTCGTCCGACGGACGCCATTGCAACACGGCCTGGCCGTTGAAGCGCTCACGATCGATGTCGGTGAAATCGTACCCGGCGTTCTGGGTCGTCTGGTAGGTGTCGTTCGGACCGGGGTGGTTCTCTACCCGGAAGCCGCGCCAGTCGTTGGCGTCGGCCGGCAGCGAGCCCCAGCTCGAGCTGTCGCTGCCGAGGTAGCCTTCGCGCCAGCCGGCGTTGAACTGCGCCAGGCTCGCCTTGCGCTTCTGGTACGATCCGGCGACGAGCACGCCCAGCGTGTCGTCGGCGAAGGTCTTGCTGATGATGCCCGAGACTTCCGGCGTGATGTCGGTGCCCGAGAAGAGGCCGGTGTCGTACACGGCCTTGGCGCTGAAGCTGCCCTGCAGGCCCGGACGATCGAGCGGCATGGGGAGCTTGATGTTGATCGTCGAGCCGATGCCGCCGGTCGGCAGTGAAACGCGGCCGGACTTATAGACCTCGACTCCGGCGATGCCTTCGGAAGCGAGGTTGGCGAAATCGAAGCTGCGTGAGGCCGGTGCCTCGCAGCACGAACCGAGACCCGAGGCGGGCATCTGACGGCCGTTCAGGAGCACGAGGTTGAAGTCGGGGCCGAAGCCGCGGACGGTGACCTTGGAGCCTTCGCCGTTCTGGCGATCGATCGACACGCCGGTAATGCGCTGGAGCGATTCGGCGAGGTTCGTGTCGGGGAACTTGCCGATGTCTTCGGCGGAGATCGCGTCGACAACACCCTGCGCATCGCGCTTGATGTTCATCGCTTGCTGCAAGCTGGCCCGGATGCCGGTGACGACGATTTCATTGTCGCTGTCGGTCGCATTGCTCGACTGTTCGGTGTCGGTATCGTCCTGTGCATAAGCGACATGGCCGGTAGCCCCCATCGCCACGACGGATGCTCCGACCATAAACTTTGCAAGCGTCTGGCTGCGCCTCAGGTTCATCCTGATTCTCCTCCCAATTCCAGGCAGTTCGTCTGCCGGATTACCATTTGTGAACGTTCTCGTATTTGATAACGTTCACATCGTCAAGTGGTGTGCAGCTGAACCCAGCTAGCTGTGGCCAAATGGTGACGCTGTTGATTCCCGTTCGACAAGCGGCAATGTGCGCCCGGGAGACACTGTCCATCATGCACAAAAGCGTTTCGACCATTGCCTTTGGCAGCGCAGTTCTGGCTGCCTTGCTCACGGGTGCATGCGCACCCGGACTGAGCGCCACGGCGCCCCAAACACCGGTCGAGGCGCGGGTGAAGCCGGTGCTGCGAATCGACGGGGAAGAGTTCCGCGACCTCAATGCGAATAGTGTGCTCGATCCCTACGAGGACTGGCGCCTCGACGACCTGGCCCGTGCACGCGATCTCGTTTCGCGCATGACCGTGGCGGAAAAAGTCGGCACGCTGATGCATTCGACTTTGCCGGGACAAGGCGGGCAGCTCGGCGCTGCGGCTTCTTACGACATGGATGCCCTCGGCGAGCTGGTGAACACGAAGCACGTCACCAGCTTCATCACCCGATTGTCGCTGCCGCCGGCAGGTCTCGCCGAGCAGGACAACGCGGTGCAGGAACTGGCCGAAGGCTCGCGGCTTGGGATCCCGGTCACCATCAGCACGGACCCGCGCAACCACTTCCAATACGTGCTCGGCGCCTCAGCCGAGGCGAGCGGCAACACGCAGTGGCCCGAGTTGCTCGGCTTCGGAGCGCTGGCGGACGAGGACCTCGTGAGTCGTTTCGGCGAGATTGCCGCACGCGAATATCGCGCGCTGGGCATCCACATGGCGCTCTCCCCACAACTCGACCTTGCAACTGAGCCGCGCTGGGCGCGGGGCAGCGGAACCTTTGGCAGCGATGTCGCGCTGACCAACCGGCTGGGCGCGGCCTACGTCGAAGGATTCCAGGGCGGCGGCCACGGGCTGGCCCGGGACGGTGTGATGACCGTGGTCAAGCACTGGGTCGGCTATGGTGCACAGCCGGAAGGGTTCGACGCGCACAACTGGTACGGTCGCTTCGCGCGCCCTGGCAAGTACCTGCCGCTTCATGTCGAGGCGTTTCAGGGGGCGCTGGCGGCGAATTCGGCTGGGGTCATGCCGGCGTACCCGATCATGACCGAAACCACGCTCGACGGCGAGCCGCTCGAGGCTGTCGGCCCGGGGTTCAGCAAGCAGCTGATCGACGGGCTGCTGCGCGGGAAGATGGGGTACGACGGCATCGTCCTGTCCGACTGGGCGATCACCCGCGACTGCAACGAACGCTGCCGGGCGCCGACGAGAGAAGCGCCTCAGCAACCGCAGGACATATCGACTGCTTGGGGCGTCGAGGACCTGACTGTCCGGCAGCGCTATGTGAAGGGACTCAATGCCGGACTCGACCAGTTCGGCGGGACGGACGATGTCGAGCCGCTGCTGGCCGCGGTAGCGGATGGCGAAGTGTCCGAAACGCGCCTCGACCAGTCGGTGATGCGCGTCATGTTGCCCAAGTTCCGCCTTGGCCTTTTCGAAAACCCCTATGTCGATCCGGCCAAGGCGCAGGCCGCGGCGGGCAGCGTGGAGGACTTTGCGCTCGCTGCCCGAATCCAGCGCGAGGCGCAGGTGCTGCTCAAGGACAACGATGCGCTGCCGCTCAAGCCCGGGGCGAGAGTCTGGCTCTCCGGTATGAGCGCCGAGGCGGCGCGTGAGGCGGGCCTTGTGGTGGTCGACGACCCGGCCGAGGCCGACGTGGCCATTGTCCGCGCGGGCACTCCGTCGGAAATGCTCCATCCCAACAACTTCTTCGGGCGGCTATATCACGAGGGCCGGCTCGATTTCCGGCCTGGCGATGATGCGTATGAAGCGCTTCAAAAGGCGAAACCGAACGTTCCAACCGTGCTTGCGTTGTTCCTCGACCGTCCGGCTGTCTTGACAAGCGTCGAACCGCTGACCGATGTCATTCTCGCCAATTTCGGGGCGAGCGACGCTGCGGTTCTCGATGTGCTCACCGGCAAGGTCAATGCCAAGGGCCGCCTGCCATTCGAACTGCCGCGCTCGATGGCGGCGGTCGAGGCGCAGGACCCGGCGGCGCCCGACGACAGCAAGGACCCGCTCTACCCGCGCGGCGCGGGCATCGTGCGCTAGCCGAGCCAGCCGTCCGAAAGCAACGCGGCGACGCTGGGGATGACGAAGTCGGGCGCGCGTTCGTGCGGCTGCTCGTGCCACTTTTCCGCGCTGGTCGTGCCGCTGGTCACGCCGACGCCGATCGCCCCGCCGCCGCGGGCCATTTCGGTCTCGACCTTGGGGTCGTCGCCGATCACCGCGATCTCGTGCGCGGCGAGGCCCAGTTCGGCGGCGAGGAAATCCATCGCCAGTTGCGAGGGCTTGCCGGTGACCTGCGGCTCGACCCCCGTGACCCGCGCCACCGCGCCGTTGATCGCGCAGGAATAGCCGAAGGCGGGGCCGTCCTTGGTGGCGAAGAACGGCACGTCGCTGGCAGTGTAGAAGGCCGCGCCGTCTAGCACTCGCCCGGCGGCGGCGTGGATATCGTCCATGTTACAGCCCGGGTGCCAGGCGGTGTAGACCGCGTCGGCCTGCTTCGCGGCTTCCTCGCCGGGTCGGCAGCAGGAGATGCCGAACCCTTCGAGCGCCTCGATCACGCCGTCGGTGCCGAGCACCAGGACGCTGGCGTAACCGTTGTCTCGGAAGACCTTGGCGGCGACCGAGTTGGGGGTGTGCAGCCTTTCGTCGCGGATCGGCAGGCCGACCCCGCGCAGCTTAGGGCCCTGAACCGAGGCGGCATAGGCGCTGCCGTTGGTCAGCGCGAGGAACGGCACACCCCGGCGTTCGAGTTCCTCCAGCACCTCGACCGCGCCGGGGATGACTGTGTAGCCGCCGAGCTTGCGGTCGCTGAGGATCAGCGTGCCGTCGAGGTCGAACATGAAGCCCTTGGGTGGGGCTGCGGGCAATTCAATCACATTCAATCTTTCGTCGTTGTGACCCCGGCCTTGTGCCGGGGGAAGCAATCCAGTGCGGTTTTGCGCAGCCCTGGATTGCCGCGTCGGCTTCGCCTCCTCGCAATGACGAGGAGGGCAGAGCCACTAGGCCTCCAGTTCCAGTTTGAAGTCTTCCTTTTCGATGCCGATCCCGTCGATGTCGGCGCGCCTGAGCACGTCGCGCAGCAGGTTCATCACCGCGACGCTCGAGGGATCGTATTCGCGCGGCGCGGGGCCGGCCTTCTGCATTGCGTCGACGAGGTTGGCGGGCATTGTCGCGCGCAGCAGGAATTCCTCGTCGGAGAGGTTCGTGCCGATACGCTTCCTGAGGTCGGAAAGCTCGGCCATGCCGGGTTCGGCTTCGAGTTCCTTCGTGCGCGGGTTGGCCATGATCCTGTCCATGACCTCGGGCGCGATCGGCACATTGGGCCTGCCGAAGCGGCCGAGCGCGTAGCGGATGATCTCGTCGGGTATCACGCCGTAGCGTTCCTTGCCGGTGACGTTGAGCATGGCCTGCGTCTGCAACATCTGCGCGAACGGGGTCATGACGATCGGCCAGCCGAGCTCCTCACGCACATGGCCCATCTCGTCGATGACCTTGCTCTCGAGCTCGGGCACCCCGTGGTCGGCAAGGTGGCGTCGCATCGTGCCGACCATGCCGCCGGGCAACTGGTGCCGCAGGTATGCGGCGTCGAAGTGCATCGGGCGCCCGGTCGGCAAGCCTTCCGCCTCGGCCATTGCGGTGAAGTAGTCCGCGACCTCCTGCGCCGCCTCCTCGTCGATATCGACGCTGTGGCCCATAGCCTTGAGGTTGGCGATCATGCGCATGATCGGCGGGTTGCTGGTCCCGTCCGCCGCACCGCCGCTGGCGCATTGCACCGCGGCTACGCCGAGATCGGCAGCTTCGAGGCACGACGGTTCGGCAAGTCCGGTGGTGCAGTGGTTGTGCAGTTCGAGCGGCTTGTCGCCGATCTGGGCCATGATCGCCGGGATCAGCGTGCTCGCCCGCTTGGCCGAGAGCAGCCCGCCCGGATCCTTGATGTAGAGCGAGCCGATGTCCGGGCTGGCGGCCATGATCCGCGCCGCCTCGGCATAGTGGGCATCGTCGTGGATCGGCGACAAGGTGAAGACCAGCGCGCCGATGACCTGCTCGCCGCCCGCGCGTTTGACGAGCTTTGCAACCTCGACGTTGCTCACGGCATCGTTGTTCGGGTCGGCGAGCGCAAAGCGGCGGATGCCGTTGGTCGCCAAAGTGCGGAAGGCCAGCTCCATGAACTCGGGACTGGCGGTCTCCCAGGCGATAAAGCGGAAGCCGGTCGAGAGGAACTGCAGCGGGGTGGTGCGGCAGATGCGCGCCATCTCGCGGATCCGCTCCCACGGGTCCTGCTGCTTGTAGCGCACCGCCACGCCCATGTGCGTGCTGGTGGTGAAGTCGATCGCGCGATAGCCGGCGCGCTCCATCACGGGCGCGATGGTCAGCGTCCTGGCAGTATCGATCCCCAGCGCGCCCCACAGGCACTGGTTGCCGTCGCGCAGCGAGGTTTCGACGATCTGGAGGTTAGCCATCAACGCTTCTCCCGATTTCGTCATGCTGAACTTGTTTCAGCATCCATTCTTCGGTCCGCGATGCCGCTCCGAGTGGAGAAATGGACCCTGAAACAAGTTCAGGGTGACGAGACTGGATGACTGGGCTGCGCATCGTCACCCCACCTTCACCCGGATCAAAGCCTGGCCCTCTTCGACCGCGCTGCCGTTCTCGGCGAGGATGGCCACGACCGTGCCGGAAACTTCCGCGCGGATCGGGTTCATCAACTTCATCACCTCGATGATGGCGATGGTAGTGTCCTCGCTGACCGTGTCGCCAATCTCGACGAACGGCGGGTCGCCCGGGCGCGGGGCAGAATAGAAGTTGCCGAGCAGCGGGGCGGGGACGTCCACTTCTCCAGCGCCGGCCTGCGCTGAAGCTGCCGCTGAAGGGGCTTCTTGAGCGGGAGCGGCCGAGGGGGCGCCCGCTTGCGGCTCAGCCTCAAGGACCGGCCCAGCCGCCCAGCCTCCGCCGTCGCGGCGGATGCGCAGCTTGAAGCCGCCCATCTCCAGGCTGAGGCTGGAGAACTTTGACTCGTCGAGCAGCCGGGCGATCTCGGCAATGTCGGCAGCGGTGAGGCTCAACGCTTGCCTCCGCCGAAGATACCCATAACGTGGCTCAGCGGGTTGGCCTGCGGCGCTGCCACCGGCTTGCTGGCATCCTTCATCGCCCAGACCGTTTCGGGGCGGCTTTGCAGCAGCATCAGTTTGCCTTCCTTGTCGAAAGCCCATTCGATGTCCTGAGGCTTGCCGTAATGGCGCTCGATCTTGCGGCCCACTTCACGCAACTGCTGCAGCTCGTCGTCGCTGAGGCAGGGGCCGGTGCGCTCGTCGCCCTCGTTGGCGACCTCGACGACTCCGCCGTGGTCGGCCGGTACCTGTTTCGCGAGCTTGTCGGAGATGTCGCGCACGCTAATCTCGCCGGTGATCTTGCCCATGACCCAGCGGTCGGGCGTGACTTCGCCCGAGACCACTGCCGAGCCGAGACCCGGCGCGCCCTCGATGGTGATGACCGACTTGTCGCCGCTCGTGGGCGAGCGAGTGAACATCACCCCGGCACAGCGCGCGTCGACCATCGCCTGCACCACCACGGCCATTGCCACGCCCTCTTCGGGCAGGCCCTGCTTGCGGCGGTAGGTCATGCTCTCGACCGAGTAGAGGCTGCCCCAGCACTCGCGTACCTTCTGCACCATGTCGGGGCCGCTCAGCACCCAGAGGAAGGTGTCCTGCAGCCCGGCGAAACTGGCGTCCTCAGCGTCCTCGGTAGTGGCGCTGGAACGCACGGCGACGGGTCCATGGCCGCCGCTGAGCTGCTCGTGGGCGTCGAGGATCGCATGCTCGACATCGGCGGGCATCCGCTCGTCCTCGACCCGGCGGCGCAGCTCTTCCGACAGCTTCGTCGCCGCGCCCATATCGCTCGGGTCGAGCGCCTCGACCTTCGCGCGCACAGGCTCGTGCTTCTCGATAGCCTCGAGAAAGCTCTCGAATGCCGACGTAGTCACCACGAACCCCGGCGGTACCGGGATGCCGGCCTGGGTCAGTTCACCCAGCGAGCCGCCTTTGCCGCCCACCGTCGGGCGGTCAGCGATACCGACGTCCTTGAACCACGCAACCGCACTGTTCATCGGATCACGCGTCCTCCAGCACCGGCGCTTCTTCCAGGATCGTCACGATCCCCCGGCCCCCATCGACGCGGATGCGTTGGCCGTCCTTGATCAGCGACGTCGCCTTGCCGGTGCCGACCACCGCGGGAAGGCCGTATTCGCGCGCGACGATGGCCATGTGGCTCATCGACCCGCCGATGTCGGATACCGCCGCGCCGATCTTCTGGAAGATCGGGCTCCAGGTCGGGTTGGTGACCTGGCAGACGAGGATGTCGCCCTGCTGGATGCGGCCGATTTCGCCGACCGACTTTACGACGCGCGCCACGCCTTCGACCACGCCCGAACAGGCGGCGAAGCCCTTCAGTTCCTTGTCGTTCTCGCTCCCGTCGTCGAGCCAGGCGTCGAGGTTGTCGCGGGTGATGCCCCAGAGCATCACGATTGCCGGGTCGTCGATCGCATCGGGCACGTTGCCGAGCGCCGGGGAGCAGCCGTGCTTGCCCCATTCCTCGATCGCCGCCTTGCGCTGGGCGACCACCGCCGGCCAGTGCTTCGGCCCGCGCGGTTCGCTTCCGATGCCCCAGGCGAGCATCAGGTCGATGATCGCGCTTTCGAGCTCGTACTGGTTGAGGTGGAAGACGTCGTCTTCCTTGCCCCCGGGACCGAAGAAGCCGTGTTCGGCGAGCAGCGCGCCGAACTCGCGGATCTTGTTGAAGAACAGGTTGGTGTACCAGTGCTCGCAGTAGAACTTGTGTCCCTCGACGTAAGGGAACACGCGGTGGGCGAGGCCGATCAGCTGGTCGTAGGTCGCCTTGTCCTCGTCGCTGTCGAGCAGGTCGCGGTAATCGGCAACGAGCTGCTCGCGTTCGGCGATCAGCTGCTCGGTCGGGCGCTCGATGTTGGTCCCGGCCTTGATCTTCTCGATGTAGCCAGGGAGCGCGGCGAACGGCAGCGAAAGGTCGTCGTTCCATGAGCGGTGATAGTGGTAGAACCCGTCGCCGCTACTGACATTGAACCACGGGTTACGGCTGGTCTCGAGTTCGCCGAGCCACTCCTTGCCGGCGTTGCCCACGGCATCGAGTTCCGCAAGCACCGCGTCGATGTCCATGTTGTCGGAGAAGTGGTGGTCGACTCCCAGTTCGACCGCGCGGCGGGCGAGGCGCTTGACCTCTTCGTCGGGGCGGAAGATCTCGGCTTCCATGCCGGCCACCATGCGGCTGATTGCCTGGTCGGAAATCTCCGGGAAGGCCTTCTTGCAGAAGTCGAAGAAGGTCATGTACGCGCCGTAGCCGAGCAGCAGGAACTCGAAGTGGTGGTGCCACATGCGGTGGTAGCCCTCGACCTGCTTCTGGTAGATGTCGAGCAGCGCGTGGTTGCTGGCGACGCCCTTGCCGGTGTGGGTCGTTTCGAGCGGTTCGTAGGCTGGAAGTTCGGGCTTGGGCAGCGCCTGGGCGTCGGCAATCAGCGCCTTCATCTTGTCCTTCCACTGGGCGTAGAGATCCTCCCAGTGCTCGTAGTAGTAGAACGCGCGCTGCTGGAATTCGCCGACGCGCTCCTCGATCTCGGCCGGGTCGGTCACCGCGACGCCGCCGATGTAAACCCGCCCGTTGATCACGCGGTGCTCGATCCCCTTGGCGGTCGGCAGGACATGGACTCGGGTGTTGAACGCGCCGAGCGCGACATAGGCCGCCTCGGCGGTGATCATGTCGAAGTGATGCATCGGCTCGGGGAAATGCATCGAGTTGTAGAACCAGAACTTGCCGTCATCCTCGGGCACGAACTGCGCGTAGTACGGGTAGGCCGCCTGCGCCGCCTCGGTACCGGGAACCACCTCGATCGAGCTGGGCAGGGGGAAGGACTTCTTGTCGGTCATGTCTGGCAACCTCTCCAATCGGACCCGCGCGCCGTTCCGGCGTCTGTCAGGGTTCCTCGCGTGGCAGTGAAACTACGCCCACGCCGGGCCCGGCGGCAAGGATTCGTGCGCAAGTCAAATACGACAAAAGCGCAGGGCAATTTGTCTTGTTATTGGTCGGCGTGTCGACCCCGCTCAGTCGAACGGGACGGTGTCCTGACAGCTTTCGTAGACGCGCTCCATCGCCGCGCGCGTGCCCTTGGTGTTGAAGTTCACCACGATCACCGACTTGCGCCGCGGACGCAGCCGGATCTCGAACTTTTCGGCCTTGTCGAGCTTCTCGAGCAAGCGGGTTAGCGAGCGAGTGGTGCCTTGATCGACCGCCATCGCGAAATTGCCGTTGAGCCGCCAGTTGTCGGTCCACGGGGCGTTCTCATCCATCCGCAAAGTGACTTCCGTGCTCTCGTAATTGTCGTCGGACATCGGAGCCGCGAGATTGCTGGTCGAAACAAGCACTGCAAAGACCTTGTGCTGGCCCGGCTTGTCGCACTTTAGGATCAGCTGCGAGCCGTCCGCTGCAACCACCCCGGCCTGCATTGTGCCGCCATCCGGTTGGAAGTAGCCCCAATCCCCGGCAGTGTCCTGTGCCAGCGCCCCGAAAGGTATTGTGGCCAGCGCGGCGGCAACGATTACCCTACGCATATGTATTTTCTCCCATTCCCTGCCGGGAGACTAACGCAAGCTTGGCGGGCCGACAACCGGTCGGCACGGGGTCAGGATTGTGGCGCGTGCCCGGCGCGCCAGGCGCGCGGGGTAATGCCGAACCGCTTGCGGAACAGGCGGGTGAAATATCCGGCGTCGAGGAAGCCGCAGCGCCAGGCGATCTCGGCTACCGGCAGCCCGGCAGCGCGCGGGTCGGCGAGCAGGTCGCTCGCCCGGTCGAGCCGGGTGGCGTTGAGTTCCTGCACGAAACTGGTGCCGCTTCCGGCGAGCAGGGTCTGCAGGTAGCGCTTGGAGATGCCGAGCTTGCCCGCCACGGCCTCGGGCGAAAGGTCGGGCTCGGCGTAGTCGCTCTCGATCCGGCGCAGGATTTCGCGCGACAGCTGGCCGCGGTGGCGGCTGCCCCGGGGAAGCGCGTCGGGTGTGTCCGGAAAGCCCGTTGCGAGGCCGAGCAGGTGGCCGACCTGTTCCGCAATCAGCGGGCGCGGCAGCGGCGCTTCGTCGAGGTTGCCGAGCATCGCCTCGAGCAGGGCGCCAAGTGGCGCTCCCCAGCCGCGCGAGGAATCGAACGGACGGGCGAGCAGGACCTCGGGATCGGGAAGGTACTTCTCCAGCCAGCCCTGTGGCATCATCAGATCAACTGCCTCGTGTTCGCCGTCCATCTCCATCTGGTAGAAGCGCGTGTTGTCGAGCAGCACGAACTGACCCGGCTCGACCGTGAAGCGCTTGCCCCCCATCTGCGTCTTGAGGCTGCCGCGGCGGGCGTAGACGAGCTGGATCGAGGGCGCGGCGCGGCCGCTGGTGCCGTCGGCTCCGGTATGCGTCACCCGCTGTGCCGGGGCGTGGAGGTGGAGCAGGCGCAGCTGGCCAATGCCGTGGCTGACCCACCGCGCGGCAAAGGCGTCCTGGTCGAACACCTGCACCTCGATCGGGGCGATCGTGCTCGCCGCCCAGTCGCGCCATTCGCGAAGCGCCTCGCGTTTACCAAGACCGGCACTGGTCCAGCTGGAGTCTTCGGCGGCGGGCAAGGCTTTGGCCATCGCGCGAGGGTATGCTTCACATGGCACGGCGACAAGCATGCAGCATTTGGCGCGTTCGCGACACAAATTGCCATTCTTGCGATAGCGCGCCTCGTGCCGCCGATATATCCTCGCGCGTCTTTGTGGGAGACCCGCCATGGAATGCCGGATCGGTTACGTCATTGTCGGTGTGAAGTCGCTCGAAGCCGCGGTCGCGTTCTATCGCGACACGATGGGCTTCCAATTCCTGTTCAGCGAGCCTGAGATGCATTTCGCCCAGTTTCAGGTCGGCGACATGCTGTTCTCGCTCGCCGAGGGCGCAGAGGAAGTTCACGGCACAGGCGACCGGAATACCGGCATCGGCTTCATGGTCCCCGACCTCGATGCCGCTCACGCCGAGCTCGCCGCCAAGGGGGTCCGGTTCACAATGGGGCCGGGCAAGATGCCGTGGGGCGGCTACATGGCGATGTTCGTGGATCCCGACAGCAACGAGTTCTACCTCGACCAGGCGCGCTAGACGCGGCCAGTCATGGACATCGCCATCCGCTGCCTCGCCGCGACCTATTACGGCGGCTTCCACATCGCTCCCCACCGCCATCACTGGGGCCAGCTGATCTATGCGGGTTCGGGCGTGATGCGGGTGCGTGCCGGGGGCATGTTCTGGATCGTTCCTCCGGCGCGCGCCGTTTGGGTGCCGGTCGGTGCGGAGCACGAGATTCATGGACTCGGCGACTTTGCAATGCGCACGCTCTACTTCCCGCAGGAAATGGTGAGCGACCTTCCCGGCGAATGCTGCGCGCTCGACGTCACCCCGCTGCTGCGCGAGCTGGTGCTCGATCTGGTTGAGCGTGCCCCGGTCGCATGGGAGGACAAGGCGGGCATGCGTCTCGCGCAGGTGGCGATCGACCGGATCGCCGAAGCACGCACGCTGCCGCTGCAATTGCCGATGCCCAGCGACCCGCGCGCCGTGCGGCTCGCGACGATCCTGCGCGACGATCCTGCCTCTCCGGCCTCACTCTCTGAACTCGCCCGCGCCGCAGGGGCCAGCGCGCGCACCATCCAGCGGCTGTTCCTTTCCGAGACGGGAATGCCCTTCGCGCAGTGGCGCCAGCGCCTGCGCCTGCTGCATGGCGCGACCGAGCTTGGGGCAGGCCGCTCGGTCACCGAGGCGGGGTTGGCGGCAGGCTACGCCGGGACCAGCGCCTTCATCGCCGCCTTCCGCAAGCATTTCGGCTTCACCCCCTCGCAATTGGGGTAGGGCCACGAACCCTGTTGCCGCATCGTCGCCAGCCGCTACGCTGCTGGCGAGGGGAGAGGGAATCGGTGCGGAGCCTCCTGGTCATCGGTGCTGCCGGGCTGCTTGCGGGCTGGACCTGTGCCTCGCGCGCGGAGGAGCCGCTGGCTGTCTACGGCAACAAGCAGACCTTCGAGATCGCTCCGGTGCTCCTCGCCGCGGATGCCTATTTCGATGGCGAAGCCGCGGTACGGATGGGCAGCCTCGCCAACCTGGTC
The DNA here is from genome assembly GCF_009827435.1 of Croceibacterium salegens. GTDB lineage: Bacteria > Pseudomonadota > Alphaproteobacteria > Sphingomonadales > Sphingomonadaceae > Croceibacterium_B > Croceibacterium_B salegens. The sequence continues at coordinate 15,890 of NZ_WTYM01000035.1, read as the reverse complement.
GGTGAGCCGCCGGTGCCGGGCTTTGGCGAGGAGGGCGAGGCGGACCTTGCGACCAACGCAGAAACCCAACTCCTGCGCTATTCGGTTCGCCATCCCAACCTGCGCATCGTGCTCGGCGTGAGCGAAGGGCTCTATCGCGTCGTGGCGCGGCGCTCCGCCAGCATTACGCGCGTCGCCGACCTCAAGGGCAAGGCGGTAGCGGTGATCCCGCAGACCAGTTCGGGCTATTTCCTCCAGCTGATGCTCGGACGCGAAGGGCTTTCTATGGCCGATATCGAGGCGAAGCCGATCGTCCCGCTCTCCGGAATGACCGAGGCGCTGGCGAAAGGCGAAGTCGACGCGGTGGTGATCTGGGAGCCGGAAAGCGAGAACGCAGCGCAAATTTTGGGCGATGACCTCGTCAAGTTTGGCGGCGAGGGGGTCTATCGCGAGCTGTTCAACCTGAACACGACGGCCGAAAAGCTCGCCGAACCGTCTGTTCGGCGACGTATCATACGCTTCATTCGCGCAATCATCGACGCCAGCGCGGCCCTCAACTCCGATCCCGCGCGGGCCAAGGCGCTCGTAACTGAGGCCGGCGGGTTCGACCCGCAGGACGTCGATGATTCGTGGAAACACCACCGCTTCGCGCCGGGCTTCCCCCCGGACCTGCTCGACGTGCTCGAAGCCGAAGAGAAATGGCTCGCCGCGCAGGCGGAGCGCCCCGCGCGGAGCCGGGTAGACCTTGCCAGGCTGATCGATACGAGCGTCTATGAAGAGGCGCTTGCCTTGGAGATCGTCGAATGATCCGCCGGTTCATCCTGCCCCTCGCGCTGCTCGCCGCCACGCCTGCCGCGGCGCAGGACACCGCGCGCGAGACGGCGCAGGTAGAAGACCTGCGCTCGATCCGCGAGATCAAACGGCTGCAAGCCGAGTGGGGCTATTACGCCATGGCCGGCGACTGGAAGGCGATGGCCGCGCTCGGCACGGACGATGTCGAGATGGTCCTGCCGGGCGGCAATGCGGTCGGCCGCGACGCGCTCGACGACTGGCTGCGCGAACGGATGGGGCAAGGGGCCGACGGAGTGGCAGCCGGCCGGCTGAATGTCTGGCTCTACGTCAGCCCGGTGATTACGCTTTCGCCCGACGGTCAGCGTGCGACCGGTCGCTGGCACCACATCGCGCTGCTCGCCGAGGCGGGCAAGTCGGCCGACTGGATCGGCACCACCGACGTGATCGAATACCGCAAGACCGGCGAGGGCTGGCGCATCGCCCACATCCGCCCGTACCTGCAGCTTTCCGGTCCCTACGACCCCGGCTTCGGGCACGACGCGACGACGCTCGAACGCGCGCCCTACCACTACTCACCCGACGAGGCCGGGGTAATCCTGCCCGAGCGCCGGGCCGCCGAACCGCGCCTTGGCGAGGACCTGGCCAGCGAGGCGACACTGCTGCTGCGTCTTGGCATGGCGCAGAACCGCGCCGACCAGTTCGGATTCTACCTCGACCGAGGCATGTACGACGACATTGTCGACCTGTTCGCGCCCGACGCGACGATCGATGTGGCCGGACAGGGGACTTTCAGCGGCCATGCCGGGGTGCGCAAGTTCCTCGCCCGTTTCGGAGCGCCGGGACTCGATCCGGGTGAGCTCAACGACCGCCCGCAGCTGATGCCGGAGGTGAGCATTTCCGATGACGGCGCTACCGCGCTGGTCCGTACGACTGAGCTCGGCATGACCGGCCAGCATGGCGGCGAAGGGTATTGGTCGGTGGCGGTCAACACCTTCCTCCTGACCCGCGGTGACGACGGCAAGTGGCGCATCGCCATGCTCCATCGCCGCCCGGTCATGCGCTCGACCTACAAGCACGGCTGGGCGCAACCGCTGCCCGCAGCTCTGCCGCCGGGCGAGGGCGTGACCTTCGACGGCGAGCCGCAGCCGGTCGACACTGCTTACCCCGAACATGCGTTTCACATGCAGATGCTCGGCAGCGGCGTAGTCTACCCCGCACGCGGGGAACGCAAACCGCTGGAGGTTACCGCCAACGCGCTGGCGATGGCCGAGTCATGGGACGGAGCGGAAAACGTCTCGAACGCCTACGGCTACTACATCGACCAGTTCGCATGGGACCACACCTCCGACCTGTTCGCCCGCGACGGCTGGAAGGAGCTGTCGTATATCGGCACCTTCATCGGCCGCGATCATGTCCGCGCCAGCATGGTCCAGCGCTACGGCGAGGGCGGACCGAACGACGCCTTCCAGGCGATCCACATGAAGACCCAACCAGTTGTAACCGTTGAGGGCGACGGCAGCCGCGCCTTCATCCGCGAGCGGCTCATGCAATTCAACAGCTCGGCGAGCGGACCGGGGAGCTGGATCGGCGGGATCTACGAAAACCAGGTGATCAAGGAGGACGGCGTCTGGAAGATCGCCGGGATGGACCTCGATTACACCTGGCTGGCCGATTACAAGACCGGCTGGACAGGCATTGTCCCCGGCGCCAGCAGCCGCTTCGGTCCGAGCGCCGAGGTCATCGCCTCATTCCATCCCGACGCCCCTCTGCGCGGTCCGGCCTTCGCGCCCTATCCCGAATCCGAAACACTTGGCTTCGATTATGCCAATCCAGTCAGCGGACGCGAGCCGCCGCTGCGGTTGCGCTGGTCGGACGAACACCGCGAGGAGCAACACTAATGGCGAGCGTGACTGGGGCAGGTGCGAAAGCCGGCTGGCGGCCGAGCTTCCACCTCGTGCTGGTGTTGGCCATGGCAGCCTACGTCTTCATCGGCTTCGGTATCACCTACATCGTCCCCGAAATCGTCGGGACCCGGCCGCCGGATTCGCCGATCGTCCATCTCCACGGAGCGGCCTTTTTCAGCTGGATCCTGCTGCTGGTGACGCAGGCTTCGCTCATCAACGCGAAGAACGTGAAGCTGCACCGCTCGCTCGGCATGCTCGGCGTTGCCGTGGCGACTTTCGCGGTAACGATGGGCGTGTTCATCATGCTCGCCGCCGCTTCCATCACGAAGCTTCAGGGCGTCGGGCCCTCTGTGTTCTGGCTCAACGTGACCGCGCCGCCGAGCTTCGGGATCGTCTTTGCCATGGCGATCCGCGCCGTAAAGCGGCCCGAAATGCACCGCAACCTGATGGTCATCGCCACCACCGGCATTCTCATGCCCGGGATCAACCGGGTCTACATGCAGGGGCTCGGCATCCAGCACTTCACCTTCATCGAGACTTACCTGACGATGGACGCCTTCATCGCCGCGTGCCTCTGGCACGAGCGGCGCACGCTCGGTCGCATCAGCCGTGCGACCTGGACCGGGGCGGGGATCATCGTCGGGCTCGAACTGCTTAATTTCCCGATCTCGACCACCGCGTGGTGGAGCGACTTCGTGTTCTGGCTCGGCTCGTTTGTGCACTACGAATAGGCGGAATCGGCGCTGGCCTAGGGTCGTCCCGCTGGCTACCTTCGGGACAAAGTCAAAAAGATTCGGAGAGAGTTCATGTCCGGTAAGGTCCGCCTGATTGCCACCGAGGAAGCGTGGAGCATTCCCGAGGTCGCCGCCGAGCTGAAGAAGGTCTCCAATGGTCCTTCGCAAAGCCTCGACAAGCTGCTGGTCAAGGGCATCTACGACCAGGAAGGAGGCGGTGCGCAATATGCCGGGGTCAATTTCCTCGACGGACTACTCGACGCCGAGCAGGCACGCCTGCGCCAGATGGATGAACTCGGCATCGACATGCACCTGATGGCGCTGACCGCGCCGGGCGTGCAGATGTTCGACGCCGATACTGCGATGGAGCTGGCAATCGTCGCCAATGACCGGCTTGCCGCGCTGTGCCGCAAGTACCCGACCCGCTTCGCCGGACTCGCCAGCTTCGCTCCGCACAGCCCCAAGCGCGCGGCGAAGGAGATGGAGCGGGCAATCAACGAGCTCGGCCTCAATGGCTTCATGATCAACAGCCACACCTACGACGAGTATCTCGACGATCCCAAGTTCTGGCCGATCCTCGAAGCCGCCGAGGCGATGGGCCGGTGCATCTACATCCACCCGCGCGCCGCATCCTACGGCTTCAAGGGGCCGCTGCAGGACTACGGCATGGACAGCGCGATGTGGGGTTACGGCATGGAAGTCGGCACCCATGCGGTGCGGATGATGGCCGGCGGGGTGTTCGACGAATTCCCCAACCTCAAGATATGCATCGGCCACATGGGCGAGGCGGTGCCGTTCTGGCTCTGGCGGCTCAACTTCATGAACAGCCGCGCGCAGCTCGCCGGTCGCTCGAAGAAGACCAAGCGCTCCATGGCGGAGTACTTCCACGACAACTTCGTCATCACCACTAGCGGCGTCGAGGACCCGCTGGCGCTGCGCTATTCGATCGACAAGCTTGGGGTCGAGAACGTGCTGTGGGCGATCGACTACCCCTACCAGCCGATGGAACCGGCGGTGAAATTCATAGAGGATTTCGCCTGCACCGACGCCGAACGCCACGCGCTGTGCCACGGCAACGCGGAGCGCGTGTTCCACATCTCGGCAGCGTGATGGCAGGGGACAACATCCTCGGCGCCGATGCGCGCCCGCGCTTCTTTCCGGTCGAGACCCCTCGGTTCGAAGCGCCGCGACCCCGTCTCGGCATCTCGGTGCGCTTCGCCGGGCGCTCGCTGTCGGCGATGCAAAAGGAGGCGCTGGTTATTTCCAGCACCGGCAGCAAGGCGTGGCGGCTGGTGTCGGACGAGGGTGCCTACCTCGACGGTGCGGATGAGGCGCCGTGTCCGCTGTCGTTCCTCTCGACCGGCATGGTGGCCATGTTCTTTGACGAGATCGTGGCGCTCGCCGAACAGCGCGGCATCGCGATCGACCGGCTCGAGCTGGTGCAGGACAACTACTACACGATGAAGGGCTCGGCGCTGCGCGGGACGATGACCGGCGGGGCCAAGGACGTGAAGCTGGAGGCGCGGATCGTCTCCTCTGCCGACCGCGACACCCTCAATGCCTTGGTATGCGATGCTGTCGCCGCCGCGCCGGTGCACGGCTTGTTGCGGGGGGCGATGGAGAGCCTGTTCACGCTGACCCACAACGGCGAAGCGGCGGCCCCGGAAAAGGCAAAGCCGGTGCCGGGCGATGCCCCGCCCGATCTTGCCGCCGACCTCGATGGCCTCGCGCCCGCCCCGGGCGACTGGTCGGACCTGATCGTGCGCGGCGGGATGAGCCCCAAGACCGAGGAGGCGACTTCCTCGCAAGGTTCTAGCCTCGCCGAAGAGCAGGACCGCACCCTGCACGTCCAGGTCGCCTGCACCTTGCGCGAGGACGGAGTGAAGCAGGTCGAACAGCGCCTGTTCAATCCGCACGGCTCGATCTTCACCTACCTCTGCGACGAGCAGGGCCGTGCGCCCGACGCTGCATGCTATGTCGCCGCTGGGATCGGCTTCTGCTTCATGACCCAGCTAGGCCGTTACGCGAAGATCGCCTGCAAGGACCTCGCCGCCTACCGGATCGTGCAGGACCTCCACATGTCACCCGGCGGCGCGACCGGCGGCACCGGGCAGGCGGGCAGGGCCGACCCGGTCGAAACCCACGTGTTCCTCGAAAGCAGTGACGACGACACCTTCGCCCGCGCCGCGCTCGACGTGGGCGAGCAGACCTGTTTCCTCCACGCCCTGTGCCGGACGGATGTGCGGGTAAGCGTGCGGTTGGCCTAACCGCGGATCGGCACGACGTTGCGCGCCGATTGTTTGGAGCACAGCGTTTCGAGAAGGTCCTCGGCGATGGGCGAGGCGAAGCGGACGCCGAGGGCGCCGCCCTTGGCCCACTTGAGCGAGCCCTGGATCGGCGCGCAGCCAGCGAGGTTCAGGATCAGCGTCTCGGTCTTTGTTACCCCGACCGCGCCGGTGTGCATGCGGCAGCCAAACTGGCCGAGGTCGGTGACCAGCACCTCCTCCTCCGCGCGCTCGCCGATCGTGCAGCGTGCGGGTATCGCCACAAGCCCCCGCTTGGCCGTACGATCCCGCGGTCCGGACTGGACCAGTTTTGCGCGCTTCCCCTTTGTCATGGCGCGAAACTGACAGGGTCCAGTTAACTCCGGCGATAGGGCCGTGGTTACCCGGCGGCTAACTGTGCTTCAGTAACACAACTTTGCGGCGCGCATCGCCATGCCTTTCAGGCCCTTGGGGCAGGGCGGCAGGACGGGAGTGGACGGCGCCTGGCTGGAGCTGCCTTCGCCGTCCGTGCCGCTGCCGTCCTCCTGCGCCGAGAAGCCACCCATCGCCGGCATGCCGTGCATCACCGTGGTGCTGGCGCGGAAGCGCACGCGGGCGATCCAGTCGGGCTTCCACGCTAACTTCGAATCGGTCGGGCGCGGCGGGTAGGCGAAGTCCGCCTGCGGACCATAGGCATAGAGCTGGATCATCGGCATCTGCGCTGCCTGCCGGACCTCGGCCGGAATCGCGCAACTCGTGCGGCTCGGGTCGAGCACAGTGCCGGCGGCGATCAGGCGGCTGACCGCGGCGGGCGAAAGCCAATCGGCCAGCGAGCCGCCGAACTGCTGTTTCGTGGCGGAGGTCCACCAGACCATGTCGCGGGACTGCCCGCTCGAATCCATGTTCGCGCCGATCGCCCAGGCATAATAGCCGGTGGCCTTGGGCAGCGCGTCCCATGCCAGGTTGATCGCCCCGCTCGCCATGTCGCTTGAACGGGCGTTGAGCGGCGGCATGAAGTCGTCGGCCAGCGTGAAGTTGATGTCGGGCGCGTAGCTGCTCTTGATCGTGTGCGGGCCGAGCAGCGAGGAATTGGCCGGGATCGCCCGGCTGTCCTTAGTGTTGGGCCATTCGCCAAAGGTCTTGCTGTTCTGCCGTGTGACGCTCCAGGCTTCCGGCAGGTCGGTCCCTTGCATATAGAGGCCGGGCGGTATTTGCCCCTGCGCCAGCTTCGAGAAATCTATGACCACCGGCTGGCCGGGACCGGCATGTTCGCCGCAGCCCCAGTAGAGCAGCAGGCGGCCCTTCGGCATCTGCCCCTGCGGCATTTCGCCGGGAGCTTGCTTCGGGGAGGACACGGTGACCGGGGTGGTCAGCGGTACCGAGGTGCCAAGTCCCGCTCCGGTCGGCATGAAGTGATCGCCCTCAGCCGCTCCACTGGGGTCGCGGCTCGATCCGAGGTGCAAGTGAAGCTCGTGCGCGGCCTGGCCGCCGCCGCCACCGCGCATCATGGCGAGGACATTGGCGCTGCCGCCCTGGCTCATCGCTGCCATGCCCGAGGTGGTCCCGGCATCGATGGTGTAGCGCGCGATCGGCGGGCTGGCCTGCTGCGACAGAGCGGCACCTCCGGCGGCGAAAGTGAGAACGGCAATCGAAACGACGAAATATTTACGACGAATCATGGCCCCATCTCCCGGAGCAGCGGCCCGCGAGCACCGTATCTCACGCCTTGTTGTCCACAGCACGAAGAATCTCGCGCCTCATTTTCTCCTTATTGTCCTGCAATGCGGGCCGTCCGCCGGACGGAGGGAGCGGGGGCGCATTGGTACGCCCCACCACCTACCCAGCGGGTTGCAGCCTCCCCATCGCTGGTCGATGGGGAGGTTTGCGCCCAATCAGGCATTGGGATCCGCACCGGGGCGGTCGAAGCCGCCTTCGTCGTTGGCCTGTGGGCCCGGAATCGGATTGAGCGTGTGGGCCAGTCGGATCTTCCCGTCGATAAAGCGGAAAGTGTGGGAATCCGGGCCGCCAGTGGCAGAGTTGCCGAAGCGGCAGAATACGTTGATCACGCCCTTTTCGGGATCGATCAGGTAGTCGCGGTTGACGATGTATAGCACTCCCGCCGGGATACCGACCTCGCAGCTGGCGTCCGCGCGGCCTTCGCGGTTGGTGTAGGCCCCGCCTTCGAGCCGTGCGCAGGGCTGGCCCCAGGGGATGTCGGTAAACTTGTCGGAAAAGGCGTCGAGGTAGGCGTTCGCCCCACGGATCATTTCTGCTGCCGAAGTACCCTGGTACTTCATCAGCGGTTCCCAGTTCTCGGCCTTCGAATACTTGAGGTAGGCGTTGGCATTGAACAACCAGTGGCCGGTGGTGGTCACCAGGCTGTCGACCCGGATCACTTTGCCCTTGTCCATGTAGAGCCGGGTGCCGATGACATAAGGAGTCGGACCGGTAACGATGACCTCACTGAAGGTCTTGCAGCGCACCGGGTCGTGAAAGCTCATTGCGTGGTCGACTTTGAGCGCGGTGTTCCACATCCCCTCGGCGTCCGGGATGGTCTTCATGTCCTGCAGGTATTCGGCCTTTTCATGCAGCGGCAGGCCGCCAAGCGAACCCGTCTTCTGCCCTTCGACATAGGCGCTGGTCGCGGCCTTGAGCTCGTCCATCGTGCAGGTCGGCTTGTCGACGCGCGGGGTGTACGGGCTCGGCGGCGGGCCGTTCTGCGCGAGGGCGGGGGTGGCGATGGTGGCCGCGAGCAGGGCGGCGGCGATGGTGGTGGTAATCCTCATGTCTCTTCTCCCTCTTCGTCACCCTTAACTTTGTTCAGGGTCCATCTCTCCTCCCGCGAAGGTTGTCCGGTTGGGCGCAATGGATACTGAAACGTGTTCAGCATGACGATGAATATGACAGCTTACCTGACGTCCTGGATTTCCTCGCTGCGGCACTGTTCGTAGGTGCCCCATCCCGAGCAGACCCCATAAGGGCCCCGGATGAAGATCGCCTCGATGCGGCGGATCTGGTTCTTCTCGATCTTGAAGATTTCTCCAATTTCCCAGGTCCAGTTGATCGAACGATGGTCGAAGGCGCCGAAGGCAAAGACCAGCCCGCGCTCACGGTCGACTGCGACGAAACGGCGGTCGCGGATGCCGGTGACGACGCCAAGCAGGCTGGTTTCGAACTGGCCCTTGCAGGTCATCACCGGATTGCCGGTCATGCCCACCGTTCCCGGAGGGCCGGCGCTGATCATGCCGTTCTCGTGCCGCAGGCAGTCGTCGGTGAAGGGGTAATAGCCCTTGCCGTCGTTGCGCTGCATCGCCTCGAAGTACTGGTTGGCAACGGCGATAAGGTCGGCGCGGCTCATCCGCTCGTTCTCGGGCACGGTCTCGAGGAAGATCGGGTGCGGGCTGCCCATCTTTTCGACGTTGGCCCCGGTCGCGCCGAAGCCGCTGGCGGGTGTCGCGGGAGCCGGACCGAGCGGTCGGTCGGGCCGGGCGACGATCTGTTCGACTTCGCTGATCTTGCCCTCGTCGTCGATCTTGAGGCGCACGTCGATGCCGACCGGGTCGGGCGGACTGGCCGGGCCAGTCGAGCGAGCGCGGCCCTCTTCCATCATCGTTCCCATGAAGGTGACCTGCTGCGTCTCCACGTCGGGCACGTAGAACCTGTAGTTGCCGAGCCCCGTCGCGGTGGCCCACAGCCCTTCGTTGCCGAGAGGCAGCTGCACCCCGTTCTCGGTGAACCTGACGTCTCGGGCGAACAGGCCGTCGTTGACCTTCTGGTCGACCATCGCCTGCAGGTACTTGTTCATGGTGCCTTCGAGGCATTCGCGTTGGCAGTTCTGCTGCGGCAACGGCACGCCGCCCGGCGGCTCGTCGGCAGCGGCAGGCCCGGCAAGGCCGAGCGCCAGGCAAGCCAGCGCGGCGTGGAACGAACGCTTCATGATAATCTCTCCCTCAAGTTCCCCGTTCCCCACGGAGAATCCCCTCGGCGGTGAACATAACCGATTTCGGACCGTCGGCTAGCCGCGCATTTGTGGCAAATTGTCTTGGCCGTTCAGCCATGCGGCCAAGCGGTATGTCCCCGCCCCGCAACGCAGTCTCTCGGGACTAATACCGATGGAACGCCCCCCCCCCCCTTCTTTCACATGGAGAAGACCCCCACTCCCAACCGCGAGATCATCATGGCCGAGATCGACAGAAGCAATCTCCCGCTCCCCGAACCCAAGTTCACCGGCAAGATCGGCAAGACCTACCAGGACTCGAAGAGTGCCTGGCCTGAATTGCCCAAGCCGCCAAAGGGCGCGCCCAATGTGCTGCTGATCCTGCTCGACGACGTCGGTTTCGGCCAGGTGAGCACGTTCGGTGGCCCGGTGCCGACCTCGGCGCTCGACAAGCTGGCCAAGGAGGGGTTGCGCTATACCCGCTTCCACACCACCGCGATCTGCGGCCCCAGCCGGGCGGCGCTGATCACCGGGCGCAACCACCACAACTGCGGCACGGGTTTTCTGTCCGAATACGCGACGGGTTTCCCAAGCTACAACAACATGATCCCGCAAAGCACGGCGTCTATTGGCCGCATCCTCAAGGAGAACGGCTACGCCACCTCATGGTTCGGCAAGAACCACAACACGCCGGACTGGGAATCGAGCATCGCCGGTCCGTTCGACCGCTGGCCGACCGGAATGGGCTTCGACTACTTCTACGGGTTCATCAGCGGCGAGACGCACCAGTATTACCCGGTGCTGTTCGAAAACACGGTCGCGGTCGAGCCCGATAAGTCGCCCGAAGAGGGCTACCACTTCATGGAGGACATGACCGACCGCGCGATCAACTGGATCCGCTATTCGAAGTCGGTTTCGCCGGACAAGCCGTTCCTCTGCTACTTCGCCCCCGGCGCCGCCCACGCCCCGCACCACGCTCCCACCAAATGGCGCGACAAGTTCAAGGGCCAGTTCGACGACGGCTGGGAGAAGGTCCGCGAGGCAACCTACAAGCGCCAGCTCGAAATGGGCATCATCCCCGAAGGCACCGAACTGACCGAAAAGCCCGAATGGGTGCAGGATTGGGACGGCCTGTCCGCAAACGAGAAGAAGCTGTTCGCGCGGTTCATGGAGAACTTTGCCGGCTATTTGTCCTACGCCGACTCCGAATGCGGCCGGCTGATCGACGCGGTGAAGGGACTGCCCGACGCCGACAACACGATCATCATCTACATTGTCGGCGACAACGGCGCTTCCTCCGAAGGAGGCTTCACCGGCACCGTCAACGAGGTAATGAACCTCAACGGTGTCCCCTCTACGATCGAGGACAACCTCGAGATCTACGACGACATCGGCGGCCCCGATACCGAGCCGCACTATCCGCTTGGCTGGGCATGGTGCGGAAACGCGCCGTTCCAGTGGGTCAAGCAGGTCGCCTCGCATTTCGGCGGCACGCGCAACCCGATGGTCATCTCTTGGCCGCGCTCGATCACCGACCACGGCGGCATCCGTCCACAGTTCACGCACCTGATCGACATCGTCCCTACGATCTTGGACGCAGCCGACATCCCCGCGCCGGACACGGTCAACGGCGTCGAGCAAAAACCGATGGACGGCGTGTCGATCATCTCGACCTTTGCGTCGGCCGATGCCCATGCGGTGCGCGACCGGCAGTACTTCGAGGTGTTCTCCAACCGGGCGATCTACGACCAGGGATGGATCGCCTGCGCCCAGCACACCTTCCCGTGGCGGCAGGATTACGCGCCGGGTAAATGGGAAGAGGACAACTGGGAACTCTACAACATCGACGAGGACTTCTCCGAGGCGAAGAACCTGGCGAAGGAGCACCCGGAAAAGGTGGAAGAGCTCAAGAAGCTGTGGGACGGCGAGGCGGAGAAATACAGCGTCTATCCGCTCGACGATCGGGGCGCGGGACGGTTGACCGAACCCAAGCCTTCGCCCGGCGGCGCCGATCCGGACCGGACGGAATTCACCTATTACGCCGGCGCCTACCGCCTGGCGGAAACCGCTGCGCCAAACACCAAGAACCGTTCGCATACGATCATCGCGGAAATCGACAACGGCGACGGCAAGGCCGAGGGCGTCATCGTGGCGGCGGGCGGCATGTCGGCTGGCTTCTCGCTCTATGTGAAGGACGGAAAGCCGGTCTATCACTACAACTACTTCGAGAAGGAGCGCACCAGCGTCGTTTCGAAGAAGGCATTGCCCAAGGGCAAGTCGAAGATCGAACTGGCCTTCGCCTATGACGGTGGCGGGCTGGGCAAGGGTGGCGAGGCCGTGCTGATGATCGACGGCGAGGAAGTCGCCCGAGAGCGGGTCGAGAACACCGTCGCAGGTCGGTTCGGCGTCGACACGTTCGGCGTCGGCGGCGACAACGGCTCACCGGTGTCGAACGAGTACAAGCCGCCGTTCCTCTTCACCGGCGGCAAGATCGAACGCGTCGATATCAAGCTTGCGCCGAAGGATCTCAGCGAAAGCGAGGAGGACGAGCTGAAGGAACGTTACCTCGCTTTCGCCCAGCACATCGAGTGAGCGTCAGCCGCCGCTGTCGAGCAGGTCCATAAGGTTGCGTGCGGCCTCGCGGTCGTCTTCCGACTTGAAGGCGACATCGAGGTCGGGCGCCTGCCCGAGCAGGTAGAGCAGCGACCACAGCGCAAACTTGCGCCCGCGGTCGGTCTCAAGCCCGAAGTCGACCCGCAACTTGTCCAGCCCCGCCTCCTGCACCGCAGGCGACGCCTCGGCGAGGTCGGTGATGCCGAAGTAGCGGTGGAGCAGGTCGTCGAAGTCCATTGCAGCCCGGTAGCACAGCGCCGTCGCCGCGTCTCATCGACATCAAATGCTTATGCGCAACGCGCCAGCCCAACGGGGCTTCTGGGGACCGTGCGGGAGCGAACCAGTGTCTCCGACGGCAGTTCGCCGAACAGTTCGCGGTACCAGCCGGACATCCTGCCGAGCTCGCTGATGCCCCAGCGATTGGCAATGACCGAAATGGTGCAGCGGGCCTCGGTATCGGTCGCCAGCTCCTGCCGGATGCGGTTGAGCCGCAGCTTGCGGACATAGGTTAGCGGGCTATCGTCCAGCACGTCCAAGAATGCGCGATAGAGCGTGCGGTGTGAAGTGTATGCGGCCTTGGCAATGGCCTGGATCGTCAGCGGTTCCACGAGGTTTTCCTCGATGAAGGCGCACGCCCGCCGTACGATCAGGCCATGCTGACGCGCGGTCGAAATACCGATCGCCAGCCGCGGCTCGCGGGCGAGATGGGCAATCAGGCCGTCGAGCAGTCCCTGCGCCAGCGCTATCCCGGGTCCAATGCCCAGGGCCCGGTTGCTGTGGATCGCCTGAAGTCCGTGGCGAATGGCGTCGGCCTGCTGGCTCGCCATTTGCGTTTCGCTGATACCCGTGCCGCCGAGTTGCCCGATATCGAGCACGAGATCCTGGTCCGCGGCGACCGCCTCTAGCCGTTCTTCCGAAAGCGTGGCCGTACCGTAGAGTGCCCCGGCCCGATAGATCGCCTCGTGCATGTCTCCCGCCCGGAAGACGCCGACGGCGAGGTCGCCCACTTCGTTCTGCCAGTGTCGCGCCCCCAGGCCCGCATCCAGCAGGACACCGATGGTAACCATCGACTCCGACAGCGGTCCGAACAAGCCGACATGGCCGTCGATCGAACCCGAGCTGTAGGTGATGTCGTCGAACCGGGCGAATGCCAGGCTGCCGGCAATCGGCGCGGATGAAAATTGCGCGACTTCGAGGCCCGCACCGAGAACCGCGTCATGCAGGTCCTCGATGGAGGAAATGGGCACCCTGCCCCATGCGGGGCTCGAACCGGATAAGGCAGCACTCGCCATGTCGTTCCCAAGAAGACACGAGGCTAGTGGGCAGATGGGGTCCGATGAATCGGGTGTTACGCGAAGCAGAATGCACAAAACGGTGCATTCTTCTTCGCGCGGATAAGCGCCTCTCCTGGCTTCCGCAGCCGATCGTGCCCACCCCGAAGTCTTGGACCAAGTGGCGGAGTTCGTCGCGGAACAGGTGTGTCAGCCGCCGAGCAGTTCCCTGCTGACCGTTATACTCGCTTGCAGATCCGTTGGGCGTATGACCGGCATGACCGGACCCTTGGCCACCAGTTTGACCCAAAGGGCGTCGCCATCCCGGAACCAGGAGGTCTCGGTTGCCTGTCGCAATGCGTCCATGCTGCCCTCTTCCGTTCCGGAGGCCGCATTGGCGAAACCCGGCAGCTTGAAAATCACCCATGAGCCCTGGTCCATTTCGGCCAGGCTGAGCGTGACTTGCGGCCTTTCGGTCTTCACCTCGATTTCGGTGCCGGCACGTACGGTGCTCTGGTCGCCGCTGATCTTGAATTCCTTGCCGTTGCGGACAAGCGCGATGGGCGCCTGCGGAGGACGGCGGGAGAACAGGGCCTTACGTTGGGCCTGAACAAGGGGCGTGTCCGGAGCATTTGGACTGAGTGAGGAGAGCAGGGCGAACCGGGCAGTGCGGGATTCCAGATCGACTGCTGCGGGAAGCTCTCCCCTGCTGTCCGAGAGGTTCAGGCGGCCGATATCGCCCGTGCACACGGACGCGTTCCACGTGGGATGGATTTCACAGCTGGCGTCGGTGACGACGCTGTCGTTCTCGCCGTCGTTGAGCATGATTTGGGAATTGGGGATGCCGGTCACCGATCCGTCAATGTCGTGGATCGACAAGGTCCGATATGCGTTGCCGCCCCGGTTATCGTTATCGAACCGGGCATCGTACTTCGGAAAATAGACCGGCTTGGCGTTGACGAACTTGGCACCGCGGATCGTGCTGCCGGTACTTAGGCCCGCGCTCGTGTACAGCAGGAAGGACAGCGCGCCTGTCTTTCTCCGGTCGTTGTCCTGGAAGTTCACGAATGTCGTGTTCACCACGTCATCGCGGTAATCGTAATACTCGTAGCCACGGATCGGGAAGTCGGGGATCATCGTCTTTGGCAGGCTGCGGCCATAGGCGACTTCCTCAGGTGTCGTGGGATTGCCGATATTGTCGGTTTCGCCCACGACCAGCGAGTCCACGAGGCGTGAACTGAACGGCAGGCTGCCGATATCTCCGGCGGCCTGCGTCATGCCGATGGCGTTGTCGGCGAATTTTGCGTTGCTGTACACGTAGAGGTCACCCCGACCCCAGAGACCGCCATTGCGGTTCTTGTAGCTGGTCAGGTTCTCGAAGTGCGTCTCACTCACTTCGCTCTCCAGGTCGGTCGGATCTGCCAGAGGAAGCAACGGAATGGAGGCCAGGCCGAACGTGTTGTCTTGTTCGATGTGCCGGTCGATCAGGAATCCGTCGAAGTTGGAGTGGGCGGTGTTGCCTTTGAAGGCGCGCAGGGCCGTACGGCGCGGCCAGATGTTGGCGGCGACCTCCGAGCCCGCAAACGCGCCCTGGGGGTGCTGCGGTATGGAAAACCAGAAACCGACTTGGTCTGAGCCGGCCGCAACATTGTCGATGTAGCTGTTGTCCGGATTGGTGATCCAGAACGACGCCGCCGTGTTGTCCGACGGCAGCAGGGTGTTGCCGCTGTGGAAGCTGGCTTCCCTCGCGGCCGCAGGGTTCGCGTAATGGACCCTTTCCCCATTGGCCGCGAGATTGGTGGGTACGCAGTCTAGTGTCGGATGACATTTGGTCTGGATGGCGAGGTTCCTGACGAACGCGTTGCCGGTCTCGATACCGTCTTCCATGAAGAAGCAGTGGCCCACGGTGTTGTAGGTCACGTTGTTCTCGATCCGCAGGTCGTTCGTGCCGTGCACCGTCACGCAGCGGTTGTAGGTGTCGTGGATCGCCGCGTTCCTGATGTACATACCGGCGCCTACGCCCAGGATGTGGAAATGCATCGGGTAGCGTGCGAGCGTCAGGTGCTGGCCCATGCGGTTCAGCTCGACGCCGTCGACATAGGCTTTGGATCCGCCCATCGCCATGATGTGCCCGCCGAAATAGCTCTCTGCCGCGTCCTCGGATGCCTGCACCTTGATGTTGCGCGTCAGCATGGCGACCTCGCCGCGCTCGTCGACGCCGTAGGTGACTTTGCCATAGTGCATGTACTGGAGCGGCTGCGCAAAGCGGATCGTGTTGCCTCTCACGCTCGTGATCGTCCGGCGCTCGGCCTGGCGCGGATTGAAGTCGGTGGAGGCAAGGACGATCTCGTCGCCTGCGCGCCACTGTGAGGCATCGAGAACCTCGATGCTGGTGG
>NZ_WTYM01000005.1 GCF_009827435.1 Croceibacterium salegens | reverse complement strand
CCGGCGTGGCGATCGTCGCGGTGCTCGGCATGGCCACCTTGTGGGGCATGAATTCGGCGCGTGTCGAGGACCAGCGTCCCCAGCCGCCGGTCCGACAGGCCGTTCCGGCCTTACAGCCCGCCGCCGTGCCTGAGGCACTTGAGACCGAGGGCGCCGTCGCGCCGGCCCCAATGCAGCTGGCAGATCCGGCTCCTTCGCCGGTGCTTGCTGCGCCACCCCAGGATTTGTCAGCGTCGGCAATGAACCCCTATGGTTCGCCTACTGTCGTGTTTGACTCCAGCGCTCTTGACCTTCCCGAGCCGATTCCGGGCGTCGAAGGCGTCGCGGGCACCGGAAACAGCGCCAGCGATTTCGCCAGCAGGATCGG
>NZ_WTYM01000034.1 GCF_009827435.1 Croceibacterium salegens | reverse complement strand
CCGCGCAGCATCATGATGCCGCGGTCGCCCATGGTGTTGATGTTCTCGCCCGGAACCTTGTCGGTCAGAGTGATGGTCGCCTTGTGGGTGAAGGGCTTGGCCTCGGTGCCGATCTGCAATTCGCCGCCGGGGAGGTAGATCCAGTCGGTGACGAGCGACAGGTCACGCTCGTCGGCAAAGGTCAGCTTGCCCTGCACGGTAATGCTGCGCAGCTCGGGCGGGCTGACATCGAGCAGGACCTCGGTGCCGCGCGGAATGGTCACTTCCTCGCCCGCCGCCGGCACCTTGCCCGAAGGCCATGCCGAGGCGTCCGACCACTTCACGGTCCGCGTGATCGCGCCCGGGGCGGCCGCGTCCATCGCCATGTTGGCGTGATCCGCGTGATCCTGCGCGGAAACGCCCGCGCCACAGGCGAGCAGCAGCGAGGCAAGAACGAGACGAGTGTAAGGGAACAGCCGAAACTGTTTGCGCATGACTAAACTTCCCCTCTCCGGGACGATGTGCCCCGCATATGCCTCGTTCGCGGAGCATTTTGCAACGATCAAACTCCTTTACCACGCGGGCGAGGCGGTCACCAAAGATCATGCCATGGCGCCGGGATACCGCGTGACGGGGGGCGATGCGAAGGCCAGAGGGTGACTTCGATCCCTATCTGCTGACCGCCACACTGGCCTGGATATCCAGTGGTCGAATTGGCATGACCGGAGGATCGGCCACCACCAGCTTGACCCAGAGGGCGTCCCCGTCCCTGAACCAGGAGGTCTCGTTCGCCTGACGCAAGGCGTCCATGCTGCCCTGAGCCGTTCCGGAGGCTGCACTGGTGAAGCCCGGCAGTTCAAAGATGACCCATGAGCCCTGGTCCATTTCGCTCAGGCTTAGGGTGACGAGCGGCCGTTCGGTCTTCACCTCGATCTCGGTGCCGGCGCGCACGGTGCTCTGGTTGCCGGTGATGTGAAATTCCTTGCCATTGCGAACGAGCGCGATGGGCATCTCTGGAGCAGGTGGAGCGGCCGGAGCGGGACCCGCGGCGGGGGCAACCAGAGGGCGAATTCTCGATAGCGGCCTTCTTTCGGAGAGATACAGGCGTCCGACATCACCCGTGCAGACGGAGGCGTTCCAGGCGGGATGAAGCTGACAGCTGTCGTCGGTGACGACGCTGTCGTTCTCGCCGTCGTTGAGCATGATGTGGGAATCGGGGATGCCGGTCACCGAACCATCGAGGTCGTGGATCGACAGCGTGCGGTAAGCCACGCCGCCCCGGTTGTCGTTGTCGAACCGGGGTTCGATATTCGGAAAATACACCGGCTTGGCGTTGACGAATTTCGCACCCTCGATGGTGCTTGCGGTCGTGACCCCGGAGCTGGTGAACAGCAGCCAGGAGAGAGCTCCCGTCTTGCGCCGGTCGTTGTCCTGGTAGTTGACGAATGTCGTGTTCACCACTTCGTCTCGGTAATCGTAGTATTCGTACGCGCGGATCGGAAAATCCGGGATTGGAGGCTTCGGCAGGCTGCGGCCATAGGCGACTTCCTCCGGCGTAGTCGGATTGCCGACATTGTCGGTCTCGCCCACGATCAGCGAATCCTCCAGGCGCGAGGTAAATGCCTGGCTGCCGAAATCGCCGGACGAATGTGTCATGCCGATGGCGTTGTCGGCGAGTTTCAGGTTGCGGAATATGTGAAGTTCCCCCCGGCCCCAGAGGCCGCCGTTGCGGTTCTTGTAGCTGGTCAGGTCCTCGATCAGCGTCTCCACGAACTTGCTGTCCGGGTCGGCAGGATTTTCCCGCGGCATGAAGGCGTTGCCGGCCAGGCCGAAGGTGTTGTCATCGTTGATGTTCCGGTCGAACAGGAACCCGTCGAAGTTGGAATGGGACACGTTGCCCCGGAAAGCGCGTAGCGGCGTGCGGCGCGGCCAGGTGTTGGCGCTCGCCTCCGAACCGAGGAAGGCGCCGTTGGGGTGTTCGGGCAGCGACAGCCAGAAGCCGACCTGATCGGACCCGGCCGCGACATTGTCGATGTAGCTGTTGTCGGGGTTGGTGATCCAGTAGGACGCCACCGTGTTGTCCGAAGGCAGCAGCGTGCCACCGCCGTGGAAGCTGACTTCCCGCACGGTCATCCGGCTCGCATAGGTGTAGTTGTTCTCACCGTTGGCGGCGAGGTTGGTGGGCACGCAGGCCAGTGTCGGATGACATTTGGTCTGGATGGCCAGGTTCCTGACGAACGCGTTGCCCGTCTCGATGCCATCTTCCATGAAGAAGCAGTGACCCACCGTGTTGAAGGTCACGTTGTTCTCGATCTCGAGATTGTTGGTGCCGTGCACGGTGACGCAGCGGTTGAAGGTATCGTGGATGGCGGCGTTGCGGACATACATGCCCTTGCCTTCGCCGAGCACGTGGAAGTGGAGCGGGTAGCGCGCCAGGGTCAGCCACTGGCCCATCCGGTTCAGTTCGATGCTGTCGATGTACATCTTCGATCCGGCCATCGCCATGATGTGCCCGCCGAAATAGCTCTCTGCCGCGTCCTCGGATGCCTGCACCTTGATGTTGCGCGTCAGCATGGCGACCTCGCCGCGCTCGTCGACGCCGTAGGTGACTTTGCCATAGTGCATGTACTGGAGCGGCTGCGCAAAGCGGATCGTGTTGCCTCTCACGCTCGTGATCGTCCGGCGCTCGGCCTGGCGCGGATTGAAGTCGGTGGAGGCAAGGACGATCTCGTCGCCTGCGCGCCACTGTGAGGCATCGAGAACCTCGATGCTGGTGG
>NZ_WTYM01000033.1 GCF_009827435.1 Croceibacterium salegens | reverse complement strand
CCGCGCAGCATCATGATGCCGCGGTCGCCCATGGTGTTGATGTTCTCGCCCGGAACCTTGTCGGTCAGAGTGATGGTCGCCTTGTGGGTGAAGGGCTTGGCCTCGGTGCCGATCTGCAATTCGCCGCCGGGGAGGTAGATCCAGTCGGTGACGAGCGACAGGTCACGCTCGTCGGCAAAGGTCAGCTTGCCCTGCACGGTAATGCTGCGCAGCTCGGGCGGGCTGACATCGAGCAGGACCTCGGTGCCGCGCGGAATGGTCACTTCCTCGCCCGCCGCCGGCACCTTGCCCGAAGGCCATGCCGAGGCGTCCGACCACTTCACGGTCCGCGTGATCGCGCCCGGGGCGGCCGCGTCCATCGCCATGTTGGCGTGATCCGCGTGATCCTGCGCGGAAACGCCCGCGCCACAGGCGAGCAGCAGCGAGGCAAGAACGAGACGAGTGTAAGTGAACAGCCGAAACTGTTTGCGCATGACTGGTTTCCCCTCTCCCAAGCGAAGCTTGCCGCATATTCCCGGCTTGGGCAGTTTTTTGCAACGAACAAACTGGTTTGCCAAGCGAATGGGCACGCAGAGCCGTCGATAGCGGCGCGGCACGGAACGAGGAGTCGGTTCAAACTCAGCCCAACTGTGACACCGCAGGCAGGTGAAAAACCGGTCTCAAGGTTTGTCGTCTTGCAAATTAGTCAGACAAATAACACGATGCGAGAAGCCGCCATACTTCGAAGGTCGAAATGCACTCGCTTCTGCCCCATCGTTGCCGGACCAAAGAGCTGCCATATTTGGCAAAGGCGATCGCGTGGTGTCGAACCGGCATCGTGGCCGTTGCCCTGGCGGGCAGCACTGCATATGCCGGGCCTGCAGCCAGTGAACCGGCGCCGGGGTCCAATCCGATCGTCCGCGACAAGTTCACTGCCGACCCCGCCCCGCTCGTGGTCGGCGATACGCTGTACCTGTATACGGGGCACGACGAGGCACAGCGCGACGAGATGTTCAACATGCGCGAGTGGCTCGTCTATTCGACCACCGACATGAAGACCTGGACCGATCACGGTCCGATCATGCGGGTGGCCGATTTCAAGTGGGCCAAGCAGGACGCCTGGGCCTCGCAGGCGATCGAGAAGAATGGCCGGTTCTGGTTCTACGCCGCCGTCGAGCACGACGCCACGCATCCGGGTAAGGCGATTGCCGTCGCCGTGTCCGACAGTCCGACCGGCCCGTTCGTCGACGCCAAGGGATCCGCGCTGATTGTCAACGAGATGACTCCCAAGGGCACCCACAGCTGGGAGGACATCGATCCGACGGTGTTCACCGACGACGACGGCACGACCTGGATCGCCTGGGGCAACCGGCAGTGCTACATCGCCCGGCTCAAGCCCAACATGATCGAAATCGACGGGCCGATTACCGAGATCACTCCGCCGAATTTCGAGGAGGGGCCGTGGCTGCACAAGCGCGGCGACATTTACTACCTGACTTATGCCTCGCTCGACCGCTCGAAGCATCGCGACGAGAAAGTGTCCTACGCCACGGCTCCCTCGATACAGGGGCCCTGGACGTATCGTGGCGAGTTGACCGGGTCGGGCAAGTACAGCTTCACGATCCATCCCGGCATCGTGCAGTTCAAGGGCCGCTGGTACCTTTTCCTGCACAACGCGGCACTGACGATCGGCGACCAGAACGGCGCGATAGGTCGCCGAGCGGTTACCGTAGAAAACCTCGAGTACAACCCTGACGGCACGATGAAGCCGGTTGTCCAGACCGACGCCGGTGTGTCCGCGTCGTTAGCCCGATAACCCCGAGTCCCAGCCCGGAGTCCCGCCATGACCAGCAAGAAGACCTTCGCCCGTTTGGCCGCAATCGCGATAGCCGTCGGCGTGCTCCCCGCTCAGGCGGTGGCGCAAAACGATACCATGACACCGATGGACACACCGGCGCAGGTCGACGCCATAGTGCTCGGCACCGGTCCGCTACCGGGCGCCACCGCACCCGAAGCATGGCACAGGCAGTACGGCAGCGCGTTCGCCCGAAACGTTACGGTGGCGACGCTCACGCCGTATCTCGCCGACCCCGCCAAGGCGACCGGGGCCGCGGTGATCGTCGCGCCGGGCGGTGGCTTCCGCACTTTGTCGATGGAGAACGAAGGGTCCGAGGTCGCTCAGGCGCTTGCCGCGCGAGGGGTGTCGGCGTTCGTGCTCAAGTACCGGCTTAACCAGACGCCGCGCGATCTGGCCGAGTTCGCACAGCCGAGCAGTTCGGCGCCTCCACCGCGGGCGTCGCCCGACTCGGCGGCGGCGAGCCTCGCGCCGCAGATCGCCGACGCGCGCGCCGCCTTCGCGCTAGTGCGTTCGCGCGCAAAGGAGTGGCACGTCGATTCCGACCGGATCGGCATGGTCGGCTTCTCGGCCGGCGCAATGCTGACAATGACGACCGCGCTGTCGGGAGGGGACGCGAAGCCTGCCTTTCTTGGCGATATCTATGGACCGCTCGGTGCTGTGACGGTTCCGGCCGATGCTCCACCCTTGTTCGTCGCGCTCGCAGTCGACGATCCGCTGTTCGGCAACACCGGTTTCGGGCTTATCGAGAGCTGGCGCGCAGCGAAACGCCCGGTGGAATTCCACTACTTCGAGCGGGGCGGCCACGGTTTCGGCATGTATCCGAAGGACACCACCAGCACCGGCTGGTTCGATGCCTTTGTCCGCTGGATCGGCATGCACGGCATGCTGGCACCCGCGAGCTAGAAGTAGGCGTTGGGATCAGTCCCGCGGCCGGCTCGCCAAAGGGTCCTCCACCACTTTCGGGTCAGCCAGGGTCGACGTTTGGGGTGGCAATGTTGCCGATTTCCTTGCGCAGGTCCTCGCTGTCGTCGACTATGGGACGTAACAGGGCGCCGGGGGGAGCACGTGGGGAAAGATCAGCAGGCCAAAGGTGAAGAAACGCCAAGCGAAATCATCGAGACGCACGGCGGTGAAACCGTCGAGGCAGGCGAGCCACCTGCCGACCTCCCTATAGACGATAGTGCGTTGCCGGCTCCTACGCGGCCAGCGCAAACGGCTCATGGCTGGCGCTGGTTCGCGGTCGAATATACGGTGGTCGCGTTGGGCGTTTTGACTGCGCTCGGTCTCGACCAGGCGGTCGAGGACTATCATGCCCGGTCCGAACTGGCTGAGACGCGCGCGGTGATCGAACTGGATTTGAGGCAGGCCACGGCCAGCGAGGCCATGGTCGAGCGCAGCACGCAATGCCGGGAGAGGCAATTCGCTGTTTTGGCCGCGGCGGTCGGCAAGGGCGACCTTGCCAGGGCGAACGAGTTGATGGGCAAGGCGCGCATATTCTCGGCATTGCCCGTGTCCGATGCGGTCTGGACGACCGCCCTTGCATCGGGCGTAACCTACGGATTGTCGCCCGAGGAGCGAAACAGCTATAACGGGGCATACTTCCTTGCCCGGCAGCAGTCGGACTTTCAGGTCGAGTTTTTCCGGAGCCAGGCGCGCTTTGAAGGGCTCGTCGGCAGCGAACTTTCCGCGTCGCCGGATGCCCCGGGCCGCGCGCTTGGCGAACTGGTCGAGATGCAGGCTATCGCCGCCAATTCGCGCGGTGTGATGATGGAACTGCGCAGAAACGCGGAAAATGTCCTTGGCAAAGCCGACATCGAACCTGAAGCGTGGCAAATCGCATTTGTCGCCGAATGCGAGGCGGCGGCAGATGCAATGAACGGAACGGAACCCGCGACCTAGCCCGCCACGTGGGGCCTGTTTGCCAACAAATCCTCCACCACACTCGGATCCGCCAACGTGCTCGTATCGCCCAGGTTCCCCGTGTCGTTCTCGGCGATCTTGCGCAAAATCCGCCGCATGATCTTGCCGGAGCGGGTCTTGGGCAGGGCGGGGGCGAACTGGATGACGTCGGGGGTGGCGATGGGGCCGATTTCCTTGCGGACCCACTGGACGAGTTCCTTCCGCAGCGCCTCGGTCGGTTCGACGTCCTCCATCGTGGTGACGTAGGCGTAGATGCCCTGGCCCTTGATGTCGTGCGGCATCCCGACCACCGCGGCCTCGGCCACGGCGTCGTGGTCGACCAGCGCGCTCTCGACTTCGGCGGTGCCCATGCGGTGGCCGCTGACGTTGATCACGTCGTCGATCCGGCCGGTGATCCAGTAGTAGCCGTCGGCGTCGCGGCGACAGCCGTCGCCGGTGAAGTACTTGCCGGGGTACTGGCTGAAGTAGGTCTGGATGAAGCGGTTGTGATCGCCGTAGACGGTGCGCATCTGGCCGGGCCAGGAGTCGAGGATGACCAGCGCGCCCTCGTTTGCGCCGTCCAAGATGTGGCCGTCGGCCGGGTCGACCAGCGCGGGCTGGACGCCGAACATCGGGAAGCTGGCGCTGCCGGGCTTGAGCGCGTGGGCGCCGGGCAAGGGGGTGATCATGTGGCCGCCGGTCTCGGTCTGCCACCAGGTATCGACGATCGGGCAGCGCGCGTCGCCGACGACGTTGTAGTACCAGTCCCACGCCTCGGGGTTGATCGGCTCGCCGACCGAGCCGAGCAGGCGGAGGCTCTTGCGACTGGTTTTCTTCACCCATTCGTCGCCCTCGCGCATCAGGGCCCGCAGGGCGGTGGGGGCGGCGTAGAAGGTGGCGACGTCGTACTTGTCGACGACCTGCCAGAAGCGGCTGAAGTCGGGGTAGTTGGGCACGCCTTCGAACATCAGCGTGATCGCCCCGTTCATCAGCGGTCCGTAGACGACGTAGCTGTGCCCGGTGACCCAGCCGATGTCGGCGGCGCACCAGTAGACCTCTCCGGCGCGGTAATCGAAGGTGTACTCGTGGGTCATCGAAACCCACACGGCATAGCCGCCGGTGGTGTGCAGCACGCCCTTGGGCTTGCCGGTGCTGCCGCTGGTGTAGAGGATGAAGAGCGGGTCTTCGGCGTTCATTTCCTCGGGCTCGCATTCGGCGGGCTGGCCGGCGGCGTAGTCGGCCCAGTCGACGTCGCGGCCCTCGACAATGGGCACGTCCTTGCCGGTATGGCGCAGCATGACCACGCGGCGCACGCCGACCTTCTCAAGCGCAGCGTCGACGTTGGCCTTGAGCGGCACGGCCTTGCCGCCGCGCAGCCCTTCGTCGGCGGTTAGCACAATGTCGCTCTCGCAGTCGGAAATGCGCCCGGCGAGCGCGTCGGGGCTGAACCCGGCGAAGACGATCGAATGCACCGCGCCGATCCGGGCGCAGGCGAGCATGGCGACGGCCGCCTCGGGCACCATCGGCAGGTAGATCGTGACGCGGTCGCCCTTCTTTACGCCGTCGGCGCGCAGGGCGTTGGCGAACTGGCAGACCTGTTCGTGGAGTTCGCCGTAGGTCAGCGTGCGACCCGGCCTGGCCGGATCGTCCGGCTCCCACAGGATCGCGGTGTCGTTCGCCTTGGCGGGAAGGTGGCGGTCGAGGCAATTGGCGGCGAGGTTAAGCGTTCCGTCCTCGAACCAGCGAATGCGGAAGTCTTCGGCGTCGAACGAGGTGTTCTTGACCGAATTGAAGCGCTTCATCCACGTGACTCTCTGCGCCTCGCCGCGCCAGAAGTCGTCCGGGTCGGCGATCGAGGCGCGGTACTTCACCGCGTATTCGTCGGCGCCGATCAGGGCATTCTCGGCCCACCACTGGGGGACTGGGTGGACGGCATGTTCGCTCATTCGCTGCTCCTCTCGCTCGGCGGGGAGCCTAGAGAAGCGCGCGCCTCAGCGCCAGATGGCGTTGAGCGCGGGGAGCAGGTGGCGACGATGTTCCTCGGGCACGCGTTCGAGCAGTTCGGCCTCGAAGGCCTCGATCTCGCGCCGCGCCGCGTCGAGCCGCCTCAGCCCCTCGGGCGTCAGGCTCAGCCCCTGGCTCTTGCCGTCGATCGCCTCGCGCTCGATCAGCCCGGCATCCTCGAGCCGCTTGAGCAGCGGGACCATGTTGGCGCGCTGAATGTCTAGCGAACGGCCTACCGCGCTCGCCGTGACACCGGGATTGACCGCGATGAGCATCAGCAGCGAGGCATCGGACTGGCGCAGTTCGAGCGGCGCGAGGCGCGCGGCAAGCTCCGCCGCCGTGGCGTTGGCGGCGCGGCGCAGGGCATAGCCCGGGAAGCGGATCAGCGGGTCGTCCATCGAATTGCTATTGCCGATAACAAAGGTGATGGTTATGGGCAATAGCAATTGCGAAGCGCCCCATGCGATTCGCGGAAATTGGAGAGACTACCATGGCGATGCCGAGCCAACCCGATCCCCGTCCGCAGGAAGAAACCGTCAAGTTCGACATCGTCGACGGCGTGGCGTGGGTCTATTTCAACCGCCCCGACAAGCGCAATTGCATGAGCCCCAAGCTCAACCGGCAGATGCTCAAGGTCCTCGAGGAGCTGGAGTTCCGCGACGACGTGCAGGTGCTCGTCCTGACGGGCGAGGGCAGTGCGTGGTCGGCGGGGATGGACCTGCTCGAATACTTCCGACTTGCCGAGGAAGAAGGCCTGCATGCCATCCGCTCCAACCAGCGCGAAGCCTATTCGTGGTGGGAGCGCCTGCGCTGGTACGAGAAGCCGACGATCGGCATGATCAACGGCTGGTGCTTCGGCGGCGCCTACGGCCCGCTGTTCGCCTGCGACCTCGCCTACTGCTCGGACGATGCGCAGTTCGGCCTTTCGGAAATCAACTGGGCGATCCTGCCCGGCGGCGGCGCCTCCAAGGTCGCGGCCGAGCTGATGGGTTTCCGCGACGCCATGTACCACGCGATGATGGGCGAGAACCTGACCGGTCCGGAAGCCGCGGCCAAGGGCATGGTCAATGAATCGCTCCCGGCCGACAAGCTCAAGGCGCGCGTCCAGCAGGTCGCCGACGTCCTCAAGAAGAAGGACAGCCAGGCGCTGCGCGCCACAAAGTGGGCCGTGCGCCGCGTGCGCGAGATGACCTACGACAACGCCGAGGACTACCTGATCCGCGCGCAGGAAGCGCTCAACCAGTTCGGGGGCCTGGCCGCGCGCAAGGAAGCGACCAAGCAGTTCCTCGACGAGAAGACCTTCAAGCCGGGCCTCGGGGTGTTCGACAAGACCAAGGTCAAGGCCGACTGATCGGATACGGGGCGCGGCTTGTCCGCGCCCCGCCCACATCCTAGGGACAGTGAAATTCGGCGCCCCGGCCTGCCTGCCGGGGCGTTTCGCGGGAGATGAACGAATGGGCGATCGGCGCTTCACCAACGAACAGATCGACCGGCTGCTGCGGCCGAAGTCGGTCGCCGTGATCGGCGCTTCGGACCGCCACGGCGCGCTCGGCGCAACACTGCTCAACAACCTCGTGCAGTACGAGTTCGACGGCGACATCTATCCGGTCAACCCCAAGCGCGACGAGTTGCAGGGTCTCAAGGTCTATCACTCGGTCGAGGACCTGCCTGAAGGCATCGACTGCGCCGTCCTCGCCATTCCGCGGCTTTTCGTGATCGACACCGTACGCGGCCTCGCCGCCAAGGGCTGCGGAGCGGTCGTGATCTACTCGGCAGGTTTCTCCGAAGCCGGCGAGGAGGGCATGAAGGACCAGTTGGAACTCGGGCGCATTGCCGCCGAGCACGGCGTGGTCATCGAAGGCCCGAATTGCCTCGGCTGCACCAACTACATCGCCCGCGTCCCGCTGACTTTCGTCGAGACCAACATGCAGACGCCGCCCAAGGGCACGCGCGCTGTCGGCATTGCCAGCCAGTCGGGCGCTCTCGCCGCGGTGCTGGCGACCGCGCTGCATCCGCGCGGGCTCTACGTCTCAAGCTCGATATCGACGGGCAACGAGGCCGCCTCCGGTGTCGAGGACTACGTCGAATGGCTGGTCGACGACGAAGACACCCACGTCATCGCCATGTACGTCGAAAGCCTGCGCCGCCCGAAGGCTTTCATTGCCGCGGCCCGCCGTGCTCGAGCAGCCGGCAAGCCCATCGTCATGCTGCACCCGGGCAAGTCCAACAAGGCGCAGGAATCGGCAGCCACGCACACCGGGGCGATGGCCGGCGACTACCAGCTGATGAAGGCCAAGCTCGGCCGCGAAGGCGTGATCTTCGCCGACACGCTCGAGGAACTGGCCGACATCACCGAGATCGCCCTGCGCTGCAAGGCGCTGCCCGGGGCCCACATGGTCGTTCTGGGCGAGAGCGGCGCACTGCGCGGCCTCGCCTTTGACATCGCCGAGGACATCGGCCTCGACCTGCTGCACATGGATGACGACAACAGCCCCGAGCTTCGCGCCATCCTGCCCGATTTCGTCCCCGTCTCGAACCCGACCGACATCACTGCGCT
Organism: Croceibacterium salegens; assembly: GCF_009827435.1. Classification (GTDB taxonomy): domain Bacteria; phylum Pseudomonadota; class Alphaproteobacteria; order Sphingomonadales; family Sphingomonadaceae; genus Croceibacterium_B; species Croceibacterium_B salegens. Next base: position 357,867 of record NZ_WTYM01000033.1, on the reverse strand, counting down.
CGGCCTGTCGGAGCCGGAAATCTACACCAAGGTGTTGACCGCGCTGCTCGAGGACGAGCGGGTCGGTTCGGTCGTTGCCTCGATCATCCAGTCGGACCCGATCACCAGCAAGATCAAGTTCCCCGCGATCATCAAGGTGCTCGAGAGCGGAACCTTCCCCAAGCCGCTGGTCTTTGCAGGCGTCGACGAGGGCGCGCGGGTGCCCAAGGAATATATCGAGGGCCTGCACGAAGTCGGCATTCCGTGGTTCCCGAGCACCGAGCGCGCCTATCGCGCGATCGCCCGCCTCGCCGATCTCGCCAAGCGCGACCTGACCGACCGGTCGGGTGCGCCGCTGGTCATCGACGGGCTGGACACGGTCGCCGGCGTGGTGCCCGAATACAAGGCCAAGGCCCTGCTCAAGCCGCTCGGCATCGCGTTCCCGGAAAGCCAGTTCGCCGCGACTGCCGACGAGGCTGCCGCCGCTGCCGAAGCGATCGGTTTCCCGGTGGTCATGAAGGCGCAAGCGGCCGCGCTCGGCCACAAGTCCGATGCGGGCGGGGTGATCCTCAACCTCAAGACCGCCGACGACGTGCGCGCCGCGTTCGGCACGATGTACGCCAATGTCGCGAACTACGACGCCAGCATCCAGCTCGACGGTGTGCTGATCGAAAAGATGGGCAAGATGGGCACCGAGATGATCGTCGGTGCCAAGTCCGATCCCGAATGGGGGCCCGTCGTGCTCGCTGGCTTCGGCGGCGTGACCGCGGAGATCCTCAAGGATGTGAAGCTGTTCACCCCCGACCTTGGTGTCGAGCAGGTCAAGGCCGGGTTGCTCGAACTCAAGCAGGCACCGATCCTCAAGGGCTGGCGCGGGGCACCGGCGCTTGACGTCGATGCCCTGGCGGAGCTTATCGTGCAGATCGGCCGCGTCATGACGGGCAACCCCCGCATCCGAGAGATCGACCTCAACCCGGTCATCATCCATCCTAAGGGTGAAGGCGTTGCTGCGCTCGATGCGCTGATGCTGGTGGAGTGACGCGCTAGCCGATGCAGACCGTCCGCCTTGGCCGAACCGATGCGCAGGTTTCTGTCGTCGGTCTCGGCTGTGGCGGGCACAGCCGGCTCGGCATGGCGCGCGGGGCGAGTAGTGCGCAGGCCGCAGAGATCGTGCGCCGGGCCATCGACCTCGGTGTGACTTTCATCGACACCGCGCATACCTACGGGACGGAAGAGGCGGTCGGCCTTGGCATTGCCGGGCACGACCGAAGCAGCCTGTTCATCTCGACCAAGTCGTGGGTCGGCAAGAGCCTGTCGCAGACCGATCCGGAGAACTTGACGCCTGACGAGTTCACCGCCAGCCTCGAAGAAAGCCTGCGCAAGCTTGGCACGGACTACGTCGACCTATTCCACTTGCACGGCGTCTCCTCGGCGCAGCTACCCTATGCCCGCGAGGTCATCCTGCCCGAACTGCGCCGCCATCAGGAATCGGGCAAGATCCGCTTCATCGGCATCACCGAAGCCTTCCGTGTCGACACCTCCCACGACATGCTGCAACAGGCGGTGCCGACGGGTGATTTCGACGTCGTCATGGCCGGATTCAACATGCTCAACCCCGGCGCGCGCGAGACGCTCTTCCCGCTGACCATGGCCCACGATGTCGGCACGCTGATCATGTTCGCTGTTCGGCGCGGCCTGAACTCGGTGGCCAATGCCGCAGAAGCGGTGGCGGAACTCATCGGACGGGGCGAGATCGATTCAGCATCTGTCAACTCGGCGGACCCGCTCGATTTCCTCCGTGCTACACCTGATGTGAAATCGCAGGTCGAGGCGGCCTATCGCTTTTGCCGCCACGAGCCCGGCGCGCATGTCGTTCTGACCGGGACGGGCGACGCGGCGCATCTCGAGGAGAACATCGCATCGATCCTGGCACCGCCTCTACCGGCCGAATTGCTCGAACGGCTCGATGCGATCTTCGGAAAAGTCACCAGCGCTTCGGGAGAATGAGGGTCAGTATTTGAAGCGGTTTTCGCGGATGTCGTAGGAGATCATGATCCGCACCCAGTCGCCGACCTGATACTGACCGCCTATCATCGGCGGCCGGACGCGGAATTGCCATGCTGCCGAGAGCACCGCGCGACCCATGCCTGAGCCCTTGGGCGATTCTGTTTCGAGCACGCAGTCCTCGACCCTGAAATCGGGCACCGTGCGGCACGAGATGACCGCGTATCCAGCCGTCGCGGTCGAGAGGTAGCCGAGCAGCTCCTTGTCGGTCGGACGGCGATACCAGCTCGCCGCATAGAGCGGCTGGCCGTTCGGTGCAGTGCCGACGCGCTGCGAATCAGCCTGCCGGCTCGGGGCGGCTGGGCCGTAGACCTTGGCACCCGGCGGAGGGGCGGTGATCGGGCGCGGGCTAACCGGCTGTTGTGGCTGGACGATCGGCGCCGGGGTCGGCGCAACTGGGATCACCGCGGCGGGCGGAGGGCTCGGCTGCGGTGCCGGCGGTACGATCCGTTGCGGCTCGATGCGCGGCTGCGTCGCCGGGCGCGGCTTGGGCTCGGGATCGGGTGACGGCTGGCTGTAGTCCCTGGCGTCGAACGAGACGATATCGGCGAAGGGAACGGTCTTCTTGGTGATTCCGGAGCCCAGCGTCAGCAGTGCCAGCAGCAGCACTGCTTCGAGTGCAAGCGTTACGGTGACGCCGGCAATGCGACGCCCGCGGTCGGTTTGGAGGATGGAGGCGATCCGGTCCGGCAGCACGCCGCCGCCCATACATTACGTGGATGAACGGCGCGAGTACGGGGCCTGGGCGAAGCGTCTTATACGGCGAAAATGTCGGTCAACTCGGCGCTCGGTCCGAGCACGTCACCGGGGCTGATCATGCAATTGCCCGCCATCGCGATCGACAGCGCCAGCCCGGGGTAGACAACGAGCGAGGCACGCCCGCCCTGTGTAGCCCCGGCATGATGCCAGCGCAGGCGGCCGGCGCCATCCTCATCGACCCGCCAGCCAAGGCCGAGCGGCGGGCTGTTGTCGCACTTTTCGGTCAGCGGGGTGAACAGCAACTCCCGCTCGGCCGGTGTGATGCGACTGTCAGGCCCGTCGATCAGCGCAGCGCCGAAACGCGCAAGGTCCGGCATGTTCATCAGCAGTCCGGCCCCGGCCCAGCAGAAAGCCGGGTTGACCGCCGGGGCATTGGCCCAGTCGCCCTCGATGTCGGCAAAGCCGGCATCCGGGAACTGCGCCTGCAACATGCGACGTTCCTGCGCGCCGACATAACCGCGCATCCTTCCCGGCACGACCAGGTCGGGACGATCTGGCTTGAGCGAAGGCAGGGCAAAACGCATGCCGACTTCGCTTTCGATGAGGTCGGTGAACGGCTGGTTTGCAGCCTTTTCCATGACGAGCGAGGCGAGGGTGTAACCCCACGACGAATAGCTGACATCCTTGCCGATCGGGCCGACGAGGTCGTCGTCGATGAAGGCGGCAAGGATGGCGGCGTTGTCCCAGCGCGGTCGAGCGAATATCGAGCCGCCGGGCTGGTTCGGATCGAGATCTTTCGGGAGGTAATGCCGCACGCCGCCGCGGTGCGTCAGCAGTTGCAGCAATGTCGTCTCGCGGTGATGCGGTGGCAGGTCGGGCAGCCAGTAGGAAATCGGCGTTTCGAGTTCGAGCAGGCCCTGCGAAACGAGCCTCGCGGCGGCGACCGCGGTTATGGCTTTGCTGACCGAACCGATGCGGAAGCTGTGCTCGGGCTGGGCGAGAATGCCGAGTTCGAGATCGGCGGTGCCGAGGGCGGTGGACCACTGGAGGCCGCCGGTGGTCGCGACCGCGCAGGCGAGTGCAGGCACCGTCTGGCTCTGGTGAAAGGCATTGGCCCAGGCATCGGCCACACCGGCCAGCGTCGGCCCCTCACTTGCACCGCGCTCTGTACGGCGGAACACCATTCGCCTCCCACTGTATTACCAAGGCAACACAGTGTCATATCCCGGGGAGTCGGGTCAAGTCTGCACTGATGTTGTGAGCAAGGTCAGAATGCGGGGATGCCCGTAATCCCGCGCCCGAGGATCAGCGCATGGACGTCGTGCGTGCCCTCGTAGGTGTTGACTGTCTCGAGGTTCAGCATGTGACGGATGACCTGGTATTCCTCGGAGATGCCGTTGCCGCCGTGCATGTCGCGCGCGGCGCGGGCGATCTCGAGCGCCTTGCCGACATTGTTGCGCTTGACCACGCTGATCATTTCGGGAGCAAAGCGGTGCTCGTCCATCAGCCGACCGACACGCAAGCTCGCCTGAAGGCCGAGCGAGATCTCGGTCGCCATGTCGGCGAGCTTCTTCTGGAACAGCTGGGTGGCGGCGAGCGGCTTCCCGAACTGCTTGCGGTCGAGCCCGTACTGGCGGGCGGCGGCATAGCAGAACTCGGCCGCGCCCATGCTGCCCCAGCTAATGCCGTAGCGTGCGCGGTTGAGGCAGCCGAAGGGGCCCTTGATGCCCTCGACATTGGGCAACAGGGCATCGGCGCCGAGCTTTACGTCGTCCATCATGATCATGCCGGTGGTCGACGCGCGCAGAGACAGCTTGCCCTCGATTTTGGGCGCGGAGAGCCCGGCCATGCCCTTTTCGAGCACGAACCCGCGTACCTTGCCGCCGTGGGCTTCGGACTTGGCCCAGACGACGAAAACGTCGGCGAAGGGACTATTGCTTATCCAGGTCTTTGAGCCCGACAGGCGGTATCCGTCGCCGTCTTGCTTCGCAACGGTGCGCATCCCGGCGGGGTCGGAACCGGCATCGGGTTCGGTAAGGCCGAAGCAGCCGATCAGCTTGCCGCTGGCGAGGCCGGGCAGGTACTTTGCTCGCTGCTCGTCCGAGCCGTAGGCGTGGATCGGGTACATCACGAGGCTCGACTGCACCGAGGCCATCGAGCGGTAACCGGAATCGACTCGCTCAATCTCGCGCGCGACGAGCCCGTATGCGACATAGCTCGCCCCGGCGCCGCCGAATTCCTCTGGAATGGTGACGCCAAGCAGGCCGGCCTCGCCCATGAGCGGGAACAGCTCCGGCGCGTCGATTTCGTCTGCGAATGCCGCGATCACCCGCGGCTGCAGAGTTCCTTGCGCAAATCCTTTCGCGGCGTCGCGCACCATGCGCTCCTCTTCGGACAGCTGGTCATCGAGGTTGAACGGATCGGCCCAATCGAAGGGCACCATGTCGGCCATTGCAGGTAGTCTCCTTTGAAACCGCCCCTAGCGATCCCGGGATGCAATGCCAATCGTGCTCGAAAGCTGGTCTTCAGGCCGCGTGCGCCTTGCTCCTGACGGTGTCGATCATCGTCACGAGATTTCCCGGCGGGCAAGGCTTGATGCAGGCACCGGCCGCGGGATAGCGCTCGGCGATCTCCTCGGCCGAGATATGACCGGAATGGAAGATAATCGGAATGCCGGCGCCGCTCAGCCTGTCGGCGAGCGGATACACTTCGCCGTCGGCTGTGTTCACGTCGAGGATGGCGAGGGATGGGAGAGCCTTGTCGACCGCGGCCAGAGCATGCGCGGTTCGCGCATAGGGCCCGTCAACGGCAAAGCCGAGATCGCGCACCGTCTCGCTAACGTCGAGAGCAACGATGAATTCGTCCTCCACCACAAGGACAGTCGGTCGATCGCAATTCGTCATACTGCAATACCCTGTTTCTAACATTCTCCCTGAATGAACGTGGCGCGTATCCAATGGCCTTGCGCCCATTCGGTTCCCGGCCTCCCCCGCAGGGACCCGGTCTCTTTGCTAGAGCTTGCCGAACTTGTCCTCGTACCCGGCACTATCGCCGGCAGCGAGCAAGCGTGCCTGGGTGCGCCAGTCGTCGCGCACGATACGACCGGCAAAAGCTCCGAGCGCGGCGTCGATCCGCGCAACCTCGGCATCGTCCCACGCGGCGATCTGCGCGAACGAGGTCACTCCCATCTCGTGCAGAAGCTTCTCAACCTTGGGCCCCAGTCCCTTGATTTTCTTCAGATCGTCACCCGCTAGAGGAGGCGGTGGGGCCATGTGAACCGGCTCCGCTTCGGCGGCGACGACGGTGCCGATGCCGGCCAGCCCCTCGGGGGTCGGCGGCGGGATATCTATGGTCGGAGACGCGGCGGGGGCGGCGTCGATCAGCGCCTGGTTGCGCTTCGCGCCGGTGGCGAGTCCATCGCCGGGAGCAGCCTCGCGCTCGATTGTCGTCTTTCGGCTGGCGGAAAAAATCCACCACGCCACGACCACCCCGATCACTAGCGCGATGATGATGAAGAGTACGTTTTCGCTCAGCAGTTCAACCATTGTCGCCATGTCCCGATGTTCGCGCGTCGTGGCCCCAAATCAGCCAGCCCAGCCCGAGCCCGACCGCGTAGGCGATCATCATAAGGACCAGCAGTTCGAGCCAGATCGGCACTATGAGGCCTCCAATCGTGCGCTGCCTTCTATGCCCTGACAAGTCCGGCGCAAGGCCTACCTCGGTCCGGGCGTGTCGACCGGGGTCGGTTTGATCGGCACCGTCGCAATGACCGAAAACTCGATCCGGCGGTTGGCCGGGTCGGTCGGGGCAAGTCCTTCGACCGGGTTGCGCGAGCCCATCCCGCGCACTCGCAGGCCGTCCGCCGGGATGCCGCGCGAGATCAGGGCATCGCGAACGGCTTCGGCGCGCTCGCGCGACAGAGTAATGTTGCCCGGTTCAGGTCCCGAGGAGTCGGTGTGCCCGGTGATCGCGATAATGCTGCCGAGGCACGGGCGCAGCGCGGTGGCGACTTCGTCGACCAGTTCCCGGCTGGCGGCGTCGATTCGCGTCGAGCTTTCCTCGAAGCGGATGGTTCGCGCATTGAGCAAGGCCTCGACGTCGTCCTGGCAATGCAGTTGGGTCGGCACAACGGCCGACGATTCGGCAAGCGCGGTGCCGTCGGCCCAGCGCACCCCGCCGACTCCGGGGACCGCAGAGACGGCCTTGGCCACCTTGTCGCGTACTGCCTCGTTTAGACCTTCGCCGCCGCTCAACAGCGGGTTGCGGCTCAGCGACCCGTCGGGAGCGACGAAGGTGGCTTCGACGGGCCTTCCGCCATTCCTGGCGATTGCCGCATCGGTCGCCGCTTCCAGTCTGGAAACGATGCCCGGGCCGGTGGTTCGAGCGGCTATGATGGCGAGGAAGAACACGGCGAGCGCGCCGATCAGCACGGCAATGCGGGGGTGTTCGAAGCTAGGCACATGGCGAGCCTAGCCCGCCGGAGGTGCCGCCGTCGAGGGAGTGGCCCTGTCCTTTTTCTGGCGCTTGAACAGCACCCGGTCTTCAGGCCCGAACCCGCGCTTCCAGATGATCCAACCGTAAACGCCGAGGATCGCCGGGATCCCGAAGATCAGCTCCGCCCATTCGGGCAGCCGGATTGCCAGTTCGCCGACGGCGATGGCTGCCGCCACCGCCCAGACCAGTGCCCAGCGCCAGTTGTTGACCGTTTGCTGGAGAATTCGCGACAACATGGTGGCTTTGACGACCGACGAAACGCCCAGCGCCAGCATGAGCGACAGCGCCGCCCCGGCAGCACGCCACAAGTCGGAAAGCCCGTAGGCGTCCACCGCGAGCATGGCGCCGACGGTTAGCAGCGCCTGCAGCCCGATGGTCGCGATGCTGACGAGCAGGTTCTTGAACCGCGCAACGTAGATCAGCGCCGCTTCCGACACGACGGCGGTCGCCGCGACGACTTCGGCGGCGAGCAGGAAGGCCAGCGCCCCGGTGCCGCCGACGAAGTTCGGTCCGACCAGTCCCATGATCGCCTCGCCCGGGATGCCAAGCGCCAGCGCGATTCCGGCCTGCGCCGCAGTGATCCAAAAGCCGACCTGGCAGACCTGCCGGGCGATCGCGGCATAATCCTTGTCCTTGAGTGCGCGGGTTATGACCGGGCCGAGGATCGGCTCGAAGCTGGTCTTGAGCTTCTGCGGCAGGCTCGCCACCTGCTGCGCCACATAATAGACGCCGACCGCCGAGGGCGCGGCGAACAGGCCGAGGATGAAGATGTCGACCCGCCGCGTGCCCCATTCGATGGCGTCGGCCATCGCCAGCGGCAGCGCCCGCCATGTCATCCGCATCATCCGGTTCGGGCTCGGCACCCAGCCTTGTGGCAGGCCGTAACTGCGCAGGAAGGTCCAGAGCGCCGTCAATAGCCCGGCGTAGATCGAAGCGAGATAAGCGAGCGACAGTCCCGCCTCGCGCAGCGGTGCGAAGAGCCACAGCACGCCGGCGAGGATCGAGATGGTCCACGGCTCGACCAGTGCGCGCGCGCGCACGGTCGTGGCGATGTCGTAGCGATAGGCCTGTGCGGCGAGCACGATCTCGGTCAGCGCGTAACCGGGAATGGCGATGACGATCAGCCTGTCGAGCGTCTTGAATTCGCCGCTCGGGAACAGCGGCGCCGGAACCAGGTAAAGGACGAGGCCGGCCAGCGAGGCCAGCAGCAGTGCCACCAGCATTCCGTCATAGACGAGGTGGGCCTGGTCCTCGTCGCCCTCCGACAGCCGCTGTGCAAGGCCGCGCTTCTCACCGATCGAGCAGATCAGCGCGACCAGCTCGACCACCACTAACGCAGAAGCGAAGCGGCCAAGCGCGTCGGCGCCATAGAGGCGGCCGGCGATGAACAGGAACGGCAGTCGAGCGGCCAGCCGCATCAGGAAGCCAAGGACGTTTTGCTGCCCGCCTTTCGCCAGCGCGGCTATGTCGCTGCTCTCCTCGGCCGAAGGTGCCGGGGTCGCGGTTCCATTCTCGTTCAAGCCGCGGCCCCTTCCGAGGTGAGCGGGCGGGCAAGCAGGTCCGAGACGACATCGCGCGCCGGGGCACCCTCGAGCAGGCGTCCAACTGCCGCGGTGATCGGCATGGCCACAGCGTGGCGTTCGGCCAGTTCGACCAGCACCGGCGCGGTGAACGCCCCTTCGGCAACCGTGCGCCGGTCAGCCATCAACACGTCCGGCGACTGCCCTTCGCCGAGCGCCTTGCCGAGCGAGAAGTTGCGGCTCGATGTCGACGAGCATGTCAGCACGAGATCGCCGAGCCCACACAGTCCGGCGAGCGTATCGCGCTCGGCCCCGAGCGCCTCGCCGAAGCGCAGCATTTCGGCATAGCCGCGCGCGATCAGTGCGGCTCGCGCGTTCTGGCCAAGGCCGAGGCCCTCGACCACGCCGCAGGCGATGGCGAGTACGTTCTTGACTGCCCCGCCGATTTCCGCGCCGACTACGTCATCCGAGTAATAGGGGCGGAAGCTTGGTCGGGCGATGACCGGGCTCAGCCGGGCCCACTGCTCGTGCCCTCCCGCGCACGCGAGCGTCACCGCAGTCGGCAACCCAGCGGCGACTTCGTGAGCGAAGGTCGGGCCCGAGAGGATGGCGATATTGCTGTTCGGAGCGGCGTGCTTGGCGACATCGTTCATCAGACGTCCGGTGCCGGCCTCGATTCCCTTGGAGCAGAGAACGAGATCGCGCGGATGCGACGGCATGCCGCCGATGACCGTACCGAGATGCTGTGCAGGGGTCACTACCAGCAGCACGTCGCAGGACACCATCTGCGCCGCGTTTCCAGTGGCCACTATGGTCGAGGCCAACACGGCAGAGGGCAGGAACAGCGAATTTGTGTGCAGGGCGTTGATTTCCTCGACCAGCTCGGGCTCGCGCGCCCACAGCAGCACGTGGCGGCCGTCGCTCGCCAGCATCTGTGCCAGCGCAGTGCCCCACGCGCCCGCTCCGAGGACCCCGACCGTCACGCCTTCACTCCTGCCCCGCGAGCCGGTTCGGCATCGGGGTCGAGCGGCCAGCGCGGTCGGGCGAGGGTGTCGAGCGGGTCCGACTGGCCGAGCCGTTCGATGCCTGCCCAGGCGATCATCGCTGCGTTGTCGGTGCACAATGCCTGAGGCGGGGCCACGAATTGCAGGCCGTGCTTCGCGGCAATGCTTTTTAGCGCGTCGCGTATCGGCCGGTTGGCGGCGACGCCCCCAGCGACGACCAGCGCCGTCACCTCATCCATTTTCCCGAGCGCCCGGTTCAAGCGGTCGGCGATGCACTCGATTGCTGCCTGTTGGAAACTCGCGGCGATATCGGCGTCGGCATATTCGCCGCTCTCGTGGGCGCGTAGCACGGCGCTCTTGAGTCCGGCAAAGGAGAAGTGAGGATCGCGGCTTCCCTTGAGCGGGCGGGGCAGCGGAACCGCCTGCGGATCGCCCTGCCGGGCCAGCGCCTCGACGGCGGGGCCGCCGGGATAGCCGAGCCCGAGGATCTTGGCGGTCTTGTCGAACGCCTCGCCCAACGCATCGTCGATCGTGGTTGCGAGGCGCTGGTATTGCCCGACACCCTCGACGCGGAGAATCTGACAGTGCCCGCCCGAGACGAGTAACAGGGCGTAGGGAAATTCGAGGGCGGGGTCGGCAAGCCGGGGGCTCAGCGCATGGCCTTCGAGGTGGTTGATGGCGATGAGCGGCTTTTCGCTGGCCATCGCCAACGCCTTCGCGGTGACGAGGCCGACGATGACCCCGCCGATCAGCCCCGGACCGGCGGTCGCGGCAATCGCGTCGCAGTCGGCTAGCGACATTCCGGCATCGGCCAGCGTGGCCTCGATCAGCGGCGCGAGTCGCTCGGCATGGGCGCGGGCGGCGATCTCGGGAACGACCCCGCCGTAGGGCGCGTGCGCGGCTTCCTGGCTGGCGATGCGCTGCGCAAGGATGCGCCGTTCGCCGTCGACCAACGCGGCTGCAGTTTCATCGCAACTGCTTTCGATGCCAAGCACGACCGCCATGGCGGCTTTCCCTGCAACGGAATGGGGATTAGGGCAAGCGGACCCGATGACCAGTTCCCCGCAAATCCGTCTTGGCACACGTCGTTCACCGCTTGCCATGGTGCAGGCTGAGGAGACGCGCGCCCGGCTCTGTGCCGCGCATGGGTGGGCAAAATCCGAGGTCGAGCTGGTTCCCGTCGTGGCCAGCGGAGACAAGGTGCAGGACCGCCCGCTGGCGGAGATCGGCGGCAAGGCGCTGTGGACCCGCGAGCTCGATGCCTGGCTCGTCGAGGGCCGAATCGACGCAGCGGTACACTCGATGAAGGACGTAGAGACGCTGCGCCCTGCCGAGCTGGTGATCGGCGCGGTCCTGCCGCGTGCGGACAAACGCGACGTCCTGCTCGGCGCGGAAAGCATTGCCGCGCTGCCGGATGGTGCGACGGTGGGCACCAGCGCGCCGCGTCGAGCCGCGCAGCTCCTCCACGCGCGGCCCGACTGCAAGGTGGTCTCGCTGCGCGGCAACGTCGCGACGCGGATATCCAAGCTGGAAGCCGGGGAGGTTGACGCGACCTTCCTTGCCGCGGCGGGGCTCGAACGCCTCGGGCAGAGTGGCACCGGCAAACTGCTTGCTCTCGACGAATGGCTGCCCGCCCCGGCGCAGGCGGCCATCGGCATCGAATGCCGCATCGACGATGCGCGTGTCCGCGACCTTTTGGCGGGCATCGATCACGCCGCGAGCCGGACGGAAATCGAAGCCGAGCGAGCGCTGCTCGCGGCGCTCGGCGGATCGTGCCACAGTCCGGTGGCGGTGCTGTGCCATGTCGAGGGAGAGTGGTTGGCGATGACCGCAGCGCTGTTCAGCCCCGATGGCCGCGAAACCGTACGCGCCGCGATCCACTTCTCAGCGGGCGAAGATGGCCCGGCCCGCCTTGCCGCGGACCTCCTCGCCCGGGCAGCACCGTCGATACAGGCGGTGTTCGCGGGGCCGGAGTGACGCCAGTCGTCGTCCTTCGCCCCGAGCCGGGTTGCAGCGCGACGGTTGAGGCAGCACGTGCCCAAGGGCTGGCCGCTGAAGGCCACCCACTTTCGCAAATCGTTCCCGTCGCGTGGGACATGCCCGAAGGCCCCTTCGACGGCATTCTCGCCGGCAGCGCCAACGCGTTCCGCTGTTGTGGACCGCTTGTGGATAACCTTGTGGATTTGCCGGTGTATGCTGTGGGCGAAAGCACCGCCTCAGCGGCTGCCGAACGCGGTTTTCGCGTTGCCCTGACTGGCTCGGGTGGCTTGCATGCCGTACTGGACGAACTGGCCGGGCATTCGCTGCGCCTTCTGCGCCTTGCAGGAGAGGATCATATGCCTCTCGACCCGCCGGATGGGATCGTGCCGGTCACGGCCGTCGTCTATCGCGCTGAAACGCTGCCCGTTGCGCCCGCGCTCGCCGAACTGCTCGGCGAGAAGCCCGTCGTGCTGCTGCACTCGGCAGGGACGGCGAAGCATTTCGCGGCGGAAGTCGACCGCCTCGCGATTGCCCGCTCCTCGATCCGGCTGGCCGCGCTCGGCGGGCGAATCGCTGCGGCGGCAGGGCCGGGTTGGGCGTCGGTCTCCTCGGCCAGTGAGCCCAGCGACCCCGCTTTGCTGGCCTTGGCGCGGGACCTGTGCCATGAACCGTTCCCGGGGTGAGACAGACGACACATGGCGCCCTCGGGGCCGCCAAGGATAGCGATGGACGAATCGTATCGTAATTTTACCCGGCCGCAGTCCACTGGCTCGCTGAAGCCAGCAGTGTGGATGGCGGGCGGGGCGTTCCTGCTCGGCGTTGCGGTCGTCGCGGTGCTGTGGTGGCAGGGATTCGGTTCCGGCGATCTCGTTCGCGTGGTGCGCGAGGAGCCGACGGAGCTGGCTTCTCCTCCCGCTCCCCCACCGGCCCCCAATGCCACGGCCAGCGGCGATGCCCAGCAGGCGACCGCCAAGGATGCCGCCGACGCCGTCGCCAAGGTCGAACAGGTGGCCGAACAGCAGGGAGGGCTCGACTCGCGCGTCGCGGCGATGGAGCAGCGGCTCTCGAAGCTCGACCTGCAGGCGCAGGCCGCGGCCGGTAATGCCGCGCGCGCCGAGGGCCTGCTGGTCGTTTTCGCCGCGCGGCGGTCGATCGAGCGCGGTGTGCCGCTCGGTTACCTCGAAGACCAGCTCAAGCTGCGGTTCGGCGATGCGCGGCCCAACGCCGTCGCTACGGTCATTGCCGCCTCGCGTGACCCGGTCACGCTCGACCGGCTCATCGCCCGGCTCGACGGTCTCGCTCCCAACCTGACCAATGACAAGGTTGACGACGACGCCTTCTCGTGGATCGGCCGCGAACTTTCGGGCCTGTTCGTGGTGCGCCATGAGGACACCCCGTCGCCGCAGCCGGAGAAGCGGCTCGAACGAGCCCGGCTGTTCCTCGAAAGCGCCCGCACCGAGGCGGCTGTCAGCGAGGTGCGCAACCTTCCCAACGCCGATCTCGCCGCCGGGTGGATCGAGGACGCGGAACGCTATGCCAAGGCGCAGCGGGCGCTCGAACTGCTCGAGACGACCGCAATCCTCGAATCGACGGGCCTGCGCGACGGTACGGGCAACGCGGTCGAACAACTCAGCCCGGCCAGCGACAAGGCGGGTTAACCCTTCAGCAGCTCCGGCAGCTCGCCGCTCATCCCGCGAGCTTCGTCCATAAACCAGCGCTTGAGCGGCGGCGTGCGCTGTACCACGCCCATGCCGAGCCGCCGGATCGCGCTCGGCAACTTGCCGGGAACGCCGAACAGCCAGGTCAGTCCGTCGGTGGCCAGCGAGACAGTGAAGCTGTCGAGCTCGCGCCATTTCTCGTAGCGCGCCAGCAACTGGGCATCGCCCGGTTCGAGCCCGAGGCGCATGCCGTCCGCCAGCACTTCGACCAGCGCCCCGACATCCCGCAGCCCGAGGTTCAGGCCCTGTCCGGCAATCGGGTGAATGCCGTGCGCCGCGTCGCCGACCAGCGCGAGGCGGTGCTCGACAATATTGGCCGTGTGCTGGAACGATAGCGGGAAGGAGGAGCATTTGCCTTCCACCGATACCTCGCCGAAAATGCCGTGCATGCGCTTTGCGACTTCGGCGGTGAACGCGCGGTCGGACAGCGCCATTACGCCAGCGGCGTCCTTCTCGGCCACGGTCCAGACCAGCGCGCTGCGGTGTTCGCCGCCCGGTCCGTCGAGCAGCGGCAGAAGTGCGAACGGTCCGGCCGGGTAGAAAATCTCCCACGCCACGTTGTCGTGCGGTCTGGCGTGGACCAGCCCGGCGATGATCGCGCGGTGACTGTAATCCCAGTGCGCCATGGTGATGCCCGCGTCCTCGCGCGTCGGCGACTGGCGCCCCTCGGCACCGACCATGAGGTTCGCCTCCAGCACCGTGCCATCGGCGAGCGTCGCTGAGACGCCATGTTCGCCACGCTCGCGCTCGACCACGTCGGCCCTGGCGTGCCAGGCGATCAGCGGTTCGGCGCTGGCCGCCTCGAACAGGGCAAGCCGCAGCTCGCGGTTGGCGAACATCCGGCCGAGCGAGCCTTCGTGCGGCTCGGGCTGGAAATCGATCCGCCCGGGTTTCATGCCGTCGGTCACCGCGATCGAGGCGATCGGGCAGCCGTGGGGTTCGAGCCGGGCGCGCAGGCCGATGTTGCCGAACAGGTTCCAGCTCGCGGTCGAGATCGCGCTGGCGCGCCCGTCGAAGCCTTCCGCGGTCAGCTCGGCCGGGTCGGCGCGGTCGACGACTTGGCTCGACAGGCCCTTCTTCGCCGCCGCCAGCGCCAGCGTCATGCCGACGAGACCGCCGCCGAGGATCAGGAGATCGCGCTTGTCGCTCATCGACCCGGTCCCTAGAACCCGCCGCACCATGCACGCAAGACGAATGCTTCGCGCGCGCCGCCTGCGCGCGGTCCTTCCCTTCCTTTTCGCCCTCGTCGCCCTGTTCGCCGCGCCGACCGCGCTGGCGCAGTCGAACCACATGAAGGCGGAATTGCTTGCCGAACAACCGGCGAAGGCGGGGGAGACGGTAACGCTGGCGCTGCACTTCACGCCCGAGAAGGGGTGGCACGGTTACTGGCTCAATCCGGGCGACGCCGGGTACGGCATGGACCTCAAGTGGACCCTGCCCGAGGGCTGGCAGGTCGGGACGCCCGAGTATCCGGTGCCGCAGCAGCTCGTCATCGGCGGGCTGATGAACCACGTCTACGAGAGCGACTATGCGGTGCTGATCCCGCTGACGATCCCTGCGAGCGCCGCGGTCGGCAACGCCGCTCCGCTCGGCCTGACCGCCGACATGCTGGTCTGCACCGACCAGATCTGCGTGCCCGAGAAGAAGGAGCTTTCGCTCGACCTCTCCGGCGTCAGCGCCCGCGACGCGCGCTTCGACGGCTGGCGCGCGGCGATTCCAGCCATGCTCGACCAGCAGGCGAAGTTCGAGCTCAAGGCCGACAAGCTGCGCATCGCCATCCCGCTGCCCGCATCGCTGGCGCTCGGCACACCGCACGTCTTCCTCGATGAGACGCAGTTGATCGACTACGCTGCACCACAGTCGTTCCGCCGCGACGGCGATACGCTGGTCGCCGAAATCGCTCGCAAGGGCATCGCCGAGGACCCCGCGACCATCGCCGGCATCCTCGACTTCGGCGACGGCGGGCAGGGCATTCGCTTCGCTGCAGTCACCGGCCCGGTCCCGACCGGCGGCACCCCCATCGCAGGCGGCGACGCGAGCGGGCAATTCGGATCGCTGTGGTGGCTGATCGGCCTGGCATTGCTCGGCGGGCTGATCCTCAACGTCATGCCCTGCGTCTTCCCGGTGCTCAGCCTCAAGGCCATGAGCCTCGCCCGCGCTGGTGAGAGCGAGGCCGATGCCCGGTCCGAGGGACTGGCGTACACCGCCGGGGTGATGGCCGCGACGCTGGCGCTTGGCGGGCTGTTGCTGGCGCTGCGCGCGGCGGGCTCGCAGGTCGGCTGGGCCTTCCAGTTGCAGGAGCCGGGCGTGGTCGTCGCGCTGCTCGTTCTGGCGACCGCGATCACCGCCAACTTCGCCGGGCTGTTCGAGCTGCCCTCGCTGTCGTTCACCCAGACCGGCGGCAAGTCGAGCGCCTTCGCCACCGGCCTCCTCGCCTCGTTCGTCGCCACACCATGCACCGGCCCCTTCATGGCCGCGGCGATGGGCGCGGCACTGCTGTTGCCGTGGTGGCAGGGCCTCATCCTGTTCGCCGCGCTCGGCCTCGGGCTGGCATTGCCGTTCCTGCTGCTCGGCTGGGTTCCGGCGCTGCGGCACCTGCTGCCCAAGCCCGGCAAGTGGATGGACACCTTCCGCAAGATCATGGCGGTCCCGATGGGCCTGACCGCGCTGGCGCTGTTGTGGCTGTGCTGGCGTTTGGGCGGCGACACGTTCGCGATCGGCGTGGCGGCTGTGGCGGCCATTGTGTTGGTGGGTGTCTGGTTCACGGGCCGGTCGCAGCACAGCGGGCACAAGGCCTGGGTTCCTGTGGTCGCCAGCCTAGTCGTCGCGACAGGGTTCGGGTTCCTGCTCCTGCCGCGGCTGTATTCAGAGACTGCGCTCGCCGACACCGTCGACGAAGTCATCGCCGCCAAGCCCTTCAGCGAAGCCGCGCTGGCCGAGGCACGCGCATCGGGCAAGCCGGTGTTCGTCTGGTTCACCGCCGACTGGTGCCTGACCTGCAAGGTCAACGAGGGCGTGGCGATCGAGCGCGAGGCGACGAAGGCCGCGTTCGACAAGGCCGGGGTGGTCCCGATGGTCGGCGACTGGACCCGGCGCGATCCGGCGATCACCCGCTTCCTCACCGCCAACGGCGCGGCCGGGGTGCCGCTCTACCTGTGGTACTCGGCGGGCGGCGAGGCGCAGCAATTGCCGCAGGTGTTGACACCTGACACACTGGTGGACCTCGCCAATACGGGCTGATGTTCACACGCGGTTGACACCGTTGACAGTGTCCTGGGGCAAAACTCCGGCTTGGGCCTGCAAGCCCGGTTTGGGCGGTGAAAGCGCGAATCGGCGTGGTGGTCATCCGCCAGCATAGGCCACACCTAACTGCCTGTAGGAAAGTGTTTTCTCAACTCGGGGAGGGGCTATTCGGCCTTCATCTCCTCGACCGCCTTGTCTTCTTCCTTCTCGACCGCCTTGGCCACCGCTCCGCCCTTGCGGCACCAGTCGATGAACTCACCGGGGATCGCGCTGCCTTCGATCATCAGCGAACCGGCGCCCGGTAGGGTCGCTTCGAGTTCGCGTCGCCCGGTGAAGACCTCAAGCGAGCCGTCCTCCGCCGGGACCGCGCCTTCCCAGCGCCACTCGCCGTCAGCCAGCGTGGCGTCGACCTTGAAGCGCGAGATCATGCCGTTACCGATCACCGGGAACAGCGCCTTCTCGCCCGGCCGGGTGGTGACATGGCGGATGATATGAATGGTCGGCGGCGCATCCTTGAGCTTGCACGACAGGCTCATGAACGGCTTGCCGCCCTCGATGCCGAAGTCGATCGACTGCCCGTTCTTCGCCACCGTCCACTTGGCGTCCTTCGTGTCGGGCGAAGCCAGCGGCTCCTCGACCGTACCACGCGCATCGTCGAGCGAAATGCGCTGCCCGCCCACCGGCGCTTCCGGACGGTCGCAGGCGGCGAGAGCGAGGATCAGGACGATTGGGACGAGCGAGCATCGCATGGGGGCCATCTGGCTGTGACGCTTCGTGAATGCAATCAGGTTGCAGGCAAAAAGTGGCTGGATTTCACCGATGGAGCGCTTGGCTGGGCCCGTTCCTTCGCGGCACCCCGGCAACACCAGCGTCACTCTGAACTTGGTTCAGGATCCATTCTTCCGCCCGCGATGCCGGTTCTGGGAGGCGACATGGATGCTGAAACAAGTTCAGCATGACGAGATGGGTGGAGGCGAGCTTCTTACCGCCCCCACTTCCGCTGCGTCTTGCCATAGCGCGTCTTGCGCGTGCCCGGCTTGCCCTCGTTGCTGCGACCCACCATCGGCGCACGCTTGTCTTCGAGGCCGAGTTCCTCGTTCTCGAGCCGCCTGATCTCGTCGCGCAGCCTGCCGGCTTCCTCGAATTCGAGGTCGGCGGCGGCGGCGCGCATGCGTTTTTCGAGGTCTTCGATGTAGGCGCGCAGGTTGTGGCCGACGAGATTGTTGCGTTCCTCGTCGCCGGTATCGACCAGCACCCCGTCGCGGCTGGCGGTGTGGGCGACGATGTCGGCGATGCCGCGGATGATCGTCGTGGGGGTGATGCCGTGCTCGGCGTTGTAGGCTTCCTGCTTCTCGCGCCGCCTTTCGGTCTCGGCCATGGCGCGCTCCATGCTGCCGGTGATCCGGTCGGCGTAGAGGATGACCTTGGATTCGACGTTGCGCGCGGCGCGGCCGATGGTCTGGATGAGGCTGGTCTCGGAGCGCAGGAAGCCCTCCTTGTCGGCATCGAGGATGCAAACGAGCCCGCACTCGGGAATGTCGAGCCCTTCGCGCAGCAGGTTGATGCCGACGAGCACGTCATAGACCCCGAGCCGCAGGTCGCGGATCAGCTCGATGCGTTCGAGCGTCTCGACGTCGGAGTGCATGTAGCGCACGCGCAGGCCCGCCTCGTGCATGAACTCGGTCAGGTCCTCGGCCATGCGCTTGGTCAGCGTGGTGACGAGCGTGCGGTAACCGCGGGCGGCGGTCTGGCGGCACTCCTCGATGCAATCCTGCACCTGGTCCTCGACCGGGCGGATCTCCACCGGCGGGTCGATCAGGCCGGTCGGGCGGATGACCTGTTCGGCGAAGACGCCGCCCGTCTGCTCCATCTCCCACGGGCCGGGCGTGGCGCTGACCGCAAAGGTCTGCGGGCGCATCGCGTCCCATTCGTTGAAGCGTAAGGGGCGGTTGTCGATGCAGCTCGGCAGGCGGAAGCCGTATTCGGCCAGAGTCAGCTTGCGGCGGTGGTCGCCGCGCGCCATCGCGCCGATCTGCGGCACGGTCTGGTGGCTCTCGTCGACGAACAGCAGGGCGTTTTCCGGCAAGTACTCGAACAGCGTCGGCGGCGGTTCGCCGGGCAGGCGGCCGGTGAGGAAGCGGCTGTAGTTCTCGATCCCCGCGCAACTGCCGGTCGCGGCGATCATCTCGAGGTCGAAGTTGGTGCGTTGTTCGAGCCGCTGGGCTTCGAGCAGGCGGCCTTCCGCGTGCAGTTCCTTGAGCCGCTCGGCCAACTCGAACTTTATCGCCTCCATCGCCTGCTTCATCGTCGGGCCGGGGGTGACGTAGTGGCTGTTGGCGTAGACCCGCACGGTGTCGAGGCTCGCGCCCTTGGTCCCGGTCAGCGGGTCGAACTCGGAAATTTCCTCGATGTCGTCGCCGAAGAAGCTGATCCGCCAGGCCATGTCCTCGTAGTGGCTCGGGAAGATCTCGAGGTTGTCGCCGCGCACGCGGAAGCAACCGCGCTGGAAGGCGGCGTCGTTGCGCTTGTATTGCAGGGCGACGAGCTTGCGGATGATCTCGCGCTGGTCGGCGGTCGAGCCCTTCTTGATGTCGAAGATCATCGCCGAATAGGTCTCGACCGAGCCGATGCCGTAGAGGCACGAGACCGAAGCGACGATGATCACGTCGTCGCGTTCGAGCAGGGCGCGGGTGGCCGAGTGCCGCATCCGGTCGATCGCCTCGTTCACCGAGCTTTCCTTCTCGATGTAGGTGTCGCTGCGCGGCACGTAGGCCTCGGGCTGGTAGTAGTCGTAGTAGCTGACGAAATACTCGACCGCGTTGTTCGGGAAGAAGCTCTTGAACTCGCCGTAGAGCTGGGCGGCGAGGATCTTGTTGGGCGCGAGGACGAGGGCAGGGCGCTGCAACTGCTCGATCACCTTGGCCATGGTGAAGGTCTTGCCGCTGCCGGTAACGCCCAGCAGCACCTGTGTCTGTTCGCCGTCCAGCGCCGCGCCGACCAGTTCGGCGATGGCGGTCGGCTGGTCGCCGCTCGGCTCGTAGTCCGAAACGATCTCGAAAGGCCGCCCGGGCATCGACTTCTCGGGCCGTTCGGGCTTGTGCGGCTTGAACGCCGCCGACGTGTCAGGCTCTTCCAGCCCCCTTCTGATCACCAGTTCCGCCATGGCCGCATGATATGGTGCAGTGGAAGGTTCGGCGCAATGCGTTGGCAGGGCAGGTGGCGCTTGTTAGGTTCCGAGCCGAAGAACCCGGGGAACAGGAGTAAATCCATGGGCCGCATGCTTTCGATGACCACCGCGCTCGTGCTTGGCCTGGCTGCCTGCTCGAGCGGTGAAGATGCCGACGAGGCTGTGGAAGTCGGCCCTGCGGCCG
Source organism: Croceibacterium salegens (assembly GCF_009827435.1). Lineage (GTDB taxonomy): Bacteria > Pseudomonadota > Alphaproteobacteria > Sphingomonadales > Sphingomonadaceae > Croceibacterium_B > Croceibacterium_B salegens. Next base: position 337,795 of record NZ_WTYM01000033.1, on the reverse strand, counting down.
GCCAGGCGGACGCGGCTCCTGCGATCCAGGCGGGCCAGTATGAAGCGCGCACCACACTGCTCGAATTCGAGGTCGCCGGCCTGCCTGAAGAGAAGGTCAAGACGTTGCGATCCGCGTTTGCCGATGAGCTGGAGAAACCGACCGCCTTCTGCCTCACTGCCGAGCAGGCGCAGAAGGGGCGCGAGGAAATTCTCAAGAAGATGGCCGAGAGCGATTGCACGATCACCACGCTCGACATGACCGAGGCCGGGATGACGGGCGAGATGAACTGCAAGGGCCAGGGCGGCCTCAGCGGCACGGTCAAGATCGCGGGCACCAGCGCCGGCGGCACCTCGTCGATGACGCTCGAAACGATCCAGTCGATTCCCAATCTGCCGGGCGAAGGCGCGCGCATGAAGTGGCGCACCGATGCACGACGGGTGGGCGAATGCAGCGCCTGATCGCGGTACTTGCCCTGACGGCCCTCGCCGGATGCGAAGGGAAGAAGCCCGACGACGAGGCGATCCTCGCCCAGGCCGAAAAGCTCGCCACGCCGCTGCCGGGGCTTTACCGCAGCACCACGACATTCGAAGGCTACGACCTGCCCAACGCCGACGGCGAGGATGCGCGCATCGTGCGCGACCGGCTCGCCGGGCTCGATCCGCAGGTGCGCGAGTTCTGCCTCACCCCGGCCGAGGGCGGCTTTCGCGACATGCTCAAGTCGATGCAGGACGGCGATTGCACGATCGAACGCTTCACCACGCGGCGCCGGGCGCTCGATGCGCAAATGCACTGCGCGATGAAGGCGGGCGGCACCTCCACGGTGAAAATGACCGGGACCGCCGATCCGGTCAGTTCGCAGATCAGGCTCGACATCGACCAGCTCAGCGACGGGATTCCTGGCGGGCAGGCGCGGCTGACCATCGCCATCGCCAATGAGCGCACCGGCGACTGCCCGCAGGATGCCGCAACCCCTTGAGCGACAATCTGGCAGGCCGGGCGCGGCGGTGATAAACGGCGGCTTTGGTCGTCCCTGCAAGGAGTCCCACCATGCGCAGAACAGCCAGTCCGGGTATCTTTCTCCTCGCCACGCTCGGGGCCAGTTCCGGCGTCGACACCAGGTGGATCGGCGACTGCAAGGCATGAGGGCGGCCCGCTGAGCGCATGCCGATGAGACTCGACGACTATAACGAAGACCGCGCGCGCCGCGCCGGGGAACTGTCCGGGCCGACGCTGCGCGACATGATAGAGCGCCGCGTCGAACTGCTTGGACGCGAGGCCCCGGAAGACGCCCGCAGCCCGGCGCTCAAGCGGCTGTTCGGCGAGATCGCCGAACTGGCCGAACCGGTGCGGCGGGCGTTCCAGCCGCCGCTCGAAGTCTCGCCTGCCCGGCACAGGCGGGTGGTGATCCTGCTGCCGGGCTTCGGCACGCACCCGGTCCGAATGCGCTACATGGCGCGCCAGCTCGAACGCGCCGGACACAAGGTCAAGCGCTGGGGCCTGGGCTTCAACCTGGGCGTATCGCCCGACATGTTCGAGGCGCTGGCTGAGCGCGTGCTTAGCGTGCGCGACCGCTACGGCCAGCCGGTGGTGCTGGTCGGCTGGAGCCTCGGCGGAGTGATCGCCCGCGAACTGGCCAAGCGGCATCCCGATGCGGTCGCCAAGGTCATCACCATGGGCTCGCCGTTCTCGGGCACGCCCTACGACAACAACGCCTGGCGCATCTATCACCTGATCACCGGCCATGCCGTCGACCGGCCCCCGGTCGAGGCCCAGCTTTCGGTGAAGCCGCCGGTCGAAACGGTCGCCCTGTGGAGCCCACGCGACGGCATTGTCAGCCCGCGCGCGTCGTGCGGAAAGCCCGGCGAACGCGACCGCGCAATCGCAATTCGCTGCAATCACGTAGGCTTTCCTAACGCCCCCGAATGCATCCGCACCGTGCTGAGGGAACTCGACGACGCCTGAGGCCGTAGTGTGTTAGGTCTTGGCGGCGGGGCTAGAGAGTGCCATGCTGCATTGCAGCAAGGGAATCATGAGCGGATCCGACGGGGCCAAATTCGACGAAATGCGTGCTGAGGACGGCAGCGTCCGCCCGGCATACGCAGAATACTGTGATTGGCTGCAGGCCCAGGAAAAGGGCTGGATGCGCCGCAAGGGGTTCGAGGCCGAGAGCTTCTTCCGCCGCACAGGCATCACCTTCAACGTCTATGGCGAGAACGACGCCGAAGAACGACTGATCCCGTTCGACATGGTGCCGCGGATCATCACTGGCGGCGAATGGCGCCGCCTGAGCCGCGGAATCGAGCAGCGTGTGCGGGCGCTCAATGCCTTCATGCACGACCTCTATCACCGGCAGGAAATTATCCGGTCGGGCCGCCTGCCCGAGCGCCTGTTCCGCAACAACGAAGCCTGGCTGTCGCAGATGGTCGGCTTCACCCCGCCGGGCGGAGTCTACACCCACATTGTCGGCATCGACCTCGTGCGCACCGGGCCGGACGAGTTCCTCGTGCTCGAGGACAATGCCCGCACGCCGAGCGGCGTCTCCTACATGCTGGAGAACCGCGAGACGATGATGGCGATGTTCCCGGAACTGTTCTCGAAAATCCAGGTGCGGCCGGTATCGAACTATCCGCGCCGGCTGGCCAAGAGCCTCGCGGCCTGCGCCCCGGAATGCGCGGGCGAGAACCCGACCGTGGCCGTGCTTACCCCGGGCATCTACAATTCGGCCTACTTCGAGCACGCCTTCCTAGCCGACCAGATGGGCGCCGAACTTGTCGAAGGAACCGATCTCAGGGTCATCGACGGACGGGTGCAGATGCGCACGACCAGCGGGTTCCAGCCGATCGACGTGCTTTATCGCCGGGTCGATGACGACTTCCTCGATCCGCTGACCTTCAATCCCGACAGCGTGCTCGGCATCCCGGGCATCTTCGACGTCTATCGCGCCGGCGGCATCACCATCGCCAACGCGCCCGGCACCGGCATTTCGGATGACAAGGCAATCTACGCCTTCATGCCCGAGATCGTGCAGTTCTACACCGGCGAAGCGCCGATCCTGCCAAACGTCGAGACCTGGCGATGTGCCGACCCCGACAGCCTCAAGCATGTGCTCGACAACCTGCCCGAGCTGGTGGTCAAGGAAGTCCACGGGTCGGGCGGCTACGGCATGCTGATCGGGCCGACTGCGAGCAAGAAGGAAATCGCCGCCTTCCGCCAGAAGCTCAAGGCCAAGCCGCACAACTACATCGCCCAGCCAACGCTTTCGCTCTCGACCTGCCCGATCTTCACCAAGGCCGGCCTCGCCCCGCGCCACGTCGACCTGCGTCCGTTCGTGCTGGTCTCGCCCGAGGGCATAGACATCACCCCGGGCGGGCTAACCCGCGTCGCGCTTAAGAAGGGTTCGCTGGTGGTCAATTCGAGCCAGGGGGGCGGGACCAAGGACAGCTGGGTGCTGGCGGACTGATGGCGGGCGGGCGCATATGCTAGGCCGGACTGCCAACAACATCTTCTGGATGTTCCGCTACCTTGAGCGGGCGGAAAACACCGCGCGCCTGCTCGAAGCGGGCCACCGCATCGCCATGACCCGCGGCGGCGACGCGGCGAGCGAGGAATGGAAGTCGGTCATCTCCACGCTCGGCTTCCGCAAGGCCTACGAAGCGGTCTATCCGGACTACAGCGGCGCGCACGTCTGCGACTTCGTCCTGCGCGGCAAGGCCAATCCCGAGAGCGTGATGGCGATGTTCGAGACGGCGCGGACCAACGCCAGGCTGTGCCGCTCGGCAATCACCGGTGAGGTGTGGGAAGCGGTCAACGAAGGCTGGATGGGCCTGCGCGACCTGCTCGCGCGGCAGGTTCGCGAGAGCAATCTGGGCACCGCGCTGGCCGCTATCCGGCGCGAATCCGCGCTGGCGCGCGGCGCGACCCACGGCTCGATGATCCGCGACGAGGTCTACAGCTTCGCACGCCTCGGCACGTTCATCGAACGCGGCGACAACACGGCGCGCATCCTCGACATGAAATACTACGTCCTGCTGCCGTCGATTTCCTACGTAGGTACGGCGCTGGATACGGGGCAGTGGGAGCACGTGCTTCGATCCCTGTCAGGGGAGCGCGCCTATCGCTGGCTCAATGCCGGGCGGATGGATGCGCGTTCGATCACCAAGTTCGTCATCCTCGACGAGCGCTTCCCGCGCAGCCTGGCCTTCTGCTTCGACCAGATGCGCGAAAACCTCGCCGCGCTGGCCCTGCTGCATGGCCACGAGGGACAGGCGAACGCCCTGATCCGCGAAGCGGACCAGGATCTCAGCCAGCGATCGATCGACCAGATATTCGACCGCGGGCTGCACCAGTTCCTGATCGGCTTCATCGCCAAGAACCGCCAGATCGCCGACACCATCAGCAAAGAATACCGCTTCATAGACTGAGCCCACAGCCATGCGCCTCGCCATCCGCCATACCACCCGATACCGCTACGCCGCACCGATCGTGCACGGCCTGCAGCGGCTGCGGCTGACGCCGAAGGAGACGCAGGGGCAACGGATCATCAACTGGACGATGGAGTACGAAGGCGCCCACGAGCAGCTCAGCTACGACGACCAGAATTTCAACCACGTGACGCTGGTCGCCGCCGACGAGGGTGCGTCCGAGGTCGTCGTCACCTGCCGCGGGACCGTAGAAACCGAGGACAACGCCGGCGTCATCGGACTGCACGCCGGGCACTTGCCACTATGGGCGTTCCTTGCCGAGACCCCGCTGACCAGCGCGGGCAACGGCGTGCGCGAGCTCATCGCCGAAGTCGAGCGCAGCGAGGAAGGCATGGTCGAGACGTTGCACAACCTTTCGACCCGGATCCGCGATGCGGTGGAGTACAAGACCGGCACGACCAATATTGCCACCACCGCGGAAGAGGCGATCGCGCACGGGTACGGCGTGTGCCAGGACCATGCGCACATCTTCATCGCCGCGGCGCGGGCGCTGGAAATTCCGGCCCGCTACGTAAGCGGCTACCTGATGATGGACGACCGCGTCGAGCAGGAGGCGACCCACGCCTGGGCCGAGGCCTATGTGCAGAACCTCGGCTGGGTCGGGTTCGACATATCGAACGGCATCAGCCCCGATCCGCGCTACGTCCGCGTCGCCACCGGCCGCGACTACCGCGACGCGGCGCCGATCACCGGCATCAGTTACGGCGCCGCGACGGAAAACCTCCACGTGGACCTTGCCGTAGAGCAGCAGGTACAGGAACAGTAATCGCCATTGGCGTTGGGTGAGGCTTCGATTCGTGACGTATTGCGTGGGAATGGTGCTCGATCGCGGGATTGTGCTGATGAGCGACACCCGCACCAATTCGGGCGTCGACAACATTTCCGTGTTCCGCAAGATGTTTCACTGGGCGGTGCCGGGGGAACGCATCATCTCGGTGATGACCGCGGGCAACCTGGCCACCACGCAATCGGTCATCAGCCGGCTAGAGGAGCGGAGCAAGACGCCGGAGGAGCGTTCGAACTCGCTGCTCGAACTGCCGACGATGTTCCAGGTCGCGGTCGAGACCGGCAAGCTGCTGCGCGAGACGGTGCAGGACACCCAGTCCGAGAACGGCGAGCAAGGCAAGGGCCGCTTCACCGCCTCGATGATCGTCGCTGGGCAGATCAAGGGCATGGAGCCGCGGCTGTTCATGATCTACCCCGAAGGCAACTTCATCGAGGCGAGTTTCGACACTCCGTTCTTCCAGATCGGCGAGACCAAGTACGGCCGCCCGATCCTGATCCGCGGCTACGATCGCAACATGAGCTTCGAGGATGCGGTCAAGCTGCTGATGGTCAGCTTCGATTCCACGCTCAAGGCGAACCTCTCGGTCGGGCTGCCGCTCGACATGATGGTGATCGAGCGCGACAAGTACGAACCGGCGCACGAACAACGTATCGAGGCGACCGACGAATATTTCCTCTCGGTTTCGAGCGGCTGGAGCGATGCGCTGCGGACCGCGTTCCATTCGCTGCCCAACTTCAGTTTCGGGCAGCCCGGGAACGGCTGACCCAACTTAGGCGTAAACACCTAGGTGCGATACCGGTAGGGTAATCGGCGGCTAGGACTTCTACCGATGTTGCCTCCAATTCGGAGGTAATTTTGCGGACTTTTCATGCTCATACAGCACGCGTCGGTGCCTCCTTCCTAGTTCAATCCGGAGGCATGCCCGCGTTACATCCGGTGCCCGGCTGACCATGCTGGAAGCCATGGAAAAACGCATCACACTCCACATCGTCGATGGCAACATGCGGTCGCGGGCCGAGCAGGCCCGCACCGCCTTTGCGCTGGGTCATCACGCCGAGGTCTACGACGACCTCGACGAATTGCTCGCGCACCCGCCCAAGTCCGGCGTGCTGGTCGTCCGGCAGCGGACACTCGACCAGTCGCTTTCCGACCTGCTCGACCGGCTCGGCGAATACGGCATCTGGCTGCCGGTCATCGTCTGCGCGCCCGAACCGCTGCTCGAAAGGGTCGTGCAGGCGATCAAGCAAGGGGCGCTCGACTACCTGCAGCTGCCGCTGGAGGCCAACCAGCTGTCCCGCTCGCTCTCGACGGTCATGCGCGAGGCGCGGTCGCATAGCGCGGCGCGGCGGCGGCTCATCCATGCGCGGGGCAAGGTGGCGTCGCTGAGCCGGCGCGAGCGCGAGGTGCTCGAATGGCTGTCGGAAGGCAGTTCGAACAAGCTCATCGCCCGCGAACTCGCCATCAGCCCGCGCACGGTCGAGATCCACCGCGCCAACATGATGACCAAACTCGGCGCCGGCCATGCCGCGGAAGCGGTGCGGATGTGGATCGAGGCGCGGCTCGAACATTCGATCACCTTGCCCGACCTGACGATCGAGGAGGCCCGGCGGGACTTCGCGGGGGAACGCGACCGGCACGAACGGATGGCGGCCCTCCGGCGGCTGGCGAAACAGGCCTGACCTCGCCTCAGCGGCAGAACGCGCTGCCGTCGATGACCTTTTCGACATGGAAGTGATTGTAGTGCGCGGCGTTGTAGTTCGGCCCCAGCACGGTGCCGAAGCGTTTGCAGGCGCTTTCGTGGACGAGGCGCAGGAAGCGCCGCTCCGCGTCGGTGCCGCCGTTCCAGCCCTGCTCGACACTGATGCGGCGTCCGTCCTCGAGGACAAAAGCGGCGACGTCGATGGCGTCGGCGGTGGCATGGGCCGAGAGCCTGCCGCTGCCGGCGACGTTGCGGCACGAATAGCTGCCGAAGGTTTCGATCGAGCGTATCGGGCTGCCGAGCAGCTGGCGCGCGGCGCGGTCGACGCCGTAGCGGGCCCAGCCGGCAAGCGTCTCCGCCACGGTGCAGGTCACCGGGCCGATGTTCGACAGCGCGATCTGCGCCTGGTCCGATTGCAGGCTCGAAAGCTGTACCGTTCCTATATTGCTGCAACCGTCGCCGAAGTACTCGTCGGGCAGGGGCACGAAACCGGCCCGTGCCCCGCCGAGTTCGGACAGGCACTGGCCCACGCCAGGCGCGTTGGAAATGCGGGGTTGCGTGCTGGTGACCTGACGGGGCGAGGGTTCCGTTCCGCGCTCACCGCCGCTTGGCACTACCGAGCAGCCGGCAAGCGAGCCGGCTGCAAGGAGCAGGACGGGCCATTTCGACATGGCCCGAATAATTACCAAAGAAGGTTAATTTTTTCCTAACAAACGGTGTCCCCCCGCACCGTTCGGCGCAGGGGGAGAACCTGTCAGGCGGCCTTCGATCCGCCGAGCGAACTGAGACCCGACACGTCGGCCTTCGAATTGTCGAACAGGCGCATGGCGATGACCGTCGCCGCGACACCTGCCGCTGCCGTCGCCACGTTCAGCGCCACGGCATTGAGCTGGTCCCCGATGCCCGGGATGTTGCCCAACGCCGCGCCGACTATCGGCAGGACGAAGACGACCAGGAACAGCCGCAGGCTTTCTTCCTTGTCGTAGCCGAGCCCGGCAACGAGGCCGAGCACGACGAGCACCAGCGGAACGTTGAGTGATGGAATCGCCACGAATCCCGCGACGATCGCAAGCAAGGTAGCGACGAGGCGGGCGAGGCCCGCGATTGCTTTTATCATTATTCCCCCCCAATCAAGTTGCCTCAAAAGGCAAACGCTTGGGCGACCCTGCTCCGAGAATAGGCTTCCAACGCCACTCTTGGAAAGCGGAATTTTTGTGCGCGGTAAACCGTTGAAAAACGGATATTATGTTGCTTTGACCTTGAGGTCATGTTGGGCGTCATTGATCGTTGGACCGGCCAGCATCGGTTTCCATTGCAACTTCATCTTCGCTTGACTTGCCATGCGCGCGCTTTAGGGGCCGCCGCGGGCCACGCGGTCCCAACGCCGCGCGTGCTCTCTGCAAGGAGAGAATACATGACTGAACAACCGAAGCTTCGTCCGGAGCGCCCTTTTTTCTCGTCCGGACCCAGTTGCAAGCCGCCCGGCTGGTCGCTTGACAAGCTCAACACCAAGTCGCTCGGCCGCTCGCACCGCGCAGCCTATCCCAAGAGCCGCCTCAAGTACGCGATCGACCTGAGCAAGGAACTGCTCGACGTTCCCGAGGACTACCTCGTCGGCATCATGCCCGGCTCGGACACCGGCGCGCTCGAATGCGCGATGTGGACCATGCTCGGCGCACGCCCGGCGACCGTTGCTGCGTGGGAGAGCTTCGGCAACGTCTGGATCCAGGACGCGGCCAAGCAGCTCAAGCTGCCGAACCTGACGACGCTGGATGCCGATTACGGCCAGATTCCCGACCTCGCGTCGATCCCGCAGGACAACGACGTCGTCTTCACCTGGAACGGCACCACCTCGGGCGCCAAGATCCCCAACACCGACTGGCTCGCCCCGGGCCGTGAAGGCGTTGCCATCAACGACGCGACCAGCGCCGTCTTCGCGATGGAGATGGACTGGGCCAAGCTCGATGCCACGACCTACTCCTGGCAGAAGGTCATGGGCAGCGAAGCGCAGCACGGCATGCTGATCCTCAGCCCCAAGGCGGTCGAGCGGATCGAAAGCTACGATCCCGAGTGGCCGCTTCCCAAGCTGTTCCGCATCAAGAAGAAGGGCAAGGTCGACCGCTCGATCTTCGAGGGCGCGACGATCAACACCCCGTCGATGCTCGCCACCGAAGACTACATCATGGCTCTCGAATGGGCGCAGTCGATCGGCGGCCGCCAGGCGATGTTCGAACGCGCCGACCGCAACGCGCAGACCGTGTTCGACTGGATCGAGGCGACGCCGTGGATCCGCAACATGGTCGACGATCCGGCCAAGCGGACCAACACCGGTGTGTGCATGGTCTTCCAGGGCGACTGGTACGAAAGCCTGTCCGCAGAAGAGCAAGCCAACGTGCCGAAGAAGATCGCCGGCACCCTCGAGAAGATGGACATCGGTTACGACTTCAACGGCTACCGGGACGCCCCGCCGTCGCTGCGCATCTGGTGCGGCGGCAGCCTCGAGCAGGAGGACATCGCGCGCCTGCTGCCGTGGATCGAGTGGGCCTACCACGAGCTCAAGGACGGCCGGCTCTAAGAGCCGCCCAACGTGTGCGCCCCGCTCCGGCGGGGCCGCATCGCCCCCAATTGCTGACCGGATGACCAGCCGACGCGCGGAATCCGTCAAGATTTTCAGGAATTCGAAATGACCAAGCCCAAAGTCCTCATCTCCGACAAGATGGACCCCAACGCCGAACGCATCCTCAAGGAGCGCGGCTGCGACGTCGACGTGATCACCGGCAAGACGCCGGAAGAATTGAAGGCGATTATCGGCCAGTACGACGGACTCGCCATCCGCTCGGCGACCAAGGTGACCAAGGAAATCCTCGACGCGGCGACCAACCTCAAGGTCGTCGGCCGCGCCGGGATCGGCGTCGACAACGTCGACATCCCGCACGCCTCCTCGAAGGGCGTGGTGGTGATGAACACCCCGTTCGGCAACTCGATCACGACCGCCGAACACGCCATCGCCCTGCTGATGGCGCTGGCTCGGCAGATCCCCGAGGCCAACGACCAGACCCAGGAAGGCAAGTGGCCGAAGAACGCCTTCATGGGTGTCGAAGTCACCGGCAAGACTTTGGGCCTGATCGGGGCGGGCAACATCGGCTCGATTGTCGCCAGCCGCGCGCTCGGCTTGCGGATGAAGGTCATCGCCTACGATCCGTTCCTGACCGAGGAACGGGCGGTCGAACTGGGCATCGAGAAGGTCGACCTCGAAGGCCTCGTCACCCGCGCCGACTTCATCACGCTGCACACGCCGCTGACCGACGATACCCGCAACATCCTCAACCGCGAGCGGCTCGAGAAGACCAAGAAGGGCGTGCGCATCGTCAACTGCGCGCGCGGTGGCCTGATCGACGAGGCCGCGCTCAAGGACCTGCTCGATTCGGGCCACATCGCCGGCGCCGCGCTCGACGTCTTCGCCGTCGAGCCGCCGCCCGCCGATCACCCGCTGTTCGGCACGCCGAACTTCATCTGCACCCCGCACCTCGGCGCCTCGACCAGCGAAGCGCAGGTCAACGTCGCGCTGCAGGTCGCCGAGCAGATCGCGGACTATCTCGTCAGCGGCGGTGTCACCAACGCGCTCAACGTGCCTTCGCTCAGCGCCGAGGAAGCGCCCAAGCTCAAGCCGTACATGGGCCTCGCCGAAAAACTCGGCAGCCTCGTCGGCCAGCTTGCCCACGGCAACCTGACGCAGATCAGCATCGAGCGTTCGGGCGCCGCGGCCGAACTCAACGGCAAGCCGATCGAGGCCGCCGTGCTCTCGGGCCTGATGAAGAACTATTCGCAGAGCGTGAACATGGTCAACGCGCCGTTCCTCGCCAAGGAGCGCGGGCTCGACGTGCGCTCGGTGCGGCACGAACGCGAGGGTGTGTACCACACGCTGCTGCGCGTCACCGTGGCGACCAGCCAGGGCGACCGTTCGGTAGCCGGCACGCTGTTCGGGAGCGAGGCGCCGCGCCTCGTGTCGATCTTCGGCATCGGCATCGAGGCCGACCTCGACGGGCACATGCTGTACATCGTCAACGAGGACGCGCCGGGCTTCATCGGCCGTATCGGCAGCCTGCTCGGCGAGGCCGGCATCAACATCGGCACCTTCCACCTCGGCCGCCGCGAGGCCGGTGGCGAGGCGGTGCTGCTGCTGAGCGTCGACCAGCCAATTCCGCAGGACGTGATCGATGCGGCCTGCAAGCTGCAGGGCGTGAAGATGGTCAAGGCGCTGGCCTTCTGATTTCCGAGTAAATCCCTCTCCCGTTCGTGGTGAGCTTGTCGAACCATGAACGTCGCGCGACGTTCGACCTTCGACAGGCTCAGGACGAACGGGTAAGGGGAGCCTCGAACTTGGGGGGAAACCATGACCGATCCGACCCGCGACCTGCTGCCCGAGGGGCTTGAAGACCGGTTGCCACAGAGCGCGGCGGTCGCGACGCGTGTCGAGCGCGCGGCGCTCGCGGTGCTCGATGGCTCCGGATACGACCGGGTGCGCCCGCCGCTGATCGAATTCGAGAAGTCGATGGCCGAGCGCATGGACGGGCTGGCCACGCGCCGCCTGTTCCGCTTCGTCGACCCGGTGAGCCTGCGCACGCTGGCGCTGCGGGCCGACATGACGGTGCAGGTCGGGCGCATTGCCGCGACCGGCCTCTCAGGCAAGGCGCGCCCGCTGCGATTGTGCTACGCCGGGATGGTCGCGCGCATCGCCGGCGACCAGCTCGACCCGCGGCGCGAGGCGCTGCAGGTCGGGGCAGAGCTGATCGGCACCGACACCGCCGCTGCTGCTGCCGAGATCGTCGAACTGGCGATCGCCAGCCTCGAAGCGATGGGGGCGAGCGGCATTTCGATCGACTTCACGCTGCCCGACCTCGTCGAGACGCTGGCGGCGGAGGAATTTCCGCTCGATGCCGAGCAGGTCGTCGCCGTGCGCCGCGAGCTCGACGCCAAGGACGCCGGTGCTCTGCGCGCGGCGGGCGGCGAGGCATACCTGCCTTTGCTCTATGCCGCCGGGCCGTTCGACGAGGCGGTGGCCAAGCTGGCCGGCTTCGACGGCAGCGGCGCTCTCGCCAGCCGCATCGACGGCCTCAAGAAGATCGCCGAGCGTGTGAAGGGCAGGGCGCGCCTGACGCTCGACCCGAGCGAGCGGCACGGCTTCGAATACCAGACCTGGTTCGGCTTCACCATCTACGCCGAGGGCGTGCGCGGCACGATGGGCCGCGGCGGCACCTACCGCATCGGCGGCAGCGATGAACCGGCCACCGGCTTCTCGCTCTACCCCGAAGACCTTGTCGAGGCGGTCAAGGCCAGCGAACCGGCGCGCGAGGCAGTGTTCCTGCCGCTGGGCCACGACCCGGACGCGGCGGCCAGGCTGCGAGCCGAGGATTGGCGCACGGTGGCGGCGCTGAGCGAGGCGGATGAGGCGCGTGCGCTAGGGTGTTCGCACGTGCTGGAAGCCGGAACGGCAAAGCCACTCTGACGGCGGCGCGACCTGCTCAGGAATAATCGTCCAGGTAACGGGTCATCACCCCGACGATGATAATGTCTGGATCCTGGCTGTTGCGGTAGGTAATCCGCTCGTCCTTCACGACGACGGCCATTTCTGTCCAGGTCCTCTCGCCTTGCGAAAATTCGAGGTCATAGGTGCCGAAGGGTAGGTGCTTGATCCGGTACCGGCCCTTGCGGTCCGTCTGCACCTCGTAGCGGGTGCCGTCTGCGGCGATTGCCGTTACCACGACGTTTTCTCCGGCAGCCCATACCTGGCCGGCGATGACGCCCTCCAGCTCATCCTCCTTCGCGGTGGCGGTGCTGCCCATGGCCAGCATGCTGATCGATGCCGCCGCGGCGATCACCACGCGCTGGAACCTGCCGCCGCCGCCATTGCGCGTGGCCGCTACCCGATCCGGTCCCTGCTGCACCCGCACGCAGACCGGTTCACGCGAGCCGAGCAGGGCGTCGACTTCGTCCGGGGAGTAGTTCGCCAGGTCGTGGATAGTCGTCGAGCAGCGTTCGCAAATCCGGTTGCAACCGACGGGCTTCATTTCCTCCCAGTTCTCGTCGCACGGCCTGGGTAACGCTATCCTCAGCTCGTTCATTGACTTGCCCTCTCCAGCAGTCTCCGTTTCGCCAAGGTACGACAATTCTGCCTAGCTGAATACCTTCGCCAGGAACGCGTCGACCACCGGCGTTGCCGGGTAGTCCGCTTCCCCGAGCTTGCGGTTGATCTCGGCATGGCCGCGCAGGCCGCGGCCGGGGAAACCCTGAACCGTCACCGGCGTGCCTGCCTTGCGCAGGGCATCGCCGAGGCCTTGCGACTGGGCGATGCCGCCCTTGCGCTGGACGTGGAGGATGAGGAAGGCAGGCGCGTTCGGTGCGGTGGTGTGCGCTGTGGGCGACAACGCCACCTGCCGCTTCGGGTCGGTACCGAAGGCCTGCTTGTAGGTTGCGCCCAACAGCAGCGCGTTCTCCTCCATCTGGTCGGGCACGTAATAGGCCGCCCCGTCAAGCGGGACGATCCCGCGCACCGCGTCCATGTCGAGCCCGGCGCGGCGCAGGTATTGCGGATCGGTCCCGACCAGCGCCACCAGATGCGCCCCGGCGCTATGCCCGACGAGGGCGATGCGGTACGAGTCGAACCCGAGCTGTGCGGCGCGGCCCTTGAGGTAGGCGAGGGCGGAGGCGACGTCCTCAGCCTGCTGCTCGACGGTGGCATCAGGGACCAGCCGGTAGTTCAGCGAGGCGACGGCGTAGCCCTTGGCCTGCCAGTCGGTGAGCTTGGCCGAGCCTTCCATCATCGACTTGTCGCCGCGCTTCCACCCGCCGCCGTGAACGAACACCACCAGCGGCGTTCCGGCCCGCGTTCCGGGCCAATAATCGAGCGTTTGAAGTTCTTCATTGCCATAAGCGAGCACCTGCTTGCCCGAGGGTGGCCGGCGCGCGGTGCTGCTTTCGGCAGGCTGGAACGCCGCCCAGGCGGCGTCGGCGACGACCAGCGACGAGGCGGTGGCGAAGAACATGCTGGAAGCAAGGGCGATGGCATGCACGGCGAAACTCCTGCCTGGTCCCTTGCGGACAGGTTCTGACTCCAGCTGGGCGCCCGGTCCAGTCGCCAATTGTCGTGCTTTGTCGCGGTTAGTTGAGGTCGTCCGGCACGGGCCCGATGCGGCCATCGGCGCTGTCGAGCGCGTCGATCCGCACCATCTGGCCCTCGTCCAGCTCGAACGACAGCGCCGCGAAGTTGGCCGCCATGTGCGCCCGGCTGCTCGCCTTGGGGATCGTCGGAAACCCCTTCTGCAGGTGCCAGCGCAGGATAACCGCGCTCGCCGGCTGGCCGGTTTCCGCGGCTATCGCCTGAATGGCAGGATCGTTCAAAAGTCCGCCCCGGCCTAGCGGCGACCACGATTGCGTGACGACCCCGAGTTCCTCGTGGGTTGCGCACAATTCGCGCTGCTGGAAGCGGGGATGCAGTTCGACCTGGTTAAGTGCCGGGATCACGCCGGTCTCGTCCTTCAGCCGGTGCAGGTCCTCGATACGAAAGTTGGACACCCCGATCGACTTCACCAGCCCGGCCTCGCGCATCTCGATCATCGCCTGCCAGGTGGCTAGGAAGGCGTCCTTTTTCGGGCAGGGCCAGTGGATTAGCAGCAGGTCGACCGAATCGCGCCCGAGCTTGTCGAGGCTGCGGCGCGCGGCCGCCTTGGCGCTGTCGAAGCCCTGGTCGTCGTTCCAGATCTTGGTCGTCAGAAATACGCCGTCCGCGCCTGCAAGCCCTTCGCCGACCCCGACCTCGTTGCCGTAGATCGCCGCGGTATCGACCAGCTCGTAGCCGACATCGAGCGCAGTGCGCACCGCCTCGGCCGCCTTGTCGTCATCGATCTGCCAGGTGCCGAAACCGAGCTGCGGCATGGTGCGTCCGTCGTTGAGGGCGAGAGTGGGGTTGGCAGTCATTCTGGTCTCCTGTCCCTGTCCAATCGCGCGGCGCGGCGATGTTTCCCGCCCCGCAGTTACGATCCGGCAGCGCAGCCCGCTTGACTCCGCGGCGTCGCTGCCGATAGGGCGCGCCGCGCATCAAGGGCTGCAAGGCCCTGTAGTCCAATCCGTTCGCCGAGTCCTGTCGAAGGGCGAACCGGATCCACCCTGGCAGGTGGAGTGCTGTAAGCATGGCCAACGTCACCGTGATCGGCGCCCAGTGGGGCGATGAGGGCAAGGGCAAGATCGTCGACTGGCTGGCGAGCCGGGCCGACGTGGTCGTACGCTTCCAGGGCGGCCACAACGCCGGGCACACGCTGGTCGTCGGCAACACCACCTACAAGCTCTCGCTGCTCCCCAGCGGCATCGTCACAGGAACGCTGAGCCTGATCGGCAACGGCGTGGTGCTCGACCCTTGGGCCCTCAAGGCCGAGATCGACCGGCTCGAAGGTCAGGGCGTGTCGATCACCCCTGAAAACTTCGGCATCGCCGACAATTGCGTGCTCATCCTTCCCGTCCACCGCGACCTCGACGTGTGGCGCGAGGCGGCAGCCGGCAAGGGCAAGATCGGTACCACCGGGCGCGGCATCGGCCCGGCCTACGAGGACAAGGTCGGCCGCCGCGCGATCCGCGTCTGCGACCTCGCCCATCTCGACGATCTCGAACCGCAGCTCGACCGCCTCTGCGCCCACCACGACGCCCTGCGAGCAGGTTTCGACGAGCCGCCGATCGACCGCGAGCGGCTGCTCGCCGACCTCCGGGAAATCGCCCCCTTCGTGCGGCAGTTCGCCCAGCCGGTCTGGCGCCGCCTCAACGAGGAAAAGAAGTCCGGCAGCCGCATCCTGTTCGAAGGCGCGCAGGGCGTGCTGCTCGACATCGACCACGGCACCTATCCCTTCGTCACCAGCTCCAACACGGTGAGCGGCACGGTGGCGAGCGGCTCGGGCCTCGGCCCCAATGCCGCGGGCTTCGTGCTCGGCATCGTCAAGGCCTACACCACCCGCGTCGGCTCGGGCCCGTTCCCGACCGAGCTCGAGGACGCCGATGGCGTCCGCCTGGGCGAGCGCGGCCACGAATTCGGCACCGTGACCGGCCGCCAGCGCCGCTGCGGCTGGTTCGACGCTGTGCTGGTGCGCCAGTCCTGCGCGATCTCCGGCGTCACCGGCATCGCGCTGACCAAGCTTGACGTCCTCGACGGCTTCGCGACGCTGAAGATCTGCACTGGTTACAAGCTCGGAGGCGAGGTTATCGACTACCTGCCCTCCAATGCCGCAGACCAGGCCGCTTGCGAGCCGGTCTACGAGGAGATGGACGGCTGGAGCGAAAGCACCGCCGGTGCGCGCAGCTGGGCCGATCTCCCCGCGCAGGCGATCAAGTACATCCGCCGCATCGAGGAACTGATCGAGTGCCCGGTGGCGAGCGTCTCGACTTCGCCAGAGCGCGACGACACGATCCTCGTACGCGATCCCTTCGCCGATTGATTCGTGCTAGGGCGCTGCACATGACGGGCGGCGTTGAGGGAACTGACGAGGCGCGCGGCGCTACGCTTGCCGACAAGCAGCGCGGTGTCGTCGCGGGTGCGGGATCGGCCATGGTGATTTCGCTCGCCGTCGGGATCATGGCCGTCCTTTACGACCCGTTCGGGCCGCTGTCCGGGGCGCTGGATGCAAGGTTGCAACTCGCCGCCACGGCGAGCCTTCCGGTCGTGCTGTCGCTGCTCGTCACTGTCGGCTGGATTGCCAACACGCGATTCTTCCACATCGAGGATATCGATGCCGCGGCCGGTCCGGTCGAGGGCGAACATATGCGCCGGCTCAAGGCGATCCTTGCCAATTCGTTCGAGCAGGGCGTGCTGGCGCTGGCGACCTATTGGGCCGCCGCCGTGCTGCTGCCAGCGTGGCTGCTCGACGGGATCGTGTTTGCTGCCGCCAGCTTCCCGGTCGGCCGCATCCTCTTCGCTTCCGGCTATCGCAAGGGCGCGGGGGGCAGGGCGCTCGGCTTCGAGTTGACGTTGGCGCCAACGGTCCTGCTGCTGGTCGCTACCGTGTGCTTCGCCGCGAGCCGCCTGTGGTGAAGCTGGCGCATCTGGGCGTTGGGCTGCTCGCCGCTGCGCTGCTTGCCGCCTGCTCGACACCTCAAACTTCGCCTGAAAACGCCGACTTCGTACTGGTCGACAAGTCCGACCGCACGCTGACGCTGCTGCGCGACGGGAAGGCGATCAGAACCTACACCGGCCTGCAGTTCGGTGCCGCGCCGAACGGGCACAAGCAGTTCGAAGGCGACGAGCGCACGCCCGAGGGTCGCTACACCATCGACACGCGCAATCCGCTGAGCGCCTACCACCTGAGCCTGCGCATCTCGTACCCCAACGCCGCCGACCGCGCCTTCGCGGCCTCGCGGGGACGAAGCCCGGGCGGCGACATCTTCATCCACGGCCAGCCGAACGCGCTGCCGGTGGGCCGCATGCCGGGCGACTGGACCGACGGCTGCATCGCGGTCTCGAACTCAGAGATCGAGGAGCTGTGGAGCGCCGTGGCGGACGGAACACCGATCGAAATCCGGCCCTAGTCCCGCTCGGCCGCCAGCATCGCCACCTGCACCTGCAGTCGCTTCACCTCGCGCAGCACCGAGAACATGTTCATCCGGCTGAACAGCCAGTCCTTGAGGAAGCCGATCGACATGACCAGCACCACGGTTGCGGTCCCCCACAGCGCGAGGTCGCGCGGCTCGGTGGCGGTCAGCAGCTGCCACACGGAATAGAACATTACCACGCTCAGCGCGAAGGTCATGGCGAAGACCATCTTGGCCCATCCCCCGAGCGGGCCGCCGAGGCTATCGCCGATCTGGCGGAAAAGACCGCGCTGATCGTCGAGACTGGCGAGGAACGCGCGGTCGTCGGCGTCGAGGCCGGCGCGGATCTTGTCGTCGATGTCACTCATCATTCGTCTCCGGAAAGCGCCGCCTTCAACTTGCGGCGGGCATGGAATAGGCGCGTCTTGGCGGTGCCCAGCGGCACCTCCTGCACCTCGGCAATCTCGGCGAGGGTCAAACCCTCGACGAAGAACAGTTGCGCGGCGAGACGCTGGTCGGCGGGCAGGCTCGCCATCGCCTCGGCAATCGCCAGCGTCTCGTCGGGCTGGCTCGATAGCCCGGCCGGTGCCTCGTTAGGTTCGGCCTCAGCTCGCTGCGACTGCGCCTTACGGATCGCATCCGCACACCGTCGGCGCAGGATGCCGAAGGCCCAGGGCGCGAAACGGGCCGGGTCGCGCAACGTCGCGATGCCGCGCAGGATCGAGACCCAGCAGTCCTGGACCACGCCGGGCGCCATCTCGGCCCCGACCAGCCGCCGCGCGGTGCGCAGCAGGCGCGGATTCCATCGCCGCGCGAGCGTCTCCGCCGCCGCCCGGTCGCCCATAGCGGCGAGCGTCACCAGCAGTTCCTCGAACGCGGCGCCCGGGGTGGGAGGAGAAAAACCGTCGGTCATTGCAAGTACAGTCGGACAGAAGGGCCGAATTGTTCAATCGCAATCGGATAGATCGTGGGGAGTCTTGCCATGATCGCGTTATGTTCTTATCCTGTTCCGACGAATCAGGAGGGCGTGACGCCATGGCGCAAGCCGATTTCGCTTACCAGCCGGCCAACGACGTGGGCACTGCGCTCGCCGTCTCTATCTTTGCCGATAGCGCCTTGCTGCGCGAGCAGATGCGTGACGATGCAGCCGATTGCGGGCTGATCGTGCGTGAATGCGGGGCGGTGGCGGACCTGCTCGAGGCCGACGTGCGGCCGTTGGGCGAAGTAGTGCTGCTCGATTGCCCGCGAGTTGGAGCCGGTGAAGTCGCTGCGCTGGTCCGGCTCGACGAGCGCGCGGCGCGGTCGGGGGCGCATCTCGTGATTTCGACGACTGCCGGCGGGCTCGAGGACGTCTTCGCCTGTTGCGAGCGTTCGGCCCCGCAAATCCTTGTCGACCCCAACCATGGCGAGCGGATCGTCGCGCTGGGCAACGTGCTGGCGCGAATTCCCAACCTGCGGCTGCGCGAGCTGTCGGGTGACGACCGCATTACCCTGCTGCGCTTGACCGAGCAGGTCGGCGAAATCGCCTCGCGGCTCGAACGGATGGGCGCCGAGGGCCTGTCGGGCGATGGCGGGGCCTTCCGTTTCGAGAGCCCGGTGCGCAAGTGGAACGGCCCCGACGCCGGCGAGGGGGCGAGCGCCAGCTGATCCGCAACCCGCGCCCGGCGCTGCCCGACCCGCGGCTGGTGCGGCAGATCCTGCGCCAGCGGCAATTGCGCGCGAAGTTCTTCGACGGCGAACTGTTCGCCGATCCGGCGTGGGACATTCTTCTCGACCTGACCGCCGCGCGCGCCGAGCACTCCCGCGTCTCGGTCACCAGCCTGTGCATTGCCAGCGGCGTGCCGCCGACCACCGCGTTGCGCTGGATCGGACAAATGACTTCCGCCGGACTGCTCGAACGCGTCGAGGACGAGAGCGACCGCCGCCGCGCCTTCATTGCGCTGATCGACAAGGCGGCGGATGCGATGGCGCGCTACTTTGCCGAGGTAGGCAGGCTTCCGGCCTGAGCCGCCGAATCCGCTCCGGCTTTACAATAAACCGGCGTATTGGGTGCGAATGAAGCGTTTGATCGCGCATGTTCTATGCTGTTCGGCCGCCGGACTGGCTTTCGAAGCAGCGCAACCGGCCTGGGCGGATGAACCCGACGCTCTCGTAGGCGACTACAACGGCGGCCAGGTGGAAGTCGCTGCAGGACTCCGGCTCGGTGCCGATGGGCGCTTCATGTACGGAATGGCCTACGGCGCGCTCGATGAGCAGGCGCAGGGTACATGGCAGCGCGATGGCGATTGCGCGGTGTTGACCTCCGACCCGGTCACCGCGCCGGTATTCCGGGTGGTGGAAAGCAAGCCGCTTCCCGCGCACGAATTGCGGCTCGAACTGCGGCCTTCGAACGGGATCGATCCGCAGTATTTCGACTATGCGCTGGTCATGGCCGATGGCACGGGCCGGGGGGACCAGGTGCAGGACGGTGCCTTCACCATCGAACTGGGTGACGAGGCCCCGCGACAGATATTCCTTTCGTTGCCGATCTTCGACCTGCGCAGCCAGCCCTTCGAATTCCCTGCCACGGGTGGGCTCGACCTGGTCGTCGCTTTCGATGCCAACGATCTCGGCAAGGTCGCCTTCGACGGCGAGCGGCTATGCCCCGACGGCAAAGGCCTGCGCCTCGCGCGCTACGATCTCGAGCTGCACTTCCGCCGGGTCGAAGCCGGGGACTAGTTGTCGTAGGTGGCCTGGATGCTCGCCGGATCGCTGACCCCTGAGGCGAGCAGCAATTGCAGCAGGATACGGCTCTTGGCCGGGTTGAGCGCACGGGCGGCGACGAAGCCGTAATCGTCGTCGTCGACCTCGACATTGCGGTCGACCTGTCCCTGGTCGGTCCGGCTGCTGCGCACCACTGCGACGCCGCGCGCAACCGCCTCGCCGAGCGCTTCCAGCACGCCTCGCGGCGCATTGCCCTGTCCCAGCCCGGCGAGAACGATGCCGTTCGCCCCCGCCGCCAGCGCGGCATCGACCGAGACCCGGTCCATAGCCGCCGCGGCATAGATCACATCGACCCGCGGCAACGCGGCAGGCCAGTCGAAAAGTGCGGCCTCGCCGCTTCGCGCAGGCGGGCCGAACCATTCGAGCGAGCTGGGCGAAACCGCCGCGATGCTCCCGCGCGGATAGCCGCGGAACGCCTCAGGCCCCTGCGTTGCGGCTTTCCTGACGTCGCGCGCGGCGAAGACCTGGTCGCCCATTGCCACCAGCACGCCGCGCCCGGCCGCCCCTGTATCGGCCGCGACGCGTAGTGCGGTGGCAAGATTGCGCATCCCGTCGCTGCCGAGCGCGTCGGCGGGGCGCATCGCCCCGGTCAGGACGATCGGCTTGCTCGTCGGCAAGGTGCGGTCGAGCAGGAAGGCGGTTTCCTCGGCGGTGTCGGTGCCGTGGGTGATGACCACGCCGCAAATGCCCTCGTCGGCCAGCGCCTCGGAGCATTCGCGATGCAGCGCGTCCCATTCGGCCCAGCCGATGTCCTGCGAGCCGATCGCGGCGATCTGCCGCCCCTCGCAGGCCATGCCAAGGCCGAGCGCGCGGGCCTCTTCGAGCAGCGCTCCGATGCCGATCTGCCCGGCGCGATAGGCCTTGCCGGTGGCCGAGCCGCTGGTACCGGCGATGGTCCCCCCTGTGGCGAGGATGCGGATGCAGGGTTGCGCCATGTGGGCGCCCCTAGCTGCCGCTTGCGTCTCCGCCAAGCACTCCCTAGATAGCCGCCCCGCCCAAGGAGCAATTGGGGGCGCTTAGCTCAGTTGGTAGAGCATCTCGTTTACACCGAGAGGGTCGGCGGTTCGAGCCCGTCAGCGCCCACCAGTTTCGACAGGAGAAATTCATCCGGGGGAGGAATTGCCGTCGAAACTCCCGAGCGAAGCGACGGGCCGGACAGTGGTCCTAGTAGCGGATTGCCACCGTCGCCTTTCCCTTGAACCCACGCCCTGCATCGCCCTCCAGCGCGATGCTCTCCAGCGCCAGTTCCTCCTCGCTCGCATCGCTGAACACGAAGTCGCGCCTCGTCGGCCAGCGGTCGAGGTTGGCGAGGCTGTCGCCGTAGCGTCGGTCGCCGGAATAGACCGCGCGGCAAGCGTCCTCGGGCAGGGCGAATTGCGAGGCGAGCACGGCGGGCTCGCCGCTGAGGGCCGCCTGCGCGCTCGAATAGACTTCGAAATGCAGGTGCGGGGCGCGGCCGCCGTAGCAGCCGGGCAGGATCGTGCTGAAGCGCAAGGTCCCCTCATCGCCGCTCTGCTGCAGCCCGCGCAGGTAGTTGGCCCGCGGCAGGTCGTAGAGCGAGTACTTTCCCGCCGCATCGTTGTGCCACAGGTAGAGACCCCATCCGGCCATGGCATTGCAGCCCCCGGCCGTGCCGAGCAGGGTAATGGTGAGGTCGAGCGGCACCCCTTCGGCGGTGCCCTCAAGCCCGGCGAAGCTGTCGCGAATGTCGCTGCGGATCACTTCGTCGCCGGTCAGGACCGAATGCCGCCGACCACCGCGGTCGCTGCCGCCGTCGCCGGCAAACGGTCCGCGCGTCTCGGCCGGGGTGGCGAGGCAGGCCGCTGCCCGCGCGCCGCTACCACATCCGGCCAGCGCCGCGCCGCCGAGCCCGAGCAGGGCGAGCGTAGCGCGCCGGTCGAGCGACAACTGGCCGGGTGCATCAGCCATCGGCCGGGGGCGCGGCCTCGTCGAGCATTTCGCGGGCCTGGTCGCTCGCCCAGTCGAACCCGCCGATTACCCGCCAGACCTCCTTGCCCTCGGCATCGTAGAGGACGGTCAGCGGCAGGCTCGCCCCGCCGCCCATGCCGAAAGCAAGGTCGTTGGCCTGGTCCATCCATTGCGGCAGGTTGGCGAACTTCTTCTCCTTGAAGAACGGCACCACCAGTTCGGGACCCTTCATGTCCTCGCTGACGGTCAGCACGCGCAGCGTATCGGCGCGCTCCGCCGCCAGCTCGTCGAGCAGCGGCATCTCGGCGACGCAGGGCGCGCACCAGGTCGCCCATAGGTTGAGAAGCACCGGCTTTCCCACGGCCTTGGAGAGGTCGAGCGTGGTGCCCGATGGGTCGGTGACGGTCACCGCGGGCAGCGGCGTTCCGGCCTGGCTGCGGTCCACCGTGCCGGTCAGTTCCTCGTTTGCCTTCACTTCAGCGGAGTTTTCCTGTTGTTGCGCCTCATCGGCGCTTTGCCTATCGCAAGCCGCCACAGAGAAGGCGATGGCGCACGTGAGCGATAAGAAGGGCAAACGGGGCATTCAGGGCTCCAATCAGATGTGGGGCGGGCGCTTCGCGGAAGGCCCAGCTGCTATCATGCGCGAGATTAACGCGTCGATCCCGTTCGACAAAGCCCTCTGGCGACAGGACATCGCGGCGAGCAAGGCGCACGTCGCAATGCTCGGCGCCTGCGGCATCGTCTCCGACGCGGATGCGCTGGCGATCGAAGCGGGGCTCGACAAGGTTGCGGCGGAGTACGAAGCCGAGGGCGTTCCCGAGGACTGGGACCTCGAGGACATCCACATGACCACCGAGAGTCGGCTCGCCGAACTGATCGGCCCGGTCGCCGGACGCCTGCACACCGCGCGCAGCCGCAACGACCAGGTGGCGACCGACTTCCGCCTCTGGGTGCGCGACGCGATGGACCAGGCCGACGCGGGATTGCTCGAGCTCCAGAAGGCGCTGGTCACCCGCGGCGGCGAGCACGCCGCATCGATCATGCCCGGCTTCACCCACCTGCAGGCGGCGCAGCCGGTCACGCTCGGCCATCACCTGATGGCTTACTACGAGATGATCCGGCGCGACCGCAGCCGCTTCCACGATGCGCGCAAGCGGATGAACGAGTGTCCGCTCGGCAGCGCGGCGCTGGCCGGGACCGGATTTGCCATCGACCGCGAGATGACCGCGCAGGCGCTCGGTTTCGACAAGCCGACGGTCAACAGCCTCGATGCCGTGTCGGACCGCGACTTCGCGCTCGATTACCTGCAGGCCGCCGCGCAGTGCGCGCTGCACCTCAGCCGGCTGGCCGAGGAGCTGATCCTCTGGGCGAGCCAGCCGTTCAGTTTCGTCCGGCTGCCGGATTCTCTCAGCACCGGCAGCTCGATCATGCCGCAGAAGAAGAACCCCGACGCCGCCGAGCTGGTGCGCGGTCACGCCGGGCGGATCGTCGGCTGCCTGACTGCGCTCACGGTGACGATGAAGGGCCTGCCGTTGGCCTATTCGAAGGACATGCAGGACGACAAGCCGCCGGTGTTCGAGGCCGCGAGCCTGCTCGGTCTGTCAATCGCGGCGATGACCGGAATGATCGCCGAGGCGACCTTCCGCACCGAGCGCATGCGCGAGGCGGCCGAGCTCGGCTATGCCACCGCGACCGACCTTGCCGACTGGCTGGTGCGCGAGGCGGGCCTGCCCTTCCGCGAGGCGCATCATGTCACCGGCGCCGCCGTGAAGCTGGCCGAGAGCAGGGGCGTGGCGCTCGACAAGCTTTCGCTCGTCGAGCTGCAGGGCATCGACGGACGCATCGGCGAGGGCGTGTTCAAGGCGCTGTCGGTCGAAAGCTCGGTCGCCGCGCGCGCCAGCCACGGCGGTACCGCGCCTGCGGAAGTGCAAAAGCGTGTTGCCGAGGCGCGCAAGGCGCTAGGGATGGCTTCATGATCCGCCGCCTTGTCCTGCTGGCCCCGCTCGTCCTGCTCGCCGCCTGCGGGCAGAAGAAGGACCTGCAGCCGCTTGCCGGGAACGACCTGCCGGTCGCGCCTTATGGCAGCGACCACCAGCTAAGCGCGAAGGAACTGCTCAAACCGTCCACCCAGGCCGCCCCGGAGCGCAGCGTGGAGCTGCGAAAACGGTCGGAGGAACGCGAAGACGATCCTTTCGACCTCCCTCCCGAAGGCTGACCAATTCATGGACCATTTCCAGTTACGCGACGGCGAACTCTACGCCGAGGACGTGCCACTTGCCCGGATTGCCGAGGATATCGGCACCCCCGTTTACGTCTATTCGCGCGCCACTCTCGAACGCCACGCGCGGGTGTTCCGCGAGGCGCTGTCCGGGCTCGACAACCCGCACATCGCCTTTGCCCTGAAATCCAACCCAAACCTCGCGGTGATCAAGGTCCTGCAGCGGCAGGGCTTCGGCGCCGACGTCGTCTCGGGCGGCGAGATGAAGCGCGCGCTGGCCGCCGGTGTGGCCGCTGAGGACATCATCTTCTCCGGCGTCGGCAAGACCTACCGCGAGATGGCCGGGGCGCTCGACGCGGGCATCGGCCAGTTCAACATCGAGAGCGAGGAAGAAGGCCACGAACTGGCGCAGATCGCCGCGGGCAAGGGCCTCGCCGCGCCATGCGCGCTGCGCGTCAATCCGGACGTCGATGCCGGGACGCATGCCAAGATCTCGACCGGCAAAGCGGAAAACAAGTTCGGCGTGCCGATCGGCCGGGCCGAGGAAATCTTCGCCGACCTTTCGTCCCGGCCGGGCATGAACCTTCGCGGGCTGGCGGTGCACATCGGCAGCCAGCTCTCCAGCCTCGCCCCGTTCGAGGCCGCGTTCAACCGCGTGGGCGAACTGGTCAAGGCGCTGCGGGCGCAGGGCCACACCATCACTCACGTCGATCTCGGCGGCGGCCTGGGCGTGCCCTACAAGGCTGGCGACGTCCTGCCGAGCCCGGCGGAATACGGCGAAATGGTCGCCCGCGTGACCAGCGACTGGGGCGTGCGGCTGATGTTCGAACCGGGCCGAGTGATCTCGGGCAATGCCGGGGTCCTGCTGACCCGCGTCATTCGCGTAAAACGGGGAGGAAATGGGCCGCCTTTCGTGATAGTGGATGCGGCGATGAACGACCTCGCGCGGCCCGCGCTCTACGACGCCTGGCATGATATCGACGCCGTAGTGCCGTCGGGCGCGCGGATGACCGCGAATGTCGTCGGCCCGATCTGCGAAACCGGGGACACTTTCGCCCGCGACCGCGAGATCGATGCGCTCGTCGCGGGGGACCTTGCGGTGTTCCGCACCGCGGGGGCATACGGCGCGACGATGGCCTCCAGCTACAACAGCCGCGGCTTCGTCGCCGAGGTCATGGTCGACGGCGACAAGTACGCCGTCGTCGCCGACCGTATCCTGCCCGAAGAGATAACCGCCGCCGAGCGCGTGCCGGACTGGCTCGAGTAACCCGGATTGAGCTCGCTCCCTCTCTTCCACCGCGTCTCCGGCAAGCCGGTGCTGGTATTGGGGGAGGGGGTAGCGGCGGATGCCAAGCGCCGTCTGGCGGAACGGGCGGGGGCCGAATTGCTGAGCGATGCCCGCGAGGCGGTCGAAGCCGGCGTGCGGATTGCCTTCGTCGCTCTCGAGGACCCTGCGCTGGCTGAAGCGACCGCGGCGCGGCTGCGTGAGGCGGGGATGCTGGTCAACGTGGTCGACATGCCCGAGCTGTGCGACTTCACCACGCCCAGCGTGCTCGACCGCGACCCGGTGCAGATCGCCATCGGGACGGACGGGGCCTCGGCCGGGCTGGCCAAGCACCTGCGGCTGCGGCTCGAGACGATCCTGCCTGCTGGCCTAGGACGGCTGGCGCAGGCGCTGGGGGTGTCGCGCGATGCGATACGCGCGCGCTGGCCCGACGCTATCGAGCGCCGCCGGATGCTCGATGCGGCGCTGGAGGAAGGTGGCCCGCTCGACCCGATGAACGGGGCCGGCCCGGATGAGGTGGCGCGCTGGCTCACCTCCGATCTCGCCGAACGCCCGCGGGCGAGCCGCATCGAACTGGCGGTGAAGCCCGATCCCGACGAACTCACCATGCGCCAGCTGCAACTGCTTGGTGCAGCGGATACCATCCTGCACGAGGCGACCGTACCCGGCACGATCCTCGGCCGCGCCCGCGCCGATGCCGCGCGATATCCGCTCGACGCCGCCCCTCGCGACGACCGGCCCGGTCTTACGCTGGTCCTGCGGCTCGGATGAGCGGATAATTTCCGTCCTGTTACAATGATTTAATTTCCGGCCTTGGCTGGTGGTCGGCAGGTTTCCCGGGCGGGGTCGCAACCTCGCTTCAACAACGGAGACCGAAAATGAAGCTACCAATCATCGACATCAACAGCCTGCCGGACCTCACCCACGTGACCGGCGTCTTCGGCAGCCTCGAACAGGGGCCGACGCATGACGATTCGATCATTATCCTCGCCACTTTCGTATTCGAGACCTCGCCCTTGACCAGCGGGCTGATCTGAGCGGGGCGGGGCGATGCGGATCGATCCGGCCATTGCCGCCATGCGGCAGTGGCGCGAACGCGACGGCATCGCCCCGGTCTTCGCCGAAATTGAGCATTGCGGGGATGGCACGCCGTTCGAGATTGTGCACACCAGCTTCTTCCTCACCAGTCAGGCCTTGCTCAGTGTGGAATAGCCAGACATGGCTGTATGGCGCGAAAAGCATTTCGCCTGGATGATGTGCAACGCCGTGACGCGGATGGAGTTCTTCTAGATGCCGAAGATCCGCGTGGTCGAACTGGGGAGCTAGGTCGAGACTTAGGTGTCGGCCGAGAAAAGCAGAATATCTCCCAATTTCTCGTTTGCGGAAATCATCACAAGACGCGAGTATGCTGACATGAAAACACCATTCTTGGTTCCCGTGCCATGATCTTTTCGGCCTGCGTTCAACTCACCCCAACGGCGTATAATCAAGATCTTTTCGCCTCCCGTGTCGCCCAAATTGGTGAGACGCTTCGAAATCCGAGAATGCTACCAAACTATGACGCCTGACTGCCGTTTCATCATTTACGTGGAGTGCGTGATCGTTCATCATGTTCGTTCCGAGACGACCGTAATCGTATAGAAAGACACAGGTACAGTTTGGCGCAAAAGTACAGTAGTTGGAGACGGTACGAGCTGGCTCCTCAACATAGAGCCTGAACTTGTTTGAAACGAAATGACAAGCCTCAGTGCAGCGGGTAGGTTGTCGCTTGAACAGCTCCTCAGTAATCCAAGAACTTACCTAACGATGCTCCCCGACCTGGGACCGCGGGGATCAGCGTCCAATTTTACGTCATGGAAAAGGTCTTGTTCGTCGGCAGACGAGCAAAAAATTGGAATGGTGGGCTGCGAGGAAATCCGGGGGCCTTCGCCGATATTGTTTTGGGACACGACTAGCGTCCGCATTCGTCTCACTTGCGGACGTGAGCTTAGTTTACTCGACGGGCGGGTTCTCGATCACCTCTTCCTCTTGCCCCAGCGACAGGCCGTGGCGCAGGAGCATCGGCAGTTGGGTGAAAGTGAAGAGGAAGCTCAGCGGCATGAAGACCCACAGCTTGGCGGTGAGCCAGTCGCCGAAGCTTAGGTAGTGGCGCAGGATCTCGTTGAGCAGGGCGAGGAACAGGAAGAAGATTCCCCAGTTGCGGCTCAACTTCAGCCAGCCTTCGTCGGACAGGCCCTCGAAAGCGGCTTCGAGCAGCCATTGCAACAGCGCCTTGCCGCGCATCCAGCCGGCAAGCAGCACGACGCCGAAGAAGGCGTAGAGCGCGGTCGGCTTGACCTGCACGTAGAAGGGATCGCGCAGAAGGATCGTCAGTCCTCCGAAGCCGACGATGAGAGTGGTCGAGAGCGCGAGCATGCGCGAGACCTTGCCGGTCAGCCACTTTGACGCTGCAAGCGCGATCACTGCGGCGACGATGAAAGCGCCGGTCGAATGGACGACGGCGAAGATCGTGCCGATCCCGTCTTCCTTGTTGGCCGGGGCGTAGACCCAGTACACTGCGAAGAACACCAGCAGCGGGCCGTAGTCGACCAGCAGGTTGAGCCAGCCGGTGCCTTGCTTCTTTGCCGGGGGCGGGGTGTCGGCCATCTAGATTCCCTCGTCATTGCGAGGAGCGAAGCGACGAAGCAATCCAGGGAGGTCTCGCGGGCCGCCCTGGATTGCCGCGGGGCCTGCGGCCCCTCGCAATGACGACGGATTGGCCTGCATCACGCAACCCCCGCAATCACGCGCGCCACCAGGTCTGGGTCGAACGGGCGCAGGTCGTCGATCTTCTCGCCGACGCCGATGGCGTGGATCGGCAGTCCGTACTGTTCGGCCGCGGCGACCAGCACGCCGCCGCGCGCGGTGCCGTCGAGCTTGGTCATGATGAGGCCGGTCACGCCCGCCACTTCCTTGAACACGTCGATCTGCGAGAGGGCGTTCTGGCCGTTGGTCGCATCGAGCACCAGCACCACGTCGTGGGGCGCTTCGGGGTTGAGGCGGCCTAGGACACGGCGGATCTTGGCCAGTTCGTCCATCAACTCGCGCTTGTTCTGAAGGCGACCCGCGGTGTCGACCACCAAAGCATCGATGCCGGTGGCAGTGGCCTGCTTGACCGCATCGAAAACGATGGAAGCGGGGTCGCCGCCTTCTGGACCGGTGACGATCGGCACGCCGATACGCTCGGCCCAGACCTTGAGCTGGCCGATGGCGGCGGCGCGGAAGGTGTCGCCGGCGGCGAGGAGGACGCCGTAGTCCTGTTCCTGGAACAGGTGTGCGAGCTTGGCGATGGTGGTGGTCTTGCCGCTGCCGTTGACGCCGATGACGAGGATGACCTGCGGGCGCGGGAAGGCGACGATCTCGAGCGGCTTGGCGACGGGGCGCAGGATCTCGGCGATTTCCTCGGCCACGGCTTCCTTCAGTTCGCGCTCGGTCATCGTCAGGCCGAAGCGTTTCTCGGCCAGCTTGGCGGTGATGCGCGAGGCGGCGCTGGGGCCGAGGTCGGAGAGGATCAGCGCATCCTCGACCTCGTCGAGGGTCGCCTGGTCCAGCTTCGCCGTGCGCGTCATGGTCGCGACCTTGGCGATGATCGAGGGAGCGGGCGTCGGGGCCGCAGCCGACGAGCGTTCGGGAGCCGGGGCGGGAGTAGGCTCCGCTTCCGGCTCGGGTGTCGTCTCCGGCTCTTCCGCCGTGAAGGCGGGCGCGAGGTTCTCGGACAGGCGTTCCGAGGTCTTGCGGAAGCCGCCGAACAGGCGCTCGGTCCA
Organism: Croceibacterium salegens; assembly: GCF_009827435.1. Lineage (GTDB taxonomy): Bacteria > Pseudomonadota > Alphaproteobacteria > Sphingomonadales > Sphingomonadaceae > Croceibacterium_B > Croceibacterium_B salegens. Next base: position 308,282 of record NZ_WTYM01000033.1, on the reverse strand, counting down.
GCTTTTCGGCTCGCTCACAGCAGCAGGCCTTCCTCGAGGCGGGTGGGCGTGACAGTCGCGATGCGGCCGCGGGGAGTCCCTTGCGGCACGGCAACGCGGGCGAAGCCCGGCGCGTAGCCGGTTCCGTCGCTTTCGGTAAGGACCGATTGCGCGGTGCCCACAAGACTGGCGAGCCAGCGCTCGCGAACCTCGGCGACTACGGCGCGCAGTTCGGCAGCGCGGCGCCGGATCGTCGTCGTGTCCACCTGCGGCATCCGTGCGGCCGGGGTGCCCGGGCGCGGCGAGTACGGAAAGACGTGGCCATGGACCACTGGCAGTTCGCGGACGATCGAGAGGTTGGCACGATGGTGCTCCTCGCTCTCGGTCGGGAAACCGGCGATGAGGTCGGCGCCGATGGCAATGTCCGGACGGCGTTCGCGCAGCCGCTCGACCAGCCGCCCCGCGTCGGCGCGCAGGTGGCGGCGCTTCATGCGCTTGAGGATAAGGTCGTGCCCGTGCTGCAGCGAGAGGTGGAGGTGCGGCATTACGCGTTCCTCGCTCGCGAACAATTCGAACAGCGCTTCATCCACCTCGATTCCGTCGAGCGAGGACATCCTGAGGCGCTTCAACTGCGGGAATTCGTCAAGCAGGGCACGGACCAGCATGCCGAAGGCAGGGCGGCCGGGAAGGTCGTGGCCCCAACTGGTCAGGTCGACCCCGGTCAGGATCACTTCTGCCGCACCCTGATCGAGGTGCGTTTCGACCTCGCGCAGCACCTGCGCGATAGCCTGCGAACGGCTCGGCCCGCGACCTTGCGGGATGACGCAGAAGGTGCAGGCGTGGTCGCAGCCCGTCTGCACGCCGATGAAGGCGCGGGTGTGCTGCAATAGTACCGGGGCGGGCCGGGCGGGTACGTTCCAAGCCCGCGCATCGAGCTTGGCGGCGTTGGGGACGAGGCCGTCTACCTCGGGCATGGCGGCGAGCTGGTCGCGCTCGATGTCGGCGGCGCAGCCCGTTACCAGCAGCCGCGCATCGGGTCGCGCCCGGCGCGCCCGGCGGATCGCCTGCCGGGTCTGGCGTACCGCTTCCGATGTGACGGCACAGGAATTGACCACGACGGTATCGGGCTCGCCGGCCAGCAAGGTGCGTATCCGTTCGCTCTCGGCGATGTTGAGCCGGCAACCGAGCGAAATGACCTGCGTGTCGTTCAAGCGAAGTCGCCCCAGTCGAAACTGCCGCGGAAGCTTTCGGTCGCCGGGCCGGTCATGGTGACGCGCCCATCCTCACCCCATGTGATCAGCAGCTTGCCGCCGGGCAGGGTGACGACGACCTCGCGATCGACCAGCTTGCGGCGCATCGCCGCGACCGCCGTGGCGCAGGCGCCAGTGCCGCAGGCGCGTGTTAGCCCGGCGCCGCGCTCCCACACGCGCAGTCGGATCTCGCTGCGGTTCTCGATGGTGGCGACATTGACGTTGACGCGTTCGGGGAACAGCGGGTCGCGCTCGATCGCCGGGCCGAGCCGCGCGAGGTCGACCTTGTCGCAGTCGCGCACGAAGAACACCGCGTGGGGGTTGCCGACATTGACCGCCACGGGCCGTTCGAGGCCGTCCCACCCGACCGGCATGTCGAGCGTGTCCATCGGGTCCGACAGCGGGATCGCGTCCCAGCCGAACTCGGGCTCGCCCATATCCACGGCCGCGCCGCCCTCCTCGGGACGGGCGGAGAGGATGCCGGCGACGGTCTCGATCTCGACCGGTTCGCCGTGGAGCATCGCGACAGCGCGCGTGGCGTTGCCGCAGACCTCGACCTCGCCGCCATCGGCGTTGCGGATGCGCATTCGGAAGTCGGCCACTTCGGAGGGTTCGAGCACGATCAGCTGGTCGCAACCGATCCCGGTGTGCCGGTCGGCCAGTGCCCGGGCGACATGCGCCTCGAGCGGCGGCATGTCGCCGTCACGCGCGTCGAGCACGATGAAATCGTTGCCCAGGCCGTGCATCTTGATGAACGGAATTCGCATAGCCGCCACCTAGGGTGGCGAAGCGACAATCACAATGGCGCTTAGCCGGACTTGCCCACGCTCCGCTTTGCCGGGACCTCTTCGGCCGGCTCGGCCGCGATGCCGCTTTCCGCCGCCTTGAGCAGCAGGCGGTGCAACGTTGCCTCGGCATCCTCGGGGCGTCCATAGTGGTAGCCCTGGCCCTTGACCTCACCGAACTTCTTGATTGCGGAGAGCGTCGCGGCGTTCTCGATGCCTTCGACCACGATCGGCAGCCCGAGCCCGCGGCCGAGCGCGACGATCGCCGACACGAGTTCACTGCTCGCCTTGCCGTCGGCCAGTTCGCCGACGAAGCTGCGGTCGATCTTCAGCCGGTCGAATTCGAGCGCGCGAAGCTGCGCGAGGCTCGAATAGCCAGTTCCGAAATCGTCGAGGCTGATCTTCACGCCCTGGTTCTTGAGGCTGGCGATCACTGAGCGGACAACGGCGACGTTTTCGTGCAGGCAGCTTTCGGTGATCTCGATTTCGAAGCGGTGCGGGGGAAAGCCCGATTCCTGCAGCAGCATGAGCAGCTTCTGCGCCAGCCACGGATCGCGCAGCTGGATCGGCGAGATGTTGACCGAGAGCGTGAGGTGCTCCTCCCACTCCTTAGCATCCTGCAGTGCCTGGCGGATCAGTCCTTCCGAGAGCTCGCTGATAACGCCGAGATCTTCGGCCAGAGGGATGAATAGCTCGGGGCTGACAATGCCGAACTCGGGCGACTCCCATTGTGCGAGCATCTCGAAGCCCACAAGCTCTCCGCTCTGGGTGTCGATATGCTGCAAGTAGCACGGGACAAATTCGCCGCTGCTGATGCCCTTACGTAACCCATTTTCAAGGGCATTACGGAAACAAAGCTCAGCTTCCATCCTTTCTTCAAACCAGACATATCGGTCGCGGCCGCTCCTTTTCGCGTGGTACATCGCAACATCGGCCCAGTGAGCCAACAATTCGGCGTCGGGCCAGGCCTCTCTTGGCTGTCTGGCAGTGGCGATACCCACCGAAGCGGTGACGTCGAGACGGAAGTTGCCCGCGTCGATCGGCTGTGCCACTGAGCCAACTATGTCATTAGCTAGGGCTTCGAGGCCCGTGCGGGTGATCCGGTCGCAGGTCAAGGCGCAGGCAAATTCGTCGCCGCCTATTCGGGCCAATAGCGTGTCCTTAGGTATTACACGGGCGATGCGCGCCGCAGCCTCGATTAGGACACTGTCACCGACCTTGTGGCCGCAGCGGTCGTTGATTGCTTTGAAGTTGTCGAGATCAACCAAGAGCAGGGCGACATCGCCATGTCCGACGCAACGCTCGGCTAGCAAGGCATTGACAGCGGGTAGCAGGCTGCGGCGATTGCGGATTCCGGTCAGGGGGTCGCTCTCAGCCAACATGCGGGCCTCAATTTCGGCCTGGCTGCATACGAGCAGTTCGCGGGTCAGCGCAGAATAGCGGCGCCAACCGAACAAGAGGATCGCGATGTTGAGCAGCAGCGCATTGGTCAGCAGGACGTCCGGCGGATCAGCGACACCCATCCAGGTCTTGAGGATCTTCGGCAGGACCTGTCCACCGATGCCGATGAAGAGGATTCCGGCCGCCAGCGCGATGCCGATAGGAAGGAGGTCCCGCGACACGCGCTCCTTCGCGCCCTCACCGGCACCGGCGGCGCGAACTAAGGGGTTGAGCAATCGGACGAAGCCTCCCATGGCATTTGCCGATAGCGCCGCATCGTTCTTATTTGGTTAATCTGAGCCTTAGGTGCCAGCGAGAGTGTGAAGGTGAGTGAATCGATGGCTAAACGCCTGTGGCTGATGAAGAGCGAACCGGAGGCTTACAGCTTCGATCGGCTGGTCAAGGAAGGCCGTACGATCTGGGACGGCGTGCGCAATTACCGGGCGCGCAACAACCTGCAGGCGATGCAGGTCGGCGACGAGGCATTCTTCTACCACTCGGTCAGCGACAAGGAGATCGTCGGCATCGTTAGGATCGTTGCCGCCGGGCTCGCCGATCCGAAGGACGACACCGGCACCTGGGCTGCGGTCGAGATCGAACCGGTGCGCAAGCTGGCGCATCCCGTCTCGCTCGCCGCGATCAAGGCAGAGCCTTCTCTGGCCGAAGTCGAATTGCTCAAGCTTTCACGCCTTTCTGTCGCTGAAATCCGCCCCGACGAGTGGAAGAAGATCTGCGCAATGGCAGGGGGTTAGGCGAACAAAGTCTCGACCTGGCAGTTACTTCGCGTCGTAGGGGAGAGACTCTGTCCCGTCTGTGGACAGTAACTTTCGTACATCTTCCATATGGTTACGATTTCGTTAATTGCAGTGGCCATGAGACGCTACCTTGTCCTTGGCGACGAAACTGCGCGCCATCCGTTCCGGCAGAGCCTGCCGCCGCACGTGCGGGACGCTGCGCTCGCTGCGCCGCTTCCGCGAACCTGGCGCGAGGTGCTGGAAATCAGCCGCGAGGACGTGCGCGGGTTCGCGACCAGCTACGTCGCCTGCCTGGTCGCCGTCGCAGCCTTCATTTTCTGATTATTCGGCCGGAGCCGATTCCGCGGCCTGCTCGGCCTTGTAGAGCATCCACCCAAGCCATGCCGAGATCAGGCACATCCCGGCGCTGAGCAGGACCTGCTCGGTCAGGGGGACGCCGGCCATGCTCAGGCCGCCGGCGAACAGCGAGCCGATCACCATCGCTCCCGAATTGACGATGTTGTTGGCCGCCACCGTCCGCGCCGCCTGGCCCGGATCGACCTTGGTCGTGAGGAAGGCGTAGAGCGGGACCACGAACATGCCGCCCGAGACCGCGATCATCAGCAGCGAAAAAAGGACCACGAACGCCATCGGGTGCGAGAGGAAGGTCGGCACGTCCATCATCTCGCCCGAAGCGGTCGCCGCCCAGACCCGGCACACGAGGTAAAACATCCCGACGAACGCCCCCATCGCCAGCACCGAAACCGGGGCGTAGCGCGCCGAGACCTTGCCCTTGAGCAGGGCGTTCACCGCTACCGATCCGATCGCCACGCCGATCGAGAACACCACCAGGAACAGGCTGGCGACTTCCTTTTCTGCGAGCAGCACGTTCTTGGCCAGCGGTGGGAACTGGATGAACAGCACGGCGCCGATGGTCCAGAAGAAGCTGATGGCGAGGATCGCGTAATAGACCTCGGCCTGGTGCATCGTGTTGCGCACCAGCGTGATCGAGGAACGAATCAGGTGAAGATCGATCGGTTCGTTTGGGACGATCGGCGGCGCGGGAGGCACGCTGCGGCTCGTCAGGTAGCCGAGCACCGCGGTCACGATGATCCCGGCGGCGGCCCATTGCACCGGGATCCATCCGGCGAGGATCGTCCCGGCGAGGATCGCAATGTAGGTCCCGGCCTCGACCAGTCCCGTACCGGAAAGCACTTCGTCCTTTTGAAGGTGCTGCGGCAGGATCGCGTACTTGATCGGGCCGAAGAACGTCGAATGGATGCCCATCGCGAACAGCGCCGCGAGCATCAGAGGAATGGCCACGGCGGTGGTCAGGTGTCCCGACCAGGCGAGCAACAGGCCGACCGCGCCGACCGCCATGATGCCGATTTCAGCCGCCTTGATGATGCGGATGATTCTGGCCTTGTCGCGCATGTCGGCGAGCTGCCCGGCGAGCGCCGAGAGGACGAAGAACGGCAGGATGAACAGCCCCGAGGCGATGGCCGAGAACTGCGCCTCCTCCTGCTCCGAACGATAGACCTCGTAGACCACGAAGAGGACCATCGCGTTCTTGTAGAGATTGTCGTTGAACGCATTGAACAGCTGCGTCGCGAACAAGGGCAGGAAGCGGCGTTGCCGCAGCAAGTATGTCGAAGTCAGCATGTAACTGCTGCGGCCCTCTCTCCGTAACTGGTCCCGACTTAGCCGCCTTGGCCAACACCGCAAGGGAGAAGCCGGGTTTTTCCCGCTGCGATAAGCGGCTATCGACCGCGCGATGCTTACTTTGCCGAACCTGCTGACGCTGTCGCGAATCTTCGCCGTGCCGCTCCTCGCGTTCCTTCTGTGGTGGTCGGACTGGGCCTTCGGTTACCTGCTCGCCTTTGCTCTATACTGCGTCATGGGCATTACAGATTACTTCGACGGCTACCTTGCGCGTTCGAGCGGAACGGTGAGCAAGCTCGGCCAGTTCCTCGACCCCATCGCCGACAAGATCATGGTCGCCGCCGTCATCCTCGTGCTGACTGCACAGGGCGTGTTGAGGGGCCCCTATGTGGGCGACGCGCATGTCATCGCCGGCCTGATCATCCTGATCCGCGAGATCGCGGTGTCGGGCCTGCGCGAATTCCTTGGCGGATTACAGGTCTCGGTGCCGGTCAGCCGACTAGCCAAGTGGAAGACGACGTTGCAGCTCGTCAGCCTCGGTTCACTGATTCTTGGCAATGCCCTCCCCAAATGGAACGTCATGATCGGCGGGATCGAGGCGAATGTCCCGCATTCCGTCGGCCTGGCGACCCTGTGGGCAGCGGCGATTCTTACGCTGATCACGGGTTGGGATTATCTTCGTGCCGGCCTTAAGCACATGGACTGAGTTCTTGAGGCCTTATACCGATCGACCGGGTTCTGGAGGGATTGCCCAATGAGTTTGATGTTCGCCGCTTCCGCCGTGCTGCTGTTCGCGCAACAGGCGGCGGTTTCGGAACCGGTCGCTCGCGCCGAGTATCTCGCGACCTGGGACGCGCTCTACAAGGAATATGACCTCGACGGTGACGGACGAGTCACCGCGCAGGAAATCTCGCAAAAGATGACCGCCGAACAGCAGCAGGCGGCGCTGGAGGCCAATCGCGAGATATTCCGGCGCATCGATCGCGACGGGAATGGTGTCCTCTCACCGGACGAATTCGCACTGCTGGTTGCCCAGGTTCCGCCGGTCGATCCGAGCGGGTTCCTACGGGAATTCGATGCCAACGGTGATGGGACCGTCACCCTTGTCGAGCACCGCACGGTGATGCTTTCCCGGTTCGATGCGATCGACTCCGATAAGGACGGCGTGGTCACGCCGGCGGAGATGGCTGCCAGTACGAAGTAGGCGCCGGGCGGCTAGCCCGCCCGCAGTTCTTCGGCCAGCAGGCGGAATTCGTCGCCGCGCGGCGAGTTCTTGCGCCAGACGAGCGCGATCTCGCGGCTCGGGTTCTTCGCCTTCAGCGGCCGGGCTACGACGTCGGTTTCATGCAGGATGCCCGCGTCGATGGCCATTTCCGGCAGCATCGTCACACCGAGGCCGTTGTCGACCATCTGCACAAGCGTGTGCAGGCTAGTGCCTATCATCGTTGCCGAGGCGCTCAGTTCCGGCCGGTTGCAGGCGGCGAGGGCGTGTTCCTTGAGGCAGTGCCCGTCCTCGAGCAGCAGCAGCTTGCCTTCGCCGATCATCGCCGGGGTGACCTGCTCGGGCGGATCGCGCGGATCGCCCTTGGGCATGGCGACGTACAGGCGGTCATCGGAAATGTGCTCGACCTCGACCTCGCCGGTGGCGAAGGGCAGGGCAAGCAGCACGCAGTCGGCGCGGCCGTGGTGCAGGCTCTCCATGGCGTGATCGCTGGTTTCCTCGCGCAGGAACAGCTTGAGGTTGGGGCGGTCCTTGCGAAGGCGCGGCAGGATGCGCGGCAGCAGGAACGGGGCGATCGTCGGGATGACGCTCATCCGTAGTTCGCCCGACAACGGCTTGCCACTGGCCTGCACAAGGTCTGACAGCTCCTCCGCCTCGCGCAGCAGGCGGTGCGCCTTGTCGACCACCTGATTGCCGAGCGGCGTGAAGCGCACGACCCGGCGGCTGCGCTCGACCAGCGTCACGCCGAGCAGCGACTCGAGTTCGCGAATCCCGGCCGACAGGGTCGATTGCGAGACGAAGCACGAATCCGCCGCGCGTCCGAAGTGCCCATGTTCATGCAGCGCGACGAGGTATTGCAGCTGCTTGATCGTGGGCAGGTAAGTGCTCACTCCGCTGCCGGCTCCACGGCAATTTCCCCGTGCACCGTCGCATCGCCGCTCTTCACGTCGTCGATGTGGGTCATCTTGAGCCGGCCTTTCTCCACCGCAAAAGCGAGCTTGCCTTCGACCAGTTCGAGTGCGTCCTTTCCGAACACCTCGTAGCGCCAGCCATCGAGCACCGGCAGCTTGCGCACCCCGGCGGCGAGCGCTTCGAGCTCGTCGGAGCGGGTAAGCAGGCGACTGGCGACGTCGATCTCGCGGCTGCGGATCTTGAGCAGCAGTTTGAGCAGGTCGGCCACCAACGCGCCTTCCTTGCCCAGCGGCGCGCCGCGCTTGGGCTTTTCGGGCATTTCCTCGTTCGACAGCGGCTCGGCCCTGGAAATCACCTTCATCAGCCGCTTGCCGATGTCGTTGTCCTTCCACGCCTGCGACAGGCCGCGGACCTTGGCGAGGTCGGCCTGCGACTTGGGCGGGTGGCTGGCGAGGTCGGCGAGGGTCTCGTCGCGCATGATGCGGCCGCGCGGAATGTCCTTGTTCTGCGCCTCGGTTTCGCGCCACGCGGCGATCGCCTTGAGGCGGCCGAGGACCTGGGCGTTGCGGGCCGGAGCGCGGATGCGATGCCATGCCGTGTCGAGATCGTTGGCGTAGTTGGCCGGATCGGCGAGCTTTTCCATCTCGGCATCGAGCCACGCCCCTCGACCGGTCTTGATCAGCTTTTTCAGGATCTTGGGGAAGATCTGCGCGAGGTAGGTCACGTCGCCGATGGCGTATTCGATCTGCCGGTCGGTCAGCGGGCGGCGGCTCCAGTCGGTGAAGCGCGCGCCCTTGTCGATCGTCTTGTTGAGCCACGCCTCGACGAGGTTGGCATAACCGATCTGCTCGCTCTGGCTGATCGCCATCATCGCGATCTGCGTGTCGAAGATCGGATGCGGCGTGCGCGCGGTGAGGTTGTAAATGATTTCGACGTCCTGCCCCCCGGCGTGGAAGATCTTCAGAACGTCCTCGTTGTCCGTCAGCAGTTCGAGCAGCGGGGCAAGATCGAGTCCGTCGGCCAGCGGATCGATGGCCGCGGCCTCTTCCTCGTTGCCGACCTGCACAAGGCACAGCAGCGGGTAGTAGGTGTTCTCGCGCATGAACTCGGTGTCGACGCAGACGAAGTCGTGCTTCGCCAGTCGGTCGCACAACGCGGCGAGGTCTGCAGTTTTCGTAATCAGCGGGTGTATTTTCATCTTCGGTTTTCTATAGGGCGCGACGAACGCGGCCGACGTGGCTTGACAAGCGGGCGAGCCTCCCCTTTCAGCGCCGGCTTCCTAGCGCCATAGACCGCTCGAATGAAAGAGTCAGTGATGCACGCCTATCGTACCCACAATTGCGCCGCCCTGCGCGCCTCTGACGTCGGCGAAACCGTCCGCCTGTCGGGCTGGGTGCACCGCAAGCGAGACCACGGCGGCGTGCTGTTCATCGACCTGCGCGACCACTACGGCATCACCCAGATCGTTGCCGACGAGGATTCGCCGGTGATCGGCGAGCTCGACAAGCTGAGGCTTGAGTCGGTCGTCACCATCGACGGGCTGGTCAAGGCGCGAAGCGCCGAGACGGTCAATCCTAACCTGCCGACCGGCGAGATCGAGGTCTTTGCGCGCGCCGTGACGGTGCAGAGCCGCGCCGACGAACTGCCGCTGCCGGTGGCGGGCGAGCAGGAGTACCCCGAGGAAATCCGCCTCAAGTATCGCTTCGTCGACCTGCGCCGCGAGACGATGCACGCCAACATCATGCTGCGCTCGAACGTCATCGCGTCGTTGCGCCGCCGGATGATCGAGCAGGGCTTCACCGAGTTCCAGACCCCGATCCTCGGCGCTTCGAGCCCCGAGGGCGCGCGCGACTACCTGGTGCCGAGCCGCCTGCATCCGGGCCGCTTCTACGCCCTCCCGCAGGCGCCACAGATGTTCAAGCAGCTGCTGATGGTTGCCGGATTCGATCGCTATTTCCAGATTGCCCCCTGTTTCCGCGACGAGGACTTGCGCGCCGACCGCTCGCCGGAGTTCTACCAGCTCGACTTCGAGATGAGCTTCGTCACGCAGGAAGACGTGTTCAACGCCATCGAGCCGGTGCTGGCCGGCGTGTTCGAGGAATTCTCGGGCGGCAAGACGGTGACCCCGGCGGGCGAGTTTCCGCGCATTCCCTATGCCGAAACGATGCTCAAATACGGCACCGACAAGCCCGACCTGCGCAACCCGCTGGTCATTACCGACGTGACGAGTCACTTCGAGACGTCGGGTTTCGGCCTGTTCGAAAAGATCGTCGGCTCGGGCGGTGTCGTCCGCGTGATTCCCGCCCCGGAGACGCACGAAAAGAGCCGCAAGTTCTTCGACGACATGAACGACTGGGCGCGCAAGGAAGGCTTCGCCGGTCTCGGCTACGTTACCTGCAAAGGCGGCGAGTTCGGCGGCCCGATCGCCAAGAACCACGGCCCCGAGAACATGCAGAAGATCTACGACAAGCTCGGGCTCGGCGAGAACGACGGTCTGTTCTTTGCCGCGGGCAAGGAAAAGGACGCCGTGCGCCTCGCCGGTGCCGCGCGGACGCGCTGCGCCGAGGAACTGGGCCTGATCGAAGAGGGCTGCTTCAAGTTCTGTTGGATCGTCGATTTCCCGATGTTCGAGTACGATGAGGAACAGAAGAAGGTCGATTTCAGCCACAACCCGTTCTCGATGCCGCAAGGAGAGATGGAAGCGCTTGAGTCGCAGAGCCCACTTGAGATCAAGGCCTGGCAGTACGACATCGTCTGCAACGGCTACGAGCTGTCGTCGGGCGCGATCCGGAACCACCGCCCGGACATCATGTACAAGGCCTTCGAGATCGCCGGTTACAGCCGCGAGGACGTCGATGCGAATTTCTCGGGCATGATCGAGGCGTTCAAGCTCGGCGCCCCACCGCACGGCGGCTCGGCCCCGGGCATCGACCGTATCGTCATGCTGCTGGCTGACGAACCGAACATCCGCGAGGTCATCGCCTTCCCGCTCAACCAGAAGGCCCAGGACCTGATGATGGGCGCGCCAAGCACGGTGAGCCTGCGCCAGCTGCGCGACGTGCACATCCGGTTGATCGAGCAACCCAAGCCCGCGGATGCGGAAAAGGTAGCAACCGGCGGCGCCGGGGATTGACCCCGGCACTTGCCAGCGTCTCGCCCGTTGACTAGGGCGAATTCAATTCAACAACCCTGAGTTTCGAGAGGGCAGCAAATGAGCGATACCGCCGACCGCGTTAAGAAGATCGTTGTCGAGCACCTCGGCGTCGAGGAAGACAAGGTCACCCCCGACGCGAGCTTCATCGACGATCTGGGCGCAGACAGCCTCGACATCGTCGAGCTGGTGATGGCGTTCGAGGAAGAATTCGGGGTCGAAATCCCCGATGACGCCGCCGAAAAGATCAACACCGTAGGCGACGCCAACAAGTACATCGAAGAGCACAAGGGATAAAATCGTCCCTTAGGCCGTTCGCCCGGAGATAGTCGAAGGGCGTCTGGCGTAGCCCGTCAGGGCTTCGACAGGCTCAGCCCGAACGGGGGTTGGGCCTGTTGTATTGAGGGCCGACTCGCCCCTCGCGATTCTGGAGACAAGCATGCGCCGTGTCGTCATAACCGGTCTTGGGCTCGTCACCCCGCTCGGGGGCGACGTCGAGACGACCTGGGCCAACATCCTCGCCGGCAAGAGCGGTGCCGGGCCGATCACCCACTTCGACGCGAGCGACCAGAAGTGCCGCATCGCCTGCGAGGTGAAGCCGGCCGACCACGAATACGGCTTCGATCCCGACAAGCGCGTCGATCACAAGGTCCAGCGCCAGGTCGATCCGTTCATCGTCTTCGGCATCGACGCTGCCGGGCAGGCGATCGAGGATGCCGGACTCTTGGACATGGACGACGCGACCAAGCTGCGCGCCGGGTGCTCGATAGGTTCGGGCATCGGCGGCCTTCCGGGAATCGAAAAGGAATCGCTGGTCCTGGCCGAAAAGGGCCCCGGCCGCGTCAGCCCGCACTTCGTCCATGGGCGGCTGATCAACCTCATCTCGGGCCAGGTCTCGATCAAGTACGGCCTGATGGGGCCCAACCACGCGGTCGTTACGGCGTGTTCGACTGGGGCGCACTCGATCGGCGATGCCGCGCGGATGATTCGCGACGGCGATGCAGACATAATGCTCGCCGGCGGCGCGGAAGCAACGATCTGCCCGATCGGTATTGCCGGCTTCGCCCAGGCGCGCGCGCTCAGCACGGCGTTCAACGATCAGCCTGAGAAGGCCAGCCGTCCCTACGACGTCGATCGCGACGGGTTCGTGATGGGCGAGGGCGCGGGTGTGGTCGTTCTCGAGGAATACGAGCACGCCAAGGCGCGCGGCGCAAAGATCTATGCCGAAGTCGCCGGATACGGCCTCTCGGGCGATGCCTACCATGTCACCGCGCCGCATCCCGAAGGCTCGGGCGCGTTCCGCTCGATGGAAATGGCGCTCCGCAAGGCCGGGGTCGATCCGAAGGACATCGACTACATCAACGCTCATGGCACCTCGACGCCGCTTGGTGACGAACTCGAACTGGGCGCGGTGCGCCGCCTGTTCGGCGATGCCATCTCGACCGTGTCGATGAGCAGCACCAAGTCGGCCATCGGCCACCTGCTTGGCGGTGCCGGGGCGGTCGAATCGATCTTCTGCATCCTCGCGCTGCGCGACCAGATCGTGCCCCCGACGCTCAACCTCGACAATCCGAGCGAGGGCTGCGCCGGGGTCGACCTCGTGCCGCATGTCGCGAAGAAGCGCGAGGTTCGCGCGGTGCTGAACAATTCGTTCGGCTTCGGCGGCACCAACGCCTCGCTGGTGATGAAGAAGGTCGACTAAGGCTCTCACCGTGCGCAAAGGCTGTTCATTCTTCGCGGCGGTGCTCATCGTCGGGGCGATTGCGCTCGGCTTGTTCGGCGCCAGCTGGTGGGGTTCGGCCAATCTCGACAAGGACCGGACCTTCGTGGTGCAAAGCGGCTCCACGCTGACTGGCGTCGCCAAGCAGCTTGAGGAAGACGGGATCATCGGTTCGGCCGACGGCTTCGTCCTCCATGCCAAGATCCTCGGCAGCGGCGATCCGATAAAGGCTGGCGAATTCCTCCTGCCCGCAGGGTCAAGCCCGGCGACGATCCTCGATACCTTCCAGCATGGCGATGTGATCCGCCGCTTCGTCACCATTCCCGAGGGTCTCCCTTCGATCATGGTGTGGGAGCGGCTCAACGCCGAACCGCTGCTGACCGGCGAGATCCCGGTCCCGGCGGAAGGGTCGGTCCTTCCCGAGAGCTACGATTTCGAACGCGGCGAGTCGCGCGCCGCGGTGCTCGCCCGGATGCAGACGGCGATGAAGAAGACGATCGCCGAACTGTGGCCGCAGCGCGCCGGCGACATCGCCGTGAAGACGCCCGAGGAGGCCGTGACGCTGGCCGCGATCGTCGAGAAGGAAACCGGCGTGGCGAGCGAGCGGCACATGGTTGCCGGGCTCTATTCCAACCGCCTCAAGCAGGGGATGCTGCTGCAGGCCGACCCGACGATCATCTACCCTATCACCGCCGGCAAGCCGCTCGGCCGCCGCATCCGCCAGAGCGAGATCGGCGCTGTCAACGGCTACAACACCTATACCATGGTCGGCCTGCCCAAGGGTCCGATCACCAACCCGGGTCGCGCCTCGATCGAGGCGGTGCTGCACCCGGCGAAGACCGACGCGCTCTATATGGTGGCGAACGGATCGGGCCGGCACGCCTTCGCCGCGACGCTCGCCGAGCACAACGCCAACGTGGCCAAGTGGTTCGAGCTGCGCCGCCAGCGCGGCGAGATGTGACTCCGGTACAAGTCCGGGGTGACGGGATAGCGCCGCTGATTGTCACAGCGGAACTCCCTTCCGATCTCCAGGCATGGGCGACGGCACTGCGCCGTGCGCACTTCCCGCCCGAGCGCAATTTCCTCGACGCTCACGTCACACTGTTCCACGCCCTGCCGCCGTCGTGCGAGGATGAGGCGCGCGAACTGCTGGCCGCTGCCGCGGCGCGTCCGCCGGTCCCGGCGCGGCTGGAGGGCGTCATGTCGCTCGGACGCGGCGTCGCGCTGGAATTGACCAGCCCGGAAATGCAGGACCTGCGTGACTCGCTGGCGGAGCGGTTCCACGGGCTTCTCACGCCGCAGGACGAACACCGCCCGCGTCTCCACGTGACCGTGCAGAACAGGGTCGAACCGAAGGATGCGCAGGCGCTGCTCGCCGAACTGGAGCGCAGCGTCACGCCGCGCGATTTCGCGTTCGCCGGGCTCGCCCTGCATCGCTATCGCGGCGGGCCGTGGGAGACCGTCAAAAGGTGGTCGTTTCGCGGTTGACCGGGGCGGGGCACCACCCTAAATGCGCCGCCTGTCCCGGCGCTGCCCGGGCCTGCCCTTGGGGCGGAGTAGCTCAGTAGGTTAGAGCAGGGGAATCATAATCCCTGTGTCGGGGGTTCGAGTCCCTCCTCCGCTACCAATGGTTTCAATTACTTATAAATTGCAGCCAAGACGCGTTGGGCAAAGTTGGGCACCCGGTTGGGACCATTTGTCTTATTTGTTGTCGGGTTGAGTTCAATGGGCCGTGGAGAGTCGCTGCTTGCGCACCCTACCAGGACCACATTTCTTTTGCTGGTCGCGACTGCCTCTGACTGGATTCTTCGTATCGGAGGCACTGGGTCGCCGGAAATCCGGTGCGCTTACTTCTTGATCGGCAGCGATTTGGCGTTTGCGGATCGATCGCTATCAAGGGGCCGACGTACACAATGCCTACCTTTGGCCAACGACCCAAGATTGATATTTGAGAGTCGGGACTCCAACCCGCGAGAAATCAGGTTGGCCAAAGGCGGTTATCGGAAAGAGGCCATATCAATTTTCCGAGAGCCATCCTCAAATTCGCCTTTGTTATCTTAGGTCCAGGAGGTAACTTTGCTGCAGTGCAAAAAATTGGCTCCATCATAAATGAATACGGTGTCCTTGTTCGCGATGGCGAACGAATCGTATTCCGCCGTGAGCAAGGGGGGCGTTTCTTAATTGAAGCCAAGGAGTTGCGGAGCGATCTGGTCGGCTGCAGGGTGATGATTTACGGGACAGTAGTGGCGCGCGAAACTGTGCAAGTCAGCCGACTCGCCACACGACCGTAGTGCTTCCGGATCTAGAAGTGCGGTAATGACCGAAGGTGGGCCGTTAGCGGTCAGGCGGAAAGTAGCCGCGGATGCGGCAATTGCTTCCGTAACTCATGGTCTGAGACATGCGGCGTCGTGGAAGCTTAGCCAACTGGAGACAAGTTACGATTTGACTGCCGGATGACGCCCGCAAATCCGTATTTCGTCTACGCTTGAAGTGGGCTATTTTGCTATCAGTCAGGAGCAGATGGCTGTCCATCTGCGGCAGGTCGGTTGAATTTCGTCGGGGGGCATCAATCCACGATTGCGTGGGAGGGCATTGCCAGACTAACTGCACTTGGTCGATTTTGGACGAGATTGACCAGCTTCGGAAGCCCGAATTCTGGCCAAACACCTCTGATCCTTGGCGCGAAGCCAGAGACAAGGCGAGACTGACAGCAGCCCTGAGCTACGGCCAATAGGTTAAGGTGCAATTGGTCTGACAATGCCACAAGGCCTCATCTCGTTTGTGGTGGGGTTCCAGAGAACACTGGACCAGTCAAACCCGATAGGCTCTACCGCGTGGTGTGCGACCCAGGCACTTGCATCTTCGTCACATTCATAGAGACAGAAGAGGAGGTCGCCCGCCGGAAAATGGAACATCTCCGGTGCGATCAATCGCTTCTCGAAGTTTTGGCCTTGCTTGCGGAAGCTCACGAGACTGCCGGGCGCGAAGACAAGATGCTCACCTTCGGGAACATCTATTGATCCGGTTTCGACCGGATTGGCCGGCACGAGTCCATTGACCCAAGCAGCGAAGCGCCAGGCGCTGTCGAAATCGAGCAGCGCCTCGGGGCCGGTCTCTTCGGCTGCCTTGCAAAGCCGATCAGCCGACGACGGTAGCGAGTCGTAGATTTTGGATGTCGGCCGCAATTCGCTATGCAGATTGTCGTCAATGGTGATCGCGTCGTCGAGCTTCGTGGCTCTAGCGGGGTTTCGCAGGAAGACCTGGGATGCGGCGACTTGAATTTCGCTGGTTGCGATGCTGTGGTCGCGACAGACAAGTCCTTGCTCCCGCCTGACGGCCTCACTCGTCGGTCGGGACTATGGCCTCGAGCTTGCCCGACGCGTTGGTGACGGCCGTCCAGCGCGCGGTGGCGTTGGCGAAGGTCACCGAGTAGGTGCGCTCGCGTCCGTCGGGGCCGCTCTTCTCCGCGACCAAGATCGAGGACTTTGGCTCGCCCATGGCGCGCAGCAGGGAGCGCCCGTCGGTCTCGAACCACGGCAGGAAGTCGCTCTTCGCAGTCTCGCTCCAGCTATCGGGACGCGGCGAGCCGGAGAACGTGGCCTGCATGGCATCCAGCGCGGCTTTGGTGGCCGCTGGATCGGCGTCGGCGATGGCCTCGATCTCCGGCACCCCGATCACCTTGTCGACGATCGCGCCCGACAGCCACGGGTAGAGCCTGTGCTGGTTCTGGAGCACGACCACCGCGAGGTGCCGGTCGGGGTAATAGGTCACGTCGGCAAGGGCCGGACCGCCAGTGTGCCCCGCAACCGGGACGCCGTGATGGGTGTGCGCGACCCAGCCGATACCGAACGGTCCGCGTGATCCGTCGCTCAGGGTCGCGGGCGTGGTCAGTTCGGCGAGATGTTCGGGCCTTAGCAGCTTGCCCTGTTGCAGGCCGGAAAGCAGCAGTTCCACGTCGGCGAGGGTCGAAAAGAGACCGCCGGCCGGATAAGTGGGCTCGGGATAGAGGAACTCGTAGCTCCGCTGGCCTTCGTCCCAGTGATAGACCGTCGCCCGCCTTTCCAGCGGCACGGCGGTCCGGACCCAGCCTTGCTGGTTGAGGTGCGAATATCCGGTCGAGGTGAGCCCCGCCGGTTCGAGCAGGTTCGTCCGCAGCGCGTCCTCGAAGGTCTGTCCGGTCGCCGCGTCGATCGCCATGGCAAGGATCGAGAAGTCGTTACGCCCGTAGCGGGCCTGAGAGCCCGGAGCCCAGTCGAGCGGTTTATCCTTCGCCCAGTCGAACACCTCGGCGAGTGTTGTTGGGGTGAATTCCTCCGGGGCTTCGGGAATGCCGGACGTGTGGTTCGCCAGCATGCGCACAGTGATTGGCTGCCATGCCGCGGGTGCCGCGGGGAGATACCTCGAAATCGGGCTGTCGAGATCGAGCTTGCCGGCCTCGACCAGCCGCATGACGAGGACGCCGGTGAACAGCTTGGTGACCGAGGCGAGCTGGAACCGGGTATCGCGGGTGACGGGGGCATTCCATTCGAGGTCTGCTGTGCCCGAAACGTATTCCTCGACCTTGCCGTCCTGAACGACGGCCACGGCAATGCCGGGAATGTGGTTTAGTTCCTGCTGCAGCTCGATGAACGATTGGATCGAGTCAGGAGTATCCTGTGCGGCAGCCGGTGCCGCCATAGCGGCCAAAAGAAGCAGAACGGCCGATCTCATAACCACCCCCCTATGTTGCCAGCTTTCCCGGTCTGTCACACCAGCCCGAGTTTGGACAGATCCTTGACCATCCTCGCCGGCATCAGCTTGTCGGGGTCCTCACCCGCATCGAGGTCGCGCGGGGCGTCTTCCTCTGCGAGGTAGCGCCAGCCCTGGTGGGCGCGCTTGGGGCGCGGTTCGACCGGCACCAGCTTGCGTTCGAGGCGAATCCACCAGCGCCCGTCGTCGCGCTGTTCGAAGCCGAGGATCGGGCTGCGGCCGATCAGCGTGCGGTCGTAAATCCAGTATAGCGAGCCGCCGACCATCTCCTCGTGCCGCTTAGGCAGGTAGCGGGTGGTCAGACGCATCTCCGACGGACCGCTGGCGAACCATTCACGCACTTCCTCGCGGCTCTGGGCCCCGAAGGCGATCTTGGTCATGTGAAGCGGCATGGGCGCTGACATAGGTCATCGCCGCGACGGCTCAACCCCGAATGGTTCGAGCGAAGCCCGCAAGGCCGAACGGGTGGCCTCGCAGACTTCGCTCGACGCGAACTGGCAGGGGGTGGGGTCGGTTCGCGTTGTTCGTTGGGTCAGGCGTATTCGGGGCAGGCGAGCGCTTCGAGCTGGGCGACAACATCGGACTCGAGGGCTTCTCGCGCTACTGCGGTACCAAGGATTGCTGCACTGGCGGCGAATTCCGGGTCGCCGAGGAGGCAATCGATCGCCGCGGCGATCTCGCCCGTTTCAGCTGCGGGCGGCAGCATCAGCCCGGCACCGTGGGCGGCGACGCGAGCTGCGTTACCGTCCTGGTCGCGGCCGTGCGGGATGACGAGCATCGGCAGCTTGTGCAGCAGCGCGCGGGCGACGGTGCCGTGACCGCCGTGGGTCACCACCAGTGTCGCTTCCTTCATCACCGCGCCGTGCGGTGCACTGGCGACCAGCCTGGTATTGGGGGCGGGGGTCAGTTCCTCGGCTGCAATGGTCGGGCCAAGCGTAACGAGCACGCGGACAGGGAAGCTGGCGAGCGCGTCGATGACCCGCTGCAGGACGGAGATGTGATTCTGGAAGGTGGTGCTGAAGCCGACGAGTACCAGTGGACGTTGGTCGTCCTCCGGCCAGGGGGACTGCCAGCTTTCGGTCCAGTTGGCTTCGTCGAGTTGCGGGCCGACATAGGCGAAGTGGTCGCCGGTATCTTCGGCGCCGAAGTCGAAGGTGCGGCTGATGCCGAGCAGCGTCTGCTTGGCCACCAGCACCTGGTCCCACATGTTGTCGAGCGGGGGCAGGTCGAAGTGCGCGCGCGCCTCGTTGAACACGCTGGTTGCCTCGGCGAACGTGGCCATCATCTCCTCGATCATCGGTGCCATTGCGGCCTGCTGTTCCGCCGACATCGGCGGCCCGGCCTGCGGTGCGCCGGTGATCGGGAACATGACCGAGTTGCAGGCGAGGACGACGCAGGGCTGGCGGGCGACCTCGCAGCCGAGCTCCACCCCGAGGATAAGTTCGCTGCCGACGACGAGGTCGGCAGGCTCACGCCGGAGTTCCGCGATGACGTCTTCGGCGTAGTCGGCCGCGCGGCCTGCGGTGAGGTCCTTCATGACCTGCCCGAGCCCTTCGGCCGGGGTCGCGCCGGCCCAGTCGCGGACCAGCTCGCTGTCGCGATTGCGGTCGGCGCGGCTCGGCGCGCGGGTCCAGGGCACGAAGCGTGCGCCGGTCTTCTCGCTCTCGGGTCGATTGCATTCGTCGCTCATCACCCGGACATCGTGACCGGCGTCGACGAGTTTGCGCGCCACGGTGAGGGCGGGGCCGACCGAGCCTCCGCCTTCCCAGGTGGTGACGAGGAACTTGCGGTGGATCTTGGGATCAAGCATCGGTGTTCTCCGGGGTGCGGGCCTCAAGCAGGGCCAGCGGGGTGGTGTAGAGCGCGGCAGCGGCCATCTCGAGCATGGTGCGGCGCAGGTCTTCGAGGCTGCGCTTCATGTCGACGCGCAGGAGTTTCCAGACGTAGAGGTCGAGCGCGATGACCAGCCGGTCGTGCGCGTGCCGCCGCTCCGCGAGTTCGAGCGGCTCGAGCCACGGAGCGAAGATTAGGCCGACCCACTGCCGGTGCGTCGCACGGCCCTTGTCGGTCATGGCCCTGATCTGCGGGTAACGGTCTTCCTGGGCGAGGGCGCGCATGATCAGTTCGCCTTGAGCCTCGTATTCCTTGACGATGGCCTCGACGGCACGCCCTACGTCGCCGACCGACGCCTTCCGTTCGGTCATGATCTTGTCGCCGAGATACTCCGACGCGGCAGCCAGCAAGCCGTCCTTTCCGCCGAAGCGGCGGATCACGGTCTGCACCGTTACGCCGGCGTCTGCCGCCACGTCATCGAGCCTGATGTCTTCGAACCAACCGACCTGCATCCGGGCGTAGAAGGCCTGGACGATGCGCTCGCCGGTCTCCTCCGCAGCCTTGGCGCGGGCGGTCTGCTTGTAGGTGCGGGTGTCCGAATCGGTTTTCATGTCAGTAGAATTAACACGAAAACTTGTGGACGCAAGTTTAATGTTAGTCGAATTCACATGAAATCACGAAAACGGCGGAAAACCGCCGCTTTTGTCGCGTCACAAGTGTCAACAGGAGTGGCTCAGCCGACCAGCCCGCTGGCCACCGCAAGGCTCAGGAAGACCAGGAAACCCATCGAGTCGGTGATCATCGTCACGAACACGCTGCTCGCCACTGCCGGGTCCTGGTCGAGCCGGTCGAGCATGACCGGCACCGCCACTCCGGCGAAGCCCGCGGTGAGGATGTTGATGACCATCGCCAGCGCGATCACCACCCCGAGCTTGATCGCCACCGCCGCGCCGAGCCAGCTGAAGAAGATCAGCGCCACAGCAAGGCCGATGAGAAGCGCGATGGTCGCCCCGTTGGCCAGCGCGACCCGTATCTCGCGCCAGAGGATGCGCCGGGTGTTGGACCGGGTGAGCTGGTTCATAGCCAGCGCCCGGACCGAGACCGCCATGGTCTGTGTGCCGGCATTCCCCCCGATGCTCGCGACCACCGGGCTGAGCGCGGCGAGCACCACGAGCTGCTCGATAGCCCCGCCGAACAAGTAGATGATCGTCGCGCTGACCGAGGCGGTCAGCAGGTTCGCCACCAGCCAGCGGACCCGTGAGGCGTAGGCGTCGCGGATTGGTTCGTTGATGTCGCCTTCGCCCGCGCCGGAAAGGAGTAGGGCGTCTTCGCCGGCCTCTTCGGAAATGATGTGGACGATGTCGTCGACAGTGAGCTGGCCGACCAGCCGCCCGTTCTCATCGACCACCGCAGCCGAGATCAGCGCGTATTTCTGGAACCGCAGCGCGACCTCTTCCTGGTCCATGGTGACCGGGATCAGCGTCTGGTCGCGCTTCATGACGTCGGCCAGCTGGATGTGCCGCGGGGCGCGCAGGATCCACGACAGCGCACAGGTCCCGATCGGGTGGTGCTTGTGGTCGACGATGAAGATTTCCCAGAACTCGGTCGGCAGCTCGTCGTGCTCGCGCATGAAGTCGATGACGTCGCCGACGGTCAGGTGCTCGGGCACCGCGACCAGCTCGCGCTGCATCAGGCGCCCGGCGGTCTCTTCCGGGTAAGCCAGCGCGCTTTCGATCGCCGCTCGGTCCTCGGGCTCCATCTCGGCGAGGATCGCCTGCTGGTCCTCGTGGTCGAGGTCCTCGATAAGCTGGACGGCGTCGTCGGTGTCGAGCTGCTCGGCAATCTCCGCCACGGCCGCCGCGGGCAATGCCTCGACCATGTCCTCGCGGACGTAGTCGTTGAGTTCGGCGATGACATCGCCTGTCATCAGGTCGGTGATCGCCGTTGCCAGCGCACGCCGATCGTCGCGCTCGAGCAGTTCGAACAGGTCGGCTATGTCGGCCGGGTGAAGCGGCTCGACCAGCTCGTAGGCGCGCCCGTCGTCCTTGTCTTCCAGCGCCTCGTGCACGCTGCGGACGAATTCGGGCTTCAGCCGGTTCTCCTCGTCGAGCTGTTCTTCCTCGGCCGCGGTAGCGGCTGCGGTTTCCAGCGCGTCGAGATCGGTTTCGGCCATGGGCGTTTCCCTATGCGAGCGAAGCGCAAAAGCAAGCGAAGGGTGACTTTGCCGCTTTCGCCCCTATATCGGCGCGCACTGAGATAGGAGACTGATGCAATGGCCGATACCCTGACCTTCACCCTCGACTGCGGCGACGGAAAGGGTGGCGATGTCGTCATCAAGCTGCGCCCCGATCTCGCGCCCGGGCACGTGGAGCGGATCACCGAACTGGCGAGCGAAGGCTTCTACGACGGCGTGGTCTTCCACCGCGTGATTCCCGGCTTCATGGCGCAGGGTGGCGATCCCACCGGTACCGGCATGAGCGGCAGCGACAAGCCCGACCTCAAGGCCGAGTTCAACAACGAACCGCACGTCCGCGGCGTCTGCTCGATGGCCCGCACGGCGGTGCCCGACAGCGCCAACAGCCAGTTCTTTATCTGCTTCGACGACGCGCGCTTCCTCGACCGCCAGTACACCGTCTGGGGCCAGGTCGAGAGCGGCATGGAGCACATCGACGCCCTGCCCAAGGGCGAACCTCCGCGCGAGCCGGGCAAGATCGTCAAGGCGACGGTTTCGTAAGGGAGGAGGCCTAGAGCCCCGCTTCGAGCAGCCAGTCGTGGAAGATCCGCACCGGTCGGTTTTCGAGATCGACCGGGCGGCACACGAACCAGTAACTGTAGGGGCTCTGGATCTTCACGTCGAACAGGTGCGCCAGCCGCGGGTCGTTGGCGCGCTTGAGGTGGTCGTCGTGCATCATGGCGATGCCGAGGCCCTGCGCCGCCGCCTCGAGGATCAGCTGGCCCGAATCGTAGTGGTCGATCGCCTGCGGGTGCAGTTCGGGCATGCCGATCGCCGCCTTCCACGCATCGAAGCTCAGCGGCAGGTCGCTGTGGATCAGGAAGGTCTGCTTCTCTAGTTCGGCAAGCGGCGGGTTGAACCCGATCTCGGCCGCCAGTTGCTGGTTGCAGATGGCGTGCACAGTGTTGTGATCGAGCTGGACCGAGTGGAACCCGGCATCGGGCTTGGTCGTCAGCAGGATCGCGGCGTCGAGCGTGTCCCCGACCCGGTCGATCAGGTGCGGCCCGGTATCGATGTCGATGTGCAGCCGCGGGTGTTCGCGGCGCAGTTCTGGCAGCTTGGGGAACAGTCGCTGGGTTCCGAACAGCGGCAACACACCAAGCCGCAGGCGCTGCAGGCGCATGTTTTCCGACTGGTTTTCGACCGCCACCGCCAGCGCATCGAGGTGCGGGGTGACGGCGTCGAAGAAGATCCGCCCCTCGTCGGTCAGCTTCATCGTCTGCCCGCTGCGCGAGAACAGCTTGCGCCCGGTGAACTCCTCGAGGTTGCCGAGCCGGCGCGACAGCGCCGAGGGACTCAACCCGATTTCAGCCGCGGCGGCGCGGGCCGAGCCGAGGCGCACAGTGCGAATGAACGCCTCGAGGGCGCGCAGGGGTGGGAGTCGGCGGGTTGGCATTGAAAGCGAATGTTGTGCCCAATAGCCTTATTGTCGAGTGCCGATTTGCCGCACTGCACAATTTTTTTGTCAGATTATTCGGGTTCTTCTTTGTTTTCAGCGGCCGGCCTGTGGAGCCGCAGCCTGGTGACGTGGGTGTCGTCGCCCTCGGTAACCTCGATCTGCCAGCCGCTGGGGTGTTCGAGGATCGCCCCGGGTTGCGGCACCTGCTCGGCCAGCACGAAAGCGAGACCGCCCAGCGTATCGACCGCTTCTTCGACTTCGGCGATGCGAGAATCGCCGACGATTTCAGCCACATCGTCGAGCTCTGCGCGGGCATCCGCGTCCCAGATGCCGTCGCCCAGTGGCGTGATCATTGCGATTGGCGCTTCGTCGTGCTCGTCCTCGATCTCACCGACGATCTCCTCGACGAGGTCCTCGATCGTAATGATCCCGTCGGTGCCGGAAAACTCGTCGAGCACGATGGCGAGGTGGGTGCGGCTGGCGCGCATGTCGGCCAGCACGTCGAGCGCACCGCGCGCCTGCGGCACATAAAGTGGCTGGCGCATCAGGCTGGTCCAGTCGGACGGCGGCGTCGTGCCGGTCGCGAGAAACGGGAAGACGTCCTTGACGTGCATCATGCCGATGACCTCGTCGAGCGTCTCCCGGTAGATCGGCATGCGCGAATGGCCATGTTCGGCGAAGGCGGCGACGACTTCATCCCAGGTGGCATCAGCCGAGAGGGCGATGATCTCGCCGCGCGGGATCGCGACGTCGTCCGCGTCGTGCTCGCTGAAGTGCAACAGATTGCGCAGCATGGTCAGCTCGAGCGGCGAGAGGTCGCCTTTCTCGCCCTCCACCTCGCTACCGTGCTGGTCCTCGGCGTGTTCGTCGATCACTTCCTCGAGCTGCGCGCGCAGCGAGGTGTCGGATTCGCCGTTGTCGAAAAGCCGCCGGATCGCCTTCAGCAATCCACCGCTACTGTCCCCCTCTCCGTTGCCGGAATCGGGCCTGGAACTCTCGGGCATCGCCCTTTCACTTCCCCCTTAGGTGTAATCGCGGTCCCCATATGGGTCGGCGACGCCAATGAGTGCAAGCGCCTTTGTCTCCAACGCCTCCATCTCGACCGCTTCGGCTTCGCCCAGTTCGTGGTCGTAGCCTGCGAGGTGGAGCAGGCCGTGGACGATGAGGTGGACCGCATGATCCTCCAGCGAAACGCCCTTTTCGGCCGCCTCGCGGGCACAGGTTTCATGGGCGAGTGCTACGTCGCCGAGCAGTTCGGGCGGGCCGTCCTCGTCTAGCGCCAGCAGGTCGTCGCGTTCGAGCATGGGGAAAGACAGCACGTTGGTCGGCTTGTCGCGCTCGCGCCACTCGCGATTGAGGGCGTGCACTTCTTCATCCGAGGTGAACAGCAGGCTCACAGAAAACCGGGGATTGGCCAGTTCGGGTGCGACCTCTGTCAGCGCGGCGACAGCACGATCCGCAAGGTCCGGCCATGCGCCGGCCGGCCAGGGGTCTTCAACCGAAATGTCCAATTCCATCGTCATTGCGAGCGAAGCGAAGCAATCCAGAACCGCACGCGTCAGCCCTGGATTGCCGCGCGACCTCCGGTCGCTCGCAATGACGAGAGCAATGGGTTCACGAGCCAGTGCCCTCGTAGGCCTCGACAATCCGCCCGACGATCGGGTGGCGCACCACGTCGGCGGCGGTGAAGCGGGTCACGGCGATGCCGTCGACGCCTTCGAGCTTGGTGACCGCGTCTGCGAGCCCGCTCATCCGGTCGCCACCGGGGATGTCGACCTGGCGCGGGTCGCCGCAGACTACCATGCGGCTGTTCTGACCGAACCGGGTGAGGAACATCTTCATCTGCTCGCGCGTGGTGTTCTGCGCTTCGTCGAGGATGACGAAGGCATCGGCCAGCGTGCGGCCGCGCATGAAGGCGATGGGCGCGATCTCGATCTCGCCCGACGCGAGGCGGCGTTCGACCTGCTCGGGCGGCATGCAGTCGTAGAGCGCGTCGTAGAGCGGGCGCAGGTAGGGATCGACTTTGTCCTTCATGTCGCCGGGCAGGAAGCCGAGCTTCTCGCCCGCCTCGACCGCCGGACGGCTGAGGATAAGGCGCTGGACGCTGCCGGTGATGAGCTGGCTCACCGCCTGCGCCACCGCGAGGTAGGTCTTGCCGGTGCCCGCCGGGCCGAGCGCGAAGATGATGTCCTTGCTCGCCAGCTGGCGCATGTATTCGCCCTGCATCGTGCTTCGCGGGACGATGGTCTTGCGGCGGGTGCGGATCATGATCGGCGGGGTCTTGGTCTCGCCGGTGATGATGCCTTCGAGCGTCGGTTCGCCCGACATGGCGATGAGCGCTTCGATCGCGCCGGTATCGAGATCCTGCGCAGTCAGCAGGCGCTGGTGCATTGCCTTCAGCACCTCGCGGGTGCGGGCGACATCGTCCTCGGTGCCCTCGATGATGACCTTGTTGCCGCGCGCCCCGATGTACACCCCAAGGCGGTTTTCCAGCAGGACGAGGTTGGCGTCGAACTCCCCGAACAGTGCGCCGAGCACTGCCTGCTCGTCGAATTCGACTTCGGCCCGGGCACGACGTGAAAGATCACGTCGATCCTCGGGGTGGGCCAGCGCCGCCTGGCTGTCGGCGCGATCGGGTTTACGGGCCATGCGCTCCTTTCACTCTTCTGAGTCGGAAATGTAGGCCGGGGCCAAGCAGGCGCAAGCGTTGGGGCGCAACACCGGCGGGGAAAAATACCGCAACTCGCGCGTTGGGCAGCGAAACCGCGAGGAGTTCGAGAATGCGTTACCTGATTGCCACGATGGCGGCCCTGGCGCTGGGCGCGTGCGGAAGCAAGCCGGACGACGATCCGATGACGCCGGCCTCGCAGAGCACGGGCGTGGCAGTGCCGGACGGCACCCCCACAGGCACGGTTCCCCACGACGGTGTGCTCGAAGCGTGGCTGAAGTCGACCTACGGCGAATATGGCCGCGTCGGGTATAGATCGAGCGAGTTCGATCTCGACGGTGACGGCAAACCCGAACTCCTCATCTATGTCGGCGGGCCCGGAACGTGCGGATCGGGCGGGTGCAGCCTGGTCGTGCTGAAGCGCGAGGGCGATAGGTTCACCCCAATCACCGAGACCAGCGTCACGCGCTTGCCGCTCGGCGTGATGAACACGTCGAGCAACGGCTGGCGTGACCTCTGGGTCTCAATCGCCGGCGGCGGCGAGCTCGGTGGCAGGCGTGCGCTCAAGTTCGATGGCAAGGGCTATCCGACCAACCCGACTGTTCCCCCGGCGGAAGAAATCCGGATCCTCGATACGCAGGTCCTCATAGAGGATGGCGACCTGATCTGGCTGGACTAAGCCAGCGCCGTCTCGACCAGCCTCCCGGCGAGCGAATTGGGCCCTGCCTCCGCCAGTTCCACCTCGACGAGATCGCCGATCGAGGCTTCGCCTTCAAAGAACACCGATTGCAGCCACGGCGACTTGCCGAGCCACTGGCCGGGATGCTTGCCCTTGCGTTCGACCAGCACCTTGCAGCGCTTGCCGACACTGGCAGCGTTGAAGGCCAATTGGTCGCGGTTGATTGCCGCCTGCAGGCGCTGGAGCCGCTCGTACATGACGTCCGGCGGGACCTGGCCGTCCATCGTCGCGGCCGGGGTACCCGGGCGGGGCGAGTAATTGAAGCTGAAGGCCTGCGCATAGCCGACCGCATCGACGAGTTGCAGCGTCTCCTCGAACTCGGTCCCGGTCTCGCCGGGGAAGCCGACGATGAAGTCGCCCGACAGCGCGATGTCCGGGCGAGCCGCACGGAAGCGGTCGAGCAGCTTGAGGTAACTCTCCGCGCTGTGGCTGCGGTTCATCGCCTTGAGCACACGGTCGCTGCCGCTCTGCACCGGCAGGTGCAGGTAGGGCATGAGCTTGTCGACCTCGGCGTGGGCCGCAATCAGGCCGTCGGTCACGTCGTTGGGATGGCTGGTGGTGTAGCGGACGCGATGCAGGCCGGGTAGCTCGGCCAGCGCGCGGATCAGGCTGTCGAGGCCAACCGGGCGACCCTTGCCATCCTCACCAGACCACGCATTGACGTTCTGGCCGAGAAGGGTGATCTCGCGTGCTCCGGCTTCGATCAGCTTCTCCGCTTCTATCAATAAATCTCTGTAAGGACGCGATATTTCAGAGCCACGCGTATACGGTACGACGCAGTAGGTGCAGAACTTGTCACACCCTTCCTGCACCGTGAGGAAGGTGGTCGGCGCGCTCTTGCGGCCACCCAATCCCCTGGCTGGCAGGGCTGCAAACTTGGCGTCGGCCGGCATCTCGGTGTCGGTCGCGCGTTCACCTCTCGCGGCCCTGGCGATCATCTCCGGCAGGCGGTGATAGGCTTGCGGGCCGACGACCATTCCGACCGCCGGGGCGCGGGCCATGATCTCCTCGCCTTCGGCCTGCGCGACGCAGCCGGCGACCGCGATCATCGGTTTGCGTCCCGCTTCCTTGCCCGCTTTCACCAGTCGGCCAATGTCCGAATAGACCTTCTCCGCCGCCTTCTCGCGGATGTGACAGGTGTTGAGCACGACGAGGTCGGCCTCCTCGCCCTCTGGCGCCGCGGCAATGCCTTTGGCGGCGAGCAGTTCGGCCATGCGCTCGCCGTCATAGACGTTCATCTGGCAGCCGAAGCTCTTGACCCGGTAGGTCCTGGGGAGGTCACGATTACGCATGGCGGCGCGCCATAGGCGAATCGGGGCCGGCTTTCAAACGCTGGCGAAGGTCACGCCGGGTTGACACATCTGATAGTTTCCGGGGGTAAAACTCCGGGCCCTCGCGAGGGGCGCTTTTGGGGTCAGGCTGGGCAGGGGCGCATGGCATGGCAAGTCGACCCTGCCTCACCCGGCCATCTGTAGGAAAGCGTTATCTTTTCAGTCGTTCGGCAATTGCCTGCTGCGCGGTTCCGGCCATTGTCTTGCGATTGGTCAGCGCATCACCGGCGAGTGGATCGAGGAAATGCGCGGTCAGGTCGATCCGGCCGCGACGCGAGAGGACGCGGCGGATGTTCGCCATGCCCGGCTCGTCGCCGTACCAGCAGGTGTTCGGCGCGTCGGCATACTCCAGCGCGACGGGCTGGACCGGTACTTCGTGGCCCAGCGATTCGACCGCGGCGAGCAGCGAACTGCGGAACGGCAGGATCATCTCGCCGTCGTTCGTCGTGCCCTCCGGGAAGATCGTCAGCGGCCGGTCGCCAAGCGCCTCGCGGACCTGGCCGACCTGCTGGGCCACGCTGGAGCGGACGTCCCGGCTGATGAACACCGTCTCGTTCTGCTGGCATAGCCAGCGCAGCACCGGGTGCCCGGCGAGGCCGCTGTGAGCGACGAAAACGGTCCTCGAGCATCCCCCAAGGGCGAGAATGTCGAGCCAGCTCTCGTGGTTTGCGAGGTAGAGCGCCCGCGGGCGTGGCTTGCCGTCGACGCGCACCCGCAGGCCGACGATCCTTCCGACAAAGCCGAGGATGAACGGCGCGACGTAGTCCCGGACGCGGAACAGCGGCGCGAGGACCAGAATCGGGAAAACGAGCAGCGCGAACAGCAGGACCCCGCCAATCCGCAGGTACAGCCGGACGTTGCCCAAAGGGTCAGTCCTCGCGATCGATGCGGACGCCGTATAGCTCCATCCGGTGGTCGACCAATCGGTAGCCGAGCTTCTCGGCGATCTGCCGCTGCAGGGCTTCCAGCTCGGGATCGACGAATTCGACGACCTTGCCGGTTTCGACGTCGATGAGGTGGTCGTGGTGCGCCTCTGGCGCGGGTTCGTAGCGGGCGCGGCCGTCACCGAAATCGTGCCGGTCGAGGATGCCCGCCTCCTCGAACAGCCGCACGGTGCGATAGACCGTGGCGATCGAGATCTTCGAATCGATGGCGTTGGCCCGGCGGTGAAGCTGTTCGACGTCGGGATGGTCTTCGCTTTCCGACAGCACGCGGGCAATCACCCGGCGCTGCTCGGTAATGCGCAATCCTCGCTCGGCGCACAGGGCTTCGAGATCGATTTGCTGGTGCAATTGTAAGACCCAAAAATGATTAACGTCCCGGACCTTAGGAGGCCGGGGCGTCAATCTCAAGCGGCGGGTAGTTTATGCTACCACCTTCTTGCGACGGCCACGGCGCTGTCCGGGCTTGCGGCCAAGGCCGATCTTCTTTGCCAGTTCGCGGCGCTTGTCCGCATAATCCGGCGCAACCATCGGATAATCGGCGGCAAGACCCCAGCGCGCACGATATTCATCGGGCGTCAGGCCATGGTCGGTCATCAGGTGGCGCTTGAGCATCTTCATCTTCTTGCCGTCTTCAAGGCAAACGATGTGATCCTTCTTGACCGATGCGCGGACCGAAACCGCCGGTTCCGGCTGGACTTCGGCGGTGCTGGTTTCGCCGCCAAGCCCGGAAAGCGTCGAAAAAACGTTTTGGATCAGCGCGGAAATCTCACTTTAGGCGATCGCATCACTTAACATAATATACATTTGGTGTTATAAGTGATCAGAGATTTCGCTAAATCCCCATGTACTGCGTTCATTTGTCAATCCATTCTATTTGTCGTTCAAACGAACGTGCAGTAACTATTCGTTCGTGCGCACACGGGGACTGCCTCTGGACCAAACGATTCTGCAATGCAAGGGTTGAGAAGAAGTTCTAAAGAGTTAATTGTTGAATGATATAGAAGTTGCTGTAAAACTTCATATCTCGCAAGTGTATGTAATCGCATCAATCGGACCATTAAGCGCACCGCGATAGTAATTTGGGCGGCGACTAACGGGTATAAAGCCCAAACTGGCATATAGGTGTTTCGCTGGATTGCCGTCGCGCATCTCGAGGCACAAGCGTGAAGTGCCGCGCTGTCGTGCTGATTCGAGCAAGCGTGCGAGCAGCGCCCGTCCGATGCCGTTGCGCCGGGCTTCGGGTTTGACGGCGATGAGCAGCACTTCTTCCTCCCCTGCCGTTCCGCGTGTCAGCACGAAGCCGAGTGCTTCCTCGCCGTCCAACGGGTGCTCGCCATCGCGCCCTGCCAGCAGGTAATGCGTATTTTGCAGCGTCAGCGCATCGCCGATCTGCCGCCGGGTCCATGCCTCGCCGTATTCCGGATCGAACGCGGCATCCATGACCGCCATGATCCGGTCGAGATCGTCCATCAGCGGCGCTCCCCCGGCAGGATCGCATCG
This sequence comes from Croceibacterium salegens, assembly GCF_009827435.1. Lineage (GTDB taxonomy): Bacteria > Pseudomonadota > Alphaproteobacteria > Sphingomonadales > Sphingomonadaceae > Croceibacterium_B > Croceibacterium_B salegens. Next base: position 278,031 of record NZ_WTYM01000033.1, on the reverse strand, counting down.
GGCGGACGACCGTAGATCGGGCCGAGGTCGGCAGTCAGGTGTGCCTCGGCGAGAGATCCGAGTGAGCGGGCGTCTGGCAGCACGTTCAGCGCCTCGCAATCGTCTCCTCCGATGGCGGCAAGGTCGGTTGCCCGGCTGCCGGCAATCCGCCGATGGCGACGCGCTTCCCGTGCAGCCTCCGGTGGAAGCGACCGCACTTCATCCTCGGCCACGCCACAGGCGTCGAAGTTCTGGACGAACCATTCGCCGTGCCCGCCGTTCATGCACACCGTGACCGGTCCTTCGCGCTCGGCAATGGCCTGTCCGGCAACCAGCGCCAGCGTCGGGTAGCCACGCACTTCGGCTCCCCAGGCGAGGCCCAGCGCGCGTCCGACGGCGAGGCCGATGCGAACACCGGTGAAACTGCCGGGTCCAAGCGAGACGAGAATGCGGTTCGCATGGCCCCTGCCGGGCAGCTCGGCGATCATCGGCACCAGCCGTTCGGCGTGGCCGCGACCGATGACCTCATAAGTACCGGAAACCAGTTCCGCGCCCTCGTACAGCGCGACCGAGCAGGCCTCCGTCGCGCAGTCTATGCCAAGGACGTGCCCTGCCACCGGTGCGTCAGTCGATGCGGTTGAAGGTGTCGAAGTCGGGTCGCGGGCTGCGCCCGAAGATGCTGGCCTTGTCGCCATGGCCGATGCCGCAGATGAAATTGCTGCGGTGGCGCGGCTGGTCGGCGAAGAACGCCTTGTCGACGGCGGCGTTGTCGAAGCCCGACATCGGCCCGCAGTCGAGTCCAAGCGCGCGAGCGGCAAGCATGAGGTAGGCGCCCTGCAGCGAGGAATTTCGGAAGGCGTGGACCTTGCGGCCTTCCTCGTCGCCCGCGAACCAGCTCTTCGCGTCGGTGTGCGGGAAGAGCCAGGGCAGCTCCTCGTGGAAATCGATGTCGTAGGCGATGATGGCGACGACCGGCGCGGTGAGGATCTTCTGCTTGTTCCCCTCCATCGCGCAGTCGGCGAGTTTCTGCTTGGCCGCATCCGACTTGCACCAGAGGATCCGCGCCGGCTGCATGTTGGCCGAGGTCGGACCCATCTTCATCAGCTCGTAGATGGCGTGGATCTCGGAGTCCGAGACGTTCTCGCCGGTCCAGCCGTTGTAGCTGCGCCCCTCGCGAAACAGCGTGTCGAGCGCGTCGTCGCCGAGTGCGCCTGCCATCAGGCGGCCCTCACTTCGCTGACCTCCGGCACATAGTGCTTGAGCAGACCTTCGATGCCGTGCTTGAGCGTGGCGGTCGAGCTGGGGCAGCCGGAGCAGGCGCCCTGCATCTGCAGGAACACGACGCCGTCGCGGAAGCCGCGGTACTGAATATCGCCGCCGTCGCCGGCCACGGCCGGGCGCACGCGGGTCTCGATGAGGTCCTTGATCTGCGCGATAACGTCGGCATCGGCCGGATCGTCCTCGACCTCGGGTTCGGCGGGGACGCTGATCGCACCGGCATCGCCGCCGCTGAACAGCGGGGCCTCGGACACGAAATGGTCGAGCAGGATGGCGACGACCTGCGGCTTCAGCGTGGACCACCCGGCACCCGGTGCAGCGGTGACGGAAACGAAATCGTGGCCGAAGAACACGCCGGTCACTTCGCCGGTGCCGAAGATCGCATCGGCGAGCGGCGATACCTCGGCTTCTTCGGGGGTGGTGAAGTCGCGCGTTCCGCTGGCCATGACCTGGCGGCCTGGCAGGAACTTGAGGGTGGCCGGGTTGGGCGTCGTTTCGGTCTCGATGAACATGCCTGCGATGTAGGCATGGGCACCGCCGGGGGCAAGCAAGCTTGAGATATTCACTGTCCCTTCATGCCCCTTGCCGATATGTCTCCCGCGATGACTGTCTTGTCGCGCTTGCTCTGCGCTCTTGCCCCCCTCTCCCTGATCGCCTCGCTGCCGCTCGCGGCGCAGGATGTGGCAGAGCAGCCTTCGGTATCCGCAGACGCACTGTCCGCGCCGAAGTATCTCGAGCCCGACGATCCGTGGATTTACCGCGGCACCGACATCCCGGTCGATCCCGAGTGGCAGTTCGGCGAGATGCCCAACGGGCTTCGCTACGCAGTGCGCAACAACGGGGTGCCGCCCGGGCAGGTGTCCATTCGCGTGCGGATCGGGGCCGGTTCGCTTTACGAGGGCAAGGGCGAGGCCGGGTTCGCCCACTTGCTCGAACACCTGACCTACCGCGAATCGAAGTACCTCGGGTTCGGCGAGGCAATTCCCAAGTTCCAGCGCTGGGGTGCCGCGTTCGGCTCCGACACCAACGCCGAAACCACCCCGACGCACACGGTCTACAAGCTGACCCTGCCCAACGCCCAGCCCGATACATTGCGCGAGGCGGTGCGACTGATCTCGGGCATGATCCGCGAGCCGACGCTGTCGAAGGCCGACCTTGCCGCCGACGTGCCGATCGTGCTGGCCGAACGGCGCGACCGCATCGGGCCCGAACTGCGCATCGCCGATGCCAGCCGCGAAACCTTCTTCAAGGGACTGCTCCTCGCCGATCACTCGGTCATCGGCACGGTCGAGGACCTGCAGGGTGCGACGCCCAAGGCGGTGCGGGCCTTCCACGATCGCTGGTACCGGCCCGACAACACCACGATCGCTGCCGTCGGCGATGTCGATCCCCGGGTCCTCGCGGATCTCGTCGAACAGTATTTCGGCGACTGGCAGAACGAGGGCGCAAAGACCCCGCGGCCCGATTTCGGAACCCCGCAAGCTCCAGCGGGCTCCGATCCGGACAATCCGGTCGGCCAGACCACGGTCATGGTTGAACCCGGCCAGCCGCGCTCGATGACCTACGCTTACCTGCGGCCGTATGTGCAGGTGACCGACAACATGGAGCTGAACCGAAGGCGCCTGATCGACGCAGTGGGTGAGGCGATCATCAACCGCCGGCTTGAAGCGCGCGCCCGCAACGGCGGCAAATTCCTCTATGCCGGGGTCGACCACCAGGACATCAGCCACTCCGCTTCGGCCACGTTCGTCAGCTTCGCCCCGCTCGATGCCGACTGGCAGGGCGCGCTGTCCGATGTCCGCTCGGTGATCGCCGACGCGCTCGAAACTCCGCCTTCGCAGGAGGAAATCGACCGCGAAGTGGCCGGGCTTGAGGTCGCCTTCACCAACCAGGTCGAGCAGAGCACGATCCAGGCCGGCTCACAACTTGCTGACGACATCATGCAGGCGGTCGACATCGGTGAATCGGTCGGCACTCCCGACTTGTTCCTCACCGTGTTCCGACAGTCGCAAGACCGCTTCACGCCGCAGGCGGTGTTCGAGCACACCCGACAGCTTTTCGAAGCCAACGTCATCCGCGCCTTCTACCTGACCCCGACGGCGGGCGAGGCGACCGACGAGCAGCTCGGCGCCGCGTTGCGCGAGATGCCCGATACCGATGGCAGCGTGCGTCAGGATGGCCCGGCCATCTCGTTCGCCGACCTGCCGCCGATCGGCGTGGCGCAAGCCCCGGTCGCGACCCGGCCAATCGGCGTCTACGAGATTCAGCAGATAGACTATGCCAACGGGGTCAAGGCGCTGGTCTGGAACAGCGGCAACGAACCTGGCCGCGTTACCGTGCGAGTTCGCTTCGGCAGCGGCTGGCGCGGCTTCACCGGGGATACCGCTGTCTACGCCCACCTCGGCGAGATGGCGCTCGTCGGCGCCGGCGAGGGGATGCTCGGGCAGGACGAGATCGAGCGGGTCACTGTGGGGCGCAAGATCGGCTTCGATTTCCGCATCGACGACGGGACTTTCGTGTTCGAAGGCCTTACCCGGCAGGCCGACCTTGCCGATCAGCTATACCTGTTCGCCGAGAAGCTGGCTCATCCGCGCTGGGACAAGCAGCCAATCGAACGCGCGCTGGCCTCGTCCAAGCTCGCCTACGACAGCTACGACCTCAACCCGGGGGCAGTGCTCAATCGCGACCTCGAATATCTCCTCAGCAACAAGGACGCGCGCTTTGCCACGCCGACGCCGAAGCAACTTGACTCGGCGACGGCCGAGGGGATGCGCGAGGTCTGGGAGCCGTTGCTGAAGCAGGGACCGGTCGAAGTCGACGTGTTCGGCGATATCGATGAGCAGGCCGCAATCGATGCGATTTCGAAGACCTTCGGCGCGCTACCGGCGCGTCTCCCGATCGACCGGGAAACGCTGGCGCGGTCGATCGATTTCCCTCCCGGTGGTGGTGCGCCGGTCGTCTTGCGCCACGGCGGAGATGAGGAACAGGCCGCGGCGGTCATCGCCTGGCCCAGCGGAGGCGGATCGGCGGGGCTGCAGGAAAGCCGCAAGGTCGACCTGCTGTCGCGCATATTCTCCAACCGCATCGTCGACGCCCTGCGCGAAAAGGCCGGCTCCAGCTATTCGCCTCAAGTATTCTCCGACTGGCCGACAGACATTGCCGGCGGCGGTCGGATTGTCGTCCTGGCGCAGATGCCGCCCGGACAGGTCGATCCGTTCTTCGCCACGACCGAATCCATTGCCGCCGACCTCGCCCAGAACGGGCCGAGCGAAGAGGACCTGCGCCGCGCCGCCGAACCGATGGCGCAGCTCATCACGCGCATCCAGACCGGGCATACGTTCTGGCTCAACCAGCTCGAAGGATCGACCAACGATCCCAACCTCGTCGCCAACCTGCGTTCGCTACTGCGCGACTATACGCAGACGCCGAAAGAGGAGCTTCAGATGCTGGCGCAGAAGTACCTGCAGATGGACAAGGCCTTCAAGGTCGCGGTGCTGCCGCGCGACAGGGCGAGGTGACGGCTGAATTCGCCGCGAATCGATACCAGATGTAACCTTTGCAATGGTACGGGGCAGGGCGTAAACGCGCCGCCTCAAAAACAATGAGGCATTGGAATTCGACTTGGCAAAGAATTGGACTCCCGACGGCTGGAAAGCGTGCGAAGCGAAGCACCTCCCCGTCTATGAGGACGCGGAGGCATTGGCGCAGACCGAGCAGGTCCTCGCCAACTTTCCCCCGCTCGTCTTCGCGGGAGAAGCGCGCGCGTTGAAGGCGCAACTGGCTGAGGTCACCGCCGGTCACGGCTTCCTGCTGCAGGGCGGCGACTGCGCCGAGAGCTTTGCCGAGTTCCATCCGAACAACATCCGTGACACCTTCCGCGTGCTGCTGCAGATGGCGGTCGTCCTTACCTTCGCCAGCAAGCGTCCGGTGGTGAAAGTCGGCCGCATGGCCGGGCAGTTCGCCAAGCCGCGCAGTTCGCCGACCGAGACGCAGGGCGAACTGACCCTGCCGAGTTACCTCGGCGACAACGTCAACGGCATCGAGTTCACGCCCGAAGCGCGGGTCAACGATCCGCAGCGGATGATCCGCGCCTATTCGCAGGCGGCCTCGACACTCAACCTGCTGCGCGCCTTCGCCAGCGGTGGCTATGCCAACCTGCGCCAGGTCCACAAGTGGACGCTCGATTTCATGGGCCGCAGCCCGTGGGCCGACAAGTTCGCCGAAACCGCCGACCGCATCGGCGAGGCGCTCGACTTCATGGAAGCCTGCGGAATCGATCCCGAAACCGTGCCGCAGCTCAAGAGCACCGACTTCTATACCAGCCATGAAGCGCTTCTTTTGCCTTACGAGCAGGCGCTGACCCGGCAGGACTCGCTCACCGGCAAGTGGTACGACACCAGCGCGCACATGCTGTGGATCGGTGACCGCACTCGCTTCGAGGGCAGCGCCCACGTCGAATACCTGCGCGGTGTCGGCAACCCGATCGGCATGAAGTGCGGCCCGAGCCTCGAGCCCGACGCGCTGCTGCGCTTGCTCGACACGCTAAACCCGGCGCGCGAGGCGGGGCGGATGACGCTGATCAGCCGCTTCGGCCACGACAAGGTCGAAGCCGGACTGCCCAGGCTCGTCCGTGCGGTGCAGGCCGAGGGCCATTCGGTGCTGTGGAGCTGCGACCCGATGCACGGCAACGTCATCAAGGCCGACAGCGGCTACAAGACCCGCCCGTTCGACCGCATCCTGTCCGAGGTGAAAGGCTTCTTCGCGGTCCACCGTGCGGAGGGCACCCATGCCGGCGGCATCCACATCGAGATGACTGGGCAGGACGTGACCGAATGCACCGGCGGCGCCGTCGCCATCACCGACGCCGGGTTGGCATATCGCTACCACACGCATTGCGACCCGCGGCTAAACGCCGCGCAGTCGCTTGAGCTTGCCTTCCTGCTTGCCGAGATGCTCAATCTCGAAGCCGGTGTCGGGCATCGCAGCGCCGCCTGACTCGGAACTCAGGGAAATTGCATTGGGACCGCCTCGGTGGTTCCTGACCTGCTGTGTCCTGTACTGTTCCGCCAAATGCGCCGGCCGAAACCGGGTCCAGCTTGCCGCGTATGACTGCCTGACCGGGGGTTATTCCCGCCAGCGCCTTTAAATCGACATCGCGCGCGTCCATTATGGAACAGGACTGCCGGCAGCAGGAGAGACGATGCCCGAGGCCAGTGTCCGGACCGATCCGCTCGAAAGCGCAGGGCTGGCCGCTCGATTCCGCGCCACCCGCTCGCTGTCCGAAGCGCTCGTCGAACCACTGAGCGAGGCCGACGCGACGATCCAGTCGATGGAGGACGCGAGCCCGGCCAAGTGGCACCTCGCGCACACCACCTGGTTCTGGGAAACCTTCCTGCTCCGCGACCATGCGCCCGGATATCGCCTGTTCGACGGCGACTGGCCGTTCCTGTTCAACTCGTATTACGAGGCCGAAGGCGAGCGCATCCTGCGCAAGCGACGCGGCCTGCTCTCGCGGCCGACGCTGGCCGAGGTGCTAGACTGGCGCCGCCATGTCGATGAGGCAATGGAGCGCTTGTTCGAGGATCCGGCCTGCGCCGGTCTCGTCGAACTCGGCATTGCCCACGAGCAGCAGCACCAGGAACTGCTGCTGACAGACATCAAGCACGCCTTCTCGAAGAACCCGCTCGGCCCGGCGATGTGGCCGCACGGCGGGTGCATCCCCGCCGAAGTATCGCACGCGCCCGAGTGGTACGAGCATCCGAGTGGGATCGCGATGATCGGGCATGAGAGCGAGGGCTTCGCCTTCGACAACGAAGGACCGCGCCACCGCGTCCTGCTCGAACCTTTTGCGCTCGCCGGTGCGCTCGTCACCAACGCCGAGTGGGACGCGTTCATTGCCGATGGCGGCTACGGCACCGCTTCGCTGTGGTTGTCCGACGGCTGGGCCTGGGTCCAGCGCATGGGCATCGCCGCGCCGCTCTACTGGCGCGACGGCGAGCAGTTCACCCATTGCGGCTGGGCCGAGCGCGATCCCGAAGCGCCGGTGACGCACATCTCGTACTACGAGGCCGACGCCTTTGCCTCGTGGGCCGGAGCGCGTCTGCCGACAGAATTTGAATGGGAAGCCGTGGCGGCGCTGGGTCATGATCCGGCAGGTGGCAACCAGCTCGACGGCGCCGGTCCGCCGTTGCCCAAGGGGAGCCATGGCCTGTTCGGGGACTGCTGGCAGTTCACCCGCTCGGGCTACCTGCCGTATCCGCGCTTCAAGCCTGCGGCGGGCGCGGTCGGTGAATACAACGGCAAGTTCATGGCCGGGCAATGGGTGCTCAAGGGCGCCAGCTGCGCCACGGTGCGCGGGCATTCCCGGGCCAGCTATCGCAACTTTTTCTACCCGCAGCAACGCTGGCAGTTCACCGGGCTGCGGCTGGCAATGGACACCTGATGGCGGCATACGATGGACTGGCCCTCGTCGAGCTCGACGAAGACGGCGTCGACAAGGCGTTCCGCGCCGACGTGCTCGCCGGTCTGGCGCAGGAGCAGAAGGCCGTGCCCGCCCGCTGGTTCTATGACGATGCCGGTTCGGAGCTGTTCGAGGACATCACCCGACTCCCCGAATACTACCCGACCCGCGCCGAGACCGAGATCCTGCGCGAGCATGGCGACGAGTTCCTCGACCTGATTGGGCCGGGTCGGGCGGTGGTGGAATTCGGGTCGGGATCGTCGGTCAAGACGCCGCTGCTGCTGCGCGCGATCGAGCCCGCGGCCTATGTCCCTCTCGACATTTCCGGCGACTTCCTGCGCGCCGCCGCGGGCGATCTTGCGGCCAAGTTTCCCGGCCTTCCCGTTCACCCGGTCGAGGCCGACTTCATGCGCGAAGTCGCGCTCCCGGATGCGGTGGCCGACATGCCCAAGCTCGGCTTCTTTCCCGGTTCGACCATCGGCAACATGGTCGCGCGCACCGCCGTCGACCTGCTGCGCTCGATGCGCGGCACGCTGGGCGCGGGATCGCAACTGCTCATCGGCATGGACCTGATCAAAGACCCGAAGGTCCTCGAAGCCGCCTATGACGACGCGGCGGGGGTGACGGCCGAGTTCAACCTCAACCTCGCCCGGCGCATCAATCGCGAACTCGGAGGGACCATCCCGCTCGACAAGCTGCACCACGTCGCCCGTTGGAACGACACTTTCGCCCGCGTCGAGATGCACCTCGAGGCGCTGGAGGACATCGCCTTCGAGGTTTCTGGACACCGCTTCGCCATGACGGCGGGCGAGACCATCCACACCGAAAACAGCCACAAGTTCTCGCACCGCAGCCAGCACACGCTGCTGCTGGCGGGCGGCTGGACCCCGCTGCGGCGCTGGCTCGATTCGCAGGGCCGCTTCTCGCTGATCCTCGCCGACTGGACCGTGCCGCGCGGCGCGCCATGACCGCCTGGCCGCGCCTCGATTACGCCGCCGATGCGGGCACGATCGAGACCCTGCACCTCTTGCTGCAACTGGTCGGCAAGCTCCCGACCCGGCTCCACCCCTGGCTTAACCACGGCTGGCACGCCGCACTGCGAATGACAGCCTTTGGGGCCGCCACAAGGCCGCTCCCTGCTGGAGATCGGCAGTTCTTCGTGGAACTCGACTTCCATCAGGGAGCCATCGCGGTGATGCGAAGTGACGGTGTGCGTGAGAGCGTCGCAATTGCCGGCAAGACGGTGGCCGAGGTTCACCATGAACTCACGGCATTGCTCGCACGTATGGGGCTGCCTGCTCCGCTCCACGGCAAGCCCAACGAGTTGCCCGACCCGATCCCCTTCGCCGAAGACGAGCGCCCGCGGCATTGGGACGCGGATGCCGCGCGTCGGCTCCACAACGCCTTCCTGAACGCGGACCGCGCCTTCAACGCTTTCCGTTCATGCTACCTCGGCAAGTCCTCGCCGAGCCACCTGTTCTGGGGCAGCTTCGACCTCGCGGTGACGCGCTTTTCGGGCCGCCTCGCGCCACAGCACCCCGGAGGCATTCCCCACCTGCCCGATGCCGTGACTCGCGAAGCCTACAGCCACGAAGTCATCAGCGCCGGGTTCTGGCCCGGCAACGGCGGGTTCGGGCAGGCGGCGTTCTACGCCTATGCCTATCCGGTTCCCGCCGGGCTGGGCGAGAGCAGCGTCCTTCCCGCGGCGGCCGGCTGGAAGGGCGATCTCGGCGAATTCATCCTGCCCTACGCAGCGGTGCGGGATGCGGCAGACCCCGATGCGCTCCTGCGCGAATTCCTCACGTCGACATTCGATGCCGCTGCGCGCCTGCTCGACTGGCCCGAGGGCCTGCTGATCCCGGGCGCGCCGTGCTGCGGCCACCCGCCACAAACATAGCGCGGTCATGGCAATCGATGGCGCGGCGGGCTATCTCTGGAGCATGGACCTCGCACCGATCTGGGAGCAACTCGCCGGGACGATCCGCGCCTTGCCAAAGTCTGGCCTGCTGCTTGCCGCGCTGGCGGCGATGATCATGGGCGTGCTCGGCTCGCTGACCATGCGGCGCCTGCCTGCGCTCGGGCAAAGCCTGCGGATGGCGAGCACGTTCGGGCTGATGGGCGTGCTGGTCTTGGTCATCCTGCAGGTTTCGCGGCTCGATTCGCGTTTCGACCTTGCCGTGCCCGAACTTGGCATGCCCGAACAGGTCGTTGCCGGGGGCGAGACGCGCGTGCCGCTCGCCCCCGATGGCCACTACTGGCTGCGTGGGCAGGTCAACGGCGTGCCTGCCGCGTTCATGATCGACACGGGGGCGACGCTGGTCGCGCTGTCCGAGGAAACCGCCGACGCCGCCGGACTCGATCCGAGTGCGGGAGGATTCCCGATCATGATGGATACCGCCAACGGCACGGTGCAGGCGGACATGACCAACATCGGCGAATTGCGCTTCGGCAATGTCGCCGCGCGCGGGATCGATGCGATCATCGCCCCGGGTCTCGGCGAGACCAACGTCATCGGCATGAACCTGCTGAGCCGCCTAAAGTCGTGGCGGGTCGAGGATGGCACCCTGATCCTCGTGCCGCACAATCCACAGGACGAGGTCACGACCGCCGATTGACGTAGGCCCCCGCGGCCTTCACTCTCCCTTTTTGACATAGTCCAGCGGGAGAGGGACTTTCATGAACGAAGCTGTCGCGCAGCAACGCTTCGACGTTACCGCATTCATCGACGAACGAAAGCTCGGCTGGCGCGAATTCGCCATGCTCGCCGTGTGCTCTCTGGTGCTCTTCATCGACGGCTTCGACATGTACTTCTTCGGCAAGATCCTGCCGGCGATCGCCACGGGCCTGAACGCCCGGCCCGACCAGATGGATGTGGTGATCTTCTGGACCTACGTCGGCATGACCGTCGGCGCGTTCCTGATGCCGCCGCTGGCGGACCGGATCGGGCGGCGCCCGGTGCTGGGCATCTGCGCGGCCGGGTTCGGCGTGTTGTCGATCGTCGGGGCCTATGCCGACACGGTCACGCACATGGCGATCATCCGCGGCCTTTCGGGCATTTTCTTTTCCGCCATGCTGCCGATCGGCCTTGCGCTGCTTTCGGAGATGACCCCCAGGCGCTGGCGAGCGGCGTTTATGGCGATTGCGCTGGTGTGGTTCTCGGGCGGTAACGCGGCGAGCGGGGTCATCGCGGCGTGGCTGCTCGACCTCTACGGCTGGCAGATCGGCTTCTACGTCGGCGGCGTGCTCGGCTTCCTGGCGATCCCATTGCTTTTGATCATTCCAGAATCGCTGGCCTTCCGCGTGACTCGCAACCCGGCGGACCCGAAGATTCCGGCGACGATCAATGCCATCGGCGCGAACCGGCCGGTGCAGGACGGTGAGGTCTTCCACCTCGGCAACGCCCCTCCGCCGGAGCGCGACCTTGGCCCGCTTGCGCTGCTGCAGAAGAAGTACCTGGCGCAGACGCTGATCCTGTGGGCCGTGTGCTTCCTGTCGCTCGGCAACATCGCGCTGCTGCAGAACTGGCTGGCGACCTTTATGCAGGAAATCGGTGGCATCCCGATCCAGGAATTCGCCATCTCGGCGATGATCTCGTTCGCCGGGGGCGCGGTCGGGACGCTGATCATGGGCTTCCTGATGGACCGCATGAACCCCTACTGGCTGATCGCCGTGTTCTACTTCGTGGAGGCCATCGCGCTCTACACTCTCGGCAGCGTGCCCTTCAGTTCGGGCATCTTCCTCGGCGCGCTGATCATGTGGAACTTCACCCAGGTCGGCGGGCAGACCGGTCTGAACAACCTTGCGACGCTCAGTTATCCGCCCGAGATGCGTTCGAGCGGCATCGGCTGGGCCGGGGGCTGGGGGCGGATTTCAGGCATGGTCATGGCGCCGTTTGCCGGGGCGATGGCACTCAGGATGATGCTGCCGCTCGACGCCATCATGGGCCTCGTTGCCGGCATCGCGGTGGCGGTCGGACTTGGAGTTATCGTGCTCGGGATCGTTGCCCCGGTGCTGCATCCGAGGAAGGGCGCTTCAGTATCTCACTGACTTGAGTCGCCGGACGGCGGCGGGGAGAGAACTCGGTACCCCTCCGCCGCCCGGCTTCCCCCCTCAATCGTTCCAGCCGTAGTGATCGGCCAGTTCCTTCGGTGTCCAACCGAAGCTCGAAACGCTCTTGTCGTAGGGGATCATCCCCTTGTTCCACTCGTCGAACGCGCCCTTCAGCTCGGCGAACTTGTCGGGCAGGCGCTTGGCGAGGTTGGCCCGTTCCTGCGGGTCGGCGACGATGTCGAACAGGTACTCGTTGCCGTTGATCGACAGGTACTTGTACTGCCCGCGCCGCGCCGCCTTCTGGTCCTTGTTCCAGAAGCGCCAGAACAGCGGGCGATCGGGCAGCGTGCTGCCGGCGAGCGCGTTATGGATGTCAAGTCCATCGGCCGGATAGGCCGGGTCCGGCGCTCCACCGGCTGCCGCGAGGAACGTCGGCAGGATGTCCATCGAGATGACCGGGACGTCGCTCTTGCTGCCCGGCGCGACGAGGCCCGGCCAGCGCACGATGAATGGCACGCGCAGGCCGCCTTCGAGCAGTTCGGTCTTGATGCCGTTGAACGGCCAGTTGTGGCTGTAGCGTTCGCCGCCGTTGTCGCTGGTGAAGACGACGACGGTGTCCTCCTCCATGCCCAGCTCGCGCAGGCGGGACAGGATCCGGCCGACGTTGCGGTCCATCGACGTGACCATGCCAGCGTAGGTTTCGAGATCGCCCCCGTCATAATCGGCAATGCCAAGCTCGCCGGGATTGTTCTTCGCGGCGATGCGGGCGGAGTCGGCGCGGCCTTTCTCGTTGTCCGCTTCCCACGGCCAGTGCGCGGCGGTGAAGTGCAGGCTCAGCAGCCAGGGCTTGTCCGGCTCCTTCGCGCGCGCCGCAAGATATTCGAGCGAACGGTCGGCGAGCAGGTTGGTGTAGTACCCCATCTGCTCGATGCGCACGTCGCCGTCCCACAGGTCGGGCTGGTTGGCGATCGAATGGGTGTAGTAATCGACCCCGCCGCCACGGTTGCCCCAGAACTCGTCGTAGCCACTCTGCAGCGGGCCGAACTTCGGGAGATTGCCGAGGTGCCACTTGCCGACCAGCGCTGAGTGATAGCCCAGCTTCTTCAGCAATGACGGCAGGTTGGGGTGCTCCGGCGGCAGGCCCCAGGTCGGGCCGCCAAGCGGTTCTTCGAGACCGGCGCGCAGTCGGTACTGGTAGCGGCCGGTGATCAGGCCCATACGCGTGGCGCTGCACACGGCCGAATTGGCATAGCCGTGCATGAACTGCATGCCCTGCGCGGCGAGGCTGTCGATCGCCGGCGTCGTGTATTCCTGCCGGCCGTAGCAAGACAGGTCGCCCCAACCGAAGTCATCGGCCATGATGAACAGGAAGTTCGGCTTGCGCCCCGGATTGCGTGCCAGGCCCGGCCCGGCAGCGGCCAGAGCTGCGGTCCCCAGAATGCCGCCGACGGCACTGCGGCGGGTAATTCCCTTGCGGGGGGCGGTATCAGTCATTTCCAGCATTCTCCCGGTCTTCGGGTGGCCAGGTCGGCTGGAGTCCTCCTCCCCGGCCGACCTCGCCTGTCAAGCGCGTGTGGCGCGAAGCCTCACATCTTGATCCTGAGCCCGAGCGTGTACCGGCGCCCGAGAACGTCATGCAGTGCATTGAAGGTCTGCGTCGCGTTCGCCGTGAAGAAGCTGTAGGTCGCGACGACCGGCGGATCCTTGTCGAGCAGGTTGGTGATCGACAGGTAGACTTGGGCATCGGTCCCGGAGAGCTCGAAATCGTAGTTCATCCGGGTATCGAGGTAGAACGTCGACGGAATCTTATTGTTCTCGATCGTGATGCCCGCCGCGCCCGCTGTGGCCGGGTTCTGGATCTTTGTGCTCTGCAGGTACCGGCCGGTGAAGTTGATGTTGAACGGGCCGTTGTTGTATGTGACGAAGCCGGTGGCGCGGAACTTCGGGAACGAACCGAAGCCTTCGAAGTGGACCGGGACCGGGTCGAAGTTGTTCGAGGGCAGAGCTGCACCCGTGTTCGAACGCTCGAACAGCCAGGTGCCGAAGGCGCGGAACGAGAGTCGTTCGTTTTCTCCGCCGAAGACGTTTACGTCGGTGCTGTAGTCCATCTCCGCGTCGATACCTTCGACGTAGGATCTGGCGACGTTGACGTACTGGTCGCCGACCAGGATCATCAGCGGATATCCGCCTGCCGGGGTTTTGTCGGTCGTGCTTTCGGTGATCAGGCCGCAGAACAGCGGATCGTTATCCTCGTAACAACGCCGCGCGACTTCGGCGAGGCCGACCTGGCCGATCGCTCCCTTGAGGTCGACCTTGAACCAGTCGACCGAGAGCTGGAAGCCCGAGAAGAACGAGGGCTGGAAGACGACACCGGCGGTATAGGTATCCGCTTTCTCCGGGTTCACGTTGGGATTGCCCCCGGAGAACGTGGTCACAGAATAGCTGGCGGTGCAGTTGACCGACGTTGGCGGCGGATTGGCTGCAGCGCAGGCTGTCATATCCGCCTGCGAGATGCGCGGATCGAGCACTGTGCCGATACCGCCGGTCTTGTTGAACCGCTCGTTGAGGTTCGCGGCGCGAACGTCGCGCGAATAGGTGCCGCGCAGGCGCAGGTCGTCGATGATCGAGACGTCGAGGCTGCCCTTGTACGACCAGATCTGGCCCGAACCTTCGTAGTCCGCCCAGCGAGCGGCAAGATTGAGGTTCGCGCGCTGGCCGTGCCCGGTGTTGAAGACCGGTATAAGCGTTTCGCCGAAGATTTCCCACACGTCCGCGCTGCCCTGGATATTCGAGGTCTTCGAATACTGGGTGCCGACGGTGTTGGCGCAGTCGCCGCCGCTGACGCCGCGCAGGCCCGGCGATTGTCCATTGCACAGCACCGGATGGCCGGTTGCGTGGTTGGACGACGGGTTCGCCTGGTCGCGGTTGATCTGGTAGATCGAGTCCTTGCGGTACGAACCGCCGAAAGCCATCGAAATCGGACCGGCGGGCAGGTCGAAGACCTGGCCCCGGAAGCTGAGTTCGGCGAATTGCTGCTTGAACGTCGTGATCGCGCGCTTGGCGTTGGTCGAGGTGTAGGAATCGGTGATTCCTAGGTCGAAACCGGTGTCGGCGAAGTACAGCGGCGTATCGATCTGTACGCCCGGATCCATGCCGGTGATATAGTCGTAGCCGTCAGGCGTCGGGTTGCCGGCGCCGCCGACACCGAACAGGTTGACCGGCGAACAACCCGGGAAGTCGTTGCTGCCGAACAGCGTCACACGGCAAACCGGATTGCCAGTGCCGTCGTCCACCGCGTCGAGCGCGGCGAAGACTCGATCCACGCGCAGGCCGAACTGGTCCCACACCTTCTTCGATTCGGCGTACTGGTAATAACCGTCGGCTTGCCAGCCGTCGAAGAACCCATCCGTGTCGAAGCTGTATTCGAACCCGGCCGTTCCGATGTTCTGCGTGGTCCTCTCCTCGTAGTAAAGCGCGCCGCAGTCCTCGATGCTGCACATCTTGCGCAACGAGAACGACGCATACTGCGGGGCCGCAGCGGTGCCGGTGCCGATCATGGCCGCCGCGACCTGCGGGTAATACTTGTTGAGGTAGAAGTTGTCCGAGAAGACGGTGAAGGTGGTCGGGAAGCCGACGCCCGAACCACGCGGCGTGGCGTTTTCGAACAGGTGGCTCTTGCCGCGCATGTACTGTGCGAAGATCTTGAGGTTGGAGGTCAGATCGTAGTCGGCATAGGCGAATACCGAATAGCGGTCGGTATCCGGCCAGACGTTGCAGACCTCGCCGCAGTTGATGTCGTCGCCGCTGCCGCCGGAAGTACGCGCATCGATGGCGCCGATGGCGCCATCGGACGCGACTCCGAGCTGGTAGGCCGATACACCACCGGCATCGTTGAACTGGAAGTTGTTGAACGAAAATCCCGGAGGCCCGCTGATAAGGCCACCGAAAGTGACGCGCGACGAACGCACGTCCGGCCACACTTCATCGATGCCGTCGGCATCGGAGTCGAGCAGGCCGTAGCCCTTGTACCAGTCGCGACCCTTGTAGGAGAAGATCGGGTCCATGGCGTTGACTTCGGCCGAGAACAGGAAGTGCCCGCGACCATCCGAGAATGGCGTGCCGTAAGCGATGCTGCCCTCGTAATTAAAGCCGTCCCCGCGTTCGGTGATGCCGGCCTGCAGGTTGACTTCGAGGCCGGTGAACTTGGTGTCGAGCAGGAAGTTGGTCACGCCCGCGACCGCGTCGGTACCGTAGGCGGCCGAGGCGCCGCCGGTCACGTTTTCAACGCCCTTGAGCATGGCCGCCGGGATGAGGTTGATGTCGGCGCCGCCGAAAGCGGTGCTCGGCGCGATGCGCCGGCCGTTGAGCAGGGTCAGCGTGCGGTTGGTGCCGAGGCCGCGCAGGTTCAGGTTGCCCGTACCCGAACGCGCGAAGAAGCCGGCGTTGCTATTGGGAGAATCGTTGTTGATGAAGATCGGCAGCGTGTTCATCGCCTGGATCAGCGCGCCGGGATCGAGGTTGTCGATTTCCTCTTCATCGATCGCCGTCACGGGCGTGGCGGTTTCCATGCCCGACGGAATCGACAGGCGCGAGCCGGTGACGACGATGTTGTTGCCGCTGTCGCTTGAGCCGAGTTCCTGGGCGATCTGGTCGCTTTCGGTCTGGGCTTCGTCCTGCGCAAGTGCCGGTGAAGCGGCGAAGACAAGTGCCGTTGCGCTGGCTCCGAAGGCCAGCCCCTTGCGGATGGCGGACACACCTACGGCGTTCGTGAAATACCTCATGAGTTCCCTCCCTGTGTTCTGGGGAAGGGAAATCGCGGGAATCGCCCCTGCAAAGCAACGCATCGCAAAGTGATGACAACACATTATTTACAGGTTATGGGCTGCGTCGGGACTGATAATGCCTAACCTACCTTTCACCTTGCGCCAGCTGGAAGTCTACGCCAGCCTCTGCGCCACGCGCAGCTTTCGCCGTACAGCGGAAACGCTCGGCATTTCACAGGCTTCGGTCAGCAACCAGATCAAGGCGCTGGAAGAGCAGCTGGGCGTTTCCTTGCTCTCGCGGCGTCCGGGCAAGCGACCCAGCCTGACGCAGGACGGTATGTCGTTCCTCGAAGACCTGCGCGAATTCACCAGCGCCGGCGAGCGGCTCGCCAGCCATCGCCGCAGCCAGCCCGAGCGCGACGGACCGGTTACCTACCGCATCCGGGTGGGGCAGGGACTAGTCGACTATTTCGTCAAACCCAAGCTCGACCGCTTCCTGTCGCAGCACCCCAACATCCAGCTCGAATTCGAGGCCCAGCCACCGAGCTACCGCTATGCCCAGGACATCCAGGACGCGCGGTTCGACTTTGCGCTGTTCCACTTGCGGGCCGATCGCCCGGTCGATCCGGCGATGCGCCAGCTGGCCATGGTCCGCGGCGGCATCTTCGGCCATCGCAAGTTCCTGAAGGGAAGGAAATCGCCGCTTTCGGCCGACGAGATGTCGCAGTTGCCGTTCGTCCTGCCCCAGGCGGGAAGCCTGCAGGAACGCGAGGTCCTCAAGGCGTTCGAAGTCCACGGCATCGTGCCGCGCAAGGTCGTCAGCCACACCCAGTTCTTCGACGTGATCGGCACCATGCTCGAACGCGGTCACGGCGTCGCCTCGTTCTCGGAGGTCATGCTGCCTCCCGAAGTGCGCAAGGACGTGGTGCTGCTCTACCCGCTGCAGGACTGGCGGCTGATCTGGTATCGCCAGGACCACGGCACCGATCCGCGCTGCGACATCGTCGAGAGCTTCATGATGTCGAGCGTGCTGCAGGACCCAAACTATCCGACCATCGAGGTGTTCGCCGGGGCCTACGCGAACTAGCTGTCGACCCCGAAGTAGTCCGCGAGTTCCGCTCCGGTGAAACCGTGCCGCCCGGCTTCCGGGTCGGGCGGCAGCATTGTCCGGTTCCACGCCTCCCACTCGGCGATGAGCCTGGCGAATACCTCTGGCTGGCGAGCCTTGAGGTTGCCGCGCTCCATGGGGTCGGCGACGATGTCGAACAGGAACTCGTTGCCGGCAATGCGCAGGTACTTCATCCGTCCGATCCGCGCCGCGCGCTGGTCGTGGTTGCCGAAGCGGAAGAACAGCCCGCGCTCGGGGATCGCGCCGCCTGCGATGGCGCCACGGATGTCGATCCCGTCGCTTGGGAACTCGGGATCCGGCGAGCCTCCGGCGGCGGCGAGGAAGGTCGGCAGCCAGTCCATCGTCATGACCTGCGCCTCGCTCTCGCTGCCCGGCGCCGCGACCCCGGGCCAGCGGACGATGGCGGGCACCCGCAGCCCGCCTTCGAGCAGCTCGGTCTTGCGGCCGTTGAACGGCCACATGTCGGAAAAGCGCTCGCCGCCATTGTCGCTGGTAAACACGACGATCGTTTCATTCGCCAAACGGAGCCGATCAAGCGCTTCAATCACATGTTCGCAAGCCAGGTCGAGCGACCGCACCATCGCCGCGTAGGTCGCCATGTCGCCGCCGTCCCAGTGGATGATCGGTATGGGATCGTCTTTCGCGGTGAGCCGATCGCTCTCCGCCTTGCCTGCGGCATCTGGCGCCTCCCACGGCCAGTGCGGCGCGGTGAAGTTGAGGTTGAGGAAGAACGGCTGCCCGGCGGCGGCGCGCTCCTCCAGCACCTGCACCGCGCGCTCGGCCAGCAGCTCGGTGAGGTAGCCGGTGCGCTCGATGTTCTCGGTCCCGTCCCACAGGTCGTTTTTCCCGAGGTGGCGGTGGGTGAAGTAATCGACCCCGCCGCCGCGGATGCCCCAGAATTCGTCGAACCCGCTGTTGAGCGGGCAGTAGTCCGGCAGGTCGCCGAGGTGCCACTTGCCGACGAGGCTGGTGTGGTAGCCGCGGTCGCGCAGCAGCGAGGGTAGGGTCGGGTGCTCGGGCGGCAGGCCGATCGCGCGGCCCTGCAGCGGCTCCTCCAGCCCGATCGGAAGGCGGTACTGGTAGCGCCCGGTCATGAACGCGACGCGGGTCGCCGTGCACACCGCGCTGTTGGCGTAGGCGTGGGTGAAGCGCATGCCTTGGCTCGCCAGCCGGTCGAGCGCCGGGGTCTGGTAGTCCTGCCGCCCGTAACACGACAGGTCGGCGTAGCCGAGGTCGTCGGCGAGGATGAAGACGATGTTCGGCTGGCGGCTCATGCCGGCAGCTGGACCAGCTCGATCTCGTGCCCGTCGGGGCTCTTGAGCATAGCCACCAGCACCGGCCCGACCGGGAAAATCCCGGTGAGCTGCTGCGCGCCAGCCGCCAGCGCCTGCTCGTGCGCGGCGGCGATATCGTCGCACTGGAAGCCGACAGGGCCGTGACCGGGGCCGACCGACACGTCGCGCCCGTCCTTGTAGGCGACGAGCAACAGGTTGGGTCCAGCTTGCTGGCCGGGCAGGGCTAGGATATGCTCGAGAAAGTCGGGCTCATCGAAGGTCTGCACGACCGCGAAGCCAAAGCCCCGCTCCCAGAAGGCCAGTGCCGCGTCCATGTCGGGCACGTTGAGCTTGAAGAAGTTGAGTGCGATTCCGCTCATCGTTCGATCTCTCTCTTAGCCGCGCCAGGCGATCAGGAAGCCGCCCGCGGTGACCAGCGCCACGCCGATCCACCCGTAGGCAGTGAGCCGCTCGCCAAGCAGGACGACGCCAAGCACGGCGACCAGCACGACGCTCAGCTTGTCGACGGGCGCCACCTGCGCCGCCTCGCCGATCGACAGCGCCCGGAAATAGCACAGCCAACTCGCCCCGGTCGCAAGGCCCGATAATGTCAGGAACAGCATCGCCTTGCGCGTCATGCCGTGTTCGCCGGACAGCTTGCCGGTCAGTGCCAGCAGGGTCGCAAGCGCCCCGGCGACGATTATCGTCCGCACAAAGGTGGCGAGGTCGGGATCGATGCCCTGCACGCCGACCTTGGCGAGTATCGCCGTCAACGCCGCGAATAGCGCGGACAGCAGAGTCCAGAACTGCCAGCTTGTGAAAACCGCCTGCATCGCGCGCGAGGCTAACGACGCGAACCCGCCTGTCGAGAGAGTTTGAAATCGCGGGGTTCGAAACCGCGATGCGCTGGCTGGGGCGGCAGGATTCGAACCTGCGAATGCCGGTACCAAAAACCGGTGCCTTACCACTTGGCGACGCCCCACCAGCGCAGCGCCCATAGGCTGGCCTCCGGGGGAAGGGAAGGGGGTCGAGCCGGGCCGTGCAATCAAATTGCCAGTATTTCCCGAAACGTCTATATCGCACAGGATAATTACAAGGGTGTGGGAGGATCGGATGCTGAAGATTTGCGGGGGCCGGCTTGCCGGCGCTTCGTTGGCCGCACTTGCCTTTGTCATGTCAGGACCGGCTGCGGCTCAAGATGACGCGGCGAGCGACGAGCAGGCGCAAAAGCCCGCAGACAGCGGCAACCAGATCATCGTCTATGGCTTGCGCCGCGAGGATACCTTGCAGGATACTCCGGCGGCGATCACTGCCTTCGACGCGGAGGCGATCGAGAACGCCGGGATCGACAAGCCTGCCGACTTCATCAACCTCACCTCGAACGTGAACCTCGTCGAGACGCAGAACGTCGGCAACGCCTTCATCGTCATTCGCGGCATTACCCAGGCGCGCAACAGCGAGCCGTCAGTGGCGGTGGTCATCGACGGGGTGCAGCAGGTCAATGCGGCGGCCTTCAACCAGGACCTTTTCGACATCGCGCAGATCGAAGTGCTCAAGGGTCCGCAAGGTGCGCTTTACGGCCGCAACGCCATCGGCGGGGCGATCATCATCACTACCAAGCAGCCGAGCGACCAGCTCGAGGGCAGCATCACGGCGGGGATCGACAATGGTTTCGGGTACTACACGCGGGCCGGAATCAGCGGCCCGCTGAGCGACGGCATCAAGTTCCGCATCGCTGGCCTGTACAAGGACACCGACGGCTACATCCCCAATCCCTACCTCGGGCGCGAGGCCGATCCCTACAAGGACTATGCCCTGCGCGGGAGCCTGCTGTTCGATGCCGGCGGCGGCTTCAGCGCCGACCTGCGGGCCTCGCTGGACCGTACCCGCACCACCGGCTTCTGGTACAACATCGTCGGCGACGTGAACGACACCAGCCTGCCGGTTCGGGTCAACAACGAAGGTATCGACAACCGCGACATGAACAATGTCTCGGCCAAGCTGACCTATGAGTCCGACGATTTCACGATCACCTCGGTCACCTCGTACGACACGGTGAAGGAAATCATCACCGGCGACGCTTTCGACTTCCTGCCGACCAACGAGGCGTTCTGCGCCCTGCCGTCAGACCCGTGCTTCTCGGGCAGCACCGACCTCAACCAGAGCCAGTACCTCAACGTGAAGGCGTTCAGCCAGGAACTGCGGGTCGAAAGCCCGGCGGACGAAGACCTGTTCTGGATGGTCGGTGGATACCTGATCTCGACCGACCGGTTCATCTCGACCGGCAACATGCTGGACCTCGATAAGGGCGTGTTCCCGGTCTACCGCACGCCGTCGACCAACGCGGACAACCCGCAATATTCGTTCCTGTCGGACTCGCAGGACAACTTCGCCTGGGCGGCCTTCGCCAATCTCGGGTACAAGATTTCGGACATGGTGCGGGTCGATGCCTCGGTGCGTTACGATCACGACCGGCGGCGCAACACGACCGAGACGCCCAACGCATGGCTCGGGTACATCAACTACATCGCGTTCCTGTTCGGCGCGCCGCAGAGCGCGCAGGGCGACGTGCGGACCCGCAACTTCAGCGACTGGCAGCCAAAGTTCACGGTTACCGTGACGCCGAACAGCGACTTGACGTTCTACGGCGGCTATTCGCGCGGCTTCCGCTCGGGCGGCTTCAACCAGACCGGTGTCGGCGTGGTCGCCGCGGCCAACGGCGTTGTCGGGGTCAACGACGTGTTCGAAGCGGAGACCGCCGACACCTGGGAGCTCGGATTCAAGTCGCAGCTCGCGGACGGGTTGTTCACCGTCAACGGCTCGATCTACACGACCGAGTCGAAGAACAGCTATTTCTTCGTCTACCTCTACGCCAACTCGACGCAAAACCTCGGCAATGTGCCCAAGGTACGGCTCAAGGGTCTCGAGCTCGAAGCTCTTGTGACCCCGACGGACGACCTGCAGTTCAACGTCGCCTGGGGCCTGACCGGCAGCGAGATCAAGGAGTTCCCCGATCCCGCCGCAATCGGCAATGAGGCGCCGGTGGTCTCGCGCTCGACGCTCAACTTCGGGGCGCAGTTCACGCCCTATATCGGCGGTGAGGTCTCGGCCTTGCTCCGGGCCGACTATCGCCGCATCGGGCGGACCTGGTGGGACGTCTATAACTCCACCGTGCGCCGTCCGGTCGAACTGGTCGATGTGCGCGCAGGCGTGAAGGGCGATCACTGGAGCCTGACCGGCTTCGCCAGCAACCTCTTCAACGAGAAATACAACGCCGAATTCTCGCCCGGCGGCTTCGTTTTCAAGGCGCGGCCGCGGATCTTTGGCGTGGAGGCTGGATACAACTTCTGACCCGTGACGGGGGCGGACTGCCGCTTCCCGATCGGCACAATTGGTCGAATTGACGCTGGTCGATTCCGGATCGACGCAGGTCGAAGTCGCGGTGCCCGCGATTGCGGCCTACGTCACGGGCGCGCGATGTCAAAAACGATAAACAAGAACCGTCGCCCTTTCCCTTCCAACCTTAGACTTGCCACCGCGATCGCGACCATAGCGCTTGCAGTTCCGTCACTTGCCGCCGCGCAGGACAATGCAGAAGATGCGGTCGCCGCGTCCGGCGAGGCTGGCAAGTTGGTTTACACCCCGGCCGACTTCGCCCGCTTTTCGCCGAAGACGGCCTACGACATGCTGTCGCAGGTCCCGAGCTTCACGATTCACAGCTCCGACCAGGAACGCGGGCTGGGACAGGCATCGGAAAATGTCCTCATCGATGGGCAACGCGTCGCCAACAAGACCGGCGGCGCCGTCGACGTTTTGCAGAAGACTCCGGCGGCAAATGTCGTGCGCATCGAGATCGTCGACGCCTCCACGCTCGGCATCGCCGGGCTTTCCGGCCAGGTCGCCAATGTTGTGCTGACCGAGGAGAAATCGGCCAGCGGACAGTTCGCCTGGCGGCCTGACGTGCGGGCGCACTACGCCAAGCCCAATTTCTTCAAAGGCAACATCAGTTACTCGGGCAAGAGCGGCTGGCTCGATTACACCCTGTCGATCAAGAACCCCGGCGGTCGCGGCGCATTTGCCGGCCCTATCGTGCTGACCGACGCATCAGGCAACGTGATCGAAACCCGTCACCAGCTCTTTCACTCCGAGAGCGAGCTGGTCACCTTCGAGACCAAGTTCGGCATCGACGGTCCAGGGACTTCGGAAGGCAACCTCACGCTCGGTTACACTCCCTACTGGGCGCCGAGCTACAGCCGCGAGGATCGCATGCCGGTCGGCGGCGTCAACTACACCCGGTTGAACGACCAGAAGCTCGACGGCTTCTACTACGACGTCAACGGCGACTATGCCTTCGATCTCGGCGGTGGCCGGCTGAAGCTGATCGGCCTCAGGCATTTCGACCACGAGCCGTTCGACGTTTCACAGATCAATTCCTACGCCGACGGGCGCCCCGACGACGGAGTGCGTTTCCTGCGCAACAGCCGCATCGGCGAAACCGTGCTACGCGCCGAATACGGCTGGAAGGGCGGCAAGAACGACTGGCAGCTCTCGTTCGAGCGGGCCTACAACTCACTCGACCAGCGGGGCACGCTCTACACGCTAGGGGCCGACGGCGAGTTTACGGAAGTGCCGTACCCTGACGGGAGCGGTCATGTCGTGGAGACCCGTTACGAGGGCATCGCGACCTGGAACCGCCCGATCGGCGACAAGGCCGACATCCAGGTGGCTGCCGGAGCCGAAGTCTCGAAGTTGGCGCGCCTCGATGGCGATCTTGAACCGCGCGATTTCTTCCGGCCGAAGGGCAGCGTTGTTCTCGGCTGGCGGCCTGGCGACGACTGGGACCTGAGCCTCCGCCTGCGCCGCCGCGTTGGCCAGATCAGCTTCTACGATTTTCTCGCGCAGCCGAACCTGCAGCAGGAACGCGAGAACAGCGGCAACCCCGACCTCGTCCCGCCGCAGAGCTGGGAGGTCGAAACCGAATTCGGCAAGTCGCTCGGCGCATGGGGCAAGACCCGGCTGCGGCTCTACCACCACTGGATCGAAGACATCGTCGACATCATCCCGGTCGGCGTCGACGGCGAAGCGGTCGGCAACCTGCCGCATGCGCGCCGCTGGGGCATGGAATGGACCAATACCTTCCAACTCGAGCCGGTCGGCGTGAAGGGCGCGAAGATCGACCTTTCGCTGGAACTCCAGGATTCGAGTGTCGCCGACCCGCTTTCGGGCATGCATCGCCCGATCAGCAACGAACTGAAGCGCTACGTCAATGCCAGCTATCGGCACGACATCCCCAGTAGCGACTGGGCATACGGCTTCGGGGCCGAGCACTATCGGATGCAGAAGGGCTATTACCTCACCGAGATCAGCGAAGGGTGGGAAGGCCCGTTGTTCGACTACTGGTTCATCGAGAACAAGGACGTTTTCGGGCTGACGGTCAATTTCACCGTTGTGAACCTGACCAATGCGCGGCACCGGCGCGAACGCACGGTCTACGACGGCCGCCGCCTCAGCGATCCGGTCCTGTTCAACCAGTTGCATGACCAGCTGATCGGCCCGATCTTCCGCCTGACCGTGAAGGGAACTTTCTAGCGCCAGGCCGCGGGCGCCGGCGGATCAAACGTCGGCGCGCTTCCTGACCGGCTCGAACAGGCTGCGGTCCTCGACCTTGTCGAAGTCCGCGGCGCTGTGGCGTTCAGCCATCGCCTGGCTGTTGACCAGCCGCCCACGGATCGCAGCCGGGCGGGCGTCGATGGCTTTCACCCAGCGCGCGACGTTCTCGTACTCGTCGAGGCTGAGGAACACGTCGCAGCGGTTGTAGGCGCCGTGGTAGAGGTTGCCAAGCCAAGTGTAGGCGGCGATGTCGGCGATCGTATAGTCGTCGCCGCCAAGGTATTCAGTCTTCGCCAGTTGCATGTCGGCGACCGAGAACAACCGCTTGGTTTCCATCGCGTAGCGGTCGATCGGATACTTGTAGCGTTTGGGCGCGTAGACGTAGAAATGCCCGAAGCCGCCGCCGATGAACGGCGCGCTGCCCATCTGCCACATCAGCCAGCTCAGCGTTTCGGCGCGGGCCGGGTTCTGCTTGGGCAGCAGGTATCCGAACTTCTCGGCGAGGTGGACGAGGATCG
Organism: Croceibacterium salegens; assembly: GCF_009827435.1. Lineage (GTDB taxonomy): Bacteria > Pseudomonadota > Alphaproteobacteria > Sphingomonadales > Sphingomonadaceae > Croceibacterium_B > Croceibacterium_B salegens. Next base: position 252,970 of record NZ_WTYM01000033.1, on the reverse strand, counting down.
CGCCGCTCTCGAACACGCGGAATGGCTGCGGGCCACTCCGGTCGAGCAGTGCAGGAATCTTGGAATTGGGATTGAGGTCGACGAAGCCCGACCAGAACTGCGCGCCCTCGAAGATCTTGATCAGCCAGGCGTCGTATTCCGCGCCCGAGAAGCCCGCTTCGAGCAGCTCCTCGAACATGATCGTCACCTTCACACCGTTGGGCGTGCCGAGCGAGTAGAGCTGGAACGGATGCTCGCCGACCGTCAGCTCCTTCTCCTCGCGCGCGCCGGCAGTCGGGCGGTTGATGCCGGCGAACTGCCCCCCGTTTTCCGGATCGAAGGTCCAGACCTTGGGCGGGATGTAGACGTCGGACATGGGGCTCTCCTCGGACGCTGATTGACTGTGTCCACTCATGGCGGGCGCCACCCGGTGGGGCAAGCGAGAGATTGTTGACCCAGGCGATAGCCCCGGTTTCAAGGCCGTAAACTCGGGCGCAAGCGTCTTAAGGGCCTTGCAATATCGCAATGTTTACAGGAAATTGAATCAAACACATACCAAGGGGTCGCATCAGCATGAAGTCTATTGGCCTGACGCTTGCCGTCAGCTCTGCCTTTTGTCTCGCCGCCTGCGGAGGCGGTGGGGGAACCTCGAGAGGCGGAGGCGTGATCAGCACACCGGCTCCGTCACCAGCTCCGGCACCAGCTCCGGCACCAGCTCCGACCGTTCAGAGCCTCGACACTCGAAGCTTCTCCATGACTGCCGTCAATGGCACTGCCACAGTCGATCCGGGGACCACTCTGACTACGTCTGGCAGTCAGGGCACCACTTCGCTGACCTTCAGCTACGATGCATCAAGCAAAACCTATACGGTCAAGACCTCTGCGCACGAATCGAGTTTCGGTGACTCAGCAGACCGGGCAGCGAGCGGCACGAACGCATTCCAAGTCTACGATTTCAAGGCAACGAGCGGAACGGCGACTGAGACGCTCAATCTATATCACGGTACGCTGGATCGGCTGTCTGAGACCAAGCGAGTCTCTGTCGGAATGTGGTACAGCGTCGACGGTAACCAGCTCAAATACGAGATCTTTCTGTTCGGGTTCCCCAGCGCATCGGGCGAGATTCCGACCACTGGCAAGGCGCAATTTGCCGCGGCAGTCTATGGGATCTACAGCGAGACGAGCAAGGAACCCTATGTGTTCCAGGAAGATGCGACCGCGCTGCTCGATTTCGACCGCGGTGTCTTCACGATCGAAGGCAAGGGAACAAACGACACTAGTCTGTATACGGGTACGGGTCGGGGAACTGTGACTGCATTCCGCGCGTCGGGCCAACTGAGCTCAACCGGCAACCTGTCAGGCACATTTTCCTACGAGAATGCTTCCGGTGTCATGGCTGGTCCCTTGCACGGCAACTTTTTTGGTCCTGGTGCCGAGGAATTTGGCGGGACCTTCGCGTCTGCCGGCATGAGTGGGCAAATGATCGCGGGGGGATTTCTGGGCGTGAAGACGGGGGCGCCCCAGTCCAATATCTCGCTGTCCGACTTCGTGACCGACCAACACTACTTTCTGCCTAGGGCAGAGTTCTTCAATCAGCGGCACCACTCAGGTGGAGGCACCGGCTACGGTTCGGTCAGTCTGGGCAATTCGGGTTTTCAACAATCGGTCGACGGGACCTATTGGGTCAGCGGTTACAATGCCAATGAAGGGCAATTCGGCGCAGCGGATAAGGTCTCTGGCGGCGACCCGAGTTTCATCACCTACGCTCGCACAATCGGTGATATCGACTACGGACTGAAGCTGTACGACGGGCCTGTGGACGGCGTTCGCCTGACTTATGTGAATTTTGCCGAATACTTCCAGGTCGTTCACGTCGACACAATCGACGGTATCAACCGCAGCTTCTTTCCCTTTGGCATTGAAACGCTCAATGGCGTTCTTGCAGGCTTGACCGGAACTGGCACCTACAAGGGCATTGCCTATGGCGCGGCTACCAACACGGATGGCAGCCGGCGGATCGATGTCACCGGCACGAGTCAGTTCGATTTCGATTTCGCCAATCTGTCGCTGACTGGCTGGCTAGAACTGGCGGGGACCGACCTCGACGATTCATCGAGTATCGATTTCGGTCGTTTCGACTTAGCACAGACGGTGGCGTACCGGCGGAATGCAATCGCAGGTGACCTGCTTCATGGAGGTACGGATGTCGGAGACATCCAACTGCGTTTCTATGGTCCGACCGGCGAGGAAATTGGCGGCGCTTTCGGCATCGGCGATGCATACGGCATGCCCGGTACGCTGAATTACACCATTGGCGGCGCCACTATCGGCAAACGCGACTGAGCGTTGGGAGGCTCGGTTAGCCCTCTCGCATGCCGAGCCAGCCGCCCAGTGTGCCGGCCACAATGCGGCCGATGTTCGATACGACCAGCAATCCCACCAGTCCGCCGCCGAGCGCAAACGAGAGAGCGATGTCGAAGGCGGCGGCGATGCAGCCCATCGCCAGACCGTTTTTGACACGCTGATCGGGCGGGGCGAGGCGGCCGGTCCACCAGCCGCCGATCATGCACAACAGGAAGCCCGAAACCGGCCCGACCAGCGCGCCCATTTGCTGGGCGAACGGCGTCGCTTCTTTCCATCCGGACGGTCCGAAAACCGCGACAATGGCCATGAGGGCGACGATGCCTGCCGCCTCTGCGAACAGCGTCGCCACGATCGCGCGGCGCCAGTTGATCTGCACTTGATGTCTCCCTGTTCCGATGCCGCACGATAGGGCCGCGCCGCGGGCTGACAAGGGGCGTTCGCATCCCTACTCCGGCTGGGCCAACAGGAGAGCAATGCATGTCCCAACTCTACGACGGTGTCTGGCGCGACAGTCCCCCAGCGGCCGAAGAAATCGGCAAGGACGGCCAGTTCCGGCGGATCGACAGCCCGCTGCGTGACTGGATCGAGCCCGACCCTGACGCGAAGTTTCCGGCCGAGGCGGGGCGGTACCACGTGTTCGTTTCGTGGACCTGCCCGTGGGCCTCGCGCGTTACCGCCTATCGCGTGCTCATGGGGCTGCAGGACGTGGTCAGCATGTCCGCCGCGGGGCCGACCATCGACAACCAGGGCTGGATGTTCGACCACGAGACGATCCCGCCATTCACGATCCCGCATCCGCTGTATCGCGTCTACCAGGAGCATGACGCGCACTACACCGGCAAGGCGACCGTACCGACGCTGTGGGACAAGAAGACCGGGCAGATCGTAAACAACGAAAGCGCCGACATCATCCGCATGTTCAACGGCGCCTTCGACGAGATCACGGGCAACACGCTGGACCTCTATCCCGAGGACCTGCGGCCCGAGATCGATCGCTGGAACGACGTGATCTATCCGGGTCTCAACAACGGGGTCTACCGCGCCGGGTTCGCCGCCTCCCAGAGCGCCTACGAACGTGCTGCGCATGGGGTGTTCGAGACGCTCGATGCGATGGAAGCGCACCTTGCGACCAACCGCTACCTCGCCGGCGAATGGCTGACCGAGGCCGACTGGCGCGCTTTCACCACGCTGGTGCGCTTCGACGTCGGGTATCACGGCGCCTTCAAGTGCAACCTCAGGCGGATCGACGATTACCCGGCGCTGTCGGGCTACCTGCGCGAACTCTACCAGTGGCCGGGCATCGCCGGAACGGTGAAGCTGGAGGAGATCAAGCGCAACTACTACGCGCTGACCGACCGGCACCACATTTACCCAATCGGGCCGAAGGTCGATCTTTCGACGACCCACGGACGGGAAGGCTTGAAGGGGAGCGGAATCCGCGGCGGTTAGACGGGGATCCAGTCGGTGAAGGTGGCGGCCTGCCCGTGGCGGGTGCCGGCTTCGTCGACGAGGTTCCAGATAATGGCGTTTTCGATGCGGAATCGCGTTCCGTCGGCTGCAATCCTGACGCCGCCATAACCGGTCACGATGTCGTCCGTTTCGAGCCGCTCGAACATGCGCGCACGCTCTTCGCGGGCGTCAGGCTCGGCAGACTGGTACGATGGCAGGCCGATGAACTGGACGGCGGTCATCGCAAACAGCTCGAGCACCAGCTGGTTACCGTAGAAGAACAGCGGCGGATCTTCGGTCCCGTGCGCCAGAACGGCGCGCGGGGCATCCCACAGGAGAGCCGGGGACGGCGCGAGTGGCTGTCCCGCCAGTCGCGCGAAACTCTCTACAATCAGCCTCAGGCGCGGCCCGGCATTGGCCTGCATTTTTGCCCGTTCGTCCATTGCACACGCCTTGCGCCGCCAGCTGCTGTGTCGCAAGGACGACGCGCAAGGGAGACTGGAATGGCCGGACAACCGGACCTCATCATAATCGGCGGCGGATCGGCCGGGGCGGCCTGCGCGGCGCGGCTGGCCGAAGGCGGCAAGCGCGTGCTGCTGGTCGAGGCGGGCAAGTCCGACAAGGACATTCGCTCGAAGGTCCCGGCGCTGATGAGCGGGATCGTCCACACGCCCGAATTCGACTGGATGTACTCGGCCGAACCCGACGAAAGCGTCGGCGGGCGGCCCGACGTCTGGCCTGCTGCCAAGCGGCTGGGCGGCGGCAGCGCGATCAACGGGATGATGTTCATTCGTGGCCACCAGTGGGACTACGATCGCTGGGCCGAGCTCGGCGCGACTGGCTGGGACTATGCCAGCGTGCTGCCCTATTTCCGCCGGATGGAGGACAACGAGCGAGGTGCCGACCAGTGGCGCGGGCGCGGCGGGCCTGTGTCGGTCAGCGAGGTGCGCAGCCGCTACAAGGTCACCGACGAATGGATCGCCGCGGTTCAGGAGGCGGGCTACCCGCGCTCGCTCGACCTCAATGGCGAGAGTGCCGAGGGCGTCGACTACATCCAGCTCTCGCAGCGTCGCGGACTGAGGCATTCGACCGCCAGCGCCTACCTTTCCCCGCCACCGCGCGGGCTGGAGGTGATGCTCGAAGCCTCCGTCCAGCGGATCGTTGCCAGAGAAGGCCGCGTCACCGCCGTCGTGGTGCGGCGCGATGGGCGCGAGGAGACGCTGACCTCGCGTGAGGGTGTGGTGCTCTGCGCCGGTGCGCTCAACACGCCGCGGCTGCTGATGCTCAGCGGGATCGGTCCGGCCAAGCATCTTGCGCATCACGGCATTGCGGTGGTGCAGGACTTGCCGGGGGTGGGGCAGAACCTGCAGGAGCATTCGGCCTGCCACCTCGTCAACACGGTCAGTGCCCGCACGCTCAATGACGACAGCCGCGGCATGTCGGGCGTGCGGCAGGTGCTGGCGCTTGCCATCCGCAGGAGCGGGGCGCTGACGACAGGTATCGGCCACGCGCAGGCCTTCATCAAGAGCCGCGCGGAACTTCAGGCCCCAAATCTGCAACTGGCATTCTCCGCCTTCGCCTTCGACATAACGCCGCAGGGCAACCTCGAGTTGCGCAAGGAAGCCTCGGTGACGACACTGGTCGGGCTGATGCGGCCACAATCGCGCGGGATGGTCGAGCTGCGCCGCGCCGATCCGGATGCCCCGCCGCTGATCCGCCACCGCCTGCTCGGCGAGGGCGACGACCTCGAACAGCTGATCGACGGACTGGAGATCGCCCGCCGGATCATGGACCAGCCGGCGATTGCCGGAGACGTTACGGGCGAGGTCCGTCCCGGCCGCGAACTCGATAGCCGCGAGGCGCTCGGCCACTATGCGCGCGCGGCGACGATCCCGATGTTCCACCCGGTTGGCACAGCAAAGATGGGCGCGAAGGACGATCCCGAGGCGGTGGTCGGACCTGATTGCAGGCTGCGCGGACTCGACGGCCTGTGGGTCGCCGATGCCTCGATCATGCCGACGATCCCGCAGGGCAACACCAACGCCACGGCAATCATGATCGGCGAGCGGGCCAGCGACCTGATCCTGTCGGGTCTCAAGGAGAGGCTCGCAGCTTAGTGCAGCCCGATATTCTTCGTCATTGCGAGGAGGCAAAGCCGACGAAGCAATCCAGCGCGGCCCTGTGTCTCCCTGCATTGCTTCGCTGCGCTCGCAATGACGAATGGTGAGTTTGGTTTGCCGATTTCTCGCCGCATTTGCGCTGGCGCTGCTCGCGGCGGGTCCGGCGCAGGCGCACCCGGCGCCGTTCTCCTACCTCGACGTCCGTTATGACGAGCAGCGCGGTATCGTCGGCACGCTGACGATCCACGAATTCGACCTCGCGCATGACCTGCAGCTGACCGATCCGGCACAACTGCGGGACGCGCACCTGCTGATCCACATGATGGACGACATCGGGCCGATGATGGCCAAGCGCTTCGTGCTCGCCGCCGACGGAAGGCCGCTCACCCTCGAGTGGGAGTATGCCGAGCCGCTGGCCGAACAAAACGCGGTGCGGTTGTGGTTTCATGCCACCGGGCCTCCCGGCGGCAAGCTGCATTACTCGGGCGAAATGTTCCCCTACGATCCGCAGCACCAGACCTTCATCAACGTCTATGACGGCGGCAAGCTGGTCGACCAGTGGATTGTCGGGAAGGGGGACGCGTCGCGGACCTATTACCGCGGCAACGCCGCCGGCGCAGTGCAGGTCCTCAAGACCTTCATTCCCGCGGGCGCGCATCACATCTGGATCGGACCCGACCACCTGCTGTTCCTGCTCGGGCTGTTGCTGTTCGGCGGCACCTGGCGGCGGCTGGCCGGCATCGTTACCGCCTTCACCGTCGGCCATTCGATCACCCTGTCGCTGGCGGTCCTCGAGATCTGGAGCCCGCCGTCATGGCTGGTCGAGCCCATGATCGCTCTGACCATCATCGTGGTCGGGGCGGACAACCTGCTTCGCGGCGAGGGCAAGGACCTACGCATCTGGCTCGCCGGGACATTCGGGCTGATCCACGGCTTTGGTTTCGCCTCGGTCCTGCGCGAATTCGGGCTTCCGCAGGCGGCGCTCGGGTGGAGCCTGTTCGGGTTCAACTTCGGCGTCGAGCTGGGCCAGCTCGCAGTGGTTATCCCGCTAGCACTGGCGCTCGGCTGGCTATGGCGGAAACGTCCTGCAAACGCGCGACAATTGGCGACAGCGGGTTCGGTTGTCGTGGTAGCCGCGGGCGTCTATTGGTTTGTACAAAGAACATTCCTGATGGGAGGAACCTGATGAACCGCAGCCTGATTATCGGCACGATCGTTGCCACAGGTGTGATCGCCGCCTGCGCGACGGCGCCTTCCGCCGACAGCACGGCCTCCGCCACCGCCGGGGCGAGCACGGCAATCGCGACAACGCCGATGGACACGCCGCCTCCGGGGTATCAACCGGCCACCGGGCCGGGGCTGCCGGGCGTCTCCCCGATCGAGCACGTCAAGGGACAGGTCTACAAGATCTTTGGCGCCGGCGGGAATACCACCGTGTTCGTGATGTCCGACGGTGTGGCCCTGGTCGACACCAAGCTGCCCAACACCGGGCAGGCGATCCTCGACGAGGTGCGCAAGGTTACCGACAAGCCAGTAACGATCGTCATCAACACCCACAGTCACCCCGACCACGTCGGCTCGAACCAGTTCTTCAAGGACCAGCTGCCGACTGTCGAGGTCGTGGCGCAGGCCAATTCCGCCTCCCGCATGGCGGTGGCGAGCGGGCCGTTCCCGGCCAACCCGGCGACCACGAGCTTCGAGACCAAGACCACTCTGGGCGCGGGCAAGGACCGCATCGACGTCTATTACTTCGGTCCCGGCCACACCAACGGTGACGCCTTCATCGTCTTTGCCAACGACAAGGTCATGGCGACCGGTGACATCATGGCGTGGTCGATGGCTCCGCTGATCGACCCCTCGAGCGGCGGCAGCGCGATCGGTGCGGCCGACACACTGATGAAGGCGGCCGCCGGCATCAAGGGCGTCGACACGATCGTCGAAGGCCATGGCTACATCCAGCCGTGGTCGCGCTTTGTCGACTTCGCCAATTTCAACAAGGCGCTAGCCGACGAGACCCGCAAGGTGAACGCCGCGGGCGGCACGCCCAAGGACGTCGTCGACAACCTCGTCGATGGCGGCAAGTGGACGACCTTCCTCACAGACCACACGCTGACCGGGCTCGAATACGGCAGCACCGGGCAGAACCGCGCGCTGATCAACGCGATCGTCGGGCTTCAGGAACTTCGCGGCGAAAAGCCGGTCACGATCATGAACCTCAAGCCCGAGGAAGCCTACAAGCGCTGAGTTGGGAAGCGGCTCCGCCACCGGGGCCGCTCCTTATTTCGCCAGCTGCGCGGGGATGAAGTCGCTGCGTACCGTGTCGGCCAATTGGCCGAGCGGCAGCAGGCCTTGCGAGATGACGAAATCGTTGAACGCCGTGCGATCGAACTTGTCGCTAAGCGCCACCTCGGTTTCGATCCTGAGGTTGGCGAGCTTGCCGTAGCCGTAGAAGTAGCTTCCCGCCTGGCCCTGGCCGCGGAAGGTGTAGCGGTCGACTTCCTGCTTGGTCATGGCGACCGACAGGCCGACTTCTTCGCGCAGCCATTTGGTCGCTTCGGCGGGCGTGATCATGCCGAGATTGAGCATAGGGTCGAGGATCGCCCGGCTCTCGCGCAGCAACAGGAACTGCAGCGCGATGAGCTGCCCCTCAATCGGCTCGTAGGGCATGAACTCGGCTTCGGCGTAGAGGCCCCAGCCTTCGGCGTTGACGCTGTTGAATGCGTAGAGTGCGCGCGCCTGGCTGACTCCGCGCAGGACCATCTGGGCGAACTGCAATTCATGTCCCGGCCGAGCTTCGTGCGCGCTCAGTGTCCACGAGGCTGCCTTGAAATTGAAGTCGTCGTAGGCGGCGTCGGGTCCGGCCGAGGGATCGCCGGTGCCGAGCACGAACTGGCCGCGTTCGCCGGTGTTGCCGATCAAGCGCGGCGGCTGCATGTGCGGCGCGGGCTGCGAGGCGTTCTCCGCCGGGGTGCCGAGCCGCATCAGGACCGGGAAATCGGGGACGTCGATGATCTTCTCATCGGTGATCATCTTGTCGATTTGCCCAAGCACACCGGCGTAGAAGGTTTCCATCTCGTCATTCGGGATGACGTCCTTCTTGAGTGCGGCGATGACCGAAGGATAGTCGGTCTTCTCGAACCCGAACTTGGCGGCGACCTGCGGGGCCAGCGCCATCATCTGGGTACGCGTATCGTAGAACCCGCGCCGCGCCCGTTCGATCAGCTCTTCGGGCGGAATGTCGATGCCGAACTGCTTCAGACGGAAGGCATAGAGCTCGGGCGGCAGGCGGAAATCGTCGCGGGCCTTCGGCAAGACGTTGGCCTTTTCCCACTCGGCGTATTCGCGCAATTGCCTGTCGAGCGTAGCGAGCGCCTTGTCCGAGCCTTTGATGTTGGCCTTGGCGAACAGCGCATGGATGCCGGCGATGTAAGTCTCGGTCTTGCCCAGCGTATCTTCGACGCGGCCCTTGTAAGGGCCGACCTTGCCGTCGCCGAGGCTCTCGGCCCAGCGGGCCTTGGCCAGTTCGGTCAGCGGCGTAGAGCCGGGGTAGAGTCCGGCGTATCGCTGCAGCAGTTCGAGGGCCTTGGCCTGCCGCTTGGCACCGATCTGCGCATCGAGCGCCGAATTCATCGAGCCGAAAATGAACTGCGGAACGTCGATCCAGGTGAGTTGAAGCCGGTCGGTGAGCTGGGTGCCCTCGACCGACTGGTCGATCGAATCGATCAGGATCTGCAGGTCCTGCTTGACCAGCGGATCGCTTTCGCTCGCCAGCGCGGCAGCGAAACGGGCGCGCTGCGCCTGCTCCATCGCGATGTACCGTTGTGACAGGTCTGGCCCGAGGTCGATGGCCTTGCCGTCGAACTGCTCGAGTCCGTTGGACGAGGCATTCTCCGGTGCGAACTGGGCTTCGGCCAGCATCAGTTGCTGGGTGTATTCGTTGCTCTTCGCGATCCAATCCTGGCTAGCCGGTGCAGTGGAAGATTCCTGCGCCTGCGCGACGGCGGGAATGGCGAGTGCAAGGGCGGCGGCGCCGAACAGGGCGGCAGATCTGGTTTTCATGATTTCCCCTGTAGGTGAATTCTCTCTGTCAGGGGCAATAGCCTGATCGGGCGGCGCTGTCTCCACGCCGCCCGACCAATGCAGTTTAGTCTTCGTCCGGATACTTCCATTCGAACGGCTTGGTCTCGACCGGCTTCTTCGGCAGCGGTTCGCGCGGCAGGGTCGCGCTGTCGTTGGCCGCTTGCAACAGGATACCGGCTATCACGGTCGACGTCTGGCGCAGGTCGTCTGCGGGGATGTGGTCGAAAGTGTCGATGTTGGTGTGGTGCAGGCGCGCGCTGTAATCGAGCGGGTCCTGGATGAACTGGAACGCCGGCAGGCCGAGACGCTGGAAGAACACGTGGTCGGTCCCGCTGGTACTGCCGGAAACGACCTTTTCCGCCCCGAGGCTGGCGAACGGCTTGAGCCACTTGCCGAGCAGCGATTCGGCGGCAACGTTGCCCTCGGCGTGGATGCCGCGGATCTTGCCCACGCCGTTGTCCATGTTGAAGTAGGCCTTGAGTTCGCTGTAACCCGGCTTCGGGGTAATCGGCCATGAATCCGCCCAGAACGAAGGTTCTGCACCCGGGATCGCATTCTCTTCACCGGCACGGCTGGCGATGTGCTGGCGGATATAGGCGAATGAACCGAGCAGGCCTTGTTCCTCGCCTGACCACAGAACGAAGCGAATGGTGCGCTTCGGTTTTGCGCCAGTCGCCTTGAGGATGCGCGCCGCTTCGAGAATCGCAACGGTCGAGGCGCCGTTGTCGACCGCTCCGTCACCCGCGGCCCAGCTGTCGAAGTGACCGCCGACCATGATGTAACCGGCCTTGGGATCGCTGCCCGGGATTTCGCCGATGATGTTGTATCCCTTGGTATCGTCATCGGTGAAGCGCACTTCGCTGTCGAGCGAGACGCGCGGTGCCGGGCCGACCCGGCTCAGTCGGGCGAGGCGGCGGTAGTCTTCCGCGGCGATTTCGAATGCCGGCAACTGCGGTGTGCGTCCGGAGAGGTAGGTATAGTTACTGCCGTGCAGGAGCTTGCCGTCGCGGTAGGAGATCTTGGCCCAGGCGATAGCCCCCTCGCTGCGGAGGAATTCGTCGAGCGCCAGCGTGAAGTCGCCGCGCACCAGCGTTCCCTTGGCCTCGCGCTCGGCGATGGCGTGCGGATCGTATGTCGGCAGCGCCATGGTGTCTCTCTTGGCGATGTCGGACGTTTCCAGCCGGTTGAAAGGTGCAGTTGACGGTTCGTCGCCGGTGCCTGGCTTGCTGACGAGGACGATCTTGCCGGCCAGCTTGCCGCGATAGGCTTCGAAGTGTTCCTTCTTGCTCATCGGCGCGACGACGACTTCGCCTTCGATCCGGCCATCGGTGCCGGGGGTCCAGGCCAGCGGAATCGCGGTCAGTTCGATCGGGCGCGGGGAGAGCATCCAGACGTCAGAGCGGACCTGTTCCCAGCCGCGGCCAAACTCGAAGCCTTCCTTGTGGATGTTCGAAAGGCCGATCTCGGCCATTTCCTTGACCGCCCATTCCTCGGCCTTGCGCATACCCGGCGAGTTGGTCAGCCGCGGCCCGATGCGGTCCATCAGGTCCTGCGCGCGTAGTAGCGCCTCGTTGCGGTTGAGGCCTTCGTCGATGACGGCGGCGACCGCGCTATCGTCTTCGGCATGGAGGGGGGCGGAAAGCAAAACAAGCGGCATCGCGCACGCAAGCGCGAGAGATTTACGAAGCGGCATTTTGACCCTTTTGAAGTGACATTGCGACCGGCACCTTTGCGGTGCTACGAGACAATCCGCTTAGGCGGAGCCGGCGCGCCAATGCAAGAGGGCCAGTCGCGCATGTGGCCCCAACGGTGCCTGTCCTTGATCGTGTTACGCCGAATCCCCCCGACGTGTGACCTCTGTGGCACGCGTGACGGGGCGTGCGGAGCGTGTTAGCTCCGCCGCCATGCCCGGTCGCACGCTTCGCTCGCTCTTACTGCCGCTCGTTGCGGCCTTGCTGTTGTTCTTCCCGCGCGCCGTTTTGGCCTGCGAGGGAGCGGTCGCCGTTTGCGAGACCGCAGGCGAGGGTTCTCTCGGTCTGATTGCGGGCGGGCGCGCCCTGCCGGTGGTCGTGGATTCGGCGGCCGGTCCGGCGGTGCGCCACGCGGCGGAAGGTTTTGCGGCGGACCTTGGGCGGGTCGGGGGTAATGCGGCGGACGTCCTGCAAGCGGCTCCTGCCGCCGCAACCGGCGCGGTCATCGTCGGTGTCGCGGGCAATGGCGGGTTGGTCGACCGGCTCGCCGCCGAAGGGCGGATCGATCTGTCTCAGGTGACCGGCAAGTGGGAGGCCTTCGGCCAGTTCGTGGTCGACAACCCCTTGCCCGGCGTCGAACGCGCGCTCGTCATCGCCGGGAGCGACAAGCGGGGCGCGGTCTACGGGCTCTACGACCTGTCGGAACGGATCGGCGTATCGCCGTGGTATTGGTGGGCAGACGTTCCCGTCGAACGTCGCGACATGCTTTACCTAACCGCCGGATCGAGGACCGATGCTCCGGCTGTGCGCTACCGCGGCTTCTTCATCAACGACGAGGATCCGGCCTTCGGCGGCTGGGCGCGGGCGAAGTTCGGCGGCGTCAATTCAGCAGCATACGCCCACGTCTATGAGCTGCTCTTCCGCCTCAAGGGCAACTACCTGTGGCCGGCGATGTGGGACAAGTCGCTCGCCGAGGACGATCCGAAGAGCCTCGCTCTGGCGGCCGAGATGGGCGTGGTGCTCGGCACTTCGCACCACGAACCGCTGACGCGCGCGCAGGCCGAATGGAGTCATGCCAAGGAGTCGGGCCGGGCCTCGGGCGACTGGAACTACGAGACCAACGGCGCGGTGCTGCGCAGGTTCTGGCGCGAGGGGATGGAGCGCTTCGCCGCCAGCGGTGGCGACGCGGTGGTCACGGTCGGCATGCGCGGTGACGGCGACGAGGCGATGAGCGAGGAAACCGCGATTCCCCTGCTCGAGCGGATCGTCACCGACCAGCGCGAGATCATCGCTGCGACCACCGGCAAGCCGGCGAGCGAGACGCCGCAGGTCTGGGCGCTCTACAAGGAAGTGCAGGACTATTACGATCAGGGCATGCGCGTCCCCGACGACGTGACGCTGCTGTTCTCCGATGACAACTGGGGCCAAATTCGCCGCCTGCCCGATCCCGCCGCGCCGCCGCGTTCGGGCGGATACGGGATCTATTACCACTTCGACTACGTCGGCGCGCCGCGCAGCTACAAGTGGACCGATACCAACCAGGTAGCCAAGGTCTGGCAGCAGATGGACCTCGCCTGGCAACGCGGAGCTCGCGCAATGTGGGTGGTCAACGTCGGCGACATCAAACCGATGGAGTACCCGCTCGATTTCTTCCTCCACATGGCGTGGGACCCGCAGGCCATGACGCCAGAGGCGATCGCCACCAATCCGGTCGAGTGGGCCGCCAAACAGTTCGGCGCGGCGAACGGCGAGGCGATTGGCGCAGTGCTGGCCGATTACGGAACGCTTGCTTCGAAGCGAAAACCGGAACTTCTCGACGCGAAAAGCTTCGCGCCAGACGAATACCGCATGCTCGCCGCGCGGTGGGACGATCTCGTGGGGCGCGTGGCGCGTGCCGGGGCAGGGCTGCGGCCCGACCAGCGCGATGCCTATTACCAGCTCGTCGAATACCGCGTCCTGTCGCTCGCCAACCTCTACCGGATGTACGCAGCGGCGGCGTGGAACGCATTCTACGCGGGCCGCGACCCGGCGCGCGCCGAGGCCAATGCCGCCGAGGCAGAGCGCGCCTTCGCCCGCGACAAGGTCCTGACCCGTCAATACGACGAGATGGCCGGCGGCAAGTGGGCCGGGATGATGAACCAGACCCACATCGGCTATTCGAGCTGGAACGACCCGCCGGAGGACGTGATGCCGCCGCTCGTGCGTGGGGTCGGGGCCGTCACCGGCCCGCCTGCCGAACAGGAGGTAGAGGCAAAGGAAGTCCTCGCCATTCCAGCAGCCGCGTTCGAAACCGCCGCGGGCGCGGGCCGATTCGAATGGACGGCTGTTCCCCAACTCGGCCAATGGGGCGCGGCGCCGCTGGCGTTGCCGCAGGGGCAGGCGCCGACCACCGTGAGCGACGGCGTGTTCCTCGAATACCCCTTCCGGCTGACCGAGACGGGCGAATACGATCTCGACGTCCAGCTCGTGCCAACGCTCGATACCATCGGCACTGGCGGGCCGCGCTTCGCGATCCAGCTCGACGACGGGCCGGTCGAAACGCTCGCCATCGTACTCGAACCGACCGGAGGCGCTGCCGACGCGCCTGCCAAACAGGCCTGGTACGATGCGGTGAGCGACAACACGGTCGAACTGTCGCGCCCGCTCGGCCGCCTGTCGCGCGGCGAGCATCGCCTGCGGTTCTACCGCATCGACGACAACGTCATTCCGGAAGTGTTCTTCCTGCGCCCCGCCGCCGGGGAGTAGCCCCCGTCAGTCGATCCTGTGGACCCAGCCGTGCCGGTCCTTGATCGTCCCGCGCTGGATGCCGACGAGCTTCTCGCGAATCCGCTCGGTCAGCTGCCCGGGACCGCCGCCGCCGATGGTGAATTCGCCGGCTGCGCCGGCCACCCTGCCGACCGGGGTGACGACCGCTGCGGTGCCGCAGGCAAAGGTTTCGAGCAGGTGCCCGCTCTCCGCATCGGCGCGCCACTGGTCGAAGCTGTAGCGGCCTTCCTTCACCGTCAGCCCTTCTTCGCGGGCGAGCTTGATGATCGAATCGCGGGTGATGCCGGGCAAAATCGTGCCGGTCAGCTGGGGCGTCAGCAGGGTCCCGTCCTCGAAGGCGAAGAACAGGTTCATCCCGCCCAGTTCCTCGATCCACTTGTGCTCGGCGGCGTCGAGGAAGCAGACCTGGTCGAAGCCCCTGGCGACGGCATTGGCGTGCGGGACGAGGCTGGCGGCGTAGTTGCCGCCGCACTTGGCCGCCCCGGTGCCGCCCGGCGCGGCGCGGGTGTAGTTCTCAGAGACCCAGATCGAGACCGCAGGGGCGCCCGACTTGAAGTAGTTGCCCGAGGGGCTGGCGATGACGAGGAACTTGTACTGCTTCGCCGGACGCACGCCGAGAAAGGCCTCGGACGCGAACATGAAGGGACGCAGGTAGATTGAGCCTCCCTCGACCATGGGGAACCAGTCCTTGTCGGCCAGCACCAGCCGGCGAACCGCCTCGACGAAGACTTTCTCGGGTAAGTTCGGCATGGCGAGCCGGTCGGCCGAGTCGTTGAAGCGCCGCGCGTTCTGCTCGGGCCGGAACAGCGCCATCGTGCCGTCGGCCAGCTTGTAGGCCTTCATGCCCTCGAAGATTTCCTGCGCGTAGTGCAGCACCGCGCAAGCCGGATCGAGGCTGAGAGGTCCCCGAGGGCCGAGAGTCGCCGAATGCCAGCCGCGATCCGCGTCGTACTCGATCATCACCATGTGATCGGTGAACACCGTGCCGAAGCCGGGAGCGGCGATCAATGTGTTGCGCTCGGCCGCGGGGACCGGCGACGGGTGAGGGATGCGGGCAAAGTCGAGCGACTGACCGGCGGTGGCGTGCATGGGAACTTTCCTAATGTGGCAGTGCTACGATTGACCGATAATTTCATTATGAGCAAGAAAAATGAAATAAATGGTAAGCGTTGCAACCTTTCGCCGCCGCACTAGCCTGAAGTGTGCCCGAATTGAAGGGCGGCGGAGCAGAACCGCAAAAAATGAGAAGGCCGGCTCCGCCTGTCGGTGGAACCGGCCTTCGCATGGTCAGCGGTCGATTAAACCGCTCACGAAGCCTCTATCGGCGGTTTTCAGAGGTTACCGATAGTGCTCCGCGCGGGTCGTTTCCGACCTCCCTGCTGAACCATGAGACATCGGATCACCTCCTTTCGCGCTTTAAAGCCAGGTCACCGTTTCACCGGTGGCCAAGACCTGCGTGTACCGCCGGCCTTGGGTGTAATTTGAGTCTTGTTGAACGCTAACACAAGTCTTGCATTTCAGTTTTTCACTGTCAGAATCCTGCGCTTCCGGCCTGCCCCTTGGGGTGGGCCTTTTTCTTACCTGCAGTCGTCCAGGACTCGGCTGATTTCCGGCCAGGAAGGCAGGTAAAGCGTATCGAGTCCGTACATCTCGACTGAAAAGCGTCCTTTCGAAAAGGCGATCGCATCGAGGAACGAGTCGCGCGCCGGGAGTTCGGTGCGGATCGTTGGCTGGCCGTCATCCTTCGGTTCGGCGGTGAAGGTGCGGCTCGAGAATTCGGTGCGGATGGTCATCGGTACCGGAGCGGCGGCGCGGCCGAAGCGCATCAATGCGATGGTGCGCGACGCCTTTACGCAGGCGATCGCGAAGCGCGGCTGGTCCGCCGACACTCCGAAGCTGGCCGAACTGCCCGACGCGTAGGCGACGTAGCTCCAGTCGCCGGCGGTTTGCGGGGCGTCCATCCAGTTGCTCGGCGTTGGAGCGACGACCTCCTCCGGTGCCTGGGTAGGCGGTGGCGCGGGGGCCGGAGTCGGCGCCGGGGTCGGCGCGGGTGCAGAGGGCACGCAGGCGGCGAGGGCGACGATGGGCAAGGCGATCAGCAAGCGCAGCGCGGTCATTTCGCTGCTGTGGCCGATGCGCGGGATTGGCTCAAGAGGACGGAAACGACTAAGCGCATGCATATGGCGAAACAACGCATCGACCAGCTGCTTGTGTCCCGCGGGCTGGCGGAGAGCCGCGCCCGGGCGCAGGCGCTGATCATGGCGGGGCTGGTCTTCGAAGGTACTCGAAAGGTCGATAAGTCGGGCCAGCAAGTATCCGAAGAAGCGGAAATAATTGTAAAGGGCCGCGACCACCCCTGGGTCAGCCGCGGCGGCATCAAGCTTGCCCATGCGATCGAGCATTTCGGGCTCGGTCCCGCAGGTGCGGTGGCGATGGACATCGGCAGTTCGACCGGCGGTTTTACCGATGTCCTGCTGCAAGGCGGGGCCGAACATGTCTTCGCGGTCGATTCCGGCACCAACCAGCTTGCCTGGAAGTTGCGGCAGGACCCGCGCGTCACCGTGCTCGAACAGACCAGTGCGCGCATCCTCACCGCCGAACAGATCGACCGGCCGTGCAACTGGGTGGTTTGCGACGCCTCGTTCATCTCGCTCGCCAAGGTTCTCGAACGCCCGCTCGAACTGGCCGCGCCGGATTGCCGCTTAGTGGCGCTGATCAAGCCGCAGTTCGAAGTCGGGCGCGAAGAGGTGGGCAAGGGCGGGGTAGTGCGGGACCCGGCCTTGCACTCTCGCGTTTGCGATGAAGTGCGCGAATGGCTCGAAGGCTCGGGATGGGCCGTCGACGGAATTGTCGAGAGCCCGATCACCGGTCCGGAGGGCAACGTGGAGTTCCTGATCGCCGCCCGTCGGGGGACGGTTTAACGCCCCGGCGTTGCGCCCGGTGAAGTGCGCCGCCAATATCCCGCCGCCGAATCAAGGGAGTCCGAATGAACCGCCTCGCTTCGCCTGCCCAGTTGCGCGCCAGCTTCGTTCGCTGGTCCCTGTTTATCGTGCCGGTCATCGTGCTGTTCGGGTTCCTTTCGGGCCAGATGGCCGGAAGCACCGCCCAATCCCCGTGGTTCGAAGCGCTGGCCAAACCGCCGACTTTTCCGCCGCCTGCCCTGTTCGGCGTGGTCTGGACGGTGCTTTACGTGATGATGGGGCTGGCGCTGGCGCTTGTTTGCGCAGCGTGGGGCGCGCGCGTCCGCGCGTGGGCAATTGCGGTGTTTGTCGTGCAGTTCCTCGTCAACCTGGCGTGGTCGCCGGTGTTCTTCGCCATGCACCAGATCACTGGGGCGCTTGCCGTGATCGCGGCGCTGGATGTGCTGGTCGTGATTACCGTGTTGCTGTTCTGGCGCGTACGCCGCCTCGCCGGAGTGCTGTTGCTGCCGTACCTCGCGTGGATCCTGTTCGCGACTCTGCTCAACTGGCAATTCCTGCAACTCAACCCGCAGGCCGACGGCGCCGAGGTCAGCGGCTCGGTGCAGCGGATTGAATTCTAGGAAACGCGGGTCCACATAGCTGCCATGCAAAGCGAAAACCCCCTTGTGGCCGACTTCGTGAAGATGGCCAACGCCGCCGCCGGAACCTTTGCCGGCATGACCCGTGAAGCCCGCGAGGGCGCGCGTGAGCGGATGAAGGAAGCCCTCGGCGGCCTCGATTTCGTCAGCCGCGAGGAATTCGACGCGGTCAAGGACATGGCGTCGAAGGCGCGCGAACAGGCTGAAGCGCTCGCTGAGCGCGTGGCGGCGCTGGAAGCCAAGCTCTCCAAATAACAACGGCGAATTGAACGCAGCGCCGGGCTTCGCCACAGCGAAACCATGCACCTGCGAGCACCCGCCATCCTCCTTGCCGCCCGCCAGCACGGCGAGACTGCGGTCGTCGCGAGGCTGCTGACCGAGCAGGCGGGAGTCGTCGCGGGCTATATCGCCGGCGGGCGCGGGCGCCAGCTGCGGCCGGTGATCATTCCCGGCAACACCGTCGCGGCGGAACTTCGTTCGCGCTCGGACAGCCAGTTGCCGTTCGCCAAGCTGGAGCTGATCGAGAGTCGTGGGCCGTGGCTGAGCGAGCCGCTGCCTGCCGCGGCGATCGGCTGGGCCTGCGCGCTAACCGCCACCGCGCTCCCCGAGCGGCATCCCTATCCCTCGCTGTGGGAAGCGCTGGGCGGGCTTCTCGACGCGATCTGCCATGCGCCGTCGGCGCGCGGCTGGGCGCGGGCGCTGGCGGGCTATGAAATCTTGCTGCTGCGCGAGCTGGGCTATGGCGGTGGCGCTCGCATCCCCGAGGGCGAGCTGCCCGAAATCCTCGATGTGCTGGGCAAGCTGGGGGACCCGATCGACCAGTACCTGCTTGCCGACCGGCGGGGAGACGTTATGGCCGCGCGCACTCGGCTACTGGAACTGCTCGGACGAATGGCATGAAGATCGCGGTACTCCCCGGAGATGGAATCGGCCCGGAAATAATGGCCGAGGCTAGGAAGGTCCTTGCCGCGCTCGACCTGCCCGGCGTGATCCTGTGGGAAGGCGACGTCGGCGGAATCGGCTATCGCCGTCACGGCCAGCCGCTGCCGCCCGAAACGCTCGAGATGGCCAGGGCCGCTGATGCGGTGCTGTTCGGCGCGGTCGGCGATCCCGCGTGCGACGGCCTCGAACGCCACTTGCGGCCCGAGCAGGCGATCCTTGGCCTGCGCACCGCGCTCGGCCTGTTCGCCAATCTGAGGCCTGCGACGATGTTTCCCGGGCTCGAGGACCTGTCGGGCTTGCGCCCCGAGATCGCCCGCGAAATTGACCTTCTGATCGTCCGTGAACTGAACGGCGACGTCTATTTCGGCGAAAAGGCGATCCGCACGCTCGACGATGGGCGGCGGCAAGGCTTCGATTTCATGTCCTATGCAGAGGACGAGGTGCGGCGCATCGCCCATGTCGGCTTCCGTGCCGCACAGGGGCGGAAGGGCCGCCTGTGCAGCGTCGACAAGGCCAACGTGCTCGAAACCAGCCAGCTTTGGCGCGACGTGGTTATCGAGGTCTCGGCCGAATATCCCGACGTCGAGCTGACTCACATGTACGTCGATAACGCGGCGATGCAGCTTGTCCGCAACCCGGGCCAGTTCGACACCGTCGTGACGGGCAACCTGTTCGGCGATATCCTCTCCGACCAGGCCAGCATGTGCGTCGGGTCGATCGGCCTGCTGGCCAGCGCGTCGCTAGGCGAATCCCAGACTGAGTTTGGCACGAAGGGCCTCTACGAACCGATCCACGGCAGCGCGCCCGACATTGCCGGGACCGGCAAGGCCAACCCGATGGCCATGATCCTCTCCGCAGCAATGATGCTGCGCCATTCGTTCGGCCGCGAGGCCGATGCAACTCGGATTGAGACGGCAGTGGCGCAGGCACTGGCCGACGGCGTGAAGGGCGCCGACCTTGGCGGCGGCGCAGGGACGGTCGAAATCGGCGATGAAGTTCTGGCCCGTCTTTAAGCGGCTGCGGCCTTCCTGATCGGGAACAGCCGCCAGTAAGTCAGGCAGCGCCAGATCCATTCGAGCGGACCGAAGCGGAAGCGGGCGAGCCACCAGGGCGAGCAAACCAGCATCAGCGCCCAGCCCAGCAACACGAACAGCTCGAGGCCGGGGCGCATGAACTGGCCGTACAGCGCAAGGCCCCAGCCCTGGAAGATGAGCGCCATCACCGCCGAGGCGCCGACGTAGTTGGTGAACGCCATCCGCCCCGCCGCCGAGAGCCGTTGCCCGAGCGCGGTAGGCGCCCATTTCGGCGTCATTGCCACCAGGACGGCAGCGAATCCGAAGATCATCGGCAGGCGGGTGACGTGGACCGGACCGTAAAACACGAACATGTTGAGCGCGCGCGGAAAGTCGGCTTGCCAGACGAGCACGATCAGCGGCAGCGACAGCAGCACCGATACGACGATACCAAGTGTTCCCCAACGGATCAGCTTGCGGCGGTTCCAGCCCCCCGAGAAGAATCCCATGCGGAACAGCGCCGCCCCGATCAGCATGCAGGCGAATGAATCCAGCACCATGAAGGGCAATTCGAGGAACGGCTCCCAGGTCAGGTTGCCGAGCCGCCAGCGGACAATCTCCGGCAGGCTGCCGGTTGCGAGCACTTCTCCCTCCTCGCGGGTTTCGGCGATGAAGTTCTGCTGGTCTTCGAAATATGCAACCCGCCCCGGGTCGGTCGCGGGCGCGGCAAGCACTTCGCGCTCGTGCAGCGCCCAACCGCCGAGATCGATGGAGCTGAACACCGCGTCCGAACAGTAGAGCAGCAACCCGGCGATCAGCAGCGGCTTGACCGGAAGGCGAACGAGCAACATCGCCACCACCCCAAGCGCCGCGTAGTGGAACAGGATGTCGCCAGCGAACAGCACGTAGAAATGGAACAGCCCGAACAGCGCGAGCCAGAACAGGCGGCGGAACTGTAGCCAGTACGGATGGACGTCCTTCTTCTTCGCCCGATCCATGAACAGAACCAGGCCCGCTCCGAACAGGATTGCAAACAGCCCGCGCAGCTTGCCATCGATGAACAGGTAGTTGAGTACCCACAGCAGCTTGTCGGCCAGCGAGGGCTCGCCGATCAGTCTGAGCCAGCGGTGCGTGCCGGGTAGCTGGCCGTAGTTGAGGATATTGGTCGCAAGGATGCCGAGGATCGCGACACCGCGAACGAAGTCGAGCGTCGAGATCCGCCCTTCCGGCTGGTCTGGTGTGCCACTCGCCGCGGCGTCGACCGGAAGCAAGCTGTCTTTGGAAAGTGCTGTGGCCATCGCCGAAAACTCCCCCCGGATCTGGCGCGTGCCCGCATCCTACAGTATTTGCCCACGCGGCCTAGCCACCCCGCAAACGTTTTATTGATATTTACCATATATCCGCCGAGCCGATGGACATGAATCACGCCGCAATCGCACACGCCGCCGAAGCTGCCGCAAAGCCGCTCGAACTCGCGATCGTGCTGCCCACACTTAACGAAAAAGCCAATATCGCGCCGATGGTTATGCGACTCGAACAGGCGCTCGGACCGAGCGGCTGGGAAGCCGTTTTCGTCGACGACAATTCGAAGGACGGCACCGCCGAAGAGGCGCGCCGCATCGGTCAGACCGATCCGCGCATCCGCGTAATCCAGCGCATCGGCCGCCGCGGCCTCGCCAGCGCGGCGATCGAGGGCATGTGCGCCACCGCCGCGCCCTATGTCGCGGTGATGGATGCCGACCACCAGCACGATCCGGCGCTGCTGCTCGACATGCTCGCGGTGGTGAAGTCGGGCGAATACGATCTCGCCTACGCCAGCCGCTTCGCCGAGGGGGGGAGCGCCGAAGGTCTTTCAAGCAAGGGACGCGAAAAGGGCTCGCAGTTTGCCAATTCGCTTGCGCGCAAGCTCACCGGGACCGAGCTCAGCGACGCGATGAGCGGGTTCTTCCTGCTGCGCGCCGAACAGCTTCGCTCACAGGCTGACCGCCTTTCCGGCATCGGCTTCAAGATCATGCTCGACATCCTCGCAACCGCCGAACCCAAGCTTCGCGTAAAGGAATTCCCATTGAAGTTCGCCCAACGCGCCGCCGGCGAATCCAAACTCGACCACGGCGTCGTGCTCGATTTCATCGCCGGTCTCTACGACCGCTGGCTGGGTCGCGTGATCCCGACGCGCTTCGCCCTATTCGGCACCGTTGGCGGGCTCGGCGTGCTCGTGCACATGGCGGTGGTCGGACTGTTCTTCCGCCTGCTCGACCTGAGCTTTACCTGGGCCGTGGCAATCGCGACCGTCGTGGCGATGACCTTCAACTTCTGGCTCAACAACCTGCTCACTTACCGGGACCAGAAGCTAGCCGGGGCGGAGGGCATGTTCTTCGGCTGGATCAAGTTCTGCCTCGCCTGCTCGGTTGGGGCGCTGGCCAACGTCGGCGTGTCCTCGGTGCTCGAGGCCATACAATTCCACTGGTATGCCGCCGCGCTGATCGGTGTGATCATCGCCTCGGTGTGGAACTACGCGCTGTCGAGCCGCTTCGTCTGGGGCCGCTTCAAGTAGCCCGGTTTGCCAAATCGGGGGTGCTTGTTAGAAAGCGATAACAACCGCTTTCGAAAGTTTCCCCGATGCGCATTTTCCGTTTGTCGCTGCCCTTACTGGCTGCGATGTCCACACCCGTGATGGCGCAGGACACGAACGAGGACCCCTACATCTGGCTCGAAGCGCCTGCTTCGCCCGAAGCGATGGCCTGGGTCGAGGCGCACAATGCGGTGACGACCAAACGGTTCGAGGCCGATCCGCTGTACAAGACGCTTTACGACGAGGCCTACGCGATCCTCTCCTCGCCCGATCGCATCCCGAGCGTAAGCTTCCGCAAGGACAAGCTCTACAACTTCTGGCAGGACGGCGAGCACCTGCGCGGCATCTGGCGGCGCACCACGCTCGACAGCTATCGCACCGCCGCACCGCAATGGGAAACGATCCTCGACATCGATGCTCTGGGCAAGGCCGAGGGCAAGAGCTGGGTATACAAGGGCGTTTCCTGCCTGCGGCCCGAGGAACGGCTGTGCCTCGTCGCGCTGTCCGACGGCGGGGCCGATGCGACCGAGGTGCGCGAGTTCGACCTTGCCACCAAGTCCTTCGTCGAAGGCGGATTCTTCATTCCGATGAGCCAGCAGGCCTATGACTGGGTCGACGAGAACCACCTTCTTGTGGCGACCAACTGGACGGGCAAGGACCTGACCGGTTCGGGCTATCCCTACATCGTCAAGCGCGTCACGCGCGGCCAGCCGCTGGCAAACGCTGTCGAAATTTTCCGCGGCGGCAAGGACGATGTCGGTACCTTCTCGGGTGTCGTGCGAGACGGTGACGGAAACCAGGTCGAGATGCTCGTCCAGGCCACCGATATTTTCCATTCGAACACCTACGTCATCGTGGACGGAGAGCCGAAGCAGTTGGCGATCCCGCAGAAGTCTTCGGTCAACGGCATGGTCTCGGGTCGCGTAATCGTCGGGCTCGACGAGGACTGGTCGGTGGGAGGCACGACCTACAAGGCCGGTTCGGTCGTCGCACTCGACCGCGCTGCAATGCTTGCCGATCCGGCCAACCTTGCACCGACCCTGATCTGGGCACCCGGTCCGCGCGAAGCAATCCAGAGCATTGCGACGACGAAGGACCGACTGCTGCTGGCCACGCTCGACAACGTCAGCGGCCGGATCACCTCCTACGAGCCGCTGCCGGGTGGAGCCTGGGCGGCTCATCGCCTGCCGTTGCCCGATAACATGGCGCTCGGCATCAGCGCGGCGGACGATGACAGCAACAGGGTGTTGATCGGTGCAGAAAGCTTCCTGACGCCGGATTCGCTCTATCTCGCCGACGCGGCGAGCAATGCCGCGCCGGAAACGCTGAAGACGCTGAAGACCCAGTTCTCCGCGCCCGGCTACACGGTCGAGCAGCACGAGGCGGCATCGAGCGACGGAACCAAGATCCCCTATTTCGTGATCCGCGCCAAGGACGCGCCGATGGACGGGACGACCCCGACGGTGATCTACGCCTATGGAGGGTTCTCTTCTTCGGAGACGCCGTTTTATTCGGGTACCGTCGGCAAGCTGTGGCTTGAACGCGGCGGTGCTTATGTCCTCGCGAACATCCGCGGCGGCGGCGAATTCGGGCCGGCGTGGCACGAGGCCGGGCTCGGCACGAAGCGGCAGATAATCTACGACGACTTCACCGCCGTGGCAAAGGACGTGATCGCGCGCGGGCTATCCTCGCCTGCGTACCTCGGCATGTACGGCGGCTCGAACGGCGGACTGCTGGCGGGCGTCACCATGGTCCAACATCCTGAACTCTACAGCGCCATCGGCATCCAGGTCCCGCTGCTCGACATGATACGCATCAGCAAGATCGCCCGCGGGGCGAGCTGGCAGGGCGAATACGGCAACGCCGATACCGACCCCGAAGTTCGCGCCTTCTGGGAGAAGACCTCGCCCTACCAGAACCTCGATCCGAACGGGAAATACCCCGAGCCGTGGATCTTCACGACGACGCGCGACGACCGCACCGGCCCCCAGCACGCCCGCAAGTTCGCCGCGCGGATGGAGGAATACGGACTGCCTTTCCTGTTCTACGAGAACACCGAAGGCGGGCACGGCTCGGGCGCGGACGTGCGCCAGTCGGCGGTGATGTACGCGCAGATGTACACCTACTTCGCGGAGAAGTTGTGCCTGAAATAGCGCCCGCTGCCCTGGCCCACGCCGGCGATCCGTGGAACCGGACCGCCGGCGGGCCCGTTCTTGCTCCCGGAAACGCGCCACTGCGCGCAACACGGATACAGGAGCAAGACATGGGTACCATTATCGGCATCATCGTCCTCGTCATCGACATCTGGGCGATCATCAACGTCATCGGCAGCAACGCCTCGGTTGGGGGCAAGGTGCTTTGGGCGCTCGGCGTACTGATTTTCCCGGTGATCGGTGCGGCGGTCTGGTATTTTGCCGGTCCGCGCGGCGACACCCGCATGATCGCCTGACCTGGCGCCGGCCCTACCGCCAGCTGTTGAGCCAGGCGTAGTCGAGGAAACTCATCTCGCCCGGCAGGGCGTCGGCGGTTAGGATCGGGAAGTAATAGGCGAAGAGCAGCCCACTCAGGACCAGCACCGCCAACGGCAGCCAGCGGTTGCCGCGCTTCCAGAACTCATCGAGCGCAAGGGCGAGCGCGGCGAGCAGGAAGGTGGCGGGCAACAGGTAGTGGTAGTAGAATTGCACCGGCTTGTCGGCGAAGACCCACATGCCCAGCGCCGCTGCGTAAAGCACGAATACCGCCAGCGTATCGCGCCGTCCGCGCAGCAGGCCCTGCCACCCGGCCCAGAGGATCGCCGGGAGGCCGAGCAGCATGGTAAGCGGGTTTCCGATCATCAGCACTCCGCGCTGCGCGCCGTCGGCGTTCTCGTAGAGATACCAGATCGGCCGCCAGTCGAAGATCCACTGGATCCAGCGCGACTGGTAGGTGTGCGGCGGCAATTGCTGCGTCTGCAGTTCGAGCATGTGCCGGTGCAGCGCGACGATCCCCTCCGGCGCGAGAGGATCGAGCGCGTAACCATGCGCGGCGAACCACACTCCCGGCAGGTAGCACGCGGCATAGGCGAGCAGCGGCACCGCGCCGAGCCACAGGAACGCCTCCAGAGTCGAGATGCCTGCAACCGGGGCACCGCGGTGCGTCGTCACCACCCTCCACCCGGCGGCGTGGGCGCGGACCAGGACGAAGGCCAGGCCCGGCAGCACGGCAATCGGAATGGCATTCCATTTCGCCGCCATTGCAAACCCGAGGCATGCCCCGGCGATGGCGAGGCGCTTGCGGCCGGTCTCGTTCTCGCGCACCGCCCCGGCCAGTGCCCAGAGCGCGACCAGCACGAGGCTGACCATGAACACGTCGAGCATGGCAATGCGGCTCTGGACGAACAGCAGGAACCCGGTCGCCACCAGCCAGCCGCAGGCGGTCGAGGCGAAGCGCGAGAGCGAGGCGAACCACAGCGCGCGCATCGAGGCGAACAGTCCGAGCGTGCCGAAAAGCATCGACATGATCCGCCAGCCCAGCGGATTGTCGCCGAACAGCCTGATACCCAATGCCATCAGTTCCTTGCCGAGCGGCGGATGCTCGATATTGCCCGGTTGATTGAGCGCGAGCCAGTCGCGCGCCGCGGGCAGGTAATGCACCTCGTCGAAGAACGGCTGGGACGGAATCGTCAGCCGCATGCAGCACAAGGCGAGGAAGGCGATGGCGACCAGCACATGCCAGCCCAACGGATCGCGTGGGTGCTCGGGGGCCTCGCTCATTAGCTCCGGCTTAGGGCGGGCAAAGATTCACATCAAGCGCGCGCTTGCCCGTATCCAATGTGCACCCTAGACCTGCGCCCGCGATGAAGAAGACTACTGGAACCGACCGCTCGATCACCTCGAAATGGCGCCCCGCCACGCAGGCGGTGCGCGCGGGCACCTGGCGCTCCGAGCAGGGGGAGACGAGCGAGGCGCTGTTCCTCACCTCGGGTTACACATACGACGATGCCGAGACCGTCGCCGCGCGCTTCGCCGGCGAGCAGTCGGGCATGCAGTACTCGCGCTTCAAGAATCCGACGGTCGAGATGCTGCAGGAACGCATTGCGGCAATGGAAGGGGCCGAGGCGTGCCTCGTTCAAGCCAGCGGCATGGCGGCGATGACCAGTTCGCTGCTGTGCATGCTTTCGGCGGGCGACCACGTAGTCGCGGGCCGGGCGGCGTTCGGATCGTGCCGCTGGATCCTAAACAACGTGCTCGAACGCTTCGGCATCACTCACACCGCTATCGACGGGACCGACAACGCGGCGTGGGAAGCGGCGATCCAGCCGAACACCAAGGCGTTCTTCTTCGAGACCCCGGCCAATCCGACGATGGACCTGGTCGACCTCGAATTCGTCTGCGGCCTCGCCCGGTCGAAAGGCATCACCTCGATCGTCGACAACGCCTTCGCCACGCCTGTCCTCCAGCGCCCGCTCGATTTCGGCGCCGACGTCGTCGCCTATTCGGCGACCAAGCTGATGGACGGGCAGGGCCGGGTCATGGCCGGAGCGGTCTGCGCCAGCCAGCAGTGGATCGAGGAAAAGCTCAGCCCGTTCCAGCGCAACACCGGGCCGATCTGCGCCCCGTTCAACGCCTGGGTCATCATGAAGGGGCTGGAAACGCTCGATTTGCGCGCCCGGCACCAGAGCGAGAGCGCGCTTGCCGTCGCCCGCTTCGTCGAAGACCGCGGCCTCCGCGTGCTCCATCCCTGGCTGCCGAGCCACCCGCAGCACAACCTCGCGCACCGGCAGATGAATGCGGCGGGACCGATCTTCAGCTTCTTCGTGCCTGGCGGACGCGGGCCGGCAATGGCGGTGTGCAACGCCTGCGACCTGATCGACATCTCCAACAACATCGGCGATTCGAAGTCGCTGATCTGCCACCCGGCGACGACCACCCATCACAACATGGGCCCCGAAGGCCGGGCCGAAGCGGGTATCGGGGAAGGCATGCTGCGCATCAACATTGGGCTCGAAGACCCGCTCGACCTGATCGAGGACCTCGCCCAGGCCTTTGACCGCGCAGGGGTGTAGAGGCGCGAAAACGCCTCTCGGGCTGCCTTCCGGCGCGGAAAATTATCCAACAAACTCGCGATAAGCGGCTGATTTTTTTCAATTGTCTGTCGGCGAGTATTGATTCGCCATGCGATAGCCAATGTTGTAACAATCTTGCTCTGAGAACCCCGGGTCGCATCCGGGGCATGTTGGACAAACCACCAGATGCTCGAAGTTCGTGATTTCTACGAGGCTCTCGTCGACTCTTCCGACGACGCCATCGTGGCGAAGGATACCGACGGAATCGTCATCGCCTGGAATCCGGCGGCCGAGCGGCTGTTCGGCTGGAGCGCGGCGGAGATGGTTGGCAACTCGATCCGCCGCCTGCTGCCGGAAGACCGACAGGACGAAGAGGACCGGATTCTTTCGCGCATCCGCGCCGGCGAACGCATCGGTCAGTTCATGACAAAGCGGCTGCACAAGGACGGGACGCTTCTCGACGTTTCCGTGACTGTCTCGCCGGTTCGCAATGCCGCGGGCGAGGTCGTCGGGGCGAGCAAGATCGCACGCGACGCCGGCCCCTACTTGCGCAACCAGGCCCGACTGCGCGAGAGCGAGGAACGCTTCCGCCTGCTGGCGGAAAACATGAACCAGTGCGCCTGGATTGCCCGGCCTGACGGGCACATCTTCTGGTACAACCAGCGCTGGTACGATTACACCGGCACCACCCTGGAAGAGATGGACGGCTGGGGCTGGACCAAGGTCCATCATCCCGATCACATGCAGCGCATCGTCGATCTCTGGCAGGTGACTCTGGCCGAAGGAAGCGATTGGGAGCAGACTTTTCCGCTGCTCGGCAAGGACGGCACCTATCGCTGGTTCCTTACCCGTGCGCACCCGATCCGCAACGAGGCGGGCGAAATTGAATTTTGGTTCGGCACCAACACCGACATCACCGAACAGCGCGAACAGGCAGAGCAGATTCGCCTGCTGCTGCTCGAACTCAATCACCGTTCGAAGAACATGCTGTCGACGATCCAGGCGCTCGCCCGGCGCAGCGACCCGAATGCGGAGGGTTTCATCTCGCGCTTCGAGGACCGGGTCCGCAGCCTCGCGGTTAACCAGGATATCCTCGTGCGGCGGCAATGGCGCGAGGTGCCGATCGATGAACTGGTCAAGCTGCAGCTCGCCTTCCTGAAGGACACGCTAGGCGATCTCGACATCAGCGGACCGGATCGTTCGCTCACCCCCCGCGCCGCCGAAGTCATCGGAATGGCTATGCACGAACTTGCGACCAACTCGCTCAAGTACGGCTCGCTCTCGGTCGACGGCGGCAAGGTTGATATCGGCTGGGACGACGGCGAAGACGGCAAGGGCTTCCGTCTGTGGTGGCGCGAGAGCGGCGGTCCAGCGGCTTCGGAGCCGACCGGAAGCGGTTTCGGAACCACACTGATCCGCGACGTCCCGCGGCATACGTTCGGCGCCGAAGTCGAATTGAGCTACCCGCCCGAAGGCTTGCAGTGGATGCTTGTCGCCGATGACTCGGTTCTCGCTGCCACGGGCCGCTTTGCGGCTTAGGGGCAACGGCAGCGGAAGAATCCGGGCAATCGTGCGCTGGATTGCCAATCCGGCCCTTTACGCGCAGGCCAAACCCGCTACGCTGCAGGTCGTGATGCTTGATGCGCTAGGCAGCCTCTTCCAACACGCAGCCATGACCGACGGGGTCACCGTCCGCGTCGCAGTAACGTATATGCCTGAGCAGTCGCGGGTCGAGGCGGGCAAGTGGTTCTGGGTCTACCACATCCGTATCGAGAACCACCGCGAGGACACCATCCGGCTGCTCACTCGTCACTGGCGGATCACTGACGGGCGCGGGATGATCAATATCGTCGATGGCGAGGGCGTGGTCGGCGAGTCCCCGGTGCTCGCACCGGGCCAGACCTACGACTATGTCTCGGGCTGCCCGCTGGCGACGCCGCACGGCTCGATGGAAGGGTTCTATACCTTCGGAAGCAGCGAAGGCGGCACGTTCGAGGCGCGCATCCCCTTCTTCCCGCTCGCCGCACCCGCCGAGGCGGGCTGACCAGTCGCACCAGACTCGACCTAACATGTTGAGCGCCCTTGCCGGTCGTACGCGACAGCAATAAAGCGCCCCGACCATGAAGCGCACGCACCTGCCCTTGAACGCCTTGCGCGTCTACGATGCCGCGGCGCGGCACCTGTCGTTCACGCGCGCGGCGGACGAACTGGCGGTGACGCCGGCGGCGGTAGGGCAGCAGATCAGGGCGCTGGAGGACGTGCTCGGCGTGGTGCTGTTCCGCCGCACCTCGAAGGGCCTCGAACTGACGGAAGAAGGCGAGGCTGGGCTCGACGCGCTGCGCGAAGGGTTCATCAAGTTCGAGGAATCGGTCCAGGCCATGCAGGCCGGACAGTCGAGCAGCTACTACACCATCGCCGCGCCGCGCGAATTCTACGCACAGTGGCTCGCCCAGCGTCTCGCGGGCTTCCAGGCGGAAAATCCCGAAGTGCGCTGGCAGATCGTCGGCGGCGAGCAGGTCGATTTCACCGAGGCCAACCTCGACCTCGCCGTGCGTCTGGTCGACGGGCCGGGCGAACTCGAAGGGGTTCCGCTGGCCCCGGCGCAGCGGGTTATTGTCGCCGCCAAGGGCGCGCCCGACCGCTGGATCCACTGGCCCGGCGCACCGCTTCCCGAAGGCCGCGAGGCGGAAATCCAGGCCGGCGACGCCGGACAGGCGCTGGCCAGCGCCATCGCCGGGCTCGGCCGCACTATGCTGCCGCTGCTGCTGTGCGACGAGGCGATCGGCCACGGCCAGCTCGAGGTCCTCGAAGGCCCCGAGGAGGGCCGCCGCGCCTACTGGCTCGTCGCCCCGCGCCCGCAATGGCGGCAGAAGAAGGTCAAGGCGCTGGTCGCCTACCTCAGCGGCGAGGGCTGAGACCCGGCTCAGGGTTCCGCGGCATCGCAGGCGGCGATGTAGTCGTCGGAGAAGTCGCTGCGCAATTCGATCCACATCGGCAGGTGGTCGCTCATCTTGTAGGTTCGCCAGAGGCGGTAGGCGCCTTCGCTCTCACCGGGCAGGTAAACCTCGCGATCTTCCAGCCGGTAAACGTACTTGAAGTAATCGAACACGTCGGCCCCGCGGATGTCGACCTTCACGTAACCGCGATCGCGTTCCGGCTCCCAGAAGGCGATCTGGTCGTAGGCCTTGTCCTTTTCCACGTTGGAGCCGGGGATCGTGCGGATCTGCTCCGGCACCTCGAAGCCGTTTGCTTCAAGCGCCTGCATGGTTTCGTGTTCCTTCGACAGGATGTTGAAGTCGCCTAGGAGCGCGGTGAGCACGGGGTTGGCGGGGTTCTTTTCCATCTCCTTCCTCGCCCGGTCGCCGAGCAGTTCGGTCAGGCGCTCGATTTCCCGCCTGCGCTGTTCGAGCAGGCGCGGTTCGTCGTTGTCGCCGAAGTAGATGTGCACCGTGGCGAGGTCGATCTTCATCCAGCCTGCCTGGAAGCTGACGATGAACGGCGTGCGGGCAAACTGCTTGAAGCTGTCGTCGATCGCCTCGCCGGGGAAGCGCAGGCGATAGTCCTTACCCGCGACCGTGCCTTGCGGCACGTCGACATGGACCCAGCCGCGCCTGCCCGAAACGCGGGTCACCAGCGAGTTCTTGGTGATCGCCAGCGAGCTGCCGTCTGGCACGCGCAGCATGGTCCCGGCGGGAAGCGGCAGCTCGAGATCGTAGGTCAGCGCGGCCTTGCCGTTACTTCTGCTTTCCGAATTTGCCTTGTGGTCGCCCGAAAGGTCTTCGCCGTCCGGAAGTTCGAGCTCGATCCCGTTCTGTAGCAGCAGCCGTTCGCCGAAGCTGGCGAGGACCTTCTTGCCGTCGGGCAGGGTCAGCTCGCCGGCGATGTGGCGAAACTGCACGCGGCCGCGGTTGTAGAGGAAGACCATCCGCTCCCCGTTGCCCGCGCCGTCATCGACCACGTCGGTGGCGATATAGTCCCAGTCGGGTCCGAGGATGTCGAGCAAGTCGAGGAACTGGCGCAGGTTCTCGCGCACTTCCTGCATCGCCACGAGGTCGAACTTCGAGAGGATTTCGGCGATGTAGTAAAGCGGCTCGAACCCGCGTCCACCAGACTTGCTGGTGCCGAATTCGCGAACGTTCCAGGTGCCGATACGGATCGTCGTCATGCGGTCCGACCCGGCCGGGAAGTGCGCGGCGAGCGCGGTGCGCAGCCGCTCGATACCGGCGATGGTTCGCTTGCGGACGGCCTCCGCTACCGGATCGGCTTGGGCGGACTTCAGGCGTGTATAGAACGGCATGGCGGACCCTTTTCCGGCGGTGCGGTTCGTGAGGGACGATACCGCAATCGTGTGCCGGGAGACAGTCGAGTTTCGCCCGGGGCAATCCGCAGTTCGTTCAGTCCAGGTCGATCCGGTGGGTGATGCTCCCACCATCGACCATCCCGATCCCAAACATATCTGGAGGGTACCGGCTGTCTGCGGCGTGATCTCGGTTATCGCTGAGCAGGAAGTAGCGGTTCCTGGGCAACACGGTTTCGGCCAGTTGGTCCTGCATGCTGTCGGCACTGTCGAGGATGCGATGCGGCGATTTTTCACCGGGGAAGCGTTCGAGAAGGACACTGCCGGTTACTTCATCGCCCTCGTCCTTGTAGCGCCACGATCCCTTGCGCTGCTGGTGCATCGGCTTGCCGTTCAGGACGACGACGCTTTTCACCATGGCAATGCGATCGCCCGGAAGGGCGGCAATGCGGCTGACGTAGTCCCCGTTCGCGGTCTTGACGATGACGATGTCGCCACGAGCAAGTTCGCTGGGCCGGACACTCCAGGACCCGAAGCGAGTGCCCATGGGTAAGGTCGGCTCCATACCATGGGATGCAGCGTGATAACCGTGCCACGGCATCATGTCCCCGCACGCCGCGAGTGGGAAGGTGAGGCAAGATGCAAGTAGCGCGGCCGGGCTTGCCAATCTCATGCTGCAGAGCCTAGCGGCACCCCTTGATATGACAACCGAATCCACCCCGACCCTCGAAACCACGCGTTTCATCCTGCGCGAACTGGTGCGCGCGGATGCGGCGGCGCTCTACCCGACTTTCGCCGACGAGGAGTCGATGCGCTGGTGGAGCCGTGCTCCGTTCACCGACCTCGACGATCTGGCCAGCTACCTGACCGAGAACAGCCCGGGCTGGGATGCTCGAACCTGGGCGGTGGTCGACAAGTCCGGCGGGCCGGCGATTGGGCGCGTCACTGTGGCCGACCGCGGGGACGGGATCTGCGAATTGGGATACGTAATCGCGAAGGAGCGAATGCGGCAGGGCGTCGCCAGCGAGGCGCTCGCCGCGGTCATCGCCCACTTGTTCGCAGTCGATGGCAAGCGCCGCATCTACGCCGACACCGACCCTGACAACGCGGGCAGCAACCGCCTGCTCGAAAAGCTTGGCTTCAAGCTCGAGGGCCGGCTGCGCGAGCAGTGGACAACGCACATCGGTCGCCGCGATAGCTTTATCTGGGGGCTACTGGTGGACGAATGGAGTTCGCCCACCAGTTAGGGAAGCAGGCTCAACCGCCCTTGTTGTCGTCCTTCGGCGGCGGCGGGGGCGGCGGCGGTCCGCCGAAACCGCCGGGCGCATTCGGATAGGTCGCCGCCGGGTCGCGATCGAAAATGGTGGCGAAGCGGGCGCTCGGATCATTTTCGAGCGTGACGGCCTCCTGCGTCCCTTCGATCACCGCCTTGCGGTGCGCGCGGCTGGCGCTGATGTAGTCCTTGATCTGTTGGTTGCCCTCGTGACAGGCGTATTCGAAGAACTCGTACTTGTCGTCGCGCACCCATTCGATACGCGCGGTCCACGGCGCGGTGAACACCGCCGGGTCGGTATAGGTCAGCGTATAGTCGATCGCATGGTCGTTGGGCATCGACAGGCGCTCGATCGTCCTCGCCTGCTTGGTCATCGGGGTAGTGTTGAACGGCAGCGTGGCCTGGGTGGCGACGTTGAGCGGCGAGGCGGCGCGCGAATAGCCGTCGCCCGCGACGCTGTCGCCCGACTTGATGTTGGTCGTTTCGATGACCATCACCTTGCCTTCCCACCAGGCGCGGCTGTCACCCATCCAGCTCTCGACGTTGCCGGGCCAGCCGGCGGCCTCGGCGGTCGCCTTGTCCTTGTAGAGCGGGATCACCCGGGTGCCGAGCATCTCGAGAACGATGGTGACGTAGCCCGGGCTCTGGAACACGCGAATGCCGTTGTTGTAGCGGAACGGGAACATGCTCGCCGGAAAGCCGCGCGAGACGCAACGGTCCCAGCTGTCGAAGTCCGAAACCCAGTCGAAGTCCTGCACCGGCACCCAGCTCGAGCGGCCCTTCTCCATCATGTCCTTGGCCCACGGCGTCATCGGCGGGAGCTGCCCGTCCACCGGATCTACCAGCATCGAGGTGCGGTGCGCGAAGGTGCTCGACTTGATCCAGTCGGCCAGCCCCTCGGTGCCCGAAGTGCCGATGCCGCGGTCGCTGGCGGCGGAATAGCTGGCGTCCGAGCGTTCGGCTGCGGCGAGGCGCTTGGCGAACTCCTCGGGCGTCAGGAAGAAGCGATTGCCGAAGCTTTCCGGTCGCTGCAACAGGATGCGCGCGTTGTTGATGTATTCGATCTGGTAGGTGTGGCTGAAGTCGTAGTCGCCCCACGCGGTCTTCGGCGGAGTGTAGCTGGTGTCCGGCGGCGGCAGCGTGGAGAGGTCGGCAGGCACGTTCTGCGCTGCGGCGGGCGCGGCCAGAGAAATCGTGACGGCGACGGCCAGTGCCGAAACGGCGGTGGTGACAAGGCGCATCGTGCGCATGGGAAAGGCTCCTCTCCAGGGTTCTGTTTGACGGGAAGCCTACGGCCAATTTGACTTTGTCTCAAATGATTTGTTGGGTGCTTCTCGGCGGCGTCCTGCGGTCCGCCGAAATTCAGTTTATTTGGCCGCGCGGCGCAATTACTTCACTTATTGCTCGAAATATGCTTCTTTTCCGCCGTGGAATGCGATCCTTTTTGGGGAGGCAGGTACCATGCGCAAATATCTCATACTTGTTGCTGCACCGTTGGTCTTGCTTGCCGCCTGCGATCGCGGGACCTCGGACACCAAGGCCGTCGCCGAGAGTACGGACTCCGACATCGCCTCGGTAAAGCGAGAAATCCAGGCCGTCGAACAGGCCCAGATCGATGCCATCGGCACGAAAAATGCAGCCTCAGCGGCGGCGGTCTATGCCGATGATGCAGTGTTGCTCGTGCCTAGCGAACCCGCCCTGGTCGGGCAGGCAGCCATCGCTGAAGCGTTCAAGGCCGGCTTAGATGACAGTGCATACAACGTCGAACTCGTGCCCGGCAGCAAGAAGTATCGCATCGCCGGAGGGGCCGATTTTGCGGTCACGCAATTCACCGCCAAGTGGACCTACACCTTCGACGGCAAGCCTCACACCGACACCCTGCAAAACGTCACGGTGTGGGAACGCCGTGGCGGGACGTGGCGGATTGTCACCGACCTCAACCGCGTTGATCCTGTCGCGGAGCCACCTGTCGTCCAGGGCGGCGACGACGTGATCTTCTCGAACCCCATCGGACCCGGCGTTCCGAAGCCCGGGCGGCTGGACGGATAGCATGCGCCGCACAGCGACCTGAAACGGCCCGGCCGGAGCAACGCAAACTGGCCCGTCATGCGGATTCGGGGCATACCCGCTCCTGCCGGGGTCGACATGGGGCATGACGGCAATGGCGAACGACGCGCAGCAAATTGGCGAGACGGAGGCGACCGACAGGACCGTGTTCCTGAGCTATGCGCGCGAGGATAGCGCTGCCGCTCGCCGCGTCGTCACGTTACTGGAAAGCGCCGGCGTCAGCGTCTGGTGGGACAGCCTGATCGAAGGCGGGGTCAATTACTTGCCCGAAACCCAGCGGGCGCTCGACGAGGCCGATTGCGTGGTCGTGCTGTGGTCGAAGGTCTCGGTCGATTCCTTCTGGGTGCGCGACGAGGCGCAGGCGGGGCGCGACCGCAACTGCCTCGTCCCGCTCGGCCTCGACGCGACGCTGCCGCCGCTCGGCTTCCGCCAGTTCCAGACCATCGACATCAGCGCCTGGCACGGTGCGAAGGAGGGCGAGGATGCAGAGCGGATCGTGCGTGCGGTGCTCGCCCAGTGCGGGATCGAGCGCGACGACCGTCTGGTGCCGCGCCGCTCGATGCTCGGGCGGATACGCCTGCACCGGCGCGAGGCGATCGCGGCGGCGGGGCTAGGAACGGCGGCGCTGGCCGGGTGGGGCCTGTGGCGCGCCGGGGTGTTCGGCGGAGGCCTCGGCTCGAACTCGATCGCGGTGTTCCCGTTCCAGAACCTCTCCGGCCGGACCGAGGAGCGGTTCTTCTCCGACGGGCTGTCGAACGAACTGCGCATCGTCCTCGCCCGCAACCCGCTGCTGCGCGTCGCCGCGCCGACATCCTCGGAGGTAATCGCCGGGGAGGGCGGGGACGTCATCGCCGCGGCGCGCAAGCTGGGCGTCGCCAACGTCCTGCGCGGCAGCGTCCAGCGGCAGGAGGAGACGGTCCGCGTCGCCGCCGAGCTGGTGCGGGTGAAGGACTCGCTGGTCCGCTGGGCCGACAGCTTCGACCGCGACATGCAGGACGTGTTCGAGGTCCAGCGCGACATCGCCGAGGCGGTCGGCCTTGCGCTCGCCGCCGAGGTCGCCGGCAAGGACGAGGCGAAGCGCAGCGTCGAGCAGCAGCAGGAAGTGGGCGGCACCGACATCGTCGCCGCCTACGACGCCTACCTGCGCGGCAAGGCGTTCTACGACCTGTCGAACGGCGAGGAGGGCGACCGCGCCGCTCTGGCCCAGTTCGACGCCGCCATCGCCGCCGACCCGCGCTACGCCGCCGCCCACGCCTGGCGCGCGACGATGCTGGCGGCGGTGGCCAACGCCACCAGCGAGCAGAACGCGGTCCGCCGCCTGTTCGCCGATTCCATCGCCGCCGCGAGGAAGGCCATCGAACTCGCCCCCGACCTCGCACAGGGCCACCTCGCGCTCGGCTTCGCGCTCAACAACGGCGAGCTGAACCCGGCCGCCGCCCGCGAGCCCTACCAGCGCGCGCAGGACCTCGCCCCGGGCGACGCCGACACCCTGCGCGCGGTCGCCACCTTCCTCGCCTACGACGACCGCGCCGCCTCCGCGGTCGGGATGATCGAGAGCGTGCTCGAGCTCGACCCGCTCAACGGCCGCGCCTTCCGCAGCGCCGGCAACGTCGCCTTCGCGCTGCGCGACTACCCCGCCACGATCGAGCGCATGCGCCGCGCGCTGGCCCTCAACCCCGACCTCGCCAGCGCCAACTTCGCCATCGGCAGCGCCCACTACTTGCAGCAGCAATACCGCGAGGCCCTCGCCGCGTTCGAGGCGGAATCGGTCCCGATCTTCGCCCTCACCGGCAAGGCCATCGCCCAGGCCCGGCTCGGCAACACCGCGGCCGCCGCGGCCAGCCTCAAGCAGGTCGAGGACGAATACGGCGACAACAGCCTCTACCAGCAGGCGCAGGTCCTGGCGCAGTGGGGCAGGCTGCGCGACGCGCTGGCACGGCTGGAACGAGCGGCCGCGGCAAGGGACCCGGGGTTGCTGCTGGCGCGGACGGACCCGCTGCTCGATGCGCTGCGCGGGGAGGCGAG
The DNA here is from genome assembly GCF_009827435.1 of Croceibacterium salegens. Classification (GTDB taxonomy): domain Bacteria; phylum Pseudomonadota; class Alphaproteobacteria; order Sphingomonadales; family Sphingomonadaceae; genus Croceibacterium_B; species Croceibacterium_B salegens. The sequence continues at coordinate 215,729 of NZ_WTYM01000033.1, read as the reverse complement.
GTTCAAGCGGGCGCTGGCGGTGGTGAAGAGTTGAAGGAGGAGAGCTTGTTTCATGCTCGCGCCTCCGCGCGGGCATGAAACAAAAAGACACCCGGAGCCACCAACCTTACTCTTTCCCCTTCTCCCCCTCCATCTCCGCCAGCACCTCGGCCTTGATCGCCTCGTACAGCGGGTGCCCGGGGCGCACGTTGCGCCAGTCGGGGGCGTACCGCTCGCCGCGGCGGTTCTTGAGGAAGAACATCACAAGGTTGTCGTTGAAGCGCCTCTCGCGCCCGAGGATATTGCCGCCCGAGACGACCCAGCGCATCTCCCCCTCGATCGCGCGGGCGAGGGCGCTGTCCTCCAGCCGCGCGATCCCCCGGTCGATCGCCATGTCCCACGCGGCGCGGAATTCCTCGGCCCCGGGCTTGTTGCGCAGCTTGTAGAGCGCCTCGAGACTGGCCCCGATGGAACGAGCCGCATCCTTGACGATCCCGCCCTCGGCCAGCGCCGCGATAAACGCCCGCTGCCGCGCCGACGTGATCGAGTTGCGCCGCGGCGCGACGTGCGCGACGGGTCGGAACCCGAGCAAGGGATCCCCCGGCTCGAGCGGCTCGTGGCGAAAGGCCATGTAGCTGGTGCCCTGGCGCGGGGTCTTACGGAGGGGGACGGGCGGTTTGGGTGAATTCGATTGATCGGTCATGCGCAACCTCCGCTATTCGAACGCGAAACTTGGACGCGGCAGCCAAAGGCCGGAGTCGAAGCCGAAGGCGTAGACGCCCAAAGGACAACTGCCCGGCCGTCGGCCGGCTAGGCCGGGTTGCGAAGCAGTCTCGCAGAGACAACCCAAGCCGGGCGGACGCCCGGCGCCCGGCGCCTGAGGGCGCAAACAAGCAATGTTGGATTCGGCTGGCATGCCTAGGGGTGGCATGAACAAGTGCTTGTAGGAAAGTGTTTTTCGTACCCGCCCCGGAAGCGTCGATCAGGGGTTCTCGCGGCGGAAGATGACCACGGCGGCGGTTGCCCGGGACCGGTCGATCGCCTCGCATTTCGGCAGCCAGGTGAGCAGGGTCCCGTTGGAGCGGAAATAGACGGTGCAGCCGGTGCCGGTCGTCACCTGGTAGTTCCCGTTGCGCAGGCGGAAGACAGGCAGGCCGTAGGCATAGCCGGACGTCTTCTGTTCGCTCAGTCCCTGTTCCCTGCGGAACGAAGCCATCGCACCGTCCGCCTGGTTTCTCTCACCCCTGCTGCATTGCTGGTTCGTATCGCTGCGATCGCCGTCGCGGCCATAATAGACGATGCAGCTCGGGCCGACGAGGACATGGCCGCGACCGTGACCGTCCATCACCACTTCTGGCGGACCATAGTGCTGGCCCGGATTGCCGAACCCGCCCGGAGGCGCTTCGCTGCCGGCATAGCCTTCCAGCCCCTGCTCGCGGCGGTATGCCGCCACCCCGGTATCCGCTCTCGAGACCTGGTTGCGTGAGCAGTTCGGATTGGATTCGCGCCGATTGCCGTTGGCATCGTAGTAGACGACGCAGTTGTTGCTGTAGGTCGCCTCGATCTCGCCGTTCGATCCGGCATAGATCTGCGGCGCTTCCTGCGCCTGCGCCTGGGCCAGCGGTACGACCGCGACCGTCAGCGCCATTGCCATGGTAATGCGTGTGTTCACTGGAATTGCTCTTCAATGAATATGGTCGCGGGCTTCCCCGCAAGACACCGGACATGCACCCTCTTCTTGCGGGTGTAGCTAGGTAAGGGCCGTAGGCAAGGCGCGTTGGCTGGTCCGACTTTGGAGCGCTTCACGGGGCGACTTTCACGACGGGCCGGAACCCGAGCAAGGGATCGCCCGGCTCGAGCGGTTCGTGGCGAAAGGCCATGTAGCTGGTGCCCTGGCGGGGCCGCCGCCGCAGGCAAGACGGCGGCTGCGAAGCGGGAGGTGGATCGCGTACAGCCGAGTCGGGCGACGAAGGGAGACGGTCCTCGGCGGACACATCGAAAGAGTCATCCCCAGTGGGGACGGGCGGTTCGGGGCTGTTGGATTCGGCTGACATGCCTAGGGGTGGCATGGGATGGGGCCGGTAGGAAAGTGATTTTCGTCTGGAATTGGGCCGTTTCCAGACTGTCAGCTTTTGAGCGACATGTGGGCTTAACCGACATTAGAATGTGCGGTGGAGATTCAACTCGCTATCGCTTCGCCCATAGCCGAAAAGACGAATTTCAAGCGGGATTAGTGGGACTACAAGGCACGCATTCTCGAAGAGGTCGACGAGCATTTTCACGAAGTGCGGCTTCATGGGACCGGAACACTCGATTCTGGCAAAATGATTGTTGTCCGGGAAAACGTTCGGCGGATTTGACGGTTCGCAAACCCTTTCAGAAGCGCGTTTATACCTCAAAGTTAATTCAAAATTTTCAAATTCCTTTCACAGATTGACGAGCAAGGCACGACGATCGTCGAAGCCATAGATTTTGAACAGGAATACGTCTCGTTGATTATGTCCCATGGCGCATCAATGCGCAGTAACCGAGCATCGTTCACTCGGCCACTTGCAGCTCTCCTCGTTTCGACTTCACTTGGGACTGTACTGTTCTCATCCCCGGCAAAAGCGCAGGATTGTACCGCGCTTACAACCTATCCGAGCAGCGGCTCGCAGATAGTGCAAGCCACGACAGAACTGACGCCGTCCGTCACAGGCAGCAACGGGGAAGGCGGCAGCTGGGACGGCGGGAATGGCCATGATGCGCCGAGCGCACCATCGCTCACTCTGTTGAATTGCAGCACCCTGCCGGCTTCGGCTTCGCTCTCGGCCGCGTCCTACGGTGGTTCTGGCGGGAGTGGTACGTCCGCGGTTGCGCCGGCAACGCCCGGAACGGGCGGTCGTGGCGGGGATGGTGGAACCGTCATCGTCGAGAATCTCGCGAACGGTGATGTCCCTGCCTGGGGCACGGGCCTGTTTGCCCTTAGCCAAGGGGGCAATGGCGGTCACGGCGGCGATGCCGACACATTCGGTAGTGGTGCCGATGGCGGGAATGGTGGGAATGGTGGCGACGTCTATGTAATCAATGACGGATCGGTCTCTACGATCAACGACCAGGCAGCTGGCATGTTCGGCCTTACCCAAGGTGGCACGGCAGGTTATGGGGGATCAGGCGGCTGGTTCTCGGGCAAGGGCGGCGACGGTGGCACGGGCGGCAACTCGGGCTCGGACGCAATCGGCGTCAACTCGGGTTCGGTCATTACCTCTGGAGTCAAGAGCCACGGCATCGCGATGCATAGTGTTGGCGGCCAAGGCGGCTATGGCGGGACAACTAACGGACTGTTCTTTGCGATGGGCGGGGATGGCGGCCCGGGCGGCCTTGGCGGCTTCGTTAGCGCATCGAACTCCGGGACAATCCTGACCACGGGCTACAACGCCAAGGGCATCGATGCGCTTTCCCTCGGCGGCGGCGGCGGTGACGGGGGCAGTGCCTACTCCGTCGGCGCATTCTTCGACGTCGCGATTGGCGGTTCGGGCGGTTATGGAGGCGATGCCGGCGTAGTCGAGGCTTTCAACAGTGGATCGATCAACACATCGGGTGTCGGTGGCATGGGCATCAGCGCCAAGTCGATCGGCGGCGGTGGCGGCGATGGCGGGTCGGCTTATGCCGTGTCTGTCGGAAGCAACTTCGCCTTCTCCTTCGCGATGGGCGGCAGTGGCGGCCATGGCGGGGATGGCAACATCGTCTCGGTGACCAACTACGCGGCTGGCAGCATCGTCACCGGCTCTGGTGACAACGACAGTCTCGACCTGTCTTCGGGCTCCAAGTTGCTCGGCGACTTCGCGACGGGCCTTCTGGCGCAGTCGATCGGCGGAGGCGGCGGCAACGCGCACACCGCCTTTACGGTCGCCGCTTCGGCGAGCGACGAAGCCAGCCTGTCAGTCAACGTCGCGCTCGGCGGCAGCGGTGGAGATGGCGGTCATGGAGGAGAGGTCGACGTACAGTCGGACGGCTCGATTGCCACATTCGGTCGCTTTGCCTCGGGCATCCTCGCTCAGTCGATTGGTGGCGGGGGCGGCAATGGCGGCCATACGTTCGCTGTCGATGTCGCGGTTGCGCCGATGGGAGGAACCCTATCGATCAACCTCGCCGGTTCGGGCGGCGGCGGCGGAGCAGGCGGCAATGTCTGGACCACCGTGTCGGGCGATATCACCACCGCCGGCATGTTCTCGAGCGGGATAATCGCCCAGTCAATCGCCGGCGGCGGCGGCAATGGTGGCCAAACGTTCGATTCATCAAACATGGTCGGTGACACCAGCATCAACCTCGGCGTGTCGATGGGGGGTGGCGGCGGAATCGGCGGCCAGGCCGGAGACGTGACGTCGATCCTGCAGGCCTCGGGGATCGTCGAAACCTATGGCGACATGGCGACGGGGATGCTCGCCCAGTCGACCGGCGGCGGCGGCGGAAGCGGCGGTTCGGTCCAGACCTACGCCGCAGGCATCCAGGCCGGCGACGGCATGGCGGCGAACATTGGCGTTAATCTTGGCGGCGGCGCCGGTAACGGCGGCGCGGGCGGCACAATCACGCAGACCGTCGATGGCACAATCACCACCTACGGCGTTATGTCGATGGGCGCGGTCGCCCAATCGATTGGCGGAGGCGGCGGCAATGGTGGCCACGTCTTCGCGGTTGACATCGCCGCCTCGGTCGACAGCGACATCGACGGCACCGAAGGCAAGGCGGTCAACGCCAACGTGAATGTCGGCGGCGCCGGCGGTGCTGGCGCCGATGGCGGCGACGTGACGCTCAAACTTGGTGGATCGTTCACTACCGAAGGGTCGCTTTCAACCGGTGCCCTGCTCCAATCGATCGGCGGCGGCGGCGGCAATGGCGGAAACGTCCACAGCTTTTCGCTCACGACGTCGGTGCCCAAGTCGCTCGGGGGACTCGGCAACCGGGTCGCCAACCTCGCGTCTTCCTATTTCGGCGAGACGTTCGACGGCAACACAAACCTCGATCTGACCGTCAACGTCGGCGGATCGGGCGGCGGCGGCGGCGTAGGCGGTGATGTCTATGCCCTGCTCGACGGCGGCACCATCACGACCTCAGGTTATCACGCCACGGGGCTCCACGCCCAGTCGATCGGCGGCGGCGGCGGCAACGGCGGAAGCGCGATTGCCAACGGCTTTGCGGGCCTGTCGACCGTCGGCATTTCCGTGAGTGTCGGTGGCCATGGCGGGGCGGGTGCGACCGGGGGCGACGTCACCATCAAGAACGAAGCCGACGTTGGCAATACAACCGTCCAGACTAGTGGTGAGCATAGCTACGGCATCCATGCTCAGTCAATCGGTGGCGGTGGCGGCGCTGGCGGCGCGACCGATTCCGCGAAATATACCGCATCGGTACTGACCGGTCTCAACCTGACCATCGGGGTCGGCGGTGTAGGCGGCACCGGCAATGTCGGTGGCGACATCCTTGTACGAGACGTGACAGCCCTTACGTCCGGCACCAATGCATACGGCATTCTCGCCCAGACGATCGGCGGCGGCGGCGGCAGCGGCGGCGCGGCCGACGGCAGCGGCACGGTCCAGGTCAAGATCGGGGGCAGCGGCGGCAGCGGCAATGATGGCGGCACGGTCACCATCAGGAACGCCCTCGCGCAAACAACCGGAGTCGGCTCAGCGGGCATTGTCGCCCAGTCGATCGGCGGCGGCGGCGGCAATGCCGGCGTTGCCAGCGCTGGTGGATGGAACAACTGGGTGGACGATGCAGCCAAAGCGATCGCCACCGACCTTAACGTAGATGTCGCTGGCGGTGACGGCGGCGGCGGCGATGTGATCATCGGCTGCGGCGCGGCCGGAGACCCCTCTACCGACACATGTGGCGTCAAGGTCAACACCTCAGGTGTGGTGGGGATCGGCATCGTCGCCCAATCGATCGGCGGCGGCGGTGGCCTGTTCCAAGTGTCGAACACTCTCGACACGCCACTCAATCTCAATCTCGGGAAATCGACCACTGGCTCGGGTGCCAGTGGCCGCGTGATCGTCAGCGACATCGGCGGCAATGGCAACATAGACGTTACAACGTCGGGTGAAGGCGCCATCGGAATCCTCGCCCAGTCGATCGATTCCGCGGGGGCAACAATCATCGCCGATAGCGCCCCCAATATCACCTCGGATGATTTCGGCATGCTCAGTGCGACGGCGGCCAATGGCGGCGTGCTGGTCGACCTGCAGGGTAAAGTGTCGACTACGGGGGGCAACGCCATCGGCATTCTTGGGCAAAGCCTCAGCAACGCCTATGTGATCATCACTCCCGACGGCGCGCAGCTTTATGGCAGCGCCGCATTGGAGACGACCGACAACAAGGCCGTCAACAACCTGACCATGCGGTCCGGTTCGTCTGTCACAACGACGGGCGCAAGCGCCCATGGCATCATGATGCAAACCGCCTCTGCCAATGGGGCGGCTTATGAAAACAACAAGGCCCTCGCCGGGGACTATACGGGTTACGGATACGACCGCGCGCAGACCATCGATATTGCGGGGAGCATCTCGGTGTCGGGCGATGATGCCTGGGGCATCTACTCGAACAACAGCTTCTGCTGCGGCACCGTGTCGGTCAGCGTCTACACGACCCATATCCTTCTGGAATCGCCCGGCACGATCACGGCTGCCGCCAACAGCGCTGGCGGAATCTACGTCGCGGACAATGGCAATGTGATTCTCGATATCACAGGGTCGATCATTGCCTACGGTGGGACCGCGATCGACGTGAACGCGGGCGACATCATCGCGATGAACCTCGACGGTACTATCGATGGTGATATCAGCGCGTCAGCGGCATCCATTTCGGTTCTGCTGGATGGGACGCTCAATGGCTCGCTCACCCTCAGCGATTATGGTGGGACCGTCTCCGTCTACAGCGTGGACGGGACGATCACTGCTGGCGACGATGGCTTGGCTCTTTCCACGGAGACCACCAGCGGGACGTTCGTCCTTGGCGACGTCAACGGCAAGATCACGGGCTTGGATCTCGAACAGTCATCGGGCGCATCGACTCTGATGGCACACGGCACGATCAACGGCACTATCGACGGGGCCTTCGATTACCAGTTCGGCACCTCGGCCGCAGCCCACATTCTCAACATTTCAGGCGACGGGGGCACGAGCGATTACATCAACGTTCGCTCGTTCCAGGCGGGCGGCCCGGACGGCGGGATCATCCTCAAACTCACGTCGCTCCCGACCGGCGATTTCGAGCCCAGCACGCTCATCTTCACCGATGGCGGGCTTTCAAGCGGCGATGCGAGTTCGGTCTACGGTCTCGTCACCCAGACGCTGGCAACGACATTCAATGTGAGCCTCGGCTTTAATCCCTATTGGTCGTCGGTCACGCTCGACAGCATCGACATCGACTTCACGCGGGCCGGGCTGACGGGCAATTTCGCGCAGATGGCCACGCTCGCCAACGCGCAAGTCGATGCCTATGCGACAGGCGACACGACGGTCACGTCAGACGACAATCTCGTCAAATATCTCCTGATGGGCGCCAACGAGACTGATCTCCAGCGCCTGCAGGATGAACTGACGATCATCGAGCCGTCGCTCCACTACGGCACCGCCCAGTCGGACGCCACTGCAATCCAGGCGGCATTGAACGACCTGCAGAGCTGCGGCGATACGCGCATGGCCTCCGTCAATCCGATCGTTCAGGGCGAGTGCTATTGGGCCAAGTATATCTGGCGCGACAATGAGCATCTCGATGGGGCGCAAAAGGACCACGCCAGCGGTCTGGCGCTCGGGCGCCAGTTCACCATCAACGATCGCGTCCACCTCGGCGTGAGCGGCGTTTTCGAAGACACGCGCTTCACCAGCGCCACCGCGCTGAGCGAAGGATCGCGTGTCGGCCTCGGCGCCATCTTGAAGTACAACACCGACAGCAACTTCGCATCGCTCTCCGTCTTGGGGTCGTACAGCTGGGCCGATGGCACGCGCAGCGTCACACTCCCGGTGGAACTCGGCGGCGAGACACTGACGGCCAACTCCGAGCACGAGGCGCTGACCTTCACTACCCGCCTGCGCGGTGGGCACCTCTTTGACCTCGGCTTTATCGACGTCACGACCCTGATCGATGCGGATATGTCGGTGCTGCACAATTACGGGTATACCGAAGATGGCGCGGGTAGCATGAACCTGACGGTCGCGCCGACCACCAATACAGTCTTCGACTTCCGTCCTGCGGCGCAAATCGGCAAGCATTTCAGCCTCGGCAAGATCAGCGTGCGCACCTATGCCGAACTCGGCTACCGCTTCCGCATCGGCGACCTGCACATGCGGGCCGGCATGGCCGAGGGCTACGACAGCAGTTTCTTCACCAAAGTCACATCGCATCGTGAGGATTCGTTGCCGACCTACGGTCTAGGCATGATCCTCGACCTGTCCGAAGAGCTCGAGGCGCGCGTGAACTACGACCTTGAGAAAGGTGGTCAGGATCGTCTGCAGAAGTTCAGTGCAAAACTGGCGTTCAAATTTTGACGAATGGCATCGGTTCAGCCGCAATTCTTGGCTGAACCGATCCAAACATGAAAATATGAGGAGACTTTCGGTGAAGCGGTGGCATGGCCTGGTTGCCCTTTTGGCATCTATATCGACTTCCGCGATGGCGGCGGACGGATTTACCACTTCCCTTTCGTCAACACCCGGCTTGAACGGCAATCAGGTTCCCGAAGTGGTGATCGTCGTTGACCGCCACCGGGATTCGCTCAGTCGACAATTGGTTCAGTCGACCGTGAGAAATATGCTCGGAAGTGTCGGAATTCGTCCGGATCTCATTGCCCTCCAATCCGTTGCTACCGCCGCGATTGACACGGCGAACGGCCAGGACGAGGGCGTGAGCACCATTTGCTACGAAACATGGTGCGCGCGAATCTACCTGGCTCCCGATGGCAACTAACACGCGTCCGGCATGAGTTCGTTGGTGCATTGTGCCTAGCTTTGCTAGAAGCCTGCGGAAATCCATGACAATTGATGATGTCCATCTAGCGGCCCAAGTTCGCCGATGTCTGCTTTCTTTCCGATAGTTGCCATTGGCTGAGCTTCTTAGCCAAGAAAAGCAGACGGTCCGCTATCAGGTATTCAAAAAAACGACCCTAATTACCGAAATTAGGGCGCATAGCTGATATGCCGTCTCCCTTGACCCGCACCACAACTCCCACTAAAGGCGCGCCCATCCGAACCGGGGTCTGACCCCGCTCGGGCAGATAGAGCTGAACATTGCCGGCTATGTCCCGGGGGCCTGGTGCCAGAGGAAACTCTGCGTGTGCCGAGGCTCTTTTCTATTGGCTCTTCTGAAAGGCCACCGGCCCCTGCCTTCGCAGGGGCTGCGCTCCCGAAAGGGGGCCTTTCGGGAGCTTGGGGCAGCCGTCAAAGTAACCCGGCGTTCGTGTTCGGGTGGAGTGTTTCAGGCTCGCAAGAAGCAAGATGGTCGCCTTTCGCGGCTCTCTTGTCAGCCTTGCCCCGGAATAAATCCGGGGTGACCCGGAAGTGAACCGGGTTAACGGGGCAGTGCGATCCTCTTTCTCTTCACCTTCGCGTTTGTGGCGCCACCAAACGGTGAAGAGAGAAAGTCTTAATGCCGACGATCAACCAGCTGGTCCGCAAGGGCCGCGAACCGCAGAAGGCCAAGTCCAAGGTCCCTGCGATGGAGCAGAACCCGCAGAAGCGCGGCGTGTGCACCCGTGTCTATACCACGACCCCGAAGAAGCCGAACTCGGCGCTGCGCAAGGTGGCCAAGGTTCGCCTAACCAACGGGCGCGAGGTCATTTCCTACATCCCCGGCGAGGGCCACAACCTGCAGGAGCACTCCGTGGTCCTGATCCGTGGCGGCCGTGTGCGCGACCTTCCCGGTGTGCGTTACCACGTGCTGCGCGGCGTGCTCGACACCCAGGGTGTCAAGGACCGCCGCCAGAGCCGCTCGAAGTACGGCGCCAAGCGTCCGAAGTAAGGTTTTCCCACTTGTCAGCCCGGTCCCGGAATTAATCCGGGATGGTCCGGGCCAGTGCTTCCTTCTCCCGCGCGTGCCGCCTGAAGTGAAGCACCGCCCCGGAACAAGTCCGGGGTGACTGGTCAGAGATTTTTGGAGACATAGAAATGTCACGTCGTCGTCGTCCCGAGAAGCGGGAAATCCTGCCCGATCCCAAGTTCGGGGATCAGGTGCTGTCGAAGTTCATGAACAACCTGATGTATGACGGGAAGAAGTCCGCCGCCGAGAAGATCGTGTACGGCGCGCTCGAAACCGTCGAGGCGAAGGCCAAGGCCGACCCCATCGCGCTGTTCCATGACGCGCTGAACAACATCAAGCCGCAGGTCGAAGTGCGTTCGCGCCGTGTCGGCGGCGCCACCTACCAGGTGCCGGTCGAGGTTCGCCCCGAGCGTGCCCAGGCGCTGGCCATCCGCTGGCTCATCTCGGCCGCGCGCGGCCGTCCGGAGACCACCATGTCGGCGCGCCTTTCGGGCGAGCTGATGGATGCGGCCAACAATCGCGGCAACGCGGTCAAGAAGCGGGAAGATACCCACCGCATGGCCGACGCCAACCGCGCGTTCAGCCACTACCGCTGGTAACGGCGGGCGGATTGCAGGCCGGCTCCTTCACCCGCTCATCCTGAGCCTGTCGAAGGATCCGGTCTTCAACCGGTCACATTATTAACTATATGGGGCGCGACCCTTCGCAGGGGCCCCCAATACGAACCGAGGAATTTTCCATGGCCCGCGAGTATCCGCTGGAGCGCTATCGCAATATCGGCATCATGGCGCACATCGACGCCGGCAAGACCACGACGACCGAGCGCATCCTCTACTACACCGGCAAGTCCTACAAGATCGGCGAAGTCCACGACGGCGCCGCGACCATGGACTGGATGGAGCAGGAGCAGGAGCGCGGCATCACCATCACGTCGGCCGCGACGACCACTTTCTGGCAGGCCGAGGACGGCCAGGGCCCGAAGCACCGCATCAACATCATCGACACCCCCGGGCACGTCGACTTCACCATTGAAGTCGAACGCTCGCTGCGCGTGCTCGACGGTGCCGTCGCCGTGTTCGACGGCGTCGCCGGCGTGGAACCGCAGTCCGAGACCGTCTGGCGGCAGGCCGACAAGTACCGCGTTCCCCGGATGTGCTTCATCAACAAGCTCGACCGCACCGGCGCCGACTTCTACTACTGCGTCCAGTCGATCATCGACCGCCTCGGCGCGCTGCCGCTGGTCCTCTACCTGCCGATCGGCGCGGAGAGCGACCTCAAGGGCGTGATCGACCTCGTCAACAACCGCGGCATCGTCTGGCAGGACGAGAGCCTCGGCGCGAAGTTCGACTATGTCGATATCCCCGCGGACATGGCCGACAAGGCCGCCGAGTACCGCGAGAAGATGATCGAGACGGTAGTCGAGCAGGACGACGACGTCATGGAAGCTTACCTGGAAGGTGAGATTCCGGACGCCGCGACGCTCAAGCGCCTCATCCGCAAGGGCACGCTGGCGCAGGCTTTCGTTCCGATCACCTGCGGCTCGGCGTTCAAGAACAAGGGCGTCCAGCCGCTGCTCGACGCCGTGGTCGACTACATGCCGAGCCCGCTCGACGTGCCGGCGATCAAGGGCGTGAAGCCGGACACCGACATCGAGGACAGCCGTCCGTCGAGCGACGATGCGCCGTTCGCCGCGCTGGCGTTCAAGATCATGAACGACCCGTTCGTCGGCTCGCTGACCTTCACCCGCATCTACTCGGGCAAGCTTTCGAAGGGCTCCTACCTCAACTCGGTCAAGGACCGCGACGAGAAGGTCGGCCGCATGCTGCTGATGCACGCCAACAGCCGTGAGGACATCGATGAAGCCTTCGCCGGCGACATCGTCGCGCTGGCCGGCCTTAAGGAAACCACCACCGGGGACACGCTCTGCGCCAAGAACGCGCCGATCATCCTCGAGCGGATGGAGTTCCCCGATCCGGTCATCGAGCTGTCGGTCGAACCCAAGACCAAGGCCGACCAGGAGAAGATGGGCATCGCCCTCAGCCGCCTCGCGGCCGAAGATCCCTCGTTCCGCGTCTCGACCGACCATGAATCGGGCCAGACGATCATCAAGGGCATGGGCGAGCTCCACCTCGACATCCTGGTCGATCGCATGAAGCGCGAATTCAAGGTCGAAGCCAACGTCGGCGCGCCGCAGGTGGCTTACCGTGAATCGCTCGCGAAGCCGGTGGACGTGGACTACACCCACAAGAAGCAGTCGGGCGGCTCGGGCCAGTTCGGCCGCGTCAAGGTCAAGGTCACCCCCGGTGAACGCGGCCAGGGCATCATCTTCGAGGATGCGATCAAGGGCGGCAACATCCCGCGCGAGTTCATCCCGGCGATCGAGAAGGGCATGCGCGAGCAGGCCGAGAGCGGTTACCTGGTCGGCTTTCCGATCATCGACTTCACCATCGAGCTGTACGACGGCGCCTACCACGACGTCGACTCCTCGGCGATCGCGTTCGAGATTGCCGGCCGCGGTGCAATGCGCGAAGTGGCCGAGAAGGCGGGCATCAAGCTCCTCGAACCGATCATGAAGGTCGAGGTGGTGACGCCGGAAGACTTCATGGGCGACGTGATCGGCGACCTGAACTCCCGCCGTGGCCAGATCCAGGGCACCGACAGTCGCGGCAACGCACAGGTGGTCGAGGCTTTCGTGCCGCTGGCCAACATGTTCGGTTACGTCAACGAACTGCGCTCGTTTACCCAGGGCCGCGCTCAGTACACGATGCAGTTCAGCCACTACGACGAGGTTCCGGCGAACGTGGCGCAAGAGGTCAAGGAGAAGCTTGCCTAAGGATTGGCAAGCGTCTAGGGGCGGCGCCTGATTCACCGGGTGCCGTTTCCGGCCTGATGAAATTCAATTCGACAGACAGAGGTTATAAGCAAAATGGCTAAGGCAAAATTCGAGCGGAACAAGCCGCACTGCAACATCGGCACCATCGGTCACGTCGACCATGGCAAGACCACGCTGACCGCCGCGATCACCAAGGTGATGGCGGAACTGAACGGCGGCGCCGCGGTCGATTTCGCGAACATCGACAAGGCTCCGGAAGAGCGCGAGCGCGGCATCACCATCTCGACCGCACACGTCGAGTATGAATCGGCTGCCCGTCACTACGCGCACGTCGACTGCCCGGGTCACGCCGACTACGTGAAGAACATGATCACCGGTGCCGCCCAGATGGACGGCGCGATCCTGGTCGTGAACGCTGCCGACGGCCCGATGCCGCAGACCCGCGAGCACATCCTGCTCGCCCGTCAGGTCGGTGTTCCGGCGCTGGTCGTGTACATGAACAAGGTCGACCAGGTCGACGACGAGGAAATCCTCGAGCTCGTCGAGCTGGAAGTTCGCGAGCTGCTCAGCTCGTACGACTTCGACGGCGACAACATTCCGATCGTCAAGGGTTCGGCCCTGGCCGCCCTCGAGGGCCGTGACGATGCCATCGGCAAGGATTCGATCGTTGCCCTGATCGAAGCCGTCGACGAATACATCCCGCAGCCCGACCGTCCCGTCGACAAGCCGTTCCTGATGCCGATCGAAGACGTGTTCTCGATCTCGGGCCGCGGCACCGTCGTCACCGGCCGTGTCGAGACCGGCAAGGTTCTGGTTGGCGACGAAGTCGAAATCGTCGGCATCCGCGACACGCAGAAGACCACGGTCACCGGCGTCGAAATGTTCCGCAAGCTGCTCGACAGCGGCGAAGCCGGCGACAACATCGGTGCGCTGCTTCGTGGCACGGGCCGTGACGATGTCGAGCGTGGCCAGGTTCTGGCCAAGCCCGGCTCGGTCACCCCGCACACCGAATTCAGCGCTGAAGTCTACGTGCTGTCGAAGGACGAAGGTGGCCGTCACACGCCGTTCTTCGCCAACTACCGCCCGCAGTTCTACTTCCGCACCACCGACGTGACCGGCGAAGTCATCCTCCCCGAGGGTGTCGAGATGGTCATGCCGGGCGACAACGTTACGATCTCGGTCAAGCTCATCGCGCCGATCGCGATGGACGAAGGCCTGCGCTTCGCGATCCGTGAAGGCGGCCGCACCGTGGGTTCGGGCGTCGTCTCGAGCATCACGAAGTAAGCTTCGGCTACAGGATTGGGGCTCGGCTCTCTACGGAGAGTCGGGCCCTTTCCTTTGCGGCTCGCGCCGCCGGTGGAACGCTCCGCCGAAAGTCGTCAGGTTCAGCTGGAATTTGCCGTTTTTCGGGGTTGTCAGGTCGCCGGCACATACGTATAGGCCCGCCCACAGACGGAGATTCGTCTCTGTCGAAAAGAATTCAGGGAAGGCCGCCCGTTCCGGAACTCCGGACCAAAGCGGGGCGGGCCTTTCTTTTTTGCGGACCGGAAACGGCTCGCTTGGCTCTTTCGCATCGGTACAGGACATGGAAGCCCAGAATATTCGCATTCGCCTTAAGGCGTTTGACCATCGCGTTCTCGACCAGGCCACTGGTGAGATCGCCGATACCGCCCGTCGCACGGGCGCGCTGATCCGGGGTCCCATTCCTCTCCCGACGCGCATCGAGAAGTTCACCGTGAACCGCGGCCCGCACATCGACAAGAAGTCGCGCGAGCAGTTCGAGGTGCGCACCTACAAGCGGCTGCTCGACATCGTGCAGCCCAACGCCCAGACCGTGGACGCGCTGATGAAGCTCGACCTGGCCGCCGGCGTGAACGTCGAGATCAAGCTGGCTTGATTTCGATGCGGGCCGCAAGGCTCGCGGACTTAGGGATACCTCCGGCATTTGCCGGGTAAGCGTCCCCCGTCTCGCTCTCCCGCAAGGGTGAGCAATTTTCAGCCCGGACGGGGCGACGCATGACAATCGGGCTGGCAAGCCTCTCGGGATGGTCCCGACAGGCCTCTGTAAGGAGATTGGATCATGCGCACTGGCGTGATCGCGAAAAAAGTCGGGATGACCCGCCTGTTCCAGGAGGACGGCCGCCACGTGCCCGTCACCGTCCTGGCGCTGGAAAATTGCCAGGTCGTGTCGCATCGCACCGCCGAGCGTGATGGTTACGTCGCGCTTCAGGTCGGTTCGGGCGAGGCCAAGCAGAAGAACGTCAACAAGCCGCAGCGTGAGCACTTCGCCAAGGCCGAAGTTCCGCTGAAGATGAAGGTCGCCGAATTCCGCGTCGATGACGAGGAAGGTCTCCTTCCCGTCGGCGCGACCATTTCGGCCGAGCATTTCATCGCCGGCCAGAAGGTCGACATCACCGGTCACACGCAGGGCAAGGGCTTCGCCGGCGCCATGAAGCGTTGGGGCTTCGGGGGCCTTCGCGCCACCCACGGTGTTTCGGTCAGTCACCGTTCGCACGGTTCGACCGGTAACCGCCAGGATCCGGGCAAGGTCTTCAAGAACAAGAAGATGGCCGGCCACATGGGCGACCGTCAGCGCACCCAGCAGAATCTCGAAGTCGTGCGCACCGACGCCGACCGCGGCCTGATCTTCGTCAAGGGCTCGGTGCCCGGCACGAAGAACTCGTGGCTGCTGGTTCGCGACGCTGTGAAGTTGCCGATTCCCGAAGGCGCGCCGTTCCCCGGTGCGATCCTCTCGGCCAAGGGTGAGCATCTCCCCGAGCACGAGGAAGCTCCGGCCGGCATGGTGGAGCACGCCGCCGAGCACGAAGTTCACCCGGAGGTCTCCCCCGAAATGCAGGTCCAGCTTCTCGAAGAGCAGCAGGCCGGCGCCGGTGACGAGACCACTCCCGCGGTTGGCGAAACCAACGAAGCTGAGGGCAATGCGCCCGCAGCCGACGAAAACAAGGAGGGCTGAGCCGTGAAGGTGAAGGTCCAGAAAATCGACGGCAAGGCCGCCGGTGACGTCGAGCTCAACGACGCCGTGTTCGGTGTCGAGCCGCGTGCCGACATCCTGCACCGCGTCGTCACCTGGCAGCTCGAGAACCGCCGCGGAACCGCCCGCCCGACGCGTGAGCGTTCGGACGTGGCCCGCACGGGCAAGAAGTGGGGTCGCCAGAAGGGTGGTGGTACCGCTCGTCATGGCGACCGCAGTGCTCCCGTGTTCATCGGCGGTGGTAAGGCCCACGGTGCGCGCAAGCGCGAGTTCGAGCAGTCGCTCAACAAGAAGGTCCGTGCCCTCGGCCTGAAGATGGCGCTCTCGGCTAAGGCCAAGGACGGTCTCGTGATCGTCGACAGCCTCGAGTTGAAAGACGCCAAGACCAAGGCCCTGGCCGAAACCTTCGGCAAGAACGGCTGGAACGGCAAGGTTCTGGTGATCGACGGCGAAGCGGTGACCGACAGCTTCAAGAAGGCTGCGGGCAACCTGCCGGGCGTAAACGTCCTGCCGGCCGCCGGCGCCAACGTTTACGACATCCTGAAGCATGACACGTTGGTCCTCTCCAAGGCCGCGGTCGAAAAGCTGGAGGCGCGTTTCAATGGCTAAGAAGCAGGAAATCGACGCCCGTCACTACGACGTGATCCTCGCTCCGCACATCACCGAGAAGTCGACCATGGCTTCCGAGCATAACGCGGTGGTGTTCAAGGTCGCGAACGACGCCACCAAGCCGCAGATCAAGTCTGCGGTCGAGGCCCTGTTCGACGTGACCGTGACCGGCGTGAACACGCTCGTGACTAAGGGCAAGAGCAAGCGCTGGAAGGGCCGTCCCTACAAGCGCACCGACGTCAAGAAGGCGGTCGTCACCCTGAAAGACGGTGACTCGATCGACGTCACCAGCGGGATCTGAGGGCAGGAACAATGGCACTCAAGCACTATAATCCGACGAGCCCGGCGCGCCGCGGCCTCATCCTTGTCGACAAGTCGGGCCTCTACAAGGGCAGCCCGGTCAAGTCGCTCACGGAAGGCAAGCGCAAGACCGGTGGCCGCAACAACAAGGGCCACGTCACCAGCCGCGGTATCGCGGGCGGTCACAAGCAGAAGTACCGCTATGTGGACTTCAAGCGCCGCAAGTGGGACGTAGAAGGCACCATCGAGCGGCTCGAATACGACCCGAACCGCACGGCGTTCATCGCGCTCGTCAAGTACGACGACGGTGAGTTGGCCTATATCCTCGCGCCGCAGCGCATCGCAGTCGGTGACAAGGTCATCGCCGGCGAGCGCGTCGACGTGAAGCCGGGCAACGCCATGCTTCTCGGCCAGATGCCGGTCGGCACCATCTGCCACAACGTGGAGATGAAGCCGGGCAAGGGCGGCCAGATCGCCCGTTCGGCGGGCACCTACGTGCAGCTGGTCGGTCGCGACCGTGGTCTCGTCATCGTCCGCCTCAACTCGGGCGAGCAGCGTTACCTGCGTTCGGACTGCATGGGCACGGTCGGTGCGGTGTCGAACCCCGACAACCAGAACCAGAACCTGGGCAAGGCCGGCCGCAAGCGCTGGATGGGCCGCCGTCCGCTGACCCGCGGCGTGGCCAAGAACCCGGTCGACCACCCGCACGGCGGTGGTGAAGGCCGCACCTCGGGTGGCCGTCATCCGGTTACCCCGTGGGGCAAGCCGACCAAGGGCGCCAGGACCCGTCACAACAAGCAGACGGACAAGATGATCATCCGTTCGCGTCACGCGAAGAAGAAGAGGTAATCGGACATGGCTCGTTCCGTCTGGAAAGGTCCTTTCGTCGACCTTCACCTGCTGAAGAAGGCGCAGACCGCCCAGGAAGCTGGCGGCCGCGCGCCGATCAAGACCTGGTCGCGCCGTTCGACGATCCTGCCGGATTTCGTCGGCCTGACGTTCAGCGTCTACAACGGCCAGAAGTTCATTCCCGTGTCCGTCAACGAGGATATGGTCGGCCACAAGCTCGGCGAGTTCGCGCCCACGCGCAATTTCCCGGGTCACGCCGCCGACAAGAAGGGTAAGCGCTGATGAGCAAGCAGAAAGCCCCCCGTCGCGTCGGCGACAACGAGGCGCTGGCTGTCGGTACCACGATCCGTGGTTCCGCGCAGAAGCTGAACCTCGTTGCCGGCCTGATCCGCGGCAAGAAGGCCGAAGAGGCCATGAACATCCTCGCCTTCTCGAAGAAGGCGATGGCGGTTGACGCTCGCAAGGTGCTCGCTTCGGCGATCGCCAATGCCGAGAACAACCACAACCTGGATGTCGACGCTCTGGTCGTGGCGGAAGCTTCGGTCGGCAAGTCGATAACCATGAAGCGCTTCGCGACGCGCGGTCGTGGCAAGTCCACCCGTATCCTGAAGCCGTTCAGCCGGCTGCGGATCGTCGTCCGCGAGCAAGAGGAGGCCTGATCATGGGTCATAAATCCAATCCGATCGGCCTGCGCCTGCAGATCAACCGTACCTGGGACAGCCGCTGGTACTCCGAGGGCCGCGATTATGCGCAGCTGCTCAAGGAAGACATCGAGATCCGCAAGTACATCCTCGAGAGCCTGCCGCAGGCGGCGATCTCGAAGGTTGTCATCGAGCGTCCGGCCAAGCTGTGCCGAGTGTCGATCTATGCCGCCCGTCCGGGTGTCATCATCGGCAAGAAGGGCGCCGACATCGAGAAGCTGCGGCTCAAGCTGTCGAAGATGACCGAAAGCGAAGTGAAGCTGAACATCGTCGAGATCCGCAAGCCGGAAATCGATGCCAAGCTGATCGCTCAGGGCATCGCCGACCAGCTGGTTCGCCGTGTTGCCTTCCGTCGTGCGATGAAGCGCGCGATGCAGTCGGCCATGCGTCTCGGTGCCGAAGGCATCAAGGTGATGTGCGGCGGTCGTCTCGGCGGCGCCGAAATCGCCCGCGTCGAGCAGTACCGCGAAGGCCGCGTGCCGCTCCACACACTGCGCGCCAACGTCGATTACGCCGAAGCCGAGGCGCTCACCGCCTACGGCATCATCGGTATCAAGGTTTGGGTCTTCAAGGGCGAGATCCTCGGCCACGACCCGACCGCTCAGGACCGGCTGATGATGGAGGCTCAGACCTCCGGCGTCCGCCCGGCCCGCTGATTGCTGGATTGAGTAGAGACAATGCTGCAACCGAAGAAAACCAAGTTCCGCAAGGCGTTCAAGGGCCGGATTCACGGCAACGCCAAGGGCGGCACCGCGCTCAATTTCGGCTCCTACGGGCTGAAGGCGATGGAGCCCGAGCGGATCACCGCGCGCCAGATCGAGGCCGCGCGCCGTGCGATCACGCGCCACATCAAGCGTCAGGGACGCTTGTGGATCCGCGTGTTCCCCGACGTGCCAGTGTCGAAGAAGCCGGCCGAAGTCCGCCAGGGCAAGGGCAAGGGCGCGATCGAATACTGGGCTGCTCGCGTTAAGCCGGGCCGCATCCTGTTCGAACTCGACGGCGTTCCCGGCCCGCTCGCCGCGGAGGCTTTCAGCCGCGCGGCGATGAAGCTGCCGATCAAGACCAAGGTCGTTGCCCGCCTGGGTGACACCTCGCACCTGGGAGGCGAATGATGGCCACCAAGACCGAAGACATGCGCGCCAAGAGCGATGACCAGCTCAGCCAGCAACTGGTCGAGCTGAAGAAGGAGCAGTTCAACCTGCGCTTCCAGGCCGCGACCAACCAGCTTGAGGGCAAGGGTCCCGCGCGCATCCGTGAAGTGCGCCGCGAGATCGCCCGCATCCAGACGCTGCAGGGCGAACGCGCCCGCGTGGCGGCGAAGTAAGGAACCAGACGATGCCCAAGCGTATCCTGATCGGGACCGTCGTTTCCGACAAGACCGACAAGACCGTGACCGTGCTTGTCGAGCGCAAGGTGAAGCACCCGCTGTACGGGAAGATCATCCGCCGCTCGAAGAAGTACCACGCCCACGACGAGGCCAACGAGTACCACCCCGGCGACATCGTGCGGATCGAAGAGACCCGCCCGATTTCGAAGACCAAGACCTGGGCGGTCCTCGACCGGGTCCAGGCCGGCGGTGTGCAGGCAGTCGAAGCCGATCTCGATGTCGAGGCGGCAAGCAACTGATTTGACGTTAGGGACTGCCGGACTTGTTCCGGCAAGCCAGTGAGAAGGAACCGGATCGATGATCCAGATGCAATCCAATCTCGACGTCGCGGACAACAGCGGCGCGAAGCGCGTCCAGTGCATCAAGGTGCTGGGTGGCTCGAAGCGCCGGACCGCGAGCGTCGGCGACGTGATCGTCGTCTCCGTCAAGGAGGCGCAGCCGCGTGCCCGCGTGAAGAAGGGTGACGTGCACCGCGCGGTCATCGTTCGCACGAAGAAGGACGTGCGCCGCCCCGACGGCAGCGTTATCCGCTTCGACAGCAACGCCGCGGTTCTCGTGAACAAGAGCGAGGAGCCGATCGGCACCCGTATCTTCGGCCCGGTGGTGCGCGAACTGCGCTCCAAGGGCTTCATGAAGATCATCTCGCTCGCTCCGGAGGTGCTGTGATGGCCGCCGCGAAGATCAAGAAGGGTGACTCCGTCGTCGTCCTGTCCGGCAAGGACAAGGGCCGCACCGGCACTGTCACCAAGGTCATGCCCAAGGAAGGCAAGGTCGTTGTCGACGGGATCAACGTCGCGGCGCGCCACCGCAAGCCGACGCAGACCAATCCGCAGGGCGGCATCGACCGTTCGCCCGCTCCCATGGCGATCAGCAAGGTCGCCGTTGCCGACCCGAAGGACGGCAAGCCTACCCGCGTCCGCTTCGAAGAGAAGGACGGCAAGAAGGTGCGCGTTGCCGTGAAGTCCGGGGAGACCATCGATGGCTGATAAGTACACCCCGCGCCTCAAGCAGCAGTACGAGGACCGCATCGTCAAGGCGATGACCGAGAAGTTCGGTTACACCAATCGCCTCGAAGTGCCCCGGCTCGAGAAGATCACGCTCAACATGGGCGTGGGTGAGGCGAGCCAGGATAAGAAGAAGGTCCAGACCGCTGCCGAGGAAATGGAACTGATTGCCGGTCAGAAGCCGGTCATCACCAAGGCGAAGAAGTCGATCGCGCAGTTCAAGCTGCGTGAAGGCATGCCGATCGGCTGCAAGGTGACCTTGCGTCGCGAGCGCATGTACGAGTTCCTCGACCGCCTCGTCACCATCGCGATGCCTCGCATCCGCGACTTCCGCGGTCTTAACCCGCGGTCGTTCGACGGCCGCGGCAACTATGCGATGGGTCTCAAGGAACAGATCGTGTTCCCCGAGATCAGCTACGACCGTATCGAAAAGGTCCGCGGCATGGATGTGATCGTCACGACCACTGCCAAGACCGACGAAGAGGCGCGTGAACTGCTGCGTCTTTTCGGTTTCCCGTTCCCGGCCGAGCAGGCCGAAGAGAAGGAGGCGGCGTAAGCCGCTTCAGGAGAGCTTAAGTCCATGGCGAAACTGAGTTCCATCAACAAGAACGAGCGGCGCAAGAAGCTCGTCAAGAAGTATGCGGCCAAGTACGCGAAGCTGAAGGCTATCGCGGACGACAAGTCGGTCGACGAGACCGAGCGTTTGATGGCGCGCCTCAAGATGGCGGAGCTGCCGCGCAACGGTAACCCGACGCGCATTCGCAACCGCTGCACCACCACCGGCCGCCCGCGCGGCTACTACCGCAAGTTCGGCCTGTGCCGGATCGAGCTCCGCGACAAGGCCAACAAGGGCCTGATCCCGGGCGTGACCAAGTCGAGCTGGTGAGGATCACAAGATGGCTATGACCGATCCCTTGGGTGACATGCTCACCCGCATCCGCAACGGCCAGCAGGCGAAGAAGGACTCCGTCCTTTCGCCGGCGTCCAAGCTGCGCGCGAACGTTTTGGAAGTGCTCCAGCGCGAAGGCTACATCCGTGGCTATTCCGAGGACTCGACCGGCAAGCACAAGGCGCTGCGGATCGAACTGAAGTATTTCGAAGGCGAGCCCGCGATCAAGCACGTGGCCCGTATCTCCAAGCCTGGCCGCCGCGTATATTCGGGTTCCAAGGAACTGCCGAATGTCCGCAACGGTCTCGGCATCACCATCGTCTCGACGCCGAAGGGCGTGCTTTCGGACAACGAAGCGCGCACCCAGAACGTCGGCGGCGAAGTGCTGGCGGAGGTGTTCTGATGAGCCGCATCGGCAAGAAGCCGGTGACGATCCCGAGTGGCGTCACCGCCAATATCGAGGGCGACACGCTGTCGGTGAAGGGACCCAAGGGCACCCTCACTCTCGGCCTGTCGGACCTGATTGACTACAAGGTCGAGGAAGGCGAGATCTCGGTCAAGCCGGCCAACGACACGCGCGCCGCGCGCAACCACTGGGGCATGCAGCGCACGCTGGTGTCGAACCTGGTTGAGGGTGTGACCGCGGGCTTCACCAAAGTTCTCGAGATCACCGGCGTCGGCTACCGTGCGCAGGCCCAGGGCAAGACCCTGAAGCTGCAGCTCGGCTACAGCCACGACGTCAACCTCGACGTGCCCGAAGGCCTCGAAGTCAAGACCCCCGACCAGACCACGGTCGAGATCAGCGGTATCGACAAGCAGGCGGTCGGCCAGTTCGCCGCCGAAATTCGCCGCTGGCGCAAGCCGGAGCCCTACAAGGGCAAGGGCATCAAGTACCGTGGCGAGTACATCTTCCGCAAGGAAGGGAAGAAGAAGTAAGATGGCCAAGCTTTCCCTTTTCGAACGCCGCCGCCGCCGAGTGCGGACCGCGCTCAAGAGCCGCGCTGGCGGTAAGCCGCGCCTGTCGGTGCACCGCACCGGCAAGCACATCTACGCGCAGATCATCGACGACAAGGACGGCCGGACCGTCGCCGCAGCGAGCACGCTGGGCGGCAAGGTTTCGGGCGCCAACATCGGTGCTGCCAGCCAGGTGGGCAAGGACATCGCCGCGGCGGCCAAAAAGGCCGGCGTCACCACCGTCGTGTTCGATCGCGGCGGCTACCTGTTCCATGGCCGCGTCAAGGCGCTGGCCGATGCCGCCCGCGAAGGCGGGCTGGAGTTCTGACGATGGCTGACAAGAAAACAACCGAAGAGACCGAAGCCAAGGTCGAAGAGGCCGTGGTGGAAGCAGCTCCGGCTGTGGAAGCCGCTGCCGAAGAGGCTCCGGCTGCTGAAGTAGCGACCGAGGAAGCTCCGGCTGCCGACGGGGCCCCGCAGCGCGAAGGCCGTGGCGGCCGTGGTGGCCGTGGTGGTCGCAACGATCGAGGCGAGCGCGGAGAGCGCGGCGGCCGTGGCCGTGGGCGCGAAGATCGTCGCAACCGCGGTGACGAAGACAGCGGCGAAGAGCTGATCGAGAAGCTGGTCCACATCAACCGCGTCTCGAAGACCGTGAAGGGCGGCAAGCGCTTCGGCTTTGCTGCGCTGGTCGTGGTCGGTGACGGCAAGGGCCGCGTCGGCTTCGGCCACGGCAAGGCTCGCGAAGTGCCGGAAGCCATCAACAAGGCGACCGCTTCGGCCAAGAAGAAGATGATCCGCGTGCCACTCAAGGAAGGCCGCACGCTGCATCACGACGGCAAGGGCCGTTTCGGTGCCGGCAAGGTCAACGTTCGTACGGCTCCGGCGGGTACCGGCATCATCGCCGGCGGCCCGATGCGCGCTGTGTTCGAAAGCCTTGGCGTCCACGACGTGGTCACCAAGTCGATCGGCACCTCGAACCCCTACAACATGATCCGCGCCACCTTCGAGGCGCTGCAGGACCAGACTTCGCCGAAGTCGGTCGCGCAGCGTCGCGGCAAGAAGGTCGTCGACCTGCTTGGCCGTGGTGGCGCTTCGGAGGCCGAGGCTGAAGCCGACGCCGCCGCTATCGCGGAGTAATGACGATGGCCGACAAGAAGACCATCAAGATCAAGCAGATCGGTTCGCCGATCCGCCGCCCGGAGCACCAGCGCCAGATCCTCATCGGTCTGGGGCTGAACAAGATGCACAAGGTCGTCGAACGCCAGGACACCCCAGAGGTGCGCGGCGCGATCGCCAAGGTCCCGCATCTCGTCCAGGTGGTCGACTGATCATCCAGTGCCCGGCCTGTGTGCCGGGCACACCCTATCAGCGCGACAAAAGCGAAAGCGAGTGCACACTATGAAACTTAACGATCTCCGTGACAACGAAGGCGCCCGCAAGGGGCGCATGCGTGTCGGCCGTGGTATCGGCTCGGGCAAGGGCAAGACCGGCGGCCGCGGCCAGAAGGGCCAGAAGAGCCGTTCGGGCGTGGCCATCAAGGGCTTCGAGGGCGGCCAAATGCCGCTCCACATGCGCCTGCCGAAGCGTGGCTTCAACAACCCGTTCGGGAAGGACTTTGCCGAGGTGAACATCGGCATGGTCCAGAAGTTCATCGACGCCAAGAAGCTCGACGCCAAGAAGCCGATCGACCACGAAGCGCTCAAGGCCGCCGGCCTGGCGCGTGGCGGCAAGGACGGCGTCCGTCTCCTCGGCAAGGGTGAGCTGACCACCAAGGTGACCTTCAAGGTCGACGGCGCCAGCAAGGGCGCGATCGCTGCGGTCGAGAAGGCCGGTGGCACCGTCGAGGTCGCTGCCCCGAAGGTAAGCGAGCACGAAAAGAAGACCGCTCGCCGCGAAGCCAACAAGGCAGCCAAGAAGTAATCGGTACTATCGGAGCGGGCGGGGTTACATGATCCCGCCCGCATCCTATATGGGCCGTTCACAGGGTCCTCGCCGGGGCAGATCCGGCGCCTTCAGTTAAGGCATTTGCAAGACGATGGCATCACGCGCCGACAATCTCGCCAGCAATCTCAGCCTCGCCAACTTCGGCAAGGCGACCGAGCTCAAGCAGCGCATCTGGTTTACCGTCGGTGCGCTCGTCGTATTCCGCTTCCTCAGCTTCGTGCCGCTTCCGGGCGTCAACCCGCTGGTGCTGGAAACCCTATACGACCAGACCCGCGGCGGCATCCTCGACCTGTTCAACACGTTCTCGGGCGGTTCGCTGGAACGCATGAGCCTGATCGCTCTCGGCGTGATGCCCTATATCACCAGTTCCATCGTCGTGCAGCTCGCCGCCGCGCTCCATCCTTCGCTGATGGCGCTGAAGAAGGAAGGCGAGGCGGGGCGGAAGAAGCTCAACCAGTACACCCGTTACGGCGCGGTGCTGCTGTGCGCGGTCCAGGGCTGGTTCCTTGCTACCGGTCTCGAGGCCTACGGCGCATCGAGCGGTCTGCAGGCGGTCATCAACCCGGGCATGCTGTTTAAGATTACTGCCGTCATCAACCTAATTGGCGGGACCATGTTCCTGCTCTGGCTGGGTGAGCAGATTACCAGCCGTGGCATCGGCAACGGTGTTTCGCTGATCATCATGGCGGGCATCGTCGCCCAGTTCCCGACCTTCGCCGCCAATCTGTTCGAAGGCGGCCGCACCGGCTCGGTCAGCATGTTCGCGATCGTCGCGATCATCGCCGTGATCGTCGGGCTCGTGATCTTCATCTGCTTCGTCGAGCGCGCCCAGCGCCGCCTGCTGATCCAGTATCCCAAGCGCGCCAGCGCCAAGGGCATGATGCAGGCCGATCGCAGTCACCTGCCGCTGAAACTCAACACCGCGGGGGTCATCCCGCCGATCTTCGCCAGCTCGCTGCTCGTGCTGCCGCTGACGATTACCCAGTTTGCCGGCAGTTCGATGAACACAGATTCGATGTTCTACAATATCGTGCAGACACTCAATCAGTACCTCGGACGCGGCCAGCCGTTGTACATGGCGCTCTATGCGCTGGGCATCATCTTCTTCTGCTTCTTCTACACTTCGGTGGTGTTCAACCCCGAGGAGACGGCGGAGAACCTGAAGAAGAACGGCGGCTTCATTCCCGGCATCCGTCCGGGCAAGAACACCGAGAAATACCTCGACTACGTGCTCGACCGGATCACGGTGATCGGCGC
This sequence comes from Croceibacterium salegens, assembly GCF_009827435.1. Taxonomy (GTDB): domain Bacteria; phylum Pseudomonadota; class Alphaproteobacteria; order Sphingomonadales; family Sphingomonadaceae; genus Croceibacterium_B; species Croceibacterium_B salegens. The sequence goes on along the minus strand of NZ_WTYM01000033.1, from coordinate 190,023 downwards.
GCTGTACCTGACTCTGGTCTGCGTCACGCCCGAACTCCTGGTCAAGGAAACCGGCGTCCAGCTGTTCCTCGGCGGCACGAGCCTGCTGATCGTGGTCAACGTTACGGTGGACACGATTAGCCAGATCCAGTCGCACCTGTTGGCTCACCAGTACGGTGACCTTATCAAGAAGGCAAAGCTCAAGGGCCGACTGCGCTAAAGCGCAGCGCAAATGGGGGCAGGCGTTTGAATATCATCCTCCTCGGACCGCCCGGTGCGGGCAAGGGCACACAGGCCGCGCGCCTGGTCGAGCATCACGGCATGCGCCAGCTCTCGACCGGCGACATGCTGCGCGCCGCGGTCAAGGCAGAGACGCCGGTCGGCCTCGAAGCCAAGGCAATCATGGAACGCGGCGAATTCGTCAGCGACGCGATCGTCAGCAAATTGATCGATGCCGAACTGACCGCGATGGGCGACCACGTCGGCGCGATTTTCGACGGCTATCCGCGCACAGCAGCTCAGGCCGAGCAGCTTGATACAATCCTCGACCAGCACGGCCGCAAGCTTGACCACGTTATCGAACTCGATGTCGACGAGGACGCGCTGGTCGAACGCATCACCGGTCGCTTCACCTGCGCCAAGTGCGGCGAGGGTTATCACGACAAGTACAAGCTCCCGCAGGTCGAGGGCGTTTGCGACAAATGCGGAAGCACCGAATTCAAGCGTCGTCCCGACGACAACGAGGAAACCGTGCGTACGCGAATGGCCGAATATCGCGGCAAGACCGCGCCGATCCTTCCGATCTACGAGGCGCGGGGCATCGTCACTCGTGTCGACGGCATGGCCGAGATGGATGCGGTGACCGACGAAATCGAACAGGTCCTCCGGGGATGATCCGGATCGCGAGTTTCGCCCTTGGAGGGGTGCTCGCGCTGACCTGCCAACCTGCTGCCGCCGAGGTTCTGCGGACCTCTCCCGACGGATTTGCCGTAACCCGCACCGAGACTCTCGGCGTGCCTCCTGCCGAGGCCTGGCGTAAGTTGATCCACATCGCAGATTGGTGGAGCGCCGAGCACAGTTGGTCGGGCGACGCGGCCAACTTCTCGCTCGATCCGCGCGCGGGAGGATGTTTTTGCGAAGCGTTGCCAGACGGCGGATCGGTCGAGCACATGCGGATCATCTACGCCGCGCCCGGCCAGCGATTGCGCATGACCGGGACGCTCGGCCCGCTGCAGTCGGAATCGTTGCTGGGTGTTCTCACGGTGACGCTCGAAGCGGCAGGCGAGGGCACCAAATTGGTCTGGACCTACAAGGTGAGCGGTGTTTCCGACATTCCCCTCGAAGGTCTCGCGCCGGTCGTCGAAGGCGTCATAGGGGAACAATTTGATCGGTTGGCTACGGGCAAACCCTGAGACTGATTTTGACCAATGCAAAGGTTAAGGCTATAGACTGGCAAGCGATCGCTGGGGCTGCGATCATCGCCGGGGCGAAGCAAAGTGCTTTGCGCCCTTTCTGCTGTTGACGGGCCTTGCGAATCGCCCTAAGCGCCCCACATTCGAGAAATCGGGACCAGTCCGGCAGGCGGCAGCCATGTGCGCGCCCCATCCGGGCTTTTTGCCGTCCAGGCAATCCGGTGTTTCGAAGCAAACGCGATGAGATAGGGGCGCCATTTGGCCATCCCCTGTGGAGCATGGAGAAGTAAGTGGCTCGTATTGCCGGGGTCAATATCCCCACCAATAAGCGCGTGATCGTCGCGCTAACCTATATCCACGGAATCGGCCCGACGACGGCCAAGAAGATCGCCGACAAGCTCGGCATCGATCACAGCCGCCGCGTGCAGGACCTGTCCGACGCCGAAGTGCTGCAAATCCGTGAAACGATCGACGCCGATTACACCGTGGAAGGCGACCTCCGTCGCGACACCGCGATGAACATCAAGCGGCTGATGGACCTCGCCTGCTACCGCGGCCTGCGCCATCGCAAGGGCCTTCCGGTCCGTGGCCAGCGCACGCACACCAACGCGCGCACCCGCAAGGGCAAGGCCAAGCCGATCGCCGGCAAGAAGAAGTAAGCGCGGCCTCGGGCAGCGCTTCTTCGAGAAGAGATTAGGACAGGATACGAACCATGGCTCGTGAACCTCAGCGCCTCCGCAGGCGGGAACGCAAGAACATCACCAGTGGCGTCGCGCACGTGAACGCCAGCTTCAATAACACCATGATCACCATCACCGATGCGCAGGGCAATGCGATCAGCTGGTCCAGCGCGGGCATGATGGGATTCAAGGGCAGCCGCAAGTCGACCCCGTATGCCGCCCAGGTGGCCGCGGACGACGCCGGCAAGAAGGCCGCCGAACACGGCGTCCGCACCCTTGAAATCGAGATCAAGGGCCCGGGCTCGGGCCGTGAGAGCGCACTGCGCGCCCTCCAGGCCGTCGGCTTTACGATCACGTCGATCCGTGACGTGACGCCGATCCCGCACAATGGCGTCCGGCCGTCCAAGCGCCGCCGCGTCTGATTCGAACCTGCCGCGGCGCAAGCCGCACAGAAATTCGCATCGGCGGCGGCACACAAGTGCTCCGCGGTCGATGCCACAAGACAAACACCTTTAGGGGAAGTCCATGTCCGTCAACATGAAGAACTGGCAGGAACTCAAGAAACCCAACCAGCTCGAGGTCAAGGAAGGCGGCGACAAGAAGCGCAAGGCCACCTTCGTCGCCGAGCCGCTCGAGCGTGGCTACGGCCTGACGCTCGGCAACGCGCTGCGCCGCGTACTGCTGTCCTCGCTGCAGGGCGCAGCCATCACCTCGATCAAGATCGAGAACGTCCTGCACGAATTCTCGTCGCTCGCCGGCGTGCGTGAGGACGTGACCGACATCGTGCTCAACGTGAAGCAGGTCGCGCTCAAGATGGAAGGCGAAGGCCCCAAGCGCCTGCAGCTTTCCGCCACAGGCCCGGCCGAAGTGAAGGCCGGCGACATTGCCGTGACCGGCGATATCGAAGTGCTCAACCCCGACCTGGTGATCTGCCACCTGGACGAAGGCGCGACGCTCAACATGGAACTGACCGCGGACAGCGGCAAGGGCTACGTCCCGGCCGTGTCGAACCGTCCGGTCGACGCTCCGATCGGCCTGATCCCGATCGACTCGCTCTACTCGCCGGTCCGCCAGGTGAGCTACAAGGTCGAGAACGCCCGCGTCGGGCAGGAGCTCGACTTCGACAAGCTCAGCCTGACGGTCGAGACCGACGGCACCGTGACCCCGGAAGACGCCGTGGCCTACGCCGCGCGGATCCTCCAGGACCAGCTGACGCTGTTCGTCCACTTCGAGGACGGCATTCCGCAGCCGCAGGGCACCATGATCGGTGTCGCGGCGCAGCCGGAAGAGAGCGACGCCAACCAGCTCAACCGTTACCTCCTCAAGAAGGTCGACGAACTGGAGCTGTCGGTGCGTTCGGCCAACTGCCTGAAGAACGACAACATCATCTACATCGGCGACCTGGTCCAGAAGACCGAGGCCGAGATGCTCCGCACGCCCAACTTCGGCCGCAAGTCGCTCAACGAGATCAAGGAAGTCCTGAGCTCGATGGGCTTGCGCCTCGGCATGGACATCCCCGGCTGGCCGCCGGAGAACATCGAAGAGATGGCCAAGAAGCTCGAGCAGGAACTGCTGGGCTAACTTGCCGCACGGGGGCATGGGCCGGACCCCTCCTTCCGGCCTGCATCGGGCTACCTGACACGGGCCCCCTACGAACGGAGTATCTGAGATGAAACACGGCATTTCCGGCCGCAAGCTGCAGCGCAAGTCGGGCCACCGCGCCGCCCTGCTGCGCAACATGGCTGCCGCGCTGATCAAGCACGAGCAGATCATGACCACCACGCCCAAGGCGAAGGAACTGCGCCCCTACGTCGAGAAGCTGGTCACGCTGGCCAAGCGCGGCGGCCTGTCGAATCGTCGCCTCGCGCACGCCCGGATCATGGACGACGCGCAGGAAAAGAAGCTGTTCGACGTCCTCGCCGAGCGTTACGCCGATCGCGAGGGTGGTTACACCCGCATCGTCAAGGCCGGCATCCGTGCCTCCGACGCGGCCCCGATGGCGGTGATCGAACTCGTCGACCGCGACGAGGACGCCAAGGGTCAGGATTCGGGCCCGGTCGTGAACGAAATGGAATTCGACGAAGCCTGATCGGCCTCGCATCGAACCAAAGAGGGCCGCGAACCGATTGGTTTCGCGGCCCTTTTTCGTTCGTGTGGGGCGCATTAATGCGTTCATATAAAGCCCTATAAAGCTGAACAAGAGCTAACGAGCGAGTTCAGCGTCGTCTCACGGCACACGGCTTAGACCTTCCCATATCGAGGAGCAGTCAAGCTCCCGCATAGCGAAAGGGCAGACCATGAAGACCATCACCGGAACATTCGCCAGGGGCATGATCGGCACCGTCGCGGCCGGCGCGATGGCGCTGGCTTCGGCCTCTCCCGCCATGGCCCGCGACCGCGATCACGACGGCATCGATGCCGGTGACATCATCGCCGGGGCGCTGATCATCGGCGGTATAGCCGCAGTGGCCTCTGCAACGAGCAATGATCGCGAATTTCGCCGTGACGACTACCCCTATCGCGGCAACGAGCGCTACCGCGCCGGCTATGGCTACCACCGCGGCGGCAATTCACGACAAGCGGTAGAACAGTGCGTCCGCGCCGCGGAACGCAACGCAAACCGCTACAGCTACGGCGGCCGCGCCAAGGTGACCGACATCCGCGACATCGACCGCAAGAACCATGGATACAAGGTCAGGGGCCGGATTGCGGTCAATACCCGAAACGGCGATTGGCGCCGTGGCTGGGGCAACGATTATCGCGGCTACAACAGCCGCTACAACGGCTACGACAGCGGCAGCTTCAATTGCGAAGTGCGCTACGGCCGGGTCGTCGACCTCGACTATCACGGCATCCGCGGCCTGTGAGGCTGGAGATGCAGGGCGGGGCCCCGGCAACGGAATGCAAATTCCCGGTTCGGGGCCTTTGCCGCAATTACTTAAAACGGTTCAGGCAGTTGCAAGCCTGCATTGAATAGTTCGGTTCATCCACGCTGAGCGGCGACTCGCCGCACGGTTTCTGAGGAGGGATGCCCTCATGGCCTTGTTCCGTCGCTTCCATGCCGCCGCCGCAAGCGCCGCGGTTGTTTCGCTGCTTGCCACGCCGGCCGCCGCACTCGAATTACCGGTCGGCGGGCCCGAGATTTATCACGAGGATTCGGCCAACAACTGGGGCCGCCGTTACCATCACCGCGACCGGGTCGATGCCGGTGACGTGCTCGCTGGGGTGCTGATCCTTGGCGGAATCGCTGCGATTGCGGGAGCCGCTTCGAAGAAGGATCGCGCCGAGCGTGTTCCTCCGCCGCCGCCCTATCCGCAGGATCGCCAGGGCTATCGTTCGAGCTACGCCAGCGACGGCCGCGGTCTCGACAGCGCGGTGAACATGTGCGTCGGCCAGGTCGAGCGCGGGCCGGACCGTGTCGATACCGTCGACGGTGCCAATCGCAACGGAGAGGGCTGGACGGTTTCGGGAAAACTCGCGGGCGGGCAGGACTTCACCTGCCGGATCGACAACGAGGGCCGCCTCCGCGAGCTCGACATCGGCGGCTGGCAAGGCACGGATGCCATCGGTCCCGATCGCCAGTACAGCGACGACGTCTACCAGCAAGCCCGCACGGCGCAGGATGCAGCCCCGGCATTCGCTGGCACACCCGGCACCGCGCTTCCCGGCGAGGAGGACGACCGCCCGGTGTGGACTGGCGACGATAGCGGCGCCGAAACCGATACTGGCGGCTGAACAGCTTCAGGCGTCGCGCGAATAGGCGGGCAGTTCGATCTTCCAGAGGACTGCCGCGCCGCGCAGCACGAATCCGGCCAGTACGGCCAGGCTCCAGACCAGCCCCTGCGGCAGGCCCATCAGCGTGCCGCCCATACAAAGCGTCGCCGCAAGTGCTGCGGCGGTGACGTAGAGCTCGGGCCGCATGAGGATCGACGGTTGCCCGGCTAGGACATCACGGATGATCCCGCCGACGCAGCCCGATATCACTCCGACGATCGCGGCGGGTAGCGGCGCCACGTCGAAAGCCAACGCTTTGGCGGTGCCGAGCACCGAGTAAACGGCCAGCCCAGCTGCATCGCCCCACAACAGCAGCTTGCCCGCCCACCAGGTGCTCGGCGTGAACCAGGCAACAAGTGCGGTCGCCAAGATTACAGGCGCGACCCATGGATCGTGCAGCCAGAACACCGGCTCTCCGATAAGGAGGTCGCGCACCGTGCCGCCGCCGACGCCGGTCACGAGCGCGAAGAATGCCATTGTCACGAAAGTTTGCCGCAGCCGCGCCGCGATCAGCGCGCCGGTCAGCGCGAAGACCGCGGTTCCGGTGAGGTCGAGTAGCGGTGGGAGGACGGGTAGGGTCACGCCTTCACCCGGGCCTTGCGCCGCCGAAACATCAGGATGCAACCGAGCAACGCTCCCAGCATCGCCAGCGTGGCGAAGACGATGATGACCGTGCCGTGCGCGTTCTCGCGCCCTTGCAAGTCCATGATGTGAAGGCCCCACATGAAATCGTAGATGCGCCACCATCCCGTGCGAACCGCGAGGAGTTGCCCGGTCGCCGCCTCGAGATAGAGGTTGGTCCCGTCCGCATAGTGGAGTTGCCAGATGTTGATCGGCTGCCTGACTTCGAGCGGAACCTCGTCGTATGGAATGTAGGACACCGTCTGCAGTTCCGCGTCGCCGGCATAGACCTGCTTCGCGATTTTCCGGGCTTCGCTTTCGATGACGGGCGGCAGCACCACTCCACTGGCGGCATCGTAGCGAAAGTGCCCGCCGTCGCTCGTGGTGACGATCCACACCGGCCCGCTTAGCTGTTGGACGAGCTCCACCTTGCTGACCGGCTCGCCGAAGTCGGGCAGGGTGAAGGCTCCGGTCTGCAACGCCGTCGGCGGGGCACGCAGGGCATCGCCGCGCACTTCGTCGATCGGTCGCGTGACCATGACCAGTCCGGTAACTGTCCACATCAGGACCGGTACGCCGACCAGCCAACCGAGCCAGATGTGCCAGCGAGCGAAGCGGAGCATCATGCGTTGTTTGGCCATGGCGGGTTGCTAGCCTGCGCGGCCCGCGCCCGCCAGTACCGCCGTTCGTTCTGGCCACGGCAGCGGCAGGATATCGGGCTCGACCCAGTGGCGCCGGGCTTCGGGGCTCATCAGCCGGCCTTCGCTCCAGTAGGTGAGCGGCCAGCGCGAGGTTCCCAGTTCCGACGCCAGCAAGGCATCCAGCACTTCGCCGAGCGGCGCGCCTGGCCAGTCGGCCAGGCAGGCCGCCGCGCCGCGCAGCGAGGCTTCGGTTATCGTCGCATGAAAACCGCTCCTTGGGGTGTTCGCCACTCCGGTGGCCTCGTTGTAGGCGCGGATGGCGGCGGGCATGCCATCTTCGGGCAAGTGTTCTGGAAAGCGCAGTAGCCACAGCGCTGCGGCGAAATGGGCGCGGTGCGTCCATTCCGGCTTGGGCAGGGTGCGTGCCAGCATCCTGCGGGCAATGTGTTCGATTTCGTTTTCGGTGGTCATCGGACGGATCCTTGTGGAATGGGGAGTCCGGCCGTCATGCATCCGGCCGGGAGGGCCGGGTGCGGATGTGAGGCGAAAGCTGCGGCTAGCCGCGAACCTGGCACACGCGCACCCGATCGCCCGCTTGTTGGCGGGTGGATGCGGCAGTGCGGATGCAGGTCGTGCTCACGGGCGGCGCAAATACCGCATTTTGCCCGGCGGTCAATCGGTGGCGAAGAGCTGGCCGAGGTCGGCAAAGGCCTTCATCTCGATGGCGTTGCCGCTCGGGTCCTTGAAGAACATCGTCGCCTGTTCGCCCGGCTCGCCCTCGAAGCGGATGTAAGGTTCGATCTCGAACCTGGTTCCGGCGGCGCTGAGCCGCTCGGCCAGCGCCTTCCAGTCTTCCAGTGTCAGGACGATGCCGAAGTGGGGAACCGGCACGTCGTGCCCGTCGACCGGGTTCGATGCTTGCGCGGGCCGCGCGGGGGCGAGGTGGGCGACGATCTGGTGTCCGTAGAAGTCGAAATCGACCCATTCGTCCGACGAGCGTCCCTCCGGGCAGCCCATGGTGCCACCCCAGAATGCCCGCGCTGCCGAAAGATCATGGACCGGGAACGCGAGGTGGAATGGTCGCAGGGTCATTATGCAACTTTCCTGACGAGGCCGAGCGCGATGCCGTATCCGAGGATCGGCGCGGCGCCGTGGCCGATGAGCGGGAAGGGGTAGTGTGACATCATCGCCATGATGATGAAGCCGAACAACGAACCGGCAAGGGCAAACCGTTCGTGACGGGCGAGCGGCGCGGTCCACAGGATGAGGCAATAGCCGATCGCCAATGCAGCAGCGAGGCCAATCGCCAATTCGAGCCTCTCTCCGGCGGCGTCCTGCAGAACACGCTCGACGAACTCTTGCGGCGGCAACTCGCCGTGCAGCGCCATGTAGATGGCAGCGAAGAAGCCGATCACGCTTGCCGCGCCGACTTTCCAGTCCTTGGTTACGTGGTGCAGGCCGACCGCGGCGAAGGTGATGGCGAAGCCCGTAGCGGCGTCGGGCTGGAGCAGCGCAGCGAACAGCGCCCCGAGCAGGATCGGCGGCGCATAGTCCGGGTCGCGCGCCGCCAGCACGGCAAGGGGAGGGATCGCCAGCATTCCGGCGTGAAGCGTCACCGGCCCGAGCGAAACCCACCGTGCGATGCCGTTGACGTGCGGGCCGGTCGCAAGCGGCACGAAGAGCCAGGCGATGAGCACAAGGGTCAGTGCCCGCCGTGTCCACGGCTTCTCCGGCGCGCGGCCGAACAGCATCCAGGAACCCGCGACGGCCAGCGCCACACTGTTGAGCAGAACGTATCTGTCCGGCGCGTCGAAGGCCGCCATCCACGCCATTCCCGCGAGGACCGGCACGGTCAGCGCGGCGAGGGCTGGCAGGCGGTCGCGGAATGTGACCACCCTCAGGCCCGCGTCAGACGTGAATCGGCTTGCCGGTCACCGCCATCGCCGCTTCCTTGATCGCTTCGGAGTGCGTGGGGTGGGCGTGGCAGGTGTAGGCGATGTCCTCGCTGGTGGCGCCGAATTCCATCGCAACGGCCGCCTCGGCAATCATCGTCCCGGCTACAGAGGCGATGCACCACACGCCGAGCACACGGTCGGTCGCGGCATCGGTGATGATCTTCACGAAGCCGTCGGGCTCGTGGTTGGTCTTGGCGCGGCTGTTGGCCATCATCGGGAACTTGCCGACCTTGATCTCGCCGTCTTCCTTGGCGTGTTCTTCTGTCAGGCCGACGCCGGCGATCTCGGGCAAGGTGTAGACGACCGAGGGGATGACGTCGTGATTGACGATGCCGGTCTGTCCGGCGATCCACTCGGCGACCGCGATGCCTTCGTCCTCGGCCTTGTGAGCGAGCATCGGACCGGGGATCACGTCACCGATCGCGCGTACGCCGGCGACCGAGGTACGGAATTCGTGGTCGACTTCGATCTGGCCGCGATTGTTGGTCTCCAGGCCGATGTTCTCAAGGCCCAGGCCTTCGGTGTTGGGCTTGCGGCCGATCGAGACGAGCACGCAGTCGGCTTCGAGCGTTTCGCTAGCGCCACCGGCGGCGGGCTCCATCGTCAGCGTCGCCTTCTTGCCCTTGACGGTGCAGCCGGTGACCTTGGTGCCGAGCTTGAACTCGATGCCCTGCTTCTTGAAGATCTTGTTGGCTTCCTTTCGGACGTCGCCGTCCATGCCGGGCAGGATCTGGTCGAGGAATTCGACCACGGTGACTTCGGCGCCGAGACGACGCCAGACCGAGCCGAGCTCGAGCCCGATCACGCCGCCGCCGATGACGACCATCTTCTTGGGTACGCTGGGCAGTTCGAGCGCTCCGGTGGAGTCCACGACCACAAATTTCGAGTTGTCGATCTCGACGCCTGGGAGCGGAGTCACCGAGGAGCCGGTGGCGACGACTACTTCCTTGGCGGTGACCGTTTCTTCGCCGAACTTGACCGTGTGTGCGTCGACGAAGCTGGCGTAACCCTTCTTCCAGTCGACCTTGTTCTTCTTGAACAAGAATTCGACGCCCTTGGTCAGCCCGCCGACTGCGTCGATCCGCTGTTCGTGCATCTTGCCGAGATTGAGCTTGGGCGTGACCTCGATGCCCATCTTGGCCATCGCGCCGCCCTTTGCCGCCTCGAAGTATTCCGATGCGTGCAGCATCGCCTTCGAGGGAATGCACCCGACGTTGAGGCAGGTGCCGCCGAGCGTCTCGCGCCCTTCGGCGCAGGCAGTCTTCAGCCCGAGCTGTGCCGCACGGATCGCCGCGACATAACCGCCGGGTCCGGCACCGATGACGAGGACGTCGTAGTCGTATTCAGCCATACAGTCGTCATCCCAGCGGAAGCTGGGATCTCCTTCAGCATGAGTCGTACCTTGCGGCACGCGACCCCAGCTTTCGCTGGGGTGACGGAACTTACAGGTCGATCAGCATCCGCATGGGATCCTCGATCGCCTCCTTGATGATCTTGAGTGCGGTCACCGCTTCGCGGCCATCGATGATGCGGTGGTCGTAGCTGAGCGCGATGTACATCATCGGGCGGATCACGACCTGGCCGTTGCGGGCGACCGGGCGGTCTTCGATGCGGTGGAGGCCGAGCACCGCGCTCTGCGGCGGGTTGATGATCGGGGTCGACATCAGCGAACCGAACACGCCGCCGTTGGAGATGGTGAAGGTTCCGCCCTGCATGTCCTGCATGGTGAGTGTGCCGTCCTTGGCCTTCTGGCCGTAGTCGGCGATCGACTGCTCGATTTCGGCGAAGCTCATCGCATCGGCATTGCGGACCACCGGCACGACGAGGCCGTTCGGCGCGCTGACCGCGACCGAGATGTCGACGTAGTCGTGATAGACGATCTCGTCGCCGTCGATGTAGGCGTTGACCGAGGGGATGTCCTTCAGCGCCAGGCAGCTCGCCTTGGCGAAGAAGCTCATGAAGCCGAGCTTGATGCCGTGCTTCTTGGCGAACAGGTCCTTGTAGGCCTCGCGGGCCTCGATCACCGCGGTCATGTCGACATCGTTGAAGGTGGTCAGCAGCGCCGCCTCTTCCTGCGCGCCCTTGAGGCGGCGGGCGATGGTCTGGCGCAGGCGCGTCATCTTCACGCGTTCCTCGTGGCGTCCGCCGGATGCCACTGGTGCGGGGGCAGGCGCGGGCGCAGGGGCCGGGGCGGAGGTGCTCGGGGCCGGCGCGGCCTTCTTGGCGGCGGCCGCGGCGAGCACGTCTTCCTTCGTCAAGCGGCCGTCCTTGCCCGAGCCCTTGATCTGCGTCGGGTCGACGCCTGCTTCGAGCACCGCGCGGCGCACCGCAGGCGACATCGAGACGGTGTGGTCCTCGGGCTCGTTACCCTTGGGCAGCGCCTCGATCTCGCGATCGATCTCGGCGGCCTGCTCGGGGTCGTCGGCATGGCTCGTGGCCGGAGCGGGGGCCGGGGCCGCGGCGGTGGCGCCTTCCTCGACAGTGGCAATGACCGCGCCGACCTCGACCGTGTCGCCGATCTTGGCCTTGAGCTCGCCGATCACGCCGGCGACGGGCGAGGGAACCTCGACCGCAACCTTGTCGGTTTCGAGGCTGACGATCGGCTCGTCGGCGGCGACGGCGTCGCCGGGCTGCTTGAGCCATTCGGCGATCGTGCCTTCGGTAACCGATTCACCGAGCGTGGGGACCTTGATTTCAGTGGCCATGTCTTACTTTCCCTTGCCCGCCGGCTTGCGGCTGGAACTGGTGCTGAGCTTGCGCTTGGCTTCGCCCTTGTCGCCGATGCCGAGGGCGAGCGAGACGAGCGCGTCCTGCTGTTCGAGGTGACGCTTGGCGAGACCGGTCGCCGGCGAGGCGGCAACGTCGCGCCCGGCATACTTGGGGCGCATACCTTCGTGCCCGGCATCGGTGAGTGCCTGCTCGATCTGGCTTTCGACGAAGAACCACGCGCCGTTGTTCTTCGGCTCTTCCTGGCACCAGACGACGTCTTCGAGGTTGGTCATCCGCTTGAGGCGCACTGCCAGCGGCTCGCCCGGGAACGGGTAGAGCTGCTCGATGCGGACGATCGAGACGTCTTCCAGTTCTTCGGCTGCGCGCTTTTCCATCAGGTCGTAGGCGACCTTGCCCGAACACAGGACGAGCCGGCGGACCTTGTCGTCGGGGATCTCCTTGCGGTCCGACAGGATGCGCTTGAAGTGGCTTTCCTGCGTGAACTCGGAGGCGCTGCTCTTGGCCATCGGGTGCCTCAGCAGGCTCTTCGGCGTCATGATGACCAGCGGCTTGCGGAACGGCCGCAGCATCTGCCGGCGCAGCACGTGGAAGTAGTTCGCCGGGCTGGTGATGTTGCAGACCTGGATGTTGTCGTTGGCGCAGAGTTGCAGGAAGCGCTCGAGCCGGGCGGAAGAGTGCTCCGGACCCTGGCCCTCGTAACCATGCGGCAGCAGCAGCACGAGGCCGTTGGCGCGCAGCCACTTTGCTTCGCCCGCGGCAATGAACTGGTCGATGATGATCTGGGCACCGTTGGCGAAATCGCCGAACTGCGCTTCCCACAGCACCAGCGTCTTGGGGTCGGCGCTGGCGAAACCGTATTCGAAGCCGAGCACGCCGTATTCGGACAGCGGGCTGTCGTAGACCTCGAACTTGCCGTGCGGCAGAGTGGTCAGCGGGATGTACTTGTGCTCATCCTCCTGATCGACCCAGATGGCGTGGCGCTGGCTGAACGTGCCGCGGCCCGAATCCTGGCCCGAGAGGCGCACGCCGAAACCTTCGGTGACGAGACTGCCGTAGGCGAGCGCCTCGGCGGTGGCCCAGTCGAAGCCTTCGCCGTTGGCGAACATCTCGCGCTTGGCGTCGATCACGCGGGCCAGCGTCTTGTGGATGTGCAGGCTGTCGGGAATCGTCGTCAGCGTGCGGCCGAGGCTCTCGAACAGCTTGGTCGAGATCGAGGTGTGGACGTTGCGCCGCGCCGTTTCCGGGTCGGCCGGCTTGTGCAGACCGCTCCAGCGCCCGCCGAACCAGTCGGCCTCGTTGGGCAGGTAGTTCTGCCCGGCCTCGAACTCCTCGCTCAGCAGGTCGTCGAATTCCTTGCGCAGCGCGGGTGCGGTGCCTTCGGTGATGACGCCTTCTTCCTTCAGCCGCTCGGAATAGAGGTCCGAGACGCGCGGGTGCTTGCGGATGCTCGCGTACATCAGCGGCTGGGTGAAGCTCGGCTCGTCGCCCTCGTTGTGGCCGAAGCGGCGGTAGCACCACATGTCGATGACGATGTCGCGCTTGAACTTCTGGCGGTACTCGATCGCCAGCTTGCAGGCGAAGGTCACCGCCTCGGGATCGTCGCCGTTGACGTGCAGGATCGGCGCCTGGACGCCCTTGGCGACGTCCGAGGGGTAGGGACTCGACCGCGCGAACTGCGGGCTGGTGGTGAAGCCGATCTGGTTGTTGATGACGAAGTGCAGGCAACCGCCGGTGTTGTACCCGCGCACGCCGGAAAAGCCGAAGCACTCCCAGACGATGCCTTGTCCGGCGAAGGCCGCGTCGCCGTGAATCAGCACCGGCAGCACTTCCTGGTGCGCCGCGAGGTCCTCGCGGATCGCCTGCTGAGCGCGAACCTTGCCGAGCACCACCGGGTCGACCGCCTCGAGGTGCGAGGGGTTGGGCACGAGGCTCATGTGCACCTTGATGCCGTCGAACTCGCGGTCGGTGCTGGTGCCGAGGTGGTATTTCACGTCGCCCGATCCGCCGACGTCTTCGGGGTTGGCGGTGCCGCCGGAGAATTCGTGGAAGATGACCTTGTAGGGCTTGGCCATCACGTTCGCGAGCACGTTGAGGCGGCCGCGGTGAGCCATGCCGTAAACGATCTCGCGCACGCCGAGCTGGCTGCCGTACTTGATCACCGCTTCGAGCGCCGGGATCATCGATTCACCGCCGTCGAGGCCGAAGCGCTTGGTGCCGACGTACTTCTTGCCGAGGAACTTCTCGTATTCCTCGCCGCGGATCACGGCAGAGAGGATCGCCTTCTTGCCTTCGGGCGTGAAGGTGATGACCTTGTCCGGGCCCTCGATCCGCTCCTGCAGGAAGCGGCGTTCCTGGACGTCGGCGATGTGCATGTATTCCATGCCGACGTGGCCGCAGTAGTTGGCGCGCAGGATCTCGACGAGACGGCGTGGGGTGACCCATTCGAGCCCGAGCGTCCCGCCGACGTAGACCTCGCGGTCGAGCGCCGCACCGGTAAAGCCGTGCCAGTCGAGCTTGAGGTCGTCGGGCAGCTTTTGCTCCGACAGGCCAAGCGGGTCGAGGTTGGCGGCAAGGTGGCCGCGCACGCGGTAGCTGCGGATCAGCAGCATGGCGCGGATCGAATCCCCCGCTGCCTGTTCGATCGCGCCTGCATCGATGGCCTTGCCGGCCTTCGCGGCGGCATCCTTGACCGCGACCTTGAGCGTCGTCGGATCGAGCGCGTCGGTCCAGTCACCGGCCTCGCCGGTCAGCGGCCAGCGCGCGTTCTGCCAGCTCGGTCCGGGCTGCGGGCCGTCCTGGCCGGCCAGTTCGGGGAGGAAATTCTGCGCTTCGTTACCCATCGGGCGTTCCTTGAAGGCAATGAAAGAAGGTTACGAGAGTTCCTTGAGGAACGCGTCGAGAGTGGTGCCGAGTTCGCTGGGCGAGGGCGAGACGCGGATGCCGGCGGCTTCCATCGCGGCGATCTTGTCGTCTGCGCCGCCCTGGCCGCCCGAGACGATGGCGCCGGCGTGGCCCATGCGGCGGCCCGGAGGGGCGGTGCGTCCGGCGATGAAGCCGACGGTTGGCTTGGAGCGGCCCTTCTTTGCCTCGTCGGCGAGGTACTGCGCGGCTTCTTCCTCGGCGCTGCCGCCGATCTCGCCGATCATGATGATCGACTTGGTTTCGTCGTCGGCAAGGAACAGCTCGAGCACGTCGATGAAGTTGGTGCCGTTGACCGGGTCGCCGCCGATGCCGACCGCTGTTGTCTGGCCGAGGCCGACCATGGTGGTCTGGTGGACAGCTTCGTATGTCAGCGTGCCCGAACGGCTGACGACACCGACCGAGCCCTTCTTGAAGATGCTGCCCGGCATGATGCCGATCTTGCATTCGCCCGGGGTCAGCACGCCCGGGCAGTTGGGGCCGATCAGGCGCGAGTTGCTGCCCGAAAGCGCGCGCTTCACCCGCACCATATCGAGCACCGGAATGCCTTCTGTAATGGCGACGATCAGCTCGACCTCGGCGTCGATCGCCTCGAGGATCGAATCCGCGGCGAAGGGCGGGGGAACGTAGATGACCGAGGCGGTCGCCCCGGTGGCGTGCTTGGCCTCGGCGACGGTGTCGAACACCGGCAGCCCGATGTGCGTCTGCCCGCCCTTGCCGGGGGTAACGCCGGCGACCATCTGCGTGCCGTAGTCGAGCGCCTGCTGGGTGTGGAAAGTGCCGGTGTCACCAGTCATCCCCTGAGTAATGACCTTGGTGCTCTTGTCGACGAGGATGGACATCAAAAACTCCTAGAATGCGGCGCCGACGAAGCGGATTTGCGGTTGCTTGGACGTGTTGTCAGGAAAGAATTGAAGGCCACGGGCATTCTTTCCTCCACCGAACATCCAGATCACGCTATCCTTCTGTTCCAGCGGCTTTTGTTTCAGCAAGACCTCGAGCGCAGTACGCATTTCATTTTGCTCTTTTTGTGAAGCAAGCGTCGCCTCAACTACGCAGATTCGGGAAATACCGTCCGCGTCGGCGGGGAATGTTACCCGTACAGGCAGGTTGATTGCGGCATAGCTTCCGTCCGGATCACGTTGCCAGCTTGAATCTTTTTCGAAGCGCGAGGTATCGACACCTTCCTTGCGGGCCGAAAGCGTGCAAGAGGTGGCACCCTTCATCGTCTGTACCGTGGCCGAAGGTTCCTGTGCTTCCGCAGGAAGTCCAACGGCCATTGCGGCAAGCCCGGAAAGTAGAATGACCTTATGCAAGGCTGCTATCGAGCCCCTTGCAGGCCACCAGCAGTTCCTCGACCGCGTCGGTCGAGACCTTGAGGTTGCTCGCCTCTTCGTCCGACAGTTCGATCTCGACGATGTCCTCGATGCCGCCGGCACCGATCACCGCCGGGACGCCGACATAGAGGCCGTCGAGGCCGTACTTGCCTTCGACATAGGCGGCGCAGGGGAGGATGCGCTTCTGGTCGCCCAGGTAGGCTTCGGCCATGGCGATCGCGCTGGTGGCCGGGGCGTAATAGGCGGAGCCGGTCTTGAGCAGGCCCACGATCTCGCCGCCGCCGCCGCGCGTGCGCGTGACGATCTCGTCGATACGCTCGGGCGCGATGCCCTTTATCTTGGCGAGGTCGTTGACCGGGATGCCGCTGATGGTGGTGTAGCTGGTGACCGGGACCATGGTGTCGCCGTGGCCGCCGAGCACGAAGGCGTTCACGTCCTTGACCGAAACGCCGAATTCCCAGGCGAGGAAAGTGGCGAAGCGCGCGGAGTCGAGCACGCCGGCCATGCCGACCACCTTGTTGTGCGGCAGGCCGGAGAACTCGCGCAACGCCCAGACCATCGCGTCGAGCGGGTTGGTGATGCAGATTACGAAGGCGTCGGGGCAGTTGTTCTTGATGCCTTCGCCGACCGCCTTCATCACCGAGAGGTTGATGCCGAGCAGGTCGTCGCGGCTCATTCCCGGCTTGCGCGGCACGCCGGCGGTGACGATGACCACGTCCGCGCCCGCGATGTCGGCATAGTCGTTGGTGCCGGCGATCTTCGCATCGAAGCCCTCGATCGGGCCGCACTGGCTGAGGTCGAGCGCCTTGCCCTGCGGGATGCCTTCCATGATGTCAAACAGGACGATGTCGCCCAGTTCCTTCTTGGCGGCGAGGTGGGCGAGAGTGCCACCGATCATGCCGGAGCCGACGAGGGCGATCTTCTTGCGGGCCATGGGGGTCTTCGATCCTTCACGCTGGGCGGGCGCTCGTGTTCGTACCTGGCGCGCCCCCGCATCCCGCGTGGTAGGGCCGCACCCGAATCCGGGGCCCGCCCTAGGCGTGGTTCCGGGGCAAAACAACCGGCAATTTACCCTATGTCCCGATTATCTTTGCAAACAGTTCGCAATATCAATTAGTGTGCAAACCCGGTGTCTACAAGGTGACGAACGGGCACACGTTCGGTTCCGGCATCGAGGCCGGCCATTCGACAGATTTTGCGGGTAGGCACCGGTCAGCCGGCGAGACGGCTGCCGTTCGGCGTCACGGCGCCGTCCTCGCGCTCCTGCGAGATAAGCATGGCGGCGAGGAAGTCGGGAACGGCGCGGCTGAAGTAGTAGCCCTGGCCGAGCGTGCAGCCGGCCTTGCGCACCGCTTCGACCTGCTCGACTGTCTCGAGGCCTTCGGCGACGATGTCCATCTCCAGCGTCGAGCCCATTTCGGCCACGGCGCGGATGATCGCATCGCTCTTGCGGCCGATGTTCGGGCCGGAGACGAAGCTGCGGTCGACCTTGATTTTCTTGAACGGGAACTGGTTGATGTAACCGAGAGAGGAATAGCCGGTTCCGAAATCATCTAGTGCGAAGCGCACGCCGTGCGAGGAGAGCTCCTCCATGAACCGTTCAGTGTTTTCGCTATCCTCGATGAACAAGCTTTCGGTGACTTCGAGTTCGAGCCGCCAAGGTTCGAGGCCGGCATCGCGGATGGCGTTGAGGATGCCAAGCGCGGCCCCTGGCGCGCGTATCTGCAATGGGGAGAGGTTGACGGCAACAGTCAAGTCCTTGGGCCACTGCGCCGCGGCTTTGGCAGCCTGCGCGGTGATCCAGTTGCCGAGCGTGATGATGACGCCGGTCTCTTCCGCCACCGGGATGAATTCGTCGGGGCGCAGTTCGCCCTTCTCCGGGTGGAACCAGCGCACCAGTGCTTCGAACGTGCGGATCCTGCCGGTCTTGAGGTCGACGATCGGCTGAAAGAAGATCGACAGCTCGTCCTTCTGGATCGCTGCACGCAGCTCGCTTTCGATTTCCTTCTTGCGAACCAGATCGCGGGTCATCGCCTGGTCGAAGAACTGCAACTGGTTCCGGCCGTGGACCTTGGCGTGGTAAAGCGCGAGATCGGCGCCCTGCATGATGGCCTCGATGTCGGGCCCGTCATCGGGCAGCAGCGCGACGCCCATCGAGGCGCCACTGGAGACGCGGTGGCCGTCGATACGGAAGGGGCGCGAGATGTCGCCGATCAGCGCGCTGGCGAGCTGTTCGCTATCTCTGCGGTTTGATACGGCGCAGGCAGCGATGAATTCGTCTCCCCCAAAGCGCGCGATCACCGCGCCTTCGGGCGCAGTGTCGATGATGCGGCGGGCGACTTCGGCCAGGACACCGTCGCCGACCGCATGGCCGAGCGTGTCGTTGATTTCCTTGAACCGGTCGAGATCGAGCCAGAACAGCGCCAGCTTCTGGTCCGCTGGAAGCTGCATCTGCAGTTCGACCAGTTCGTGGTTGAGCCCGGCGCGGTTGAGCAGGCCGGTGACAACGTCGGTACGTGCCTGGACGCGCATCTGGTCGGCCAGTCGCTCGCTGGCGGCAGCGGCGAGGATCTGTTCGCGCAGGACCTTGAAGACGTTCATCGTCACCGATCCCATGCCGAAAATCAGGAACACGATGATGCCGGCAAGGCCGTACATCGAAATGTCACCGACCATGAGGGCGGCGATGAAGATCGGCAGGCCGGTGAGCAGTTGCTGGCCGATCGCCATTCCCGGGCGCCCTGCGTTGCGCGCGGCGATGCCTACCCCGTAAACCAGCGCGTAGCTGACCGTCAGCGTCTGCAAGTGCGCGGAAAAGTCGAACCACAGGACCGCTGCACCGATCATGCCGACGAGGAAGGCGTAGCTCAGCGCGCCGGTTTCGTAGACGATGGCAGCGGTCGCACTGCTTTGTTCGTGATCTTCGAGGTGGTGAGCGAACCAGGCCGAGGCGATCACGCGGATGACGGCGAGCGAGACGAGCGCCAGCGCGAGCACGTCTATCGCGAAATTGTTGGTTTCGTAGGCAGCGATTGCGGCGGCGGCGATACCGCCGAGCGCACCCATGGCGAGGCTGGTCGGCTGGGCATACAGCGAACCGATCAGCTTGTTGCGTACAAGCTGGTCGCGTTCGCCACCGGCGATGCCTCGCGTCAAGGTGCCCAGGATGCGCTTAATCGAAACTACTCCTCGCTCGCATGCGGAGTAGCGGCCAGAGGTCACTTATTGGTTAATTTACGGGTTAGGCATTGCGTAAGCGGCGACCGGTGCCGCTCAGCTTACGTCCCGGGTTTGCGCCGCCAGTTCGCGGGCCATGCGCCGGTCGAGCGTGCGGCAGATGCCGAGCCACCAGCGATAGCCTTCCTTGTCGCCGTTGAACCACGCCGCTTCGGCCTTGGCCCGGGCATGGGCCGCGGCGGCAAGGCCGTGCTCGGCGAAATGGCGCAGCGAGGCGCGCAACATCGCTTCGGTCGATTCGCCGATGCCGTTGTCGTTGCCCGGCCGGGCGATTGCCGCACGCGCCCGGGCGCCGCGCAGGCGGACGCTCATGGCTTGCGGAGGGGCGGCAAAACGGATGCTCATGCGGTCTGTGTCCAAGCAGTGATGCGGCCGGTCAGGCGCATCGGACGACCTTCCTAGCTGCGCTCGGCTAAGTGTTCGTGTGGCGAAATGGTTTCCACCGTCTTACACGCCGCCTTCGCATCAGGTGCCGGGCTGGCGCAACCATTGTCCACTGCGTTCAAGTTCGGGCGAAAGCCCGCCGCCCTGTGGCAGGTTGATGGCCCGGAACAGAGTATCGCCGCCCCGCGCCGTGACCGCCTCGGCGTAGTCGGGTGCCGATACCGAAGCGGTGCGGGCGGTCGAACTTGCACCCTGCTGCAACGCCGGATGCGTCTGTTCGAAGGTCCGCGCCAGGGCCAGCGGGTCGGTCTCGGCTGCCGGGATCGGATCGAAGCTGCGTGGGTGCGGTGCGGCGAGCGGTTCGCCGCCGCGATAGGCGACGGTGAAGGCATTCGACTGCCCGGCGGCGCCCCGCCAGCGATAGAAGATGTGAGCGCCGATCGTCGTCACCCGTTGCAGGCTGTCGGCCCAGTAGGGATGCACGGCGAAGGTGTGGTAGTGGGTCGCGAGACCAACGGGGGCGTAGACGGCGCCGGCCAGCGCCTGGCGCGCGACTTTGCCTGCCCGATCCCAGAACGCGGCCATCGGCTGGCGGTTTAAGGCGCCGTCGCAGGTGAAGGTGAACTGGCAGCCGGTACGCCGCTCCGACCCCTGGAAGACCACGCCGCACACCGTGTTGGGGTAGCTCGGGTGTGCAACGCGGTTGAGCACGACCTGCGCCACCGCGCGCTGCCCGGCATCGGGCTCGGTCGCCGCCTCGTAATAGATTGCCATCGTCAGGCACTTGAGCGCGCGAGCTTCGTCGATGGCGCCGCCCATCGCGCGCAGGGAGCGGGCGGCCGGGCCTGCGCTGTCGCCGGGAACATCGGCAGCGATCATCGCGGTGGCGTCGGAATGGATGTCGCTTTCGCCCGGCATCGGGCGATAACCGCTGTCGTCCATGTAGTAGAAGGCCGAGCCTGGAAAGCTCTCGCCCGGGGTTTCGAACGGCATTGCCGCGGTCTCGACCGGGGCCGGATCGCCGAAGTCGGGCCCCCAGGCCTCCGGCGCGGCCATGGCGGGGAAGGCGATGATCGCCGCGATTGCCGCGTAGCGCAGCCGCATGCCGGTCTTGCTGTGCGTCAGGTAGGTGCGCAAGCGGCCCAGCGGGCTGCGCTCGACGCGGGCGCGGCGGCGGGCGATCAGTTCGGGCGGAGGCCAGGAAGAAGCGGGAGCAGGCATCGGTCCCGCGCGCCTACGCGAGCGCTGTGCATGGCGCATTACCTGCGCGCGCGTCGTCCCGAGGTGGGACGGGGGAAAACAGGGTGTTAAGAACCGCTAGCCTTGCGCCGAGCCTGCGCTGGCCCTATCGCCCGCATCCGTGTCATGGAACGCCCGGGAGACCGGGCCGGGACGGCGTCAAACCGTCCCGAGGGAAGCGGGTTCGAAGCCCGCGCTGCCCCCGCAACTGTGACCGGGGAGCAAGCCGTCCAAGGCGCCACTGCGAAAGCGGGAAGGCGGGCGGCAAGCGACGATCCGGCGAGCCAGGAGACCTGATCGTGACACGTCGTTCCGCGCCGGGCGGGGTGTACCGGAAGCAAGCGTAGGACGGCTCCGCAAGGGCCTTCCCGCCACGAGCGACAGGTTCGTGAGGTGTGGGAGGTTCTGTGCGTAAATACCTATGCAGTATGACTTTCGTGGCGCTGGCAATTCCCGCCTATGCGCAAGATGATGTCAAGATCGTCATCGCCGACCTGCGTTTGCCCGACGAAACGCAGATAACGGTCACCGCAACCGGTACGCGCACCGAGATCGAAGACACGGGCCAACCGGTCACCGTCATCGGCCGCGACGAGATCGAAAGCGTGCAAGGCCACGACGTCACGCGCATTCTTGAGCGTGCGCCCGGAGTCAGCTTCAGCCGCAACGGCGCTCCCGGCAGCTTCACTGGCGTCAGTGTGCGTGGGGCAGCACCGGAACAACTGCTGGTGATGGTCGATGGCGTCAGGGTTGCCGATCCGGCAGCGCCCGGCGGCGGGTTCGATTTCGGCAACCTTGCCGCGGGCAACCTCGCCAAGATCGAGCTGCTGCGCGGCTCCAATTCGACGATCTGGGGCTCTGACGCCATCGGCGGGGTGTTGGTGGCCTCGACGCTTGCCGAGTCCGGCGTGCAGGTGAGCGCCGAATACGGCTCGCGCGACACCGCATACCTTACCGCCTCTGGCGGGGCGGGCGGCGAACACGGCTACCTCGGCGGTTCGGCGGGATGGTACCGGACCGACGGTTTCTCCAGCGCTGCTCACGGCACGGAGCTCGACGGGTTCGAGCAGTGGAGCGCCGACGGGCAGGGACGGATCTACTTCTCCGACAGCTTCGAGATCTTCGCACGCGGGCGCTATGCCGAGGGCGACCTCGAGATCGACGGCTATCCGCCGCCGAGCTACACGCTCTCCGACACCGCCGAGCGGCAGGAGACGCGCCAGTGGTCGACCGCTGCCGGAGCGGTCTACGACAGCGGGGTGCTGTACCTCTCGGGCAGCTATGCCGTGTCCGATACGCAGCGCGACAGCTTCGATCCGGCCATCGGCTCTGCGCCGACGTACACCACCCACGGCCGCTCAGACCGGCTGGCGCTGACAGGCGAATGGCGCGCGATCGGTCCGCTGCTGGTCGACTTTGGCGGCAGCTACGAATGGACCGGTTTTTCGACGCTGTTCGACGCGCGCCGCGAAACGGGCATAGGCGGGACCTACGTCCAGCTCGGCATCGAATACGGTCCGCTCTCGGGCCACGCCGGCGTGCGGCAGGACGAGCACGAGGATTTCGGCGGCGCGACCAGCTTCGGCGCGGACCTGTCGTACGAGGTCGCCCTCGACCTTCGGCTGCGCGCCAGCGTTGGCGAGGGGTTCAAGGCGCCGAGCCTGTTCCAGCTCCTCTCCGACTACGGCAACGCCCAGCTGACGCCCGAACAGAGCACCAGCATGGACCTCGGCCTGATGTGGCACCGTCGCGGGCAGTGGCCCTATGCCGCGGTGACGCTTTACCGCCGCGACAGCGAGGACTTGATCGGCTTCGTCTCGTGCTTCGGCACGACCACCGGCATCTGCGCCGGGCGGCCGTTCGGCACGTACGACAACATCGGCAAGGCGCGCTCGCAGGGTGTGGAGGTCGAGGCGGGGGTCGAAGCGGTCGACGGCTTGACCCTGCTCGGTAGTTACAGCCTGGCCGACAACGAGGACCGGTCGACGGGCAATCCGCTCGCTCGTCGTCCGCGTCATGCGGTCTCGGCCGCGGTCGAATACGACTTCGGCGGCCCGGTGCTCGGCGCGGACCTGCGCTGGGTCTCGCACAGCTTCGACGATGCGGCCGCTACGGTCCGGATTGCACCCTACGCCACGCTCGACCTGACGGCACGGGTGCCGGTCAGCGATCGTTTCGAGCTGTTCGGGCGCGTCGAGAATGTCTGGGACGAGCAGTACCAGACGGCCGTCGGCTATGCCTCGCCGGGGCGCGGCGTGTTCGTCGGAGCGCGGCTCGAATGATCCGAGCGGCCGCGGTCCTCGCGCTGGCCATTGCCGGGTGTGCCCAACCGGCGCCCGCGCCCTCCGAACACCCGACAATCGTCAGCCTCAATCCCTGCGCTGACGCGATCCTTGCCGAGGTGGCCGACCGGGCGCAGTTGCTGGCGCTTTCGCACTACAGCCATGACCCGCGCGCCACCTCCCTGCCGCTGGCGGAGGCGAAGCGCTTCCGCATTACAGGCGGGACGGTCGAGGAAGTGCTGGCGCTGTCACCTGACGTGGTGGTTGGCGACAGCTTCATGGCCCCTGCCACCCGCGCCGCATTCGAACGGCTCGACGTGCGGGTCGAGACCGTCGGGATCGATCTCGCCGTGGCCGACAGCGAGGCGCAGGTCCGGCGGCTGGCGAAGCTCGCCGGTCACCCGGAGCGCGGTGAGGCACTGGTCGGGCGGATCGAGGCTGCCTTGGCCGAGACGCAGCGCACCGGACCGCCGGTTTCGGCGATTTTGTGGCAGCAGGGCGGCATCGTCGCGGGCGGCAATGCGCTCGCCGCCAACCTCATGGTGCACACCGGGTTCACAAGCCAGTCGGCGGCGCGCGGACTGCGGCAGGGCGCCTACCTCCCGCTCGAACGCGTCCTCGCCGACCCGCCACGGTTGATCCTCTCTGCCGGTGACGGGCGCGAGCAGCACCATCCGGCGCTGCGAAAGTTGAAGGGCGTGACTTATGCCGAGGTGGCACCCAACCTGCTCTACTGCGGCGGGCCGACCATTCCGCGCCTGGCGCGGCGGCTGGCGGCGGTGAGGGACAGTCTGTGACACGCCCCGTCCCGCTCCTTCTCGTCGCATTGGCATTGGCAGTACCGCTGTCACTGCTCGCTGGACGCGTGTGGCTCGACCCGGCGAGCACGCCCAACGCCGCCATCATCCTCGGCGAGCTGCGCCTGCCGCGCGCTCTGCTGGCGCTGGTGATAGGCGGCGGACTCGGCGCGGCGGGGGCTGCGATGCAGGGGTACCTGCGCAACCCGCTGGCCGACCCGGGGCTGTTCGGTGTGGCGCCCGGGGCGGCCCTGGGCGCAGTGGTCGCGTTGTGGTTCGGCTTCGCTGCGAGTCCGGTCATGGTGCCGCTGCTGGCGCTCGCAGGGGCGGGCGGAGCGATGGCGTTGCTCGGCCTGATCGCTGGGCGCACGGCGGGCGTGGCGCCGTTCACGCTCGCCGGGGTGATGATCGCCGGGCTGGCCGGGGCGCTCACCAGCCTGGCCATCAGCCTCGCGCCCAACGCCTTCGCGATGAGCGAGATCGTCACCTGGCTGATGGGCGCGCTGACCGATCGCGGCTGGCCCGACATCTGGCTTGCCGCACCGCTGACGCTGGTTGGCATCGTGCTCTTGCGGCTGGCAGGACCGGCTCTCGACGCACTGACGTTGGGTGAGACGGCGGCGCGTTCGCTCGGTGTGAACCCGGCGCGGCTGCAATGGCTTCTGATCGCCGGGGTGGGGCTGACCATTGGTAGTGGTGTCGCGGTTGCCGGGGTGATCGGATTCGTTGGTCTGATCGTCCCGCACCTTGTTCGCCCGCTGACCGACCGGCGGCCTTCCAGCCTGATCGTACCGAGCGCGCTCGCCGGGGCGCTGCTGGTGCTGATCGCCGATGTGGTTTGTCGGATCCTGCCGCTGGTCACCGAACTGCGGCTCGGCATCGCGCTGAGCCTGATCGGCGCGCCGTTCTTCCTTCACCTCCTGCTCAAGATGCGCCGGGGGTTGGCGTGATGCTTGCCGCTCATGAGCTGCAACTCGCTGGACGGCTCGACGGCGTTTCGGCTGTGCTCAAGGCAGGGACCATAACCGCGATCTGCGGTCCGAACGGCGCGGGAAAGTCGAGCCTTCAAGAGGCGCTCGCCGGGCTGTTGCGGACCGAACACGGCGCGGTTCGGCTCGACGATCAGCCGCTTTCCGCCCTGCCGCCGCGCGAGCGGGCGCGGCGCATTGGTTACCTGCCGCAAGCGGGTGAGGTAGCCTGGGACCTGTCGGTGCGAGGGCTCGCCGCGCTTGGCCGCCTTCCTCATGGGGACGAGGCCGCAGGCCCGGTCGATGCCGCTCTGGCGTCGCTCGACTTGGTCGACTTGGCCGACCGCCCGATCTCGACCCTGTCAGGTGGCGAAAAGGCGCGGGCGCTGCTCGCACGGGTGCTAGCCGGGGAGCCGCGCTGGATCCTTGCCGACGAACCGCTCGCGGCGCTCGATATCGGGCACCAGCTTTCCCTGCTCGGCAACCTGCGCGCTGCGGCGGAGGGCGGGACCGGCGTTGTCATCGTGGTTCACGACCTCGCGCTGGCGATGAACCATGCCGATCGCGTGCTGGTGCTGGGCGAGGGGAGGCTGGTCGCCGACGGCCCACC
This sequence comes from Croceibacterium salegens, assembly GCF_009827435.1. GTDB lineage: Bacteria > Pseudomonadota > Alphaproteobacteria > Sphingomonadales > Sphingomonadaceae > Croceibacterium_B > Croceibacterium_B salegens. The sequence goes on along the minus strand of NZ_WTYM01000033.1, from coordinate 164,458 downwards.
GGCGGAAGCGCTGTCCGAAGCGGTGATCGAGCAAGTCTGGCAGGTCCCGATGCGCTGGATCGGCGGGCCCGGCGCGCGGGCGCTGGTCAGCCGCGCAACGCAAACTGCATGAGCGGCTCGTAGAGCGAACCCTCGGGCCGGAGGTGGCTTTCGTAGAGAATGAAGCGCTCGACCGGCCATGTTTCGGTGTGCAGCGTTCCATGATCCGCCAGCCAAGTTCCGGCCGTCGTTCCGGCGTAGCTCGTCCGGGCCAGCGTGACGTGTGGGGTGAATTTCTTCGTGTCGGGTGGGAAGCCGGCGTGACGGCAGGCGCTGACCACGCGTTGCTGGAGCAGTTTGAGCGGTTTGCTCGGAGCCAGCGCGGCCCACAGTGCACTCACCGCGCCGCGGCGCTCGAAATGGCCGACGCCCGATACTGCCAGCTCGAACGGCGGTGAATGCACTGCGCCAAGGGCATCGAACAGCGCCTCGCCGTTTCGCTCCTCGACCTTGCCGAGGAAGGCCAGCGTCAGGTGCAGCTGGTCGTCGTCCTGCCAGCGCGCGCCGGGCACGCCGCTCATGGTGCCGAGCAAGGCTTCACGGACGGAGGAGGGCGGGCGCAAGGCGACGAACAGGCGCGGCATGGCACCGATGTAACGCCGTGTGGACAATGCGGCCAGACATGCGCGGAATGACTCGACATTCCAGCCGAATAAGCCATGCCCGCGTCAGATCGCATGAAGTCGCCGGGTTACCCTCTTGCCGTGATCTTGCTCGCCGCCACCGTGTTCGCGGCCGGTCCGGCGCGGGCGCAGGATGCCGGTGGGGAGACGGTCGTTGCCAACCTCGATGCGGCTCAAGTCTTCGACCTCGCCGAACAAGCGCGCGCCGCCGGCGATCTCGACACGGCCGAGAAGGCGCTTCGCGCGCTGATGGCCGATCCCGAGATGGAAATCCGCAACGAGGCGCGTTTCCGCCTCGCGCGCATCATGGTCGAGAACGGCGAGCGCTACCGTGAGGCCGCGGTGCTGCTGCGCCAGATCCTCGACGAGCAGCCCGATGCCGGGCGGGTCCGGCTAGAACTGGCGCGCATCCAGGCGCAACTCGGCAACCTGCGCGAGGCCGAGCGCGAGCTGCGCGCGGCACAAGCCGCGGGCCTGCCGCCCGAAGTCGAACGGCTGGTGCGCTTCTACGCTGCAGCGCTCGGCGCGACGCGGACCTCCGGCTTCAACGCCGAACTGGCGCTGGCGCCCGACAGCAACATCAACCGAGCGACCCGCTCGGACACGCTCGAAACCGTCATCGGCGACTTCACGCTGAGCGACGACGCCAAGGCAAAATCGGGGCTGGGCTTGTCCATGCGCGGGCAGGCCTGGGGGCGGGTCGGCGTGGCCAAAGGCCTCGACCTGAACGTCAGCGCCAGCGCAGCCGGGCGGTTCTATCGCGAAAGCTCCTTCGACGACTACGTCGTCTCGCTCCAGGCCGGGCCGCAGCTTCGCTCGGGCGCCGACCAGTTCACGTTATCGGCGACCGGTGCATGGCGATGGTTCGGTCAGTCGCCCTACAGCGTCAGTTATGGCGTGACCGGCGACTATCGCCACCCGACCGGCAAGCGTAGCCAATTGCGGCTCGACGGCACGGCAATCCAGACCGACGACCGGCTCAACGACCTGCGCAGCGCTCGCCGTTACAGCCTCGGCGCGGGGATCGATCGCGCCTTCACTGCGCGCGCGGGCGGCGGAGTGCGGGTCAGCGGCTATCGCGAAGTGGCGAACGACCCGGGCTATTCGACCGCCAACGGCGGCATCGACCTTTACGCCTTCTGCGAACTCGGCAGCACGACGCTGGTTGCGCGGCTCGACTACGATCACCTCGAGGCGGACAAGCGGGTGTTCCTCTATCCCAAGCGCCGCATCGACGACCGCTATTCCGCCGAGCTCAGCGGCACCTTCCGCGCGCTACGGGTCGGTTCGATCGCTCCGTTGTTGCGGCTGCGCTACGAAAAGTCCGCCTCGATCGTGGGGATTTACTCGTACGACCGGGTCTCGGCCGAGATCGGCGTCGCCTCGGCGTTCTAGGCGTTCAGGCGGCGGCCTGCACCACTTGGTCGCGCCCGCCGTGCTTGGCGCGGTAGAGCGCCTCGTCGGCATTGTGCAGCGCCGTTGCGACATCCTGCCCCGGGTCTAGCGCCGCTACCCCGATAGAGGCCGAGACGGAGAGATCGGCGGTGCCGATTTCTGCCGGGATGGTCGCGAAGAGCCTGCGCAGGGATTCCGCCGCCCCGATTGCCGCGGTGCGGTCCGCTCCGGCCAGCACGAGGGCAAACTCCTCGCCGCCAAGGCGCACCGCGCAGTGATCGTCGCCCGGCTGGTCGTGGACGATTTCGCGCATGCAGTCTGCCGCCGCTGCCAGCACCCGGTCGCCGACGGCGTGTCCGAAGCGGTCGTTGATCGCCTTGAAGTGGTCGAGGTCGATCGCCAGCACCTGCCCGCCCTCGCAAAGAAGCGTTTCGCTGCGGCATCCTTCCTCGAAGAAGGCGCGGCGGTTGAGCAGGCCGGTCAGCGGGTCGCGCTGCGAGAGGAATTCGGCGTGCGAAAGCGCGTCGGCCAGTTCGGCATTGGCTTCGGCCAGCGCGTCGGCCAGCTTGTTGTTCTCGAGCATCGTGCGCGAAACCTCGGCCTGCTGCCGGTGCATTCCGTACCCGCCGAGCAGGACGCAGACGAACAGGCCCATCAGCGCCAGCATCAGCGGCGTTCCGGCGGCCGTGCGTTCGATGGCAATAATTGCGCTTAGTGTCGCCAGCAGGCAGCCGCCGAAGGAAACCAGCAGGCGCGGCATGGCCGCCGCCATCACCACGATCAACGGTACTCCGACTCCGACATAGACGACCAGGAGCGCGCCGAGCGGTTCGCTCAGGCCGAAGCGGGCGATGGGCCACAGCACGAGGGCCCATGTGAAACCGGCAAAACCGAGCGAGCGGGCAAATCCTGCGACTTGCGCTTCGACCGCCTGGTTGCGCTCGATGGCCCGCCGCGCAAGCTTGCCGCGCCAGCGGGTCAGGGCGACAGCGGCGGCGCGCAACGCGGCGGCGACGAGAACGAACCGGCCGTAGCTGAGAAACGGTGAGAGCGCGGCGATGAAGACGATTCCGGGCAGGTTGACGAGCAGCGACAGCCGCTCGCGCTCGGCAAGCACCCGCGCACCCTCGGCGAACAGCTCTTCGCGGCTCGGTTGAGCCGGTTCGACCAGCACCTGCGACCCCCAATCTCGCTATCGAAGCGGTAGAATTAGGCGAAAGATCCTTAGGTTTGGCTAACGGTCGTTCGAAGCTGCCCGTTCTGGTCGGCAAAGACGAGACACGTTGCTCCGCCGGCACCTCGCGGCGCGGGCAATTGTGGGGCGCAATTGGTTCGAAAATGGAATAGAATGTCGGTTGCGAGGGCCGTGGGCGCTGTCCCTTTCGCCTCGCATCGCTGTATTTGAATTGCTCAAACTTGCATCGGCGCGCCGCTCACGGCAAACTAGGGGCGATGCCGGGAAATCGAACGCCATGAGGCAGAGCACGACGAGTGAAGAAGGCGAGGCGGGTGGCCTGACACCGAAACAGGTCGAAGTTCTCGACCTATTGATCGAGCACAAGACCTCGAAAGAGATTGCGCGCGAGCTCGATATCTCGCCCTATACCGTCGATCAGCGTATCAATTTTGCCAAAGACAAGCTCGGCGTGCGCACGCGCGGCGAGGCGGCCGTCGCCTATCGCCGCCTTCTCGAGACATACGATCAAATCGCATATGGAAATTCGGGTATCGTGCCTGGGCCGGATTTGCCCGACGAAAGGTCAGGGCCGCAAGGTTCGCTTCCGGAGCCGGCACATTCTGCGACTGTCTCATTTGGCAGTCAGTTGGCTCCGGAAGCGGATTTCCGAGTCGTCCCGGAACTGTTTGATGGCCGTTACGGGACGATTGTCCGCCTCGGTTCGATCGTCGTCATCGCGATGAGCATGATCTTCGTGGTGCTTGGTGGTCTGGCGATTTACTCCGAATTGTCGCAAATTCTTCGTTGATCGACGGCCAGATCTCAGTTCCTTCGACAAACGTTGGGCTCCCCCTGGCCGGGGAGCGAAAGGGAATGAGCTATGACCATGACACTGCCCGTCGCGAGCATGCGCATCACCGGGCATTTCCGCCAAGCCGAAAAGGCGCTCGACGAGGCGTTGCTCAGGCAATCCGAACTGTTTGCGTCGATCGTTTCCGCTCGCACCGAAACCGGCGTTGGACCCTTCGTTGCGCACGATGTCCTGCTGCGCATCGCCAGGTCGCAGCAGTCGCTGCTCGAAGCGGAGGGCGATCTCGCCCGGGCACACGGCCGTATGAAGGACATCGGTCGTGAAAAGATGGGCGCCGATCCGTGTCCGCCGCAAGAGCGCGAAACGCTCCCCGAGGCGGGCCGTCAGGCCGCCTGACGCACGCTAGCCGCAAGGGGTTGCGATGTACTCGCAGTTCATTTTCATCGTCGCACTTGTCTGCCTGTCGGGTTCGGTGGCCTATCGCCGCGGCGGCCCGCCGGAACGCTTTGCCGCGATGGTGATCGTCGGCTGGGTAGCCGCCGATGCGCTTTACCACCTGGTGTTCGGGTTCTCGAACTTCGCCACCGTCGATCCGATTCATATCGTGCTCGACGGTGCCGAGCTTGCCGCGATCATGTGGCTGGCGCTGCGCGCCAACCGGGTTTGGCCAATGTTCGCCGCCGCCGCCCAGGTAATGTGCGTGAGCGGCCACATTGCCGTACTTATCCAGCCGGAAGGCGCAAACCGAGCCTATTGGGCGATGACCCAGCTTCCGCAGTATATCCAGCTCGCCGCGCTGCTGGCCGGCGCCCTGGCGCATGAAAGGCGGGTGCGCTTGATCGGCCGCTATCGCAGCTGGCGCTACAACTGGACCTGACGATTACAAGTACCCCTCCGGGCGAGGCGTGTCCTTGCCGGCTTCGCAACGAACGAGGAGGCCTGACATGTCACGCAACTTCAAGGGCGATCCGACCCCGCTCGGTATTGCGGATTACGAGCGGGCTGCCACCGATCTCGGTTGCAGCGTGGCGGCGATCCGCGCGGTGGCGCAGGTTGAAAGCGCCGGAAACGGCTTCCTGCCCGACGGGCGGCCGAAAATCCTGTTCGAACGGCACATCTTCCATCGCCTGACAAACGGCCAGTTCACCGCAGCCCATCCCGACATCTCGTTCCCGAGCGGCGGCGGCTATCTCGGCAAGGAGCTCGAGTACGGACGGCTCGAGGAGGCCATGGCGCTCGACGAGAAGGCGGCGCTTTCTTCGGCCAGCTGGGGCAAGTTCCAGGTCATGGGCTTCAACCACAAGCTGGTAGGAGAACCGTCCCTCGACACCTTCATCGACACCATGGTCTCGGGCGAGCCGGGACAGCTCAAGTACTTCATCGGCTATATCAAGGCCACCGGGCTGGCCGACGAGCTGCAACGACTCGACTGGCGCGGCTTCGCGCGTGGCTACAACGGTGCCAGTTTTGAGAAATTCAATTACGACAAGAAGATGCAGCGCGCCTTTGAGACATTTTCCGAGGGCGGGGCGCGGACCGATACGCCGATGCCGCTGCTCAAGATCGGGGCCCGCGGACAGGATGTGGTGCACTTGCAGGAGCTGCTCGGGCTGACCACCGATGGCGATTTCGGACCGGCCACCAAGGCACGCGTCGTCGAGTTCCAGAAGTCCAAACGCATGTTCGCCGACGGGATCGTCGGCCAGCAGACCTGGACCGCGCTGCTGGCCAACTCGCGCACTGCCAACATCACCGGTCCGGCGCGGACCCGTCCGCCGCTGCGCGAAGGCGATCGCGGCGAGGATGTGAAGTTCCTGCAGGAGAAGCTCGGCATCAATGCCGACGGCGTGTTCGGCACCGGCACCCAGCTGGCAGTCATCGACTTCCAGCGCGACCACCGCCTGACCGCCGACGGCATCGTCGGGGCGAAGACCTGGGACAAGCTGCTCGGGATCTGAGCCCCTCGATGCTCAGCGGGCGCAGTATTCCCTGTGCCCGCTCTCGCACAGCTTCACCGCACGGCGCCATTCGGCCATCTGCTTGTCGTAGTCGGCCTGTGCCTGCGGGTAGGCGCGGTAGGCGTCCCAGCCGGCCTGGTAGCCGGCGTCGCGCTGGCTGACATAGGCCTGCTGCTCGCGGTTGAGACGGCGGATTTCCGCCGCGTCGGCCTCGCGCGCCTTCTTGTTGCGCATCGCCGGATCGTTCGGATCGTCCGCCCAGGCGGCCTGCGGCAGGGTGAGCGAAACCAGCGCGAGCGCGCCGGCAAGTGACTTGGCAAACATGATTATGCGACCTCCCGTCAGACCGGTCCCTCGGACTGACGGGGAATCTATGCGCGGCAGATTTGCCGCCACCTGAACGCATTAGGTTAAGGCGGCGGTCCGTTGCGTTTCCGCGACTACCAGATGTGCACGCGCTGTTCGGGCGGAATGTACATCGCGTCGCCGGGCTGGATGTTGAACGCCTCGTACCAGGCGTCGAGGTCGCGCAGCGGTACGATCACACGATAGCGCGCCGGGCTGTGCGGATCGGTGGCGACCTGGTTGCGCAGCGCATCGTCGCGGGTCTTGTCGCGCCAGATTTGCGCATAGGCGAGGAAGAATCGCTGGTCGCCGGTCAACCCGTCGATTACCGGCGCCGGCTGCCCGTTGAGCGAGCGGTGGTAGGCGTCGAGGGCGACGTTGAGGCCGGCGAAGTCGGCGATGTTCTCGCCCATCGTCAGGTCCGGATTGATGTTGGCGCCGGGCACCACCTCGAACGCGGCATACTGCTCACCGAACTTCTTGGCCTCGGCGTTGAAGCGAGCGGCATCTTCCGCCGTCCACCAGTCGCGCACCGCACCCTTGGCGTCGATCTTGCGACCCTGGTCGTCGAAGCTGTGGCTGATCTCGTGGCCGATCACCACGCCGATTGCGCCATAGTTGACCGCCGGGTCTGCCGCCGCATCGAAGAACGGGGGCTGCAGGATTCCGGCCGGGAAGACGATCTCGTTGAGCTGGCCGGCGTTGTAGGCGTTGACCACCTGCGGAGCCATGAACCACTCCTTGCGATCGACCGGCTTGCCGACCTTGTCCATCTGGTAGGCGGTGTTGAACGCGGTTGTCGCGGAGACGTTGCCGTAGAGATCGGTCGGCGAGATCGAGACTTTGGAATAGTCACGCCATTCGTCCGGATAACCGACCATGACGAGGGTGTTCTCCAGCTTGGCGAGCGCTTCCTTCTTGGTCGCATCGCTCATCCACGAATTGGCCTTGATGCGGTCGGCCATCGCCAGCTTGAGGTTGGCGACGAGGTCTTCCATCTTGGCCTTGGCGATCGGCGGGAAGTGCTTGTCGACGTAGTCCTGACCGACAATGTAGCCGAGCTGGCTGTTGACCAGCGACACGCCGCGCTTCCAGCGCTCGCGGTTCTGCGCCACGCCGCTCAGCGAACTGGTGTAGGCGAAGCGGCTGTCGACCATTGCCTTGTTGAGGTAAGGCGAAGCCTGGTCGGCGACGTGGAAGGCCTCCCACAGCTTGAGCGTTTCGAGCGGGGTCGATTCGAACAGGTTGGCGAGCCGCGGGAACGCGGTGTTCTCGGCGACTATCAGCTTCTTCTGGGCGGGAATGCCGGCCCCGGCGAAGAAGGCGTCCCAGTCGAAGTTCGGGGCCAGCGAAGCCAGCTCGGCGCTCGAGTAGGGATTGTTGGTCTTGTCGATGTCACGGCGATCGGCGCGATCCCAGCTGAGCTGCGCGACGTACGTCTCGAATTCCATGACCGCGGCGGCGGCGGCGACCGGATCCTTCTCGCCCAGCGCCTTGAAGGTGCGCGTCATGTACTCGACGTAGGCCTTGCGCTGCGGGGCAAAGGAGTCGGCGAGATAATAGCTCTTGTCGGGCAACCCGAGGCCGCCCTGGCTGAGGTTGAGCAGGTTCATGGTGGGATCGTCGGGATCGACGTCCACCCCGGGATTGAACAGGCTGATGCCGAACGCGCCGTTGGTCTTGCCCATGTACCGGGCAAGCGCCGCCTTGTCGGCCAGCGTGCGGACTTCGTTCACATCGCGCATCAGCGGGGCGAGGCCGACCTTCTCCAGCGCCTTTTCGTCGACGAACGACTTATAGAGAGCGCCGGCCTTGGCGCTCACCGGATAACCCTGGATGATCGTGCGGACCTGTTCCTCGATCCCGTCGGAGAGGACGTTGAACATGTCGGAGCTGGCCTTGTCGTCGGGGATGGTCGTGCGATCCATCCAGCCGCCCGAAGCGTAGCGCTCGAAGTCGTCGCCCGGCTTTGCCGTGGGGTCGAGGCCGGTCAGGTCGAGACCGTAGTCACCGATCGCCGCGTGCGCGGTGACGACGATGTCGTCGCCGTCGTTGGAAGCCGGCGCATCCTGCGCCAGAGCCGGGGCGGCGAGCGAGAGGGCGAGCGCCGAAGCGGCGGCGAAGGCGAATGGCTGGCGGATCATTGAGGCGAGTCCCGTAAATGCAGTTGCGGCGCGCCCCGGATGGAGCGCGGATCGACAAAACACGAAACTTACCCTTGCCCGCAACAGAATTACCCTTCGATGAAGGGTGCATGCGGGTCGATGAGCGGCTTGGGCTGGATCGCTATTTAGTCTTTACGGTTTTGAGGAAGTTGCCGGCACGGTCCATTACAGCGACCGATCACGCCTGTTCGAGCAATCCGAAAAATGCTCCGATTGAGAAAGCGACAAGGCCGTGCGTGCGCAGCGTCGCGGTGGAGAACTCGCCGATCTCGATCTGGACCATGCCGACGTGATCGAGACGAGCCTGGGGGGTGACACAGGAAACCTTGCACTTGTCAAGGAATCGACGGCGGGTTTGGATGAAGCGAATGCCTCAAGATCATTGCCTGATGCGCGAGACGCCAAGGCTGCGGCGCTTGAAGTGTACGACCCTATGCACATGGCATACGATTTCGAGACGGCTTCTCGCGGGCTTGCGCGCATTAGAGGCAAGTTGATCGCGCTTTCTGGGGATTAGTCCAAGCCTCGCTTTACCTCCACGAACATTTCGGGAACAAAGGCGCTCCGGTGACCCGGTCGAAGGGGGCACTGGACTCCGGCTCCCTCAGACCCCAAGTGTCGCCCCATGGCCCTCACCACAATTTCCGTAAAAGGCGCCCGCGAACATAATCTCAAGGGCATCGATATCGACCTGCCGCGCGACAGCCTGATCGTGATCACGGGGCTGTCGGGGAGCGGGAAGTCGAGCCTCGCGTTCGATACGATCTATGCCGAGGGGCAGCGGCGTTATGTCGAGAGCCTCTCTGCCTATGCGCGGCAGTTCCTCGAGATGATGCAGAAGCCCGATGTCGAGCACATCGACGGCCTCAGCCCCGCGATCTCGATCGAGCAGAAGACCACGAGCCGCAACCCGCGCTCGACCGTCGCGACCGTCACCGAGATCTACGATTACATGCGCCTGCTGTGGGCCCGCGTGGGCGTGCCCTATTCGCCCGCGACCGGCCTGCCGATCGAGGCGCAGACGGTGTCGAACATGGTCGACCGGGTCATGGCGCTGCCCGAGGGGACGCGCGCCTACCTGCTCGCGCCCGTCGTGCGCGGGCGCAAGGGCGAGTACCGCAAGGAACTGGCCGAGTGGCAGAAGGCCGGCTTCACCCGCGTGCGGATCGACGGCGAGATGTACGAGATCGAGAACGCACCCGCGCTCGACAAGAAGTACAAGCACGACATCGAGGTGGTGGTCGACCGCCTCGCTGTGCGCCCGGGGATCGAGACGCGGCTGGCCGACAGCTTCGAGACCGCGCTCAAGCTGGCCGAGGGGCTGGCCTATGTGGACCTTGCCGACGGCGTTGTGCCGGGTCGCGAAGACGAGGCAGGGCAGGGCGGTCCGAACGCGACGGGCGGCCAGCTTAAGGGCGCCGGCATCCCGGCCAACCGCATCGTCTTTTCCGAGAAGTTCGCCTGCCCGGTCTCCGGCTTCACCATCGAGGAAATCGAGCCGCGGCTGTTCTCGTTCAACGCCCCGCAGGGCGCCTGCCCGGCGTGCGACGGGCTGGGCGAGAAGCTGCTGTTCGACCCGCAGCTGGTCGTCCCGAACGAGGCGCTGAGCCTGAAGAAGGGCGCGGTGGTGCCGTGGGCCAAGTCCAATCCACCGAGCCCGTACTACATGCAGGTGCTCGCCAGCCTGGCGAAGGCCTACGACTTCGAACTCGAGACGCCGTGGAACGAGCTCGAGCCCGACCAGCGCGACATCATCCTGCACGGCACGCACGGCATGCCGGTGCCGCTCACCTTCAAGGACGGGCGCAAGGAATACACCGTCACCAAGCCGTTCGAGGGTGTAATCGGCAACCTCAACCGGCGCATGCTGCAGACCGACAGCGCGTGGATGCGCGAGGAGCTGGGCAAGTTCCAGACCGCGCAGCCGTGCGAGACCTGCCACGGCAAGCGGCTCAACGAGAAGGCGCTGGCGGTGAAGGTCGTCGGGACCGACATCGCCACGCCGACGCAGATGAGCGTCAACGCGGCGAAGGACTGGTTCCACGCTCTCGAAGCCAAGCTGACCGACACCCAGCAGCAGATCGCCCGGGCGATCCTCAAGGAGATCAACGAGCGGCTCGGCTTCCTCGACAACGTCGGGCTCGACTACCTCAACCTCGACCGGACCAGCGGCACGCTGAGCGGCGGGGAGAGCCAGCGCATCCGCCTCGCCAGCCAGATCGGCTCGGGCCTCTCGGGCGTGCTCTACGTGCTCGACGAGCCGAGCATCGGCCTGCACCAGCGCGACAACGACCGGCTGCTGGAGACGCTCAAGCGGCTCCGCGACCTCGGCAACACGGTGATCGTGGTCGAGCATGACGAGGACGCGATCCGCAGCGCCGACCACATCGTCGACCTCGGCCCCGGCGCGGGCGTCCACGGCGGCGAGGTGGTGGCGCAGGGCGACCTCGCAACGATCCTCAAGGCCAGGGGAAGCCTCACCGCCGACTACCTCACCGGGGCGCGCGAGATCGAAATCCCCAAGTCACGCCGCAAGGGCAACGGGCACAAGCTCACCGTCCACGGCGCGCGGGCCAACAACCTGCAGAACGTCACCGCCAGCATCCCGCTCGGCACCTTCACCTGCGTCACCGGGGTGTCCGGCTCGGGCAAGTCGAGCTTCACCATCGACACGCTCTACGCCTCCGCGGCGCGCACGCTCAACGGGGCGCGGGTCATCGCCGGGGCGCACGACAAGGTCACCGGGCTCGAATTCTGCGACAAGGTGATCGAGATCGACCAGTCGCCGATCGGCCGCACCCCGCGCTCCAACCCGGCGACCTACACCGGCGCCTTCACCCAGATCCGCGACTGGTTCGCCGGCCTGCCCGAAAGCCAGGCGCGCGGCTACAAGCCCGGGCGCTTCAGCTTCAACGTCAAGGGCGGCCGCTGCGAGGCGTGCCAGGGCGACGGGCTGATCAAGATCGAGATGCACTTCCTGCCCGACGTCTACGTCACCTGCGAGGAATGCCACGGCAAGCGCTACAACCGCGAAACGCTGGAGGTGAAGTTCAAGGGCCTCAGCATCGCCGACGTGCTCGACATGACGATCGAGGACGCGGAGGAGTTCTTCAAGGCCGTCCCGCCGATCCGCGACAAGATGCACATGCTCAACGAGGTCGGCCTCGGCTACGTCAAGGTCGGGCAGCAGGCGACCACGCTCTCGGGCGGCGAGGCGCAGCGGGTGAAGTTGGCCAAGGAACTCAGCCGCCGCAGCACCGGGCAGACGCTCTACATCCTCGACGAGCCGACCACCGGCCTGCACTTCGAGGACGTCCGCAAGCTCCTCGAAGTGCTCCAGCGGCTGGTCGACCAGGGCAACAGCGTGGTGGTGATCGAACACAACCTCGACGTCATCAAGGTCGCCGACCACATCCTCGACCTCGGCCCGGAAGGCGGCGTGCGGGGCGGACAGGTGGTCGCCGAAGGCACCCCCGAACAGGTTGCCGCGACGCCCGGCAGCTTCACCGGCGAGTACCTGAAACCGATGCTGGACCGCGCCCGCGCCGCGACGGCGGCAGCGCAGACAAGGAACTCACGTCAGGCGGAAGCGGCGGAGTAACGCCCGCCCTCAGGCCACCACCGGAACCGCATCCCCGCGCGGGAAGTCCGCGTCGCGCACCTTGCGCAGCAGGATCAGCGCGCAGACGAAGTTCGGCAGCGCCAGCAGCATGGGCAGGAACATTGTCGGGCCGCTCATCATCTGTTGCGCAAGCTCCGGGTCGGTCTCCATGCCGTTCGCCTCGCTGCCAACCTTGATCAGGAACAGCATGCAGTCCCACACCCCGTGATAGATGATCGCCGGCCAGATCGATCCGGTGCGGATGACGATGGCGATGAAGATCAGCCCGCTCATCCCCGCCGCCACGGCCTGCAGGCTCGCCATGCCCCACTCGCCGGTGTTGACCCCGTTGAGCACGTGTATCCCGCCGAACAGCACCGTGGTCACCACGATCGCGGTCCACACCCGGACATTCTCCAGCAGCGCGCGGAAAAGCACGCCGCGGAACATCACCTCTTCGGAAAAGCCGACCAGCATGGTGTTGAGCAGGATGAATAAGGCCGCCCTGCCGCCGGGAAACCCGGTCACCGCCGCCAGCGAGCTGATCGCCAGCAGCACCAGCACCGGAAACCACATCACCTTCACCAGCGAGTGCGGCGCGCCGAACTTCATGTCGCGCCAACGGAACCCGGCAATGGCCCCCAGAAGCACGACGATGGCGGCGACGAACTGCCAGCCCACGCCGTTCTTCACCAGCTCGTCGAGCGCCGCTTCCTCGCCGCCCAGCAGGAACTTGGCCCCGTAGAGCGTGACGAGGATCCACAGGACGTAGACCCCCAGGCTTCTTACCAGTCGTGCGTTCATGCCCCGTCTCCCCATGCGCGGCCCGGCGGAGAGGCTAGGACGGTCCGAGGGATTGTCAACGCGCCCCCGCGCGGTGGACATCGCGCCCGGGTGGTGAGAGGCTGTCAGGCGGCCGAATAATTCCTCCCCCACGGGGGGGGGGGACCATCCGCAGGATGGTGGAGGGGCACAGGCCACACGCCGAAGGGGAAGCCACCGCATGACCGAACCCGCAAAGGAACGCCGGATCGACCGGATCGACCGCAAGCTGGGCAGGGCGTGGAGCCGGCTCGGCGGCGTGGTGTTCGTGGTGCTGGGCCTCGCCATGCTGGCCGAGGCGTTCGGCGGCGAGGGCCTGCCCGACCGCTGGCCCTTGCTGCTCGGCGCGGCGACCATGCTCGTCCTCGCCCGCCTGTGCTTCCGCTCGCGCTCGCCGATGAGCGACCTGCTGACTGACGGGCCGACGGGGCGGAAGGCTAAGTAGCCTGCGGCCTGCATGCGTCGAATGGCCAGCCGACTCCTTTCTTCACAAGCTCGCCGAGTGCCCCTTCCTTCCCGCCGTCCCTCCACTTGCCGCCATAGAGGGTGACCAGCACCCACAGGACATAGACACCCATCCGCCGGTGCCCGACTTCGCCGTGGCGGCGGAAGAGGTGCGCGGCGGCGAGGACGCCCAGCGCCTCGCCGGCCTGCCGCCGAGCCGCGAGGAATACGTCACCTACTCGCGCGGCGAGGCGATGGAGCTGTGCGACGACCGGGACGAGCTGGACGCCGAGATGGAAGCGGCCGGGGCCGAGGCCGGGGCGGCCTACGACGACTGGCGCGCGCGGGGCGATGCCGTGCTAGACGCGGTGCTGGACGGGGAGGGCGGCGAAACGCCCGGTGCGGGCGCCGGAAGGTGGCGACCCGGGAGGTGACTCCGGAGGCGACTCGGGCGGCGAAACGGCGCTTTCGCCCGGTGAAACGGACACCGAATCGGCCCCAAGAGTCCGGACGATCCGCCGATGGAGTTCAAATCCATGCCGGAATTCGCTCCCCGGCGCCCATCCGTATCGTCCTCGACGGGGGCGGGCCAACCTTGCGCAAACCTAACGCGCGGTTCAGGTGGGGTTAGTCTGGGGGAGCGTCAATCCGCTCGCCATGAAGCCCGCACAGATCGGGCAGGGGAGAACGGGCATGAGGGCAGGTATTCTCGCAACAGGTACGAGCGGGCTCAGCGTGTCCGGTCACAGGCAGATCAAGGGCTGAGGGGCGGCCCGACACCGTGTGTCATGTGTCAACAGCGGGCCGTTGTTTGGGGAGAACGACCATGAACAAAGCTATCGTGAGACGTGCCATGCTCGCCGGAAGCGGCGCGGTGCTGGCCATGGCCGCGGCCGCCGATGCGCGCCCGGTCTTCATCGAATTCGAAGGCGTGAAGGGGGAGGCGGGGGCTGCCGCCGACGATGGGCACAAGGAGTGGATCCCGATCCTCTCGCTGCGCATCGCCGGGGAGAAACCCTCCGGCATCAACGTGGCCGTGGGCGACGTGACCGGCGATGGAACCTCCGATGCCAGGCCGGCCAAGCCGCCGCGGGTGCCGAAGTCGGGCGACGTGACGCTGAAGCGCGGCATTGCCGATACCACGGAGAGCGGGGCCGATTCTGGCGCGGCGCCGGCCACCGGGACCAGCTACGGCCCGGTCATCACCATCAAGCCGAAGGGCGAGCATTCGGGTCCGCCCGACGTGAAGGGTCCGGACGACGGGCCGGTGCCGATCGGCCTGCTCCTGCCGGCGGTGCAGAAGGTGCGCGAGGCTTCGGTCCCACGTCCCAGGGGCAAGGGCTGCACCGGCCAGCAGCGCATGCGCGCCACCCCGATCCTCGAGGACGCGAGCGGCGCGACGGGCACGATCATGGACGGCCAGGTCACCGCCTGCTCGGCCGAGACGATCACCTTCACCTTCTCGAAGATCGAGTGGGATTGACGGGGGGGAGAGGCAGGTTCGGCAAACGTCGGGCCTGCCTCTCACGAGCTCAGCCGCCCAGGTCCGCCGCGCGGATCTTCGGGATGCCGGGGCCGATCGGGTTGGAAAGTGGCGTGAAGCTGCTGCCGGGCGCCGGCGGCGGCTCATCCGGGTTCCCGGGGGTCAACCCGGGCTGGCCCGACCCTACCGGAACCGCGGTGAAGTCGGACGTGACCTTCCATTCGCGGGTGGTCGCGTCTTTCTCCCACACCATGATGTTAGCCATGTCATACGTGACCAGCGAACCGCCGTCGTTGAAAGTCCACTTCGCATTGGTGCGGAAGATTGCGACGGTGCCGCCGCCGAAGAACTTGGTCGAAGCCGGGTCCTCGACCACTTTGTAACCCGGGTTGTTGAAGCCCTCGTCGAAACGCGCGGCGATGTCGGTGACGGGGGCGGTCTCCGCCACGTACACCGTCGCTCCCGTGGCATAGTACGACGCGGCCTTGGCGGCGTCCTTGGCCTCGACGGCTTCGAGCAGGCCCTGCATCGCCTGCTGCGGCGACCCCTGTACCGCGATCGTCTTCTTGTTGAAGCCCGGGCCGATCGGATTGGAGCAGCCGGCCAGCAGGACCAGCGGCAAGGCGGCGATAACGAGTGACTTGCGCAAGAACATGGTGCCTTCTCCCCTAGGAAGACCCCGCCCTGCCGGTATTGGACCCTTTTCGGGGCGTCTCGTCAAGGATTGGGGCCGACCGGCTAGCGCCGGGACTGCCGCTCCACCAGCAACTTGGCTTCCCGCAGGCCGAGCCCGGTGCGCTCCCGGACCAGCTTGATCGCCTCGATCTTGCGCCGGGCGGCGATCGCCGCCTGCACATCGGGCTGGGCCAGCACGGTGAGGTGGTCGGAACCGGGTTCGAAGGACGAGGCGCGCTGCGTCTCGATCATGTCCCGGCCGCGCCCCCTCAGCGCCCGCGCCAGCAGGAAGAAGAGCAGGAGGCCTGAAGGGACGATGATCCACAGCGGCACGTACATGCCCGCAGGCTAGCGCGTGCTGCACTGCCTGTCACGTACGGGAGGTGTCGGGACTAGTTGTCGAGAATGGCGAGCGAGACGGTGCCGGAGCCGGGACCGATCAGGCCAATCTCCTTCGCCGCGGCCTGGCTCACGTCGATCACCCGGCTGTGCGCGAACGGGCCGCGGTCGTTGATCCGCACGATCACCGATTTGTCGCCGCGGGTTACCTTTACCCGCGTGCCGAACGGCAGGGTGCGATGTGCGGCGGTGAGTTGGGTCGGATCGAAAGTCTCGCCGCTGGCGGTCCTACGTCCCTTGAACTTGGGTCCGTACCAGCTGGCCATGCCGCTGCCGTACTGTTCCCAGGTCTCGTCGGTCTGGACGGCGGAATTGTCGGCAACAAGCGCAACATCGTCGGCCTGCGGCTGGAATTGCGGCAAGGCGGGGTCGATCGGGGCGGCGATGTCGACGGCAGGGGTGGGAACGGCATCCTCGGCATATCCCGGAGCAACCGTGGCACCGAGCGCGAGTAGCGCAGCCGTGGCCAAGGCGGCCCTCAGGGGCGTGGAGATCCTCCGGTCCATGACGGGATCCGAATTACCCTGCCGGGACGCCGCAAAACACCCTTCCGACGTCGCTCCGCCCCGATTTGTCTTCGATTCATCGTGAGTTGTGGGAACTTTGGCCACGCCGGGACACGGTTTTCGCTTTCGTGAGACTCAGCATATTGCCTGACCGCAGTGCACCGAATCGGGCTATTCCGGCCGATATTTCCCGGCGTTGACCAAGCTTGCGGGCAGGATCGGGAGTCGAAAACGGAAAATGGGGCCGGCATTGCTGCCGACCCCACTCTCACCAGCGGTGGGTCCCGAGGGACGCTTATCGCCTGACGTTTCGCGCGCTAGCTGTGAAAGCAGCGTCGCTATGTCGCCCGGCGCTCGCGCCGGTGCCGGTTCCGTCGGGGGCCGGGTCCGATCCGAGGATCCTTCCCTTGCCTCCGGCGGTTCCGAGACCGGGCTTTCATGCCTGGTTTCTCAAGCGGTACTTCGACCCGAAGATCTCCGTACCATCGAAGCCAGTCAGTCTACCCGACCTTCCGACTGCGCACCTTCGCGGCTTCAACGCTCCGGTTGTTGACAGATCCGGAGATCTATCTTTCCCCTTTGCTCCACCCCGCGGCTTCTCGCGGTCGTCTCGAGTGTGGTTCCAAAATCCCTTCTTCTTTTCAGGGCGTTACCCCCTCAATCCGAAGAGCCAATCCCCGCTCTCGATGACTTGAATGTGCGCCGGAAGGGTGAGTCGGGCAAGCGAACGAAGTGCTAGTTTTCCACTTTCAAGCCAATCAACGGTGGACAAGGGTGGATAACTCAACCGTTCGTCGCAAGGACCGCGGACAGCTTTCAGCGGTCCCGCTTGGCCAGCAGCCTCAGGCGCAGCGCATTGAGCTTGATGAAGCCTTCTGCGTCCGTCTGGTCGTAAGCGCCGGCATCGTCCTCGAAGGTGACGTGCCGCTCGGAATAGAGCGAGTTGGGGCTCTTGCGCCCGACCACGCTGGCCAGGCCCTTGTAAAGCTTTAGCCGCACGGTGCCCGACACCTTCGCCTGGCTGTGATCGATCGCCGCCTGAAGCATCTCGCGCTCGGGGGCGAACCAGAAGCCGTTGTAGATCAGCTCTGCATACTTCGGCATCAACTCGTCCTTGAGGTGCGCCGCGCCGCGATCCAGCGTGATCTGTTCGATGCCGCGATGGGCTCGGGCGTAGATCTCGCCGCCGGGTGTCTCGTACATCCCGCGGCTCTTCATGCCGACGAAGCGGTTCTCGACGAGGTCGAGCCGGCCGATGCCGTGGTTCCTGCCGAGGTCGTTGAGCGCGGCGAGTAGCGTGGCCGGGCCCATCTCTTTGCCATTCAGGGCAACGCCGTCACCCTTCTCGAAGTCGATGGTGATGTATTCGGGCGCGTCGGGCGCGTCCTCGGGGTTGTCGGTGCGCGAGTAGACGTAGTCCGGCACCTCTTCCCACGGATCCTCGAGAACCTTGCCCTCTGACGAGGTGTGCAGGAGGTTGGCGTCGGTCGAGAACGGGCTCTCGCCGCGCTTGTCCTTCGGCACCGGGATCTGGTGCTTTTCGGCCCAGGCGATCAGCGCGGTGCGGCTGGTCAGGTCCCATTCGCGCCAAGGGGCGATCACCTTGATGTCCGGGGCGAGCGCGTAGGCGCTGAGCTCGAAGCGGACCTGGTCATTGCCCTTGCCGGTGGCGCCGTGGGCGATGGCGTCGGCGCCGGTTTCGCGGGCGATTTCGATCAGCCGCTTGGAGATCAGCGGGCGGGCGATCGATGTGCCGAGCAGGTAGTCGCCTTCATAGCGGGCATTGGCTCGCATCATCGGGAACACGAAGTCGCGCACGAATTCCTCGCGCAGGTCGTCGATGTAAATGTGCTTGTCAGGGATACCCATCAGCCGCGCCTTGGCGCGCGCCGGCTCGAGTTCCTCGCCCTGGCCGAGGTCGGCGGTGAAGGTCACGACCTCGCATTCGTAGGTCACCTGCAGCCACTTGAGGATCACGCTGGTGTCCAGACCGCCCGAATAGGCGAGGACGACGCGCTTGATCTTGTCGGACATGATCGAAACTCCGCTGGAAACGGCGGCGCGCCTAACAGGCGTTCGCCCCGGCGGCAACGCAGTAAAGCTTGGACGCGGTTCAGCCGTTGATCGGCTTGGCCTTCAACTGCGGGTTCAGCTCGGAAATATGGTTGAGCCAGGCGCGCGGTTTGCGCAGCAACTTCTGCGGGAAATCGACCTTCAACCCGGTCATTTCTGCCATGCGTCCGACGAAGTGAATGCAGTTGCGTTTGTCGAGGTCGTAATAGTCGCCGGGGTGATTGCGCCAGATCTCCACCTCCGCGCGCATCCTGCGGTAGGTCGCATCGTCGACCGTGACGGTGAAGTGAGTGTTGGTCTTGTTCACCCACTTCGGCTCTTCGACCCAAATGGCTTGCTTGACCGGTCCGGTGAGGATCGTCGGCGACACGTTCTTGGCAGTGAATCCGAAGTTCTCGTTGATCACCTCCCCGGTGTCGTCAAGCTTGCCTTTGAACACCACGAAGGTGTGCGGATAGCGGCCGAACAGCACCGAGCCGTTGAAGCTGTGAAATTCGACGCTGACTTTGGCTGCGGCGGGCTGGGCGAAGGCGAAAAGTCCGGCGAGCGCCAGGACGAGGGCGAGCAGTGCTTTGCGGAAGGGGTGCGGCATGGCCAACCTCGTTATCCGCCCTTTGCCGCGCCTTCAACCGACGGTTCGGCGGAAAGTCCTGAAACCAGTGCAGGAAGTTGCAAAGCCAGCCCGGCAGCGCGGAATGCGTAGGCAGCCCAGAGCGCCAGCCACACACCCTGCGCTCCGAGCGGGCGGAGCAGGAGGTCGACGACGATGTAAAGCGTAGTGGCGGCGATCGCCGCGTTGCGCAGGGCCTTGCCGCGGGTTGCGCCGATGAAGATCCCGTCGAGCATCCAGCTCGGCAAGCCGATCAGCGGGACGAGGGCGGCGTAGGGCAGGAAATGTTTCGCGGCGGTGCGGACTTCGGGATCGGTGGTGATGAGCGCGATGGTGAGGTCACCGGCCGCCCAGGAGGCGAGCGACAGCAGGACCGCCGAAGCAAGCGAGAACTCGCTGGTCAGGCGCACCGCGCGCAGGAAGCGAGGCCGCGACTTCGCGCCAACTGCGGCGCCGACGCGCGCTTCGGCAGTAAATGCGAAGGCGTCGAGCACAAAGGCGGCGACATTGACGAATTGCATCAGCACGTGCTGCGCGGCCAGCGCGACAGCGCCGATCCGCGCCCCGGCATTGGCGAGCCACGCGAAAAGCAGCAGCAGTGCGATGGTGCGAACCATCAAGTCGAGGTTAACGGCAAAGAGGTGAGCGATGGCACTGCGCGCCCACAAAACTCCGCTCCCGGCCTTGCGGGCCAGCGCCAGCGGTCCGGCCCCGGCGATTTGCGTGACGATGGCGAGACCGGTGCTGAGCGCGACCCATTCCGCCAATGCCGTGCCAAGGCCGACACCCGCCGCGCCCATGCCGAAGCCAAAAACGAAGGCCACGTCGAACGCCGCGTTGGCGGCGTTCATCACAAGTTGCAGGACCAGCGCGGCGCGGGTCCGCCCGAGGCCGAACAGCCATCCGGTGACCGCGAACACTGCCAGCGCGGCGGGGGCCCCGAAGAAACGCATGGTAACGTAGGCTCGTGCCCCGGCGGTGGTCTCGGCTCCGCCAGCGAAGAGCGCGAATGCCAGTTCTCGCAACGGCCAGAGCAGAACCAGCAGCGCTACGCCGATTGCTCCGCCGACGACTAGGCCGCGAACCAGCAGTGCCTCGACCTCTCCCGACTTGCCAGCGCCATCGGCCTGCGCGGTCATCCCGGTAATGCCCATGCGCAGGAAGCCGAAAGTCCAGAATATGAGACTGGTGACCGTCGCCCCGAGCGCCACTCCGGCCAGCGCCGCTGCATTGCCGGTGCGGCCGATGGCGACGGTATCGACCAGTCCGACGAACGGGATCGAGGCCTGCCCGAGCATGATCGGCCAGGCCTGTGCGAAGACCGCGCGACGGCTCAGCGGGGCCGGACTGTAGGACACCTCAACGCCCGAGCAGGGCGCGCTCTGCATCCTCGATGTACCCGCGGGTCAACGGCAGGGCGTTGCGGCTGCGGATGTACTGGATCTGGTAGTTGCACATCTTGCCGTTTTCGAACGAACTCGTCGCTCCGGCGAGGTAGAACGTCCACATCCGGAAGAAGCGCTCGCCGTAGGATGCAACGATCGTCTCGCGGTTGGCCAGACAGCGTGCGTACCACTGGCGCAGCGTCTTGCCGTAGTGCAGCCGCAGGGTCTCGATGTCGCTGGCGATCAGTCGGACCTTTTCGCTCGCTTCCACAGTCTCGCTCAAAGCGGGGATGTAGCCGCCGGGAAAGATGTACTTGTCGGTAAAGCCGTCAGTCGTGCCAGGGGTGCCCATGCGGCCGATGGTGTGCATCAGCATCACCCCGTCCTCAGTCATCAGGTTTGCGCAGCAGCGGAAGAAGGTTTCGAACTGCGGCGTACCGACGTGCTCGAACATGCCAACAGAGACGATGCGGTCGAACGTGTCGCCGCGCGCGGCGAGGTCGCGGTAGTCGATCAGCTCGAAGCGGACGCGGTCCCCAACGCCGGCGGCCTCGGCGCGATCGCGGGCGAGGGCGAGCTGCTCCTGACTCAGCGTGATGCCGAGCACTTCGACCCCGGCGCGCTGGGCGAGGAAGATCGCCATGCCGCCCCAGCCGCAGCCGATGTCGAGCACGCGCTGGCCGGGCGACAGCGCCAGCTTGGCGGCGATGTGCGCCAGCTTGGCTTCCTGCGCCTCGGCCAGCGTCATGTCGTCGTGCGGCCAGTAGGCACACGAATACTGCATGTGCTCTTCGTCGAGCATCAGTTGGTAGAGGTCGTTGCCGACATCGTAGTGGTGCGAGATGTTGCGGCGGGCGCTTCCCGGCTTGTTGACCGAGCGCACGAAGAAGCGGGCGCGATCGGAGACCTTGCGGACGAAGTTCGGGGGGGCGAGTTTCTGCCCTTTGTCCCACGGCTGATTGCTGCGCAGCAGCTCGATCAGCTCCATGATCCCGCCGTTTTCGACGACGATGCGACCGTCCATGTAGGCCTCGCCCGCGCCGAGCCGCGGATCCATGATCACGTCGCGCGGCACCCGCTTGTCGGTGAAGCGGATGGCGACTTCGAGGAACCCTTCCTCGGGCGTACCGAAGCTGGCTGTCGAACCATCGGCATAAGTCACGGTCAGGCGGCCGCGTTTGACCGTCCGATCCAGAAACCGGTTGAACAGGCGTTTGCTCATTGTCGGGCTACTCGCTCGGCTCGATTCTCAGCACCGCGTTCTCGTTGCCGTCGGTCAAGACATAGATCAAGCCATCGGCTGACTGGACGAAATCGCGCACCCGCTGGTGCAGTTCGGTGAGCAGGGTTTCTCGGCGAACCTCGTGATAGTCCTCACCCACCACGACCCGTTCGAGCCCGCCGGTAAACGGCACTTCGCCGCGCCGCGCACTGCCGACGAAGAGGTTGCCCTTCCACGACGGGAACCTGTCGCCGCGGTAGATCATCAGGCCCGATGGGGCGATCGAGGGGATCCAGACCAGCAGCGGGTTTTCGATTCCCTCGCTGGTCGGGTGTGCGCCGATCTGCTTGCCGTCGTATTCGCGGCCGAAGGAATAGTCGGGCCAACCGTAGTTCGCGCCGCGCTTGATCAGGTTGACCTCGTCGCCGCCGTTGGGCCCGTGCTCGGCGTTGAGAATCGCGCCCGTGGCGGGATCGTAGAGCAGGCCGTGCTGGTCGCGGTGGCCGTAGCTCCAGAGGGCGGGGTGCTTGCCGTCCTCTCCGACGAAGGGATTGTCCGCCGGAATCGTGCCGTCCGGGTTGATGCGCAGCACCTTGCCGTAGATGTTCGACAGGTCCTGCGAGGTGTCGCCGAACGGTCCGCCGGTGGTGGCGTAGAGCTTGCCGTCGCCGCCGAATGCGAGCCGCGATCCGCTTGCTCCGGCAACGCCGCCCTGCAGCACGGTCGCGACGCCGGTCAGCTTCCCGTCCTCGAGCTTGCCGCGCATGATGGTGAAGCGCGCCGGTCGCTGGCGCGGCGGTGCGCCCTCGGGGATCGGGGCGGGCTCGTTGTAAGTGAAGTAGATCAGGTGGCTGGTGGCGAAGTCGGGTGCCAGCGCGACGTCCTGCAAGCCGAGCGTTGCTGGGGCATCGACCGGCTTAGGCATCCCGGCGACCACCACCTTCTCGATTGCGGCACCTGGAGTGGTCGCGCCTTTGAGCAGCAGCAGGTCGCTGCCGCGCTCGGTCACCAGCAGGTCGCCGTTCGGAAGCAGCTCGAGCGCGAAGGGACGCCCCAGTCCACGGACCAGCGGCGTCACCTTGATGCGATGTTGCTCGGCTGTGTCGAACGTGTAGCTCGGCGCAGTCAGCTCGACCGGGGCGATACCGATGTCCGGTGGCTGCTGGCCCGATGCGGCCGAGGTCAGCGAGAGTAATGCGACGATCCCAAGCAAACGGCGCATGGCTATTCGGCTGCCTCCCTTAGTTCTGGATCGAGGTGCCAGGCTGGCGGATCTTCGCTCTCGCGAAGGCGTTCGCTTTCTTCGTGCATAAATTCGCGGGTCATAGGGATGGCCTCGCGGTCCTTCACGTAGACGAGCTGCCAGTTGACCATGTTGCCGTGGCGGAAGCTCTGTTCGGCCCCAGCGAGGTAGAACAGCCACATGCGGTAGAACTCCTCGTCGTACATTTCGACGATCTCGTCTTGGTGCATGACGGTGCGGTTGTACCATTCCTCCAGCGTGTGGCTGTAGTGGAAGCGCATCGCTTCCACATCCATCACTTGCCAGCCGTGCTGTTCCGACTGGGTGACCAACTCGCTTAGCGCCGGGATATAGCCGCCGGGGAAGATGTATTTGCGGGTCCATGCATCGGTGAACCCGGGCGGGCCGGCGCGGCCGCAGCAGTGGCTGAACATCACCCCGTCGGGCTTGAGCAGCTTGGCGGTGTGGCTGAAGAACTGCGGGTAGTGCGCCGTGCCGACGTGTTCGAGCAGCCCGACCGAACTGATCCGGTCGAACTCACCCTCGACGTCGCGATAATCCATCAGCGCGAATTTGACCTTGTCGGCCACGCCTTCTGCTTTTGCGCGTTCCTTGCAGAAGGCGATCTGGTCGGGCGCCAGCGCCACGCCGAGCACCTCGCAGCCGTAATGCTGGTGCAGGTAGAGGGCGAAGCCGCCCCAGCCGCAGCCGATGTCGAGCACCTTCATGCCCGGCTTAATGTTCATTTTGGCCGCCATGTGGGCCTTCTTGTCGAGCTGCGCCTTCTCGATGCTGTTCGACGTGTCGCGGTAATAACCCATGGTGTATTGCCGGTCCTCGTCGAGGAACAGCTCGTAGAGCCGGCGGGTCAGGTTGTAGGTGTGCTCAGCGTTCTTGCGCGCTTTGCCCCTGAGGTTGATTCCATCGGCCTTGGCGATCAGTTTCTGCGCGGTTTTGCGCAGCTGGCTCTTGGGCTGAAGCGAGGTGGAGCCGAGGCGCTTGGCGTTGGCGGTCACGAACAGGATCATGTCGCGGATGTCGTTCGGCTCTTCGACCGTCAGCCAACCCCACATGTAGGCCTCGCCGGCGCCGACCTGCGGATAGCGGGCGATGTGGTTGGCTGCCTTGCGGTTGGTCAGGCGAACGCGGATTTCCTCGCCGCCTCCGGGACCGTATTCGTAAACCTTGCCATCATGATCGGTGATTACCAGGCGCCCTTGCCGGATCGCCTTGTTCAGAAACTTGTCGAGCAGCCACATCCCCGGTGCTTCCCCCCTTTTGTTATCGGGAGTGAGGTTGAACGGCGCGATTGCGCGCTGTCAATCTCTCGATACAATTCTTGTCATGGCCGAGAACAAGACCAAGGCGACCGAAGTAGACGTTTCGGCGTTCATCGCCGGCGTGGAACATCCCGGAAAGCGCGACGATGCCGGGGTGCTCGACACGCTGTTTCGCGAAGTCACCGGCGTCACGCCGGCAATGTGGGGGCCAACCATTATCGGCTACGGCAGCTACCACTACCGCTACGAAAGCGGTCACGAGGGCGACATGTGCCGGGTCGGGTTCAGTCCGCGCAAGGCCAAGCATTCGCTCTACCTGCTCAACTGCGGCAAGGACATGGACGAGGCCCCGTTCGCGGCCCTGCGCGAGAGGCTCGGCAAATACAGCCGGGGCAAAGGGTGCCTCTACGTCAACAAGTTGGACGACATCGACCTCGATGTGCTGCGCGAGATGGTGGCGCTATCATGGCGCTATTCAAACGAGCGCCACCCGGGCTCCTGATCAGGCGCCGGCGTACCACTGGTAGTCGGAACGATCCTCCCAGTATCCACCCTTGCCGCCGTGGATCCCGTCTAGGCTTTCCACGGCTTCGATGGCGGTCACATACTTGGCGCTCTTGTAGCCAAGCTGGCGCTCGATCCGCATGCGTAACGGAGCGCCGTTGGCGACCGGCAGCGGAGCGCCGTTAAGTGCGTGGGCAACGATCGTCTGCGGATGGTATGCATCGACCATGTCGACGCTCTCGTAATAGGCGCTACCATTTAGCACGTCGGCGCAGCGGAACACGACGTAATTGGCGTTCGGCTGCACCCCGGCCAAGTCGAGCATCGTGCCCAGTTGCGGCCCGGTCCATTCGCCGATCGCACTCCAGCCTTCGACGCAGTCATGGCGCGTGATCTGGGTTCGCTGGGGCAGAGCCTTGATCTGCTCGAGTGTGAGCTCGAGCGGCCGGTCGACGAGGCCGGTGACGGCAATGGTCCAGCCGGCGAAACCGGTCGCGGCATGCGCCGTATAGGCGGCGTCGCCCGGGTCGGTCGTGCCGTTGCCGCGAAAGAACGGCGAAATGTCGGCCTTGGTGAATTCCTGCGCCAGCCCGCGCTTTCCAGCGAGAGCGCGGTGCGCACCGCGGTGCCAGTCCTCGGCAAGCTTGAACAGCGACTGCATCGGGTCGCTCTTCCCGACCTTCGAGCACCCGGCGAGGAAACCGGCGCCGAGACCGACAATGAGGTTACGCCGCTTCATCGATGCGCCCTCCGGTAATCATGTCGCGCAATTGCTTGAGCGGATTGGTCAACAGGACCAGCGCGACATGGAGCATGAAGAACCCGAACAGCGCCCAGGCGGTGATGAAGTGGATCGAGCGAGCGCTCTGGCGGCCGCCGAACAGCGCCAGCAACGGGTCGGTAATGGGTTCAAGGCCGGGGCTGATCGACATGCCCGAAAAGATCATCGTCGGCAGAAGGATGAATACCACCACGCCGTAGGCCAGCTTCTGGAGGAAATTGTACTTCCCCTCACCGTGGTCGAAATCGAACTTGAGGTGGGCGACGATGTCGGCGCGGATCGCGCTCCAACGCCATTCCTTTCGGCTGGTGACGAGGTCACGCTTGAAGTGCCGGTTGAAGAGGCTCGCGATCACGAACAGCAGCAAGGCGAGGGCGAAGACCCATGCGAAGGTAAGGTGCCACAGGCGCGATCCTGCAAGGCTGTAGTGTCCCGGGATTGTCGCCCAGCCGGGGAAGCGCACGACGTGAAGCCATGCCTCGCCGCTCTCGAAGCCCCAGTTCCCCCAGTAGAGGCGGGGATGGGCGTTCGAGATGTTGAGGCCCGACATGAACAGGATGGCCAGAGACAGGAGGTTGACCCAGTGCCAAAGGCGGGTCGCAAGGCGATGTTTTTTCATCGAGACTCCTGCCTGGCGAGGAAGATCACGTCGCGCGGCTGGTTTAGCAGGTGCTGGCCCGAATCGACAATCAATGTCTGTCCGCTGGCGAGCGGTCCGGTGGCGAGGAACCACGCGGCCTCGGCCACCTCGTCTTCGCCGGTCCGGCGCTGCAAAAGGTTGAGTCGGTGCGAGCGCTCGGCCTCTTCCGCCGACTGGTCATGGCTGGGCAGGATTGCGCCGGGGGCGAGGCCGTAGACGCGGTCCTCGGCGGGCAGGGCCATAGCCATCATCGGCACCGTCCCGGAGAGCGCGTGCTTGCTCATCGTATAGCTGAAGAAGTCGGGGTTGGGGTTGGCAAGCTTCTGGTCGGTGACCTGGATCGCGCAGCGGCCGGCGGCCGAACGTGCGTTGTGCATGAAGGCATGGGTCATGACCGAAGGGGAAACGGCGTTGACGCGCATCGCCTCGCGGTTGGTCGCCGGGTCGAGCGTGCCGACGTCGTCGGGTTTGAAGACCGAGGCTGAGTTGACCAAAACGCGCCAGTCGGGGAGCCGGGCGGCGAGGTCGAGGATCATCGCCTGCGCGGCGTCGAGGTCGATAAGGTCGCAGACCACCACCTCGGCATCGGGCAGTTCGGCGGCGAGCGCCTCGGCCGCTTCGCGCGAGGTGTTGCAGTGGATGACGACATGCCAGCCTTCGACGGCGAAGCGCCGGCAAATTGCCGCGCCGATGCGGCGCGCGCCGCCGGTAACGAGAACGGCGGGCTTCGAACTCACTCGCGGGTGGCGTCAAACGCGAAAGTCACACCGACGGTCGGGTCGAGACCTCCACCATGCGATCCCATGCCGATGGCATAGGCCACCCGGTCGATCGAGGCCTGCCCCTCGACATGGCGCTGGGCACCGCTACCGCTGAGGCGGAATTCGATGTCCTGCGCCATGCTCATGCCGTGCAGCGAAAGTTCGCCGTGGGCGACGAAGCGTCCGTCGGGCAGGCTTTCGACGCTGGTGCTGGAGAATGTCGCGGTCGGGTTGACTGCGGTGTCGAAGAACTCGTCGCCCTGCAGCAGGCTGTCATTGAAGTCGTCGCCGACAGAGGCGCTGACCAGGTCGATTTCGATCTTTATCGCGGCGTCGCCCGGGGCGTCGGCGTTGAAGTTGATCGTGCCGCCCCACTTGGCGAAGCCGCCGCTGATGTCGCGACCGTCGTTGGCGATGGCGAAGGCAAGCTCGCCGCCCGGCTGGATCGCCCAGGTCGGCGCGCTGCTGCTGGCGGCCACCGCCGGTTCGCTGGCGGTGAAGGCGAAGGGGACGGCGGCCATCCCGGCCAGGGCGAGCGCCGATGCGGCGAGTGTGCGAGTTCTGGTCATTGAATCCTCCGCCAATTGGCCTTGCCCCGACTATCGGGCGTTGGGACACCCCATTGCAAGCCCCAATGGCATCAAGGCCCTGAACCTGCCCTGTCGCCGCGCCTCACTCCTCGGGCACGTTGGCGTGCAATTCGGCGAGCCAGACGTCGGCTACGGCATCGCTCGGCGCGCGCCAGTCGCCGCGCGGCGATAGAGCGCCGCCGCTGCTGACCTTGGGGCCGTTGGGAATGGCGCTGCGCTTGAACTGGCTGAAGGCAAAGAAGCGGCGGCAGAAGCTTTCGAGCCAGTGGCGGATTTCGCCGATCGCATATTCCCGCTTGGCAGCATCGGGGAACTCGTGCGGCCAGAGTCCGCGCTTGGCGTCGCGCCAGGCGTGCCAAGCGAGGAAAGCGACCTTCGAGGGCCGCTGACCGTAGCGGACCAGGTGGTGGAGATAGAAATCGGCGAGAGAATAGGGCCCGATCTTGGCCTCGGTGCTCTGGATCGCGCCGGTCGCTTCGGCCGGGATGAGTTCGGGGCTGATTTCGGTGTCGAGCACCGCCGCCAGCACCTCATCGGTCGAATGGTCGAACTGGTTGGTGCGCACGGTCCAGCGGATCAGGTACTGGATAAGCGTCTTGGGCACGCCGGCGTTGACCGCATAGTGGCTCATCTGGTCGCCGACGCCGTAGGTACACCAGCCGAGCGCCAGTTCGCTGAGGTCTCCAGTGCCGACGACGAAGCCGTTATGCTGTCCGGCGAGGCGGAACAGGTAGTCGGTCCTGAGGCCCGCCTGCACGTTTTCGAAGGTCGTGTCGTACACCGGCTCGCCGCCCGCGAAGGGATGGCCGATGTCCTCGAGCATGCGGTTCGATGCGGGGACAATGT
This sequence comes from Croceibacterium salegens, assembly GCF_009827435.1. GTDB lineage: Bacteria > Pseudomonadota > Alphaproteobacteria > Sphingomonadales > Sphingomonadaceae > Croceibacterium_B > Croceibacterium_B salegens. The sequence continues at coordinate 136,080 of NZ_WTYM01000033.1, read as the reverse complement.
CGATTTCGGCGGCGGAGACGCCGAAGTCCTCCATCAGCCGCCAGGCATTGGACTTGGTCTCCTTCGATGTGCCGAAGCCGGGCATCGTGTAGCCGCGGATGAAGCTGCGCGGCAGGTCGAGGCGGTCGCAGGCCTTGGCGCAGACGATCAGCGCATGCGTCGAATCGAGTCCGCCCGAGAGGCCGATGACGAGGCATTTCGCGTTTGTCGCCTCGATCCGCCGCATCAGGCCGTCGACCTGGATATTGAACGCCTCGAAGCAGTCCTCGTCGAGCTTGTTCGGGCGGTTGGGAACGAAAGGATAGCGCCGGATCGGGCGGGCGAGGCCGATGTCGCCGGTCGAGGGTGAATGGTCGAACACGATCGTGCGGTAGCTGTCCTCGGGCCGTCCGGCCTCCACGGCGTTGTCGTTAAAGGTCTGCCAGCGCATCCGCTCGGCCAGGATACGGTCGGAATCGACGTCGGCGGTGCACAGTTCGGGGCGCAATTCGAAACGTTCGCTCTCGGCCAGCATGTCGCCGAGTTCGAAGATCATCCCCTGGCCGTCCCACGCAAGGTCGGTGGTGCTCTCGCCGTGGCCGGCGGCAGAGTAGACGTAGGCGCTGGCAGTGCGGGCGGACTGGGCGCGGCAGAGCATGTGGCGTTCGTCGGACTTGCCGATGGTTATGTCCGAGGCCGAGAGGTTGGCGAGGATCGTCGCCCCGGCCAATGCGCCGGCGGTGGAGGGTGGGTCTGGCGCCCAGAAATCCTCACAGATCTCGGCGAAGACCTTGAAGCCAGGCAGGCGGCTGGAGGCGAAGACGAGGTCGGTGCCGAAGGGCACCTCGTTGCCCGCTACGGAAATGGTCTTGCCGCGAATCCCGCGCCCGTGGGCGAACCAGCGTTTCTCGTAAAACTCGCGATAATTGGGCAGGTAGGACTTCGGCACCACGCCAAGCAGCCGACCGTCGGCGATTGCCAGCGCGCAGTTGTAGAGCCGTCCCTCATGGCGCAGCGGTGCGCCGATCAGCGAAACCGGCGAGAGCCCCTTGCTCGCCCGGATCACCGCCACCACCGCAGTTTCGACCGCGTCGAGCAGCGCGTCCTGCAGTACCAAGTCGTCGAGCGCGTAGGAGGAGAGGCACATCTCGGGATAGACCAGCAGGTCGACATGCGCGGCGTGGGCACGCTGCATCTCGTCGATGATCCCGTCGCGGTTGTAGGAAACATCGGCAGTGCGAACGCGCGGCGTGCTGGTGGCGACACGGACGAAACCGTGGCAGTGCATGTCGTAGAACGGGTGCTCGTCGCCGGCCGGGAGGCTCTCCGAAACCGGTTCGAGCCAGTCCTCGATTTCGCAAATTCCCAGCTCGGCCAGACGTTTCTGGATACTCGCACCCGGTATCTTGCCGTGAGTCTCCCAACCGTAGACTGTCCGGCTGGGCCAGGCCTGCGGCCTTCCGTACTTTTCGCCGAATTCTGCGGCTGTGAGCGGTGGCCTCTGAAGTTGCCTCCACGCGCGAATCTTGTCGCCTGCCTTATGCATGTTCGTTCAGTATCCAAAAGGGATACTATTGGCAACCACGATTGCGGCGCCCTTGAGGGATCGTCCGTAATGGCGCAAGATTATCCGGGAGCGTTTCGAGCCTTGCAGGGAGGCCGTGAATGTCGATTGGCGAGATATTCAGTAACCCATTGGTTGTCGGTGTCGGCACTGCTTTGGCGACCGGGGCCGTCAGCTGGCAGGCCCTCAAATACCGCGAGGGCCGTCTGGAGCAGGACCTTGCCGCAGCGCGCTCCCAGATTGCTGACGGGCGCAAGCAGATCGACGACCTCGAGCGTTCCTTGCGTCAGGCTCCCGGAGAAGCAACCAATCCGGTGGCGTGGAAAAACCAGATCGTATCGCGACTTACCGCGATAACTGAACGCGCGGGGGTCGAGCGCGCTACCCTCTACGTTCCGGTCGACGGGGCAGACCGCCAGTTCCTCGGCCTCGTGGTCGTCGCAACGGCGCCGAACGACATTTCCAGCGAAGCTTTCATCGGCACGGTATTTGCCGGCCGCGATGCGCGCGCAGTCACCTGCTTTCTCGATGGAACGAACATCAGTTCCGACGGTAGCGCGTTCGCCATGGACGGCTACAGGCCCTCGGCGACCTATGCCGACTGCCTTCAGGAAAGCGCAACCACCGGGTCCGGCCGCAAGGTCGGCGTGATCCAGTTGCTCTCAAGCTCCGGCAAGACGATCGATTTCGGTGCCGCACAGCAGATCATCGCGGAAGAGCGCGAAGGGCTGGTCGGCCTGGCTGCGAAGTTTGCCGATGATCCTGCAAATAGACTCGAAATGGCCGGTATCAGCGTGCCGCAGGATTCGCGCCGGGGCAGCGTGCTGACGATGGATATTTCCAGGTCGTCGCAACTTTTCGTCGACGAGGCGCGTAGCGCGGTCACCCGCAAGATGATGGGCGAATTGATCCGGGCCTCGGTCACGGAAATCAACGCAGCGGGGGGCGTATTCGAAGCGTTCACGGGGGATGGTCTCGTCGCTGCCTTCGGATCGGGTCTCGCCGGTTCTGCCGAAAGCGCGGTCCAGAGTACGCTCAAGATCAGCCGGTTCTTCAACCAGCTGACCAAGGATTACCGCGTCGATCTCGCCCACCTGAACTCCGAACTACACTTGCGCTTCGGCATTTCGAGCGGCGCGGTTCACCCGATCGTGCTTGCTTACGGCCAGTTGCGGACATCCAGCATTATTGGCCGGACGCCCTCGCTCTCACGCCGCCTGTGCGACGCCGGATCGCGTGAGTTTTGCCAGATGATCATCGACAAGGCGACGTACGAAGAGCTGCCCAGTGACACGAGAGGATCCTTCGCGTCCTTCGAAATGCCGTCGAAAACGCTGGCCGTCGAAACTTTCGAACGCCGGCTCTAAGGTTTCCGCTCAAGCCGCGGCGCGCGCTCCCACGTCCAGCCGCGCGGTGGTAGTCGCTTTCGACAGGTCGAGGCCGTAGAGCTTCGCCGCGTTACCGCCTACGATCTTGCGCACCTTGTCCGGGTCCATGTGCCCCATGGTCTCACCGATGGTGCGGACCGAGTTGGGCCAGATCGAATCCGGGTGGGGGTAGTCGCTCGCCCAAAGCATGTTCTCGGGGCCCCAGAACTCGAGCAGTCGCATCGCCGTGGGGCTCTGCTGGAAGGTGCCGTAAACCTGCCGCTTGAACACGTCGGACGGCTTCTCCTTGTGCGGAATGCCGCCCTTGTCGGCCCAGTAGTCCGCGCATTCCCACAGCCGGTAGTGGCGATAGTCGAGTTCCTCGACGACCCAGGGGACCCAGCCGATGCCGCTTTCAGCAATGACGATCTTCAGCTTCGGGTGCCGCTCCAGGATACCCCACGCGAACAGGTCGACGAACGGATCGAGGAACTGCTCGATGAACATCTTGGCATGGAGGAAGGTCGCGCCCGGGCTGCCCTTATACTTGTCGAACGCGTCGCCTGCCTTGGGGAAGACGGTGACGTGAAACGAGAGGACGATCCCGCTCTGTTCGAGCAGGTCGAACAGGGGCTCCCAGCGCTTGTCCTCCAGCCGCGGCTCGCAGACCGCGATCTGCAGGTTGGCCTGCTTGCAACCACCGCGTTTGGCGAGGCGCTGCAATTCGTCGAACGCCGCCTCGGGATGTGGTGGCAGCATCGCAACGCCGATCAGTCGGTCCGGCGCAACCGCGCAGAAATCCTCGTAGAGCCATTCGTTGTAGGCGGCGTAGCAGGCGCGCATGAACGCCTCGTCCGTCGTCTTGATCGACGTGACCGGCCCGAACACGACATGCGCCCAGACCCGGTCGCGATCCATGTCCTGCAGGCGGAGCACGGGATTGCCCGCGCGCAATTCGGTCAGGTCCTCGATACCGCCGCGATCGTAGGCGGTTAGAATGGGCTTCGGCCCGTCGCCGAACGGACTCGGCCCCTTCTTGCCCGACCAGAAACCCCAGCGCTCGCCATCCGCGATCCACGCCGCCGGTCCACCCTCGGGCGCCTCGATGTGCGGCGCACGCTCGCCCCACTTCTTCGACATCCGCTTCGCCAGCGCATCGGCCGGCAGCATGTTGAGGTCGAGGTGGTCGTCACAACTGACGAGTGCGGCTTCTATCATGGTACTCTCCGCGGGAACTTAGTTAGCTTTGCATACAAAATGACAGGTTCACCGCGCATCGGCAACGCAAAGAAAAGGGCCGCGCGGGGTGGTCCGCGCGGCCCTCGTTCTTTCCGTCAGGTGCAAAGGATTACCTGCAGGAAACGCGGCCCTGGTCGATTTCCTTGCCGAGGAGCGCGCCGACGGCGGCACCGACGACAGTTCCGGTCGTGCGGTCGCCGCGCGTGTCGATCGCCCGGCCCGCAAGCGCGCCTGCGGCGGCGCCGACGATCAGGCCGGTCGTTCCGTTCGAACGGTGGCAGTAGTAGCGCCCGTCATCGCCGCGCCAGTAGCGAATGCCGTTGCCACTGGTGCGATAACGCGGAGCTTCGCGGGTGTGATAGCGCTCGTAATAGCGGGCGTTGTCCTTGGCGCGCTTGCCATGAGCCGGGGCCCATGGGGGCGGTCCGTCGGCCAGCGCGGGCGCCGCGGGCATCGCGAGCGCGATCGCGGCAGCGGCAAAAATGGTCTTCTTCATCGGGGCAACTCCCTCGTGCGATCATTGTTGTGGTTCTGGAACGAGCACTCTTCGCGGCAGGTCCACAACCTCAGATGAACGCATTGAGTTAACCCGAAAATCGCGGCGGGAAGTGCTCCCGACGCGACGGTTCGAAGCCTAGAGTTTGGCGATTTCCTCGCGCGCCGCGGCGATCGCGGCGGCGCGCACTTCGGGGCCGAAACCGATCTTTTCGGCGCGGACGAATTCGACGTCGTCGATGCCGATGAAGCCGAAGAAGGTCTTGAGGTAGGTTTCCTGGTGCTCGGCCGGACCGCCCATTTCGTAGGACCCGCCACGCGAGGAGGCGACGATCACCCGGCGCCCGCCGGCAAACCCGGTCGGACCCTTTTCGGTGTAGCCGAAGGTCACCCCGGGAACTCCGAGGCGGTCGAGCCAGGCCTTGATCGAGCTAGGCACGGTGAAGTTGTACATCGGCACGCCGAGGATCACGATGTCGGAGGCGAGGAATTCGTCGAGAACCGCGCGCTCGGCGGGGAAGGCGGCCTTCATTGCATCGGTGTGGGCGTCCTGCGGCTGGCGGATCGCGCCGGTGGTGACGACATCGAGGTGCGGTAGCGGATCGGTCGCGAAATCGCGCACCACCCAAGTCGCGTCGGGGTACTTGCCCCGGAAATGCTCGGCGATCGCGTCGGTCAGTTCGTGGGTGACCGAATTGTCGCCGGTGGTGGCACTGTCGATTCGCAGGATCTGCATGTCTGGTCTCCAGGTTGGCTATGATCGACGCAATGTCGTCATCGCGGCCCGGCAAGCAAGTGCGGAGATGCGAAGCATTTCTTCTCGGCACGCAATGGCGGGTGGGACCTACTCCGCTTCGAGCGCGGCCTGCTTTTCGGCGGCCAGCCGGTCAAGCTCGGCGCGGCTCTTCTTCTCGGCAGCGGTCTTGAGCTGGCCGCAGGCGGCATCGATGTCGCGCCCGCGCGGGGTGCGAACCGGGGCGGAGATGCCGGCCTCGAAGACGATGTCGGAGAACCGCCTGATCCGCTCCGGGCTAGAGCACTCATAGGGCGCGCCGGGCCAGGGGTTGAACGGGATCAGGTTGACCTTGGCCGGCAGCTTGTACTGCTTGATGAGCCGCACCAATTCGCGCGCGTCCTCGTCGCTGTCGTTCTTGTCCTTGAGCATCACGTACTCGAAGGTGATGCGGCGGGCGTTGGAGGCGCCGGGGTAGGCGGCGCAGGCTTCGAGCAGTTCCTCGATGCCGTACTTGCGGTTGAGCGGCACGATCTCGTCGCGCACTTCCTTGGTAACCGCGTGGAGCGAGACCGCGAGGTTGGTGCCGATTTCCTCGCCGCAGCGGGCCATCATCGGGACCACGCCGCTGGTCGAGAGGGTGATGCGGCGCTTCGACAGGGCCAGGCCGTCGCCGTCCATCACCAGCTTGAGCGCGTCGCGCACGTTGTCGAAGTTGTAAAGCGGCTCGCCCATTCCCATCATCACTATGTTGGTCAGCAGGCGGCCGTCGGCGGTGTATTCGGCCTCGGTTTCGTCGTCGGCCCCAGATTCGACAAAGTCCATCCGGCCCTTGGGCCATTCGCCAAGCGCGTCGCGCGCCAGCATGACCTGCCCGACGATCTCGCCCGGCGTCAGGTTGCGCACCAGCCGCATCGTGCCGGTGTGGCAGAACCGGCAGTTGAGCGTGCAGCCGACCTGCGAAGAGACGCACAGCGTGCCGCGATCGGCGTCGGGGATGAAGACCATCTCGAAATCGTGGTTGTCGGCGGTACGCAGCAGCCACTTGCGAGTCCCGTCGCTCGAATGCTGTGCCTCGATGATCTCGGGCCGGCCGATTACGAACCGCTCGGCGAGCCAAGGACGCATCGCCTTGGCGATGTCGGTCATCGCGTCGAACTCGGTCACGCCGCGGTGGTAGAGCCAGTGGAACACCTGCTTGCCGCGAAGCTTGGCCTGTTTGGCATCGAGTCCCGATTCGCCGAACAGTTCGATCAAGCGCTTCATCGGCAGGCCGATCAGGTCGATACGGCCGTCGGCACGCGGTGTAATGTCGCGCGCGACAGGGACCGGATCGATCTGTCCGGGGATGGGCATGAGGGCGGTATCGGCCATGGCGTGGCGCATATAGGGACGGGCGCCGCAAAGGGCAAAGCCTCTCAGCCGTCCTATCGCGCGTCGCGCCCGCGAAGGCCGGAATTGCGCAATCGGTTCCCGCCATTCGCCGCACCAAAAATGCGTTCCGTCGAGCGAGTGTTGCTGAAAAACATCAATAGTTTCGTTGTCTTACGTTCATGAAACCGGATGCGGGGGCACGCCATTTTCGTGGTCCGCGCTGTACGATTGTGCACGCGATTGTGAAAGAGAATGGAGTTCGAAATGAAAAAGGGTCTTGCCCTCATCCTCGCCACCGCCAGCACCGCGACGGCCGTCCCCGCCATGGCGCAGGACACAGGCTTTTCCGGTCCCTGGGTCGCAGCGGTCGCCGGTTACGACGTCAACAAGCCCGGCAGTTCGCAAGTTTCGGGCATCGATCCCGACCAGGACGTCAACGCCGAAGGCCTGATGTACGGTGCCGGGGTCGGCTATGACTTCGACATGGGCAACCTGGTTGTCGGCGCCGAAGGCGAGCTGACCGACTCAACGGCGGATTCCACCTATAACGATCCCTACACCGACTTTGGCCTCGGCAGCGTCGATGCCGGGCGCGATCTCTATGCCGGTGCGCGCATCGGCTACAAACTGTCGCCGACGACGATGCTCTACGCCAAGGGCGGCTACAACAACGCCCGCTTCAACTTCGTGGGTTCGGACGGCACCACGTCGTACCGCCGCCACCTCGACACCGACGGCTATCGCCTCGGTGCCGGTATCGAGCACAAGTTGGGTACGAACGCCTTCGCCAAGGTCGAATACCGTTACTCGAACTACAGCAAGGGCGAAATCGACTTCGAGGCCGACAACATCGCCGACAGCGACCGCTTCGACATCGACACCGACCGGCACCAGGTCGTCGCCAGCGTCGGTTTCCGCTTCTGAACGAGCGACTAATCTGTAACAAGATGGCGGGCCGGGGAGCGATCCTCGGCCCGTTTCGCTTCAACTAGCGGAGGCTGGCGCAGCCCACCGTCGCCGCGTCCATCGCCGTGGCGACCCCGCCAAGGCTGAACCTGTCGGTAAACCTTCGACCCCTGCTGTCGGTTGCAGAGAGGCTCATTGCCGAGGCCGAGCGCATCGCCGCGACGATCGCCGCGTCGGTCTTGCGGTCGGGCGCCCAGGCGTCAACCCCGCCGCCGGTTAGCGTGAAGCGTTGTCCATTCATCGACAGTGAGAGTCGCGGGTTGTCGGCCAACTCGCGCGAGAGGCGGAAGTGCACCTGCCCGCGCACGCCTTCCTTTGGCCAGGTTGCCACGTCGGCATAGGCAGGGAAGGCGCTTCCATTCTTCTCCGCAGCAGAAATTGCGTAGCAACGCGGCACCTCGGCGTCGCGAAACGCGGCCCATTCCTGGAACACGCCAAGGTCGTCCTTGGCGGCCAAGGGGGCGGAAAAGGCAAGCAGGGCGAGCAGACAAAATCGCATCATATCGCCTTACCTATCCCAAGCTCATCCGTATTTGAAATCGGAACGAAATCGGAGCTGTCGATACCGGATTTTCTGGTCAATTCGCGCAAGTTATGCAAAAAGAATCGGGCGGGAAGAGGCACCGGGTAACCTGGCCTGAAGGGCGCGATTGTCGCGCCTCAACATGGAAGGCGCCGCCCGGAAACTCCCAGCGCGGCGAATGCTGCGATGAGCCTGTTAGCGGATTACAATCTGCCCTTTGCGATCGCCTTCGGGGCGATGCTGCTGCTCTCGTTGATGCAAATCATCGGTGTGGGCGATTTGTTCGATCTCGATGCCGATCTCGACATTGACGCTGACCTCGATTCGTCCGTCGATCTTGACGGTGGCGCTTCGATCATGGGCGGAATCACGACGCTTCTCGGGCTTGGCCGCGTGCCATTCCTGATCTGGCTGGTGGTGTTCCTGTTCCTGTTCGCCAGCATCGGGGTGAGTATCCAGTCTCTGGCGGGAGGACTTCTCGGCGCGCCGCTCGATACGCTTCTGGCGTCGGCGATCGCGCTCGGCGTGACCGTGCCCGTGACCTCCGTGCTGGTGAGACCGCTGGGGCATATCCTGCCGCAGGACGAGACCACCGCGGTCGGGATCGACAGTCTTGTCGGCAGGCGGGCTACCGTCACCATGGGGCACGCCCGTCAGGGCTATCCCGCCCGCGCCAGGGTCCATGATCGGCACGGCCAGACACACTACGTCATGGTCGAACCGCACGAGGCCGGTGGTGAAATCATCGAGGGCGACGAGGTGTTGCTGGTGCGCCGTGAAGGTCAGACTTTCTTCGGCATTCCGCTGGCAGAGCGAAAGCTTGCACCGGTCAACTGATTCCGGCGCCGTTCCGACGCCATACCCCTGTTAAAAAAGAGAGAAATGTCATGTTGGATACCATTACCTCCACCCCTCTCGTGATGACCGGCGGTGGCGTTGTCGCCCTGCTCGCCATCTTCATCTTCCTTGCCAAGCTCTACAAGCGTGCCTCGAAGGAAATCGCCTTCGTGCGGACCGGCGTAGGCGGCGAGCGCGTGGTCATGAACGGCGGCGCACTGGTGCTGCCGGTGTTCCACGAGACGATGCCGGTCAACATGAACACGCTCGTGCTCGCCGTGGTGCGGCGCGACGGCGAGGCGCTGATCACGCTCGACCGACTGCGGATCGACGTGAAAGCGGAATTTTACGTTCGCGTGAAGCCCGACGCCGGTTCGATCGCCATGGCCGCACAGACACTGGGCCAGCGTACGATGCAGCCGGAAATGCTCAAGGACCTGGTCGAAGGCAAGTTCGTCGACGCGCTGCGCTCGGTCGCCGCGGGCATGACGATGAACGAACTGCACGAGCAGCGCGCAGACTTCGTGCAGAAGGTGCAGCAGGTCTCGTCCAACGACCTGGCGATGAACGGGCTGGAACTCGAATCGGTCTCGCTGACCGGTCTGGACCAGACCAGCATCGAACACTTCAACGCCAACAACGCCTTCGATGCGGAAGGCCTGACCAAGCTCACCGAGCAGATCGAAGCGCGCAAGAAGCTGCGTAACGACATCGAGCAGGACACGCGCGTGCAGATGGAGACCAAGAACCTCGAGGCCGACCAGCGCAGCTTCCAGATCAAGCGTGATCAGGAATACGCCCGGCTGGAGCAGGAGCGTGAAGTGGAAATCCGCCGCGCCGCGCAGATGGCCGAGATCGCCAGCCAGCAGGCCGAGCGCCAGCGCGAGGCCGATGCCGCCCGGATCGAAGCGAAGAAGCTGGTCGACGCGCAGCAGATCGAGGCCGACCGCCTTGTCGAAGAAGCGCGCATCGACCAGCAGCGCGCGCTCGAAATCGCCCGGCAGGAGCAGCAGATCGCGGTGCAGAACAAATCGCGCGAGGAAAGCCAGGCCAAGGCCGTGGCGGACGAGGCCCGTGCCAAGGCCGTCGCCGCAGAGGAACAGGTCGCGACCAGCCGCGAGAGCGAGATCGCCGAACGCCAGAAGAAGATCGAGCTGATCGAGGCGGCCAAGATCGCCGAACGTGACGCGATCAAGATCAAGGTCGAAGCCGAAGCCGAAAAGGACGCGGCGACGAACCGTGCCGCCGCAGCCAAGTTCGAGGCGCAGGGCGAGGCCGACGCCGAGAAGCTGCGGGCCGAAGCGGCGCGAGTGCGCTTCGAGGTCGAAGCAGCCGGCCAGCGGGCGATCAACGAAGCGGCCAACATCCTGTCGATGGACCAGATCAGCCTGCAGACAAAGCTGGCGCTGCTCAAGGTCCTGCCAGAGGTGATCCGCGAGAGCGCCAAGCCGATGGAGGCGATCGATTCGATCAAGATCGTGCAGGTCGATGGTTTGACCCAGAAAGCCGGCGCTTCGGGTGCTCCGGCGTCCGGCGGCGGAACCGGCAACCTGGCAAGCGACGCGGTGGCCGCTGCGCTCGCATATCGGGCGCAGGCTCCAGTTCTCGACGGGCTGATGAAGGAACTCGGACTCGACGGGAGTTCGCTCAGCGGACTGGTAAAGGCGTCGGCCGACATTGCTGAAGTTGCTGCACCGGTGACCAACGGCAGTGCCGCGCTCGTCCTTTCCGACGACGCGTCAGAGGATGCTGGTCTCGAAACGCCCAAAGCCACGGCGAAGCCCAAGGCCGCTGCCAACGCGAAGCCGGCCAACGCAGACGACTAGTTCGCGGCGCTAACCGCCGATTAGGTCGAGGTAAGCCACCACGTCGTTGTCGGTGGCTAGGTACAGGCCCTCCTGAACCTCTTCGGGCTGCTCGGCGGCGATGCGCATTGCTTCATCCAGCGTACCGTAGAACAGCGTTTCGGCGGCGCCGCCCTCGATGTCGGAATCGAGATGGTAAAGGCGCACGGTTGCCGCAAGGTTGGTGGTGCGCATCAGGCGGCGGCTGGATAGGCGATGGCGGTCACTTCCCATTCCTTCTCGCCGGCAGGGAGCCGCACAGTGCGGCAATCGCCGATGGCGGCCCCACGCAATGCTTGAGCGATGGGGGCGCTCCAGCCGATCTTGTCGGACGATGGATCCTGCTCGTCGTCGCCGACCAGCGTCAGGGTGCGCTCTTTGTCGTCCTCGTCGGCGATGGTGACAGTTGCACCGAACCAGACCCGGGCCTTGTCGGGTTGGGCGGAAGGATCGACCACTTTCGCCGCCTTCATCTTCTTCGCCAGCCTCGCCAGTTCGCGATCGATTTCGCGCATCCGCTTGCGGCCGTACAGGTAATCGCCATTTTCGCTGCGGTCGCCGTTACCGGCTGCCCAACTGACGATGGCGACGATTTCGGGGCGCTCCGTACCGAGGAGGTGGTCGTAGCGCGCGCGCAGTGCGACGAGTCCGGCGGGAGTTATGTAGTTGGCACGTGGTTCCATAGACTCCGGACCTAGCGCCATGCCGGGCCCGGAGCCAAGGGCCTGCGGCGACTTCAGTTATCTTGTAGGCCCCGCGACCTTGCAACGGGCATCAACGTAGCAGTGAATCGAGTGTACGGGCGTCGCCATAGGGCGCTTTTTCGGGGTGTAGCGACTCATAGACCACAGCATTTTCAAGAACTCGCTGGACGTAATTCTTGGTCTCGTAAATCGGGATCTTCTCGATCCAGTCGATCCAGCTGATCGAACCCCTGCGCGGGTCGCCGTTGGCGGCGAGCCACTTGTTCACGTTACCCGGACCGGCATTGTAGGCGGCGATGGCGAGCGGGTAACTGCCGTCATAGTAAGACAGCATCCGGTCGATGTAGTTGCTGCCAAGTCGCATGTTGTAGCTCGCATCGTCGACCAGCGAGGCGGACATGTATTGAATCCCCGCCTTGCCCGCTTCCTCTCGCGCGGTGCCCGGCATCAGTTGCATCAGTCCGCGCGCCCCGGCGTGGCTGATGGCGTTCTGCGCGAACTGGCTTTCCTGCCGGGTAATGGCGTGGACCAGTGTCCAGTTAGTCCCAGGGGGCGTTACCAGAGTGGGATAGCCAAGCGTGGTAAAACCCTGGAGACCGTCGGCCGCGGCGGCGTCGGCGGCGATCACCGCAAGATCGCGGCGGCCGATGTCGCGCGCCAGCTCGGTGACGAGCAGGTAGTCGCCCAGCGAATCCGCCTGGGCGGCCATTTCGCGGTAGAAACGAATTCCGACGGACCAAGGAGCGTCGCGGGCAACTTCGGTGACGGCAGCAGTCAGCGGGGCGCTGGTGAAGGCCTGGCGCTCGGCGGCCGAGGGTGAGCCCGATGGTGCACCCGACATCGCCGGCATGCTGCGGCCGAGCCGGCTAAGGGCGAGCTGGCCGTAAAAGCGGTCGGGATAAGCCGCGGCCATTTCGTAATAGCGCTTGGCCTCGTCGGCCTGTCCGGCCCGCTGCGCAGCATGTCCGGCCCAAAAGAAACCTTTCGAGCGGGTCTGCGGCGTTCGCGCCGCATTGCCGTAGCGGTAGAACAGCGGCACCGCGCCAGCTGCATCGCCGAGGTTCCACAGCGCCTGCGTGCCGCCAAGCCAGACCAGCGAGGTGTAATCGTCGCGCAGCTTGTACTCCATGACTGATACATCGGCGCCGGGCGCGAAGGCATCGTCGATCTTCGAGGCGATGTCGCGAGCGGCCTGCGCCCCGCCCATGCGGGCGACGCTGAGTTGTTCGGTGACCCAGGACGTCGGGTCGAACGGACGCGCGGCGAGCGGCCGGCGGGTCGAGAGCAGGCTCACCGCCTCGCGGGCGCGGCCTTCGGTGCGCAGTTCGCGGCTGCGGTTGTAAAGATAACCGGGGTCAGACATCGCCGCGGGGTCGGTGGTCGCACCGTCTCCGCCCTGCAGGATCGAAAGACGGGCGGCGAACAGTCCCTGCTTGGACGGCGAGGTGCGGGTGAATTGTCTGGCTGCGCCGGTGACATCGCGCTGCCATAACAGCGCGTCCATCCGTGCGTCCTGGTCATCCTGCGTGAAGCGGCTGCCGAAGTTGGCCGAGATCGCCGCTTCGGCAGTGTCGCTCATCTCACCGCCGCGCCATGCCGCCAGGGCGACCGCGGGGGCATCCGAGGGCCGCTGCGCCATCAGCGCAAGGGCGTAATGGGCGCGGGCGTAGTTGGAGATCGGCGGATAGCGATCGAAGAACGCAGCAAGCCTGTCCGTAGCGACGAACTGGCTCTTCAGCGCTTCCTCGGCATAGCCTTGCAGTGTCCCAGCATCGGGGAAGCCGGGGTAGGTCAGCAGGAAGCTGGCATAGGTGTCGAACGGCAGGTTCTTGTTGGCCTTGAGCTGTTCCCACTGGCCGATCGCCGGAGCCATCCGACCCGGGCCCTTCGCGACGAGATCGGCCCGTGCCCTGTCCCAGTCGGACGCCTCGTAAACCGCGTCCTGTGCGTGGACGGGAGCCGCCAATGTGGTGCTGGTGCAAAGCAGTGTAGCAATGGTGAGTCGACGAACCATGCTGGACATCGTGGCAGCGCTCTCCTTATCAGGCGGTGAATGACCCCCGGTGCGCGCGCATCAAGCGCAGCATCTTTGTGAATCCAAGTAGGAGCGGCGTAAATGTTTTCAGGTTCGATTCCGGCCCTGGTGACTCCTTTTCGCGACGAACGGTTCGACGAGGCGGCCTTCCGCCGGTTCGTCGACTGGCAGGTCGATAGCGGATCGAACGCGGTGGTTCCGTGCGGCACGACCGGCGAGAGCGCGACGCTCGACAACGACGAGCACCATAAGGTCATCAAGGTCTGCGTCGAGCAGGTCGCGGGCCGCGTGCCAGTGATCGCAGGGTGCGGTTCGAACGACACCCGCACCGCGCTATGGCACATGCAGGTGGCGAAGGACCTCGGCGCCGACGCCGCGCTTCTGGTGGCCCCCTATTACAACCGCCCGAGCCAAGACGGGCTGATCCGCCACTTCAGCTTTCTCGCTGAAAGTTGCGACCTGCCGATCGTGCTCTACAACGTGCCCGGCCGCACGGTGACGGACATTCACGCCGCCACTGTGATCGAACTGGGCAAGCGCTTCCCCGACCAGATCGTGTCGATCAAGGACGCCAGCGGCGACCTTTCGCGCGTGGTCACTCACCGCATGGGGCTGGGGCCTGACTTCAACCAGCTTTCGGGTGACGATCCGCTGGCGCTGGCCGGTTACGCGCTTGGCCAGAATGGCTGCATTTCGGTAACCGCTAACGTCGCGCCCAAGCTGTGCGCTGAATTCCACGCGGCTGCGGCGGCAGGCGATTTCGAGACAGCGCGCGCTCTCAACGAGCGGCTCTATCCGCTGCACAAGGCACTGTTCGCCGACGCCAGCCCGAGCCCGACCAAGTACGCGCTCAGCCGCCTGCACAACTGGATGCGTCCCGACACCCGCCTCCCGATAGCGCCTTGCAGCGCTGCGGCGATGGAAGCGGTCGACGCGGCGATGGAGTTTGCCGGAATCGGCTGAGCTTAGTCGGCGGGGTTGTTCTTCTCCACGAAGGCCACTGTAGCCGCGAGCATCTGCTTGCGTGTTGCGGCGCGCGAGAGGTTGTGATCTTCCTCCCTCAACACGACCATCTCATAAGGTTTGCCCGCATCCTTGAGCGCGTCGGCCATCTTCGCGCTTTGCTCGAACGGCACCACCGTATCGTCCTGGCCATGGATCAGGAGGATCGGTGCATCGGCACGGCTGGCGAGGCGGGCAGGTGAGACTTCGGCGAAACCGCTGCGCGGACCCAGCTCGGCCAGCAGCGAAGTTTTGACCATGGGATTGCTGCCACTGCCGGTATTCTCGGCCTTGAAGAGCAGGTTGAGGTCGGAAACCCCGGCCACCGCGACCGCGCATCGATAGACGCCCTGCTCGACCGTGACTCCGGCAAGCGCAGCATAGCCGCCGTAGCTGGCCCCGACGATGCAGGCGCGCTTGGCATCGACGATGCCTTTGTCGGCCAGAGCCTTGAGCCCGTCGGTGATGTCGCTCTGCATCTTGCGGCCCCACTGGCCCCATCCTGCGCGCTGGAATGCCTCATCGCGGTTCGTCGAACCACGAAAGTTGGGTTGGAACACGGCGTAGCCGCGGCTGGCATAGGCTTGCGCCCACCAGTCGAAGGTTTCCACATCGTAGCTGCCCGGGCCGCCGTGGGGCATGACCACGATTGGAAGGTTCTTTGCCTCGCGGCCGGGAGGCAGCGTGAGGATTCCGTCGAGGTCTACCCCGTCGCCGGCCTGGTAGTTGAAAGTGCTGATCAGGCCGACCTGCGCTTCTCCGATCGCAGGGCGTTCGCTGCCGATGTAGGCCGCCTGCAGCGTCGCCGCGCGGAGCAGGTACCATGTTCCGCTGTCGCCATTGCCGCTGGTCCGCACCAGCACCGTGGAGAAATCGGGCGTCCAGTCGACGATGCGTGCGCGCTTGCCCTTGAAGGCGCTGCCGATCTTGTCAGCAAGTTCCTGCTGCCTTGGATCGAAGAAGACCTGCCTGTCGGTCGTTTCGCGGCGTAGGTAACCGATGATACGCGCGCTCGACGGATCGCGGTATGCGCGGACAACTTGTTCGTCGGGTAGGTAGATGCTCGGCTCCCCGCCGGAGAGCGGCACCTCGTACCACTCGGAATTTCCCGCATCGTCCTCTGCCGCATAAATGAGGCTCGTTCCCTCGCGCCCGAGGGCGACGAGTCCGACAGCGCCGCGCGGATGGTGGCCCGCCGCGAGGCGGTTGCCCTCGGGGCCGGCGATGACCCAGTCGCCCGTCTCGTACCTGACATCGAGCGTGGCCGCGACCTCGCCGCTGCCGTCGACGAGCCAGCCGCGCCAGCTCCCCGCGCGGGCCTCGGGCGCAGCGGTGTGCGTGGCGTCCTTGGCGAAGTTCCACTCGATCAGAGAGGGACGCATGTGTTCGAGGTAGTAGTTTTGGGTCGACTCCTTGCGCGCCATGCGCACGCCACCGAAATAGCCGGTCCATTGTCCGTCGACCTCACGCAGCCCGTACATCCCGAACAACGCGCCGAGGATGCCGCCCTGCTTGGCGAAGACGACGGTTATTTCCTTTTCCGGCTCGACCGGCACGACCACTCCGCGGCTGAGTTCGGCCTGGTCGACCGTGAAGTGGATGCCGAGGTCCTCGGTCTGGCTGGTGACCATCAACACCGCGTCATCGCCGATCCACTGGATCGAAAGGATCTTGAGATCCTCGACCGTCAGCGAACGTGTCGGCTTGAGGTCCCCGTCAAACAGCATCAGCTTGCGCTGGCCGCTGTCGAGCGCGACGATGGCAAGGCTGTTGCCGCTGCGCGAGATCGCCGCATCTTCGAACGCCGGAAGGTCGCCGTAGGCGTTGAGCGGCGGCGGATCGGTCGCCCGGACCGGTGTAGAGAAGGCCAATGCAAGCAGAAGTGCTGCTGCGACCTTGCCAAGTGTTGATTTCATTTCTCTCCCCCCACTCAGGAATAGGCGGAGTGAAACCTGACGTGCAAGCCTGAATTCATGGCGAAATCGACGGTCGCGAGGGCACGGAACTGGCCGATGACCAGCAAAGCAACTGCTTGGTTTCGAATTGGCGCACGTGTATCATTTGGCCAGCCAACTCTCGGCGGGGAACCGGGGATGGGCAGACATCGAAAAGGGGGCGGAGGAGGATTTCCGATGCGTTACCTCTTTGCCCCGTTTGCTCTGGTCCTGCTGGCCGGATGCGCCTCGACCCACTCGATCGAACCGCAGCTTGCGACCTCCTCGACCGACTTCGGTCGCGCGGAGAGGATCGAGATCAGCCTGTCGAACTTCGCTTTCGCGCCCTCCGACATCCAGCTCAGCGCCGGCAAGGCCTACGAACTTGTGCTGACCGATACCGCCTCGGGCGGGCACGACTTCACAGCGCCCGAGTTCTTTGCGGCGGCGAAGATCAAGGCCAGCGATGCGTCCAAGGTAGCGAGCGGACAGGTCGAGTTGTCCGGAGGGCAAAGCGTGACGATCGACCTCGTCCCGACCGCGGGCAATTACAAGCTGACCTGCACCCATCTCGGCCACGTAGCGCTCGGTATGTCGGGGACGATCAAAGTCTCCTGATCAGTAGAGCGGTGAAGGGTGTTCCTCGCCGAACATCATAGCCCCGTAGTTGGCGAAGGCGGCGCGATTGATGATCATGTGCTGGTTGAGCGTCAGCGCATCGCGGGCGAGGCGTTCGAGAGGGTTGCCCTCGAACACGGCGTGCGCGCCGATCAGGTCGAACAGACGGCGTGTGACCTCCACTGCCATGCGGAAGGAATTGACGTTGGCGAGGGCTAGGCGGCCCTTGGTCTCGACCTCCGGAGTGCCTTGTTCGAGCTCGGACCAAAACTCGTTCGCCGAAGTGTAGAGGAAGGCCCGCGCCGCACCGTAAAGCGTCTCGCAGTCGCCGATCGCCTCGCGCACGTGTTGCAGCTTGCCGAGGGGCTGGGGCGGGATGCCGCCCTTGCCCTGGGCGATGATCGCCTTGGCCTCATCGAGTGCGCGCCTTGCGGTGCCGATCGGGACCGCTGCCATCGTTGTCACCCAGTTGCAGCCGCTCGAATAAAGCGGCTCGCGACCCTCGAATATCGCAGGTTCGATGAGCATCGCCTGGTCTTCGGGGATGAACACATCGTCGGCCCGGTAGTGGTTGGAGCCGCTGCCGCGCAGGCCGTGGGTGTGCCAGGTGTCCTCGATCACCAGCTCGTCGGCGCGGCAGAAGGCGAGGCGGCTCTCGGGCATTCCGAAAGCGCCGATCACCGGCTTGCCGTCCTCGTGGACAATGCCGCCGGTCATGACCACGTCGGCATGGGTGATGCCGCTGCCGAACGGGAAGCGCCCGCTGAGCCGATAGCCGCCTTCGACTTTCTCCAGCGTCCCGCGCCCGGCGGTGAACTGGCCGGCGGTGATCATGTCGGGATGCGGCAACAACCGTGCGCTGGCTTCGGGCGGCAGGAATTCCGCGATCAGCCCGCTATCGGTGCCGATCTTGACGCACCAGCCAACCGAGGGATCGGCCCGGGCGAGCACCTCGATCACCTCGAGGTGCTGCGGCAAGGTCATCTGCGGGCCACCCTTGGAACGGCTGCGGCCCATGCGGAAGAAACCCCCGCCGCGCAATTGGTCGACGAGGTCGGCCGGCAAGCGCCGCAGGTCCTCGATTTCAGCCGAACGCGCGGCAATCGCCGGTGCCATCGCATGGCCGTTGGCGAGGATATCCTGCGCGCCGAGCGATCGTCCTGCCAATGCCGCGCTTTGCATCGATCCTCGTGTCCTAGTTGCCCGACGGCGCCTTGACGCGTTGGGGTTTCGGTGTCGGCTTGGACGTCGGCGCCTGCACTGTGCCTTCAGTGGCCTTCTGGGCGGAGATGACTCCGATGCCGTCTACCACGGCAGGATCGCCATGGTAGATGATAGTCGCCTGCACCACACGCTTGACGTAGCCTGCCTGCGTCATGCCGGGGAGGAAATTCGAGTTCCCGTTCATCTTGCACCACGCCGCAAGGACAATCGGCACGTCCATGTCGTAGGCTTCGTCGGTGTGCATGTACTGCGCGGCCGATCCGCCCTTGTCGACGAAGGCCTTGAGTTTGAGTTCGAACTCTCGCGCAGGGTTGAAGGCTAGTTCGACCGCTTCATTGTTGTAAGTGCGCTTGACCGGCAGGGTCAGGTCGAGGCTGACCTGTGCGGCGATCTGCCCTGCGACGGATGTATCCTCGGCCGAAGACGACCAGGTGCCGATCGGGTAAAGCACGCCGTTGTTGTTGACCACGTTGCCGGCGAATGCCTGCACTTTCACCAGTGTCGCGCCGGAACGGCAGCCGACGAGACCGGTGACGGTCCAGTGCGGGTCGTTGCCGAGCACTGTCAGCTTGCGCGCGGCGACCGTCTTGATCGCTGCCTTGTTCTCCAGGCTAAGGTTGGCGTCCCCCAGATTGTCGGTGAACTGCGCGCCGGTAACCAGCGTCGGAAGGCTCGTTTCGTCGGCCGCCGCGGCTGCCCCTGACATCGCCATGACCGCCATTGCCGGCGCCCAGCGCAATATACTTGTGCCCATGATTGTCTCTCCCCCAAGACCCTGCGGGGAAGGTGCAGCAATTCGGGTCCGCGTCCAAGCCTTGATTGAATCGAGGTTAATCCGCGGGATTGTTGCGTTCGACGAAGGCGACGGCCGCCTCAAGCATCTGGAGCCGCGTGGCGGCCCGTGACAGCCAGTGATCCTCGCCGTCGAGGACCACGAGTTCGTAAGGCTTGCCTGCATCCTTGAGCGCATTGACCATCGCCGTGGTCTGCTCGAACGGGACCACCGTATCGTCCTTGCCGTGGATTAGCAGGATTGGCGCGTCCGCGTCCTTGGCATGCTTGCGGGGCGAAATTGCGTCGAAGTCGCTGCGCGGGCCGAACTCCTCCTCGAGCGAGCGGCGCAACAGCCCGGTGCGGCCGTTGTCGTATCGTTCCGAGTTGAACAGCATGCCGACGTCGGCCACTCCGGCAACCGCCACGGCGCAGCGATAGACGCCGTGTTGCAGCGTTACCCCGGCAAGCGCGGCATAACCGCCGTAGCTGGCGCCGACGATGCAGGCGCGCTTGGGGTCGACGATGCCTTTCTCCGCGAGGGCGCCGATGGCATCCGATACGTCGGTCTGCATGGCCTTGCCCCACTGGCCGAAGCCGGCTTCCATGAAGGCAAGGTCGCGGTTGGTCGAACCACGGAAGTTCGGCTGGAATACCGCATAGCCGCGGCTGGCGAATGCCTGTGCCCACCAGTCGAAGACGTCGGTGTCGTGGGCATGTGGTCCGCCGTGCGGCAGCATGACGAGCGGCAAGTTCTTGGCTTCGAGGCCGGGCGGCAGGGTCAGGACTCCGTCGAGGTCGAGCCCGTCCTGCGCCTTGTAGTGATAGATCGAGATTGGGCCGACGTATTCCGGGCCAATGGCCTCGCGCTCATAACCGATGGCGTGGGCGCTCATGTGGACGATGTCGACGAGATACCAAGTGCCGCTGTCGCTCGGGCCGCTGGTGCGCACGAGGACGTGCGAGAAATCGGGCGACCAGTCGGCGAGATTGATGCGCAATCTTGGGAAAGCCTTGTAGATTTCGTCGACCGCCTTCTGCTTCGCTGCGTCGAAGAACGCCGGATGGTCGTGGCCGTCCTCGCGCAGCAAGCCGATCAACTTGCCCGTGTTGCGGTCGAAATAAGTGCTCTCGATCTCGTCCGCATTGATGTACTCCGTCGCCGCCGCGTGTCCGTCTAGCGGCACTTCATACCATATGCGCGCGTCCTCGCCGTGAGGCTTGGTCGAATAGATCAACGTGTCGCCGTCCCTCCCGAGTCCGACGATGCCAATCTCACCCTTTTCCGCGATACCGCTGGCGAGGTCGATGCTGCCCGGCGCCTTGATCGTCCAGAAGCCCGTGCGGATGTCGATGGCGACCGTGGCGGCGAGCTGGCCGTCGGGCCCCAGCAGGCGCCCGGTCCCTTCGCCCATCGATCCTGATGCTGCGATCTGTTGCGATTTCCCGGTCGCGACGTCGATTTCGTAGAGCGAAACGCCGGTGTTGCCGAGATAATATTCCCGCGCGCCCTTCTTGCGCTGGACTCCGCCGAAATACGCCTTCCACCGTCCGTCGATCTGGCGAATTCCATAAGTACCAAAGACTGCATTGAGCATGTCCGGGTCGCGGTCGAACACCATCCGCTGTTCAACCTTGCCGTCAGCAGGGAGAATGAACGCGTTGTAGAATTCGTTTTGGCTCTGCACAAAGTCAGGGCCGAGTGTTTCGGTCCGGCTGATGACGAGCAGGGCATTGTCGTTGCCGGCCCATTCGAGCGAGCGAACCTTGGCGTCCTGCAGCTTCATCATGCGGATCGTTTCGAGCTTGTCGGTGAGCAGGATGACCACCCGCTCTCCGCCGATGGTCATGACCGCGGCGATACGCTGGCCATCGTTCGACAGCGCGATGCGTTCGATGTCGGGAAGGCTGCCGTATTCGGCAAGCGGCAGTGGCGGCGGCAGCGCGGCCTGCGCCGGTGTGGCGAGAATAAGCGCGGAAAGCGCCAAACAGCGAAACAGCAAAAGACGTGCGACCATCGGAACCCCCATTCCCCGCATGTTTATTCGCAAGGAGTTGAGAAGGTTGCAACCCCGGGGCTTTCGTTTGCCTCCGCGCGCGCCTACATGCGCCAGCCTTATGGCCCGTCCCAAGCCCGCCACGTTCGAGAAGGTCAAAACCGTCGCCGAGAACCGGCGCGCGCGGTTCGATTACTTCATCGAGGACAAGTTCGAGGCAGGTATCGCGCTCAGCGGTACCGAAGTGAAGAGCTTGCGCGGCGGGGAGGGCTCGATTGCCGAGAGCTATGCCGAAGTGCGCGGTGGCGAGGCCTGGCTGATCAACGCCAACATCCCGGAATTCAGCCACGGCAACCGGTTCAACCACGAACCCAAGCGGCCGCGCAAGCTGCTGCTCCACGCGCGCGAGATCGAGCGCATGGTCGGGGCGGTCGAACGCAAGGGTATGACGCTGATTCCGCTGTCGGTCTATTTCAACTCGAAAGGCCGCGCGAAGGTCGAACTCGGGCTCGCCAAAGGCAAGCAGACGCATGACAAGCGCGCGACGATCAAGGAGCGCGACTGGAAGCGCGACAAGGCCCGGCTGTTGCGGGAAAATCGCTAGTCGCCGCGGTTAAGCTGACGTTCGTCGGCTACAAGTTAGACCTGCCTTCCGCTGCTAATCTAAAGGTGTATGGAGCGCCGCATGTCCAAGCGGTCGAAATCCTGGCTCGCGCGTCGCCTTCCGGCGATGCCGACGCGCGAGGAAATGGCGCAGAACCGCTGGCTCGCTCCGATTGCGCACAGATTCCTCTCGCCGGAACTGTGGCGATTCACCCGCCGTTCGGTCCCGCGCGGCGTCGCGCTGGGACTGTTTTCGGGCTTCATCGTCCCCGTCGGACAGATCTTTCTCGCCGCCTTCCTTGCGCTGCCGGCGCGCGCCAACGTGCCGCTCGCCGCGCTGGTGACCTTTGTGACCAATCCCTTCACCCTGCCGTTCTGGCTCATCACCGCGAACAAGGTCGGCAAGTTCGTGCTCAAGATCGATGCCGTCGCGGGCGGCACCGCGCGGGCCGAGATCGACAGCGGGCGGTGGCAGGATTTCGGCTGGTTCGGCTTTCTCAAGACTGCCGGGGTGACGGCCTTCGGGTTCGTCGTGCTGGCCGTCGTCACTTCGGCGCTTGGCTATGTCATCGCCTCGTGGTTCTGGCGCTGGCGGGTCGGCAATCGGCGCCGCCTGCTGCTGCGCCGTCGCCGCATGACCGCGGAACCGGCGGAATGATGCGTGCGCGCGCAAACTGGAGTCCGATTGCACTGTCGATGACTTTGCTCGAAGCGCCTCTGACGATTCCGTTTTTCAGGTAGCTGGGCTATCGCCGACACAACATGCTGCTGAATCCCGACTCCCTGGCCGGCCTCAATCCGGTACCTTTGATCCTGCATGGGGCTGGTGGACTGCCGAGCCGGCGGATGTTGGCATGAGCGCGGTCGGCGAACATTCCTCGCGGCGGACGACGGACGCGGCGATCGTTGCCGTTGCAGCTCTCGCCAGCGCTGCGCTTGTCTGGTTCGTCACCGGCACGATGGTCGTCACCGCGGCATTCGTCGGTGGCCTCGCAGTGCTTGCGCTGGTCGCATTCGCCACGGCGCGCAGCAATCCGGCAACGAGCAAGGTCGAGGAACAGGCTCTGCCGGACTGGTCGGTTACCGTCGCGGCGATAGAGCAGGCGGGCCTCGCGGTAGCGATCACAGACCGCGCCAATCGACTGGTCTGCGCCAACGCCGCCTTCGAGCTGTGGTTTGGATCGAGCCACGCTCCGCCGCGGCTGCCGGTCGACGGCGCCTCTGCGGACTTGTTGTTGCGCGCCTCGCGCTCCGCCTGGCGCGACGGCGAGAGCGGCCGCGCGACCATCGCCGACGAAACCAACAGCTGGACCGCCGAAGTGGTTCGCGCTGGGCGCTCCGAGGATTATCTCGTGTGGCGCTTCGCCCCGGTTACACGGACCGAGCCGTTGCAGGCGATCGGCAAGTATGTAACCGGCGTCTTCGGCCGCATACTTAGCAACGCCGGGATCGAGGTCGCCCTGGTCGGGCCCGACGGCGCGGTCCGCGCGGCGAGTGCCGGTTTTGCCCGCCGCTCGATGGGTGACGGTCATGCCAGCATGGCCGGACAAGACTTTACCGGCCTGCTCCGCTCCGACGAGCGCGAGCGAATCTACTTCGCCCGAGAGGGGCGCAAGGGCTCGCCGCAGACGCTGGTCCAGGTGCCACTGGTCGAGCCGGGCTCGCAGCAGCGTCTCTCGGCAGACCAGGCACCCTCGCTGATGATGCTGGTCGACAACGGCGTCGGCCTTGGCGGCTGGGGCAGCGACAGCAGCCAGGCCCCGCAGCTTGAGGCGCTGCTCGAACAGCTTCCGGTCGGCCTAGCGATGACCGACCGCGACGGACACTTCCTGTTCGCCAACCCGGCGTTCCGAAACGCTGCCGGTATCGCGCGCGGCAAGCATGTCCCGCCCTATCCATCGGACCTTGTGGTTCCAGCCGACAAGACTGCACTGTCCGACGCGGTCCGTCGCTACGGGCAGGGCCCGTCGTCGAGCGGTGACATCGCCGTGCGACTGCGCAGCCAGCCCGACGAGCCGATCAGTCTCGGCCTTGCCGGGGTGCGCGGGCTGGGCGAGGCGGCCGTGCTGCTCAGCCTCGCCGACACGACCGAAGAGACGCGCCTAAAGAAGCAGGTCGCACAGGCCACCAAGATGCAGGCGGTCGGCCAGCTCGCCGGCGGCGTGGCGCACGATTTCAACAACGTGCTGACTGCGATCATCGGCTATTGCGACCTCATGCTGCTGCGCCACATCCCCGGCGACAGCGACTACGACGATATCCAGCAGATCAAGGCCAACTCGAACCGCGCCGCTAGCCTGACCCGGCAGCTGCTCGCCTTCAGTCGCCAGCAGACGCTGCAGCCCGAGATTCTCCAGCTGCCCGACGTGATCAGCGAAGTGAGCCAGCTGCTCAAGCGCCTGCTCGGCGCAAAGATTACGCTGCGCACTCACCACGACCGCGATCTCGGCCCGGTCCGCGCCGACCCGCGCCAGCTCGAACAGGTAATCGTCAACCTCGCGGTCAATGCGCGCGACGCCATCCAGAGCAACGGTGGGGAGAACGCCAGCGGCACGCTGACCTTCGCCACCCGGCGCATCACCGCGACCGATATCCGGCGGCTGCGCGACAACGAGATCATTCCCGCCGGGCACTATACCGCGCTGATCGCGCAGGACACCGGCGGCGGTATTCCGCCCGACAACCTGTCGAAGATCTTCGAGCCGTTCTTCACCACAAAGGAGCAGGGCAAGGGCACCGGGCTCGGCCTCTCGACGGTCTATGGCATCGTCAAGCAATCGGGCGGCTTCATCTTCGCCGACAACGTCGCTGGACCCGACGGCAAGCCGGGTGGCGCCCGCTTCACGATCTACCTTCCGGTCCACCAGATCACCGAGGAAGACCGGCAGAAGGAAAAGCAGGCCGAGGAAGCCGCCGACTGGTCGGGCGGTGGGCGCGTTCTGCTGGTCGAGGACGAGGACATGGTCCGCGCCGTGGCCGAGCGGGCGCTGACCCGTCAGGGCTACACCGTCACCACGGCCAGCGACGGCGACGAGGGACTGGAGGCCTTCAAGGCCTCGGGTGAATTCGATCTCGTGGTCAGCGACGTGGTCATGCCGAGCATGGACGGCCCGGCAATGGCCCGCGAGATCCGCAAGCTCGCGCCAAAGATCCCGGTGCTGTTCATGTCGGGCTATGCCGAAGAGCAGTTGCGCAACGAAATTTCGTTCGAAGACATGCACTTCATCCCCAAACCTTTTAGCGTGCAGCAGATCGCGGCGAAGGTCGGCCAGGTGCTTAGCGCCAACAAGGGCTGAGGCCCGTTCGCTAGCGCAAGGTTGGAAGCTCACAACTCCATTTTTGCGTGGGAAAGCTCTCGGTTGCTTCTTCGCTCTGCTCACTGCCATGACGTAAGCGGATGAAAAGGGGTCGTTCAGCCGCCATACAGATGATGTAACATTATCTCATCATGTCGAGTTCATGGGGAGAGTACCGATGCGTGTTGCCGCCATTGCTCTTGCGACTGCCGCGCCCTGCGCGCTGGTCGCCACGCCGCTGTTGGCGCAGGAAATCTCGACCGAGCCCAATGCCCAGGGGGACGTCTCGGTCACGATCTACAACGATGGGCAGGCGCTGGTGCAGGACATTCGCCAGATCGCCTTCGAGCGCGGTCGCAGCCGGGTCGAATTTCCCGACGTCTCGGCGCAGATCCGGCCAGAGACGCTCAGTTTCGCCGCGCCCGACACCGGCATCGTCGAGCAGAACTTCGACTTCGACCTGCTGACCCCGACAAAGCTGATGGAGAAGGCCATCGGCCAGACCGTCACGCTGGTCCGGACCAACCCGGCGACCGGCTCCGAAACCCGCGAGCGGGCCACGGTCCTCTCTACCGCCGGCGGCGTGGTGGTGCAGATCGGCGACCGCATCGAAGTGCTGCGTGACGACGGGCTGCCGGTGCGGGTGATCTTCGACCGCGTGCCGCCCAACCTCCGCGCTCGGCCGACGCTGTCGGTCACGATTGAAAGTTCGCGCGGCGGCACCCGTCCGGCCTCGCTGCGCTACCTCACTCCTGGCCTGGGCTGGGGCGCCGACTACGTTGCGCTCTACGATGAAGGCAGGGGCACGATCGACATGCAGGGTTGGGTCACATTGACCAACAGCACGGGGACGACATTCAGCAATGCCGACACGCTGCTGGTGGCGGGAAATCCCAATTCCGGCAGCGGTGGTTACGCCCCGCCGCCGCGCTACGGCGGGCGCAGTTCGACGAACAGCTTCGTTCCCGGCACCGAAAGCCCTGGGCGCGAGCGGCTCGGCGACTTTTACCTCTATCCCATCTCCGGGCGCACCACGATCGCCAACAACCAGACCAAGCAGGTCAGCTTCCTCGACGTGCAGGGCGTAGCGGCGCGCAAGATTTACGGCCGCACCGTAGGCTGGCTGTCGAGCGACGGCGACCCGGTTCCGGCGGCGAGTCAGATCGCCTTCAACTCAAGCCGCGACGGCGGATTGGGTGATGCGCTGCCCGCGGGCACGGTGCGCTTCTACCAGCGCGACCGGCAGGGCAACCCGCAGTTCATTGGCGAAAACCAGATCGGCCACACGCCGATGGGCAGTGAGCTGACGCTCAAGACCGGCGATGCCTTCGACGTTTACACCCAGGCCGAGGTCGAGAAGCGCGAGACGATCACCGGCGCCGAGTGGGAAAAGAGCGCCCGCTGGCGGGTGCTCGACGAGAACGGAAGCGTCGTGCGCCAGGGCACGCTCGAACGGCCCAAGGTCTTCTACCGCACGACCATTCGCTATACTGTGACCAATGCACATAGCTCACCGGTCAAGGTCGAACTTGTGCAATCCGGCCTCGATCGCGGATGGTGGGGCAACGACTTCCGCGTGACGAGCGAGGACGTACCGGGTGAGCAGCTCAACGCCGACCGTCGCAAGTACGTCATCGAGGTCCCCGCCAACGGCAAGCGCGAGGTCCGCGTCACCTACGAGACCCGGTACTGAGGGGCAGGGCGGTGCGCCGCGCTGCGCTCATCCTCGCCGCTCTGCCGGCATTGGCGGCCAGCCCGGCGCTGGCGCGCACGACCGTCGACGCCTCGGCGCCGCAGGACGTAGCCGTGACCCTCTACCGCGATCCGAACCGCGGCACGGGCCAGTCGATGAACCGCCGCAACCCGCGTGGTTTCGCCATGATCAGCGAGACGCGCATGGTGACGCTGCCGCCGGGCGAATCGACGATCCGTTTCGAGGGAGTCGCCGAGGGCATGGTCGCAGTCACGGCGATCGTAACCGGTCTGCCCGGCGGGACGATCGAGAAGAACCGCAACGCCGACCTGTTGAGCCCGGCCGCGCTGGTCGACGGAACGCTTGGCAACCGCGTCACCGTGACCCGCACCAACCCGGCGACCGGCAAGGCGGTGAGTGAGGAAGCCGTCATCCGCACCCGAGCCGATGGCGGGCTCGTGCTGCAGACCGGCGCTGGTTATGAGGCGGTGCGCTGTTCAGGATTGCCCGAGAAGCTCACTTTCGACCGCGTTCCCACGGGCCTCTCCGCGCAGCCGGTCTTCACCATCGACACGCAGGAGAAATCCGGCGGCACCTACACCGTCCAGCTGACCTATCTCGCCTGGGGCTTCGACTGGCAGGCGCATTACGTTGCCACGCTCGACGAGCCGGGAAAGAGCGGCGATGTCGGCGTGCGGCTGATGAGCTGGCTGACCCTGCTCAACGACAACGCCCAGAGCTTCACCGGGGCGCAGCTTAACGTCGTCGCGGGCAGGCTCGAGGTGCGCAGCAACTACCAGGCGCTGTCCGACCCACCCGATGCGCGGCCCTTGCGGCTGACCTGCTACCCGATCGGCCATACCTGGATGGGCTCGCCGATCGCCTATCCGCCGCCTCCGCCACCCCCACCGCCGCCCGCGCCGATGGCAGTCTATGACGAATCCGACCAGGCGATCATCGTCACCGGATCGAAGCTCAGGCGTTCGGAGTTCGCTGCCAGCTCGCCGGTGATGGTGGCGGTCGAAGAAAACCTCGGCGACCTCAAGCTCTACCGCGTGCCCGAACGGGTGACGGTATCGGCCAAGGGACTCAAGCAAGTCGTATTCCTCGACAAGGACCGCGTGAAGGGGAGCTTGCGCTACGAGACGACCTGTGACCCATGGGACTACCCTGAAGACGAGTATTCTCCTGCCAGCAGGGTCCTCGCCACGGTCAACGACAAGCAACACGGCCTCGGCGTGGCGCTGCCAAATGGTGCGATCACCATGTTCGAACCTTCCGAAGCGGGCGACCTCTTTGTCGGCGAGGAGCAGTTGCGCGACTACGCCGCCGGGCAGGACGTTGATATCGAAGTCGGCGACAGCAGCCTGGTGCAGGTCCGCTGCGGGATCGTAGGCCGCGAGCAGGGAAGTTACGAGAAGGGTTCGCAGGTTTCCTTGCGAGCCACACTGACCAATGCTGCCGACGCACCGGCGCTGGTCCGCCTCTCGCTCGGCGCTAGCGGCGCGCACAAGATCGTCGGGCTCAGGGACGTGCGGGTCAAGGACGGTGAGCGCATTGTCGAGCTCACCGTTCCGGCCAACGGAACGAAGACGCTGCGCTGGACTTATCGCTTCGACGACGAGTAAACTCCTCACGCAAGGCGCAAAACAGGTCTGACGGTGGGGTCCGAAAAAGTTTCGTTCCCCCCTTGTTCCATGAGAACAAATGGAATACATCGCAAATCCAACAGGGAGTTGGGGCCAACCCCGGCCCCACCCCTAGGAAGCGATGGAGGCATGTGTCATGGCGGCGGCGAACCTGAAACTGGTGGAAGGTAAAGAGGTGGACACGGACCGTCAGAAGGCGCTCGACGCCGCGCTGGCACAGATCGACCGCGCGTTCGGCAAGGGCTCGGCGATGAAGCTGGGCCAGAAGGAAACGATGCAGGTCGAAACGATTTCGACCGGATCGCTTGGACTGGATATCGCGCTTGGCGTCGGCGGCTTGCCGAAGGGCCGGGTGATCGAGGTCTATGGGCCGGAAAGCTCGGGCAAGACCACGCTGGCGCTGCACGTCATCGCCGAAGCGCAGAAGAACGGCGGCACCGCCGCTTTCGTTGACGCCGAACACGCGCTCGACCCGGTCTATGCCAAGAAGCTCGGCGTCGACATCGACGAGCTGATCGTCTCGCAGCCCGACACGGGCGAGCAGGCGCTGGAGATTACCGACACCTTGGTCCGCTCGAACGCGATCGACGTGCTGGTGGTCGACTCGGTTGCAGCGCTCGTCCCGCGCGCCGAGATCGAGGGCGAGATGGGTGACAGCCACGTCGGCCTGCAGGCCCGCCTCATGTCGCAGTCGCTGCGCAAGCTGACCGGCTCGATCAACCGTTCGAAGTGCATGGTCATCTTCATCAACCAGCTGCGCATGAAGATCGGCGTGATGTACGGCAATCCGGAGACCACGACCGGCGGCAACGCGCTCAAGTTCTACGCTTCGGTCCGGCTCGACATCCGTCGCACCGGGCAGATCAAGGACCGTGACGATATCGTCGGCAACACGACCCGGGTGAAGGTGGTCAAGAACAAGGTCGCCCCGCCGTTCAAGCAGGTCGAATTCGACATCATGTACGGCGAAGGCATCTCGAAGATCGGCGAGATCCTCGATCTCGGCGTCAAGGCCGGGCTGGTCGAGAAGTCGGGCTCTTGGTTCTCCTACGACTCGATCCGCATCGGTCAGGGCCGCGAGAACGCCAAGCAGTATCTCAAGGAAAATTCCGAAGTTTGCGACAAGTTGGAAGCTGCGATCCGCAGCCGCACCGACGAGGTCGCCGAGGAGATGATGACGGGGCCGGACGCGGACTCCGAAGACTGATCCTCAACCCGCGCGCCCCTGACCGGGGGCAGGCGGTACGAAACCGGGGCCGGTGCGAAACTACCTCAAGGGGTGCGCGCCGGCCTCTTTCGTTTCCCCCCGGGCTGCGGCAAGAACGCCGGACAGAGCAGCGGAGTGGAGCAAGGCAATGGAAGTTCGCGACTGGCAGGGCAGGACGGGGAAGGCCTGGGCCGCCGAGTGGCAGCGCACCGACCGCAGCTTCGGCGGCCTGACTGAACGACTCCTCGCGCGCAGCCGGGACTTCAAATTCGAGCGCGTGGTCGATATCGGCTGCGGTGCCGGTGAACTCTCCCTCGCTCTGGCACGGGGACGACCGCACGCCAACATTACCGGAGTCGACATTTCGGACGATCTCGTGGCTGCAGCCGAGAGGCGCGGGGCGCATCTAAGCAACGTGAATTTTGTCACCGCCGACGCCGCGACCTGGCGCCCGGAACCCGGAGAGGCGCCCGACCTCGTCGTCTCGCGCCATGGGGTGATGTTCTTTCCCGATCCCGTCGCCGCCTTCGCCAATATCTCCAGCTTCTCCGCTGCCGGGGCGAATCTCATGTTTTCGTGCTTCCGTCCCCCGGCGGAGAACCCGGTCTTCAGCGAAGTGGCGGCAGTGCTTCCGCCGGTTGAGGGCCCAGCACCCGATCCGCGCGCGCCGGGCCCCTTCGCCTTTGCCGACCGTGACTACACGCGCTCGGTGCTCGAAAGTGGCGGGTGGAGCGATGTACGTTTCGAGGCGGTCGATCTCGCCATGGTCACCGGGGCCGGGCCTGATCCGGTCGAGGATGCCGTGAGTTACTGGACCTCGATCGGCCCTGCCGCCGAACGGCTCTCGCAGGTGGACGATGCCACGCGGGACGAATGGATCGCAGCGATCCGCCAGTTAGCCCAGCGTCACTCCAAGGATCGCGTTGTAGCGCTCAAGGCGGCGGCGTGGATCGTGACCGCGCATAGACCGTGACTTGCCCGTAACTGAGGAGAGAGCCATGTCGAACAGCCCGAAGCATCGCCTGAACTATTTCGAGCTTCGCGTGGCCGACAGCGGACGTTCGCGTGACTTCTACAGCGCGGCCCTGGGGTGGCAGTTCACGGACTTTGGTCCCACTTACGCCGCGACGACCACCGATGACACCGATCTCGGGCTCGATGCGGAGACGAAAGGTCCGCCGCTCGCGGTGATCGAGAGCAACGATCTTGAGGCCTCGCTGGCGCAGGTCGAGGCCGCAGGCGGCACTATCGTGAAGCCCATCTTTGATTTTCCCGGAGGCCGACGTTTCCACTTCACCGACCCGGACAGCATCGAAGTGGCGATCTGGCAACGCGACTGATCGCCGGATTCGCTCAATTCGACCGGCTTAATCGTCTTGTCGCTGGCGGCGCGAGGCCCTAACTCGCCTTCCATGCAATCGACGAACGACATCCGCCGCGCATTCCTCGACTATTTCGCGGGTAACGAGCATTACATCGCGCCCAGCGCCCCGCTGGTGCCGTACAACGACCCGACGCTGATGTTCGTCGCGGCCGGCATGGTGCCGTTCAAGAACGTCTTCACCGGCCTCGAAAGCCCGCCCGCGCCGCGCGCGGCGAGCAGCCAGAAGTGCGTGCGCGCCGGGGGCAAGCACAACGACCTCGACAACGTCGGCTACACCGCGCGCCACCTGACGTTCTTCGAGATGCTCGGCAACTTCAGCTTCGGCGATTACTTTAAGGAACGCGCGATCGAGCTGGCGTGGAACCTTGTCACGCGCGAACTCGGTCTCGACCGCGAGCGGCTGATGGTCACGATCTACCATACCGACGACCAGGCGCACGACCTGTGGCGCAAGATCGCCGGGCTGCCCGAGGACAAGATCGTCCGCATCGCCACAAAGGACAATTTCTGGGCCGCGGGTCCGGACGGCCCGTGCGGGCCCTGCTCGGAAATCTTTTACGATTACGGTTCGCCTGTTGCCGGCGGCCCGCCGGGATCGCCCGACGAGGACGGCGATCGCTTCGTCGAGATCTGGAACCTCGTGTTCATGCAGCACGTGCAGGCCAACGACGAAATCGTGGGCGACCTTCCGCGCCCGAGCATCGATACTGGCATGGGTCTCGAGCGCATCGCCAGCGTCATGCAAGGCCAGCAGAACGTGTTCGAGACGGACACCTTCCGCGCCCTGATCGAGGCCAGCGAATCGCTCCTGGGTAGTGCAGCGGACGGCGAAACCATCGCCAGCCACCGCGTCATCGCCGACCACCTGCGCTCGACCAGCTTCCTGATGGCCGACGGTGTGCTGCCCTCGAACGAAGGGCGCGGCTACGTCCTGCGCCGCATCATGCGCCGCGCGATGCGCCACGCCCACCTGCTCGGTGCCAAGGACCCGCTGATGCATCGCCTCGTCCCGGCGCTGGTGACCGAGATGGGCGCGCATTATCCCGAGCTCGCGCGGGCCCGCCCGCTGATCCAGGAGACGCTCGAGCGCGAGGAGACGCGCTTCCGCCAGACTCTCGACAAGGGCCTGCGCCTGCTCGACGAGGAAACCGCCGGGCTTGCCGAGGGTGGCGAGCTGCCGGGCGAAACCGCGTTCAAGCTCTACGACACCTACGGTTTCCCATACGACCTGACCGAAGACGCCCTGCGCGCCCGCGGCATAGGCGTCGACAAGGCCGGATTCGATGTCGCCATGGCGCGGCAGAAGGAAGCGGCCCGCGCCGCGTGGAAGGGCTCGGGCGCCGCGGCCGACGACGAAATCTGGTTCGACATCGCCGAGCGCGAGGGGTCGAGCGAATTCACCGGCTACACCTCGACCGAAGTCGAGGGCAGGGTGGTCGCGCTCGTCGTCGACGGCAAGGAAGTGGCGAAGGCCGAGGCAGGGCAGGACGTCGTCGTGCTGACCAACCAGACTCCGTTCTACGGCGAAAGCGGAGGCCAGACCGGCGATTCCGGGCGGATCGCCGGGGCAAACGACCTCGCCATCAGCGTGACCGAAACCTCCAAGCCGCTCGGCCGCCTGCATGCGATGCACGGGCATGTCGACAGGGGCTCGATCAGCGTAGGCGACAGCGTCCACCTGACAGTCGACACGCCGCGCCGCGACCGCATTCGCGCCAACCATTCGGCGACCCACCTGCTGCACGCCGCGCTACGCAACGCGCTTGGCGAGCACGTGACGCAGAAGGGCTCGCTGGTTGCCGACGATCGCCTGCGCTTCGACTTCTCGCACCCCAAGGCGCTGACCGCCGAGGAAATCGCGGCGGTCGAAGCCGAAGTGAACGCCGAGATCCGTCTCAACGAGACGGTCGGCACCCGCCTGATGAGCCCCGACGACGCCATCGAGGCCGGGGCGATGGCGCTGTTCGGAGAGAAGTACGGCGACGAGGTCCGCGTCCTGTCGATGGGCAACAGCAACTGGCAGGGCAGCGGGAAGAGCTACTCGGTCGAACTGTGCGGCGGAACCCACGTGCGCGCCACCGGCGACATCGGGCTGTTCCGCATCGTTTCCGAAAGCGCCGTCTCATCCGGGGTGCGCCGCATCGAGGCGCTGACCGGCGAGGCCGCGCGGCAATGGGTCGTCGGCCGCGAGGAAGCGCTCAAGGCGGTCGCCGCGACGCTCAAGACCGCGCCCGACGAGGTCGAGGCGCGCGTCGCCGCGCTGGTCGAGGAACGCCGCAAACTCGAACGCGAGCTGGCCGATGCAAAGAAGGCGCTGGCGCTCGGCGGCGGAGGCGGGGCTGCGCCCTCGGCGGACGAGGAAATCGCGGGCGTGAAGTTCTCGGGCCAGGTGCTCGACGGGATGAACCCCAAGGAACTGCGCGGTCTGCTCGACGAGGCGAAGAACCGCATGGGCTCGGGTGTGGCTGCGATCGTTGCAGTCAACGAGGGCCGGGCGGCGTTCGCCGTGGCCGTCACCGACGACCTCACCGGCCGCTTCGATGCCGTCGCGCTGGTCCAGGCCGGCGTCGCGGCGCTCGGCGGCAAGGGCGGCGGTGGCCGCGCCGACATGGCGCAGGGCGGCGGACCGGATGGCGACAAGGCCGATGCTGCGCTTGCCGCGGTGCGCGAGGCGCTGGCGAGCGAGACCGTCTAGAAAAATCGCTGTCCTACAAGGTGTTGCGTGTGCTTGCCTGCGGGCATGATTCGCCCGTCCGCACCTGGTTGCTTCGCGTCCGCCTTCTCATGAGGTCAGAGCATGGCGGAGTTTTGCCCCAGGACACTGTCAGATGTGTCAACCTCGTTTGAACTTCGCCGGGGTCAGCCGCGCTCCAGCGTGCTCGTCCGCAGCTTGGGCTTGTGCTCCAGCGCCCCGCCTTCGCGGATCATCTCGCGGAATTCGTCGCGCTTCTCGTGGATGCTGGCGATGACCGGCCCCATCGCCACGCCGAGCTCGACCAGCACGGCTTCGGACAACTGCAGGCTCGCCTCGAGCGTTTCGGGCACCGCGGTGCTGGCGCCGTTGCGGTACAGTTCGGCGGCATGACCGGTGTCGCGGGCGCGGGCGATGATCGGCAGGTCCGGGTGGGCGGAGCGCAGCTTGCGAGTGATCGATTGCGCGAGCACCGGCTCGTCCATGGTCAGGATCACCGCCGGGGCGCGTTCGATGCCGAGCTTTTCGAGCGACCGCGGCCGAGCGGCATTGCCGAACACCGCGTTGTATCCGTCGCGCCGGCAGCGGTCGATCAGGTCGGTGTCCGAATCGATCGCGACATAGGGCCGGCCGTGGACCTTGAGCATGTCGGCCACCAACCGCCCGACGCGCCCGCAGCCGACGATCACTACGCGCTCCTCGTCCGGGCCTTCCCCGAGCGTGGCTGCCTCCGGAAGTGGTTCGACCCGGCGCGCTATCGCCTGTCCAGCCTTGGCGAGCAATGGCGTGATGGTCAGGCCGATGGCGGTAACAATCTGCCAGAATTGGGCTGTGCCGGGCTGGATGAGCAGCGCGCTGGTCGCGGCGGCCAGCACGATCAGGGTGGTTTCGGAAGGGCTGGCCATGAGCAGGCCCGTCTCCGCCGCTGTGCTCGGCCGTGCGCCCATCATCCGCAGCAGGACCATCGTCACCACCGCCTTGAGCGAGAGCACCGCGACCACCGCCAGCGCGATAGGCCCGAAGTTGTTCCAGATCGTCGACAGGTCGATGCCCATGCCGACGGTGATCAGGAAGATCCCCAGCGCGAGGCCCTTGAACGGGTCCATGATCCCTTCAACCTCGGCGTGGTATTCCGTTTCGGCGATGAGCAGGCCGGCGATCAGCGCGCCGACGATGGGCGAAAGCCCGACCAGCGCGGTGGCGAGGCTGGCGCCGATGACTACCAGCATGCTGGCGGCGAGGAACAGTTCGGGACTTTTGGTCCGCGCCGCCTGGGCGAACAGCCGGGGCAGGGCGAACCGTCCCACGACCATCATCGCCAGCACCATCAGCACGCCCTGCCAGACGGTCGTGAACAGCCCACCAAGCCCGTCTGCCCCGGCGTAGGGCGCCAGTGCGCCGAGGGTGAAGATTATCGGGACGATGGCGATGTCCTCGAACAGCAACATCGACAGCGCGGCGCGGCCGACAGCGGAGTTCTGGTTGGTCATCGGCAGGACCAGGGCGGTCGAACTGAGCGCGAGGGCGAGGCCGAGGCCGAGCGCCCCGGTCCAGTATTGCCCCATCATTCCGAGGAACGAGGCGAGCAGCAGGCCGATCACCAGCAACTCCAGCGCGCCGAGGCCGAACACCATCCGGCGCATCGCCCAGAGCCGGTTGAACGAGAGCTCCAGCCCGATGGTGAACAGCAACAGGGTGATGCCGAATTCGGCAAAGGGTTCGAGCCGCTGCGGATCGGTGATAGTGACCCAGGTGAGCCAGTCGTATTCGAACACCATCCGACCGAGGCCGTAGGGTCCGACCAGCACGCCGACGAGGATGAAACCGATCACCGGGGTGATGCGGAAGCGGGCGAAGACCGGAATGACGATCCCCGCTGCGCCGAGGATCACCAGCGCGTCCGACATGACGGGGGAGATGGCTTCGCCGTGCATCGCGCGGTTATGCAGGCTGGCCGGGCAGGCGGCAACGCACCGCGGCGGGTAAGCGACTGTTTCCCCACAAAGGGTGACACAGCAGCCTCAGTCCCTATGAAGGCGTGCCTATGCATACAGGCACCCTGATTTCTCTCGCCCTCTACTTCATCCTCATGCTCGCCATCGGCCTCTACGCCTGGCGCAAATCGACGTCCGACAGCGAGGGCTATCTCCTCGGGGGGCGCAACCTCCATCCGGCGGTGGCGGCACTCTCGGCCGGGGCTTCGGACATGTCGGGGTGGTTGCTGCTCGGTCTCCCGGGCGCGCTCTATGCCTCGGGACTGGTCGAGGCGTGGATCGGCATCGGGCTGTTCGTCGGTGCGCTGGTCAACTGGATCGTCGTCGCGCCGCGCCTTAGGCAGCAGACGGTCGATTACGGCAATGCGCTGACCATCCCCGAATTCCTCGCCAACCGCTTCCCCGACAAGGCCATCGCCCTGCGCGTGACCTCGGCGGTGATCGTGGTGCTGTTCTTCACGGTCTACACCGCGGCCGGGCTGGTCGGGGGTGGCAAGCTGTTCCAGACAGCCTTTGCCGGCCTGTTCGACGTTGGCGGGATGAGCGACTACGCCACCGGCATCTGGCTCACCGCGGGCGTTGTGCTGGCCTACACCATGATCGGCGGCTTTCTTGCGGTCAGCCTGACCGACTTCGTGCAGGGCTTGATCATGCTCGCCGCGCTGGTGTTCATGCCGCTCGTGGTGATGTTCGGGCCGGGTGGAAGCGCAG
Source organism: Croceibacterium salegens (assembly GCF_009827435.1). Classification (GTDB taxonomy): domain Bacteria; phylum Pseudomonadota; class Alphaproteobacteria; order Sphingomonadales; family Sphingomonadaceae; genus Croceibacterium_B; species Croceibacterium_B salegens. Next base: position 99,645 of record NZ_WTYM01000033.1, on the reverse strand, counting down.
GGGCTTCGCTGACGCAGGTGCAGCCGGGCTTCCTTGATCTTGGATACGGGCTGACAGCGGTTGGCTGGCTTTCGGCGGTGACATGGGGGCTCGGCTATTTCGGCCAGCCGCACATCATCGTGCGTTTCATGGCCGTGCGCTCGGTGCGCGAGGTCGCCACCGCGCGCAATTACGCCATGGTCTGGATGTTCATCTGCCTGCTCGGCGCCATCGGCGTGGGGTTGGCAGGCCGCGCCTACGTCGAGCGCAACGCGATTGCGCTGGACGATCCGGAGACGATCTTCATCTTCCTCAGCGAAGCGCTCTTCTCCCCGGCGGTGACGGGATTCCTGTTCGCCGCACTGCTCGCCGCGATCATGAGCACGATCAGCTCGCAGCTGCTGGTCTCGTCGAGTTCACTGACCGAAGACTTCTACCGCCTGTTCCTGCGCAAGGACGCCACCGAGCGTGAGGCGGTCAATGTCGGGCGAATTTGCGTGCTGCTGGTGGCGCTCGCGGCGATCCTCATTGCCGGCGACCCCGATAGCGAGGTTCTGGGACTAGTCAGCCACGCCTGGGCCGGTTTCGGCGCCGCGTTCGGGCCGTTGATCGTGCTCTCGCTGACGTGGAAGCGGATGACCGGGACCGGGGCGGTATCGGGCCTGGTGGTCGGCGCGGCGGTGGTCATCGCGTGGATTGCGCTGGGCTGGAACGACCGCCTTCTCGGCGGGCCGGGCGTTTACGAGATCGTTCCCGGCTTCATCGCTTCGTGGTTGGCAATCTGGCTGTTAAGCCGGGCGACGAGTGTGTCGGAGGGAGAGGAGCATGCCGAGCTCGCCTAGCGATGTGATCATAGTCGGCGGCGGGCCGGCCGGGATGATGGCCGGCTACCTGTTCGCCCGCGCGGGAGTTTCCGTGACGGTGCTGGAGAAGCACGCCGCATTCTTCCGCGACTTCCGGGGCGACACTGTCCACCCCTCGACGATGCAGATCCTCGAAGAGCTAGGGCTGCTCGAACGCTTCCTGCAGCGTCCGCATAACCGCATCGACCACGCCGAGATCTGGTACAATGATCGCAAGCTGACCATCGGCGACCTGTCGCACCTGCACATGCCGGCCCCGTTTATCGCCATGATGCCGCAGTGGGAATTCCTCGACTTCCTGCGCGACGAGGGCGCGGCCTTCCCGACATTCTCGCTGCGCATGGAGGCCGAGGCCGTCGATCTCGTCGAGGAGGATGGACGCTACGTCGGCGTCACGCTGGGCTCGGGCGAGGTCGTGCGGGCAAACAAGCTCGTCCTGCGCTGCGACGGGCGGGATTCGAAGGTCCGCCGGGTTCTGCCGCTCGAATCGCTCGGCGTGCCGATCGACGTGTTCTGGTTCGCCATTCCCAAGAGCCATTCCGGCACCGCGCTGCGCGGCGTCATTCGCGGCTATCGCCTGTTCGTGCTGATCGACCGCGGCGACTACTGGCAATGCGCCGCGGTCATCGCCAAGGGCGGTGCGGAAAAGGTCAAGGCGCGCGGGATCGAGAAGTTCCGCGAGGACGTGCTGGCTGCCTTGCCCGAGGTCGACAACATCGACGAGGCGCTTCCCGACTGGGATGCGGTAAAGCTGCTGTCGGTCTCGCTCGACCGGCTCACCGCTTGGTCACGCCCGGGATTGTTGGCCATCGGCGACGCGGCGCATGCCATGAGCCCGGTGGGCGGCATCGGCATCAACCTCGCCATCCAGGACGCGGTCGCGACGGCCAACATCCTCGCCGCCTCGCTGGCGCGGGGTGAGAATGTCGACTCGCTGCTGCCTTCGGTTGAGAAGCGCCGGCTCTGGCCGACCCGGGTGATCCAGGGCGCTCAGCGCCAGGCGCACGAGCGCGTGCTGCAGCCGCTTATCGAGGGCAGGGCGAGCGTCCCGCTGGAGCCGCCGCTGCTGCTGAAGGTGCTCGACCGCCACCCGATGCTGCGGCGGATCCCCGGCCACTTCATCGGCCATGGAATCCGCCAGGAGCATGTCCGCAGTCCCGAGGCGCTGCGGAGCTAGGTCAGGCCCAGGCGGCCATTTCCGTTTCGAGGTTCTCGACGATGGCTTCGAAGAACTGCTCGGTTGTCATCCACGGCTGATCCGGGCCGATGAGGAGCGCGAGGTCCTTGGTCATCTTGCCGCTCTCGACCGTCTCGATGCAGACCTTCTCGAGCGTTTCGGCGAAGCGAACCACGTCCGGAGTGTTGTCGAACCGGCCGCGGTAGATCAGGCCGCGCGTCCAGGCGAAAATGCTGGCGATCGGGTTGGTGCTGGTCGCCTTGCCCTGCTGGTGCTGGCGATAGTGGCGGGTGACAGTACCGTGCGCTGCTTCAGCTTCCACGGTCTTGCCGTCCGGCGTCATCAGCACCGAGGTCATCAGGCCGAGCGAGCCGAAGCCCTGCGCGACGACGTCCGACTGAACGTCGCCGTCGTAGTTCTTGCAGGCCCAGACGAACTTGCCGCTCCACTTCAGCGCGGCGGCGACCATGTCGTCGATCAGTCGGTGCTCATAGGTGATGTGCGCGGCCTTGAACTTCTCGGCGAAGCCCTCGGTGTCGAACACCTCCTGGAACAGGTCCTTGAAGCGACCGTCATAGGCCTTGATGATCGTGTTCTTGGTGCTCAGGTACACCGGCCAGCCGCGGTCGAGGCCGTAGTTGAAGCTGGCGCGGGCGAAATCGCGGATCGAATCGTCGAGGTTGTACATCGACATCGCCACGCCAGGCGCCTTGAACTGGTAGACTTCGCGGTCGATCGTCTCACCGTTTTCGCCTTCCCACACCAGGCGCAGCGTGCCCGCGCCGGGAACGAGGAAGTCGGTCGCGCGGTACTGGTCGCCGAAGGCATGGCGGCCTACGACGATGGGGTCGGTCCAGCCCGGAACGAGGCGCGGCACGTTGTCGATCACGATCGGCTCGCGGAAGATCGTGCCGCCGAGGATGTTGCGGATCGTGCCGTTGGGGCTCTTCCACATCTGCTTGAGACCGAATTCGGCCACGCGCGCTTCGTCGGGGGTGATCGTCGCGCACTTCACGCCAACGCCGTATTGCTTGATTGCGTTCGCGGCATCGATCGTGATCTGGTCGTCGGTCTCGTCGCGCTTTTCGACGGACAGGTCGTAGTACTTCAGGTCGACATCGAGGTAGGGCTGGATGAGCCGTTCGCGGATCCACTGCCAGATGATCCGGGTCATCTCGTCGCCGTCGATTTCCACGATCGGGTTAGCTACCTTGATCTTCGCCATGCGGTGTCCTGTCGTCTCGTAATTGGGATTTCGCCGCGCTCGTAACGGGCAGGCGAGGCGAGTGCAAGGCGGCCCTTAGGCGAGACGCGTCGCGCCGATCACTTTCTCCAGCAGCGCAGGGGCGAAACGGGCCGCTGCGAGCGCCGCGGAGGCCATTGCCGGGCTTTCTGCAACCTGCCAGGCGGCTCCGGCCCAGCGTACGGGACCGGCAACCTCGCGGTGGAATTCGGCCTGAAACTGGGTCGAAGCCGCCGCGCCGCTTATCAGCCATGCCCGGGCCGCCGCAATGCCGCTGGCAACCGCGATATCGATGCCTTCGCCGGCGAGCGAGGGAATGACCGCGCACTGGTCCCCGAGCCGGAAGACACCGGGGAGCGTCTCTGCGGTCGACCAGCCGTAGGGGATCGAGCCGATGGTATCGACCTTCGCAGCCTGCCAGTCCGGGTCGAGCCGTAATCCGAAATGCGGATAGGCGCGGGCAAGGGCGCCCAGCAAGGTGTGCGGATCGCTGTCATGGGCAGTGAACAGTGACTTGCGCACCGCCATGCAGATATTGGCCGTGTCGTCCTCCTGCAGCACGATTCCGGCATAACCTCCGGCGAACAAGTGCAATTCGATGCGACCGTAGAGGCGGCGGGCAAGTGTGGGCGAGGGTTTGAGGCGCAGGCGCAGCCCGAGCGCCGGATCGGCTGCCTCGCGAGGACGCCCGCCACCGCGCACATCGTGCTTGCCGCTGGCGAGGAACAGAGCGTTCGCTTTCCAATTGCGGTTGCGTCCATGCAAGTCGAGGCCGTTGATTTCCCGGATAGTGTCGATTTCGAAATTCGCGCCAGTTTCAGTCGCGAGAGCGCGAAGGCGTGTATCGAGTGCCCGGCGCGACAGGCCCCAGCACGGCTCGGGCATGGGGATGTGGGCTGGTCTCCCGGGGCCGTAGAGCACCAGTGTATCCACCTTGTGCGCCCCGAGCGCCTCCGGGCTGCAGCCAAGCTTCTCGAGCCGTTGCGCCGTTCGCCAACTGAGGAAGCCGCCGCACAGCGCGTCACCCGGTTCGGCGTTGCGGTCGATAAGAACCGGTGCGGCGCCACCCCGCCCCAGTTCGATGGCAGCTGCGCATCCCGCAGGCCCGGCGCCGATGACGATGGTTTCGCTCAACGCAGCTTCTCGATACAGAGCCGGAAGGGAAACAAGCGGCGGACCTCCGCACCCTCGATCCCGGCCTCAGTGAAGATCGGCGGCCATTCGTCCGGTCGATAGCTGCGTGCGATCGAGGTCGTGCCGTCGAGCCGGACGATCCGATGCCAGCCCATGACCCGCGCCATCAGCGGGAAACCCAGCCATGCGAAACCGTGCCTGTGCAGGTCGTTGATGAACCAGCCGGCGCGCGCCTCACGATCCATGAAGCGCAGGAAGGCGATGATCTGGGCGTGGCTCATGTGGTGTGCAACGAGGCTGGAAATGATGCAATCGAAGCCCTCGCCGGCCAGCATCTCATAATCCCCGGTCAGGTAGGTGATCGGATCGCCGGGCGAGGACGACCGTTCCGCCGCGGCCTTGCTGCGTGAATTGAGGTCGATCCCGGTCAGGTGGGCACGGATACTGCGTCGATCCGCCCAGCGCGCTATCTGGCGCAGCATGTCGCCATCTCCGAATCCGACGTCGAGGAGCGAAAACTCGCTGCGATTGCCGACGGCGCGGGCAAGGAAGTCGAGGGTGGGGCGGTAGGCGAAGGTAGCCGCGTTGACCTTGGCGAGATCGGCGAGAACAGCGTGATAGGTGGCGGCGTCGAGCGACGGATCGTCCATCAACTCCTCGGTCTGGAGCCGTTCAGACAGCATCGCCGTCGGTCCAGCCGAAGCGGAAGCCTTCCATCGCCAGTCCCGGTCCGAAAGCCAGCGCCACACCGCGCTCCGGCTTGCGACGCATGATCCGTTCGAGCACGAACATGACCGCCGCCGAAGACATGTTCCCGCAATTGCGCAGAACTGCCCGCGATTCGGCAAGCGCCGTTTCGGGCAGGTGGAACGCCCGTTCGACTGCATCGAGAATCGAGGCTCCGCCCGGATGTACCGCCCAGGCATCGATTTCTGCCGCGCTTCCACCATTGACGATGCGACCTGCCAGGGCTGGGTCGGCCATCGCCTGGCTCAGCCGCCGCGGGACTTCGCCAGAAAGGTTCATCAGGAAGCCGGTATCGCCGATCGTCCAGGTAATCAGGTCGCTGCTTTCCTCGATCGTTGCCGACAGGCCTTCGCCGATGGCCAGCCCGGGACCTTCGCATGATACGATGGCAGCGGCGGCCCCGTCGCTGAACTGAGCCATGGCCAGCGTCGCTTCGAGGTTCGCCTTCGCCTGCAGGTGCAGGCTGCACAGCTCGACTGTTACGACGAGCACCTTCGCGCCCGGATTTGCATTCGCCAGGTGCCCCGCCGTGCGCAGGGCGGTCGCCCCCGCATAGCAGCCCATGAAGCCGATCAGCGTCCGCTCGACGTTTCCCGGCAGTCCGAGTTCCCGGGCGATGATCTGGTCGATTCCCGGGGCCGTGAATCCAGTGCAGCTGGCGACTACGAGGTGAGTAATGCCTTCGAAATCGGGAAGCTTGCGAATCGCCTCCAGCGCCAGAGGCGGGGCTTCCCGGGCATAGATCGCCATGCGTTGCGCTGTCGTCGGACTGACGCCGCTGGTGTAGAATCCACCGGGTGTGAGGTCCGCGGCCTTTCCGAGGACCGACCAGCGGTGTTCGATGCCCGATCGCTCGGCCATGCGTGCGAACAGCTTCGCGTCGCGTTCGTCCGTGAGTATTTCCTCGGCCCAGCGGCGATAGGTGGCCTCAACGTCGTGTGAAGGACACGCGCTGGCGACCGCGTTGATCCGCGCTCCCGAATTGTATGATGGCATTCACCTACCAACGGTCGAAGTTTGCATCGTTGGCCGCAGCATAAAGAAAAAGCGCCGCTTGCGCGACGCTTCCCTTGCTTACCGGATGGTGGGCGTACCAAGGTTCGAACTTGGGACCCCTACGATGTCAACATAGTGCTCTACCACTGAGCTATACGCCCTCACCATCGGGAGGCGCGCCAATAGCGTCGCCTCGTTGCGGTGGCAAGTGGGTTAGAGAGAAACGCTCTGCGCGTCTTCGAACATGCGCTCGACCTCGAGCACGAGGTCGCGGAGGTGGAACGGCTTGGACAGGACCTTGGCCTGCGGCGCTTCGCGATTCGAGCGAAGCGATACGGCGGCGAATCCGGTAATGAACATCACCTTGGTGCGCGGGCTGACTTCGGAGCAGCGCTGGGCGAGTTCGATCCCGTCCATCTCTGGCATGACGATGTCGGACAGCAGCAGGTCGAATTCGCCGTCCTCGAGCAGTGGGAGCGCCATCGTCCCGCGGTCGACCGCGTAGACTTCGTATCCCGCATTCTCGAGCGCCCGCGAAAGGTAGGCGCGCATGGCCTCATCGTCTTCGGCTAGCAAGATGCGGATCATACCAATGCCCTCCGTTGCAGGCCCGCCCCATACTCCAGCGGCGTTAAAAATCCCTCCTGCATTTCGGAGGTGACCTGCTTTGACACAGACGAGTACCAAAGGCAGCAAGGTGTGAATGAGCGATTCGGTGCAGGATTCGTCGGAATTTCCCCTCAACGGGTGCGGCTCCATCCCGGGTGCCCCGAGCCGGCCGGCCTATTCGCTCGGTCGCCGGATGCCTTCACCGATTCCCGTTTTCATCGCTGTGCCGCACGCCGGCCGGACTTATCCGCGTTCGCTGCTCGCACAGATGCGCGATCCGGCGCGGATCGGGATACGGCTTGAGGATCGCCATGCCGACCTGATTGCATGCGAAGTCGCGCGCACAACGGGCGCCGGCCTGCTCATCGCCCACGCCCCACGGGCCATGATCGACCTCAACCGGGCGCCCGATGAGATGGATTGGGACATGCTTGTCGAGGGACGGCCCAACGGCCGCGGAGCGCTCAGGACATCGCGGCGGGCACGGGGCGGCCTTGGTTTGGTCCCGCGCCGGTTGCCCGGGATGGGCGAATTGTGGAAGCAGCGCCTGCCCCAAGCGGAACTTCGGCGACGGGTCGAAGAGGTCCATGTTCCCTACCATGCCGCCCTGTCCGCAGAGCTCGTGGCGCTCCATGATCGCTGGGGTCATGCCCTGCTGATCGACCTGCATTCCATGCCGCCGCTATCAGAAACGCGCGATCGCCATGGTGCGGCGGAATTCGTAATCGGGGACCGCTTCGGAAGCTCCTGTTCGGGGGCGCTTTGCGCCGCAGCATTCGACCATCTCGCAAGCTGCGGACGGCGTGCTGCGCACAACAGGCCCTACGCTGGAGGATACGTGCTCGACCGCCATGCTTCGCCTTCAAGTGGGATTCATGCGTTCCAGCTTGAGGTCTGCCGTGCTGCATATCTTGACGCCGACCTGCGCGAGCCGGGGTCGAATTTTGCGGCAGTTTGCGCGGTGATAGCGGGCCTCGTCAGGCGACTGGCCGACGAGATGGGCCAGCTCGGCAATCCAACGCGGTTGGCCGCAGAATAGCAGGCAAGAAAAAACCACCTCGTGCACGAAGCACGAGGTGGCCAAGGTTCAGGGAGGAGGCGCACCGAGGTGCGCCTATCCGAACGGGCCATGAGGGAAGCACCATCCGGACCTCGTTTATCTAGGTTTGCTGCGCCCTGTGTTCAAGTGCGCAAAGGTAGCAAATTGTCGCGTCAGGCCGATGTCTCGAGGTTCGCCGTCTGGGCGTCACCGGCAGCGGACTTCGGTTCCCAGCCCTGTTCGACCTGCTTGGCGAAGATCACGCGCATGCGGTCGAGCGAGAAGAGGTGGGCGTAGATCAGCGGCAGAAGGCCGTTCTGGTTCCATGTCCGCAGCTGGTCGCCGCGCAGCTCGCGGAGCTTCTCCTGGTCGACCATCATGAAGCCGCGATAGATGTAGGGACGATCCGGCTCTTCGTTGCGCTGGATCGAAACTTCGCCCTGCATAAGCAGGCCGGCCTTCTTGAGTTCCTCGATGAAGTTCTGCGTGCGCAGCCCCGCCTCCTCGAAGGACTGGCTGAACTGCAGCAGGCCCTTGGTGTGGTCGGTTGCGGTCTCGCCGTCGAAAAGCGCAAATCCTTCGTCACCCTCGGCAACGAGATCGCTGGTCGGATCGAAGCACAGCGACATGTTTTCCGAATTCGGATCGAGCCGTGCGAGCAGGAACGGATAGCGACGGATGTAGGCCGGGATGTAGACCGGCTCGTAAGCGGTGCCATCTTCCATGAAAAAGGTGTTGAGGCCTTCGTTGAGACCCATCAGCGCCAGCGGAACCGGATTTTCGCCCTGCGAGAACACGATCGGATAGTCGCGCGCTGCCAGGACGAACTCGTCAGTCGTCAGCGGAATGGCGTGCTGCTTGGCGACCCATGGCGCCTTGTCGGTCGACAGGGCGCGAAACTTGCTGTGATCGCGGCTGTTGAGCGGCGTGAGGTCGTTGTAAAATAGGGGCAGTTGCGGTTGCGGCGCGCTGGCCATTGTTCTCTCCGAAAAGTCTGCTTGTCGCGGGCTCCTTGTCGGGCCCGTCAGTGGCGAAGCGGGCGCTTTAGTGGCTCCCCGCCGCAGGTGCAAGCGGCACGAGTTTACCTGGGTTGAGCAATTCGTGCGGATCGAGAGCTTGTTTTACGGCGCGCATCATCGCCAATTGCACCGGATCGCCGAGCCTTACGAGCTCGTCGAGCTTGAGCTGCCCAATGCCGTGTTCGGCACTGATCGAACCATGCCATGCGGTCACCAGCTCGTAGACCTCGGCGCTGATCTTCTTGCCGTCACCCGTCATCCATTCGAGCGGCTCGACTCCTGGAGGAGCGATGACGTGGAAATGCACGTTGCCGTCGCCGAGGTGACCGAATGCCAGCGCCTCGGTGCCCGGCCAGTGCGCCTCCAGTTGCGGAACGGCGACTTCGACGAACTCGGGCATCCGGTCGACCGGGACGGAAATGTCGTGCTGCACCGCCGGACCTTTCTCGCGCTCGGCTGGGGCAATCGAATCGCGCAGGAGCCAGAAATCGTCTGCCTGGCGCTCGTTGGAGGCAATCACGGCATCTTCCAGCAGACCGGCTTCGAACGCGCTGGCGAGCATTCGCTCGGCCAGTTCGCCCAGCCGGTCGGTCTCTCCGCGTTCGGCGACCAGTTCGATCAGCGCATGCCACGCGTGCGGCTCAGCCAGCGGCTCGCGGGCATTGGGGAGGTGGGCAACGACATCGTGCAAGGTCTGCTGCGGCATCACCTCGAAACCCTCGAGCGCATTGCCGGCCACGTCCTGGCAATGAAGCAGGAGCGCGCGCGCACCGGCCAGCGAAGGAACTCCAGCCCAGACGACCCGCCGCTCACCGATTGCCGGGAGGAGCTTTAGCGTCGCCGCGGTCACGATCCCCAAAGTTCCCTCGGATCCGATGAGCAGTTGCTTGAGATCGAACCCCCGGTTGTCCTTCTTGAGTACGGTGAGGGCGTTGAATACCGAGCCGTTGGCAAGCACCGCCTCGACACCCAGGACCTGCGCGCGCATCGAGCCGTGCCGCAGGACCTGCGTGCCTCCGGCGTTGGTCGAGACGAGCCCGCCGATGGTCGCCGAACCCTTGCCGCCCAGAGTAAGCGGGAAACGCAATCCTTCGGTTTCGGCAGCTTCGTGCAGCGTCTGGAGGATGACGCCTGCTTCACAGACGGCTTCGCGGGCCTCCGGGTCGAGGCGCCGGATCGTGTTCATTCGGCGCAGCGACAGGAGAATTGATCTTCCAGATCCATCAGGCGTGGCGCCGCCGCACATGCCGGTGTTGCCGCCCTGCGCGACGATCGGCACGCGATGACGAGCGCAAAGTTTGACCAGCGCGGACACTTCCTCGGTCGAAGCAGGGGAGGCGATGGCCATGGCCTCGCCTGTGAAGCGGCCGCGCCAGTCGGTGAGCCATGGGGCCATGAGATCGGGGTCGCGGGTCAGCCCGCGCGGCCCAAGAAGGTCGGCTGCTTCGGCCAGGAATTGCTCTGTGTTGTTCACACAAGCGCTTTGCCAAAGCTGCGGCTTGTTTGCAAAACGCAATCTGGGGGTTAAGCCGCTATTCAAGCGATCGTCTTAAGGGGGGATGCGAGCGGCCTGTCGGGTCGCAATTCGTAACGACTGCTCGATGATCAGCTTCACTGCCTTGTTTTCCACGTTCGCCTTTGGTGCGTCTGCGTTCCCGCCGCCGCCGCTGTTGCGGGCCGACGTGGCGTACGACGTGCGGCCGGGTGACGCGCCGCCGGCGACAGGACGCCGGAACTTGCCTGCGCCATTCCTGATGGTTGAGCAGGCCATGCGACCGCAGGACCAGTACCAGGTTCGCATCGAGGAACGTGTCATCATTCGTATCGCCCCGAGTCCTCCGGCGACCCGTGAGAGGATGCTTTCGACCTTGCCGCGCAAGCCGATGACGACGCGCTTCCAGGAAGTGAAGCTGGATAGCTGCGTCCCAATCCAGAGCATCGGCGGGGTCGCCCCGGTGCAGCCCAATCGCCTGCTGCTTTTCATGCGCGATCGCCGGGTGCTCAGTGCTGCGCTCGATCGTGCCTGCGATGCCCAGGCGTTCTATTCGGGCTTCTATGTCGAGCGCAGCAGTGACGGCATGCTCTGTTCGGGCCGCGACCAGTTGCAGTCTCGCGCCGGCACCAGTTGCGAAGTGGCCCAGTTCAACCGCCTCGTCGCGATCAAGGATTGAGCCGCATTCCTTGACTTTGCTCGCCGTCAACGCGTAGGGCGCGCGCGTCGGATACGGGGCGATCCCGTACCGAGATAAAATCCGGACATCGCGACCTATGAAATTTGCCGATCTCGGCCTGTCAGACGAATTGCTGGAGGCGGTCGAATCCGCCGGTTACAGCGAGCCGACGCCGATTCAGGCGCAGGCCATCCCGCAGGTCCAGATGATGAAGGACCTGATTGCGATCGCCCAGACCGGGACGGGCAAGACGGCGAGCTTCGTCCTGCCGATGATCGACATCCTCGCCCATGGCCGCCGCAGGGCGCTCATGCCGCGCAGCCTGATCCTCGAGCCGACGCGCGAACTGGCCCAGCAGGTGGCGGAGAATTTCGAGAAGTACGGCGTCAATCACGACCTGCGCATGGCCCTGCTCATCGGCGGCGTGCAGATGGGCGACCAGGTCAAGGCGCTGAACGAGGGCGTCGACGTCCTCATCGCCACTCCGGGCCGCCTGATGGACCTGTTCGAGCGCGGCAAGATCCTGCTGACCGGTTGCGACCTGCTGGTCATCGACGAGGCCGACCGCATGCTCGACATGGGGTTCATTCCCGACATCGAGTTCATCTGCGAGAAGCTGCCGGCCAACCGCCAGACGCTGCTGTTCAGCGCGACCATGCCGCCGCCGATCAAGAAACTGGCAGACCGCTTCCTGACCAATCCGAAGTATATCGAGGTCGCGCGGCCAGCGACGGCGAACACCAACATTGCGCAGCACAAGGTGCACGTGCAGTCGCGCAACAAGCGCGAAGTGCTTCGCCACATCCTGCAGACCGACGATGTCACCAGCGCGCTGATCTTCGCCAACCGCAAGACCACCGTACGCGAGCTCAACAAGAGCCTGCAGCGCCACGGTTTCAAGACCGGCGAGATCCACGGCGACATGGACCAGGCCAGCCGCATCAAGGAACTTGATCAGTTCAAGAAGGGTGAGATCAACATTCTCGTCGCCAGCGACGTCGCCGCACGCGGTCTCGACATCAAGGGCGTGAGCCACGTCTTCAACTTCGACACCCCCTGGCACCCGGACGACTACGTGCACCGCATCGGCCGCACCGGTCGCGCCGGGGCGAAGGGCCGCGCGTTTACGTTCGTGGCTCCGGAAGATGCCGAAGCGATCGCCAACGTCGAGAAGCTGACGAAGATGGACATTCCCGTCTTCGAAGTCGGCCAGGCCGCGGCAAAGCAGGACAAGAAGCCCGAGCGCACGACGGAACGCTCTCCGCGCGAATCCCGCCGCGAGAAGAAAGTCGAGGCCGAAGAGCGCGAACAGCGGCGTGAAAAGCGTCCCGCCAGTCCCAAGCCGGAGAAGAAGCCCGCACGCCGTGCCGAACCGCGCGCGAAGACGGTGCAAGAAGAAGATGAGGACGAGCCTGGCGAATGGAACGGCCCGGTTCCCGGTTTCCTCGGCCAGTCCGCGCTTTAGACGTCCAATCTTAACCCGCTGTTTGCCATCCCGCGCCTAGTCTGGCGCGCATGGAAGCGCTTTCTTCGCAAGCCTATGCCGTTGCGCTGGCCCTGTTGCCGGTAGCGGCCGCGTTTGCCCTCCTTTCGCTTGTGGTGAAGCGGCGCGGCGCTTTGCCGTCCCTGCGCAAGGCCGTTCCGGAGACGGTCACGAACCTGCTGCTGGTGGTACTCAACAGCGTCCTGCTGGCCGGGTTCTTTGCGCTGGTGACAGGCTCGCTGGAGACCCAGTTGCGCCTATTCCCCATGTTGGCGGATTTCTGGGTCGGCGTTCCCGAGATTGGACTCCTCCTCCTCGCGCTCCTCGTCGACGAATTCGTCGTCTACTGGCGCCACCGTGCCGAACATGTCCCGGCACTCTGGCCTATTCACGCCACGCACCATTCGGACGAGGCCATGACTTGGCTGACCTTGCTGCGGAAGCACCCGCTCAGCCACCTGTTCGGCAATATCGTCGACTCGATTCCGCTGATCCTGCTCGGTTTCCCGGCCTGGGCGGTGGTCGCCTCGTCGATTATCCGCACCTGGTGGGGCTACTTCATCCATGCCGACCTGCCATGGACCCTCGGCCCGGTCGGCAAGGTCCTGATTTCGCCCGCCGCGCATCGTCTTCATCACATCGACGACGAACTGCTGATGGGCCAGAATTTCGGTGGCTTCTTCTCGATCTGGGACCGGCTGTTCGGCACTTTCGACGACGCATCATGCCATCTCAATTGCCGCACCGGCATTGCCGGTGGCAGCCGCCTCTTCCTCGGAGAACTCGCGCGGCCGTTTGAAGCAGTCGCCAACCGTTTCAAGCGTCCGGCGGCTTCGCCCGCATCCTGATCAGGCGAGCGAAACGAAGCTGTCGATCACTCGCTTGGTGCCGGCCTGCTCGAACTCGATCTCGAGCTTGTTGCCTTCCTGGTCGATGACTTCGCCGTAACCGAATTTTTCGTGGAAGACCCGCGCACCGATAGCGATGTCGCTCCGTGGCTTGGCGGCGAAGCTGGCGGCGCTGCGGCCGGGTTCGGCGAGGCGCTTCGGCTTCGGGTCGTAACCGGTGCTGAGTGCGCGCTGCCAGCCCGGGCCCCGAGCCCCCGAACGCTCGGGTCGCGCTGCGCTGACATGGGCGAAGGGATCTTCACGCTCCGACCAGTTGGCGCGCCACAAGGAGGCGCCGCCGGACATGGTTGTTTCCACCTCGATATGGTCTTGTGGCAGCTCTTCGATGAAACGGCTGGGGATCGAGCTGGTCCACTGGCCGTAGATGCGACGGTTGGCGGCATGGATGATGGTGCAACGCCGCCGGGCGCGGGTGATCGCCACGTAGGCCAGCCTGCGTTCCTCCTCGAGGCTGGCGAGGCCGCCTTCGTCGAGCGCGCGCTGGCTCGGGAAGACGCCTTCTTCCCAACCCGGCAGGAACACGTTGTCGAATTCCAGCCCCTTGGCGGCGTGCATGGTCATGATGGTGACCTTTTCCTCGTCGCCGGCCGCATCGTTGTCCATCACGAGGCTGACGTGTTCGAGGAAGTCGCCGAGCGTCTCGTAGTCCTCCATTGCTCGCGACAGTTCGGTGAGGTTGTCGGCGCGCCCGGCGCTTTCAGCCGAGCGGTCGGCCTTGAGCATGGCGTCGTAGCCGCTTTCCTCCAGCACGGTGCGGAGCAGCTCGGACGGCGTGACCGTCTCGCTCATGTCCCGCCAGCGCAGGAAATCGCCCATCAGCGATGCGATTGTGGTGCGCGCCCGCGGTGGCAGTTCGTCGCTGTCCGCGAGTTGCAGCGAAGCCGCAGCCAGCGGCATCCCCGTGGCGCGTGCATGACGGTGCATCTGCTCGAGCGCCTTTGCACCGAGCCCGCGCTTCGGCTGGTTATAGATCCGCTCGAAGGCGAGGTCGTCCTGCGGCTGGGCGATGACGCGCAAATAGGCGAGGGCATCGCGGATTTCGGCTCGCTCGTAGAACCGGAAACCGCCGACGATCCGGTAACCGAGGCCGATCTGGATGAAGCGATCCTCGAACTCTCGAGTCTGGTATTGCGCCCGCACGAGGATCGCGACCTGTTCGAGGGGCGCGCCCTCGCGTTCGAGCCGTTCGATCTCCTCGCCGACCCGGCGCGCTTCCTCTGGCGCGTCCCACACGCCGATGACGCGAACCTTGTCGCCGCCATTGCGCTCAGTCCACAGCGTCTTGCCGAGACGCTCCGAATTGGCGGCGATCAGTCCCGAGGCTGCGGCGAGGATCGGCGGGGTCGAGCGATAGTTCTGCTCGAGCCGGACGACCTTGGCGCCCGGAAAATCCTTTTCGAATCGCAGGATATTGGCGACTTCTGCCCCGCGCCATGAATAGATCGACTGGTCGTCGTCACCGACCACGCAGATGTTCTTGCGCTCTTGCGCCAGCAACCGCAGCCACAGGTACTGGACGGCATTGGTGTCCTGGTATTCGTCGACGAGCACGTACTTGAAGCGCTGCTGGTACATCTGCAGCACCTCGCGCTCGGTGCGCAGGATGTTGAGCATGTGCAGCAGAAGGTCGCCGAAGTCGCAAGCGTTCAGGCTCTTCAGGCGCTGCTGGTAAAGGCCGTACATCTGCTGGCCCTTGCCGTTGGCATAGGCCTCGTTCTCGACCGCATCGAGGTCGCCGGGATTGAGCCCGCGGTTCTTCCAGCGGTCGATCAGCCCGGCCAGCTGGCGCGCCGGCCAGCGCTTCTCGTCAAGGTTCTGGTCGGCAATCAGCTGCTTGAGCAGGCGTAGCTGGTCGTCGGTATCGATGATCGTGTAGTTCGATTGCAGCCCGACAATTTCGGCATGGCGCCGCAACATCTTTGCGCAGATCGAGTGGAACGTGCCGAGCCACGGCATTCCCTCGACCGCCTCGCCGATCAGCTCGCCGACGCGGTGACGCATCTCGCGCGCCGCCTTGTTGGTGAAGGTGACGCACAGGATCTCGCTCGGCCAGGCGCGGCGGGTGCGGATCAGGTAGGCGAGGCGAGCGGTCAGGGCAGCCGTCTTGCCGGTACCGGCGCCCGCCAGCATCAGCACCGGGCCTTCGGTGGTAAGCACCGCCTCCTTCTGCGGCGGATTCAGCCCTTCGAGCCATGCCGGAGCATCGACGGAGAGGGCGTTTTCGGCAGAAGGAGAGGGCTCGGTCACGTGCGAACAGCTAGGGAACACGTGGCGCGCGCGCAAGCCCGCCGGTCAGCGGAACCGGTGCCGAGTAACGACGTTTGAACAACGGTGAGAATGCCGACTGAGGATTAGAATGATGAAACAGATGGTTCTCTTCGCGGCGCTGGCCGCAATCGCGATTCCGGCGTTGCCAGCGCAGGCTAAGGAAGGCGATGAAAACACCGTCAACGCCAAGGTCGTCGAACGCGATTCCAAGGGCAAGGCGACCAAAGTCGAGGTGAACGGTAAGGTCTATGCTGTCTGCTCGGGCACCGTGCAGGACGAATGCATCAACCCCCGGCAGGCCGGCCTCAACTTCGGCAACGAGCCGCTCGATCACTGGCCGGGCAAGCCAGCCAGCGAAGGCGGCAAGTAAGCCGAACGATCAGGACGGGAGGCGCAGCAGCGTCAGGCGTGCAGCGCCGACCGTCCTTTCGCTTTCAATTTCCAGACGCTTGACGTTCACAGGCTCGTCGCGGGCGGTTTCGAGCGCGATCCAGGTCGCGTTGCCAATCCATCCGAGGCGCACCAATTTGTCGAGCGCGACATTTCCGGCGCCGCTGCCGTAGGGTGGATCGAGCAGAACTAGGTCCCAGGGCTCCTTCGCCTGACCAAGCGAAAAGACAGACGTAGCGTTGACTGAGCATCGCTGCTGCGCGCGCAAGGCAGCGATATTTGCCCTCAGCGCCCGCAACGCCGCAGCGTCCTGCTCGACGAACAAGCATCGTTCAGCGCCCCGCGACAGGGCTTCGAGTCCCAGTGCGCCCGACCCGGCGAAAAGGTCAGCCACAGCGAGTCCCTCGAAGCTGCCGAGCCGGCTTGCGAGCATGCTGAACAACGTCTCGCGGGTGCGGTCGGCGGTCGGCCGTGTCGCTTCGCCCGGCGGCGCCTTTAGCAGGCGACGGCGCCATTCCCCGGCAATCAGTCTCACCGGCTGCCCTTCTTCAGCTCGGAAATGAAGCGCTCGACTTCGTGTTTCTTCAACTCATCGGCGGCCCCGCGCGGCAAGTCGCCGAGCACGAACGGACCGTAGGCCGTGCGCAGCAGGCGGCTGACCTTCAGGCCGAGGTGTTCGAGCACACGGCGGACCTCGCGGTTCTTGCCCTCGGTCAGCGTCAACTCGATCCACTGGTTGCGGCCCGTCCGGCGTTCGAGATTGGCGTCGATCCGGCCATAGTTCACGCCGTCGACGGTCACGCCTTCGATCAGGCTTTCGAGCTGGCCCTGGGTGATGTCGCCGAACGTGCGCGCGCGGTAGGTGCGCGGGACACCGCTCGACGGCAGTTCCATCGCCCGCTTGAGTTCGCCGTCGTTGGTCAGCAGCAATAGCCCTTCGGTGTTGAGGTCGAGCCTCCCGACGGGCATCAGCCGCGGTGCGTCCTGCGGCAGGGCGTTGCGCAGCGCCGTATAGATCGTCGGCCGCCCCTTGGGGTCGCGCTCGGCGGTCAGCAGGCCGGAGGGCTTGTGGAAGCGATAGAGGCGCGTGCGATCGGCCTTGCCGACCGGCTTGCCGTCGACAGTCACCCCGCGCAGGTGCTGCAGGATCGTTGCGGGGGTAGTGAGCTTCTCGCCATTGAGCGCGATGCGCCCGTCGGCGATCATCCGCTCGACCTCGCGACGGCTCGCTACGCCGGCCCGGGCGAGGAGCTTGGCAATACGTTCGCCTTCGGGCTTGTTGCTATCCGTCATGCCGCGCCACTAGCTGTTGATGCGCGGTTCATCCACCCTTCCCATGATGCAGCGGGACGCTAAGCAGGGGCTTTCGGGGAGAAACGTGTCCATGCGCGAGATCGAACAGACGCTGCCGTCGCAGGAGCGCAGCTTGTGGGGTTCGATCAAGCCTTACCTCGAAAAGGAATCGCTCGCAGCGTTCTTCGTCGGCGTTTCCAGCGGCTTTCCCTATGCGATGATCGCCGCGACGCTGACCACGCGGCTGGCGCAGGACGGGATCGAGAAATCGACCGTCACGGCATTCAGCCTCGCGTTCCTGGTCTACAACTTCAAGTTCCTGTGGTCGTGGATCATCGACGGTGTGCGAATCCCGGTGCTGGGCCGTCTGGGGCAACGCGTTTCATGGATGCTTGTCGCCGGCGTCATGGTCATGGCGGCGGTCATCAATCTCGCTCTGGCTGACCCCAACGCCGACATCGTGTGGATGGCGACGTCTGCCGTGCTGGTCGGGTTTGCCGGTGCGACATACGACATCGTGATCGACGCCTACCGGATCGAGACGCTCAAGCCCTACCAGCTCGGCGTCGGTTCAGGGATGAGCCAGTACGGCTGGCGGATCGGTTCTGTGGCGGCAGGCGCGCTGGCACTAGTGCTGGCAGCACGTTTCGGCTGGCAAATCGCCTACATGGCCTGCGCTGCCTTTGCGCTTCCTGCAATAATTACGGCGCTCGTCCTTGGCGAACCGGCGCGGCGTCGTCCGGCGGCGGAGCGCAAGGGCTTTGCGGAGATGTGGGCGGCGCTTGTCGGACCTTTTGTCGAGTTCTTCAAGCGCTCGGGCGCTTTGATCGTGTTGCTGTTCATCCTGCTGCACAAGATCGGCGACACGCTGGCCAACTTGACGTTCCGGCTGCTGTTCGACGACCTCGGCTACAGCAATGACGAGATCGCGCTCTACGACGTCGGCATGGGCTTCTGGGCCTACCTGATCGGCGTCTTCATCGGCGGCGTGCTCTATGCAAAGCTCGGGCTCAAGCGCTCGGTGTTCATCTCGCTGATCCTGATGGCGATCTCCAACCTCAGCTTCGCCATGCTGGCGGCCGCGGGACACAGCAACTGGGGCATGGCCGGGGCGATCGGCTTCGAGAACATCGCCTCAGGGTACGGCGGCGTCGTCGTCGTCGCTTACTTCTCGGCGCTGTGCGACCTGCGCTTCACGGCCTCGCAATATGCGCTCATCTCGGCCGCGGCGAGCATCGTTGGCCGGTTCCTGACCGGCACGACCGCCGGGGCGATGATCGAGACCTTCGGCTACGTGGACTTCTACATCCTCACGACCGTCGCCGCCTTGCCGGGCATCCTGCTGTTCTGGTGGATGATGCGCACCGGGCTGGTAGATGCGGCGATGGGCACTGCCGGCGAGACGAATGAGCGCGAAGTTTTCAAGTAGCGTCGTTCAGTCGGGGATCTCCCCGTTCGCTTCGAGGACCTTCCCGGCGAGGTAGAGCGATCCGGCGATCAGCACCGGCCTTCCGTCGGAGGGCAGGCCGCTCAGCGCTTCCTCGACGGAATCGGCCCATCTGGCCTTGCTGGCGTAGGCTTTGGCGCGGTGGCAGTCGCTGCCCTCGATCGGAACCGCGGTGATGCTGAGCAGGCGGCCGGCGAGCGGATCGAGGATGTTGTCCGGATTGCGGTTGGCCAGCATTCCGATAACGAGATGGATGTCCTGCCCGGCGAAGTGGCGGCCGATCGCCAGCCCGGCATCCGCGTTGTGTCCACCGTCGAGCCAGATTTCATGGCCCGGCGCGCGCGCGGTGAGCGGCCCTTCGACAAGCAGTTGAAGGCGCGCCGGCCACTTCGCCGTGCGCAGTCCCTCCGCCATGGCCTCGGGCGAGACCGACACCGCATCCTGATGCCGCAGCATCGCGACGGCGAGCGCGGCATTGTCGCCCTGGTGGCGGCCGGGCAGGGAGGGGAGGGGTAATTCCAACTCGCCCTTCGCATCGCGGTAGCGGATCGTCTCGCCGACATCGGCCCACCAGTCCTGCCCGCGCATGTGCAGCGGGGCCCCGGCGAAGTCCGCGCGTATGGCGATTTCGGCCTCGACAGCCGGATCGGGATAGCTCTGCGTTACCAGTGGCGATCCGGCTCGGGCGATCCCCGCTTTCTCGAAGGCGATGCGCACCATGGGTTCGGTCGGCGCGCCTTCCTCAGGTACCAGCAGGAAGGCCTCGTGATCGATGCCGAGAGTGGCGATGCCGCAGGCCGCGGGCCTGTCCATGACGTTGGTCGCATCGAACCGTCCGCCAAGGCCGACCTCGATCACACAGGCGTCGGCTGGATAGCGCGCGAAGGCGACGAAGGTGGCGGCGGTGGTGATCTCGAAGAAGCTCGGGTCGAGCCCGTCGCTGGCGTCGAGCACTTCCTCGAGCAGGCTGGCGAGCAATTCGTCGGACACAAGTTCGCCGGCAATCCGGATGCGTTCGTTATAACGCACGAGGTGCGGCTTGATCGCGGAATGCACCACCAGTCCCTGCGCTTCGAGCATCGCGCGCAGGTAAGCGCAGGTCGATCCCTTGCCGTTGGTCCCGGCGACATGGAACACCGGCGGCAGTCGCTTGTGCGGATCGCCGAGCCGCGCGAGCAGTTCGTGGATCGTCTCCAGCCCGAGCCGCCCCTGCGGCAGCGAGAGCTGCGACAGCCGGTTGAGCTGGGCCTGGACTAGCGGGTTGTCGGAGGTGGCGAAGTCTTTCACGTCATCACTCCGCGAAGGTCACACCCGGTTGACACTGTTGACAGTGTCCTGGGCAAAAACTCGGCACTCGCTATTTCTTCCAGACCCGGACGCGAAATGCCGTTGGGCGGCGAGGTGCAATTCAGGCGCAAGGAAGAAAGGAAGCAGCATCGAAATCTGCTCAGCACGATTGGACCGTTGTAGGAAAGTGGAAATGCGCGCTGTCGGCCGATCGGCCGCGTGTCAGGCCGCCTCTGCCGGAGCGAGATAGCCGAGCAGGTTCGCCAGCGTCGGGCGCAGGTCGCTGCGCTTTACGACCATATCAACCATGCCGTGTTCGTGCAGGTATTCGGCGCGCTGGAAGCCTTCGGGCAGCTTTTCGCGGATCGTTTCCTGGATCACCCGCTGCCCGGCGAAACCGATCAGCGCGCCCGGTTCGGCGATGTGCACGTCGCCGAGCATCGCGTAGCTCGCGGTGACGCCGCCGGTGGTCGGATCGGCCAGCACGACGATGTAGGGCAGGCCCGCCTCGCGCAGCCGCCGGGTCATGACCGTGGCGCGCGGCATCTGCATCAGGCTGAGGATGCCTTCCTGCATCCGCGCCCCGCCGGCGGCGGTGACGACGATGTAGCCGCACTTCTCGTCGAGCGCGCGCTGGGCGCCGTCGCAGAAGGCCTCGCCCACCGCCATGCCCATCGATCCGCCCATGAAGGTGAAGTCCTGCACACCGACCACGGCCTTCTTGCCCTCGATCGTGCCGACCGCGGCGGTGAAGGCATCGTTGTGCGGGTTGCTGGCGCGGGCCGCCTTGAGGCGATCGGTGTAGCGCTTGGAATCGCGGAACTTGAGCGGGTCCTCGCGCACTTCCGGCGCGGCCAGCAGGCGGTAGCCCGGATCGAGAATCTGTTCGAGCCGCACGTCGGCGCCGATGCGGCCGTGGTGCTCGCAGCGCGGGCAGACGTTGAGGTTTTCCTCGTATTCGCGGGTGAACAGCATCTCGCTGCAGCCGGGGCACTTGACCCAGAGGTTATCCGGGGTCTCGCGCTTCTGCATGAAGGGCAGCGAATTGCGAACGCGGGTGAGCCAGCTCATGGGACGGGCCTCTAGACTACTTGTTTCGTCATTGCGAGGGGCGAAGCCCCGCGGCAATCCAGGGCGGCTTGCGGGACGCTCTGGATTGGTTGGCCAAGGCCAGCTTCGCTTCCGCTACGCTCGCAATGACGAAGTTGTATCAATTTCTCGCTTCGTGCACCGCCGCGGCAAGCGCCGCGGAAAGCTCGCGCAGCTTCGCGGGTGCATTGGCCCCATGCTCGGCGATGATTTCCACCAGCGCCGATCCGACCACCACGCCATCGGCGACCCGGGCGATTTCGGCGGCCTGCTCGGGCGTGCGCACGCCGAAACCGACAGCAATCGGCAGGTCGGTCGAGCGCTTGATGCGGCTGACGTTGCTCTCGATCGATTCGATCGCCGCTTGCTGCTTGCCGGTGATCCCGGCGACCGCGACGTAGTAGAGGAAGCCCGAGGAGCCTTCGAGCACGGTCGGCAGGCGCGAGGCGTCGGTCGTCGGGGTGGCGAGACGGACCAGCGAAATCCCCGCCTCACGTAGCGCGGGGCCGAGGTCCGGGTCCTCTTCCGGCGCGAGGTCGACGCAGATTACTGCATCGACGCCGGCCCTGGTGCAGGCCTCGGCGAACCACTCCGGTCCGCGGCGGACCATCGGGTTGGCATAGCCCATCAGCACCAGCGGCACGTCCGGGTGGCGAGCGCGGAAGTCGGTCGCGATCCTCAGCACGTCGGCGGTCTTCGTCCCCCCGCCGAGCGAGCGCAGGTTCGCCGCCTGGATCGCCGGGCCGTCGGCCATCGGATCGGTAAACGGCATCCCCAACTCGATCACGTCCGCCCCCCCCGCGACCAGCGCGTCGAGATTGGCGGCGGTGTCGCCGTCGCCCGCGGTGATGAAGCAGACGAGGGCCGGGTGAGGCTTGGCGAAGGCGGAGGCGAGGCGGGTCATCCGAGCCACTTTGTGCGCCATTTGAGCATAGTGATAGCAATCGCAGCGACAATCATGACTGTGAGCTCGAGCCAGATATCGATCGGGCGTGAAACGAGCCAGAAGCCAACGACTCGGCACATCGCGAATATTAAGCTGTAAACGAGGCCAATGCGCAGAGCCTCTAAGAAGCTGCGCCTCACATCTCCACTCCCAGCGCCTCGGCAACGGTGAAGATGTCCTTGTCGCCGCGGCCGCACAGGTTGGCGAGGATCACGCTGTCCTGCGGCATCTCCTTCGCCCGCTTGACGATCGCCGCGATGGCGTGGCTCGGCTCGAGCGCGGGGATGATGCCCTCGGTGCGGCACAGGAGCTGGAAGGCGTCCAACGCCTCGTCATCGGTCACGGCTGTGTATTCGACGCGGCCGGTTTCCTTGAGCCAGGCGTGCTCGGGGCCGATGCCGGGGTAGTCGAGACCGGCGCTGATCGAGTGCGCCTCGGTGATCTGGCCGTCCTCGTCCTGCAGCAGGTAGGTCTTGTTGCCGTGGAGGATGCCGGGGAAGCCGCCGGCGAGGCTCGCGGCGTGCTGCTTGTCGAGCCCGTGACCCGCCGCCTCGACGCCGAGCATCCCGACGTCGGGATCGTCGAGGAACGGGTGGAACAGGCCGATGGCGTTGCTGCCGCCGCCGATCGCCGCGACGAGCAGGTCGGGCAGGCGGCCGGTGCGGGCGAGCATCTGTTCGCGGGCTTCCTTGCCGATCACGCTCTGGAAGTCGCGCACCAGCTCGGGATAGGGGTGCGGTCCGGCGGCGGTGCCGATGATGTAGAAGGTGTCGTGGACGTTCGCGACCCAGTCGCGCAGCGCCTCGTTCATCGCATCCTTCAGCGTCGCCGCGCCGCTGGTGACCGGCACGACCTCGGCGCCGAGCAGCTTCATGCGGAACACGTTGGGCTGCTGGCGGGCAACGTCGGTCGCGCCCATGAAGATGGTGCAGGGCAGGCCGAAACGCGCGCAGACCGTGGCGGTGGCGACGCCGTGCTGACCCGCGCCGGTCTCGGCGATGATGCGGGTCTTGCCCATGCGCATGGCGAGCAGGATCTGGCCGATGCAGTTGTTGATCTTGTGCGCGCCGGTGTGGTTGAGCTCGTCGCGCTTGAACCAGATCTGCGCGCCGCCAAGCTCTTCGGTCAGGCGCGGGGCGAAGTAGAGCGGGCTGGGGCGGCCGACGTAGTGCTCCAGCAGGTCGTCGAACTCTTCCTTGAAGCTCGGGTCGGCCTTGGCCGCGCGGTATTCCTTCTCGAGGTCGAGGATCAGCGGCATCAGCGTTTCGGCGACGTAGCGGCCGCCGAACTGGCCGAAGTGCCCGCGCTCGTCAGGCTGGGTGCGGAAGGAATTCGGACTATTCTCCATGGACTTCCCTTGCCGTTCGTGTCGAACGAAGTCGAGACACGATTGCTATGCCCCGCTTCATCCCGACTTCACGCGCCCGAAAGCGGAGATCAGGCTTCGCGCGCCGCTTTGCAGAATTGCCGGATGAGGTCCACATCCTTGACGCCCGGCGCGGTTTCGAGGCCCGAGGAGGCATCGACCAGCGGCGCGCCGGTGCGGGCGATGGCCTCGGCGACGTTTTGCGGCGAAAGCCCTCCCGCCAGGCCCCACGGAATCTGGTGCCGGAAGCCTTCCATGATCGACCAGTCGATCGCCGTGCCGGTCCCCCCGGGCATCTTCTGGGCTGGCGCATCGTACAGCATCCTGTGCACCGCATCCTTGTATTTCAGCGCGTTGGCGAGGGAATCCGCGTTGCGCACGCCCCAGGCCTTCCACACCTCCAGCGGAGTGTTGTTCTTGATCAGCGCGAGCCATTCGGGCGTTTCCAGCCCGTGGAACTGGATGATGTCCGGGCGAACCGCGTCGAGCACCCGGGCAGTCGGCTCGGCCTCCATGTTGACCACCACGAGCGCGACCTTGACCGACGGCGGCACCCGGCGGCGCAGCTTCACCGCCTGCTCGACCGTGACATAGCGCGGGCTCGGCTCGTAGAGATTGAGCCCGATGTGAGTCGCCCCCGCGTCCACCGCGGCATCGACCGTCTCGGGCGTCGACAACCCGCAAATCTTGATTTCGGTATCTTCGGACATGGCGGGGGTCCCTAGCGAACCATCCCCCATTCGTCATGCTGAACTTGGATGAGGAGCCTTAGAGCGTCGCCTCGATCTCGCGCGCCGCCAGTTCCGGGTCATCTGCGCGGCTGATCGGGCGGCCGATCACCAGCACGCTGGCGCCGTCGTCGCGGGCCTGGCGCGGGGTGACGACGCGCTTCTGGTCGCCGGTCGCCTTGCCCGCCGGTCGCAGGCCGGGGACGACGAAGAAACCGTCCTTCCACTGCTTGCGGACCCCGGCGACTTCGTGGCCCGAGCAGACGATGCCGTCGAGACCGGCCGCTTCGGCCAGCTCGGCGAGCCGCATGACCTGGTCGTGCGCACTGCCGGAGACTCCGGTGCGCAGGAGGTCGCGCTCGTCGAGGCTGGTGAGCATGGTCACCGCGACGACCTTGCAGCTATCCGCCGCGGCGGCCTTGGCGTCCTCCATCATCGCCCGCCCGCCGCTGGCGTGGATGGTGACGATCGCCGGTTCGAGCACGTGGATCGATTGCATCGCGCCCGCCACGGTGTTGGGGATGTCATGCAGCTTCAGGTCGAGGAAGATCGGCAGGCCGACATGGGCGATCTCGTGAACGCCGTGGTGGCCGTGGGCGCAGAAGAATTCGAGGCCGAGCTTGAAGCCGCCGACGTGCGACTTGACCCGTTCGGCCAATGCCTTGGCTGCATCGAGTTGCGGCAGGTCGAGGGCGAGATAGACCGGATTGGTCACTGACCCTCCGGCTTCAGGTCGCCAACGGGTTCCTCGCTCACCACCGGATCTGGGGGCGGCGTCGGAGTGGGCGCAACGGGTGTCGTCGAAGCGGTGCGCGCAGCAGTTTCGAGCGAGGTGATGCGGCGTCCGAGATAGAACTTGTTGGCGCGGTGCAGCAGCCACATCGGCACGAGGCCGAGCAGGAACGAGACGATCACCAATGCCGGGATCTTGGTTTCGAGGACCAGGTTTTCCCAGATCTTGATCGTCACCGGCTGCCAGTTGAACACCGTGAAGATGAGCAGCGCCACCAGCAGCAGCACCCAGACTATCGTGCGGACGATTTGCATTGGGCCTCGTCTCCCTAGTTCATGGTTGCCGCAAACCTAGGTGTAATACTGACGGAAGGAAAGTGCGGGTAAACCTGTCCCCCCGAAGGGTTATAGGTAGATCAGCCGAAGACCCTTTCGAAGATCTTGTCCACCGCCTTGAAGTGGTAATCGAGGTCGAACTTCTCTTCGAGTTCGCTGTCGCTGAGCGCGGCGGAGACTTCCGGATCGGCCTTGAGCAGGTCGAGCAGAGACAGCGCGCCGTCGGATTCCCACACCTTCATCGCGTTGCGCTGGACCAGGCGGTAGGCGTCGTCGCGGGTCAGCCCGGCTTGCGTCAGGGCCAACAGCACGCGCTGCGAGTGGACAAGCCCGCCCATGCGGTCGAGGTTCTTCTTCATGCGCTCGGGATAGACCAGGAGCTTGTCGATCACCCCGGCGAGACGGGCGAGGGCGAAATCGAGGGTGATGCAGGCATCGGGGCCGATGAAGCGTTCGACCGATGAGTGCGAGATGTCGCGTTCGTGCCAGAGCGCGACGTTCTCCATCGCCGGCATGGCATAGCTGCGGATGACCCGCGCCTGCCCGGTCAGGTTCTCGGTCAGGATCGGGTTGCGCTTGTGCGGCATCGCGCTCGAGCCCTTCTGGCCCGGGCTGAAGTATTCCTCGGCCTCGAGCACCTCGGTGCGCTGCAGGTGGCGGATTTCGACCGCGAGCCGTTCCATCGAGCTGGCGATGACCGCCAGCGTGGCGAAGAACATGGCGTGGCGGTCGCGCGGGATGACCTGCGTGGAGACTGGCTCGACCGCGAGGCCGAGCCGCTCGGCGACGTGTTCTTCCACCGCCGGGTCGATATTGGCGAAGGTGCCGACCGCGCCGCTGATCGCGCAAGTGGCAATTTCCGCGCGGGCGTTGACGAGGCGGGCGCGGGCGCGGCTGAATTCGGCATAGGCCTCGGCCATCTTGAGGCCGAAAGTTACCGGCTCGGCATGGATGCCGTGGCTGCGGCCGATGCTGGGCGTGTACTTGTGCTCCATCGCCCGGCGCTTGAGCGCGGCGAGCAGGGCGTCGAGGTCTTCGAGCAGGATGTCGGCCGAGCGGGCAAGCTGCACTGCCAGCGTCGTGTCGAGCACGTCGGAGCTGGTCATGCCCTGGTGCATGAATCGCGCCTCCGGGCCGACCTGCTGCGCCACCCAGTCGAGGAAGGCGATGACGTCGTGCTTGGTGACGGCCTCGATAGCGTCGATGGCGGCGACGTCGATCTTCGGATCGGTCTTCCACCAGTCCCACAGAGCCTTGGCCGCACTGGCCGGGACGACGCCGAGCTCGCCGAGCTTGTCGGTCGCATGGGCCTCGATCTCGAACCAGATGCGATAGCGCGCTTCCGGCTCCCAGATGGCGGTCATGGCGGGGCGGGAATAGCGGGGGACCATCGGGGACTCCGGAGCGGACGGGATGCCGCAGCCGCTAGAAGCAGCGCGCCGCGATAGCAAGGTGCAGGTGCCGAAGGAAATGCGTTTGCATTGCCGGCGCGGGCATGGTTTTGTGCCCGCCTATTTGCGGTCAGGGCCGCATGAAGGGGCGCTCAAATAATGTACAAGCACCTGTTTTTGCTGACTTCTGCGGCAATCACGGCACCTGCGATGGCGGGCGAGGAACCGCTGTACCAGCCGGCCCCGGCCTGGGTTTCGGTAAAGCCGCTGCCGGCCGATACCAAAGGCCCGACGATCGTACTCTACGACGACGAGCGGCGCCTGGTCGAAGGGACAGTCACCAACTACACCGATCGCGCCCTGCGGGTGGACAATCCGCAGATGCTCAATACCCTCGGCACGATCCAGGCGCCGTGGCTGCCCGACAAGGGCGACCTGATCATCCACCGCGTGGAAATAATTCGCGGCGCCGAGACGATCGACGTGCTGGCCCAAGGCTCCAAGTTCGACGTCCTGCGGCGCGAACAGCAGCTCGAACAGCGCACGCTCACCGGGGCGATGACCGCGACTATGACCGTGCCGGGGCTGCGCGTCGGCGATATCCTGCGCGTTGCCTACAGTATGACGGTTTCCGACCAGACTCTGGGCAAGGAAGTGCAGGCGGTCGTCCCGCTGATCGCCGCCCCGGTCGACGCCAAGTCGGCCAGTGTGCAGCTGTCGTGGCCGGTGGGCTCGGACATCCGCTGGTCGACCACGCACCCGCTCCACCTGCCCGAGCCGGTCGCAGCCGGCGGGTTCGAATCGATTACTGTGATGCTGCCTCTGGCCAAGCCAGAGGACATGCCTGGCGACGCGCCCGCGCGCTTCAAGCTGCCGAACATTCTGCAGGCCGGCAGCTTCGCCGGCTGGCAGGAAGTCTCCAGCGTCATGGCCCCGCTCTATGCGACCGATGGGACGATCGCTGCGGACAGCCCCCTCGCCGCCGAAGTGGCGAAGATCGTCGCCGCGAGCGACGACAAGATGACGCGCATGGCCGCAGCGCTGCGACTGGTGCAGGACGAGGTGGCCTACCTCGCCGTTGGGATGGAAGGCGGAAACTATATTCCGCAGAGCCCGGCGGACACCTGGCAGAAGCGCTACGGCGACTGCAAGGCGAAGACCCTGCTGCTGCTCGCGCTGCTGCACGCGATGGACATCAAGGCCGAGCCCGCCCTGGTCAGTTCGGTCGCAGGGGATGCGGTGTCCGAGATGCTGCCGATGCCGGGCGCGTTCGACCACATCATCGTCCACGCCACGCTCGGCGGAGAAGAATACTGGCTCGACGGCACGGATTCGGGCGCGACGCTGGCGACGCTCAAGGCGGTCCCGCCGTTCCGCAATGCCTTGCCAGTGCGGGCTGAGGGCGCCGGACTTGTGGCGATGACGCCGCGCCGGAGCGGACAGTTCGACCGCAGCATCAAGATTACGTATGACAATCGCCCCGGTCTCGACCTGCCGATGTTGTTCGACGCCGAGTGGACGGTCGGCGGATCGTTCGCCGGCACATTGCGCGCGCTTATCGATCAGGCCGGCAAGGACCAGATGGACGACCTGATCGCGGGATTCGTGGCTTCCTCGATCGGGCCTACTCAGGTCATCGAAGGATCGATGACATTCGATGCCGCCAACAACCGGGCCATAGTCAAAGTGAAAGGCCTGATGACCACGCTCTGGCGCTGGGATCGCGGGCAGGGCAAGCGCCAGTTGAACCTCGTGACAACCGGCTTCGAGTTCAAGCCCGACCGATCGCGCAAGGCGTGGAGTGAAATCCCGGTCGAGCTCGACGGACCGTCGGCACAGATGAACGAGGTGACGATCCTGCTCCCCGATACGGAGGGGAAGTTCGAACTCGAAGGCAAGACCACGCTTGACGAGGACATTGCCGGGACGCACCTCGAACGCAGCGCGAAGATCGAGGGCAATCGCTTCTTCGTGACCGACTTCGCCACTTCGCAGGGCGGGGAACTCCCCGCCGACCAGGCGATGGCCGAGCGTTCGCGCGCCAGTCGCCTCGGCTCGCTCGCGCTCACGCTCGAAGCACCGCGTGACGTTTCCCGGCGCTTCGAATTCGCCGGCAAGAGGGACCGTTCGCGATTGGCGCCGATCGAGCAGGCTTACGCCAAACTGATCGAAAGAAAACCGGACGACGCCGACAA
This sequence comes from Croceibacterium salegens, assembly GCF_009827435.1. GTDB lineage: Bacteria > Pseudomonadota > Alphaproteobacteria > Sphingomonadales > Sphingomonadaceae > Croceibacterium_B > Croceibacterium_B salegens. Next base: position 70,809 of record NZ_WTYM01000033.1, on the reverse strand, counting down.
CTACCTCAACCGCGCCCGCTTCCGCAGCGGCACCTATGATCGCGATGGTGCGTTGGCCGACATGAACAAGGTAATCGAACTGGCGCCCGACACGCAAGCCTATTGGACACGGTCGGGGCTACTGCTGGACCTCGGACGGCTCGACGACGCCCTGGCCGATGCCCGCGCGGCATCCGACCTTGATCCCTCGGTCGGCTCGGCGATTTACGAGGCGCAGATCCTGGCCGAACTCGATCGGGTCGATGAGGCCATCGCCATTGTCGAGAACCTCGACGGCGACGCCAACGAGCGCCAGTCGATCGGAATGGAACTCAGCGATCTCTACGCCCAGGCCGGGCGCAAGGACGATGGCTTCGCAAAGATCGAGGACCTGCTTGCCGAACGCCCCGGCGACCCGACCATGCTCAACGCGCGGTGCTGGTTCAAGGCAAGCTGGAACTACCAGCCCGACGACCTCGCGCAGGTCTGCACTCGCGCTGTGGAGCAATCGAGTTGGTCGCCGCCGGTGCTCGACAGCCGGGCGATGGCCTACTTCCGGCTCGGCCGCCTGCAGGAAGCGCTCGACGACATCGATGCTGCGCTGCTGTCTAGCCCCGAGCTCAGCCCGACGCTCCTGATGCGCGGAGTGGTGCGCAAGGCGATGGGCGACAAGAAGGGCTCCGACGACATCGCTGCCGCACTGGCCCGCGATCCCTCGCTGGAGCGCAAGTACGCCCATTATGGAATCAGCGTGCGGTAGGCTAATCGCCTGTCACACAAGTGCTCGAAATCTCGGTTATCGGCTGCGGCACCGTCGCATTCGGAGGGTTTGATTCTTGGCCTTCTTACGCAAGCTTGCCGCCTCGGCGCTGGCTTCAATTGGCCTACTGGCAACAGGTCCGGCGCTTGGCGATGAGGGCGATCCGCCCAAGCTGATCGTCGCCATTGTCGTCGACCAGTTCTCCGCCGCCGAATTCGCGCAGTACCGCGAGCACTACACCGGGGGCCTCAAGCGGCTGACCGAGGGGGCGGTGTTTCCTTCGGGCTACCACGGCCATTCCGCGACCGAGACCTGCCCGGGCCATGCGGCGATCATGACCGGGGCGAACCCGGCGCGCAGCGGAATCGTCGGCAACTATTGGATCGACCAGGGCATCGCCCGCGCGGACAAGGAGGTCTACTGCGCCGAGGACGAGAGCGCTCCGGGGACCGATCACTCGCGCTACGTCGAATCCTCTCAGCACCTGCTGGTGCCGACGCTCGGCGAACGCATCCACGGAGTCGAGCCTGCATCGCGCAATGTCGCCGTATCGGGCAAGGATCGCGCCGCGCTGATGATGGGCGGCAAGGCGATCGACGCAGCCTATTTCTGGAAGAAGGGCCAGTTCGTGACGCTGCCCGGCAAGCCGGTCGATCCGGTCGTAGCTGAGGTCAACGCCCGTCTCGCCCTCGAGTTCGCCGCTCCCACGGAGGACGTGGCGGTGCCGGAGTGGTGTCGCGATCTCGAACGGGCGATCCCGGTGAACGATGTCCTTTCGGTCGGCACGGGGCATTTCGCGCGGCCGGGCGGCAATGACGAGAACTTCAAGACCAGCCCTGCGTTCGACCGCTGGACCATCGAGGTGGCCGAGAAGCTCGTCGATACGATGCGGCTGGGGCAGGGCGCGGCAACCGACGTGCTGAGCCTGAGCCTTTCGGCCAACGACTACATCGGCCACGCCTACGGCACGCAGGGCGTCGAAATGTGTATCCAGCAGGAAGCGCTCGACCGCTCGCTTGCCGGCATGTTCGATTTCCTCGACGCCAGGAGCATCGACTATGCCGTGGTGCTGACCGCCGACCATGGCGGGCAGGACCTGCCGGAGCGCATCGTCATGCAGGGCGATCCGACGGCGAGCCGCAGGGATCCCGGGCTCAGCGCCCGCGATGCCGGATCCGCCGTCGCTGCCGAGCTGGGGCTGGATGCCACGCTTCCAGCTCCGCTGCTCGGTGGTCCGACCGGCGACTACTACGTCAATCGGGCGCTGCCCGCCGATGTGCAGGCGAAGGTGAAGGCGGCGGCCATCGCAAAGTTCAGGGCTTCCTCGCAGGTTGCGGCGGTGTTCGATGCAGCCGAACTGGCCGCCCGTCCGGTGCCGACCGGGCCGGTCGACGAGTGGACGCTCGAAGACCGGGCACGCGCATCGTACTACGCGCCTCACTCGGGCGATTTCGTCGTGCTGCTGAAGTCGAGCGTCTCGTCGATTGCACGCCCGGTGAAAGCCTCGGTCGCGACGCATGGGTCGCCGTGGGACGTCGACCGCCGCGTGCCGATCCTGTTCTGGCGCAAGGGCATGTCCGGGTTCGAACAACCGCTCGCGGTGCGCACCGTGGATATCGTGCCGACGCTGGCGGCGCTGGCAGAGGTGGCTATACCTGCCGGCGAGATCGACGGCCGCTGCCTCGACCTCGACGCCGGGCCGGGGACGACCTGCGATCCCTAGATAAGGCCCTTGGCCCTGAGGCTGGTGTGCCCCTCACTGCCGATGATCACGTGGTCGTGGACGACGATGCCGAGCAGCCTCCCTGCCTCGGCAATGCGCTGGGTGATCTGAATGTCGGCGCGGCTTGGCTCGGGATTGCCGCTCGGGTGGTTGTGGACGAGGATCAGCGCGCTGGCCCCGACTTCGAGGCCCTTCTTGACCACCTCGCGCGGATGGATCGCCGCTTCGTCGATGGTGCCTTCCTGCGCCAGGTGGTCGAGGATCAGGCGGTTGCGCGCATCGAGATAGAGGATCCGCACCCGCTCGATCGTCAGGTGCGCCATGTCGATCGTCAGATAGTCGAGCAGCGCCTGCCAACTGCCCAGCACAGTCTTCTCGCGCACCTTGGAGCGCGCCATTCTCCGCGCGGCGAACGCCACGGCCTTGAGCGCGGCGGCGCTGGATTCGCCCACGCCGTCCACCTCGGCAAGCGCATGGTGATCGGCCTTCAGCACCCCGGCGAGCGAGCCGAACCGGGCGAGCAGCGCCTTGGCCGCCGGCTTGGTGTCGCCGCGCGGGATGGCGGCGAAAAGCAGGTATTCGAGCACTTCGTAATCGGCCAGCGCCTCGGACCCGCCGTCGAGCAGCCGCTGGCGCAGCCTGGCGCGATGCCCGGCACCATCATGCGCAGTCTTAGTGACTGATTCCGGCTGATTTCGCGACACGCCGACCCTTTCCCCGTGCGAATGCCGCATTGCCTTTACCACGCGCCTCGCGCAAGTGTGCGGCAATGGCCGAGGACGCTGCGACCTCCCCCGACCCGGGCGAGCCGGGACCCCGGCGCTCGTTCTGGCGGCGCTGGATTATCTTTCCGTTCCTGCTGATCCTAACGCTCGCGTTCATAGCATTTTGGGTCCAGCGCAAGGACATCGCCGATAACGTCATTGCCTCGGCGCTGGCGAGCAAGGGCGTGCAGGCGACCTACGAGGTTGAGCGCATCGGCGGGCGGAGGCAGGTGCTGAAAAACATAATCATCGGCGACCCGACCAGGCCGGACCTTACGGTCGAACGCGCTGAAGTCGTGATCCGCTACCGCCTCGGCCTTCCGGGTGTCGCCAGCCTGAAGTTGGTCAGGCCCCGGCTGTTCGGCACCTACTACGGCGGCAAGCTGAGTTTCGGCGCACTCGACCCGCTGGTCTTCAGCGGGTCCACCGAGCCGTTCGAATTCCCCAACATGACGCTCGACCTCGTCGACGGGCGTGCGCTGCTGGAGAGCGAATTCGGACCCATCGGCATGAAGGCGGAGGGGAAGGGCCACCTGCGCGGCGGCTTTTCCGGCAAGTTGGCAGCAACCGCACCGAGACTGGCGGGCGCGGGGTGCGACGCGAGCAGGGCCACTCTCTACGGAAGCATCGGTATCGATGCCGAACGGCCCCAGTTCCAGGGGCCGCTACGCCTCGCCGGGCTGACTTGCGTCGATGCTGGCGTGGACCTCGCCGAGACGGCCATCAGCGCTGACCTGCGCCTCGACCGCGATATGGCCGGGATCGAAGCAGGCCTGATCGGCCAGACACACGGCGCAAAGCTCGCTGCCGTCACGCTCGAATCGCTGGTCCTCAAGGGCAAGGCAATCTTCCGCGATGCCGAACTGACCGCGAGCTACGATGTCGGGACCGAGAACGTGAACCATCCGCAGGCCAGCCTGGCGGCCTTTACGGCCAAGGGTACGGTGCGCGCCGGCGACAGGTTCGACTGGGTGCGCGTGGACGGCGAATTTGCCGGGAGCGGCATCAAGCCCGGATCGGCGCTCGACAAGACGCTCGCCGACATGGCCAAGGGTGCGAACGAGACATTCGCTGCCGCCTTGCTGCGCAAGCTGCGCGGCGCGATCCAGCGCGAGGCTCAGGGCAGCACGCTGTCGGGGCTGGCCGAAGTGCGCCGCACCGGCGACGTGCTCGCCGTCGTCATCCCGGAGGCGCAGGTCAGCGGCGGCACCGGCGAAAAGGTGCTGGCCGTCTCGCGCCTCCAGTACGGTGCATCGGGTGACGGCACTCCCCGCATCGCGGGCAACTTCTCGACCGGCGGGCACGAGATGCCGCGGATCGAGGGTCGCATCGAACGCCGGGGCGGGTCCGACTTCGCCGCGCGCCTGACCATGGCCGAGTATTCCGCCGAGGGAGGCAAGCTGGCGATTCCCGGACTGTCGCTGGTTTCGAGCGACGACAAGGTCGGCTTCGCGGGTCGCGCGCTGATGAGCGGCGAGCTGCCTGGAGGCTTTGCCCGCGATCTCGAGGTTCCGCTCAATGGTAACTGGTCGTCCGCCGGAGGGCTGGCGCTGTGGCGCGATTGCACCGACCTGCGCTTTGCCGCGCTGCGCTTCGCCAACCTTGAACTCGACCGGCGCAGCCTGAAGCTGTGCCCCGCGCGTGGTCAGCCGATAGTGCGATACGACGGACGAGGACTAAAGATCGCCGCGGGCGCGCCGTCGCTCGACGTCAGCGGCCGGCTCGGACAGACCCCGATTGCGATCGCCAGCGGCCCGGTCGGCATCGCCTATCCGGGCACCATCGCCGCGCGCAGCGTGCGCGTCTCGCTTGGGCCGCGCGATACGGCCTCGACCTTCGCGCTGAGCAACCTTTCTGCCAATGTCGGCAAGGGGGCCTCGGGAAGCTTCGACGGCACCGACGTAAAGCTGTTCGCCGTTCCGCTCGACCTGCTCGATGCCAGCGGCAACTGGTCCTATTCGGGCGGTGTCCTGCGTATCTCCGACGGCGCGTTCCGCCTGATCGACCGCCAGAAGGAGGCGCGCTTCGAACCGCTCGTTTCGCGCGATGCGACGTTGTCGCTCGAAAACAACGTTATCCTCGCCAACGCCGAAATGCGCGAACCGGCGTCGGGTCGCACGGTCACCATAGCCTCGATCCACCACGACCTTGGCACCGGGCGCGGTTTCGCCGACCTCGCCGTGCCGGGCATCGTCTTCGACAGCGGATTGCAGCCCGAGGCACTGAGCCATCTCGCGCTCGGCGTGGTGGCCAATGTCAACGGAACGGTCACCGGTTTGGGCCGGATCGACTGGGACGAGCTGGGCGTCACCAGCGCGGGCAGCTTTAGCAGCGATTCGCTCGATTTCGCGGCCGCCTTCGGCCCGGTGACCGGCGCTTCGGGCACGGTCCGCTTCACCGACCTGCTCGGCCTGACGACGGCGCCCGACCAGCGCTTCAAGATCAAGGCGATCAACCCCGGAATCGAGGTATACGACGGCGAAATCGGCATCGAGGTCAGGAACGGCGAAGTCCTGGCGGTCACCGGCGGCACCTGGCCGTTCATGGGCGGCACGCTGACCCTGCGCCCGGTGGCGCTCAACATCGGCGTTTCGGAGGAGCGGACTTACGTTCTCGACATCAAGGGGCTCGAGGCTTCGCAGTTCGTCCAGCGCATGGACCTCAGCAATATCAGCGCCGACGGCGTGTTCGATGGCAGCCTGCCGCTGGTGTTCGATACCGAGGGCAACGGCCGCATCGTCAACGGGGAGCTGGCTGCGCGCGGGCCCGGCAACGTCTCCTACGTTGGCGCGCTGACCTACGAGGACATGGGGGCGATTGCCAATTTCGCCTTCGATGCGCTCAAGTCTCTCGACTACGACCACATGACCGTGGTCATGAACGGGCCGCTAACTGGCGAGATCGTCACCCAGGTCCGCTTCGAGGGCGTGCGGCAGGGCGAGGGCGCGAAGAAGAACTTCATCACCCGCAGGCTCGGCAACCTGCCGATCCGCTTCGTGGTCAATATCCGCGCCTCGTTCTACCAGCTGCTCTCGAACCTGAAGTCGCTTTATGACCCCTCGGCCGTGAAGGACCCGCGCGATGCCAGCGTCGGGCTGCTCGACAAGGACGGCAATGTCATTAGACGCCCGCCCGCGAATCCACCGATGCCGGCGCCGCCGCCCGGCAACCAGACCGCCAATGAACCGCCCATTCAGCGCCGCGAAAGCGAGGTAACCCCATGATAGCCGTGTATTTGACCAAAGGTGCCTGTCCGGCGCATAAGCCACCGATGTACGGGGGTTTGCGGACATGCACTGCGGCGATGGTGGTGCTGGGCTCGATGCTGACGGGCGGCTGTATCTCGGTCAACGCACCGAGCGAGCCTATCGTCATTGAGCTCAACATCAACATCAAGCAGGAAGTTATCTATCGCCTGGCCGAAGACGCCGGGAACACGATCGACGAGAATGCGGACATCTTTTGATGGAGAATGGCATGCACACCGGTTTTAATCGCGCCACGCTGGCCCTTTCCGCGGTCGCGCTGACCCTGACGGGCTTTGCCGGGCCGGCCTTTGCCCAGCGTGACCCGGCTTACGAAGCGGCGCGCGCATCGGGCAAGATCGGCGAAAAGATGGATGGCTACCTGGCGATCGTCGGTGCCGGGGACGCGACGCTGCGCCAGCTCGTCGACGACCTCAACATCAAGCGCCGCGCGGTCTATGCCGACAAGGCCAAAGCAGCCTCGGCTACCCTCGAGGAATACGCCTTCACCGCCGGTTGTCTTGCAATTGCCCGTACCGCCCCGGGGGAAAAGTACCAGGCGCCCGATGGTTCGTGGCAGACCCGCGGCAACGGACCTCCTGTGCGCGATCCGCGCTGTCCGTAAGGCGTACATCATTGAATAGGCTTGCGCCGCCTGCCGGCTTCTGACCGGCAGGCGGCGCTGTCGTTTTTGCACCGCGGCAACCGCGGTTGACTCGGCCTGCCAGCCCCCCTAATGGCGGCGCGTCGTCGGCCGGGGGCAACTCTGGCCGCGAATTTCATTGCAACCCCTGCGCGAGGCAAAAGCTTCATCGTGGCCAACGATCCCGATAACGCACCCATCGGCGAAGATCCTAAGATCGATTCGCTTGAGGAACGCATTGCCGCCGCGCGCAAGGCGGAAGACGAACGCGTCGCGAAAGAGCATGGCACGAGCAAGTCGGGCCCGGCGATCGGCATGCAGGTCGTCTCGACGATGGTCGGCTATCCGCTCGGCGGCATTATCATCGGCCTCGTGCTCGACAACGTCCTCGGCACCCTGCCGTGGCTCACCATCATCCTCATGTTCATGGCATTCGCCGGCGCGTGCATTCACGTCGTGCGGATGAACAAGAACGGCCAATAGGCTCCCAAGGACAGGAAAGACGACCAAGTGGCAGGTCCCGCCAAGATCGACCCGATGCACCAGTTCCAGATCACGTCGCTCGGCGGCGGAGAACTGCAGGCATCGCCGTTTATGTTCACCAATTCCGCGCTGTGGATGCTCATCGTCCTCGCGGTGATCGTGGCGTTCATGTGGGGCGGCACCAAGCGCCAGTTGGTCCCTGGCCGCTGGCAGACGGCCGTCGAGATGCTGACCGGCTTCCTCGAAAACGTCACCCGGCAGTCTATCGGCCCCGAAGGCCGCAAGTACCTGCCGTGGGTGTTTACCGCCTTCGTCTTCATCCTCGCCGCCAACTGGATCGGCGCCATGCCGTTCGGCATCGTCCCCGGCGCGCATCCGTTTACCGTCACTAGCCAGTTCACCGTGACCGGCACGATGTCGATCATCAGCTTCGCCATCGTCCTCGGCGTCGGTTTCTGGAAGCACGGGCTGCACTTCTTCAGCCTGTTCGTGCCCAAGGGAACGCCGTTTATCCTGACCCTGCTGATCGCGCCGATCGAGTTCGTCTCGTTCATGGTGCGCCCGTTCAGCCTCGGTCTGCGTCCGTTCATCGCCATGTTCGCCGGTCACATCCTCCTCGAGGTGTTTGGCAACTTCGTGGTGCAGGGCCTGAACGCTGGCGGTCCGATGGGCTACGGCATTTCGCTGCTCGCCTTCCTGTTCGTCGCCTTCGTCAGCGCGCTCGAGCTGCTGGTGGGTGCGATCCAGGCCTTCGTGTTTGCCCTTCTTACCGCGCTGTACATCAACGACGCGGTCAATCTTCACTAGTCTTTCAACGATTTATCCAACGGAGTTAACAAAATGGAACTCGCTTCTGCTCAGGTTATCGGTGCCGGTATCGCGGCGATCGGTGTCGGCGCCGCCGCTGCCGGTGTGGGCTTCGTGTTCGGTTCGTTCCTTCAGGGCGCGCTGCGCAACCCGGCTGCTGCCGGTAGCCAGACCGGTACGCTGTACATCGGCTTCGCCGCGGCCGAACTGCTCGGCCTGATGGCGTTCGCCGTCGCGATGATCATCCTCTACGCGCGCTGATCCAGCCGGCCCGGCGGCAAGCGCCGCCGGGTCCTGACAGCGAATTTTCGTGTAAAGGCCATCCGATGCCCCAACTTGCGCAACTTGCCCTCGTCTATCAGTCGCAGTGGTTCTGGCTGCTGATCGTGCTTGGCGTGATCTACTTCTTCGTTGGCCGCGGGATCGTCCCCAAGGTAGAGGAGACGGTGGACCAGCGCGACGCACAGATCGCCGCCGACCTCGCCGCGGCCGAGCACCTGCGTGCGGAAGCCGCCACGGCCGAAGAAGCCTGGCGCGCGACGATCAACGAGGCGCATGCCGAAGCCCAGGCGGTCACCGCCAAGGCCAAGGAAGAAGCTGCCAAGGACGCCGACAAGCGCGTCGCGGCTGCCGATAAGCGTCTTGCCAAGAAGCTCGACGAGGCTTCTGCCGCACTCGACGAGGCGCGCCGTTCGGCCCTGACCGAAGTCGAAGCCATGGCCGCCGATGCGACCCGTGAAATCGTCGCCAAACTGACCGGTTCGAAGGTGGATGATGCCGCCGCTCGCACCGCCGTTGCGGAAGCCCTGAGCCGTGCTTGAGATTCTCGCCCACGCCGCCACCGAAGCCGAACACCACGTCGAGCCGACCGCGTTCGGTATTTCGCCGGGCGGCTATGTCGCCCTGGCGATGATCATGGTCTTTGCGATTGCGCTCTGGAAGGGCGTGCCGGGGATTATCGCCGGCATCCTCGACAACCGCATTGCGGGCATCCGCAAGCAGCTCGATGAAGCCAAGGCGCTGCGCGCCGAGGCCGAGGCGCTGCGCGACAGCTACGCCAAGAAGACTGCCGACGCCGAAAAGGACATCGCAGCCCTGCGCGCCGGTGCCGAAAAGCAGGCCGCCGAGATCGTCGAGAAGGCCAAGGCCGACGCGACTGCGCTGATCGAGCGTCACAAATCGCTGGCCGAAGAAAAGATCGCCACGGCCGAGCGTAGCGCGGTCGAGGAACTGCGCGCAAAGGTCGCCAGCGCGGCTGCCGAGGCCGCCCGCAAGCTGATCGCCGCCAAGCATGGCGAGAAGGAAGACAGTAAGCTGGCCGACGAGATCATCTCGAACATTTGACCTCGGTCCGAAATTCGCAGGGCCGCGCGGCGCCATTGGCGCCGCGCGGCCCTGTCGTATCTGCACTCCGGGCTTTCGCTGCCTGCACGCTGCCGTTAGGTTGCTATGCAAAGACAGGTCAGGAGAGCGTGATGAAAGTTGCAGTACTCGGCGCGAGCGGGAAGGGCGGTTCGGAGATCACCAAGGAGCTCGTTTCGCGCGGGCATGAGGTGATCGCCATCGGGCGCAATGCCGACACGCTCCCCAGCGGCGATCATATCGAACAGCGTCCGGGCGATGCTTCCGACGTTGATGCGCTGCCCGGCCTCGTCGCCGGTGCCGACGCGGTCATCAGCGCGCTGCATTTCGACGTTCCGGCCTCGACGTTGCTCGGTGCGGTCAAGAAGGCCGGTATCGACCGGCTGCTGGTGATGGGCGGCGCGGCCAGCCTGACCAACCCCGAAGGCGTGCGGGTGTTCGATTCCGCGGGTTTCCCGGAATTCCTCAAGCCGATCGTCAAGCCGGGCATGGATTTCCTCGACGACCTGAAGAAGGAGGCGCACACCGCCTGGACGTTCTTCTCCCCGGCGATGAACATCTTTGTCGGTGACCGGAAGGGGCCGGGCAGCTTCCGGCTCGGCAAGGACGACCTGGTGGTTGACGATGCCGGCGAGAGCAAGATCAGCTACGCCGACTACGCCATCGCCATGGTCGACGAGCTGGAGCAGGGCAACTCCATCCGCAGCCGCTTTACCGTCGGTTACTAACCCCTGAAATTGTCCTTCGCCGCCCGCAGCGCGGCGAAGGTCTCGGCGGGGCCGGAGCCGCCCCAGCGGGCCTGCATTTCGGGCGTGTCGGCGCGCAGGAACGGGTTGGTGGCCAGCTCGCGCTTCAGGACCATCGGCACGGTCGGCTTGCCCGTGGCGCGCCTGTCGTCGATTTCCTCGCTGTAATGCCGCAGTTCCTCGTTGTCGGGATCGGCATGGAGCGCGAACCTGGCGTTGGCCTGGGTGTACTCGTGTGCGCAGTAGAGCGTCGTCCTGAGCGGCATGGCCTTGATGCGAAGGAGGCTGGCCCAGAACTGTGGTGCGGTGCCCTCGAACATCCGGCCACAGCCGAGCGCGAAGACCGAATCCCCGACAAACGCGATGCCCGCCTCGGGCAGGTGGTAGGCGATGTGTCCCATCGTGTGTCCGCCAACGTCAATCACGTAGGCCGCGAACTCGCCGATCATTACCGTGTCGCCGCCTTTGACCATGCGATCGACGCCCTCGATCTTCGGCGCGTCGATCGCCGGGGCGATGATCTCGCAGCCGGTCGCGGCCTTGATCGCCATGTTCCCTCCGGCGTGGTCGGGGTGCCAGTGGGTGTTCCAGATTGCGGTGATCGGCCAGCCCTGCGCGTCGGCCTCGCGCAGGTAGGACTCGGCATCGGGGGTATCGATGCAAACCGTTTCGTAGCTGGCAGGATCGTGCAGCAGGTAGCCGTAGTTGTCGCTCAGGCAGGGGAACTGGTGGACTTGCAGCATCGAGTCGCGAATTTACGCGTGCGCCGCGCCATAGGAAAGGCCCGCCTGCTCCTTTGAGCAAGCGGGCCTTCTTGTTGTCCTATCGCTTCGCTACTTGAGGACGGTTGACGTCCACAAGCGCGCTACGAGGTCCTGGCGTTACTCGCTCTTGCCCTTCAGCGCTTCGCCGAGGATGTCGCCGAGTGAGGCGCCGGAGTCGGACGAACCGAACTGCGCGACAGCTTCCTTCTCTTCGGCGATCTGGCGCGCCTTGATCGAGAAGTTCGGCTTCTTCGAGCGGTCGAACCCGGTGACCATGGCGTCGACCTTGGCGCCCGGCTGGAAGCGGTCGGGACGCTGTTCGTCGCGGTCGCGGCCGAGGTCGCTGCGCTTGATGAAGCCGGTCGCGCCATCGTCGCCCGCCTGCACTTCGAGGCCGCCATCGCGGACTTCAAGGACGGTGACAGTGACGACGTCGCCCTTCTTCAGGCCACTCGAGGTCGCGACGCCGCCGGCAGCCGGCGCGCCCTTCTCGAGCTGCTTCATGCCGAGGCTGATGCGCTCCTTGTCGACATCCACGTCGAGCACGATCGCTTCGACCTGCTCACCCTTGCGGTGCAGAGCTAGCGCGTCCTCGCCCGAGATGCCCCAGGCGATGTCCGACATGTGAACCATGCCGTCCACGTCGCCGGGCAGGCCGATGAACAGGCCGAACTCGGTGGCGTTCTTGACTTCGCCTTCGACCTTCGAGCCGACCGGATGAGTCTCGGCGAACTCTTCCCACGGGTTGCGCTGGGCCTGCTTGAGGCCAAGCGAGATGCGGCGCTTCTCGGCGTCGACCTCGAGCACCATCACGTCGACTTCCTGCGAGGTCGAGACGATCTTGCCCGGGTGGACGTTCTTCTTGGTCCAGCTCATTTCGGAGACGTGGACGAGGCCTTCGATGCCCGCTTCCAGCTCCACGAAGGCGCCGTATTCGGTGATGTTGGTGACGGTGCCGGAAACCTTGGCGCCGACCGGGTACTTGGCACCCACGCCGTCCCACGGATCGCTCTCCAGCTGCTTCATGCCGAGGCTGATGCGCTGCGTGTCCTGGTTGATGCGGATGATCTGCACGGTGACGGTGTCGCCGATGTTGATCACCTCGCTCGGGTGGTTGACTCGCTTGTAGCTCATGTCGGTCACATGGAGCAGGCCGTCGATGCCGCCGAGGTCGACGAAGGCGCCGTAGTCGGTAATGTTCTTGACCACGCCGTCGATGACCTGGCCTTCGGTGAGGCGGTCGATCAGTTCGCTGCGCTGTTCGGCGCGGGTCTCTTCGAGGACCGCGCGGCGCGAAACGACGATGTTGCCGCGGCGGCGGTCCATCTTCAGGATCTGGAAGGGCTGCGGCATGTCCATTAGCGGGCCAACGTCGCGAACCGGGCGGATATCGACCTGCGAGCCGGGCAGGAAGGCCACGGCGCCGTCGAGGTCGACGGTGAAGCCGCCCTTGACGCGGCCGAAGATGCGGCCTTCGACGCGCTTGCCTTCGCCGAATTCGCTTTCGAGCTTGTCCCAGGCGGCTTCGCGGCGGGCGCGGTCGCGGCTGAGCATCGCTTCGCCGTCGGCGTTCTCGACACGGTCGACGAACACTTCAACGTCGTCACCGACCTTGAGCGGCTCATCGCCTTCGCCGCGAGCGAATTCGCGCAGTGAAATACGGCCTTCGCTCTTCAGGCCGACGTCGATCAGGGCCATGCCGTTTTCGATCGCGGTCACGGTGCCGTGGACGACACGGCCTTCGAAACCGTCTTCGCCGGCGCCGCCGAGCTGTTCTTCGAGGAGTTTCGCGAAATCGTCGCGAGTGGGGTTGGCAGTGGTTGCCATGTGTCAATTATCCTACTTCGTCCCGGCCTTCGCTAGGACTGACGTCTTTCCGGCCAGGCGGTTGGATCCGCCGGTCTTTGTGGCCGAACTGCCCGCGCGGCCGAATACCGTCACGGGCGCCTTCGGGGCAGGACCGTCAAATGCGATGCGGGGCGCCGGAAGCGCATCCTCGCCGGGCATCGTCGGGAACTGTCCGTCGGACGGGCGCGCGCCTAGGCGAAAACCGGCTGCGAAGCAAGGGAAACCGCCCCGGATTGCTTCTGGCGGCTCAGCGAACGACGACGGCTGCGCGCCAGACAAGCTTCTCGTGATTGGTCACAGTCACTTCGGCCTTGCCGGTCTTGACCGCGACCAGCCGCAGCTTGTTGCCGGTGCTGAGGATCGCCGCCACCGCCTCGCCGTCGACCTTGGCCCAGTCGGCTTCCTTCTCGATATTGATGTCGAGGGAATCGCCGCGGTACATCTCGTAATACTGCTCGTCGACCACCGCCGGGCCATAGCTTTGCGTCGGGCCATAGGTCTGCGCAGGGGCAATGGCCGGGGCGCCGAGCGCCAGCAGAGCGAGAGGCAGGTAGGTACAGCGTAACACGGCAATTCGATCCCTGTCGACTTCTAACCGGCGATCCGCGCCTGTGCCAGCCGGATCGCTGCGGCAATGACGGTCACGCCATTAAGCGCAGATGTATCGCACGCCAAGGCGCCGCGGCTAGCCGTGGTTTGCCCCCATCTCGACAAGCAGCGCGTCGAGCTGTTCGAACGGTTCGAGCAGGGCGTCGTCCATGTCTTCGAGTGCCCGATCCAGCGCCTCTTTCGAGGGATAGAGCTCGTGGAAGGTCAGCAGTGTCGTGTCGCCACGGTTCTCGAAGGTCACCGTAATCACGTTGCCTTCGGGGCTTTCCTCGTTGGTCCAGACGATCTTCGCTTCCGGGATTACTTCGAGATACCGTCCGAAGAAGGCCATCGAGGTACCGTCCGGCAAGCCGAACTCGAGGCGGTATGTGCCGCCGGTGCGGACGTCCATGTCGCACGATTGCAGGTTGAGTCCCATCGACTGCGGCACCCACCAGCGCTGGAACAATTCCGAGCGCGACCATGCCTTGAAGACGATGCGCGGTGGGGCCGCGAAGACGCGGGAGACGGCCATTTCCCGGTCTGAAACGCGTTCCGCCGTTGTCGGGTGCGCCGCCCCGGCGGGTTCACTTGCCATGTCGTTCATCGTCGTTCTCCTGTGCCTGCAGTTCCTCGATAACCTCGTCCAGCGCCTCGAACCGAGCGGACCACATCTTGCGGTAGTTCTCGATCCATGCCGCCTCTTCCTCCAGCCCGCTGAGGCCAGATCGGCAGGTCCGCACGCGCCCTACCTTGCGTGTGGTGACGAGGCCCGCGCGCTCGAGCACGCTGATGTGCTTCTTCATGCCGGTTAGGGTCATGTGGAAGCGGTCGGCGAGTTCGGTGATCGAGGCTTCGGATCGCCCGAGCTGTTCGAGCACGCCGCGCCGGGTCGCATCGGACAAGGCGGCAAAGGCGGTGTCGAGTCGGGCTTCTGAATAGTGAACCATATGGTTCAGTATATAGACGAACGCGAACCCGCGCAAGCGCGCTTGGATTCGGTTAGGCGTGGTGGTTGGGCTTCTGCTCGACGATACGAATGGCCTCCGCCACCGCCTGGTCGGGCGACAGGCTGGAGGTATCGAGCTGCACCGCGTCGAGCGCGGCGACCAGCGGGGCCGTAGCACGTGTGCGGTCGCGCTCGTCACGCCGGCGCAGGTCCTCTGCGATCTCGGCGAGCGTTGCCGCGCGGCCCTGCGCCTGCATCTCGCGGAAACGGCGCTCGGCGCGAGCTTCGACCGAGGCGGTGACGAACAGCTTCACCTCGGCCTCGGGAGCAATGACCGTACCTATGTCGCGTCCGTCGAGTACCGCGCCCCCGGGTTGCAGTGCAAACTGCCGCTGCCGCTCGTAAAGAGCCTGCCGCACGGCTGGATGGATCGAAACTCGGCTCGCGAGCCCGCCGGTGGCTTCGCTGCGCAGTTCGGAATTTTCGAGCAGGGCGTCGGGAAACGCACAGGCGGCGAGAGCGTCCGCCGCCTCATCCGGATTGCCGCCGTCGAGTCCAACCTGATAGCCGACCGCGCGATAGAGCAGCCCGGTATCGAGATGCGGCAGCCCGAAATGCGCGGCCAGCGCACGGGCTATGGTGCCCTTGCCGCTGGCCGTAGGTCCATCAACAGCGATGATCATTCTCCCCCTCCCGCAGGCGGTAGGGGGCTGGATGGTGGGCTAGCAGAATAGGTGGCATTCCGGCCCACCCCTGACCTCTCCCGCTTGCGGGAGGGGGAGTGGTTCGAGAACGCCTTCGCGAGCCCCCAGACAGCGACACAGGCCCAGATACCCTCAAGCAGCAACGAGGGCAGGTTGGTGTGGACCAGCAGTGATGCGATGAGCAGACTTGCTCCGACGAAATTGAGGCCGTGCTGAACGAAAGGGTTCGTCTGCTCGCCCTTGGCCGTGTTGTAAGCGTAGGCAACGACGATCAGTCCCGCGCCGAGCAGGCCAGCCAGGTTGGCGAGATCGAAACTCACGACGCAAACCGCACAATATCACCCCCGACTTGTTCCGGGGTAGTGCTTTGTCCTCTTGCGTCACGTCGGCCAGCAGGAAGCCCGGCCCCGGAACAAGTCCGGGGTGACAAGAATGGGGGAGCGAGCGGGTTCAACCCGCACATTCCGCCAGCAGCGCCTCGAACGCCGGAAAGCTTGTCGCAATCGGCCGGGTGTCGTCCACCTCCACACCGTCGCGGCTGGCGAGGCCGGCGACGGCCATGGCCATGGCGATGCGGTGGTCGAGGTGAGTCTTGGTGCAGCTGTCGGTGGTGCCGCGCAGCGGTTCGCCGCCGGTGCCTTCGATGACCAGACCGTCCTCGCGCTCGACTACCCGGGCGCCCGCGCCGGTCAGCGCCTCGGCCATGGCTGTCAGGCGGTCGGATTCCTTGACCCGCAGCTCGTCGAGCCCTGTGGTCACGGTCTGCCCCTTGGCCAATGCGGCGGCGACGAAGAAGACCGGGAATTCGTCGATCATACTCGGCACCACGACCGGATTGACCTCGATGCCCGAAAGTTCGGAGTGCTTCACCACCAGGTCGGCGACCGGCTCACCACCGACCACGCGCTCGTTCGTGACCTCGATCCGTCCGCCCATTGCCTGCAGCACGCCGACGAGGCCGGCGCGAGTCGGGTTCATGCCGACGTTCTCGATCGTCAGCTCGCTGCCCGGAACCACAAGCGCGGCGACGATGAAGAAGGCGGCGGACGAGGGGTCGCCCGGCACCACGATGTCCTGCGGCTTGAGATCGGCCTCGCCGCGGATTGTGATGACGCGCTCGCCTAGGTCGTTGGATACCTCCAACTCGGCGCCGAAGCCCCTCAGCATCCGTTCGGTGTGGTCGCGCGTCGGGACAGGTTCGATGACCTTGGTGATCCCCGAGGTGTTGAGCCCGGCGAGCAGCACCGCGCTCTTGACCTGGGCCGAGGCGACCGGGAGGCGGTATTCGATCGGCACGGCGGGCGAGATGCCGCGCACGGTAAGCGGCAGGCGGCCGCCTTCGCTCGACTCGAAATTCGCGCCCATCAGCGACAGCGGATCGATTACCCGGCCCATCGGGCGCTTCGACAGGCTGGCGTCGCCGACGAAGGTTGCGCTGATCGGGTGACTGGCTACGAGGCTCATCAACAGGCGCGTCGAGGTGCCCGAGTTGCCCATGTCGAGCGGCCTCGCCGGTTGCAGCAGCCCGCCGACGCCGACGCCGTGAATCGACCAGGCGTCGCCCTGATTCTCGATCGTCGCGCCCATCGCCCGCAGCGCCGCGGCGGTGGCCATGACGTCTTCGCCTTCAAGCAGCCCGGAAACGCGCGTTTCGCCCACGGCGAGCGCGCCGAACATCAGCGAGCGGTGGCTGATCGACTTGTCGCCGGGCACGCGGATTCGGCCCTTGAGCGGGCCGGAAGGGGCGAAACGGCGCGGTCGCGCGGCTATGGGGTCATGGCTGTTCACGGCGCGCGGGCTTTTGACAGCGCACTTGCCCTGTGGCAAGGCGCGCGCGCTCTTGATTCCGGGCCTTGATTTGCTTGCGCCCGGCACCCATCAAGCATCACGGATTTTCAGTCCCGCGTCAGGCGCGGGCAGTTTCGAGGATATACAATGGTCAAGCCAGAATGGGGCTCCAAGCGCACCTGCCCCAAGTGCGGTGAGCGCTTTTACGACCTGGAGAAGGACGAACCCGTAAGCTGCATCGAGTGCGGCAACGAGTGGTATCCGGAACCGGTGCTGAAGTCGAAGCAGCCGATCCCGTTCGAGGAAGCCGAAAAGAAGAAGGAAGAGGAGGATTCCGATTCCGACCTGGCCGACGAAGAACTGGAAGATATCGACGAGGACGACGATTCGCCGGACAACGACGTGGACCTCGGTGGCGACGACGACCTCGGCGTTACCAAGACGTCGGACGACGACGAAGACGACTCCTGATTCCTCATACCTTCGGCCGGCGGTCGCAGCGCAACCACGCTGCTTGCCTTCCGGCCTGACCGGCTGGGCGCATCCGCGCTCTGCCTTCCGCGACCTGGCGGCAAACTTGTGCTAAAAGGTGCAAGATAGGTACTTGCGAAATTCGGGGGCAGCCAATAAAGGGCTGCCTCCGCAAGGACGGCACACCTCCCAGGGTGGGCCGGTTTATGAATGGCACGGGGCCTTAGCTCAGCTGGGAGAGCGCTACAATGGCATTGTAGAGGTCAGCGGTTCGATCCCGCTAGGCTCCACCATTCAACGAGTTTTCAGGGACTTGTGCCCCGCTGGCTGACGAGGTTTCGTCCGCCGGCGTTTTTGCCGTTTGGAGTGACGTGAGCCTATGTTCGACACGCTGTCCGATCGCCTGACCGGGGTCTTCGACCGCCTGCGCGGGCGTGGGGCGCTGAACGAACAGGACGTGCGCGAAGCGATGCGCGAAGTGCGCGTCGCGCTGCTCGAGGCCGACGTAGCCCTGCCGGTGGCGCGCGATTTCATCGCTGCCGTCACTGAGAAGGCGGTCGGCCAGAACGTCCTCAGGTCGGTCACCCCCGGTCAGCAGGTCGTCAAGATCGTCAACGATGAGCTCGTCGCGATGCTTGGCGGTGAAGGCGCTGCGCCGCTCAACCTCGATGTCCGCCCGCCGGCGGTGATCATGATGGTCGGCCTTCAGGGCTCGGGCAAGACCACCACGACTGCCAAGCTCGGCAAGCTGATCAAGGAAAAGCACGGCAAGAAGGCGCTCATGGCGTCGCTCGACGTCAACCGCCCGGCCGCGCAGGAGCAGCTCGCTGTCCTCGGCGAGCAGGTCTCGGTCGCCACCCTGCCGATCGTTCAGGGCCAGCAGCCTGTCGATATCGCCCGCCGCGCGCTCGAATCGGCGAAGCTGCAGGCGGTCGACGTGCTGTTGCTCGACACCGCGGGCCGCCTCCACGTCGACGAAGCGCTGATGGCCGAGATGAAGGCCGTGGCTGCCGTCGCCACTCCGGCCGAAGTGCTGCTGGTGGTCGATTCGCTGACCGGCCAGGACGCGGTCAATGTCGCGCAGTCGTTCTCCGACGAGGTGCCGCTGACCGGTGTCGTGCTGACCCGGATGGACGGCGATGCGCGCGGCGGCGCGGCGCTTTCGATGCGCGCGGTCACCGGCAAGCCGATCAAGTTCGCCGGTACCGGCGAGAAACTCGACGCGATCGAGGCGTTCAGCCCGGATCGCGTCGCCGGCCGCATCCTCGGTATGGGCGACGTCGTCTCGCTGGTCGAAAAGGCCGCCGAATCGATCAAGGAAGAAGAGGCCGAAGCGCTCGCCAAGCGCATGATGGCCGGCAAGTTCGACATGAACGACCTGCGCACTCAGCTGCGGCAGATGCAGAACATGGGCGGGCTGGGCATGCTCGCGGGTATGCTGCCCGGCATGAAGAAGGCCAAACAGGCGATGGCCCAGTCGGGCATGGACGACAAGGTGCTGGTCCACATGGATGCGATCATCGGCTCGATGACCCCAAAGGAACGCGCCCGTCCCGAACTGATGAACGCCAAGCGCAAGAAGCGCGTCGCGGCCGGTTCGGGCACCGAAGTGCAGGACGTCAACAAGCTGCTCAAGATGCACCAGGAAATGGGCCGGGCGATGAAGCAGATCCGCAAGATGGGCGGGCTCAAGGGCCTCGGCCAGCTTTTCGCAAGCGGCGGAATGGGCGGAATGGGCGGTCTCGGCGGCGGCGGAGCAGCTGGCGGAATGCCCGGGCTACCCGGCGGCCAGATCCCGCCCGACATGGCAGACCTTCTCAAGAAGAAATGATTTTACAGGTATTTGATTCAGAAAGGTGAAGTGAAATGGCAATTGCATTGAGGCTTTCGCGCGGTGGCGCGAAGAAGCGTCCGTATTATCGCATCGTTGCGGCCGACAGCCGCAGCGCGCGCGACGGCAAATATCTCGAACAGATCGGCGTCTACAACCCGCTGCTCGCCAAGGATGACGACAAGCGCGTCGTGCTGAACGAAGACCGCGCTCGTTACTGGCTCGGCGTCGGCGCACAGCCGTCGGACCGCGTCGCCCGTTTCCTCGATGCCGCCGGCATCAAGGAGCGCGCCGCCCGCAACAACCCGAAGAAGGGTGAACCGGGCCAGGCCGCCAAGGACCGCGCCGAAGAGAAGGCGGCCAAGCTCGCCGAGGCCGAGGAAGCCGCCAAGGCTGCCGAAGCCGCTCCGGTCGCGAAAGAAGCCGCGGTTGAGGAAACCGTTGCCGAAGCTCCGGCTGAGGAAGTTGCGGTCCAGGACGAAGCTCCGGCTGAGGAAGCTCCGGCTGAGGAAGCTCCGGCTGAGGAAGCTCCCACCGCGGAAGTCGCTGCCCAGGACGAGGCTCCGGCCGAAGAGCCTGCCGCGGAAGAAGCTCCGGCTGAGGAAGCCGTTGCCGAAGACGCCGGCGAAGAGAAGGCAGAGGGCTAAGCTCCCTTGGTACAGGACAAGCCCGTCAACCTGGCCGCCGTCACCGGCGCGCACGGCGTGACGGGCGAAGTCCGCCTGAAGCTGTTCGGCGAGGGGATCGATGCCCTCAAGCGTCACAAGAGCTTCAACGACGGCGCGTTGACACTTAAGAAACTGCGCGACGACGGCAAGGGCGGGGCGATCGCCCGCTTTGCCGAACTCCCCGACCGCACCGCCGCCGAACAGTTTCGCGGTACCGTCCTCACCGTCCCGCGCAGCGCGCTCCCGGCGCTGGGCGAGGGCGAGTATTACCACGCCGACCTGCTGGGCCTCGTCGCGATATCCGATGCCGGAGAGGCGCTGGGCGTGGTCGTCGCTGTCGAAAACTACGGCGCGGGCGATATCCTCGAGATTGAACGCCCGACCGGAAAGCGCTTCATGGTGCCGATGATCGAGGCCGCCGTGCCCGAGTGGGATGGGGAGCGGGTGGTCGTCGCCAACGAATTTGCGGTGGAGTGAGCATGGATTCCGATACCGTCGTGGTGGTGTTCATGGGGCTGTTGATGTCCACGATGGCAACGATGTCGGCTGTTTTGCTTGTCCTGATGTTTGCGACGACCACGGCGCGAAGAACCAGGACTCCCTATGCCGCATTGGGCGGTGCCGCCGTGGTCGCCGCATTCTTCCTCGTCATCATGATATTCGCGGAAAGTGGCGAAGACATCGGCACGATTTTGGGCATCGCCGTGATGATAGTTGTCGTCGCGATGATCCCTTGCTGGCCCGTCGCTTACTTGGCCTTTCGCAGGATCGAGAAGCTGGCGATCTTCGACGCTTCGATGTTCGAATGAAGGCTGGGGCCTAGCCCCCGATCTTGTCCAGTTCCGCCACCGCATCTGCGGGCAGCTCCAACTCCGCCGCGGCGATGTTTTCGCGAAGGTGGGCGAGCGAGGACGTGCCGGGGATCAGCAGGATGTTCGGCGAACGCTGCAGCAGCCAGGCCAGCGCTACCTGCATCGGCGTCGCACCCAGTTCGGCCGCCACGCGGTCGAGCTTTGCGGACTGCAGCGGGTTGAAGCCGCCGAGCGGGAAGAACGGGACGTAGGGGATGCCCGCCGCGGCAAGTTCGTCGATCAGCGCGTCGTCGCCGCGATTGGCGAGGTTGTAGGCGTTCTGCACGCAGGCGATCTCCGTCATCTTCCGCGCTTCGGCGACCTGCGAGGGCAGGGCATTGCTGATGCCGATGTGCTTGAGAATGCCTTTCTCGCGACAGGCGATCAGCGGTTCGAGCAGCGGGCGGATATCTCCCTCGGCCGGACCGACGTGGCCGAACATCAGCCGCAGGTTGGCGACCTCGACGGCCTCGATGCCGAGGCGCCACATGTTGTCGCGAAGGCCGTGCTCCAGTTCGTCGGGCGCGTTCCAGCGCAGCCACTCGCCTGCCGCGTTGCGCCGGGCGCCGAGCTTGGTCACCAGCAGCAGGTTCGCCGGATAGGGGTCCAGCGCCTCGCGGATCAGCCGGTTGACCGTATAGGGGCCGTAATAGTCGCTGGTGTCGATGTGATCGATGCCGAGCGAAATCGCTTCGCGAAGCACCGCCACTGCCTCGTCGCGGTCGCGCGGCGGGCCGAATGCGCCGGGCCCAGCCAACTGCATCGCCCCGTAGCCCATTCGGTGCACGGTGCGGCCAGCGATTCGGTGGGTGCCCCCAAGGCGTGCCATGGTTTCCAACTACCACGAACGCCCGGGAAAGAATGAAAATCTTTACATAACGTAATTGTTATATAAATAAGGGGCTATGAATGAGTTGCTCGACCTTGCCTTCGCTGCACTGGCGGACCCCACGCGCCGGGCAATCCTGCGCCGGCTGGCAAAGGGCGAGGCCAATGTCGGTGACATTGCTGAGAATTTCCCGATCAGCCAGCCGGCGATCTCCCGCCACCTCAAGGTGCTGGAAGAGGCCGGGCTGATCGAGACTGCGCGCGTCGGCCAGTCGCGCCCGCGCCGCCTGCGGCCCGAGGGGGCCGAACAGGCTCAACGCTTCCTCGCCGAAATGGCAAGCTACTGGCCCGACCGCTTCGACCGGCTCGAACAATTCCTCGATTCCGAAAAGGACTCGAAATGACCGCTCCCGATGTGCCCGTCTTCGTCATTAGCCGCACCTTCGATGCCCCGATCGAGCGGGTCTACGATGCCTGGGCCGATCCGCAGAAGATGGTCCAATGGTCCGGCCCGAAGGGATCGACCTACGAGATCGTGCAGGGCGAGGTTGCAGAGGGAAAGTCGTCGATTGCGCGCAACACGTCCGACACCATGGATCTCCACGCCTTGTGCCTGTGGCGGGAGTTCACTCCGCCGACGCGGGTGGTGTGGGAACAGAGCATTTGCGATGCCGACGGCAACAAGGTGACACCGCCGTTTTTCGAGCACTGGCCGGCGACCCTGCTGACCGAGGTCGACCTCGCCGAGAAAGACGGCAAAACCGAGGTCACGCTGCACTGGACGCCGATAGAATACACCGACGAAGCGCTCGCCATATTCGCAAAGCAGATGGCTGGCATGGCGGGCGGCTGGGGCGGCAGCTTCGACAAGCTCGACGAATACCTCGCCGAAACAGCCTAGCGGCGGAGCGGTCGTTGCTCGGCCAGGTGGTTGCGGATGGCCGTGGCGGCAACGCCGGCCTGGCCCATAGCGTGGCTGATCTGGTCGAGTCCGACGACGACGTCTCCGGCGGCAAACAGGCCCGGGACGGTGGTTTCAAGATGGTCTCCGACAACGACGCATCCATCGTCCGTAGTTTCGGCACCCGCCGCCGTTGCGAGTTCGGAACGCACGACCGAGCCGAGCGCCGGATAGACGCTGTCGAAGGAAAGGCGCCCTTCCGCGGTGTCGAAGGCGAGGCGCTGGCCCTCGATCTTCCAACCGCCGCATGGGCCTGCGATGCGCGCGATACCGGCTTCGTCGAGCTTGCGGCTGCATGCCTCGTCGAGGTCATGCTCCCCATCGGGTGAAACCAGTGTCAGGTCGGCGGTATAGCCGCGCAGGAACAGCGCTTCTGCGGTGCCATGATCGCCCGTGCCGACCACCGCCACGCGCCGGTCGGTTACCTCGTAGCCATCGCAGACCGGGCAATAGCGCAGCATCCCGGCGGCCAGGGCGGCATCGTGAATGTCGTCGGGCAGGCTTTCGGGGCGCTTGTTGGTTACGCCGGTGGCGAGGAGGACGGTGCGCGCGGTGTAGGTTCCATCGCCCGATCCAACGGTGAAATGGTCCCCGGTCAGTGCGAGGTGCTCGACGCGGGTTTCCTCGCGGATAGCGCCGAACTTGTGCGCCTGCGCGTACATCCGATTGAGCAACTCCTTGCCGGAGATGCCCTCGGGATAGCCGGCGTGGTTATGTGTGCATGGTATCTGGCTTGCTCGGCTCGATCCGCAATCGAACAGCCTGATCGCCAGGTGGTATCGTGCCAGATAGATCGCCGCGGTCAGGCCTGCGGGACCGGCCCCGATGATGATGCAATCGTCCATGGCGGGGCAAACGCACGGAACTGCGAAATTCTCCCCGCGGCCGCCTGGGGACGGGTCGGCCGCGGGGGCCGTTGCCTGCGGGACATCATGCAACGACTATTGAGGGTACCGAGACGGCCCAGGCGCCGACAAACAGGGCCACGGTCATCGCACTGGCGGCAAAGCCCGCCAGGATGGACTTGCTGGCCGGGGCCGAAAGCAGTCTTCGGTGGTCATAAGCCTCGTTCATGCCAAGCCGGTGCTTGAAAGCGTCGGCGGCCGTGCGGAAGACCTTGGCCACGCCGCGGTGCAAATCCTTGGTAAACTCGTCGTGAAGAAGCGCCCAATGGCGCGTGAACATCTGATCCATCATCATCGCCTGTTCCTTTCGTTGACGGGTGGAGGAATGCACCCACGCGGCTCCGAATGCCAACAAAACGGCTAGCCAATAGCATAAGGTCTACTTATGATTAGCGAATGAGCCGCCTGCCGCCACTATCCGCCATTCGCGCCTTCGAAGCTGCCGGGCGGCTGGAGAATTTCTCGCGCGCGGCGGAAGAGCTGGGGATGACCCAGGCGGCGATAAGTTACCAGGTGCGCCAGCTCGAGGACCGGCTCGGCAAGCCGCTGTTTGTCCGCGCCGGGGGAAGGGTGCGCCTGTCCGACAGTGGTCGTCGCCTGCTTCCGGCGCTGACCAGCGGCTTCAACGCGATCGCCGATGCGTTTGACGCGCTGCGCGAGGAGGACGAGGACATTCTCTCAGTCGATTCTTCGGCTTCGATCGGCGCAACCTGGCTCAGCGCGCGCATCGGGCGCTTCCAGTTGCGCCATCCAGACCTTGCGCTGCGCCTCACCTTGTCCAACGAGCTGGTCGATTTCGGGCTTGGCGGGATCGATGCGGCGGTGCGCGCGGGGCGAGGCGTGTGGGACGGGCTGCGCAGCGACTTCCTGTTTCGCCAGCACTATGCCCCGATCTGCGCCCCGGACTTCCTTGCCGCCAACGGCATTTCCCGACCCGAGGACCTGCTCCGGGTCGAACGCCTCGCGCCGAACGACAGCCTGTGGACCAACTGGTTCGCCGCCGCCGGGATCGGCACTCCGCCCGAACCGCGCCGCGGCGTCGTGCTCGACAGCCAGCTACAGGAAGCAAGCACGATGCTCGGCGGCTTCGGAATCGCCATGATGAGCCCCCTTTTCTGGAAATCCGACCTCGAAAGCGGGCGGCTGGTGCAACCGTTCGAAACGCTCTACCTGCCCGGCAGCGCGCAGTGGCTGGTCCACCCGGCAAGCCGCGTGGGCGTACGCAAGATCGAGCGATTCCGCGAATGGCTCAAGGAGGAGCTGGCAGCGGATCGCGAGTTCCTGCCGCCCGATGTCTGGGAACCGATTACGTGACCTTCGCTGCCACCATCTTGACGCTCTACCCGGAGATGTTTCCCGGGCCTCTGGGCATATCGCTGGCCGGGCGTGCGCTGGAGGAAGGCGTGTGGAGCTGCGCGGCAGTGCAGATTCGCGACTTCGCCACCGACAAGCATCGAACAGTCGATGACACGCCTGCCGGGGGCGGGGCAGGGATGGTGCTCAAGGTCGACGTCCTAGCTTCGGCGATCGACCATGCGCTCTGGCTCCAGCCGGAGTGTCCGGTGCTCGCCATGACACCGCGCGGCAAGCCTTTGACGCAAGCTCGGGTGCGTAAGCTCGCGACAGGGCCCGGGGTCACGATTCTGTGCGGCCGTTTCGAGGGCTTCGACGACCGAATCTTCGAGGGCAGGGGCGTCGAAGAGGTCTCGCTCGGAGACATAATCCTCTCGGGCGGAGAGACCGCCGCGCTGGCCCTGTTAGACGCTTGCATTCGCCTGCTTCCCGGCGTAATGGGCGCGCCGTCCAGCGGGGCCGAGGAATCCTTCGAGGAAGGGCTGCTCGAATATCCGCACTATACCCGACCTGTCGAATGGGAAGGGCGCACGATCCCTGAAGTGCTGCGATCGGGGGATCATGCGAAAATCGCGGCATGGCGCAAGGCCATGAGCGAGAACGATACACGGTTACGCAGGCCGGACCTTTGGGAGCGCCACATCGGTGCTCGGGCCCGACCTGCCTCTGGCGAGCGGCGAGAAAAGAAGGACCAGGGTCAATGAACCTGATTCAGCAGCTCGAGGCCGAGGCCATCGAGAACCTCGGGAAGGACATTCCCGAATTTCGCGCCGGGGACACCCTGCGCGTTGGCGTGCGCGTCGTCGAAGGCGAGCGTACCCGTGTCCAGAACTTCGAAGGCGTGTGCATCGCCCGCTCGAACCGGGGCATCAACAGCAATTTCACCGTCCGCAAGATGAGCTTTGGCGAAGGCGTGGAGCGTGTTTTCCCGCTCTATTCGCCGAACGTCGAGAGCATCACCGTCGTCCGCAAGGGCGTGGTGCGCCGGGCGAAGCTCTATTACCTGCGCGGCCGCACCGGCAAGCGCGCTCGCATCGCCGAGCGCCGCGAGGTGCAGAAGGAAGGCTGAGGCCTTTCCTCAAACCAATTTCATTGGTAACGAAAAGGGCGCCCCGCAACGGGCGCCCTTTTTTTTTGGTTTCCGGAGTCGCTTCCAACCCATGAATAACGTTCGGCACCGCGCACTTGCGGCCACGCTTGCTTTGGCAATCCTTCCGGCTAACGCCTTCGGTCAGGAGAACCAGTCCACGATGTCCACCGCCCAGCCCGGCCAGCTCACCTTTGAGCGCGTCTTTGCCAGTCCTTCGCTGAATGGGCCCGTGCCGCGTTTGGCCAAGCTGTCGCCCGACGGGCGCTTCCTCACAGTGCTGCGCAACCGCGAAGACGAGAAGGAGCGCTACGACTTGTGGGCCTTCGACCGCGACAGCGGCGAATGGAGCATGCTGGTCGATTCTAAGAAGATCGGTAGCGGCCGCGAACTGTCCGAGGCCGAGAAGATGCAGCGCGAACGCTCGCGCGTAGGTTCGCTCAAGGGCATCATCACCTATTCGTGGAACGCCGACGGCATGAGTATCCTCGTCCCGCTGGACGGCGATCTCTACCTCGCCGGGCTCGACGGTTCGGTGAAGCGCCTGACCGAAAGCGAAGGCAGCGAGCTGAACCCGGCGCTGAGCCCGAAAGGCACTTATCTCTCGTTCGTGCGCGACAACCGGCTTTTCGTCGGTCGACTCGCCAGCGAGCCGCAGGCGATCACGCCTTCCGAGGGCGACCTGGTCCACTGGGGCGAAGCCGAATTCGTCGCCCAGGAAGAGATGGACCGTCGCAACGGTTACTGGTGGTCGCCGGATGAGACCCACATCGCGGTCGAGCGGTTTGACGAATCGCCTGTCGGCGTGGTCACCCGCGCGGCAATCGGCGCCAGTGGCACGAAGACCTTCGACCAGCGCTATCCGGCGGCAGGCCAGCCCAACGTCGATGTCGCGCTCTACGTCGTGAGCCCCGATGGTGCGAGCAAGGTCGAGGTCGACCTTGGCAGCGATCCTGACGTCTACCTCGCCCGGGTCGACTGGGCGCCCGACGGCAAGACGCTTTACGTTCAGCGGATCAACCGGCTTCAGGACCGTCTCGACATGCTCAAGGTCGATCCGGCGACCGGCAAGAGCAGCGTGTTGTTCAGCGAGCACGCCGCCGACGGGCATTGGATCAACCTCACCGACGGGTACCGCTTCCTCAAGGACGGCAGCCTGGTCTGGCGCTCGGAGCGCGACGGGTTTGGTCATCTATATCGCTTCGCAAATGGAAAGTGGCAGCAGTTGACCAAGGGCGCGTGGGTCGTGACCGGCCTCGACGGCGTCGACGAGGACAGCCACACGCTGTTCTTCACCGCGACCAAGGACGGGGTGCTGGCCCAGCAGGTCTATTCGCTCGACTACCTCAAGCCGCGCGAGCCCAAGCGGCTGACCGACCTCGCGTTCAGCAACGGCGCGACGATGGACGGCAAGGGAAAGAGCCTGCTTGTCTCGCGCTCTTCGCCGACTCAGCCGACGCAGACCTATCTCGCCGACGGCAGCGGAAAGCAGCTCGCATGGGTCGAGCAGAACCTGCTCGATACGAACCACCCGTGGCACCCGTACATCGCCGGCCAGCATCAGCCTGAATTCGGCACGATCAAGGGGCCCGACGGTTCGACGCTTTACTGGAAGATGATCAAGCCCGACATGGTGCCGGGCAAGCGTTACCCGGTGTTCTTTTCGCATTACGGAGGACCGCACTCGCAGCAGGTCAGCAAGGGCTGGGGCGGGGCGCTCCAGCAGGCGATCGTGGACCAGGGCTACATCTGGTTCGAGATCGACAATCGGGGCTCGTCGAACCGCGGTGTCGCGTTCGAAAAGCAGATCTACCACGCCATGGGCAGTGTCGAAGTCGCCGACCAGAAGGCCGGCGGCGAGTATCTCAAGGGCCTGCCGTTCGTCGATCCGGACAAGATCGCGATCTACGGCTGGTCCTACGGCGGCTACATGACACTCAAGATGCTCGAGGCCGATCCCGGCTTCTACGCAGTGGGGATTTCCGGTGCGCCGGTTACAAAGTGGGAACTCTACGACACGTTTTACACTGAACGGTACATGGGCTCGCCCAAGACCGATCCGCAGGACTACCTCAAGTCGGATGCGCTGCAGGATGCCGACCGCATCTCCGACCCGATGCTCCTGATCCACGGCCTCTCGGACGACAATGTCGTGTTCGAGAACAGCTCGGAACTCATCGCCAAACTGCAGGGCGATGCCGTGCCGTTCGAAATGATGCTCTATCCCGGGCAGACGCACGGGGTTGGCGGGCCGAAGATCAGCGTGCACCTGTGGCACACGATCATGTCCTTCCTGAAAAGCCACGGAGTGACCCCGCCCGAATGATCATCGCTCATGCCTGCTAGCGACGCGAAAGGCGGCAAAGGCAAGGACGGGCACGCGCTCGGGCCCGGCGGGGCATGGGCGATGGCGGTCGGCGGGATGATCGGCGGCGGGATATTCTCGACGCTGGGGGTGGTCATTTCGGTTGCCGGGCACTGGGCCTGGGCGAGTTTCCTGCTCGGCGGGATCGTCGCCCTGGCCTCGGGCCATTCCTATTCGGCGCTGACCCGGCAGATCGACCAGTCGGGCGGCTCCTATGCCTACCTTCGCGAGATGGGATGGAAGCGGGCGGCGCGGGTGATCGTCTGGGTGCTGGTCGCGGGCTATACGTTGACGGTCTCGGTCTATGCGGTGACTTTCGGCGCTTACGCCGCCTTCGTGTTCGGCGCTCCTCATTGGGCCGCGCTGCTAGCCGGGATCGGTGCAATCGTCGGGCTTGCCGGGATCAACCTGCTCGGAGCGACTGAAGCGACGGTGCTGGAGAAGGTCGCGGTGTGGGGCAAGCTTGTGATCCTGCTCGGTCTTTCCGGGTTCGGGCTGTGGCACTGGGCGCCCGAGCGGCTGGTGCTCGACAACGAAATGCCCATCGGGTTCCACGACGCGCTGATCGGCATGGGCGTGGTGTTCATGGCCTACGAAGGCTTCCAGCTGCTCAGCTACGATTACGAGGAAATGCGCGACGCCCCGCGGACTATTGCCGTGGCCATGCCGCTGGCGATCCTCGTGACGACGGTGACCTACATCCTTGTCGCACTCGGCGCGGGAATGCTCGCCGGGGCGCAGTCGATCGTCGAGAACAAGGAAGTGGCGCTGGCTATAGCGGGGCGCGACGCGCTGGGCCTGTTCGGCTTCATCGCCGTTTCGATTGCCGCGACCTTTTCAGCCGGCTCGGCCATCAATGCCACGGTCTTCGCCACGGCTCGGCTTGCGGAACAGGCGGCGCAGGACGGCGAGATGCCCGCCCTGTTCGCCCGCCGCGACGAACGCGACGTGCCATGGTTCGGGACCATCGTCATTTCCGCCTCAGCGATAATCCTCGTGCTGGTCGGCGGGATCGAGCAGCTTGTCGAGGGAGGCAGCCTGGTCTTTCTCGGCGTGTTCTCGCTGGTCAACCTGCTGGCAATCCTGCGAAAGGCGGGCAAGCGCTGGATCGCGCTGGTCGGCCTTACCGGCTCGCTGAGTGCCGCCTTGCTGCTGACGCTGCACCTCGCCGGAATCGGTTGAGGCAAAGCCTCGCTTGCACGGGGGCATGCAATTGTGCATTGCGGCGCGCCCGCGCGGGGTTAGGTCCCGCGGCGGACTGAACTAGCGGAGTGCGTGATGGGTTACCGGGTAGCTGTTGTCGGTGCGACGGGGAATGTGGGACGCGAGATGCTCGCGATTCTCGCCGAGCGTGAGTTTCCGCTCAACGAGATTACCGCGATTGCCTCTTCGCGTTCGACCGGCACCGAGATCGAATTCGGCGACACCGGCAAGTTGCTCAAGTGCAAGAATATCGAGCACTTCGACTTCGCCGGCTACGACATCGCGCTGTTCGCCGCGGGTTCGGGCCCGGCCAAGGAATATGCGCCCAAGGCGGCCGCTGCCGGCTGCGTTGTGATCGACAACTCGTCGCTCTACCGCATGGACCCCGACGTACCGCTGATCGTGCCCGAGGTGAACCCGGACGCGATCGACGGCTATTCGAAGAAGAACATCATCGCCAACCCCAACTGCTCGACCGCGCAGATGGTCGTGGCCTTGAAGCCGCTTCACGACCTCGCGACGATCAAGCGGTGCGTCGTCTCGACATACCAGTCGGTGTCGGGCGCAGGGAAGGCCGGCATGGACGAACTGTTCGAGCAGAGCCGCGCGATCTTCGTCGGCGACCCGGTCGAACCGAAGAAGTTTACCAAGCAGATCGCCTTCAACGTGATCCCGCACATCGACGTGTTCATGGATGACGGCTCGACCAAGGAAGAGTGGAAGATGGTGGTCGAGACCAAGAAGATCCTCGACCCCAAGATCAAGGTCAATGCCACCTGCGTGCGCGTGCCGGTGTTTGTCGGCCACTCCGAGGCGATCAATCTCGAGTTTGAGAAGGACATCTCCGCCGCCGAAGCCATGGACGTGCTGCGCGAGGCACCGGGCGTAATGCTGGTCGATAAGCGCGAGGACGGCGGATACGTCACCCCGATCGAATGTGCCGGCGATGGTGCGACTTACGTCAGCCGGGTGCGCGAGGACCCGACGGTCGACAACGGCCTGACCCTGTGGTGCGTGTCCGATAACCTGCGCAAGGGCGCGGCGCTGAATGCGGTGCAAATCGCCGAGTTGCTCGGGCGGCGGCACCTCAAGAAGGGCTGACGATCATCCGGCTGCGGCCTTTTGCCGGTGAGCCGGAACTGTTCGATCCGGAAATCACCGGCGATTTCGCCGCCGAGATGGCGCAACTCGCTGAGGCCGAACAGGTCAAGCCGTGGTGCGCCTACGTGGCGTGGGACGACGGCCGACCGGTTGGTTTCGGAGGCTTCAAGGAACCTCCGGGTGACGGCGGCGTCGTCGAAATCGGCTATCTCACCTTTCCGGGGTTCACCGGCAAAAGCGTCGCCACGGAATTGACGCTCGGTCTCCTGGCAATTGCACGCGACAATGGCGCGTCTTCGGTGATTGCCCACACGTTGCCTGAACTGACCGCCTCTTCCCGCGTGCTCGAAAAGGCCTGCTTTGTGCGAGACGGATGGGGAGAGGACGACGATGTCGGTCTCGTCTGGCGCTGGCGCTTCGCGACAGCTAAGGAATAGCTTGGCTCACCGCCGCGGCGGCTTGCTCATGAACAGCACCAGCGGGATCGCTGCAAAGCTGAGCCACATCATGAACGAGAAGTCGTTGATGTAGCCGATCATTGCCGCCTGGCGGTTGACCATCGCGTCGCCGAACTGCAGTGCCGCCTCGCCGACCGTCTGGAAGCGATCCATCTCCGAGACGTCGAACATGCTACTGCTCGCAGCGGTGACGTGGCTGGCAAGGTCTTCGTGGCTCATCTGGACGCTGCGGATCAGCAGTGTCGTCGTCACGGATATGCCGATCGAGGAACCGATCGAGCGCATCAGGTTCAGCAGGCTGGACCCGTCAGTGCGGAATCGCGGCGCCAGCGTCGCGAAGGCGATCGCCTGCAACGGTATGAAGATGAATCCCATCCCCAGCCCCTGGAAGATGCCCGTCCACCAGATGTGCGAGTAGTCGACGTCGAGCGACCAGTGCGCCATTTCCCACAGCGACAGGCCGACGATAAAGAAGCCCCCGCCGACCAGCACGCGCGGATCGGCGTGGTGACGCACCGCGAGCCCGGCCAGCTGCATTGAGATGAGAACGCCTACGCCGCGTGGCATTAGCGCCATCCCGGTATCGATCACGCCGTAACCGAGCAGCCGTTGCATCATCGGCGGCAGCAGTGCCATCACCGCGAACATCACCACACCGACCACAAGCATGAACAGCACGGCGACGACGAAGTTGCGGTCGGCGAACAACTCGCGCTCGAACAGCGGATCCTTCGCGGTGACGAAGTGGACGATCGCCAGCCATGCGCCTGTGATCGTGAGGAACAGGTATACCCAGATCTCCAGCGAATCGAACCAGTCGAGCTGCTGCCCGCGGTCGAGCATCAGTTGTAGCGTGGCCATCGTCAGGCCGATGTAGAAGAACCCGGCAACATCGAAACGCCGACGCCGCGTCGGTCGGTGAGGCAGGTTGGTTACGAGCAGGGCAAGGGCGAGAATTCCGACCGGCAGGTTGACGAAGAATACGAAGCGCCAGTCCCAGTTTTCGGTCAGCCAGCCGCCGAGGACCGGTCCGACAATCGGCCCGATCATGATGCCGAGACCCCACAAGGCCATCATCTGCGGGTGCTTGCTCGGCCTGGTCGAGTCGAGCATGAAGCTCTGGCTGAGCGGACCGATGAAGGCGCCGGATACGCCTTGGAGAGCGCGGAACAGCACCATCTCGCTGAGGTTCTGCGCCAGCCCGCATAGCATCGACGAGGCGATGAACCCTGCGGTTGAGAGTATGAACAGCCTGCGCGCGCCGACGCGGTCGGCCAGCCAGCCGGTGATCGGCATCGCTACAGCAGTGGCGATGATATAGCTGGTCAGGACCCAGGTGATGCTGTCGGCTGTGGCCCCGAGCGCCGATTGCATATGCGGAATCGCCACATTGGCGATGGTGATGTCGAGAACCTGTAGCAGCGATGCCAGCATCACGCCGAAGATCAGCAGCCCGGTATTCGCCGCGGGCAGGGCCGCGACGTCTTCGAGCAGCTGCGGCCTCGCCCTGCCGCCACGGGCTGGCGCGGCACTCGCCATTGTTCAGCGTTTCCCGTCGGCGGTGAAGATCGTCACGTGAGTTGAGAGACCGGCGAGCAACGGACGTTCGCTCTTCTCGTCGATCTGGATGCGGACCGGTACTCGCTGCGTGACCTTGACCCAGTTGCCGGTCGCGTTCTGTGCAGGGAGAACCGAGAATTCCGATCCCGTGCCCGCGCCAATCGACTGTACATGGCCCTTGAGCTTTATGCCCGGATAGGCGTCGAAGGTCAGCTCGGCTTCCTGTCCGACTGCCATGTCCTCAAGATCGGTCTCCTTGAAGTTGGCCTCGACGTATGTGCTGTCTTCCTCGACGAGGGTCAGCACCGGGAGGTTCGGCAGAAGTTGCTGGCCGACTTGCAGGCGATCGGCCTGCGCGACACGGCCGCTCGCAGGTGCGCGCACTTCGGTGCGGCGCAGGCTCAATTCGGCACTCGCTTTCTGCGCATCGGCGATCGCGATCTGCGGGTTCTTGCCCGGCACGGCGCTGCCTTGGGCAAGCTTGGCGCGGGCAGCGACCTGATTAGCTTGGGCCTGCCGCAGATCTTCCTGCGCCTGCGCCACGGCGTGTTCAGCGGCATCGTAGTCGGCCTTGGTGGTGAAGCCGCGCTTCATCAGTTCCTGTTGGCGTTCGAACTTCGACTTGGCGAAGGCAATGTCCTCTCGGGCGGCGGAGATATCCGCGCCGGACAGGTCGGCCGAATTGGCAAGTGCGGTGACGTTGGCCTGGGCGCTGGCAATGGCCGCATTCGCCTGGGCGATTTGCAACTGGTAGGGTTCGGGGTCGATCCGGAACAGCAGGTCGCCTGCGTTCACCTGGTCGTTTTCCTTGGTCAGGACTTCGACGATCTTGCCGCCGACTTCGGCGCTGACCGCGACCATGTCCTGCTGCACGTACGCATTATCGGTGCTTACCTTGCCTTGCAGCCCCTGCCAGTAGATAAATCCGGCGATGAGCAGTGCCACCGGCACTGAAAGCATGACAAGGAGGCGTCCCCAGCGACGCTTTTCAGCGGGTTGGGTATCGCTTTCGGTCTCGACAATGCTGGGATCGGCTTCAGCCATAGGTTTCCAAATGCAACTCGTGTCGGCCAGATAGTAGGCCGAAGCGAATTAAACAATCCTCCGCGCCACTTGTTCTCCGTTCCGGCCGCGTGGCATAACGTCTTGCCCGGACCTAGGAAAGAAATCATGACTGAAATCGGCAGAAAATCCGGCGGCTGCCAGTGCGGCAAGGTTCGCTACAACGTGGATATGACAGGCGCGGAGGCATACCTGTGCCACTGCCGGATGTGCCAGCGCGCCACCGGCGGTTTTGCCGCCAGCTTCGTGCAGATTCCGACCGGTGCGATCGAATGGCAAGGCGAGCCTTCGTGGTATGGCAGTTCTCCGGTTGCCAAGCGGCCATTCTGCCCTGACTGTGGCACTCCGCTCGGTTTCAAGTTCAACAATCGTACCGGTCTGGACTTGACGCTGGGCAGCCTCGATGACCCCTATGGCCTCGATCCGGTAGCGCATGCCGGAGCGGAGAGTATCCACGAAAGCTGGCTCGATACCTCGAAACTGCCCCGCAAGCGCAGCGACGAGACAGCCAGCGTCGTCAAGCAATGGCAGGATGCCGGGCTGCAGGTGCCTGAGTGAGCGAAGCTGGTTACGAGACCTTCGCGAGTTTCGATGGCACCGAACTGGCGTTCCACCGAATGGGCGAGGGTCGCCCGTTGCTCCTGCTCCACGGCCTGTTTTCCGATGCCCGGACCAACTGGATCCGCTTCGGTCACGCCCAGCGGCTGGCCGAGGCAGGGTTTGAGGCGATCATGCCCGACCTGCGTGCGCACGGGCATAGTGCCAGGCCGTATGACTCGGCAGCCTATCCGTCTGACGTGCTGGTCCGCGATGCCAAGGCGCTGGTGGCGCACCTACACCTCGGCGACTTCGATCTTGCCGGCTTTTCGCTCGGCGCGCGGACAGCGGTGCGCTGTGTCCTCTCAGGTCTGGCGCCGCGTAGGCTGGTGCTCGCCGGCATGGGTCTCGAGGGGTTAGCTGGCTGGAACCGGAGGTCGGCCTTCTTCATCGACGCGATCGACCGCTTTGCCGAGGTTAAACACGGCGATCCGGCCTTCTTCGCCGTCTCGTTTATGAAGACCCAGAAAATCGATCGCGTGGCGGCGCGGTTGCTGTTGCAGGCTGTCGACGACACGGTCGAAAGCGAACTCGGCGGAATCACCATGCCGACCCTGGTGCTGTGTGGCGAGAAGGATCGCGACAATGGTTCGCCAACTGCTTTGGCTGCTGCGCTGCCAAACGCCACCATCGCCGAAATCCCTGGTACGCACATGAGTTCGGTGACCGAAGCGGCGCTTTCGGAAGAGATGATCCGCTTCCTCACGGCTTGAACATCCTTGCCGGGTCGTGCAGACCGGTCGCATTCGAAACTAGTATTGAACGAAGGTTCACAACTCATGAGATTCAGGACTTTTGCCGGGCCGTTGGCGCTTGCCATTTCCATTTGCGTGCCGACGATCGCTAATGCGCACGACAGTTCTACTGCGCCGGCCTATCCCCTGACGCCGAAGGGTGCCGCCGATTTCGTGGCCGCGGCGGAAAAGGACTTGTTTGACTGGTCGATCGAGTCCGCGCAGGCCGACTGGGTGAACGCCACCTACATCACGGTGGACACCGACGCGTTGTCATCCCGCACCAGTGCCGTCGGCACCGAAAAGCAGGTCAGGTACGCTAATGAGGCGGCGAGGTTTGCCAATGTTCCAGGCCTCGATCCGGACGTGAGGCGAAAGCTCGACAGGCTACGCCTGTCGATTACCAAGCCCGCGCCCACTACTCCGGGAGCGGCTCAGGAGCTGAACGATATCGGCACCAGTATGAGCAGCGCCTACGGCAAGGGACAGGCCATGCTCGACGGCAAGCCGATCCCCGGCGTCGATGCCGAGGCGGAGATGGGAAAGCCGCACACGCCGGACGAATACAAGGAGATGTGGTCGACTTGGCACGACAGTGTCGGAGCGCCGATGAAGGGCGAATACGAGCAGTTCGTGACCATCATGAACGAGGGCGCACAGGAACTCGGCTATGCCGACACCGGGGCGCTATGGCGGTCCAACTACGACATGAAGCCGGAAGAGTTTGCTGCCATGACCGAGCGGATCTGGCAGGACGTGAAGCCGCTCTACATGGCGCTGCACACATACGTCCGCAGCAAGCTCAACGAGAAGTACGGCGATGCCGTCCAGCCAAAGACCGGCCCGATCCGCGCTGACCTGCTCGGCAATATGTGGGCGCAGGAATGGGGCAACATCTACCCGCTCGTTGCTCCCGAAGGTGTCGGCGACATCGGCTATGAAGTCGGCGACCTGCTGAAGGACAATGGCAAGGGCCCGCTGGACATGGTCCGCTACGGCGAGAACTTCTACAAGTCGATCGGCCTCGACCCGCTGCCGGAAACGTTCTGGGAGCGCTCGATGTTCGTCAAACCAGCCGACCGCGAGGTGGTCTGCCACGCCAGCGCGTGGGACCTGAACAATGTCGACGACCTGCGCATCAAGATGTGCATCAAGGTGAATTCGGACGATTTCACCACGATCCATCATGAACTGGGCCACAACTACTACCAGCGCGCCTACAACAAGCAGCCCTACCTTTATCTTGAAGGGGCAAACGACGGTTTCCACGAGGCGATTGGCGATTTCATCGCGCTGTCGATCACACCGCAATACCTTGTCGACATCGGGCTTCTCGACAAGTCGAAGGTTCCTGCTGCCGACAAGGACATCGGCCTGCTGCTGCGCCAGGCGCTCGACAAGGTCGCCTTCATGCCGTTCAGCCTGATCATCGACAAATGGCGGTGGGGCGTGTTCGACGGCTCGATTACGCCGGATCACTACAACGACGCCTGGGTGGGCCTGAAGCGCGAATACCAGGGCATCACCCCGCCAGTTGCTCGGCCGGCGAGCGCATTCGACCCGGGCGCCAAGTACCACATTCCGGCCAACACGCCGTACATGCGCTACTACCTTGCCCGCGTACTGCAGTTCCAGTTCTACAAGGCAGCCTGCGATCAGGCTGGTTGGAAGGGCCCGCTGCATCGCTGCAGCTTCTACGGCAACAAGAAGGTCGGCGAGAACCTCGACAAGATGCTGGCCATGGGCGCGAGCAAGCCGTGGCCCGATGCGCTCGAGGCCTTCACTGGCGAGCGCGAGATCAGCGGCAAGGCAATGGTCGAATACTTCGCGCCGCTGAAGAAGTGGCTCGACGAGCAGAACAAGGGCAAGCCGGAAGGCTGGTGAGTCCAAGTCCCCGGCGGCCTGAGCTTCATCCCGGGTCGCCGGCGGGATGACATTCAACGTGGAAAACTTGACGCAATCATTGTCGCTCGCGCGCGCCCGCGCTTGTGCGGGTCCGGCAAGGACGCCAAGCTCGATACCGACACAACAGAGGGGTCGATTTCGATGCGTTTTTACGTTCTTGCCACGTTGGCTCTTGCCGGTACTTCTTTGCCGCTGGCTTCGGCAACCGCACAGTCTTCCTATCAGACGAGCCGTCTGCTGAAGACGATTGACGAGGCGGCATTGGTTGCGACGCTCGAGTCGATGGGGGTGGAGCACGGCACCGACAAGGGCACGGACGGCTCGACGCTCTACACCATCGATTATCAGAACGGATTCAAGGCGTTCAGCTATTTTCGCGCCTGTGAGGACGGCTGCAAAGGTCTCGTGCTGATCGGCGTCTTCAGCCCGCCGGAGAACATGACCCCCAACCAGTTGCGCGACACCGTTCGAGAATTCAACGATCGGTATCCCGCCGCCAAACTTTACGTGGCGGAGAGCGGCGACACATACAGTCAATCCTACGTCATCTTCGATGAAGGCATCACCATGGGCAACCTGAAGGCCCAGCTCGAAGTCTTCGGCGACATCGGCGCAGAAGTGTCCGACAAGCTTTATAGTGACGACTAAGTTGCGATTCTCGAACCGGTTAGTCTTGCCCGGTTTCCTCGCCCGACGTTGACATTCGGAACCTGTTTCGACGCGTCCCGAGTGGGATGTTGTTCACTGCGGCGGGCGGTTCGGTGCGGCGCGTCTCCTCGACCGCTTCGCCGACCGCGTCGACGGGGATCGGTCTGTCGAAAGCAACGCCGCAGGCGTCGTGCTTGGACCATATGACCCTGCAAAAGACTTCCCGGTCGTCCCATTCGAGCAGGCATGAGACCATCGGACCAGGCACCTTAGGAGCCTCGAAACGCGCACCGCCAGTCGAGATGTCGAGAATCTCCCCGGGAATGACAGCATAGGACGTCCGCATGGTTGCCGGACGGCGCACCTCCTCTCGCTGCGCCGACCGGCGTTCAGCCGGGGCGGCGTTTTGGTGGGGAAGTGTAGCCATGCGCAGACAGTCGGTCCGCGCGGTTACTTTCCGGTAAACGACGGCAGCGCGGGGACAAAATTCAGCGGAAAGGCGGCTCGTTGAAGGCGCGCAGTTTACGGCTGTGCAGGCGCGGACCCTCGGCGCGCAGACGTTCGCAAGCGCGAATGCCGATCTGCAGGTGGGCGGCGATGGCTTCCTCGTAGAACTTGTTGGCCTGGCCCGGAAGTTTGATCTCGCCGTGCAGCGGCTTGTCGGAGACGCACAGGAGGGTGCCGTAGGGTACGCGGAAGCGGAAGCCCTGCGCGGCGACGGTGGCGCTTTCCATCTCGATGCCGACGGCGCGGCTCTGGCTCAGGCGGCGTGCCGTCAGGGTATAGCGCAGTTCCCAATTGCGGTCGTCGGTGGTGACGACGGTGCCAGTGCGCATGCGCTGCTTGATGTCTGCTCCCTGCACGCCGCTTACTTCCTCCGCAGCGCCGTAGAGCGCCTGCTGGACCTCGGCGATGGCAGGCAGGGGAATTTCCGGCGGCAGCACGTCGTCCAGAACATGGTCGTCGCGCAGGTAGGCGTGCGCGAGCACGAAGTCGCCGATCTTCTGGCTCGAACGCAGGCCACCGCAGTGGCCAATCATAAGCCAGGCTTCGGGACGCAAAACTGCCAGGTGGTCGGTGATTGTCTTGGCGTTCGAGGGACCGACGCCGATATTGACAAGCGTGATGCCGAGCCTGTCCGCCGCCTTGAGGTGGTAGGCCGGCATCTGGTGACGCCGCCAGGTCGTGTCGTTGAGCTGGGCGCTGGCATTCGCGGTCTTTTCCGTGAGCGAGAGTCCGCCCGCACCGGTCAGAGCCGTATAGGTCCCGCCTCCGATCTGTTCTCCGCCCCATTCGACAAATTCGTCGATATAGCGGTGGTAGTTGGTGAGCAGCACGAAGCGCTGGAAGTCGCGCGGGTCCGATCCGGTGTAATGGGCCAGCCGGGCGAGGCTAAAGTCTGTCCGCAGGGCGTCGAAAAGGCTGAGCGGAAGCGGTTCGCCAGGGGCGTGCGTGAGGATCGAATCCGCCAGCTCGTCGCCGATCAGGGCCAGTTCGGTGGTAGGGAATAGCCGCGCAAGTTCGTTCGGACTTACCCCAACCATGTCCGCGCCGTGCTGGCCGTCGAGTACGTAGGGGAACGGGATTTCCTGATTCGAGCGACCAATCTCGATCGTGACGTCGAAGTCTTCGAGCAACAAATCGAGCTGCTCGGCGAGGTACCCCTCGAACTGGTCGGGGCGTGTAATCGTTGTGGCATAAGTGCCGGGCTCCTCGAGCCGAGCAAAGGAGCGGGAACGGTCTGAAGCGCGAGAGCCGCCCGAATAATGCACCTTCAGTTCGGGGTAGCAGTAACTGCCGTCGCTGCGGCGGCCGTCGGGCGGGGTTGTCCCGTCCCTTACGTAGGCGACTATGTCGGCGCGGAGGCGCTCGACGGCGGCATCGTAGATGGCCGTGAGTTCGGCAATGACGGTCGTGGAATCCATGACCGCCGTTAACGCCGGAATTGTGACAATTCAACGTGCCGGAGGGGGCTCACCCCTCGACAGTCTTCCCGATCGGCTTGCCTTCCTTACGTGCGGCAAGGACGTAACCGCTTGTCGTACCGTCGAGGCTCGGGTTGATTTCCAGTTCGACCCTGTTGCCAGGCTTGAGCGAACTCGGCTTCCAGCCCCGCGCCTTGAGTTCGGCAGGAGGAGCCAGTTCGAGGTTCCAAGAGATTTCGCCTCCGTCTGGCAGCGGCACCTTGAGCATCAACTGGCAATGCGGGTCGGTCCAGTCGAACGAACTGACCGTCCCCGTGATCGTCACGCGGAGGTCTGTCGCGAAGTCGGACTCGGGTGCAGCTTCCTGGGCCGCTGCGGCCATCGGAAGGGCGAACGCGGCGACGCTGAGCAGGATACGCGATGGGGACATGGGCAATGGAACTCCGTGAAAGGTTCAATCCTCTGCCCAATCCACAAGTTATCGTCGGACTGCTGATGCGCAAGTGCTTTTTTGCGGTGCAGCATCAACAGAAAAGAAAGGGGCGCGACCCTTGCGGATCGCGCCCCTCGCTTGTTCGCTATGCTGAAGCGCTCAGGCTTCCGCTTCGTCCTCGGCGGGCTTTTCGAGCATGTCGGCGGGGATTTCCCCCGGCTCGAGGGTCGGATCGACCTCTTCGGTGAAGCCTTCGGCCTCGGCGGCCTCACGCTCTTCCTCGAAGGCCTGGGCGAGGATGTCGACACCCTGGCTCTGCAGCTCGGCTTCGTCGTCCGAACGGGCGACGTTGGCCTTGATGGTCACGCGGACCTCGGGGTGCAGCTGGATGGTCACGTCGAACATGCCGATGGTCTTGATCGGCGCGCCCATGATGACCTGACGCTTGTCGATGGCGTGGCCCTTTTCGGTGAGGGCAATGGCGACGTCGCGCACATTGACCGAACCGTAGAGCTGGCCCGAGTTCGAGGCGGCGCGGATCAGCACGATCGTTTCACCGTCGACCTTGCCGCCGGCCTTTTCAGCCTCGACGCGACGCTCGGCGTTTTCGGCTTCGAGGCGTTCGCGGTTGGCTTCGAAGACCTTCTTGTTGGCTTCGTTGGCACGCAGCGCCT
Organism: Croceibacterium salegens; assembly: GCF_009827435.1. Classification (GTDB taxonomy): domain Bacteria; phylum Pseudomonadota; class Alphaproteobacteria; order Sphingomonadales; family Sphingomonadaceae; genus Croceibacterium_B; species Croceibacterium_B salegens. Next base: position 30,036 of record NZ_WTYM01000033.1, on the reverse strand, counting down.
TTTTCTGCGGGAGCAGGAAGTTGCGGGCGTAGCCGTCCTTGACGGAAACAACGTCGCCGATCGTGCCGAGGTTCTCGATGCGTTCGAGAAGAATGATATCCATGACCAGTCCTCCCTTACTTCACGATGTAGGGCAGCAAGCCCAGGTGGCGCGCGCGCTTGATCGCCTTGGCCAGCTCACGCTGCTTCTTGGCGGAAACGGCGGTGATGCGGCTCGGCACGATCTTGCCACGCTCGGACATGAAGCCCTGCAGCAGGCGCACGTCCTTGTAATCGATTGCGGGGGCGTCCTTGGCCGAAAACGGGCAGGACTTGCGGCGGCGGAAGAACGGACGGGCCATCAGTCGTCTCCCCGCTCGCTGCGACGCTTACGGTCGCGCTCGTTCTTGCGCATCATCACCGACGGGCCGGATTCGTGCTCGTCGACGGCGATCGTCAGCCAGCGGATGATGTCTTCGTTGATCCGGTTCTGCCGCTCGAGTTCCTCGACCAGCGCGCCGGGGCCTTCGATGTTCAGCAGAACGAAGTGGGCCTTGCGGTTGCGGTCGATCTTGTAGGCGAGGTTCTTCAGGCCCCAGGTCTCCGTCTTGGTGACCTTGCCGTTGAGTTTCTCGACTGTTTCAGTAGCGGCTGCGGCCAGGGTATCCACCTGAGCCTGGCTCAGGTCCTGGCGCGCGAGAAAGACGTGCTCGTAAAGAGCCATCTCAGCGTTCCTTTCAATCCATGCCGATCGCTGGCTTGTCCGCGCGGATCGCGGGGCCCCTCCGGCTTTCTTCTTTCCCTGCCCGGGGACGGGGAAGCGGCGCACATACAGGTTTCCGCCCGCATTGCAAGCGGCGTGGCGGGCCTAAATACACGAAAAACGCGTTGATTGTGGACTTGTGCGTAGGAGCCATAAGCGCGGATTCCCGCCAGTTACGAAGCCGTTGGCGCCCGTTGCAGCGCGACATTTGGGCCACGCCTTCGTTTGCCGATGAGAATCGCCGCATCGTGCTCATTCCACCGGCATGGCGCAGGCAGGGCCTTGTAGGACAGCGAATTTCTGCAACTATCCGGCGCGAACGGAGGACCCATGATGACAAGGACACTGATTATGGTTGCGGCGGCCGCCGGCGCGCTGTCGCAGGGTGCATCGGCTCAACAGGCGCCACCGCCGCCGCCGGAGCCCGGTCTCGAACTGCTCTACCGCTCCGTGGTCAAGCTCGGCCCGGCGACCGAAGTCGGCAAGACCGCGCTGGGCGAACGGCGCTTCATCCCGATCATCGGCGGGACCTTCGAAGGGCCGGAGATGAAAGGCGAGATCCTGCCCATGGGCTGGGACTGGCAACTCGACCGCAGCGACGGCTGCACCCAGATCCGCGCCGACTACTTCCTAAAGACAGACGACGGCGTGGTCATCAACGTGGTCAATTCGGGCGCGCTATGCCGCCCGCAGGCGGGCGAGGCTCCGATTCCGGTCCGCACCTCGCCGGTGTTCGTGGCACCGCTGGGCAAGTACGGCTGGCTGAGCAAAGGTGGGTACATCGGCACTCTAGGGTTCGATCCGTCGGTAAAGGAGCCGGCCGTGGTCATCACCATCTACAAGGCCAACTAGATGCCCGGCGGTCTCATGGCCCTGCTCGACGACGTTGCGGTCATCGCGCGCGCAGCTGCCGCGTCGGTCGACGACGTCGGCGTTGCGGCGAGCCGGGCCGGGGCCAAGGCAGCGGGCGTGGTTATCGACGACGCCGCGGTGACGCCGAACTACGTCACCGGCTTCACGCCCGATCGCGAGTTGCCGATCATAGCCAAGATCACCCGCGGCAGCCTGAAGAACAAGCTCCTCATCCTGCTTCCGGCGGCGTTGCTGCTGAGCGCCTTCCTGCCTTGGGCGATCACCCCGATTCTTATGATGGGCGGGCTCTACCTCTCGTACGAGGGGGCGGAGAAGATCATCGAGAAGCTCGGTGGCGAAAAGCACGGAGAGACGCTGGGCGACCCCATCGATGACCCGGCCAACTTCGAGAAGGAACGCGTCGCCGGGGCCATCCGTACCGATCTGATCCTGTCGGCCGAGATCATGGCCATTACGCTCGCCAGCGTCGCCGACCAGCCGCTTCTCAACCGTGCGCTGATCCTCGCCATCGTCGGTGCCGGTATCACTTTCGCAGTCTACGGCGCGGTCGCGTTGATCGTGAAGATGGACGACATCGGGCTGCATCTCGCGGAACGGGAATCACCCAGCGCAAAAAAACTGGGCCGGGGACTCGTCCATGCGATGCCCAAGGTACTGACCGCTCTTTCAGGCATCGGTACCGTGGCGATGCTGTGGGTCGGCGGTGGAATTTTCCTGCACGGCCTCGACGACTTAGGCTTTCATGTCCCGTCCGGCATCGTTCATGGGGTCGAGCAGGCGGTCGAGCATGCAACCGGTCCGCTCGGCGTCGTGATCGGATGGACCACCCAGGCAGCCCTATCGGCGCTGTTCGGCCTCGCACTGGGTGCCTTCGCGGCGTTCGTCCTGCACAAGGTCCTTAGGATCGGCGCGCACAAGGCGGCCGAAGAGAACTAGGCCAGCCGCGCCAGCAGGTCCTTCGCGAATGTGGTCAGCGTATCGTCACGTGCTCCCATGACGGCTACGCGGTCGCCCGGTCGGGCGATCTCCACGATGCGATCGGCCACGGCGGCGCGTTCGGGAATGTGCTCGGCGCAGCCGCCGCCCTCGTTGATGAGGTCGATGATCCGTTCGCTGCCTTCGCTGCGGTCGACCGTCCCGCCGAAGTAGACCGGGTCGCACAGGATGGTGACATCGTCCGGCCCGAGTTCGCGGGCGAAGGTCTTCGCCAGTTCATGCCCCATCTGCCGCAGCGGGCCGTAACCATGCGGCTGGAAGAAGGCGATGACCCGGCCTGGCTGGGCCTTGAGCGTGCGCAGCGTGGCGCGGCACTTTTCCGGGTTATGGCCGAAGTCGTCGATCACTGTCACGCCGCCCGGGCTGGTGCCGATCACGTCGAAACGCCGCGCCAGCCCTTTGAAGGTCGACAGCGCCAAGCAGGCGTCGTGCACCGGTACCCCTGCCGCCACGGCTCCGGCGATCGCGGCAAGGGCGTTCGAGAGGTTGTGCAACCCGGGCATGCCAAGCCGCAGCGGAAATACGGTGTCGTCATCGCCGCGATCGACCAGTAACGCGGAAATGCCGTTCGCCCGGTATGCGATACCTTCCTCGAGCACGGTGAAGCGGGCTTCCGGATGGTGGATCGCGAACGATACGACGTCCTTCATGCCGTCCGAAAGGAAGTAGGCGTCCTCGTCATCGTAGTTGACTGCCTGGGCCTTACCCGCGCGCAGGAAGTTGCGGAACAGCCTGCGCAGCTCCTCCATAGGCATATGGTCGAGGCTGACGTTAAGCAGGACCGAAATCGCCGGCTTGTAGAGCGCGATGGAGCCGTCGCTCTCATCGACTTCGGAGACGAAGACGTCTCCATCGCCCACGACGGCGCTGGCGAATGGTTCAGCGTCGCTGGCGAAATTCTTCATCACGGCGCCGTTCATGATGGTCGGCCCATAGCCGTTGGCCTGTAGGATCCAGCCGAGCATCGCGGTGACGGTCGACTTGCCGCTGGTCCCGCCCACGGCGATTCCGCACTGCGAACGGTTGAAAAGGTCGGAAAGCAGTTGGGCACGAGTCATCCGGCTGCAACCGAGTTCGTTGGCCTTGACGACTTCGGGCACCGTATCCTCGATCGCCGCCGAAGCGACGAGCACCTGCTCCGCCGACACCACGCCGCTGCCATCCTGCGGGAACAGGGTAATGCCTTTGCTCTCCAGCCAGGCGAACTTTTCCGGTGAGCGTCCCTGGTCGCGGCTGCGGTCCGAACCGGCGACTTCAGCGCCAAGGCCGCGGGCGATCATTGCAAGCGGCAGCATCCCGGATCCGCCGATGCCGCAAAAGAACAACGGGTGGGCGAGGGGGGAGGGGTTCGAAGTCATCGGCCCAACCGCTAGGCAGTTGTCGGGCATCGCACAAGCCAGCTAGAAGCGCCGGCATGACCCGTATCGCCCTAGTATGCCCTGGCAAGCCGATCCTGCGAGAGCGGGCCGATGCCGTGCTGGCTTTGGCGGAAGCGGAGTTCCCTCGGGCAGAACTCTGTTTTTCCAAGCAGTGCTTTGAACACGACGGCCATTTTGCAGGTAGCGACGACGCGCGGCTTGAGGCGTTCGTCAATGCTGCGAACGATGCGCAATACGACGCGGTCTGGTTCGCCATGGGCGGCTATGGAGCAGCGAGGATTGCGGCGGACGCCATGGCGCGGCTGGGCGATGAGGCGCGGGACAAGACCTATCTGGGCTATTCCGATGCCGGGGTTCTTCTTTCTGCACTTTACCGAGACCGCATCGGCACGCCCGTTCACGGCCCACTTGCGGGCGATGTCCGGCGTGAAGGCGGCGATGATGCGATACGTCGTGTGCTACGGTATCTTTCTGGTCAGGAAACAGCGCCCGAACCGCTCGATGCCCAGCCGACGGTCGCGTTCAACCTGATGACGCTGGCAATGCTGGTCGGCACCGACTTGATGCCCGATCTTTCGGGTCATGTGGTAATGGTCGAGGAAGTCGCCGAGCACCTCTACGCCATCGATCGCCTGTTTTTCCACGTCACCCAGCACCTGCGCGGCTGCGCCGGCATTCGGCTGGGCCGCATCACCGAAGTTCCGAAGAACGACCGTCCGTTCGGCTGCGACGAGGTCGCCATCGCGCAGTACTGGTGCGACCGGTCGGGCATTCCCTATCTCGGGCGCGCCGACATCGGGCACGATGCTGCCAACAGGATTGTCCCCTTCGGGGTTGAGGCGCGCGCATCCCGCTCGTAAGCGCGCCGCGAGGAGACAGACAATGGTTGCTTTCGTTTTCCCTGGTCAGGGAAGCCAGCGGGTCGGCATGGGCGTGGAGCTGGCGGACAACAGCCGCTTTGCGCGCGAGGTTTTCCAGGAGGTCGACGAAGCGCTGTCGCAGAAGCTTTCGCTGCTCATGCGCGAGGGTCCCGAGGAAGAGCTGATGCTCACCGTGAACGCGCAACCGGCGATCATGGCGACTTCGATCGCGACGCTCCGCGTGCTTGAGGGCGAATTCGGTGTCGACATCAGCAAGGGCCGCGCGGGAGTCGCGGGCCATTCCCTCGGCGAGTACACGGCGTTGTGCGCGATCGGTGCCTTCAGCCTCGCCGAAACCGCGCGCCTCCTGAAACTGCGCGGGCGGTCAATGCAGGATGCGGTGCCAGTGGGCGAGGGCGCCATGGCCGCCCTGCTGGGAGCCGACCTCGAAAAGGCCACCGCGCTGGTCGAGGCTGCCGCGCAGGGCGAGGTCTGCCAGATCGCCAACGACAACGATCCCACTCAGGTGGTCATCTCCGGCCACGCGGGAGCGATCGACCGCGCGGTTCACATGGCCAAGGAATTCGGCATCAAGCGCGGCGTGAAGCTCGCGGTTTCGGCGCCCTTCCACTCCTCGCTGATGCAACCGGCTGCAGAGGCAATGCGGGAAGCGCTTGCCGAGATGCCTCCGCATACCTTCACCGTCCCGATCTACAGCAACGTCACCGCGGGCCGGGTCACCGACGCCGAGGAAGAGCGAAGCCTGTTGGTCGAGCAGGTCACCGGCCGCGTGCGATGGCGCGAGAGCATCCTCGCCATGCGTGAGGCGAAGATCCAGCGATACGTGGAACTCGGCGGCAAGGTCCTTGCGCCGATGATCTCGCGTATCGATCCCGAAGCCACGCCCTTCAGCCTCGTGACCATGGAAGATCTCGAAAACTACGCGCGGGAGAATGCATGATGTTCGACCTTACGGGAATGACCGCACTCGTCACCGGTGCCAGCGGGGGCATTGGGTCCTCCATCGCCAAAGCGCTGGCTAGCCAGGGCGCACGGCTGGCGATCTCGGGCTCGAACGGTTCGAAACTGCGCTCCTTCCGCGAGGAGCTCAACGACAGCTACAAGCATGACGCCGGGGCGCATGTGGAGATTACCTGCGACCTTTCCGACACCAAGCAGGTCGAAGAGCTGGTCCCCGCCGCGGTCGATACGCTTGGCCAGGTCGACATCCTCGTGAACAACGCCGGGGTGACCCGCGACAACCTCGCCATGCGGATGAAGGACGAGGAATGGGACGCGGTGATGAAGATCAACCTCGAGGCCGCCTTCCGACTGATGCGTGCCAGCGCCCGGCCGATGATGAAGGCGCGGTTCGGTCGCATCATCACCATTACCAGCGTCGTCGGCGCGACCGGCAATCCCGGGCAGATGAACTACGCTGCGGCCAAGGCCGGGCTCGTCGGCATGACCAAGAGCTTTGCCCAGGAAGTCGCCAGCCGCGGGATCACGGCCAACTGCGTCGCCCCCGGTTTCATCCGCACGGCGATGACCGACGTTCTGCCCGATGCACAGAAGGAAGCCCTCAACAGCCGCATTCCGATGGGCCGGATGGGCGAGGGGCCGGACATCGGCGCCGCCGTTGCATACCTCGCCAGCAAGGAGGCGGGCTACGTCACCGGGCAGGTGCTGCACGTCAACGGCGGCATGGCGATGTTCTCGTAGCCCCGGGGACGAGCATTTTATCCCCAGTTTCGCCCTTGAGAGGGCCTGTCAGCCTTGCCGCCTAAGCCCCTTTCGCTAAGGGTAAGCGGACAGTTTTCCGGCGCTCGCGGGCGAATCCGGCCGCGGGGGCGCAAATGGGGTTAAAGACGGACCGATGAAGGCCACAATCGAACGCGCCAAATTGCTACGCTGCCTGTCTCACGTGCAGTCGGTGGTGGAGCGGCGCAACACGATCCCGATCCTTTCGAACGTGCTGATCGAGGCTTCAAAGGATGGCCTCGTCAAGATCATGGCGACCGACCTCGACCTGCAGGTCGTCGAGAGCCTCGATGCGGTTTCGGTCGATAGCGACGGGGCGATCACCGTTTCGGCGCACCTGCTGTTCGACATCGCCCGCAAGCTGCCCGACGGCAGCCAGGTCAGCCTCGAGACCGCGGACAACCGCATGGCGGTCAAGGCCGGGCGCAGTCGCTTCCAGCTGCCGACCCTGCCGCGCGACGATTTCCCGACAATCGTCGAAGGCGACCTGCCGACCAGCTTCGAGATCCCGGCCAAGGTGCTGGCCGAACTGATCGACCGCACGCGCTTCGCCATTTCGACCGAGGAAACCCGCTACTACCTCAACGGCATCTTCCTGCACGTCTCGGACGAGGACAAGCCGGTGCTCAAGGCAGCCGCCACCGACGGCCATCGCCTCGCCCGCTTCACCCTGTCGCGTCCAGACGGCGCAGAGGGCATGCCCGACGTGATCGTGCCGCGAAAGGCCGTCGCCGAACTGCGCAAGCTGCTCGATGAATCGCTCGATGGGAATGTCGAGATCGACCTCTCGGCGAGCAAGATCCGCTTCACGCTCGGCGGCGAGGGCGGGGTGGTCCTGACCAGCAAACTGATCGACGGCACGTTCCCTGACTATTCTCGAGTGATTCCAACGGGTAACGACAAGCTCCTCAAGCTCGATCCGAAGTCGTTCTTCGAGGGAGTCGACCGCGTCGCGACCATCGCCACTGAGCGTACTCGCGCGGTCAAGATGGGGCTCGAGCCGGACAAGGTCACGCTCTCAGTAACCAGCCCGGACAACGGCACTGCGGCCGAAGAGATTGCGGCCGACTACAAGTCCGACGGCTTCGAGATCGGCTTCAACGCCAACTACCTCAAGGACATCCTCAGTCAGTTCGACAGCGATACCGTCGAACTGCACCTCGCGGACCCGGGCGCACCGACGCTCATCCGCGAGAGCGACAAGAGCCCGGCGCTTTACGTGCTGATGCCGATGAGGGTGTGATTTTCGGGGAAGGCCGGGGTGACGTGCGCTCGGCGCCCTAGCCCCTTGCCCTGATCATCGCCTCGATATCGACGAACTTCTCCCGCGGCGCGCCCTCTCGCGCGGCCTTTTCTTCGGCTTCCTCGATCTTCTTCCAGTCGCGGAAGGTGACGATGTCGAGGCCGCGTTCCGCAGCGAGCTTGTCGAAGCCCTCGCGGCCGGTCTTGACCGCATGGCCGAGCAGGCCAGCAGCAATATCCTCGCCGATCTTTTCGACGATCGAGGCTCCGTCGGGGCGGTTGGTGCCGATCGTCCCGCTCGGCCCGCGCCGGGCCCAGCCGACGCAGTAGAGGCCCGGCATTATGCAGCCTTCGTCGTTGGCGAAGCGCCCGGCGCGCTCGTCGAACGGGACGTCGGGTATCGGAGCGGTTCGGTAACCAATACAGCTAACCACGAGGCTGGCGGGGATGCGGTAGGTTTCGCCGGTACCCGTGGCGCGGCCGGCGACGACCTCGGTTCGCTCGACCTCGATCGCCTCGACCTTTCCTTCACCGTGCAACGCTACCGGTTGGGCGAAGAAGTCGAACTCGATGGTGATGCGCTTTTCCGCGCGAATGTCTTCGGGCACCGCTGCGAAACTTCGTAGCAGAGTTACCGACTTGCGCAGGCCGGGTTCGAGAATGGCGTCCTCGCCCACTTCGGGCAGGTCGTGGGCCTCGACATGCGGCGCAGCGCGTTCGAGTTCGCCCAACTCGCCAAGCTCCTTGGGCGTCATCATGATCTGATGCGGTCCGCGCCGGCCGAGGATGACGATCCGCTCGATCCGCGACGTATCCAGCGCTTCAAGCGCATGCCCGACGATGTCGCTACCGGCGAATTCGGCCTCGGTCTTGGCGAGGATCCGCGCCACGTCGAGCGCGACGTTGCCCATGCCGATGACCACCGCAGTCGATCCCGAAAGATCGGGCGCCAGCGCGGCGAACTGCGGGTGGCCGTTGTACCAGCCGACGAAGGCGGCGCTCCCGAACACGTTGCCAAGCTCGGCACCTGGGATGCCGAGATCGCGGTCGTGCGGCGCTCCCGTGGCGAGCACGACTGCGTCATAGAGCCCGGCCAGTTCAGGTACCGTCACGTCCTGCCCGATCGTGATATTGCCGACGAAGCGCACGTTTTCGGTGAGCGCGGTCTTTTCGTAGCGCCGTGAGACGCCCTTGATCGACTGGTGGTCGGGCGCCACGCCGGTGCGGATCAGGCCGTATGGGACCGGGAGGCGGTCGAACACGTCGATCCTGACATCGTCGCCGAACGCCTTCTGCGCCGCTTCGGACGTATAGTACCCAGCAGGACCGGAACCGATGATCGCGATATGGCGCATGTCGCTCCTCCCGGCGCGAGATTATCGAGACCGCGCGGTACCGCAAGCTCTCCGATATGCAAATTCCCCGTTTTCGAAGGCCCCTGCTTGACCGCTTTTCAAAGCGAAAAGCGCATGAACGCACTATGGACCGGTCCAAACAGCTTGCGCGTCGCGAGGCAGCTCCTGCTGCCCCGAAGACCGAGCAAGCTGCGCGTCCTGAATCCGCACCTCAACCCACCCTCAAGAAGCGCTCGGAAAAACCCGAAAGGGAGCGTCGGAAGAAGGTGCGCCGTGTACCCGACGGATCGCGCCTCGGCACGGCGAGGACGGCAACTCCGACCGGCGAGGCATGGCTGCCCAACAGCTGGCCGTGGTTCCCCGCGACGATGCTCACCGCAATCTCGCTGTCGATCTACCTTGGCGGCGTCCGTCCATTGATCATGGGTATGGTCCTGCGTGGCAAGGCTCGCGAGATGGAGCATGTCCTCGAAGGCCCATACGGCGATCATCGGCGCATCGGTCGGCATCGCGATTTCGCCCAACGACGGTACGACCAGCGAAGAGCTGATCCGAAACGCCGACCTCGCGCTCTATGCGGCGAAGGATGGGGGGCGCGGTCGGTTCCATTTCTATGCGCAGCAACTCCACGCCGAAACCGAGGCGCGGCCGCAACTCAAAAAGGGGCCTGCGCAACGGCATCCTCAGTGGCGAGCTGGAAATGCATTAACAGCCGATAGTGCCGGAACTGACCGAGACCAATGCTGGTTTCGAGGCGCTGATGAGCTGGCACGACCCGCAGAAGGGCTGAATTTCGCCCGACAAGTTCGTGACAATTGCAGAGAACAGCGAGTTGATCGAGCTGATGGGCGTTTGCGCCTTGCGCAGCGCCTAAAAGGACCGCGCGCGCTGGCCCGAGGAAGTAAGCTGCGCGGTCAATGTTTCGTCGCTGCGGTTTGCTTACCGCAACCTTTCAGCGATCGTCACCAATGCCATCGCCAAGACCCAGATCGACGCTTCGCGCTTCGAGTTCGAGATCACCGAGAGCGTGTTCCTCAACGACGACGAAGGCACCGAGTCTGTGTTTGCCGCTCTCAAGGGCATCGACGTGCGTCTGGCGCTGGACGATTTCGGGACTGGTTATTCCTCGCTAGGCTATCTGAAGACAGCGCCATTCGACAAGATCAAGAGCAACCAAAGCTTCGTGCGGGGGACGACCGAACCGGGTAGCCGAGACGGCGCGATCATAGCCTCGATTTCGAGCCTTGCTCAGGTGCGCGGCATGGACACCACTTTAAAGGGCATCAAGACGCTCGACGAACTCGACGCCCTCCGCATGCAGGGGAGTAGTCACGTCCAGAGATGCATCTACGAGCGGCCGCTCGACAGCGAGGGAGCGACAAATCGCCTCGCCACCAGGCTTGTCGCCGTCGCGCAGGGGCCGAGCGTGGCCCGAGCACTGCGTCAGACTACCTTGTTCAACGTCCTGCTCGATCACCAAGGGCACGTTAAAGATGGCACCGTGCGCAACAAAGATGGCGCCGTGCGCAACAATTCAGTCAGTGGGGCGCTGTTCGAGGGGTTGTGGAACGTACCGGTGAGGACGATCCTCCAGATCCAACTTCCGAAGGGCGCCAGTGTTACCGCCACAGTCCGCTCGTCGCTGGACGATCGCGCGGGGGGACGAATTCGCGACGTCGATCGAGAGCATGAAGAATGGGCGCTTTGCCAGATTCGGCGAACGCCGGGCCGGCATGCAGCCCTCGGCCCTGCCTAAGGCGAGCGTATGCGGCTCGCGAAAGCGGAAACCACTTAGCAATAAATTAAGCGAAAACGGTTACCTCTGACCGGTAACAAAGCGGGCGCACCAAGATAGGAGGTCGGAGGTGTTACGAAAGTGACGGCGATGCGTCGATTTCTGAAGGGTATCGGCGGTAAGAGCTCCTCACCAGAAGGAGCTTCGGCCGACGGTTCCGAGCGCCCGCTGATGCCGATCGCGATGGCTGATGGAGCCAGCCGCCTGCAGCTCCTCGACGAATTCGAGGCTGGCAACATCGGCTGGTTCTGGGCCACCGACGACCAGAACCGGCTGATCTACCTTTCACCTCCTGCAGCGGCGACCTTTCAGGCGAGCCACGAAGACCTGATCGGCCGCCCGCTGGCTTCGCTGTTCACGCTCGAAGCCGGCGATGACGAAGAGGCGGCTGAACGCCCGCTTCCGTTCCTGCTTAGCGCGCGCACCAAGTTCGCCAACATGATTGTTAAAGTCGATGCCGGCGGCGAAACGTGCTGGTGGACGATCACCGGCAAACCCTATCTGAATCCGCAAGGCACATTCTTGGGATATCGCGGCGGCGCCAAGGACATCACCGCCGATTTCGAACGCCAGCGCGACAACACCCGCGCGGCGCAATTCGACTCCCTCACAGGTCTCGCCAACCGCAACCGCATGACGCGGCGGCTTACCGCCATTCTCACGGCCTACAAGGTGGCCAAACGTTCGTGCGCACTGTTGATGCTCGACCTCGACCGGTTCAAGGCTGTCAACGACACGCTCGGCCACCCGGCCGGCGACGAATTGCTTAAGCAGGTTGCCCAGCGCCTCGAAAGGATCGTCGGTACAAAAGGCGAAATCGGCCGCCTCGGCGGCGATGAATTCCAGATCATCCTGCCCGACATGGACGATCGCGGCGATCTCGGCGACCTAGCTCACCGGATCATCCAGATGATCTCGCAGCCCTATTCGCTCGACGGCAGCCGCGCGATCATCGGCACCTCCGTCGGCATAGCCGTCGCTCCTTACGACGGGATCGAACCATCCGAACTAGTCAAGGCCGCCGACCTCGCCCTCTACGCCGCCAAGGGCGGTGGGCGCGGACAGTACAGGTTCTACTCGAACGACCTCAAGGACATCGCTCACCAGCGCCGGGAGATCGAGGAAGACCTGCGCGACGCGCTGTCGCGCGGCGAACTGAAGATGCACTACCAGCCGGTGGTTTGCGCCAAGACCCACAAGGTCAAGGGTTTCGAAGCGCTGATGCGTTGGGAACATCCCGAGCGCGGTTCGATTAGCCCGGCCGTGTTTATCCCGATCGCCGAGGAAACCAACCTGATTATCGCGCTCGGCGAGTGGGCCATGCGTCAGGCGTGCGAGGATTCTTCTCAGTGGCCCGGCGACCTGACCGTCTCGGTCAACGTGTCGGCGCAGCAGTTCTCTACTGAGAATTTGCCGACTCTCGTCACAAACGCGCTTTCCTCGTCGGGCTTGAAACCGAGCCGGCTTGAGCTTGAGATCACCGAAAGTGTCTTCATGGGCGATGCCGCGGCAACAGATGCCATGTTCGCCAAGCTTAAGAGGATCGGCGTGCGCCTGGCGCTCGACGATTTCGGCACTGGCTATTCGTCGCTCGGCTACTTGCGCAAGGCGCCTTTCGACAAGATCAAGATCGACCAGTCGTTCGTTCGCGGTTCGACCGAGCCGGACAACTCCAATTCGGCGATCATCGCTGCCATCGTCAGCCTGGCCAATGCGCTCGACATGGAGACCACCGCTGAAGGCGTCGAGGCGATGGACGAACTGGCCCTCGTCCAGAAGCGCGGCGCAACATTGATCCAGGGCTTCATCTTTTCGCGGGCCGTGCCGCAGGAGGAAGTCCTCGAAAAGCTCAGTGACGGCAACTTCATCTACCAGGCGAACGGACCGGAGAAGCAGCGCTCGCAGCGCCGCACCGTATTCCGCCGCATAGGGGTGATCCACGAGGATCACCGCTACGACGCCGTGCTGCGCAATCTCTCGCGCACTGGGGCGATGATCGAGGGATTGCTCGAAGTCCCGGTTGGCACCGACCTTGTGCTCGACCTCGGCGAAGGCCAGCTCGCGATATGCCGCGTGCGCCGTTCGCAGGACGCGACGCAGGGCGTCGAATTCGAAACTCCGCTGGTCAGCGACGGGTCGGACGGCCTGTGCACGCGACACCGCATCTCGCCCTACGCACTGGCCGCCGCAGGCATGCCGCTCGCAGCGCTGCCGCCGGGCCACTATTCGCTGCCCGAACGCCGCAATGCCTCACATAGCGGCCAGCGATCCGAAGGCCGCCGCTTCGTGCAGGTCGACGTCGCAATGGGAGCAAGCCGCGCGGCCTGATCCTTCCTGTGTGTGCTTCCGCGCTGTGCGCTACTTGAGCACAATCTGCTGACAGAGCGGGGCGAGGCGGCTAATGGCGCGCCATGACCGACCTATCGTTGATCCGTAACTTCTCTATCATTGCCCATATCGACCATGGCAAGTCGACGCTCGCCGACCGGCTGATCCAGTTCACCGGCGGGCTGACCGACCGCGAGATGAGCGAGCAAGTCCTTGATAACATGGACATTGAGCGCGAACGCGGCATCACCATCAAGGCCCAGACGGTCCGCCTCAACTACACCGCGCACGACGGGAAGACCTACGAGCTCAACCTCATGGACACCCCCGGCCACGTCGACTTCGCCTACGAAGTCTCGCGCAGCCTCGCCGCCTGCGAGGGCGCATTGCTGGTGGTCGACGCGGCGCAGGGCGTGGAAGCGCAGACGCTCGCCAACGTCTACCAGTCCATCGAGCACGACCACGAGATCGTCCCCGTCATCAACAAGATCGACCTCCCCGCCGCCGAACCCGACAAGGTCCGCGCCGAGATCGAGGACATCATCGGCATCGACGCCAGCGAGGCGGTGCTCACCTCCGCCAAGTCGGGCATCGGCATCGAGGACGTGCTCGAGGCGGTGGTCGCGAAAATCCCGCCCCCCAGCGGCGACCGCGAGGCCCCCCTGCGCGCCCTGCTGGTCGATTCCTGGTACGACCCCTACCTCGGCGTGGTCATCCTCGTCCGGGTCCTCGACGGGGTCATCAAAAAGGGCCTCAACGTCAAGTTCATGCAGGGCGGCACCGAGCACCTGATCGACCGCGTCGGCTGCTTCACCCCCAAGCGCGCCGACCTCGCCGAAATCGCCGCCGGCGAGATCGGCTTCATCACCGCGCAGATCAAGGAAGTCGAACAGGCCCGCGTCGGCGACACCATCACCACGGTCAAGCACGGCGCCACCCAGGCGCTGCCGGGCTACAAGGAAGTCCAGCCGGTGGTGTTCTGCGGCCTCTTCCCGGTCGACGCCGCCGACTTCGAGAAACTGCGCGAATCCATCGCCAAGCTGCGCCTCAACGACGCCTCCTTCTCCTACGAGATGGAGACCAGCGCCGCGCTCGGCTTCGGCTTCCGCTGCGGCTTCCTCGGCCTCTTGCACCTCGAGATCATCCAGGAACGCCTGAGCCGCGAATACGACCTCGACCTCATCACCACCGCGCCGAGCGTCGTCTACCGCATCCAGCTGCGCGCCAGCCGCACCGAGGACGCCGGCGAGATGCTGCTCCACAACCCGGCCGACTACCCCGACCCGAGCCGCATCGAGACGATCGAGGAACCGTGGATCAAGGCGACGATCTACACCCCCGACGAATACCTCGGCGCGATCCTCAAGCTGTGCCAGGACCGCCGCGGCATCCAGCGCGACCTGACCTACGTCGGCGGCCGCGCGCAGGTGACCTACGAGCTGCCGCTGAACGAGGTGGTGTTCGACTTCTACGACCGCCTGAAATCGATCAGCCGCGGCTACGCCAGCTTCGACTACGAACAGATCGGCCTGCGCGAGGGCGACCTCGTCAAGATGAACATCCTCGTCAACAACGAGCCGGTCGACGCGCTCAGCCTGATCGTCCACCGCTCCGTCGCCGAGGAACGCGGCCGCGGCATGTGCGAGCGCCTGAAAGACCTCATCCCGCGCCACCTCTTCAAGATCCCGATCCAGGCCGCCATCGGCGGCAAGGTCATCGCCCGCGAAACCATCGCCGCCCTGAGGAAGGACGTGACCGCCAAGTGCTACGGCGGAGATATCACGCGCAAGAAGAAGCTGTTGGAAAAGCAGAAGAAGGGGAAGGCGCGGATGCGGGAATATGGGAACGTCTCCATCCCGCAGGAGGCGTTTATTGCGGCGTTGCGGATGGGGGAAGAATAACCGAAGGCCAGCGGTGAGGGCCTTGCATTGGGCGGCGCGGCGTTGTCCGCCCGCGCCGCCCTACCGTCGGTTCCTCAGCGGCAGTTGCGCTTGCGGACGACGTCGATGTTCTGGACGTTTCCGCTTTCGGTGCGGACGCGCAGGCAGGTCTCGCTGCGCGGCTGCCAGTACATCCGCTCGTGGCCCGAACTGAGCTCGTCCTTGCCCTGGTAGAGGAAGCCGCGGTTGCGCAATTCGGAATCGGCATAGTCGTTCGACCGGCCGACGAGGTCACGCCAGCCGCCATAGCCGTAGGAACCGTTGCCGTTGCGCGCGCGCATGCCGGCGCCGTAGCCCTCGGAGTACTCGTTGCCGCTGCCGTTGTAGCGGCGGCCGGCGTAACCGTCACCGTAGCCCTGGTTGTAGAGGTGGCCACGATTGTTGTCGTAGCGATCCTTGTCCTTGTCGCCGCTGGTGGCGAGGGCGATGGCGCCGATGAGCGCTGCCGCGCCGACAGCGACGGCTATGGCCGTGCCGTCATCGTTCTTGCCGCAATCCTTGCTGCCGACTTCGTCAATCGCTGCGTAGCGCCCATCGGTGGTGTAAACACGCACGCACTTCTTCTTCGAGCTGTTCCACCAGTAAACGTACTTGCCGTTCGAGGCTTCCGACCACTTGTCGGTTGCCTGCCAACCCCGGGATTGCAGCTCCGATTCACCGCTGCTGCCGCGCATGCCGACGACATCGCGCAGCCCCGACGGTGTTGAGGCGATTGTTGCCGAGATGGGCGTCACGACAAGTGCGGCGGCGCAGGCACACGAAATCATTCCACGCAAGCTATGCATACGAACACTCCCCAAGCTGGACGCAGCCCCCTCCATGGCTCAAGTTGACGCCACGGTGTCGCGCCAGTCCTATGGGCATACATCTATTTGCGACAGAGCGTAAGTCTTTGCGCCGGTTGGCCCAATCATGCCTCTAGGGCTTACGCGCGCTGACAAGTGAGTAATAGCCGCCGCCGGTGCGCTGCGCGGAAACATCGGTAAAGCCCGCACCTTCGAGAATGACCTTGAACTCGGCGAGGCTGAACTGCTTGCCGAGCGTGCCGGTGAGCATAAGCAGGCTGAACGCGGCGGCATGGAACGGGCCGGTGTAGTCGTCGTTCATCAGGATTTCGTTGAGGAAGATCCGACCGCCCGATGGCAGCGCTGCAAAGCTGCGGGCGGCAAGATCGGCGCAGGTCTCGTCGCTCCAGTCGTGGAACACGTTGGAGAAGAAGTGCGCGTCCGGTCCGTCGGGCCATTCCTCGGTGAACATGTTGACGCTCGCCGTTCCGACCCGGTCGCCGATACCGGCCGCGGCGACGTACTTGCCCGCCTCGAAGGCGACCTCCTTGAGGTCCATCAGTGTCACGGCGATGTCCGGCCAGGCCTTGGCGATCTCGATGCCGTAGACCCCGCTGCCGCAGCCGACGTCCATCAGGTGCGTGACCTCGCCCCAGACCGGCATGCGCGCGGCGCCGAGAGCGGGGGCCTGGCTGTGTGCCTGCATGAAGCGGGCGATGTTTTCGGCCACTTCCTGCGGCATCGTGCCCTGTTCCCACCCGACCGGGCGTTCGTCGGTCCCGCTGGCCGGGCGCTTGCCGGTGCGGATCGATTCGAGCAGTCGGCTGCGCAGGTGCTCGTTGCGATCCATCGCGTCGAAGAAGTGGCTCCAGTTGCCCTTGCCGTCGGGGTGGAACCAGGTGCGCGCCAGGCTCGTCGCCTGCCATTTGCCCAGTCTCTTCTCGACGTAGCCCATGTCGCATAGCGCAGCGAGGAACATGGCCAGCGCCCGCGCGTCGAGTTTGAGCTGTGCCGCCAGGTCTTCGGTCGTCAGTCCCTTGTCGGAGATGGCCGGGAACAACTCCACCGCGATCGCGGTGTTGAGGATCGGCAGCTTGAACATGCTGAGCCAGGCATCCCAGATTTCGCGATCGTCGACGGTCGGCGGCAGTGCGCTCATCCCGAATCTCCCCCTATTTGACTTTATCCAAATCATGGCCGGGCGAACCCGCCGGCGCAATCGGGAAATGCCTGCGAGAGGTACTGAGAGTCATCCGGCGTTCATCGATGTCGCGGGATCCCGGTGCAACGCTACATTCTGCGCCAATTTACGCCAATTTGCTCGTAGTCGGCCGCGGTCCGGAGCCTATCTTTGGTCATGCAGCAGGGATTAAACGAAATTCAGGATTTTCCCCATGACCAAGTTTGTCTTCACTTCCGCCACCGTCGCCGCTCTCGCCTGCGCGCCTGCGGCCATTCCCGCCCAGGCACAGGACCTGCGCGTGCCGATCGAGTTTGACACACGCGATGTCGCCACGCCCGAAGGCGCAAGGCAGTTGGCCAAGCGTATCGATCTCGACGTCAGCAGGGCCTGCGGCCGGCTGAGCGAAGTTCGCGACCTGCAATCGGCCGACCGATGCCGGACCGGCTTGTTGGCCGACGCTGCCGCCCAGCTTGAGGCGAAGGGCCTCATGCTCGCCGCGCGCAACATCGAGAAAAGGTCCTGACCGGCGCGGCCGGCGCGGGCGTTCCGTTCGCGCCGGCCCGCGATAAGGCAAGGCCGGATTGAGGTCGGATCGGTAATTCACCCGATATTGTGGCGGAGCGATTGGGACGATCCAGACGCAAATCACGTCGGGGCATCGACCATGCTGAGCCGCGCTTGCCGTAAGCCTGTCTTCTTTCCCATCGCGCTGGCCACGGCCTGTGCGTTCGCGCTTCCCGCCAGGGCGCAGAATACGGAATCGCTGGAAGAACCGATAGGCGATCACACCGGGAAGGACGTTGCGACCGTCAACGAGACGCCGCACTACATCATTCCCGACTTTCCCCCGCACAAGGCCCCGGATCCGGACAAGCCGCTGCCGTTCATCAAGATCAAGTTCGGGCTGGTCGGGATCGGCGACTGGACCGATTTCCACCAGGACGCGAACAACATCGCGCAGATCGGTGTGCAGGACGACGAATTCCAGGTCCGCTCGGCCCGCTTGACTGTTTCGGGCTCGATTGGCGGGGAATATCGTGTGAGCTTCCAGGTGAGCGGCGAGTACAAGGGTTTCGCCTCCGATCCGGCGCAGGACTGGCAACTGACCGACGCCGCGCTGACCTTCCCGCTGGGCGCCAACGCCAAGTTGACGGTGGGCAAGACCAAGGAGACCTTTTCCTACGAAATGGTCGGCGATTCCGCCAACCTGCCGCAGAACGAACGCGTGCTGAATCCGTTCTTCGTCTCGCGCAATTTCGGTTTCAAGATCATCCAGGTCCTTGGCGAGGACAAACGCGCGACGATTGCTGTCGGCGCCTTCAGGGACAAGTGGGACTTCAACAGCACCACCGACCGCGGGTGGGACTACACGGTCCGCGCCACCGGCCTGCTATGGGATGTGCCTGACCAGAACCAGTTCTTCCACATTGGCCTGTCCTACCGGCACGTCGCGGCCGACGGGACCATCCGATACAAGGGTCGCGCCGAAACAAATGCCGGTGACAATGCGGTGGATACCGATACTTTCGCCGCCGACAACGCCAACCATTTCGGCGGCGAGGCACTGTTCAACGTTGGCCCGGTCTCGTTCCTCGGCGAATACATCCTCGCCAAGGTACATTCGCCGTTCTACGGCGATCCCAAGTTTACGGGCTGGTACATCACCGGCAGTTGGGTCCTGACCGGCGAAACGCGTCCTTACGATCGCAACGTCGGCTATGCCCGGCGGGTGATCCCGAAAGGGCGCTGGGGCGCTCCCGAACTCGTCGCCCGCTATTCTCAGGTCGACCTCGACGACAACGGCATCAACGGCGGCAGCTTCAAGAAGACCATGCTGGGCCTCAACTGGTGGGCGACGACCCGCTGGAAGTTCGGTGTGACCTGGGGCCACACCTGGCTCGACCGGGACGGCCTCACCGGCGAAAGTGACACGATCCTCACGCGTATCCAGTGGGTGTTGTGACCGGCTGACCTGCCGGCGTAGCGGGGCGCCTGCACGCTTGCGCAACGCGCTTGCCCAATGCACAATCGTAACGAACGATAGAATAGTTCGATACGGAGAGACCCGCCATGGCCACCGCCGCGATCCCGTACGACGACATCGAGGACTCTGCGCGCCAGGTGCGCACCATGATCCGCTTCGTCGATCCGGGTGATTTCCTTACTCGCCGCTACGTCAGCGCGGGCAAGGAGATGAACACCGGGACCTATTCCGACCACGAGGTCACGGTGCGCGACGGGATGCCGATGCGCGACCACTTCGAACTCGACGTCCATGGGTTCCGCATCGCCAGGTGCCCGACGGCGGTCACCGACTTCCACGACAAGGAGATGGTCGAGCGGCTCTACGAAAGCGAGGTCGAGGCGGCGGTCAAGCGCTTGACCGGCGCCGACAAGGTCGTCGCGCGGGGCTGGATGCTCCGCACCTCGGCCGACCTGACCGAGCACGCCAGCAAGAAGGTCGAAGGCTACACGCACTCCGGCGGCCTGCAGCCTCCGGCGGGCGAGGCCCACGTCGACACCAACACCGCAACCGCGCGGATGATGGCGGATGCGACATACAAGAAGCACTTCCCCGATGGCTCAGGCTACAAGCGGTTCCTCGTCAGTTCGTTCTGGCGCACCTTCTCACCCCCGCCTCAGGACGTGCCACTGGCGGTCTGCGACGGGCGCACCAGCTTCGGCGGCGAAGAGAAATCGAACACCCTGTTCATTGTCGACGAGTTCCCGAGCGAGGAAGACGCGCAGAAACCGGTCGAGGGCGAGGACAAGATGCTCGCCGCCTCGATCTTCAGCCACAATCCGGCGATGCGCTGGTGGTACTTCTCGAACATGCAGGCCGACGACGCGCTGCTGTTCAAGTTCCACGACAGCGACCACTCCAAGACCTGGCGCTGCCCGCACACCGCCTTCATCGACCCGAGCTTTGCCGCTGCGAACATCCGCGAAAGCATCGAGTGCCGCAGCGTGGCGTTCTGGGAGTAGGGCAGCTTCCGGCAGAGGCAACCTTTTGGAATATTGCCAGGTGCCCGGGCGCGGTGCACACTGCCACAACTCTTGGGGAGTGTCTCTATGGCCGGATCGGGAGCGCAGGTGGCAGCTTTGCCTGAGGCAACGCTGTGGAAGATACGGATTGCCGCAATCCTCTGGGCCCTGTTGATCATCGGCTGCCTGCTGGCCTTGCCAGTGATGTTCGACGCAACCGCCGTGCTGGTTGTGCTGGCGATAGTGCTGGCGGTTCTCCTCGGCGCCGCTTTCGCCTGGCTCTACCGGCGTTTTGCCGGGCCGGTGCACGGCTTCCTGCACGATTGGCTCAAGTTCGCGCTCGCCACGTTCTGCGTGCTGTGCATCCTTTGCGCGGCGCCGATCTACTTTATGGCCGTCAAGGCCGAGACCGATCCCGCGCTGCTGCCGCGCGCTGTGCTGACGAACGGCGAGAAGACGGTCGTCTACCAGGGCATGATGCACATCGGGTCCGAGCCGTTCTACAAGCAGGTGGTCTACGATGCCGAGCAGGCGCTATCGGACGGCTATGTGCTCTACTACGAGGGTGTCCAGCCAAACCCGGCCGGCGACAAGTGGTTCTCCGACAACCTTGCGGGCGGGGGCGACCTTTCGGCCAACTACAAGATGTTGGGCGAGACCTGCGGCCTGCAGTTCCAGCTAGATTACTTCGGCATGCTGCAGAAGGACATGAAGGAGCATCCCGACCGACATGTGGCGGCTGATGTCGATACGCTCGATATGCAGAATGAATTCGAGCGGCTGATGAAGACCGATCCGACCTTTGCCGCCGGATACGCGAAGGAACGCGCCGCGGAGGCCGAGGCCGGCAGCACCGAAGTGGGAGCTGTCAACGTCGCCGAAACGCTGACGCCCGACCAGAAGAAACTCAGCGGTTACGTCTGCCGCTACATGATGAGCAACATCGCCAAAGGCGGAAGCGATCCGCGCCAGATCGAAAAGATCATTCTCGATTTCCGCAATCGCAAGCTGGTGGAGCGGATCGTTAGCGACCCGCATGACAAGATCTACATCACCTATGGCGCCAACCATCTCAAGGGGATCATCCCGCTGCTTCAGAAAGCCGATCCGCGCTGGACGGTTGAATCGGTGACGTGGATCAGGCCATTGCAGTCGCCCAAGTCCTACGAGGGGGAAATCTGAACGGGCCGCAGCCTATCGTTATGAAAGGAAGTGCCATGACACGCCATTTCGCAATTGCCGTAGCAGCTGTGTCCGCGCTCGGCCTCGCAGGGTGTGCCACCACGCCAGACGGGGGCGCGGCGGAAGGGCTGGCAGGCACTTCGTGGAAGCTCGTCTCCTTCCAGTCGATGGACGATGCGCAGGGGGCAACCAAGCCCGCCGCCGGGAAAGACTACACGCTGGCGTTTGGCACCGACGGCAGGGCAGCAATGCAACTCGACTGCAACCGCGGCTCGGCCAACTACAGTGTCGGCAACACGAGCGCGACTGGAGGATCGCTGACGTTCGGGCCTGCCGCCGTCACCCGCGCCCTGTGCCCACCGCCCGACATGGGCGAAATGCTCGCGGCGCGCCTTTCCGACGTGGCGAGCTATACCATGCGTGACGGTCACCTGTTCCTCGCCCTGAAGCTGGACGGGGGGATTTTCGAATTCTCTCCGAACTGAAGCCGAAGCCTGTGCTCCGACACCTGCTGGCCGCCTTGCTGGCGGTTGCAACGGGCCTGCTGCTGCAAGCACCGCTTGCCGCCGCCGCACCCGGCCCGGCATCTACGGCAGCAGCACCAGCCGTAGAATCCAAGAGCGACGCGCTACGTATTCGCGAGCGGATCGAGGCACTCGAGAAAAGGCGCGCCGAACTCGCCAAGCTGCGCGACAGCACCAAGGTCATGAGCGAGAAGCGCAGCCTCGATGCGCTCGTGCTCGATGCGTCGATCAAGGACCTCGGACCGCGCCCGGCCGAAGGGGAAACGGAATCCCCGCTGATCGAGAGCGAGCGGCTCGATCTCGAAACCCGCCTGCGCAGACTCGAAGCGCCGCGTCTCGCAATTCGCCGCGACTACTTGCGCTACCAGATACAGGTCGAGCAGCTCGACGACGAGATTTCCGATCTCAAGATGGACCAGCTCTTCGCTCGCTCACCGACTCCGCTTAACCCTGCGGCCTGGGTCTCCTTCGCCGGCGAAACGGGGAGCAAGCTTGCCGCCTTGCGGTCGGGTGAAGAGCAGACCGGCCTCGGCGCACTGCTGGCGACATTCGTGCCGATGATCGTCGGTCTCGGGCTGACCTATTACGTCCAGCGATACTGGCTCAAGTTCGTGCGCAGACGACTTGAGTTGAGCGAAAGGAGGATCGCGGTCTTCGGCTATTCGATTGCGCGCGACATTGTCCTGCTGGCAATCCTGCTTGCCGGTGTCGGCGCCACGACTGCGCTTGCGTTGTCGTTGGCGACAAGTCCGGAGATGGCCAACTTAGCGGCATCGATCATGCTCGTGATCGGCCTGCCTACCGTGATCGCCTACTGGCTGGGTCAGAGCCTGCTGTCGCCCGATGTCCCTCAGATCCGCGAGCTGCAAATCACCAATTCGGGCGCGCAGAAGGCGCTGGTCGTTTTCATCCTGCTTGGCGTGGTGATCAGCCTCGAGGCGGGTCTCGAACTGGTCGAGGTCACCAATCCCTACGGCGATCGCGCGGCGTCCGTTGCGCCATTCCTGCTGATACTGGCGATGGCGTTCCTCCTGTTCCGCCTCGGCAGCGTGCTCAAGGCATCGCGCGTGCAGCCCGAGATTTCACCTGAAGGGACGGAAAGCAGCCTGGAACTGCCCGAGGCGCACCAGGACGTGCAGTTCGTGCCGGTGCTGGCAAAGGCCATGGCGTTCGCCGGCATAGCTGCGGTGGTGACCGGCGGCATCGGATACATCGCGCTGTCGCGGCAGATCCTCCTGCCGACGATCGAGACGCTGACCGTCGTTGCCTTTACGCTCATCACCTGGCGGCGCCTTTGCCAGCTCAGCGATGGCTTCATCGACCGCCTGCGCCCGGAAACGCCGCGCAACCACCCGGTGGCCCATTTCCTGATCGCGGTGGCCTTGCTGCTGGTCGCGATGCCGTTCATTTCCACATTCTGGGGCGTGCGCGCGGCGCAGATGCTCGACTTGCTGGCCTACCTGCGCGACGGCATCCAGATCGGCGACATGCAGATCTCGTTCAAGACGGTGGCGATCTTCTTCGGGGTGTTCCTGGCCGGCTACGTGATCACGCACTGGACCCAGCGGATCCTGCAGTACACGCTGTTCTCGCAGATCGGCCTCGACGAAGGCACGCGCAGCGCGCTGGTGACCGGGGTCGGCTATGTCGGCTTGCTGCTCTCGCTGCTGGTGGCGATTGCCGCTGCGGGCCTCGACCTGTCGAGCCTGGCGATAGTCTTCGGCGCGCTCTCGGTCGGCATCGGCTTTGGCCTGCAGTCGGTGGTCGCGAACTTCGTCAGCGGGATCATCCTGCTGATCGAACGGCCGATCAAGAAGGGCGACTGGATCACCGTCGGTTCGGTCAGCGGCGTGGTCGAGAAGATCGCCGTGCGCGCCACGCGCATCAAGTCGTTCGAGCGCGACGACGTGATAGTGCCCAATTCCGAACTGATCGCCGGCATCGTCCACAACAAGACCTTCGCCGACACCAACGGCCGCGTCGAGCTGGTGATCGGGATCGCCTACGAGAGCGACGTGCGCAAGGCGATGGAACTCGCCAAGGCAGTCACCGAAGCGCACGAGAACGTGATGTCCGAACCGCCGGTGAGCGTCACGGTGACCGAACTTGGCGCCAGCTCGCTCGCGCTCAGGGTCTTCGCCTACATTGACGACGTGCGCGAGATGGGACGTGTGCGCTCTGAACTCTACCTCACGTTGCTGGAGAAGTTTGGCGCGGCGGGGATCGAGATTCCCTTCCCGCAGAACGAAATCCGTTTTCGCGACCCGCATATCGCCGAACGGCTCGCGCCCGGGAGCTAGGCCGCGGGCCGGGCGGCCTGATCACGCCGGGTCCACCAGTAGAGCGGCAGACCGGCCAGCATGAGCGCGAAGCTCCACAGGTCGGCCTCGAGCCCGGCGCCCCACAACGTCCACAACGAGTAGGCAACACCGACCACGGCGAATGGCCTCGCGACCTTCAGCCGCCACGCCGCCATTGCCATGACCAGGTAGAACCACAGCGCCCCGGAGGTCGTCAGCAGCAGGAAGAAGTCGAACAGCCCGTGCATCGACCGGCTGCCGTTGAGCAGGAGGAAGACGCTGGCGATGACCGAGCCGGTCACTAGTGCGCGGCGCGGCGTGCCTTGCGCGTCGGTCACCCCGAACCAACCGGGCAATTCGCCTTTCTCGGCCATGGCACGTGGCATTTCGCCCTGGATCAGGATCCAGCCGTTGATCGCTCCGAAGCAGCTGACGATCGCGAACACGGTAACCAGCGCCGCCGGTCCCGCACTCCAGTAGCGTTCGACGAACGTGGCAAGCGGCGCGGCAGAGGTGGTGGCGACGTCCTGCGGCAGCATCAGGGCGACGGCGGAACATACGAACAGGTAAATCAATCCCGTCAGTGCGGTGCCCCACATCGTCGCCCGCGGGACGTTGACCTCGGGATTGCGCACCCGCTCGGCCGCGACGCCCGCCACCTCGAAGCCGAGCAGGGCAAACAGCGTCAGCGTGGCGGCGCCGGAGATCGCGGAGAAGGAGATTTCGTGCGACTGCAGAGGCGCGACTTCCGCATTCCCTCCCGCAAGGAGGGCGGCGGCAATGACGATTACCATGACCAGTGGGATCAGCTTGATGGCGAGCGTCAGCACCTGGAAATCGCCCGCCGAACGTACACCCCGCAGGTTGATGAGCGTAATCGCCCAGACGATCACCAGCGCACCGATGGCGGGGCCGAACGGCACTGTCTCGATGCCCGGGAACAGGTTCGACAGATAGCTAATGGCCGCCACGGCGACGGCAACGACGCCGACCCAGACGGTGACGAGATAGATCCAGCCGACCAGGAACGCGGTCAGCTTTCCGTAGGCTTTGGTGATGCAGCCGACGAGGTCGCCCGCTTCAGGCACCTGCCGCGTCAGGCAGGCGACGACCCAGGCCAGCACGAGCGACCCTCCGATGGTCACGATCCAGCCGCCAATGGCGTTCCAGCCGTAGGGCGCGAGGCTCGCCGGCAGCAGGTAGACCCCCGAGCCGATCATGTTGCCCATGACGAGGGCGGTGGCGGCGATCAGGCCGAGCTGGCCCGTTCTTTTCGAGCCGCTCTCGCTCATGCGGCGCGGATTTCTGAACAATTGTCGGTCATCTGGCACCCCCGCGTAAACCATGCGGAGGAATTGCCACCACCGCAACGACGTTTTGCATCCCCGGCTTGTAGCAGGTCGGCGGTTGCGCCAACCATGGCTGGCGATGGCAGCACCGCGGATCATCATCGTCGGGGGCGGGTTCAGCGGCGCAACGGCAGCCGTGCAACTGGCGCGCACGATCGCCGGACCGCTCGAAATCGTCGTGATCGAGCCGGCTGCCTCGATCGGGCCGGGATTGCCCTACGACACCGCCGACCCGTCCTACCGGCTCAACGCCATATCTCTGGCGCATTCGATCGACGTCGCCGATCCATGGCACTTCACCCGCTGGTTCGATGCGCAGGGCCTGCGTAAGAGCGATCCCGGCGCGGGCGTCGCCAGCGGTGAGGTCTTTGCGCGCCGAAGCGACTACGGGCGCTATCTGAGCGACACGGTGGCGGCGCACGCTGCTATGCCGAACGGCACGCGGATCGGCCACGTGCGGGGCAGGGCAGTGGATTGCGTAATGGACGGTACGGGCGCGACCGTGGTCCTCGACGACGGTAGCAAGCTGGCCGGCGAGCAGGTCATCCTGGCCACGGGCAATCCACGTTTCCGTCATCCGGCGGCGATGACGGGCGCTGTTGCTGGCCACCCGGGCATCCACCTCGATCCGCTGCATGCAGGCACTTCCGATGTCGCGCCGGATGCGCGGTTGCTGGTCGTGGGAGCGGGTCTGACAGCGCTCGACATCATCGCCTCGCTCCTCGGGCGCGGCCATCGTGGGACGATCACCGCGATCTCGCGCCACGGTTTACGTCCCCAGCCGCAGCCGGCTCGAATCGTCAGTCCGCTGACCGACCTTCCACCGCCGCCGGTCATCCCGCTCGACCTGCTGGAGAGCGACTTGCCCGATTACCTTGCAGCGGAGGACCTGAGCGCACTCTCAATCCTTCGCGGCGTCCGCAAGCATGCCGCAGAAACCACGGCGGAAGGGCTCGGCTGGCAGGCCGCGTTCGACGCGATGGCGTTTCCCTTGTCGCGCATCTGGCCGCGCCTGCCGCTGGCCGAGAAGCAACGCGCGCTGCGCCACTTGCGCGCGCAATACGACGCGCACCGCTTCCGCACCCCGCCGATGACCGACGCCCTGGTGCGCGCGCACGAAGCGCGCGGTCAGGTGGAATTCCGCAAGAGCCGGCTGGCCGGCCTCGAACCGACGGCAGAGGGGGCATTGCTCGCCACGTTGCAAGCGCCAGGTGGAAGCCGCGAAACGGTCACCTTCGATGCGGTCCTCAATTGCACCGGCTTCGACCGCGCGAGCCAGTTCGATAACCCTCTGCTCTTCGCTTTGCGCCGCAAGGGTATGCTGACCCCGCACTCGACCGGCTTCGGCATCGTGACCGATGCGGATAATCGTCTTGTCTCGGAGCAGGGCAGGGCGGCGCCATCCCTGCGCGCCATCGGTCCCCTGACCGCCGGAATGTTCGGAGACCCGCTCGGCGCGTTCTTCATCTCGGCGCAGGTGCACCGGCTGATCCCAGGTCTGGCGAGCGATCTGGGCATGGAACTCGCACCGGTCGGCTAGCGCAGCATTCAGCCGTCGGTCCGAAGAGATCCCGTCCGGTTTGAGATTAATGCGATCCGGTAATTCGAGCGAATACTTGCCCATGCACCGCTACTAATACTGTTGGTTTCAGGCCCTTAACCGAATATATACACCGTCAACCTAAACCCTCCCATGCAGAACCGCGGGAGGTTGCGATGGTCGGGGGACCTGGAGGAATCGCTCCACGCGTCGGGTTGTTCAGCGATGGTCGCTGGATCACGGGCACAGTGGCGCTGTTTGCGATTGCCGTCTTTACCTACACGGGGTCGCGTATCCTGCCGCTCATCATTGCCGGAAATGATGCTGCGTCCGCCATACGGCCCGACGACGTAACCGGCTTCCTGCTCAACATCGCCCTGATCGTGTTTTCATGGAAACGCTCGGTTGCGCTCAAGCGGGCCAGCGCCGAACGCGACGCCGCGCTCTCCAAGGCGCATGATCTGGCCTACATCGACGAGGTCACCGGCCTGTTCAACCGGCGCTACATCCGCGAACGCATTGCCGAATGCCAGGCCGCGGGCCTGCCATGCGCGCTGTTCCTGCTCGATCTCGATCGCTTCAAGCGCGTCAACGACCTCTATGGCCATGCGGTCGGCGATGCCGTGCTCACGGTTGCGGCAAAGCGGCTGCGCAACGCCTGTCCTCCAGATGCAAGTTGCGCGCGCCTGGGCGGTGACGAATTCGCCGTCTTCTTCGCTGGAGACGACATCGCCAGCAAAGCGCTTTCCAATGCGGCCGAAGAGATTGTCATGACGCTGCACGATCCGGTCAGCGTGAAGGGCATCGTCGCGGTTATCGGCGGCTCGATCGGCATCGCCATCCAGTCGAAGAATTGCAAGGATCCCGGCGAACTCCTCAAGCGCGCTGACATCGCGATGTACGAAGGCAAGCGCCGTGGGCGCAACTGCTTCGTGTTCTTCGATTCCGACATGGAGATCGAACTGGTCAAACGCAACGAACTTGAAGCCGACATTCGTCGCGGCATCCGGAGCGGAGAGTTCGTGCCCTACTTCCAGCCGATTCTCGACCTGAGGAGCGAGGAAGTGGTCGGGTTCGAGGTGCTGGCGCGCTGGCTGCATCCCGATAAGGGCATGCTCGAACCGAGCGAGTTCATCGCCATTGCCGAAGACACCAGCATGATTTCCGATCTCTCGCTGAAGGTCATGCAGGACGCGCTCGAGATCACCCGGGACTGGCCGTCAAGCTACAAGATCGCCGTCAACGTATCGCCGATGCAATTCAACGACCCGATGATCGCGGAGCGCCTTCTCAAGGTCCTGACCGCAACAGGATTTCCCCCGGCGCGGCTGGAGCTCGAGATTTCCGAAAAGTGCCTGCTGACCGATCTCGATGCAGCCATGGCGACCGTCACCAGCCTGAAGAACGTCGGGATCGGCATCGCCGTCGACGATTTCGGCAAGGGTTACCTGTCGCTCACGCAACTTCAGGCGCTTCCCTTCGATCGCATCAAGATCGATCACCAGTTCATCCTCTCGCTCGAAGAGGGCGGGACGAGCAATGCGCTGGTCAAGGCTGTGGCGACGCTGGGCAAGGGACTCAAGTTGCCGATCACGGTCGAGGGCGTCGAGAATGCGGAAATCCGCAACCACCTGGCCGATCTTGGATGCGAGAACGCCCAAGGCTGGCTCTACAGCAAGGCGCTCACTGCCAACGAGGTCCGGATAGGCTTCGGGTTCAGCGCTCGCAAGCCGCCCGAAGGGAGCAAGGAATCGGACGTGCTGCCGCCCGAGGGGCGGCTCGCGGCCGGCTGATTTCGCTTCTACAGGCTCGCGTTCCCCGCGCTCCATTTCACCGTCAGTTCGATGCCCTGTCCGACCGGCAGAAGCGCCGTCTGCAGGTCTCCTTTGGCAGCGATGGCCGCGCGGAGTTCGCGGGCGTTGGGGCGGGCGGCTTCGGGGCTGATCATGTTGTCGGTGCAGACCACTGCCTCTTCCGACAACCTGGGATAGACCGCCTCGAAGCACGGGACGTAGAGGTCCTTCCAGATATCGAGCAGGACGAAGTCCCACGGGCCGTCGTCCTGCGCCAGCAGTTCGATGGCATCGCCGCAGCGGAAGTCGACATTGTCGGCGAGGCCGGCGCGTTCGAGCTGGGTGCGGGCATGGGCCTGCTTGTAGTCGGCAAGATCCATCGTCACGACCTCGGCTCCGACCTGCCGCGCTGCGTCGGCGAGGAACAGCGTCGAATAGCCGTAGGACGTGCCGAGTTCGCAGATCCGCTTCGGTGCGCGGGCGACGATCAGGGCGTGGAGCAGCCATGCCGCCTCTTCGCCGACCGGCAGCAGGAACTCGTCGCGCCGGGCGAACATTTCCGCGCCAAGCTCGCGTGCCTTCACGCCATCGGCCTCGTGCCTCGCGGCATATTCGGCAAACACTGCCTGCACGTCGGGATCGTCGAAGGTCATGGCGTCTGGTCTCCTCTAGTACCGCTACCTGACATGCCTCGGCGCACGAAGAAAGGCCCGCGAGCGCGAACTCGCGGGCCTTCTTTTCGTCAGGCCCTGTGCGGGCCTGGCGGGGGGTACCTAATTGCCTTCGGCGCGCTTGGCGGCGGCGGCGACCGCTTCGGTCGTCGGGTTGCCGAGCGAGAGCTCGCGGCCGTCGGGGAAGCTGATTTCCGCGGCGCTGGCGCGGGTATCGCCGTCGCGGGCCTGGAAGGCCTGGACGATGATCTTGGTGCCGGCCGGCAGCGAGTTCCTGTTCCAGCCGCGACGCAGCAGAGCCGACGGGGCACCGCCCTCAACGCGCCAGACCTGGCCGTTGGGAAGCTTGATGTGGATCCACGAGTGGGGGTTGACCCACTCGAACTTCACGACCGAGCCTTCCAGCTTGATCGGCTTGTTACGGTCGAATTCAGCGGCGAACGAGTGGTGGGC